>NZ_RXMA01000030.1 GCF_003966125.1 Azospirillum griseum
GGTAGGCGTTGGTGCGCAGGGTGGCGCGCACCAGCGTGACGAAGCGGCGCAGGATGCGGTCGTCGTCCAGATTGGTGACGGCGTCCAGCGCGGAATCGATCGCCTCCAGGATCGGGGCCTCGTCCGCGCCCGTGCCCTGGCGCAGCTTCGGGTCGAAGCGCGCGGCGAACAGCCGGGCGATCAGGCGGGCGATCTCCGGATGGCTGGCCAGCGTGGCCTCCACCGTGTCCTGCGCGTAGGCAAAGCGCGCCTGCTTCAGGAACTTCGCGTAGGCCCGCAGGACCACCACGTCCCGCGCCGTCAAACCCGCCCGCAGGATCAGACGGTTGAACCCGTCATCCTCCATCCGGCCAGACCACACGGCGGCGAACGCGTCCTGGAAATGGCGCTTGGCGTCGGCGGCGTCGGCGGGCCAGGGGGTGGCGCTGCGCACGGTGAAATCCTGCACCCACACCGAATGTTTTGCCCCGCGCGGGGTGACGGCGAACGGTTCTTCGGTGATGACCCGCAGATCCATGTGTTCGAGCATCGGCAGCGTGTCCGACAGCGCGATGGGCCGCCCGACATGGTGGATGGTGACGTGAAGCTCGTCCTCCCCCGCCTCCAGCGGGCGGCCGAGGTTGATCGAGAAGCCCGACCCGGCCAGGGCCTGTTCGATCCGCCCGATGTCGAACACCGCCTGCGCGGCGCTGTGCGAATCGCGGTAGCCGACCGGGAAGGCGTCGGCGTAGCGGGCGGCCAGCGCCAAGCCGCGTTCCTCCCCGTTCGCGTCGATCAGCGCGCTGCGCAGATGGTCGGCCCACCCGCGCGAGGCCAGAACCAAGCGCTGCTCCAGCGCGGCCAGATCGACCGGCGGCAGGCCATCGGGACCGGCCTGGACGATCATGTGCAGCCGGGCCAGACGGCTGTCCCCCAACTGGGTGTAGAAGGCCGAGCAACGGCCCCGATAGGCGTCCTCCAGAATGGTTTGGATCGTCCGGCGCAGATCGGTGTCGAAACGGTCGCGCGGCACGAAGACCAGGGCGGAGATGAAACGCTCGAACGGATCCTTGCGGACGAACAGGGCCAAACGCTGGCGTTCCTGCAAATGCAGGATGCCGATGGCGATGTCGTGCAGTTCGGCGGGCTGGATCTGGAACAGCTCGTCGCGCGGGTAGGTTTCCAGAATGTTGAGCAGCGCCTTGCCGTCATGGCCCAGCGGGTCGAAGCCGGCGCGGGCGGCGACCTGGGCGACCTTGCGGCGCAGGATCGGGATGTCGCGCGGGCTGGCGTTGTAGGCGGTGGCGGTGAACAGGCCGACGACCAGCCGTTCGCCGACGATCCGCCCGTCGGCGTCGAACCGCTTGATCAGCACGACGTCCAGCGCGACCGGCCGGTGAACGGTGGAGTCACGGTTGGCCTTCGTCACCAGCAGCGGGCGGGGTTGGCGCAGGAAATCGCGCACCTCCGCCGACAGGCTGGCGGAATGGCGCAGGCCGTCGAACACCGTCACGCCGTCGTCGCGCAGCACGCCCAGCCCGCTGCCCGCGATCAGCTCCAAATCCGGTTCGTCGCCGTCGGTCACGCGGTAGTCGCGCGCGCCCAGATAGGTGAAATTGTCCTCGTCCATCCAGGCGAGGAAGGCGGCGGCCTCTTCGGCCTCCCCCTCGGGCATGGCGCTGCGGGCGGCGGCGGTCAGGGTGGCGGATTCGGCGATCCGGCTGCCGATGGTCCGCCAATCCTCCACCGCCGCGCGGACGTCGGTCAAGACCGCCTCCAACCCGGCGCGGATGGCCTCCTGGGCGGCGGGATCGCCCACCGGGTTGACCTGCACATGCATCAGCGATTCCGGGCGGGCGCCCGGCGGCGCGTCGGTTCCCGGTTCGAACAGGCTGGTGATGTCGCCCGCCGCGTTGCGCAGGATCGGCAGCACCGGGTGAATCACCAGATGGACGGTCAGGCCCCGGCGGTTCAGCTCCGCCGTCACCGAATCGACCAGGAAGGGCATGTCGTCGTTGACGATTTCCACGATGGTCCGCTGCGCGTGCCATCCGGCCTGCTCCACGCGCGGGGTGTAGACCCGCACCGTCGCGGTCCCGGCCGGGCGGCGGCGGGCGGCCTGCCACATGGCCAGCGCCGCGCCGTAGAGCTGCTCGTCGGGGGTGTTGGCCAGATCGGCGGGCGGGACGTTGGCGTAGAACTGGCGGACGAACCATTCCACGGTCGCCGCCCCCTCGCGCTCGATCCGCTCGCGCACCAGCGCCGTCACCCGGCCCAGCGTGTCGTCGATCCGCCGTTGCAGCGGTCCCGGTTCCAGCGTGGTCGGTTCCAACATCGGTTCATTCATGGCCACAGCGGTTCGATTCATCGTCGGATGTCCAGCCCATTGCCTGCGCGCGCCGCGCCCACCATGGACCGGCGGCGCGACTATCCGCCGCGCGGATGAACAGGGATGCGAGCAAATATGAACAGCCCGTGGGCAAGTGTGGACAGATGTGAACAGGTCCCTATTGAAAGACCGGCCTATTGAAAGACGGGGGCGAAGAGCAGGCCGCCCTGGGTCCAGGGGCGATTGGATCCGCGTTCCAACCCGAAGGGGGAACGGCTGCCGATGTTCCGTTCGAAGATTTCGCCGTAATTGCCGACCTGCACGATGGCCTGATAGGCCCAGTCGGGGCGCAGCCCGATCTTGCGCGCCTCGTTTGGCAAACCCGAGAGCAGTCGTTGCACCTCGCTGTTGCCGGTGATGCGAAGAAATCCGGCGTTCTCACCCGTCACGCCCGCGTCTTCGGCCAGAAACAGCGCAAACATGGTCCAGCGGATCGCGCTCAACCAAAGGCGGTCACGATTCGACGCGACCGGAGCCACCGCTTCGCGGGCGGGGATTGGCGGCGTGGTCACGAGCAGCCCATCGCGGTTGCCCTCCAACCCGCGCAAGGCCGTGACCAGCAGGGAACGGTCGGTCGACAACGCGTTGCATTCCCGCCCGATGAAGGCTTGCAGCGCGTCGGGCCAGGTCGCCACCGGGCGCAGAGTCCAACCGGGCCGCTCCTTTCGCGCCAGATAGGCGTCCAGATTGGCGAAGGAGGTGGAACCCACGGGGGTGCAGATCGTTGCGTCCCCCACCTCCAGCGGAGAGCGCCCGTCCGGCCGTTTCCAAACGGCAATTCCCTGCTCGTCGTGAAACACCGGTGGACCAAAATCGACCGGGTTGCCCGCGTCGCGCGCCAGCGTCCAGGAGGTTTGCGCGAAGGACACATCGACATCACCCGCTGTGAGCGCGGCGAACTCCTGCGGCTTGGACAGGCGGCGAACCTCCACCGCGTCCGCCCGGCCCAGGACAGCGGCGGCCAGCGCCCGGCACAGATCGACCATGAAGCCAATCGGTCGCCCGGCCTTGTCGTTGGCGGCGAAACCAGGGTTGTAGGACACGCCGCAGCGCAAGGCCCCACGCCGTTCGATCTCGCTGATGACGCTGCCGTCATCCTTGGCTTGCGCGGGAAAGGGGGGCTGTGGATCGGCAGCCAGGGCCGCTCCATTCGCCAACACGCCGATCCACACCAGCGCGGCGCATCCCCACTGTCTGATGACCTGTTTCACTGCCACACCGCAAAGCCCATGACGTCGTCCACAAGACCGCTATGATGGCGGTCATGATACGGCGGTGCGGGCGCGGAGCAAGACCACAAGGGCGCTGTTCGACAAACAACGGCCACCGACGCACCACTCAGCAGGACCAATCGACGGCATGGGACACGGCTCTGGCATGGCAAACGAGGCGGTTGGACGTCCGGCGGGCGTTGGTCGGGTGCGCATCGGCGTCGGGGCGCGGCTGTTTGGTGCCCTCGCCTTCAACGGTCTTGTCGCCCTCCTGATTGGATTGGGGGCCTATGTCGCCTTTGATGGCCTGCACATCGGCATCACCCGGGTGACGTCGGAGCGTTTTCCCGCCGTTGTCGCCGCTGCACGGCTGGAACGTCAGCACCAGCGGATCATGCGAAGCCTGGAGCAGCTTGCGCTGTCCAGCGACAATTCGGGGCGCGAAACGATCAATCAAGGGCTGGCCGACCAGTTGGTGGGGTATGATCGGCTGCTGTCGGAGCTTGATGTCGGGGACAACCGCCCCGCCCAGCGCATCGCCAGTCTGAAGCAGCAGCGCGACGAGATTTTGCGCCTGCGCGAGGCCATCGACCGAGGGGTGAGCGCCCGCATCACCGCCCGGCGTGGTTTGATCGACCGTGACCGCGACGTGCGGCAGTTGGCCGACGGGTTGGCCGACCCGGCCCTGCGCACCCTGCCGGATGCCGCGACCCAACGCTGGCTGGCGATGGCCGAACGGCTGCTGTTTCTCACCGCGTCGGTGCATCAGGCGGAAAGCAGTTTTGGCCTGACCCGGCTGAAGGATGGAGCCTCCGCCCAGATCACCGCCTTGTCCGATCTGTCCGCCTTGCCGGATGCGGTCCGGGATCGGGCGGAGCGGTTGATCGGCGGAATGCGTGGGGTGGTGGAGGGGGAGCGCTCCGTCTTCCGCCAACGACAGGCGGAGTTGCAGGCGTCGGAATCACTGACGGGGCTGATCGACCGGGCCAATCAGGTTTCGCTGGTCAACACCGGCCTGACCACCGGCATTTTCGTGGAACAAACCCGCGCGGCGGAGGACAGCCGCCAGCAGATCATCGAAATTTCCACCACCTACACCCGCCTGTTCTTCGCTTCGGTCGGGGTGGTTCTGGTGGGGATGGTGCTGTCCTTTCTCTATGTCCGGCGCAAGGTGCTGGCCCGGTTGTGGGCGGTCAGCGAGGCGATCCGTGACCGCACGGCGGGCGGCAGCGGGGAGATTCCCGCCAGCGGGGCCGACGAGATCGGGGAGTTGGCGCATGCCCTGCGCTTTTACATCCACGAAACCGGTGTGAAGAGCGAGGCGTTGCGACGGAACGAACAGTGGTTGCGCACGGTGTTGGAAGCGGCCCCGGTCCCGCTGGTGATCTCAGGGCGTGACGACGGGCAAATCCGCTTCGTCAACCGCCGCGCCGCCGACCTGTTCGGCGCGCGCGAGGCCAAGGCGCTGTTGGGACGCCCCGCCGCCAGCGTCTGGTCGGCCCCGGCGGTGCGCGACGCCTTCGTGCAACAGGTTCTGGACACGGGCGTGGCCCAGGATGTGGAAGCGGAGCTGGTGACGGAATCCGGTTGGACCATCTGGGGCCTGCTGTCCGGCATCGCGTTCGAGTTCCAGGGCGAAGAGGTGCTGCTGAGTTCGGTGGTGGACATCACCCGCCGCCGCGAGGCGGAAGAGATGCTGCGGCGGACCCAGGCCTTTCTCGACGCCGTGATCGACAATGTGCCGAGCGTGCTCTACGTGCTGGACGGCGACAGCGGTCGGGTGGTGCTGTGGAACCGCGCGGCGGAGGAGGCGTTCGGGACCAGCCGGTCCACCATCCAGAACCGCCCGTTGGTGGAGGCGCTGGGCGAGGAGACGGGCCGCGCGCTGGCGGGCGGCGAACCCGGTGCCCTGCGCTCCCTGGGGGTGGAGGAGCTGGTGTTGACGCGCGACGGCGACACGGCGGTGTTCGCCCTGCAACGCCACCCGTTCGAATGGTCGGGCGATGGGCGCTGCCACATCATCTGCATCGCCAACGACATCACCGCGTCGCGCCGCGCCCGCGAGGAGCTGCGGCAGGCCAAGGAGCGGGCGGAGCGCGCCGACGCCGCCAAGACCGAGTTCCTCGCCACCGTCAGCCACGAGATGCGCACGCCGCTGAACGGCATCCTTGGGCTGTGCCGCCTGCTGCTGACCGGGCGTTTGGATCCGGGGGAACGGCGCTACGCGGTGTCGATCATGCGCTGCGGCCATGGGCTGCTTGATCAGGTGAACGACATCCTGGATCTGCGCAAGATCGAGGATGGCAAGCTCGACCTCGACCCCGCCCCCTGCGCCATCCTGCCGGTGCTGGAGGAGGTGGTGGCGACGGTCGAGAGCCTGGCCAACGAGAAGGGCATCGCGCTCGACCTCGACATCGCGCCGGAGGTGCCGGAACTGGTGGTTCTGGACCGCCAGCGGCTGCGGCAAATCCTGGTCAATCTGGTCGGCAACGCCATCAAATTCACCGAACGCGGCGGGGTCGATCTGCGCGTGGCCATCGGCTGCGATGGGGCCGGGGGGGAAACGCTGGTGATGAGCGTGCGCGACACCGGCATCGGCATTCCGGCCGACCGGCGGTCTGCGATTTTTGAAAAGCTGGAGCAGGCCGATCCCACCATTTCCCGCCGCTTCGGCGGCAGCGGTCTGGGGCTGGCCATCGTCCGCCATCTGCTCGACGCCATGCAGGGGACTGTGACCGTGGACAGCGTCGTCGGGCTGGGCAGCCTGTTCACCGTCGCCGTCCCGCTGGTTCGGGTGGACAACCCGGCCCTGCCGACCGCGCCGGGGCGGCTGTTGCCGGTGCATATGGTCCGTTCGCTCGCCCTGCTGCTGGTGGAGGACGACGCCATCAACCGCGAGGTGGCGATGGGCCTGCTGTCGGACGCCGGGCACCGCATCACCATCGCCGAAACCGGGGAAAAGGGGCTGGAGCTGGCGGCGCGGCGGCGGTTCGACGCCGTGCTGCTCGACATTCGCCTGCCCGACATCGACGGGCCGGAGGTGGCCCGCCGCATCCGTGCGCTGCCGGACGAGGCGCACGCCTTGGTCCCCATCGTCGCGGTGACGGCCAACGTCTTCGCCGCCGACCGCGCGCGCTATCTGGCCGCCGGGATCGACGCAGTGATCGAAAAGCCGATCTTCCCGGAACGGCTGATGCATCTGTTGTCCAACACGGTCGGGCGACGGATGGAAAACGCCGCCGATCCCGCTGATCCCACCGACGCCGCACCGGAGGTGGAGGCGCGGCCCGCCACCGGTCCCGCCGCCGATCCGCTGGTGAATCCGGAGATCCTGCACCGATACGTGCAGTCTCTCGGTCCGGCGCGCTTCGCCACCATCCGGGGGCTGTTGCTGGAGGCGGCGGCGGACGGTTTGCCCCGCCTGTCCGATCCCGACACCGATGACGCCGACCTGGAGGACATCGCCCACCGTCTGGCCGGTGCGGCGAGCCATTTCGGTCTGACCGGCTTCGTCGGTGTGATGCGTGCCATCGAAGACGGGGTGCGTGAAGGTCGCCGCCCGGAGGCGCAAGCCCTGGCCGCCACCGCCCAGTCCATCTTCACTCAGGCCGTGGCCGCAATGGACGCCCGCTGCGCGGCGACGGTGTAGAAGGGACGCGATGCGCGACAGCCCGGCTTGACGGCGTGACCGGATGGCGGGCAAATGGCGCGTCTCCTCTGTTCAGGGCGTGCGCATCCATGCTTTCCCGTGACGACCGTCGCCTGAAGATCGCTGTCGTTGATGACGACCCGGCGGTGCGGCAGACCGTGGCGGATCTGCTGACGGAGGAGGGCTACGAGCCGGTCTGTTGCGCGGACGCAGCGTCCTTGCTGTCGACGCTGGAGGCCATGCGGCTTGATCTGATCGTGCTGGATCTGAAGCTGCCGGACCGCGATGGCATCGCCCTGTCGGCGCAGATTTCCGCGACCAGCGGCACGCCGATCATCATGCTGACCGGGCGGGCCGGGGACATCGACCGGGTGATGGGGTTGGAGGTCGGGGCTGACGACTACATCGTCAAGCCGTTTCACAATCGGGAGTTTGTGGCGCGGGTCAAGGCGGTGTTGCGCCGGACGATGCGGGAGATGACGGCCCCCGCCGCCGCCAGCCCCAAGCGGGGTTATCGCTTTGCCGGCTTCACGCTCGACACCGACGGGCGCAAGCTGACCGATCCGATGGGGCGGCCGGTGACGCTGACGGTGGCGGAGTTCGATTTGTTGCTGGCGCTGGTCCGCGCCCATGGCCGGGTGTTGAGCCGCAACCAGATTCTCGACCTGACCCATCACGACCGCGACGACGTGTTCGACCGCACCATCGATGTGCTGATCCTGCGCCTGCGTCGCAAGATCGAGAGCAACCCGCAACAACCCTGGCTGATCCGCACCGAACGCGGGCTTGGCTATATTTTTGATTGCGCGGTTGAGGCCTTTGGCGGGTGAGGCGGTTCAACCCAAGTTAACACTGTTACAAACAATCCGCCTCCCCATGACATGCCCGGTTTATGTGGCGCTGCTATCCCTGTCGTCACCGCCCGGCCAGACCGGCGCGAAGAAACGCAAGCATCAGGAGGAACGTCGATGAGCGGCGTGGTGACAGGTTGGACCGGGCGTTTTGGGGCCGGTTTGGTGGCGCTGGTGGCGTTGGCCGCATCCCCGGCGAGCGCGCAGGAGCGTTTGACCGTTCTGTGCGGCGTGCAAGAGGAATGGTGCAAGGCCATCGCCGTTGCCTTTGAAAAGAAATCGGGCATTCCGGTGGCGATGAGCCGCAAAAGCGCGGGCGAGGCCCTGGCCCAGCTTCGCGCCGAGGCCGCGAATCCCAAGACCGATGTCTGGTGGGGCGGCCCTGGCGATCCGCATCTGCAGGCGGCTGAAGAAGGGCTGACCCAACCCCAGGACAGCCAATACGCCAAGGATCTCCAGCCTTGGGCCTTGAGCCAGCACCGCCAATCGAAGGGCCGCAGCGTCGGCATCTACGCCGGTGCGCTCGGCTTTGTCTACAATGTGGAGATGCTGGCCAAGCGCAAGATCGAGCCGCCGAAATGCTGGGCCGATCTGCTGCGCCCGGAATTCAAGGACGAGGTTCAGATCGCCAACCCCAACGCATCGGGGACCGCCTACACCGCGCTTGCCACCCTGGTGCAGATTTTCGGCGAGGATGGGGCCTTTGAGTATTTGAAAAAGCTGAACGACAACGTCAATCAATACACCAAATCCGGCAGCGCTCCGGCGTCCGCCGTGTCGCGCGGCGAAACGCTGGTCGGCGTCATCTTCACCCACGATGGGATCAACCAGAAGGTCAACGGCTTTCCGGTGGATGTGAGCACCCCGTGCGAGGGGACCGGTTACGAGATCGGTTCGGTCAGCATCATCAAGGGAACCCGCAAGCTCGACGCCGCCAAGGCGTTCTACGAGTTCGCCCTCAGCCCCGAGGGGCAGGCGACCGGCGCGCAGGCCAAGCAATTCCAGGTGCCATCCAACAAGAAGGCCCCGACCCCGCCGGAAGCGCCGAATTTCGAAGACATTCGTTTCATCGACTACAATTTCCAGAAATACGGGACCGCCGAGGAGCGCAAGCGCCTGCTGTCGCGTTGGGATTCCGAAATCAAGTCCGCCGGAAAGTAACCTCCTCGGCTCCAACGCACAGGTGATGTGATGCGTCACAGCTCGGCACTCTGGGTGGTGCTGGGGTGGGTGGGCTTTGCCCTGCTGCCCTGGTTTTCCAGCGCCGCGACTCAACTTTCCGTCAACCCGCCGGGGGCGGGGCTGGCGGGATCCGCTTTGATCGATGGGCTTGCCAACGGCCGCTGGTGGCTGTTGCCGCTGCTGGCCCCGCTGGTGGCCGGGGTGGGGGCTGTGGCGCTGCCCCGCCATCATTCGCTGCACCCGTGGCTGTTGCTGGTGGGTGGGGCGGCTGGTCTGCTCTGGACCGTTGTCCAGGGCTTCGCCATCGGCTTGAACGGCTGGAATTGGCCTGGGCTGGCGGCGCTGTTCGGCCCGCTGCCGCAGGGGCAGGGAGCCTTTGGCCTGGGGGCCGCGCTGACCATGACGGCCTTTCTGTTCCAGACGACCGGTGGATTTGCCGGGCTGGGTTGCATGAAGGGCGACCGCTTCACCGCCGGGGCCATCGGGCTGGTGCTGTTGTCCATCGCCCTGTTCGTGTTCCTGCCGGTCGGTTTTGTCCTGAGCAGCGCCGGGGACAGCGGGGCGGGCGGTTTTTCCCCGCTGGCCCTGTGGACGCGGTTGACCGCACCGGACATCTGGCGGCTGAACTGCCTGTATGAAAACCGCAGCTGTGGCGTGGTGTGGAACAGCGTGTTCCTCGCCACCATGACCGGGCTTCTCACCACGCTGCTGGGCCTGGCCTTCGCCCTGGTGGCGGTGCGCACCGGCTTCCGCGCCAAGGGGCTGTTGCGGATGCTGACGGTGCTGCCGATCATCACCCCGCCCTTTGTCATCTCGCTGGCGGTGATCCTGCTGTTCGGGCGCACCGGCACGGTGACGCTGGCCCTGGCCGATTGGTTCGGCATCCCGCCGTCGCGCTGGATCTACGGCCTGCCGGGGGTGTTGCTGACCCAGACGCTGGCCTTCACCCCCATCGCCTTTCTGGTGATGATCGGGGTGGTCCAGGGCATCGGCCCGTCGCTGGAGGAGGCCGCCCAGACGCTGCGCGCCAGCCTGTGGGTGACGTTCCGCACGGTGACGTGGCCGATGATGCGGCCCGGTGTGGCCAACGCCTTTCTGATCGGCTTCATCGAAAGCCTGGCCGATTTCGGCAACCCCCTGATCCTGGGCGGCAATTACGACGTTCTGTCCACCAAGATCTATTTCGCCGTGGTCGGCGCGCAGAACGATCCGGGGCGCGCGGCGGCGTTGGGCATCATCCTGCTGGGCCTGTGCCTGGGGGCCTTCTGGCTGCAACGCCGGTGGCTTGGCACGAAATCCTACGCCACCGTCAGCGGCAAGGGCGACAACGGCGTGCCGCCGGCGCTGCCGACCGGGGTGCGGGTCGCCGCCTTCGCCACCGCGCTTCCGTGGGCGGTCTTCACCTTCATCCTGTATGGCATGGTGCTGTTCGGCGGCTTCACCGAGAATTGGGGGCGCAACAACAGCCTGACCCTGCGCCACTACCGCAACGCCTTTGATCTGACCTGGGGCGAGCATGGGCTGATCTGGGCCGGGCGGGCGTGGGATTCGCTGTTCACCACCATCCAGGTGGCCGGGCTGTCGGCCCCGCTGACGGCGGCTGTCGGCCTGATGACCGCCTATCTGCTGGTGCGCCAGCGTTTCGCCGGGCAAAGCGCGTTCGAGTTTTTCACGATGCTGAGCTTCGCCATTCCCGGCACGGTGATCGGCGTCAGCTACATCCTGGCCTTCAACCAGCCACCGGTCGAACTGACGGGGACGATGGCGATCCTGATTTTGTGCATCGTTTTCCGCAACATGCCGGTCAGCATCCGCGCCGGGGTGGCGGCGATGTCGCAGATCGACCGCAGCCTGGACGAAAGCTCGCTGACCCTGGGAGCTGGCAACCTGCAAACCATCCGCCGGGTGATCCTGCCGTTGCTGCGCCCGGCGATCGTCGCCTCGCTGGTCTACAGCTTCGTCCGCGCCATCACCTCCATCAGCGCGGTGATCTTCCTGGTCAGCCCGGAGCATGAACTGGCCACCGCCTACATCGTCGGGCGGGTCGAGCAGGGGGATTTCGGCCTCGCCATCGCCTACAGCTCGGCCCTGATCGTCCTGATGGGCGCGGTCATCGCCCTCATTCAACTCGTGGTCGGGGAGCGCCGCATCGGCCGCCGCACGACCGACCGCCTTGCCTTGCAGGAGAAACCGGTATGAGCATCGCCACCAACGCCAGCGGTGTGGAGTTCCGCAACGTCACCCGCCGTTACGGCCAGGCCGTTGCCGTCAACGATGTCAGCTTCAGCATCCGGGCGGGGGATCTCGTCACCCTGCTGGGGCCGTCGGGTTGCGGCAAGACCACCACGCTGCGCATGATCGCCGGGTTGGAGATGGCGTCCTCCGGGACCATCCTGATCGGCGGCAAGGACGTGACCCGCCTGCCCGCCACCGACCGCAACGTCACCATGGTGTTCCAGTCCTACGCCCTGTTCCCGCACATGACGGTGGCGGAGAACGTTGCCTATGGGCTGGTGGTCGGTGGGATGCGCAAGACGGACGCGGCGGAGAAGGCCGCCGCCGGGTTGGATCTGGTCGGGTTGTCGGGCTATGGCCAACGGCTGCCCAGCGAATTGTCGGGCGGGCAGCAGCAGCGCGTGGCCGTGGCCCGCGCCCTGGTGCTGGAACCCGAGGTGCTGCTGTTCGACGAACCGCTGTCCAACCTGGACGCCAAGCTGCGCCGCAAGATGCGCGACGACATCCGCGATTTGCAGCAGACATTGGGCCTGACCTCCGTCTATGTCACGCACGACCAGGAAGAGGCGCTGGCGGTGTCCGACCGGATCATCGTGATGAATCGCTCGGTGATCGCTCAGATCGGCTCGCCGACCGATCTCTACCGGCGGCCCCGCGACCGCTTTGTCGCCGACTTCATCGGCGGTGCCAACCTGATCGAGGCGGAGTTGATCGGGCGTGGCGATGGCGTGGCGGCTGTCCGCGTTGGCCACGCCGTGCTGCCGGTCCCGGACGCCGATGTGGCCGCCGATCTGCCGTTGGGCGGGGTGCTGTTGGCGGTGCGCCCCAACGCCATCCGCCTGCGGGCCGAGGTCGGGACCGGCAACGGCGTCCCGGTGACGGTGCGCAAGGCCACCTATCTCGGCTCCCACATGGAATATGGGTTGACCAGCGCGCTGGGCGACCTGTTCGCCATCGACACCAACGTCGTCAACCCGGTTCCGGCGGGAACCACGGTGACGGCCCGCTTCGCCGACGATGGGGTGATGGTGGTCCCGCGCTGACCGGCGCGACCCGTTCCGACGCACCGCAGCAACCGCGACTCCACACCCAACGGGGACGACAGCCATGGCACAGGGGAACAGCGCACTGGGGAACAGCGCACAGGGGAGCATTGGGGCCGATCACGCCGCGTACCGGGGAATCCGCTTTGGCATCCGGTTCCGTTTGAGCGCGGCGATCGCCGTGGTCGTGGCGATGACCTTCGTGGCGGGCGGCATCGCCCTGTACGCCTTCGGCGGTGTGGCGCGCGGCATGGACCGCATCATGTCGGTCGGGTTGCCGGTGGTGGAGCTGGCCCTGCGTCTGTCCGAACAGAGCGCGCAACTGGCCGCCGCCGCTCCGCCGCTGGCCAACGTCCGCACCCAGATGGAGCGTGGGGTGGCGGCGGCGGAGTTGGACACCCGCGTTCAAGCCCTGCGTGCGGCGATCGACGCGTTGCGGCAGGCCGGGGTCGATCTGGCGACGATCCAGGCTCCGGCGGCGGCGCTGGTGGAGAATCTTGACCGCCTGAACGCGGCGGTCGAAGCCCGGCTGGCGACGCTGTCGCGCCATGGCGCGCTTCAGCGCCAGTTGGATGCGGCCTACGCCAAGCTGGCGGGCGATCCGGCCCTGTTGGCCCAGGCCAATCGGCTGCACGGCATTCTCAGCACCGCCCTGTCGGTGGACGACCCGCGCGATTTGCGCGATTGGAAGGGGCGTTTCGACAAGGCGTTGACCCCAACCACACCGTCGTCGGGCGGATCGTTCGATGCGTTGGTCGCCCTCGGGACTGGCAAAGACGGGGTGTTTGCCATTCAGCAGGCCGGATTCTCTGCCGGCAAGACGGTGGTGGAGTTGCTGGAAGTCAACCGTGGTCTGGCCGCCGATTTCAGCGCCGCCGTGGCCGCCGTGGTGGAACGGGCGAAAGCGGAGGCCACTGAGTCGGCCATCGGCGCGCAGGGGGCCATCGACCAGGGCAACCGCCTGTTGGCCATCACCACCGGGGCCAGCGCCCTGGTCGGGCTGTTGATCGCCTGGTTCTACGTCCGCCGCAATCTGGCCCGGCGGTTGGAGCGTTTGACCGGGGCGATGGACCGCATCGCCACCGGCGACCTGTTGGCGGAGATTCCCAGCGGTGGGCGCGACGAGATCGCGGTGATGGCCGGAGCCTTGACTGTGTTCCGCGACAACGCCATCGCCATGGAGCAGGCCCGCGCGGAAACCGAAGCGCTGCGGCAGCGCCAGTCGCTGGATCGGCGGCGCGAACGGGAGTCCTTGGCCCACTCCTTCCAGGCCACCGTGGACCGGGTGGTGGGCGAGGTGAAGGGCGGGGCGGAGGAGGTGAGCCTGGTGGCGCGCGGCCTGTCCGACACCGCCCTGCGCACCTCCAGCCAATTGGCCGATGCGCTGGTCGCCACCCGCAGCGCCAACGAGAATTTCCAGACCGTGGCGGCCGCCGCCGATGAGCTGTCGCGCTCCATCGCCATGATCGGGCAACAGATCACCATCTCGTCCAGCGTCACCCGCCGCGCGGTTCAGGGGTCTGAGCAGACGACCCGGCAACTCGGTGTGCTGCAGCGGTGTGTGGAGCGCATCGCCGACGTCAGCAACGTCATCAGCGCGGTGGCCGCCCAAACCAATCTGCTGGCGTTGAACGCCACCATCGAGGCGGCGCGTGCGGGCGAAGCTGGGCGCGGGTTTGCCGTTGTTGCCAGCGAGGTCAAGGCGCTGGCCGGGCAGACCGCCCAGGCGACGGAGGACATCACCGCGCAGATCGTTGCCATCCAGCGCGCGGCCATCGACACCCGCACGGCGTTGGAAGCGATTTCCCTGACGGTGGACGAGGTCGACAAGACCACCGCCGCCATCGCGGCGGCGGTGGAGCAGCAGGGGGCGTCCACGGCGGACATCGCGCGCAGCGTCGGGTTGGCGGCCGACAACGCCGATTGCATCCGGGGGGTGATCGAAAGCGTCTCCGGCGAAGCCAACCAGACCAAGGACGTGGCGGGCAGGGCAGCGGGCAGCGCCGACCGGATGCTGTCCTTGTCCGGTCAATTGGAGCAGGAGCTTGAGGTCTTCCTGACCGGGCTGAAGGCGTCCTAAACTGTGGGAAGAGGCGGGGGATTGACAGCATGACTCCTCGCCCGGCCAGTGTTGCGAAATGGGGGGCCATGGTCCGGCGCGTCTTGTCGCCCGCCAGCGTGCGTGGGCGGTTGGTGGCGGCCTTCGGGGTGATGGTCCTCCTCACCACGGCGGTCGGCGGGGTTGGCTGGTTCGGTTTCGGCGAAACCGAACGCGCGCTGGTGTCCTTGCAGAATGATGGGTTGGGCGAGATCGCGCTGGCGCTGCGCCTGTCCGAACGCAGCAGCGGCTTGGCCGCCCGTGCCCCCTTCATCGCCGCCATCACCTCGACCCCGGCGCTGGACGCGGAGCGCAGCCGCCTGGAGCAGCGCTTGATCGACCTGACCACGCTGGTGCGCCAATTGCCGGACCGCTTGCCGGGTCTGGAGTTGGATCGGCCCCATGTGCCGTCGCGCGTGCCGCCGCTGGTCCGGTTGGCCGGGCGTTTGGACGGCACGCTGCGGAGTCTGGTGGACGCCACCGGTGAGGCCATCGACACGCGGATCGAGGTGATGGACATCCGCAGCGGGCTGGAACGCCAGCGGGCCTTGGGCGACGCGTTGGCCGAGGCGGCGTTCCGTCGGGTGGATGGTGCGCCCGATCCGCGCACCCTGCGTTTGGCCGACCGCCTGCGCGATTGGGTGGCCGCCATGCTGGCGGCGGAGGATCAGGCGGAGCTGGCGCGGCGACGGGAGGGATTCGAAGCCGATTTGCTTCGTCTGCGCCGCGCTGCCCAACAGGATGGGCGCGCGCTGCCCGAACTGGTGGAGTTGCTGGCGCTTCTGGAACGTCAGAGCCGGGCCGCCGACGCCCGCAGCCGTCTGATGGGCATCGAACAGCGCATGCATTTCCTGGTTGCGGCGGCCAACACACTCGCCGTGCAGATGACACAGGATGTGGACCGGGTGACGGCGGCGATGCAGGCGGCGACGCGGCAACGGGCGGACGCCACGTCACGCGCGCTCGCGTCGGGGCAGGCCAGCATTCTGGTGCTGGGTGTCCTGTGCGCGCTGGCTGCGCTGGGGGCGGCGCTGTATGTGGTGCGCGACGTGGCGGCCAATCTGCGGGCGGTGACGCGGGCGATGTCTGCCTTGGCGGGTGGGGATCGGCAGGTCAGCGTTCCCGCCACCGACCGGCATGACGAGATCGGCGATCTGGCCCGGGCCTTCAACGTGTTCAAAACCAACGTCTTCGAACGCGACGATCTGGCCCGCCAGTTGGGGGAGAATTCCCGCATGCTGACGGCGATCTTCAACAACATGAACGACGGCTTGTCGGTGTTCGACCAGAACGGCCAGCTGGTTGCCTGGAATCCGCGCTTTCTGGATCTGAACGGTTTCACGCCGCAGGATGTGGCCGGTTGCAGCCTGGCCGATCTGCAGCGCAACCTCCTGGCGCGCGGGGTGACGATCCGCATGATCGACGGTCGGCGCGTCGATCCGGCGGCGCTGACCCGTCTGCGCGCCGCCCAACCTGTGCGCTGGGAGCATCATTTTGCCGATGACCGTGTGGTGGAGCTGCACAGCAGCCCGATGCCGTCCGGCGGCTTCATCACCACCTATTCCGACCTGACCGAACGGCGCGACATCGAACGCCGGTTGCGTCAGGCGCAGAAGATGGAGGCGGTCGGCCAGCTGACCGGCGGCATCGCGCATGACTTCAACAATCTGCTCGCCCCGATCATCGGCAACCTGCAGATGATCCACGATGATCCCAGCAACCCGGATGAGGTGCGGCCACGCGCTTTGCGGGCGCTTGATGCCGCCGAACGGGGGGCGACGACGATCCAACGCCTGTTGGCCTTTTCCCGGCAACAGGCCTTGCAGCCGCAAACCGTCGATGTGAACGAGATGGTCGAGGGGATGCTGGATCTGCTGAGCTATGGTTTGGGTACGGGTGTGACGTTGGTCCCGGCGCTGACGCCGGGGCTTCCCCTCGCCCTGGTCGATCCCGGTCAGTTGGAAAACGCGCTGCTCAATCTGGTGGTCAACGCCCGCGACGCGATGGGCGAGGGGGGCGGGACCATCACCATCGCCACCCGTGCGGAGCGTCGGAGCGAGGAGGTGGTGGCGGACCGGGTTGTCCTGTCGGTGATCGACACCGGTGGCGGCATGCCACCCGCCGTGCTGTCGCGGGTCTTCGAACCTTTTTTCACCACCAAGCGCTTTGGCCGGGGCAGTGGCTTGGGTCTGTCGATGGTCTATGGCTTCGTCCGCCAATCGGGTGGCACGGTGGACATCACCAGCGAGGTTGGGCAGGGGACCACGGTCGCCATGCGCTTTCCCGTTGCCCCGCCGTCCGAAATCCCCATTCCGCTGGCCGAACGCATCCTGCCATCCGCCGGGCCGCAACGCTGCGTCCTGGTGGTGGAGGATGACCCGGCGGTGCGGGCGACCGCCGTGGACCTGCTGACCGGCCTTGGCTATCGCGCGCTGGCGGCGGCTTCGGCGGACGCCGCGTTGGCGTTGCTGGCGCGCGAGCCGGTGGATGTTCTGTTCACCGACGTGATGCTGAACGGCGGCATGAACGGACCCGAACTGGCCGCCGCCGCAACCGCCCGCCATCCGGGCCTGCATGTTCTGTTCTGTTCGGGCTACGCGCGGGATTTTCTGGTCAAAAGCGCGTCCCTGCCGCCCGACCTGCGCTTCATCCCGAAACCCTATCAGAAACAGGCGCTGGCGGCGCACCTGCGCGGCCTGTTCGATCCGGCGGCCTTGTGAGGGGAGGGAGCGTTCCCGCCGTCGCCCGTCTCAGGCTGCTTTACGTGGCAAGATCGCGCATGACCGTGATGAGGTCGGATTTGCCTTCAAAGCCGATGCCGGGCAGATCGGGCATGACGATGTGACCGTGCTCCACCCGCACGCCGTCGGGGAAGCCGCCGAAGGGTTGGAACAGGTCCGGGTAGCTTTCGTTGCCGCCCAGCCCCAGACCGGCGGCGATGTTCAGCGACATCTGATGACCGCCGTGCGGGATGCAGCGGCTGGGCGACCATCCGGCGGTCTTCAACACCTCCAGCGTCCGTTGATACTCGCACAGGCCATAGGACAGGGCGCAATCGAACTGGAGCCAATCGCGATCCGGGCGCATGCCGCCGTAACGCAGCAGGTTGCGGGCGTCCTGATGGCTGAACAGATTTTCACCGGTGGCCATCGGTCCCGGATAGAACTCCGCCAGCGCGGCTTGCAGGGCGTAATCCAGCGGGTCGCCAACCTCCTCGTACCAGAAGAGCGGGTAGTCGCGCAGCATCTTGGCGTAGGCGATGCCCTGTTCCAGTGTCAGCCGCCCGTTGGCGTCCACGGCCAGTTGCGCCTTGCCGTCCAGCTCCGTCAGCACCGCTTCGATGCGCGGCTGGTCTTCGGCGATGCCGTTGCCGATCTTCATCTTGACCACGGTGTAGCCGCGATCCAGGTAGCTGCGCATCTCGCCCCGCAGCGCGTCCAGCCCCTTTCCGGGGTAGTAATAGCCGCCGGCGGCGTAGACGAAGACCTTGGGGTTGGCCTCGCGGCCATGGCGTTTGGCCAGCAGGCGGAACAGCGGTTCCCCGGCGATCTTCGCCACCGCATCCCACACCGCCATGTCGATGGTCCCGACGGCGACGGAGCGTTCGCCATGGCCGCCGGGCTTCTCGTTCTTCATCATCGCCGCCCAAATCCGGTCGGGATCCAGGTTGGTGCCGCTGTCGTCGAGCAGGCTGTCCGGCGCGGCCTCCAGAATGCGGGGGGCGAAACGCTCGCGGATCAAGCCGCCCTGGCCGTAGCGCCCGTTGGAGTTGAAGCCATAGCCGATGACCCGGCGGCCGTCGCGCACCACATCCGTCACCACGGCGACCAGCGACAGCGTCATCTTGGAAAAATCGATGTAGGCGTTGGCGATGGCCGAGGCGATCGGGGCGGTGGTTTCGCGGATCTCGACGATTCTCATGGGGCATCTCCTGTTTGGGGCCGCTGCGGCTTCGTTGTCCGGTCGGCTTGACGTATAAGCGGCGGGGCGGCGGCGGCCCAATGCCAAGACCGTGGTTCGTCATGCAGGATCGGCATCACCAATGACGTGGAACTGGGGCGGGTTTGTGCAGGGATGGATCTGAACTGGCTGGATGATTTTCTGGCGCTGGCCGAACACAAGACGTTCGCGCGGGCGGCGGAAACCCGCAACGTGACCCAACCGGCCTTCAGCCGCCGCATCCAGGCGTTGGAGGAGTGGATGGGAACGCGCCTGTTCGCCCGCTCCCCGCAGGGAACCACGCTGACGCCCGCCGGTGATTTCCTGCGCGCCCATGCGGAGGATGTGTCCCGCCGCGTCCATCGCCTGCGCCAGGACACCCGCGCGGTGGCCGGGCGGGAGGCGTCGGCCATCACCATCGCCGCCACCCACGCCTTGTCCTTTGTCTTCTTTCCCGATTGGATCCGGGGGCACGCGCGCTTTGCCAGCCTCGGCCCGCTCAACCTGATTTCCGACACGATGGAGGCGTGCGAACAGTTGATGGCGCGCGGCGCGGCGGATTTCCTGTTGTGCCACAGCCACCGCGACGCCATGCCCCGGCTGGACACGCGCCATTTCATCAGCGCCATCGTTGGCCAGGACGCGTTGGTGCCGCTTTGCGCCCCGCTGGCGGATGGTAGCCCGCGCTGGCCGCTGCCCGGCGATCCGTCGGCGCCGCCGCGCCTGCTGTCCTACCGCCCGCAATCGGCGCTGGGCCGCATCGTCGCCGCCACCTTGGGACGCAACGGCCTGACCCTGACGGCGCACAACGCGCTGACGGCGCAGTTGGCGGCCACGCTGTTGACCATGGCGCGCCAGGGCGATGGGGTGGCGTGGTTGCCCAGAACCCTGGCCGAGGATGATCTGACCGCCGGGCGTCTGGTGGAGGCCGGGGACGGGCGTTTCACCATCGGGGTCGAAATCCACCTGATCCGCCCGCGCCATCGCCAATCACCGACCGTTGAAGCCTTTTGGGCCGCCGTGACCGCTGGCGAACACCGCGACCAATAGGATTTGCGAGAAAATTTTGTGATATAATTATTATACACAAGTAAGATAACAATATCTCTGTCCGGTGAATCTGGATTGGAGATCATGTCATGTCCCATGCCCCACAGCGCCATGCCGGGGATCCGTCTGTCAGCTCCCCGAGCCTGCGCGCGCCCGCGTCGGGCGGCAGCCCTGCGCAGGTGCTGCGGCTGGTTCTGGACAACATGGCCGAAGGGGTGTGCGTCGCCGATCTTGACGGGCGGATCATCACCGCCAACCCGGCGGCGGAGGCGGTGTTCGGCCCGCTGCACGGCGTGGCCTTTGACGAACGCTTTGGCCCGTCCTTTCGCCTGGACGATCAGATCACGCCGTGCCCGCCCGCCTTGCGCCCGATGACCCGCGCCATCCGGGGCGACAGCATCGAGCGGCAAAGCCTGTTCCTGGACCGGGGGGCGGAGGGGACGGAGGAAGAGGGGGCGCGGCCCGGTGCCTGGATCCGCGTCAACGCCCGCCCGCTGCTGGAAACCAATGGCCGGATCGTTGGCGGTGTTCTGGTTTTCCGCGACATCACCCACATCAAGGCCACCGAAGACCGCATGGCCTATCTGGCGCAGTTCGACGCCTTGACCGGCCTGCCCAACCGCTTCCAGTTCCGCCAGCGGCTGGAGCGCGCGATCACGGCGGCGCGCGGGGCCGGGCGTCGGCTGGCGGTGCTGTTCCTGGATTTCGACCGCTTCAAGGAGATCAACGACAGCCTTGGCCACGAGTTGGGCGACGATCTGTTGGTCGCCATCGCCCGCCGCATCCGCGACGCCCTGCCGCCCTCTGTTTTCGTGGCGCGCTTTGGCGGAGACGAGTTCACCGCCTTGATCGAGGATCCGGGGGAGCGGGAGGAGCTGGCGGTGTTGGCCGCGCGGGTGCAGCGGGCGTTGGCCGACCCCTTTCCGCTGGCGGGCGACAGCTACAGCCTGTCGGCCAGTGTTGGGGGCGTGCTGTTTCCCGACGACGCCGACGCCATCGACGATCTGTTGCGCAAAGCCGACATGGCGATGCAGCACGCCAAGGAGCAGGGCCGCAACGCCCTGCAATTCTACGACGCGGCGATGACGGCGGCGGCGGCGGAGCGGTTGGCGATGAAGGCGCAGTTGGCCCAGGCGTTGGAGCGCGGCCAGTTCTTTTTGCATTATCAGCCGTTGGTGGAGGCCGGATCAGGCCGCCCGGTGGGGGTGGAGGCGCTGTTGCGCTGGCGCAGCGAGGCGTTCGGCCTCGTTTCCCCCGCCACCTTCATTCCCTTGACCGAGGAAAGTGGGCTGATCGTGGCGATTGGCCGCTGGGTGCTGGACACCGCCTGCCGTCAGGCCCGCGCCTGGGAGTTGGCCGGGCAGCCGCCGATCGAGATCGCCGTCAACCTGTCTCCCCGCCAACTGCGCGACCCGGAGCTGGTCGAGCATGTGCGCGGGGTGCTGGACCGCAGCGGCCTGGATCCCTCCCGTCTGGTGCTGGAAATCACCGAAGGGCTGCTGATCGAGGACATGGCGCTGAGCCGCCGGGTTTTGGCGTCGCTGAAGCGGTTGGGCATCCGGCTGGCGCTGGACGATTTCGGCACCGGCTATTCCAGCCTCAGCTACCTCAACAGCCTGCCGTTCGACATCCTGAAGATGGATGGCTCCTTCACCCGCAACCTCACCGATGGGCAGGCATCCAACACCGGCGGGCAGGCCATCGCGCGGGCGATCATCGCCTTGGGGCAGAGCCTGAACATGCTGCTGGTGGCCGAAGGGGTGGAAACCGCCGAACAGCACGCGTGGCTGACCCGCAACGGCTGCGATCTGGTCCAGGGCTATCATTTCGGCCGTCCGGCGGCGGCGGACGATGTGACCGGGGTCCTGCAAGGTCTGGCGCTCGCCCACAGCGCGCGCCAGATCGGGCAGAGCGATTTTGTGATCTGAACGGGAAGGGCGACGGCGGCCGGAAAGCCGCCGTCGCTGCAACTCTCACCCGGCGAACCAGCGGGCCGGAACGGTGACAAGCGATGGGAACAGCACCAGCAGGGCCAACACGATCAGTTGCGCCACCATGAAGGGCCAGACGCCCCGGATGACGCTGCCCATGCTGAGTTTCCCCACCCCGGCGACGACGTTCAGCACCGTGCCGACCGGCGGGGTGATGAGGCCGATGGCGTTGTTGATGATGAACAGCACGCCGAAATAGACCGGATCGATTCCGGCCTGCTTGATGACCGGCATCAGAACCGGGGTCAGGATCAGGATGGTCGGGGCCATGTCCATCGCTGTTCCCACCACCACGACCAGCAGCATGATGACCGCCATCAACAGGGTGGGGTTGTCCATGAAGGGCGACAGCAGCGCGCCGACCTGGGCGGGCAGGTTGGCGATGGTGATCATCCAGGCCGACACCATCGCGGCGGCGACCAGGAACATCACCACGGCGGTGGTGGTGGCGGCTGACGCGAACAGATCGTACAGCTGGGCGGGTTTCAGCTCGCGGTAGACCACCATGGCGACGAACAGCGAATAGACCGCCGCGACGACCGCCGCCTCCGTCGGGGTGAAGACACCGAACTTCAGGCCGAAAATGATGATCCCCGGCAGCATCAGCGCCCAAAAGCCGTCGCGCAGCGCGGCCAACAGCTCCGCCGCCGTGGCGCGGGGGGGAGGGGTCAAATCCTCCTTGCGCACCGACAGCCACCAGGCGGCGACCAGCGCCAGCCCCAGCATCAGGCCCGGCATGATCCCGGCCAGGAACAGCTTGGTGATCGACACGTTGGCGATGACGCCGAAGATGATGAAACCGATGCTGGGCGGGATGATCGGCGCGATGATGCCCGCCGCCGCGATCAGGCCGCCAGAGCGGGCGGGGTCATGCCCGGCGGCCGTCATCATCGGCATCAGCAGGGCTGTCAGCGCGGCGGCGTCGGCCACCGCCGAGCCGGAGAGGCTGGCCATGATGCAGGCGGCCAGAATGGCGACATAGCCCAGACCGCCCCGGATGTGGCCGACCATCGCCATGGCGACGGCGACGATCCGCTTGGACAGGCCCCCGGCGTTCATCACCTCGCCCGCCAGCATGAAGAAGGGCACGGCGACCAGCGGGAAGCTGTCGGCCCCGTTGATGACGTTCTGGGCGACGATCTGCGCGTCGAAAGCGTCGAGATGGGCCATCAGGGCCACGCCGCACAGCAGCAACGCAAAGGCGATCGGCATGCCAATCGCCATGGCCCCCAGCAGGGAACCGAGAAACACGGTGACGATCATCGGGTGCGTCCTTGGTCGGCGCGGCGTTGACAGAAGACAGGGCAGCGGAAGACAGGAGATATGAAACCTCAGCGTGGGGTGTGGGCGGTCTCCGCCGATTCCTCCGACTCCGTCACCATGATGAGTTGCGCGTCGCTCATCCGGCCCGTGACCGCGCGGACCAGATTGGTCAGCAGGATCACCGACCCCAGCACCCCGAACAGCACGCCGGAGCCATAGAAAATGCCCATCGACAGGCCGGTCGCCGGGGACGCCACGTCGAGGTTGATGAGCGTCTGCTCCCAACTGCCGCTCAACAGCAGTCCGGTGGCGTAGATCATCAGGAGATGGCTGACGACGAAGCAGGCCAGACGCCCGGCGCGCGGCAGGGCCGCCACCAGGCTGTCCATGCCCAAATGGCCGTTGCGGTGCAGCGCCACCACCGCGCCCATGAAGGTCATCCACACGAACAGCAGCCGGGTCAGCTCCTCCGACACCGTGATGCCGCTGTTGTAGCCATAGCGCAGCACGACGTTGCCGAAGACCAGGACCAGCATGATCGCCAGACACAGCACCATCAGGAATTTCAGGACCGCGACGTAGCCTTCGATCACCCGCGCCATGGCGTTTCCTCCCTTGGGCGTTGTTGTTGGATCCGCAGCGCCCGTTACCGGCGCGGGCCGGGCAGAGCGGCGATGCGGGCGCGGAACTGGTCGGTTCCGACCATCACCTTGTCCAGAACGGCGTCGAGCGCCCAGAAGCGTTCGCGCACGTCGTAATCGATCACCCGGCAGCGGATGGAGTCAAAGGTGCCGAGCCGCTGGTGGACGATCTTCGCCAGGGCCGGATAGCCCAACCCTTCCGTCACCGCCGCCAGCACCAGGAAGGTCGCCAGCTCGTCGCACAGGGCCGGATGATCCGCCCCCTCCAGCCGCATCCAGCGGTACAGGTCGGGGTGGATGTTGGTGAACACGCCGGTGAAGCCCGGCGACCCCGCCCGCATGGCGTCGCGGGCAATCGCCGCGTTGGCGTTGATGACGGCCAGACCGCTGCCCTGCGCCATCGCCACCCGCCGCGTCACCGTCGGCAGATCGCAACTGACGTCCTTCAGCAGGGTGAAGCGCCCGACCTCCAGGCAATAACGGAACTCGCTGTCGGACAGCAGCCGCCGGTAGGGGGCCGGGCATTCGTACAGCCCGAGCGGCAGATCGGCGGGCAGCCGGGCCAGCAGATGGTCAAGCGTGCGGCGGAACACCACCTCCCCCTCATTCTTCGGGTCGAGGTGGTTCGTGACCAGCACCAGGGCGTCGCAGCCGGTGGCGGCCATCGCCGTCAACTCCTCGACCTGCGCGTCGAGGTCGTCGCTGATGTGGCCGGAGACGACCACCGGCACCCGCCCGTTGACGGTGGCGATCACCGACCGGGCGAGCGCCACGCGTTCGTCCAGCGACAGGAATTGCATTTCGCTGGATTGGCAGACGGCGAACAGGGCGTCGGCCCCGTTGGCGATGTACCACTCGGTCAGCCGCGCCAGACCCGCCGGGTCGATGTCTCCGGCCTCGGTGAAGGGGGTGAGCATCACCGGGATGATGCCTTCGATGCGTTGGGCCATGGTCGGCTGAATCCGTGTGTTGGGATGGGGGATGGGAACGATCAGCGGGCCGCGCGGGCCTTGGCGATCTCGGCCTTGGCCTGGGCCATCAGCGCGGGATCGACCTTTTGCGAAAAGCTGTCGATGACCGGTTGGATTTTGGCGCGGAACTTCTCGATTTCCGCCGGGGCGAGCGTGGTCACGGTCATGCCGCGCGCCTTCAGCTCCTCCACCGCCTTGCCGGCCTGTTCGCGCGACACGGCGCGTTCGTAATCGCGGGCCTCCTGCGCGGCCTCTTCGATCAGCTTGCGTTCGTCGGCGTTCAGCTTGGCCCAGAATTTGGCGCTGACCAGCACGGCTTGCGGGTTGTACATGTGGTTGCTGAGGGTCAGGTACTTTTGAACCTCGTTCAGCTTGGCGGACAGAATGCTGGGGGCGGGGTTTTCCTGCCCGTCCACCGTCTTGGTTTCCAGCGCGGTGTAGACTTCCGGGAAGGGCAGCGGCACGGCGTTGGCCCCCAGCGCCTTGAACAGTTCGATGTAGATCGGCGACTGGACGACGCGGATCTTCAGCCCGGCGATGTCATCGACCGTGGTGACGGCGCGGCGGCTGTTGGTCAACTGGCGGAATCCCAGCTCCCAATAGGCCAGACCGACCAGCCCCTTGGGTTGCACGCGGTCGAGCAGGGCGCGGCCCACCGGCCCGTCCATCACCGCGTCGGCCTCCTTGGGCGTGTCGAACTGGAAGGGCAGATCGACCAGAACGAAATTCGGATCCAGGCTCGACAGCAGACCGGCGTTCAGCACCGTCATTTCCACGATGCCGCCCTGCAAGGCGGAGATCATCTGAACGTCGCCGCCCAGCGCCCCGTTCGGGTGCAACTGGACCTTCATCTTGCCGCCGCTCTTGGCCGCCACGATCTCGGCGAATTTGCCCATGCCCAGGACCAGCGGCGAACCATCCGCCCCGGCGCTGGCCATCTTGAAGCTGTGCGTGCCGATTTCGGCGGCGTGGCCAACGTTGGCAACCAGCAGCGCGCCGACCGACAGCGCACCCGCGACCATGGCGGTCAGAGTCTTCCGCATCGCGTTCCTCCTGAATGGCCCGTGCCGGGCCTTGATGTTTCGGTTTGTGACGTACCGGGTTTGGGGATTGGCGGATGATCCGCTCATCCCTCATTGCAAAATGTAAGCGCTTACATACCCCGCAATCCGGCTTCGCACAACAGGGAACTTGACGTCCATCGTCACGCTCTGTAATCGCTTTCACAGGTTGAAGCCGCAGGGCGCGGGGCTGGATTCGCGCGCAGACGCAAAGGATGGGGTTGATGACCGAGCGTGCGCCGAACCCGCCGCGCCGCCCCCGCGCGGTGGATGTCGCCGCCGCCGCCGAGGTGTCGACCGCGACCGTCTCGCGCGTGTTCAACAACCCGGAAAAGGTGGCCCCGGCGATCCGCGACCGGGTGTTGTCGGCGGCCAGGGCGATGGGCTGGATGCCGCACGCGGCGGGCAGCGCGCTGGCCCGGCGGCGCACCTCCATCGTCGGCGCGGTGATCCCCACCCTCGACAACGAGATTTTCGCCGCCCAGGTCGGGGCGATGCAAACCGCCTTTGCCGAGCGGGGCATCACCCTGCTGTTGAGCTGCTTCAACTACAGCCAGGACCAGGCCTTCAGCGACGTGCAGGCGATGTTGGCGCGCGGGGTGGAGGGGTTGGCGATTGTCGGGGAGTCGCACAAGCCCGACCTGTTCGCGGTGATCGCCGCCCGCGCCATTCCCTACGTCGTCACCTACAGCCACCGGCCCGACAGCCCGCACGCGTGCGTCGGATTTGACAACCAGGAGGCGTTCGAGCGGCTGACGCGCCGTCTGCTCGACCTTGGGCACCGCGATTTCGGCGTCATCATCCAGCCGACCGCCGACAACGACCGTGTGCAGGCCCGCCTGCGCGGCATTCGGGCGGCGCTGGCCGAACAGGGGCTGGCGATCCGGCCCCAGCGCCTGTTCGAAGGGGCGTGGAGCATCGATTTCGGGCGGCGCAGCCTGCGGGCGATGCTGGAGGCGGCGGTGCGGTCCGGTCCGCGCCCGACGGCGATCATCTGCGGCAACGACCATCTGGCCATCGGCGCGGTGCTGGAAGCCCAGGCCATGGGCCTGCGGGTGCCGGAGGATCTGTCGATCACGGGGTTTGACGATCTGGCGATCAGCCGCCACGTCGCCCCGCCCCTGACCACCCTGCACATCGACAACCGCGAAATCGGGCGCTTGGCCGCCGACTATCTGCTGGCCCGGCTGGATGGCCTGGACCCGCCGCCGCCGCCGCCGCTGCTGCCGGATTTGATCGAGCGGGGGACAACCGGTCCGGCTCCTGCGGCATAGGATAACCGCGCGCCCGAATTACAACTCATGCTTGCGTATTTTGTCGTGCAGGGTTGTTTTCGGGATTTGCAGCTCCTCCGCCGCGCGGGCGAGGCTGTGGTCGTGGCGGCGCAGGGCGTCGGCGATCATGGCGCGTTCAAAGGCGGCCACGGCGTCGGCCAACGGGCGCGGCGCGGCGGACGCGCTGTCGCCAAAGGACGGAAAGCCGCTTTCGATGCCCAGGGCGCAGCGGTCGGCGACGTTGCGCAGCTCGCGCACGTTGCCCGGCCAGTCATAGGCCATCAGCCGGGCCATGCGGGCGGTGTCCGGTTCCGGCACCGGACGGCCATGGCGCAGGGCGGCCTGCAAGGCGAATTGTTCGAACAGCAGGGGAATGTCCTCGCGCCGGTCGCGCAGCGGCGGCAAGGGCAGGGTGGCGACGTTCAGCCGGTAATAGAGGTCGGCGCGGAACTGCCCCCGGTCGGCCAGCGCCCGCAGATCGACCTTGGTGGCGGCCACCACCCGGCAATCCACCGGGATCGCCGTGTTGGATCCCAACCGTTCGAGCGAGCGTTCCTGCAACACGCGCAGAAACTTGATCTGCACCGGCATCGGCATGCTTTCGATTTCGTCCAGGAACAGGGTGCCGCCGTTGGCGTGCTCCACCTTGCCGATGCGGCGCTTGCCGGCCCCGGTGAAGCTGCCCGCCTCATGGCCGAAAATCTCGCTGTCGAACAGGCTTTCCGGCAGCCCACCGCAGTTGATGGCGACGAAATTGCCGGTGCGGCGCGGGCTGGCGTCGTGCAGGCAGCGCGCGGTCAGCTCCTTGCCCGTGCCGGTTTCGCCGTGGATCAGCACATCGGCGGCGGAGTTGCCGAGATCGAGGATCAGGCGGCGCACCCGGTCCATCAGCGGGGAGCCGCCGACCAGACGGGCGTCGATGCTCTGGCGGTTCTGCAAGCGGTCGCGCAGCTCCCGCACCTCCAGCGTCAGCCGCCGTTTGTCGAGGGCGCGGCGCACCACCTCCACCAGATAATCGGGGGAGAAGGGCTTTTCGATGAAGTCGTGCGCGCCCATCTTCATCGCCTGCACCGCCATGGCGACGTCGCCGTGCCCGGTCATCAGCACCACCGGGCGTTCGGGATCGGCGGCGTGCAGGCTGCGCAGCAAATCCAGGCCGTCCATGCCGGGCAGGCGGATGTCGGTGACGACCACGGCGGGACCGCTTCCACCCGACGCGCCGCCGGACCCGGCAAGCCGCCGTTGCGCCTCCTCCGCGCTCGCCACCGCTTCCACCGGGATGTCCTCCAGCTCCAGCGCCTGTTGGCAGCCCAGCCGGACGTTCGCGTCATCCTCGACGATCAGGACGGTGAGCGGGGGCGTGGTCGGGCTTGGGGGCATGGTCGGAACCTCACGCGTTGGCGCGGTTGGGGGTGTCGATGACCGGATCGGGGGCCGCCGGATCGGGGGCGGCGGGCAGATCGATGGCGAAGAGCGCCCCACCGTCCGGGCCGTTGGTTCCGCTCAGCGTGCCGCCGAAGTCACGCACGATCCCCGCCGAAATGGCAAGCCCCAAGCCCAGGCCGCCGCCGGTCTCGGTCTCCTTGCCGCCATCCTTGCCCACATCCTTTGTGGTGAAGAAGGGTTCGAACAGACGGTCGCGCGCGGTGTCGGACAGGCCGGGGCCGTTGTCGGCCACGGTGACGCGCACCCGGTCGGTCTGACGGCTGGCGGCGATGGTGATGGCTGGATCAGGGGCATCGGCCAGCGCGTCGAGCGCGTTGGTCAGCAGGTTGACCAGCACCTGTTCCAGGCGGTTGGCGTCGCACAGGGCCACCGCGTCGTCCGCCGCCTCCACCGTCACCGCCACGGCGGTGCGGTTGAGGCGGGCGTCGAGCAGGAACAGCGCGTTGCCGATCACCCGCCCGACCGCCACCGGCTGGGGCGCGCCGGTGGATTTGCGGGCGAAGCGCTTCAACTCGCCGGTCAGCGCGCCCATGCGGTCCACCAACTGGCCGATGCGCTCCAGATTGTCCTGCGCGGCCTCCAGCTTGCCGCGTTGCAGGAACTTCACCGTGTTCCCCGACAGGGTGCGCAGGGCGGCCAGCGGTTGGTTCAATTCATGCGCCAACCCGGCGGACATCTGGCCGATCACCGCCAGTTTCCCCGCGTGGACCAACTCTCCTTGCGCGGCGCGCAGATGGCGGGTGCGCTCCTCCACTTTGCGTTCCAGGGCGTCGTTGGCGTGGCGCAGGGCGCGCAGGTGCCGCCGGTGCTGCCGCCACAAAAGAGCCAGCATGCCGACCAGCGCGCTGCCGACCGCGCTCAACGCCGCGTGCGCCCAGGCCATGGCCGTGACCGGCGCGACCGGCGACAGCACCGTCATGCTCCAGGGCGTGCCGTGCAGCGGGGCCTTTTGCGCCAGCACCAGACCGGAAATGGCGAAGGGCGAGGCGGCGTCGGCCTCCGTCCGCGCTTCGGCGGGCAGGCGGACGAGTTCGGCGTCGTCCGACAACTGGCGCACCGGGGCAAGACCCAGCGGCGGCAGCGGACGGGCGTTGTATTGAAGGGTCCGTTCCAGCCGCTGCCGCTCCGCCCCGTCCAATGGGCGCAGGGTGCTGTAGCGCCAGGACGGAACGGAGGCGAGGATGGCCACGCCGTTCTCGTCCACCACCAGCACCGGGGCCTCCACCGTCGCCCAGGAGCGTTCAAGCTGCTCCAGGCTGACCTTGACCACCGCAACCCCCACGATCTCGCCATTGTCGATCAGGGTGGAGGAGAGGAAATAGCCCGGCTCGTTCCGCGTGGTGCCGATGCCGTAAAAGCGCCCAGGTCGCCCCGCCGCCGCCGCGATGAAATAGGGGCGGTAAAACAAATCCTCGCCGATGAAGCTGTCCGGGCGGTTCCAGTTGCTCGACGCGACGACGCGGCCCTGCGCGTTCATCACATAGATGGCGAGCGTTCCGGTGCGCTGGTTCAGCCGTTCCAGAAAGCGGTTGACGTCCGCCTTTGGGGCCGGGCGTCCGGCGGCCAGATCGAGAACGTCGCGTTCCAGTTCGAGCGTGGCGGGGAAGAAGGCGTATTTGTCGATTTCCCGTTCCAGGCTGGCGGCGTAGAGGTCCAGCCGGTGCCGCCCGGTCTCGCGCAGCGCCGCCAGCCCCGCCGTTTCGCTGGCCCGGAACGCCGCCGCGCCGATCAGCAGGGCGGTCAGCAACACCAGCAGCGCCACGGGACCGATGCGGCGCAGGCGGCGGATGACGGAGCGGGTGAGAGGGGCGAGGCGCATCAGCGGCGGCCCTTGCGCGCGCGAATGGAACGTTTGAAACACCGTGAAACGGTTTTGCGGGCGCTGTTCACCTGTTCCATGGCGACGTCATCGCGCGCGGTCGCGGTCCGGGGGGGCGTGGCGGCGCGGCGGGGCGGGCGGTGATGTGGGAACACGGCGGGGCGCTCCGTGATAGGGGCAGGTTGTCAGTCCTAGATCAGTCCGTGGTTTCCGGCAATCGCGCGCGGAACAATCGGGTGGGGTGGGGGCTGTCCCGGTGGAGAAGGGGGCTGCCCGCCCCCTTCCCCGCCCCCTTATTAGCTACCCCTCTTCCCCTTCGGCGGGATCAGTGGCGCGCGGTGGCGGAGGCCAGCACCGGATCGGCGGCGTCCTCGTCCTCGTCGGTCTCGGTGCCCAGCGCGTTTTCCCACTTGGCGACCACCGAGGTGGCGATGGCGTTGCCCAGCACGTTGGTGGCGGTGCGGCCCATGTCCAGGAAATGGTCGATGCCCAGGATCAGCAGCACGCCCGCTTCCGGCAGGTTGAACATCGGCAGCACGGCGGCAACCACCACCAGCGACGAACGCGGCACCCCGGCGATTCCCTTGCTCGACACCATCAGCACCAGCAGCATGGTGATCTGTTGGTCCAAGCTGAGCGGCAGGTTGTAGGCCTGGGCGATGAACAGCGACGCGAAGGCCGTGTAGATCATCGAACCGTCGAGGTTGAAGGAGTAACCCAGCGGCAGGACGAAGCCGATCACCCGCTCGCTCACACCGAAGCGCTTCAGGGTTTCCATCAGGCGGGGATAGGCGGATTCGCTCGACGCGGTGGAGAAGGCCAGCAGCATCGGCTGACGGGTCAGGCCGACCAGACGGAACACGTCGCCCTTGAGCACGGCGAAACCGGCGGTGAGCAGCACCAGCCACAGCACGGCGAGCGTCAGGTAGAAACCGCCCATGAAGGTGCCGTAAACCGCCAGAACGCCCAGGCCCTGGGTGGCGACGACGTTGGCGACGGCGGCGAAGACACCGATCGGGGCGAAGCGCATCACATAGTCGGTGACGCGCAGCATGACCGGAACCACCTCTTCGATCGCCTGGGCGAGCAGACCCGCCTTGGTGTCGCGCAACTGGCCCAGCGCCAGGCCGAAGAACAGCGAGAAGACCAGGATTTGCAGGATCTCGTTCGTCGCCATCGCTTCAAAGATGTTGCGCGGGAAGACGTGGATCAGGAAGTCCTTGAGGTTCAGCGACGACGTCTTCAGCCCCGCGCTGGCCGAGGAGTCCGGCAACGGCATGGTGACGTGCGCGCCCGGCTGCAGCAGGTTGGCGAAGATCAGGCCGAGGAACAACGAGGCGAAGGACGCCATCAGGAACCAACCGACCGCCTTGCCGCCGATGCGGCCCACGGTCTTGGCGTCGCCCATGCCCGCCATGCCCGCCACCAGGGTGGAGAAGATCAGCGGGGCGATGATCATCTTGATCAGGCGCAGGAAAATGTCCGTGACCATCACGAAATAACCGGCCACCGTCTTGGCGTCCGCCGGGGACAGCAGGGTGTTGCAGAGATAGCCGGTGAGGATGCCAAGCAGCATCGCGGCGATGATGAGCGTCGTCTGTCGATTCATGAGACGTGTCCTTCCCTGCCCGGCGGTGCATCCGCCGGGTCGTCTGTGAACGGCGTTTTGTGGTGAGAGCGCGTTATCCGGCGGTGGGGATCATCTGGGGCCGGGTCAGGATGTCGGGGCGCAGCACCTCGGCCAGCGCCTCCGCCGTCATCAGGCCGCGCGCCTCCACCAGCTCGGCGACGCCCTTGCCGGTGCGGTGCGCCTCGGCGGCGATTTCCGTGGCGTTGGCGTAGCCGATGTAGGGGTTGAGCGCGGTGACGATGCCGATGGAGTTGCGGACGGCGGCGGCCAGATGGTCGCGGTTGGCGGTGATGCCGTCCACGCACAGGTCGGCCAGCACCCGGCAGCCCTGGCGCAGGTGGGTGATGCTCTTGAACAGGCTGTGGGCGATGATCGGCTCGAACGCGTTGAGCTGGAGCTGACCGGCTTCGGCGGCGAAGGTCACGGTCATGTCGTTGCCGATGACCTCGAAGGCGATCTGGTTGACCACCTCGGGGATCACCGGGTTGACCTTGCCCGGCATGATCGAGGACCCGGCCTGACGGGCGGGCAGGTTGATTTCGCCTAGACCGGCGCGCGGGCCGCTGGACAGCAAACGCAGGTCGTTGCAGGTCTTCGACAGCTTCACCGCCACCCGCTTCAGCACGCCCGACAATTGGACGAAGCTGCCGCAATCCTGCGTCGCTTCGATCAGGTTGGGGGCGGTGACGACCGGCACCCCGCTGATTTCGGCCAAGCGGCGGCAGACGAGCGGGGCGTAGTCCGGGTGGGCGTTGATGCCGGTGCCGATGGCAGTGGCCCCCAGATTGATTTCGCGGATCAGCAGGGCGGCTTCCTTCAACCGCTCCTCATCCTCGGCCAGCATGACGGCGTAGGTGGAAAACTCCTGCCCCAGCGTCATCGGAACGGCGTCCTGCAACTGGGTGCGGCCCATCTTCAGCACATCGGCGAACTCGTCGGCCTTGCGCTGGAAGGCGGCGCGCAGATAGCCCATCGCCTCCACCAGCCGGAAAATGCCGGTGTAGGTCGCCAGCTTCAGCGCCGTCGGGTAGACGTCGTTGGTGGACTGGCTCATGTTGACATGTTCGTTGGGGTGCAGGTGGCTGTAGGCCCCGCGCGCGTGGCCCAGAATCTCCAACGCGCGGTTGGCGATGACCTCGTTCGCGTTCATGTTGGTCGAGGTGCCCGCCCCGCCCTGGATGACGTCCACCACGAAATGATCCAGCAGCGCCCCGCCCCGGATCTCGCGGCAGGCGGCGGCGATGGCGTCGGCGCGCTCCGCGCTCAACAGCCCCAATTCCTGGTTGGCGCGGGCCGCCGCCGTCTTGATGTCCGCCAGCGCCCGCACCAGATCGGGGTAATGGCCGATGGGCGTGCCGGTGATCGGGAAATTCTCGACCGCGCGCAGGGTGTGGACGCCGTAATAGGCATCGGCGGGAACCTCGCGGTCGCCCAGCAGATCATGTTCCAGGCGGGTGGGGCGGGTGGCGGCGGCAGGCATGGGACGTTTCGCTCCGTGATGGCTTTCCCGTCTGTGCGGGATACCGCCCATAGAGCAACGGCTGTGCCAGCGCCGGTTGCCGGGTTTTCAATTTCAATCCATTGATTTTGTTTGATGTTGTGTCAGTTCGGATTGCCAGCGTCCGGATTTCCGGATGGGTGGCGGAAAGAGCGTTCGGAAATCCGAACGGTGGCCCGGCCTCTGGGTCACGGTGATGGGCGCGCAAGATACAGCGCAAAGCATCGCGCCGATTGGATTAGAAGAAACTAACACAAAGATGTTACGTGAATTTCGGACTTGCCTCGATTCGGGCTGACTCTGTTACGGATTTTTCAAATCGAGACGTTCTTTGCATTTTGCGAACCAATTTGATTTGGAATCGCATGAGAATCGGACTGAAAGAAACCCACGTCACCGCAGAATGATGCGCGTAGGCTTTGGAAACGTTGGTTTGGTTGGGGTCATACCAAAGTTCTTGTCAGTTGGCCTGATGATTGCTTAGGCAGTTCAACAGGGCTGCGTCACCCGGTCGCAGGACGGTGCGGGGACGCTGAACAAAAACCAGAACGCCATCGCTGGAATGGCGAGGAGACGAGAGCATGAGCCGCAGCATCAAATCCCTTCTGGCCGCCGCCATCCTGTTCACGCCGCTGTCGGCGATGGCGTTCGACGTCGATGCCTACAAGGCGACGGTGACGGAATCGGTGCGCGAATTGTTGACCGGGACCATCGCCGATCCGGCGGCCTCCCTGGCCCGTCAGGAGAAGCTGATGGCCATGGGGATCGAGGCGTGCAAGGAAAACGCCAAGGAGACCCCCGCCGACGCCAAGATGATGGAGTTGGTGATCTCCAGCGCGGCGGGCATGAAGGCGATGACGCCCGACCAGCTCGAAGCCAAATGGGGTGACAGCGGCGACGCGGGCGACGCCATCGGCCAACCGCTGAAGGCGCTGGACCAGTTCAGCAAGACCCGCAACTACATCGACCTCGTGATGCATCCGGCCCGCGCCTACACCTTCATCAAGGATTGGCAAACCAGCAAGAACAAGCAGGCTCTGGCGGAAGCCAAGGGTGAGTTGACCGAGGTGCTGGAGCATCTGGAAAAGCTGCGCAAGGCCAAGTGAGCCGACCCGGCTCCCGCGTTTTCGGACCATCGGCTCATTCACCCTGGGGTTATCCATCATGTTGGCAACGATCCGAAGCAAGCTGGTTGTGGGGTTGGCGGCGGCGGTCGTCGTGTCGTCGATTCCGGGGGTGGTCGGCTATTTCGCCACCGGTCGCATGTCGGCGGAGGTGGATGACACGCTGAACGCCGATGTTCCGAAGCTGCACATTGAACAACAGGCCAACGCCCGCGCCCTGAAATCCATCATCGAGGTGCAGCGGATCCTGCGTGGGACCGTCGCCGATCCGGCGGCGGTCAAGGCGCTGGACGAGGAACTGGCCCTGGCCGACATGGATCTGACCATGTTGCGCGACGGCACGGATTCCGAGGCGTTCCGCTCCTCGGCGGCGGGCAAGCTGTACGCGGACAAGGGCATCCACCTGTTCATTCCCCAGTCGGCGGTCGGCGACACCGCCGCGCTGGCGGAAAAGGCGCGGTTGGCGATGGTCGCCTTTGCCACCCAGGCCCGCGCCGTCGTTGCCCTGCACGACACCCGCCTGTCCTACACCTTCACCCTCAACGAGATGGTGTATGACGTCGGGCAATACGCCTATCTGCTGAAGGCCCGGCAGGCGCAATGGGTGGAGGCGCTGGGCGAGGCGGCGCGGTTCGACACCCCGTTCGCGGGCAACATCGACCCGGAGAAGAGCGACTTCGCCACCATGACGCGGGTCTACACCCCGAAGGATCCGAAGCTCGCCAAGCTGTTCACCGACTTCACCAAGCTGGATCGGCAGGTGCACGACACCGCCCGCCAGATCAACGCCGCGTCCAGCGACAACAAGCAATCCATTTTCGACAAGCAGCGGGGCCGTTCGATTCAAAAGGCGTCCCACGCGCTGGACCAGATCATCGAATACACCGTGCCGGTCATGGTCGATCTGCGCAGCAAGGAGCGCGAGGCGTTGGTCGCGCTGGATCGCGCCTACGCCGATGTTCAGGCCGCGTTGGTTCCGCTGTACGAGGTCGGTCAGCGGGGCGTGGATGAGGGAACGGCCAACGTCGCGGGCTTGCGCGATCAGGCGCAATGGGTGTCGATTGTGGCGACTCTGGCCGGTCTGCTGGTGGCAGCGCTCGTGGCGACGTTGCTGAGCCGGGCGCTGTCGGCCCCGTTGGGCCGGATCACGGCGGTGATGGGCCGTTTGGCCGGTGGCGACACCAGCGTGACGGTGCCGGAGCTTCACCGAGGCGGTGAGATCGGCGCGATGGCGGCGGCGGTGGCGCAATTCCTGAAAAACGCCCTGGACAACGACCGTCTGCGCGCCGAACAGGAACGGATGCGCGAGCAGGCCGAGGAGCAGCGCGTCGCCGCGCTCGAATCGATGGCGAGCACGGTGGAGCAGGAAAGCCAGATCGCCGTCGGTGTGATTTCCGACCGCACCCACGAAATGACCGACAACGCCCGCCAGATGGCCGAGGCCGCCGCCCGCGTCGGTGCCCATTCGCAGGATGTGGCGTCCGCCGCCCGGCAGGCTTTGGCCAACGCCGAAACCGTGTCGGCGGCGACCGAGGAACTGTCGGTGTCGATCCAGGAGATCAGCCGCCAGATCAGTGGGGCGAGCGAAGCGACGCGCGAAACCGTGCAGCTCAGCACCGAAACCCAGCGCACCATTCTGTCGCTGAGCGACGCGGTCAGCCGGATCGGCGACATCGCGACCCTGATCGCCAACATCGCCGGACAAACCAACTTGCTGGCGTTGAACGCCACCATCGAAGCGGCACGGGCCGGTGAGGCTGGCAAGGGCTTCGCCGTGGTGGCGAGCGAGGTCAAGGCGCTGGCCAACCAGACCGCCAAGGCCACCGACGACATCGCCCGCCAGATCGCCGAGGTGCGCGCCGCCACCGGGGCCGCCGTGTCGATGGTGGACAGCATGTCGGGACGCATCGGCGAAATCGACGTGATCGCCGGAACGGTCGCGGCGGGCGTGGCCCAGCAGGCCGCCGCCACCCGCGACATCTCCCGCAACGTCATCGAGGCGGCGTCCGCCGCGCGGCTGGTCAGTTCCCGCATCGAGGTGGTGGCGAACGACGCGCAAACGACCGGGGCCGCCGCCGAGGATGTGCGGACCAAGGCCGATGAGGTGGCGGTCAGCATCACCGGCCTGCGCACCGACATCGTCCGCGTGATCCGCACCTCCACCCGCGACGCCGACCGCCGCCGCGCCCGGCGCTACGCCGTGCGCAAGGCGGGCAGCCTGGAGGTGGGGGGGCGGTCCGTGGAGGTGATGGTGGAGAATCTGTCGATTGGTGGCGCGCTGCTGGCCGCCGGGCCGCAGGTGCCGTCCAACGCACGGGTCACGCTGCGCCTGTCGGGCTACACCGCCGACATCCCGGCGATGGTCATCAGTTCCAACGGTGGTGTGCGCCTGTCCTTCCTGATGGACGCCGACGCGGAAGAGCGCTTCCGCCGCTTCTTCGAGCCACTGACCCAGGGGTTGACGCCGCTGGCCGCGTGACGGTCCGGTCGCGCCGGATGTGTTGCGAACACCCCCGCGCCCTGTGCAGCGGGGGTGTTTCGTTTTCAGCGTGGGATCAGCGCGTTTCCGACAGGCGGTCGATCCGGCGCAGGGCCGGAAAGACCCAGGCCCAGGCCCCCGCCAGCGCCACCGCACCGACGCCACCGGCCACCGCCGCCGGAACCACGCCGAACGCCGCCGCCGCCGCCCCGGATTCGAACTCGCCCAACTGGTTCGACGCGCCGATGAACAGCGAGGTGACGGCCCCCACCCGCCCGCGCATGTCGTCGGGGGTGGCGAGCTGGATCAGGGTCTGGCGCACGAACATGCTGACCTGATCGGTGGCCCCAACCGCCAACAGGGCGACGAAGGACAAGACGGGGTCGGTGGACAGGCCAAAGACGATGGTGGCCAGACCAAAGCCGCCGACGGCGATCAGCATCCAGCGCCCGGCGTGGCGCTGCACCCCCCAGCGGGTGATCGCCACCGCCATCGCCAGCGCGCCCAGCGCCGGGGCGCTGCGCAGCAACCCCAACCCCCAGGGGCCGACGTGCAGGATGTCGCGGGCGTAGATCGGCAACAGCGCCGTCGCCCCGCCCAGCAGCACGGCGAACAGATCGAGCGAGATCGCGCCCAGAATCTCCGGACGGCTGCGGATGAAGGAGGCCCCGGCCAGCAGGGTGGACCAGCTCATGGCCCGGCGCACCATCGTCACCGGGCGCGGGCGGGTCGCCAGGATCAACAGCACCGCCAGCAGCAGCATCGCCGCGCTGACGCCATAGACCACCGCCGGACCGGCGATGTAGAGCAGCCCGCCCAGCGCCGGGCCGGAAATCTGCGCCACCTGGATGGCGGAGGATTGCCAGCCGATGGCGTTCGGCAGATCCTCCACCGGGACGGTGGCCGACAGCAGGGCTTGATTGGCCGGTCCCTCGAACGCCTTGGCGGCCCCGATCAGGGCGACGGTGGCGAAGATCGCCGACGGCGACAAGGCCCCGGCCATGGTCGCGACAAACAGCCCGAACACCGCCGCGCACTCCACCGCCAAGGCGGCGAACAGCACCCGTTTGCGGTCGTGGTTGTCCACCACATGCCCGGCGAACAGCAGCAGGGCCAGCGACGGCAGGAACTGGCTCAACCCGACCAGACCCAAATCCAGCGCGCTGCCGGTCAGATCGTACATCTGCCAGCCCACCGCCACCACCTGCATCTGAATCGCCAGCATGGCGCAGACGCGCGCGCTCCAGAACAGGGCAAAGGCGCGGTGACGGAAGGCCGAACGGAAGGAGCCGCCGGTTGTAGAACTTCCGGTTGTGGGTTTGCCGGTTGTGCCGGATGAGGGCGCTGCGGTCATGACATCGTTTCCACCAAGGTTGCCAACCCCAAACCGCCGCCGATGCCCAGCGTGGCCAGACCACGCCGGGGCCGTTCCGGGCCGGTTGGGAACAGAAGTGTGTTGTGCAGAAGTTCGCTGAACAGGCGGGTCATCAGAATGGCCCCCGACGCGCCATAGGGGTGGCCAAGCGCCAAGGCCCCGCCGCCCACGCACACCCGATCCGCGTCCAGCCCCAGCGTGTCGAGGCAGGCCAGCACCTGGGCGGCGAACGCCTCGTTGAATTCGACACGGTCGATGGCGTCCAGGCTCAGGCCGGGGTGGCGGGCCAGCAGCTTGCGCACCGCCGGAATCGGCCCGGTGCCGAGCAGATGGGGATCGACGCCCGCCGCCTGGGAATCAACCACCCACAGGCCGGGCGGGCCGCCCAACGCTTGATGAATCCGTTCCGACACGACAACGACCGCTGCCGCGCCGTCGTTGATCGGGCAGGCGTTGCCCGCCGTCACGGTTCCGTTGTCGCGGAAGACCGGGCGCAACCGGGCCAACCGTTCCAGGCTGCTGTCGCGGCGCGGCCCGTCGTCGCGGTCGATGACGGTTCCGTCGGGCAGAGTGAGGGGTACAATTTCGCGGACGAAACGACCGCTGTCCTGCGCGGCCACCGCCTTGCGATGGCTGGTCAGGGCATAGGCATCCTGCCGCTCGCGGGTGATGCCATAGGCGGCGGCGACGTTTTCGGCGGCCTCCCCCATTGACGGATCGCCGATGCTTTCGGGGGCGAAACGGGCGCGGTCATAAAAGGTCGGGCTGCGGTAGAGGCTGGTTGGCTTGGCGACCCGCCACGGCGCGGTGCTGGTGCTTTCCACCCCACCGGCGACGATGATCTCCCCGGCCCCGGCCTGGACCAGACGGGCGGCGAGGTTGATCGCCTCCAGCCCCGAACCGCATTGGCGGTCCACCGTCACCCCCGGCACGCTCACCGGCAGCCCGGCGGCCAGCGCCGACAGGCGGGCGACGTTGCCACCGGGGCCGACGGCGTTGCCCAACAGCACCTCATCCACCGCGTCCGGCTCCAGCCTGGCGTCGGCCAGGGCGGCGCGGATCACCGGGGCGGCAAGATCCTCGACCGGCAGGTCGCGCAGGCTGCCGCCGATCCGCCCCACCGGGCTGCGCCGCGCGGCGATGATGATGGCGCGTTGGCTCACGCAATCGCCTCCAACGCCCCGTTGCGGGCGCGGTCACGGATGTCGGCGCGGGCGATCTTGCCGCTGCTGGTCAGGGGCATGTCGGCGGCGGCGAACAGGCGGCGCGGGGCCTTGTAACCTTCAAGATGGGCGTGCGACCAAGCGCGCAACTCCTCCGCGCCGACGCGCGCCGCGCTGCGCCACCACAGGACGGCGCTGACCAGATCGCCCCAATAGGGATCGGGCAGGCCGAACACCACCGCCTCGGCCACCGCCGGATGGGCGCGCAGGACGGCTTCGACCTCCGCCGGGTAGACGTTGAGGCCGCCGGAAATCAGCATGTCGCCCGCCCGCCCGATCAGGCGCAACCAGCCCTGGGCGTCGATCCAGCCGAAATCACCCACGGTTCCCCAGCCGTCGCGGGCGCGGAACCCCGACCCGTCGGACGGGCCGAGATAGCCGTCGCTCAGCATCGCGCTGCGCACCCAGACGGTGCCGGGCTGGCCCGTCGGGACCGGATGGCCGTCGTCGTCGCGCACCGACAATTCCACCCCATGGAAGGGACGGCCGACGCTGTCGGGCGGCGCGCCCTCGCGGGAATCGCGCAGGCTGACGAAGCTCAGTTCCGACGCGCCGTAATACTCCAGCACGGTGACGCCGGGGCAGAGCGCCAGCAGCCGGTCATGGGTGGCGGGGGCGAGCTTGGCCCCGGAGCACACCACCCGGCGCAGGGCGGGGAAGGCCAGACCGGCGCGCTCCGCCGCGTCGAGGATGCCGACCAGCATGGTGGGAACCACCACCAGCGTGGTGAGCGCCGCCGCCGGATCGGCCAGCCGCCGCGCGGCGTCGGCGGCGTCGAATTTCGCCTGGACATGCACCGTCGCCCCGGCGGACAGCCCCTCGACCGCGCCGTACAGGCCCAGCCCGTGGACCAGCGGACCCGGAACCAGCACGCCGTCGTCGGGGCCGATGCCGAACTCCGCCCGGCTGGCGTCGAGCGTGGCCAGCCAGGAGGCTTGATTGCGGATGAACGCCTTGGGCCGCCCGGTGGTCCCGGAGGTGAAGCCGATCAGAAAGGGCGTGGCCGGATCGACGAAGGGCAGATCGAAGGGCGGAACATCGGCGCTGGTGTCGCCTTGTGAGGAGAGCCAGTCGGCGACCGTCGCCTCATCAACCAACAGGTCGGGGCGCAGGGTGTCGAGCGCGGCGGCGCTTTGCTCCGCGCTCCATTTCGGGTCGAGCAGGGCGACGATGCCGCCCGCCGCCACCGTGCCGAGGAACAGGACCAGCAGTTCGGCCCGGTTGCCGAGACGCAGGGCGACGCGCGGCGGTGCCTCGTCTCCCGTCGCGGATTTGGCGGCGGCCAACGCCCGCACCCCCGCTCCGGCCAGCCGGACGCGGTCCAACAGCGCGCCATAGGTCAGCGGCGCGGTGGGATCAGCGCCGGTGACGATCAGGGCGGGATGGTCCGGGGCGCGGCTTGCGGCCTCGGCAAAGGGGCGGGCGAGGCTCATTCCCACAGATCGCCGGTTGGTCAGGCGTGGGCGGTCGGCAGGACACCGGCCCGGCGCACGGCGGCGGCGGCGGCGGCGGCGACACCGGCCTTGATGAGATCACCGGGGATGAAGGCGACCATGGCGGTCACGGCCTTTTCCAGCGGCATGCCCGCCACCACCGACAGCCAGGGGATGCCACCGGCGTAGACGGCCAGGATGCCGCCCGCCACGCAGACCGCGAACAGGCGCAGCGGGTTGGCCCCGGTGGCGAAGCGTTCGGCCAGCAGGCCGGTGACGAAGGCCCCGACCGGGAAGGCCAGGATGAAGCCGCCCGACGGCCCCAGGATCACGCCGATGCCGCCACGGCCACCGGCCAGCAGCGGCAGACCGGCGGCGACCAGCAGCACGAACAGCAGCAGCGCCAGACCGCCGCGCTTGGCCCCCAGCAGCGCGCCCGCCAGCATCACGCCCAGCGATTGCGCGGTGATCGGCACGGGCAGGAAGCCCAGCGGAATGGGGGGAGCCATGCCCAAACCGGCCACCAGGGCGGCGAACAGGGCGCTGAGGACGAGATCGCGGGTGGTCAACATGGGGGCTGCGCTTCCTTGTTGTTGGGACCGACGGCGTCGTTGGGACTGGTGCCCGGGCGGGCGTCGTCGGTCGGGTCATACCCCCGCGCGTCCAGCGCGGCGGTGAGATCATCGGCCAAGCGGAGAATCTTGACCAGCAGCGGAACGAACAGGGCGGCTATGCTCCGTTCGACGCCGCGCGCCTGTTGCGCCATCCGCACCTCGCGCACCTGTTCGGCCAGCAGCGGGATGAAACGGATGGTCAGGGCCAGCATCAGCGCCAGCTTGGCCGGGTTCACCCCCAGCGGGCGCAGGATGGCGAAGACCCGTTCGAAGAGATCCACCATGGCGGCGACCTTGGTGGTCAGCGTCACCAGCGTGGCCAGCAGGATCAGCGCGGCGAAGCGGGCGACGGCGGCCAGCGTGTCCGCCCAGCCGGTCCCGGCCACCAGCGCCTGCACCCCGAACAGCAGCCCCAGCATCAGCACCGGGGCGCGCAGCTCGCGCAGCACCCGCCCCAGCGGCAGCTTGGCCAGCCACAGGGCGAACAGCCCCGACAGCCCGGCCCCCAGCGCCCCGACCGCACCGGGCAGGGCCAGCACCAGCAGCGTCGCCGCCAGCAACCCGCCCATCTTCACCCCGGCCCCCAGCCGGTGGATCGGCGAATCCCGGTGCAGATAGAGGCCCAGCATCAGCCCAACCGCGCGACATAGGCCGGAACGGCGACCGACGGCGCGTCGTCGATCACGACACGGCCATCCTCCAGCACCAGGACGCGGTCGAAATCCATCACCATGTCCAGATCATGGGTGACGACGATGGCGTGCTGGGGCAAGTCGCGGATGGCCTGGATCACCGTGCGGCGGTTGCGCAGGTCAAGCAGCGTCGTCGGCTCGTCGAACACCACATGGGCGGGGTCGAGCACCAGCACCCCGGCGATGGCGAGAAGCTGCTTTTCCCCACCGCTCAACTGGTGGGCAGGCTGGTGGCGGTAGCGGGCAAGGGCGTAGCGGTCGAGTGCGGCCGTCACCCGGCGGGCGATCTCGTCCTTGGGCATCTTGCGCGCCTTCAGGCCGAAACCGACATCCTCCTCCACCGTCGGATAGACGATCTGCACGTCGGGGTTCTGGAAAACGAAGCCGACGCGCTGGCGCACCGCCCGCCCGTCGCGCCGGGTGTCCAGCCCGTCCACCGTCACCGTCCCGGCGCTGGGCAGGATCAGGCCGTTCAGCATCCGGGCCAGCGTGCTCTTGCCCGATCCGTTCCCGCCCAGGATGGCGACGCGCCGTTCCGTCAGCGTCAGGGACAGGTCGCGCAACACGGCGCGGTCGCCATAGGCGTGGGAGACGGCGCGCAGCGTGATCGACGGGTTGGGCATGGGGTGGTCGGTTGTGTGTGACGGTATTGTTGCGTGTGCGAACGCTGTCTTAGCGGCTTTGCCCTCAACCCGCCAGCACGACCTTGGACCGACGGCCCGGCGTTTCGGCCAGCCGCATCGCCTCGGCCACAGTGCTTAGGGGCAGAGGCGGGGTGGCGGTCAGGGTCAGCGCGCCGGATTCGACCCGCGCCATCAGGGCGGCAAAGGCGGCGTGCCAGTCGTCTTCCGTGCAGCGGTCCACCCAGCGTTTCAGCCAAAAGCTCAGCACCCGCACCCCGCGCGCGGCGGCGGCGGGCAGATCGGTGGGGATCAACGACCCGGAGAGCAGGCCATACGTCACCAGCGTGCCGCCGGGGGCGATGTGATCGACCAGGGCCGCACTCTCCGCCCCGCCGATGGCGTCGAGCGCGGCGGCGGCCCCGCGCCCGTCGGTCAGGGCGGCGACGGTGGTGGCCAGATCCTCCCGCGCGCTGTTCACCACAGCGGTGGCCCCCAGCGCCAGCAAGTCGTCGCGCGCGTCGTCGCGGCGAACCACGGCGATCAGGCGCAACCCCAACGCCCGCGCGGTCTGCGCGGCGATGCGTCCGCAGGCCGACGCCCCGGCGGTGACGATCACCGTGTCTCCGGCCCGCAAGGTCAGCTCACGCGTCAGCAGCCGGTCGATGGTCAGTGGATTGATGTAGCATTGGGTCGCCACCGCGTCGGGAATGGCGTCCGGCACCGGAACCGCCCAGCGGGCCGGGCTGGCGATCAGCTCCGCCCAGGTGCCGGTTCCGCGCAGGGGCAGCACCCGCCGCCCGATCCAGTCGGCTGGCACGCCGTCGCCCACCGCCACCACCCGACCGACCGCCTCGAACCCCGGCACAAAGGGCAGGGCGGTGGCCTGGGCGTAGGTGCCGCGCACGGTCAGCAGATCGGACGGGTTGACGCTGGCCGCCGCCATCCGCACCAGCAGGTCGCCGGGGCCGGGGCGTGGGTCCGGCTGGTCGCACAGGCGCAGAACCCGGGCCGGATCGCCGAACTGGTCGCAGAAAATCGCCCGCATGGCCGGTCGCTCCCCTGATGCCGAGACGACGCCTTCATGCCGGGTTGTGCCCGCCCTGTCGAGAGCGGAGACGGGTGGGGACCGCAATGGCACCCGCCCGCGTTGCTCTGACCAGGGAGGACCGTCAGCGGTCGATCACCAGATCGCTGGTCGGGCGGCTGCAACAGAGCAGGATCTGACCCGCGTCGATTTCGCGCTGGCGGATGCCGCCGCCGTGCTTCATCGCCACCGTTCCGGAGATCACCTTGCTCTTGCAGGTGCCGCACAGGCCGCGCGAGCAGGAGGAGGGCAACCGCAGCCCCGCCGCAGCGGCGGCGGTGAGGATGGGGGTGTCTGGGCCGCAGGTGATGGTCTTGCCGCTTTTGGCGAACTCCACCGTGAAGCCGGTTGCGGCGGCAGCCGGTTCCGCTGGGGCCGGTTCCGCTGGACTCGCCTCGCCGGGGGCGGCGGTGCCCGGAAGTTCGTCGAAGTTGAAGCTTTCCTCGTGGTAACGGGCCGGGTTGACCCCGGCCTCCGCCGTCATCGCCCGCACCGCCGCCATGAAGGGGGCGGGGCCGCAGACATAGAGGTCACGCTCCAACAGGTCCGGGGCGATCAGGCGGAGCATCGGCAGCGACAACCGCCCGCTGTAGCCCGGCCATTGCCCTTCCGCTCCCGCCGCCTCGCAGACATGGGCCAGCCGGAACCCGGTTTCGGCCCGCGCCATGGCGTCGAGTTCGGTGCGGAAGATGATGTCGGTTGGGCTGCGGGCGGCGTGGACGAAGACGACGTCCCGCTCCAGCGCCAGATCGTCGAGCGTGCGCGCCATCGACATCAGCGGGGTGATGCCGCTGCCCGCCGACAGGAACAGCAGCTTGGTCAATGGCCGGTCCGCCGGGGTGAACTCCCCCATCGGGCCGGTGGCGCGGAGTTCGCGCCCCGGGACCATGTGGTCGTGCAACCAGTTGGAGGCCGGGCCGCCCGGCACCCGCTTGACCGTGATGGCGATGCGGTGCGGGCGGGCGGCCGACGAGGCGACCGTGTAGCAGCGGTTCACGATCCCGCCGTCGATGGGCAGATCCAGCGTGATGAACTGCCCCGGTTTGAAGCGGAACCGGCAGGGCGTGCGCCCGGAAAAGACGAAGGTTTTGACGTCGTGGGTTTCCTGCCGCACCGCCCGGCAGACCAGCCGGTCGTCGCGGTCGGGATCCCACAGGGGAGCCTCGGCCCCCGTCAGCTCCGATGCCCAATCCGGGATGTGCGCGCCGCTGGTCATGCCGCCACCTCAACGCCCGCCGACAGGTCACGATGCAGGCCACGATGGGCCGACAGACGGTCGATGTACCACGCGCAGAACTTCTCGACCAACCCTTCGGTGTGCGGGGAATAGGGGCCGGGTTCATAGGCCGGGCTGGTGGCCCCGGCCTGGGCGATGGCGACCAGATCGGCGTCCTGCTGGTTGGTGGCGGTCCAGACCTCCGTCAGGGCTTGGAGGTTGTAATCCACGCCTTCCACCGCGTCCTTGTGCACCAGCCAGCGGGTGCGGACGAGCGTGCGGTCGGGCGTCAGCGGCAGGACGGAGAAGGTGACGATGTGGTCGGACATGAAATGGTGCCAGGAGTTCGGCTGGGTCCAGAAGGACAGGCCGCCCAGGCTGCGGTCGGGCAGGTTGCCCAGGGTCTTGCGGCTGGCGACGCGGGTGTCCTTGGTCTGGGATTCGCCGCTGCCGTCGATCGGCAGGCGTTGGGTGCGGAAGCCGGTGATGTCGGTCAGCCGGTCGATCTCGCGCGACGGCAGGCCCATGGACTCCCACCGCGCGTGGGACTCGGCCAGAAGCTGGTCATAACGTTCGGCGTGAACCCGGCGGTTGTCGTCCAGGCTGTCGGGCGCGAAGCCGAACCCGTATTCGAACAGCGGGACCGTCAGTTCCGGGTGGTTGCCGACGCAATGGTAGCATTCCCGGTTGTTCTCCATCGTCAGCTTCCAATTGCCCAGCTCCACCAGATCGGTCGAATGGGCGATCTTGCAGTTCCGCAGATCGTGGGGGAGGATGTACGGCTCGATGGCGGCGGCCAGCGCGTCGATGTCGGTGGGGGCCTCCTTGGCCAGACAGACGAAGATCAGGCCGCCGACGCTGCGGACATGCACCGGCTTCAACCCGTGGCAGGAATGATCGAACTCCGCGCCCATATGCTCGGTGAACAGCAGCTTACCGTCCAGGCCGTAGGTCCATTGGTGATAGGGGCACACCAGATTGCCGACGGACGACGCGCCCTCCGGCGTCAACCGCGCGCCGCGATGGCGGCAGACGTTGTAAAAGGCGCGCACCTGCAGGTCGTCGTCGCGCAGGATGATGACCGACGCCCGACCGATGTCCACCGTCACGCAATCGCCGGGTTCGGGAATTTCCGGCTCCACCGCCACGTAAATCCAATGGCGTCCGAAGATCGCCTTCAGGTCCAGATCAAAGACGCTTTGGCTGGTGTAGAAGGGCGCTTCCAGCGAATAGCCGGGCTTGCGGCGCGCGATCAGGGCATCGACGGACACGGATTCGGACATGGATGGCTCCCGGTTTCAAGGCATCGGCGGGAATCAGTGTTTCACCGCTGGCGGTCGTCGGGTGGCCCATTTGCGACAGCTTCCTGTCAACCCCCGACAGCGGGGTGCGACAGGGGGTGCGACACCGCAGGGAAACGTCGTTTGAACACGACGGGTTCCCCCGCATGCTGCAATCGCGTAAGGTGCTGATCCGTCTCTGTCGCGCTCCGGCTTTCGGGCCTTGCGGCGGCGGGGATCGACCGCGTCGCCGTGATAAGCCGCAGCATCAACCGAAGGCGTTTGTTCTGGTGTCTCTGTTCCGCCGCCTTGCCCTGGGATGTCGCCGTGTCAGCCTGATGGTTGGCGCGCTGGCCTTCCTGTGCCAAGCGCTGGCCTGGAGCGTGATGATGCCCGCCCAGGCGATGGCCGCGTCCAACAGCACGGTGGCGGACGTCATCACCATCTGTTCGGTGGACGGGATCAAGACCATCAAGGTCGGCCCCGACGGACAGGCTCTCCCCGACGAGGACGGCACGGCCGCCGCGTCCGGCCACTGCCCGCTCTGCCCGCTGCTGGCGGGGGCCGGGCTGCCGCCGGTTCCGCCGCTGGCGCTGCCGACCGAACAGGTTGCCGCGCACGACGCGCGCGCCTTGCCCGGCGACGCCATCGCCGCCGGATGGTTCCTGTCCAGCCTCCAGGCCCGCGCACCGCCGTCCGTCGGCTGACCGGAGCGATTGTTCGCGCGCGGATCCCGCCCGCCCCGTTGGCGTGCGCGTGGCAACCCCCGCCCGCGTTGTGAATCCCCGGCATCTCCAGCGGTCGCTGCGGCCCGTCCGAGCACACCAAACCTCCTCCGCGCCGGGGATCCGCGTCGCTTGCGGATTCATACAAACGGAAAGGATGTGTGGCCGTTATTCCCCCGTTTTCACGGCGCAATCCGTGCGTTGCGCGCCCCGCCGCCCTGGGGCCGCGACCCCATCCCCCGGCCATTCTCCGGCCATTTCCCGGATGATCCCATGATGGTGTTTCTGTCCGCCACGCCCGCTCCGTTCCGTTTCCTGGCGCCCGTCTGAGGCGACGACCGGAACCGCGAGCGGCGTCATGACCGCGTTCCACCCCTCTGCCACGCGCACGCCCGCTGGGCACCTCTTTGGCCTGCGGCCCGACCGCCGCCGCCGGATCGGCGCGAGCGTGGGCGTGTGGCTGCTGCTGGTCCATCTGCTGGCGCTTGGCGGACACCCGCCGCGCGCCGACGCGCCGTCGTCGCCCCTGTTCGCGCAGGATCTGTCCGGCGACCGCATCGTGATTTGCACGGCGGGCGGCATGGTCGTGATCGACCGCGCCACCGGCCAGCCCGTTCCGCCGGACGCCGACCGGCCGCACGGCGACCTGTGCCTGTTCTGCCTGCCCGGCCTGCAGGGCGGCACCGATCTGCCGACGGTCGCCACGCTGGCCCTGCCCGTGGCCACGCTGTGCCCGCCCCTGTATTCCGACCGTCCGCACCCGCCACCCGCCGCCCGTCCGGTCGGGGTGGCGTGGCCGCGCGGGCCGCCGTGGGGGTTCCCGACCTGATGGAGCCGACGGCCCATCCCGACACGCCGCCCTTGCGCGGGGCCCTTGCGCAGGGCCCTTGCGCGGGGCCCTTGCGCGGGGCCGGGATGGGCCATTCATCGACCGTGGGCGGCCCCGCTGCCGCCCGCCGAGGAACCCGTTGCCATGCCTCTGTCCGACCGTTCCCACGGGCGACCGCCGCCCGGTTGGCGGCTGTTCTGCCGCCTGCTGCCCGGATTCGCCGCCGGAGCCTTTGGCGGCGGCCTGTTCGTGGCGCTGCTGCTGGCCTTTGACGTCGCGGGCCTGCGCACGCTGCTGCACAGCGCCGACCGCCCGCCGCATTGGAGCCTGTTCCTGTCCATGCCCCTGCTGTTCGGGTTGTTGGGGATGGTGGTTGCGCCCTCCCTCAACCGGTCAACCGACGTTCGGGAGATGGACCGATGACGGACCGCCCGTTGGCCCGCGCCATTGCCGTCACGCTGCTGGTCAAGCTGTGCGTGGTGGTGGCGATGCGGCTGTTCCTGTTCGACGCGGCGCACCGCCCGGTGATCGACGAGTCCGTGATGGACGACCGTCTGACCGTTCCGGCGTCGCCGCGCTCATAAGGATGTCTGTGCACGATGTTTGATTTGGATCCGTCGAGCCTGTCGCGCCTGCAATTCGGCATGACCGCGCTCTATCACTTTCTGTTCGTGCCCCTGACGCTGGGGCTGTCCTTCCTGCTGGCCATCATGGAAAGCGTCTATGTGATGACCGGGCGCGCCATCTGGCGCGACATGACCAAATTCTGGGGCAAGCTGTTCGGCATCAATTTTGCCATGGGGGTGGCCACCGGCATCACCATGGAATTCCAGTTCGGCACCAACTGGGCCTATTACAGCCATTATGTCGGCGACATCTTTGGCGCGCCGCTGGCCATCGAAGGGTTGATGGCCTTCTTCCTGGAATCGAGCTTCGTCGGCCTGTTCTTCTTCGGGTGGGACCGGCTGTCGAAGCTGGGCCATCTGACGGTGACGTGGCTGGTCGCCATCGGCTCCAACCTGTCGGCCCTGTGGATCCTGATCGCCAACGGCTGGATGCAGAATCCGGTTGGCGCGGTGTTCAACCCCGACACCATGCGGATGGAGCTGACCTCCTTCTGGGAGCTGATGTTCAACCCGGTGGCCCAATCGAAGTTCGTCCACACCGTCAGCGCAGGTTACGTCACCGGATCGATCTTCGTGCTGTCGGTCAGCGCCTATTACCTGCTGAAGGGGCGGCACGCCGCCTTTGCCAAGCGGTCGATGATCGTCGCCTCGGCCTTTGGCCTGGCGTCGGCCCTGTCGGTGGTGGTGCTGGGGGACGAAAGCGGTTACGCCGTGTCCGAACACCAGAAAATGAAGCTCGCCGCCATCGAAGCGATGTGGGAGACGGAGGAAGCGCCCGCCGGTTTCACCCTGTTCGCCATTCCCGACACCAAGAACCGGGTCAACCACGCCGAGGTGAAGGTGCCGTGGGCGCTGGGGCTGATCGCCACCCGCTCCACCGACACCGTGCTGCCCGGCATCGACGATCTGGTGCTGCGGGCGGAGCGGCGCATCCGCAACGGTCTGGTCGCCTATGACGCGCTGGAGCGGTTGCGCGCCAACCGGGCCGACGCGGAGGCCCGCGCGACCTTGACCGCCCACGCCGCCGATCTGGGCCACGCGCTGCTGTTGAAACGCTACCTCGCCGATCCGCGCAAGGCGGATGACGCCACCATCGCCAAGGCCGCGCGCGACACGGTGCCGGGGGTGGGGCCGCTGTTCTGGTGCTTCCGCATCATGGTGGCGCTGGGCTTTTTCTTCATCGGCCTGTTCCTGGTGGCCTTCGCCCTGTCCTGCCGACGGGATTTCAGCCACCCGCTGTTCTTGAGGGTTTGCCTGTGGAGCCTGCCCTTGCCGTGGGTGGCGGCGGAGCTGGGGTGGTTCGTGGCCGAATACGGGCGGCAACCCTGGTCGATCGACGGGGTGCTGCCGACCTTCCTCGCCTCCTCCTCCGTGTCGGTGGCGCAGGTGCTGTTCACCCTGACCGGCTTCGTCCTGTTCTATTCCTCGCTGGCCGTCGTCGATGTCGTGCTGATGCGCACATACATCCGGTTGGGACCGGCCGAGGCGCTGCGCCCGTCGTCCGCCGCGCCCGCCCATCAGCCCGCCGAATAAAGGGAGAGATCCAATGCACCATCTGGTTGATTACGAGATCCTCCGCCTGATCTGGTGGCTGTTTCTGGGCGTTCTGCTGATCGGGTTCGCCATCATGGACGGGTTCGATCTGGGGGTGGCGGCGTTGCTGCCGCTGGTGGCGCGCACCGATGTGGAACGGCGTGTGGCCATCAACAGCATCGGCCCGGTGTGGGACGGGAATCAGGTGTGGCTGATTTTGGGGGCCGGGGCGATCTTCGCCGCGTGGCCTGCCATTTACGCGGCGGCCTTTTCCGGTTTCTACATCGCCCTGTTCCTGGTGCTGGCGACGCTGATTTTGCGTCCGGTCGGTTTCGAGTTCCGCAACAAGATCGCCGATCCCCGGTGGCGGAGCTTCTGGGACTGGGCGCTGTTCGCCGGGGGGCTGGTTCCGTCGCTGGTGTTCGGCGTCGCCTTTGGCAATTTGTTGCAGGGGGTTCCGTTCCGCATCGACGGCGATCTGCGCGTCGCCTATGAGGGCAGTGGCCTGTTCGAGCTGCTGAACCCGTTCGGCCTGCTGGCCGGGCTGCTGTCGCTGGCGATGCTGACTACCCACGGCGCGGTGTATCTGTCGCTGAAGACGGAAGGGGCGGTGCGCGACCGCGCGCGGGGCTTCATCCGCGTCGGCGCGCCGGTGTCGGTGGCCCTGTTCGCGCTGGCCGGTGTCTGGGTGTTCTATGGCGTGCCGGGCTATGCCCTGACCACGGCGGCGGTGATGGACGGCCCATCGAACCCGTTGTTCAAGGAGGCGGTGCGCCAGCCCGGCGCGTGGATGGCCAATTACGCCGCGCATCCCTGGATGATGGCGGCCCCGGCGCTGGGACTGGTCGGGCCGCTGCTGGTCTGGGGGCTGTCGGCGACGGGACGGGCGGGACTCGCCTTCATCGCCAGCGGCCTGGGAATCGCCGGAGTCGTCGGCACGGCGGGGGTCAGCATGTTCCCCTTCCTGATGCCGTCCAGCGTCGCGCCGTCGGCCAGCCTGACGGTGTGGGACGCGTCGTCCAGCCACGTCACCCTGTTCGTGATGCTGGTGGCGACCCTGATCTTTCTGCCCATCGTGTTGGCCTACACCGGTTTCATCTTCCGCACCCTGCGCGGAACGGTCAGCCCGGCGGACGTCCAGCGCCACAGCAACAGCCTGTACTGAGGAGAGCGCCCCCATGTGGTATTTCGCCTGGGTTCTCGGCGTCGGATTCGCCTGCACCTGCGGGATCCTGAACGCCGTGTGGCATGAGCATCATTTGTCCGCCGACGACACGGTGGACTGATCCGTCCGGGCGCGCGGCGGCGGGTGCGAGCCGTCGCCGCGCGGTCCCTTTCGCATGTTTCGGTTTCTTTTTCGGTGGAGAGCGGCGCGATGGGCGCAAAAGGATGGTCGTGGATCGCGGGGGCGGCGGTGGCGCTGTTCCTGACGGTGGGGGCGGTGTGGTCGCAGATCGGGGCGGCCCAACACACGGCGGACAACGGCAAGGCGCTGCTGGCCGCGCTGGGCGGCCCCTTTGCCTTGACCGATCAGCGCGGGCGGGCCGTGACCGACCGGGATTTCCATGGCCGGGTCGTGGTGCTGTTCTTCGGCTACACCTTTTGCCCGGACATCTGCCCGACCGATTTGCAGATCGTTGCCGAGGCGCTGGACCGGCTCGGCCCCCGCGCCGACGGGGTGCAGCCGCTGTTCGTCACCATCGACCCGCAACGCGACAACCCGGCTCAACTCGCGGAGTTCACCGCCCTGTTCAGCCCGCGCATTCTGGGCCTGACCGGAACCCCCGATCAGGTGGCGGAGGCGGCCAAGCGCTACCGTGTCTATTACGCCCGCGCCCAGGGTGGGGAGAGCGACGCCTACACCATGGACCATTCCGCCTTCTTCTACCTGCTGGACCGGCAGGGGCGGACGGCGCGGGTGTTGCCGCACGCCGTCCCGGCGGACCAACTGGCGTCGGCGTTGGCGGAGCTGTTGGACGGCAAGGAGGAGGCCGGATCCTGAGCGCGGGATCCGGCCTCGTTCCCACTTTCAGGCGGGCTTGAGCAGCCAACGGTGTTCCGGCGCGGTGTTGAAATGCCAGGCCCGGCGCGGCCCGGCCATGACGTTCAGGTAATAGCCGGTGTAGCCATGGGCCGCGCCGACCGGGTGATAGCCGCGCGGGACCAGCACCAGATCGCCGTTCTCCACCGCCATCGCCTCGTCCAGCGACCGGTCGTCGGTGTAGACGCGCTGGAAGGCGAAGCCCTGCGGCGGGTCGATCCGGTGGTAATAGGTTTCCTCAAGCTGGGTTTCCGCCCCACCATTGTCCTGATCGTGCTTGTGCGGCGGGTAGCTGGACCAGTTGCCGGGCGGGGTCACGACCTCCACCACCAGCAGGCTGTCGGCGGGTTGCGAGTCGGGCAGAATGTCGTAGACAAGGCGTGTGTTGCTGCCCTGCCCACGCACGGACGAGGCCACATCCTCCGGGCGAATCAGGCGAATCGGCAAACCGCCCTTCTGGCCGGGGGCGGTGCAGACTGCCAATTCCAGCGCGCTGGTGGCCGTGACCCGCCAGGATTCCCCTTGCGGCAGATAGACGGCGAAGGGGCGCTTGTCCTCGAACGGACTCATGCGGTCGCCTAGGTCGGCCCAACTCTGATCGCCCGCCGTCACGTCGGCGCGTCCGGCCACCAGCACCAGACAGGTTTCACGATCCTCGCTGCGACCGCAGACGCTTTGCCCTGCCGCCAGTTGGAACAGGTCGAAACCGATGAAACGCCAGCCCGCCGATTCCGGCGTCACATGGTGAACGCGTCCGGTCTCGTCGGGAGAATGGTTGCGGAGCAACAGGTTGGTCATGGTGGTGGGGTCCCTGGATGGCGCGTTGTGACGCGAAAAGACGGGGGAACGAGGCGTTCTCACTGTACCGTATGTTCCATAAATAGGCAAAAATAGAATTTTTCCTCCGACTGCAGGGTTGGCAACGTCCAGGCGCCATTTCGCAGGTGCAAAATGACCATTGTGCGGCGTTTTTGACACAGTTTTGAGTGAAAGAGCACAGAATCCCGAATCTCGATTGCCCCGTTTCCCGAATTATCGTTTTGTCTTGGAGGTGCTTCCGTCGAACGCATTCTGGTTTCGGAACGTCGATGGAACATCCGATTCATGAGTGTCAACTCAATCGCGTTCATGAAAGGCCAATAAGGCCGATGGTCCAGTCAATCGGACCAACGAACTTGCAGCTTGGAGGATCAATCCGCATGTCACGCATTGCTCTTATGGTTGGTGTTGCCGCCGTCGCGCTCGCGTCGGGTTCGGCGTTTGCGCAGTCGAAGTCGAAGTTCGAC
>NZ_RXMA01000031.1 GCF_003966125.1 Azospirillum griseum
ACGACCCCAGGAACACCGTGTCAAAGCCGCTGGACCCCACCAGCGTCTCCAGCCCGGACGCCAGCAGCGTGTTCCCGGACGACCCGCCGAGCGTCATCGCATCGATCCCGGCGGCGCCGGTCACGGTCTCCACCAACGACATCCGCAGGGTGGTCCCGCCGGTTCCCAGCGTCACCACATCGGTTCCGGTGCCGCCGGTGAGCGTCTCCAACAGCACCGCCAGCAGCGTGGCACCCGCCGATCCGAGTGTTGCCACGTCCGTGCCTGTTCCGCCGATGAGCGTTTCCAACAGCGCCGCTGCAAGCGTGTTGCCCGTCGATCCCAACGACACCACGTCGGTGCCAGCGTCTCCGGTCACTGTTTCGAAGAGGGTGACGGACACCGTGCTGCCGCCGCTGTCCAGTCGGAGAGCATCGGTCCCGGCCCCACCGATCAGCGTTTCCAGCGCCAGCAGAGTGACCGTGTTGCCCTGAGGGTTGGCGAGCGTCACCACATCGGTGCCAGCGCCGCCGGTGAGCGTCTCCAGACCGCTGACCTGCAGCGTGTTGCCGGTTGTCCCGAGCGTCACCACGTCGGTGCCGCTGCCGCCGGTGAGCGTTTCCAGCAACGTGGCCAGCAGGGTGCTGCCTGCCGTGCCGAGCGTCACGGCGTCGGTTCCGGTCCCGCCGGTGAGCGTTTCCAACAACGATGCCGATAGCGTGTTGCCGGTCGTGCCGAGCGCCACCACATCGACGCCATCCCCACCGGTCAGCGTTTCGAAAAGGGCGACGGACACCGTGGCGCCAGCGGTGCCGAGCTGAAGAACGTCGGTTCCGGCATCGCCGAAGAGCGTCTCCAACCCTTGCAGCGTGACCGTGTTGCCTTGGGTGTTGGCGAGCGTCACCACATCGGTGCCAGTTCCGCCGGTCAGCGTCTCCAGACCGCTGACGTTCAGCGTGTTGCCCGCCGTGCCGAGCGTCACCACGTCGGTTCCGCTGCCGCCGACCAGCGTTTCCAAACCGCCGACCAACAGCGTGGTGCCCGCCGTACCGAGCGTCACCATGTCGGTTCCGCTGCCGCCGACCAGCGTTTCCAAACCGCCGACCAGCAACGTGTTGCCCGCCGTGCCGAGCGTCACCGCGTCGGTGCCGGTGCCACCGGTCAGCGTTTCCAGGCCGCTGACCAGCAGCGTGTTGCCCGCCGTGCCGAGCGTCACCGCGTCGGTGCCGGTGCTGCCGGTGAGCGTCTCCAACAGCGATGCCAGCAGCGTGTTGCCGGTCGTGCCGAGCGTCACCACGTCGGTCCCAACACCACCGGTCAGCGTTTCGAAGAGGGAAATCGACACCGTGCCGCCAGCGGTGCCGAGTTGAAGAACATCGGTTCCGGCATCGCCGATGAGTGTTTCCAGACCTTGCAGCGTGACTGTGTTGCCCTGGGTGTTGGCGAGCGTCACCACATCGGTGCCAACGCCGCCCGTCAGCGTTTCCAAACCGCTGACCAACAGCGTGTTGCCGGTCGTGCCGAGCGTCACAACATCGGTCCCGGTGCCGCCGGTGAGGGTTTCCAGGCCGCTGACCAGCAGCGTGTTCCCCGCCGTGTCGAGCGTCACCACATCGGTGCCAGCCGCGCCGGTCAAGGTTTCCAGACCGCTGACCTGCAGCGTGCTGCCGGTCGTGCCAAGCGTCACAACGTCGGTGCCAACGCCGCCGGAGAGCGTCTCCAGCAGCGACACGATCATGGTTGTGCCAGCCGCTCCAAACATCACCACGTCGGTCGCGGTGCCACCGATCAATGTCTCCACACCGGCAATGGCCAGTGTTCCGCCGGTCGTGCCAAGCGTCACCACATCGGTGCCGACCCCACCGGTCAGCGTTTCGAAGAGGGAAATCGACACCGTGCCGCCAGCGGTGCCGAGTTGAAGAACGTCGGTTCCGGCATCGCCGATGAGTGTTTCCAGACCTTGCAGCGTGACCGTGTTGCCCTGGGTGTTGGCGAGCGTCACCACATCGGTGCCAACGCCGCCCGTCAGCGTTTCCAAACCGCTGACCAACAGCGTGGTGCCCGCCGTGCCGAGCGTCACAACGTCGGTTCCGCTGCCGCCGACCACCGTTTCCAGGCCACTGACCAGCAACGTGTTGCCCGCAGTGCCGAGCGTCACCGCGTCGGTGCCGGTGCCACCGGTCAGCGTTTCCAGGCCACTGACCAGCAGCGTGGTGCCCGCCGTGCCGAGCGTCACCGCGTCGGTGCCGTTGCCGCCGGTGAGCGTCTCCAACAGCGATGCCAGCAGCGTGTTGCCGGTCGTGCCGAGCGTCACCACGTCGGTGCCAACGCCCCCGGTCAGCGTTTCAAAAAGGGCGACGGACACCGTGCCGCCAGCGGTGCCGAGCTGAAGAACATCGGTTCCGGCATCGCCGATGAGTGTTTCCAGACCTTGCAGCGTGACCGTGTTGCCCTGGGTGTTGGCGAGCGTCACCACATCGGTGCCAACGCCGCCCGTCAGCGTTTCCAAACCGCTGACCAACAGCGTGTTGCCCGCCGTGCCGAGCGTCACCACGTCGGTTCCGCTGCCACCGGTCAACGTCTCAAGGCCGCTGACCTGCAGCGTGCTGCCCACCGTGCCGAGCGTCACCACGTCGGTCCCGGTGCCGCCGGTGAGGGTTTCCAGGCCGCTGACCAACAGCGTGCTGCCCACCGTGCCGAGCGTCACCACGTCGGTTCCACTGCCACCGGTCAGCGTCTCCAGGCCGCTGACCTGCAACGTGTTGCCCAATGTGCCGAGCGTCACGACATCGGTGCCGCTGCCACCGGTCAGCGTCTCCAAGCCGCTGACCAACAGCGTGCTGCCCACCGTGCCGAGCGTCACGACGTCGGTGCCGCTGCCACCGGTCAGTGTTTCCAGGCCGCTGACCTGCAGCGTGCTGCCCACCGTGCCGAGCGTCACGACGTCGGTGCCGGTGCCACCGGTCAGCGTCTCCAGGCCGCTGACCTGCAGCGTGCTGCCCACCGTGCCGAGCGTCACGATGTCAGTGCCAGCGCCACCGGTCAGCGTTTCCAGGCCGGACAGCAGCAGGGTGCTGCCGGTCGCGCTGAACGTTGCAACGTCGGTGCCAACGCCGCCGGTCAGCGTTTCTAGGCCGGACAGCAGCAGGGTGCTGCCGGTCGTGCTGAACGTTACAACGTCGGTGCCAGCATCGCCAGAGAGCGTTTCCAGGCCGGACAGCAGCAGGGTGTTGCCCACCGTGCCGAGCGTCACCACATCGGTGCCAACACCCCCGGTCAGCGTTTCCAGGCCGCTGACCTGCAGCGTGTTCCCCGCCGTGCTGAGCGTCACCACATCGGTGCCAACACCCCCGGTCAGCGTTTCAAAAAGGGCGATGGACACCGTGCCGCCAGCGGTGCCGAGCTGAAGAACATCGGTTCCGGCATCGCCGATGAGTGTTTCCAGACCTTGCAGCGTGACCGTGTTGCCCTGGGTGTTGGCGAACGTCACCACATCGGTGCCAGCGCCGCCCGTCAGGGTTTCCAGACCGCTGACCTGCAGCGTGTTGCCGGTCGTGCCGAGCGTCACAACGTCGGTCCCGGTGCCGCCGGTGAGGGTTTCCAGGCCGCTGACCTGCAGCGTGTTGCCCGCCGTGCCGAGCGTCACCGCATCGGTGCCAGCCGCGCCGGTCAAGGTTTCCAGACCACTGACCTGCAGCGTGCTGCCGGTCGTGCCAAGCGTCACAACGTCGGTCCCGGTGCCGCCGGTGAGGGTTTCCAGGCCGCTGACCAGCAGCGTGTTCCCCGCTGTGCCGAGCGCCACCGCATCGGTGCCGGTGCCGCCGGTCAAGGTTTCCAGCCCGTTGACCTGCAGCGTGTTGCCCGCGCCGAGTGTCACAACGTCGGTGCCGCTGCCGCCGGTGAGGGTTTCCAGGCCGCTGACCTGCAGCGTGTTGCCCGCCGTGCCAAGCGTCACGGTGTCGGTGCCTGCGCCGCCGGTCAGAGTCTCCAGGCCACTGACCAGCATCGTGTTGCCGGTCGTGCCGAGCGTCACCACATCGGTGCCAGCTGCGCCGGTCAGCGTTTCCAGCAACGACACCATCGTCGTCGCGCCGGTCGTACCGAGCGTCACCACATCCGTACCGCTGGCACCCGCCAGAGTCTCCAGCCCGCTCACCAGCAGCGTCGCGCCGACTGACCCCAGCGTCACCACATCGGTGCCGCTCCCGCCGATCAGCGTCTCAAGCAACGACGCCATCATCGTCGCGCCGGTTGTGGCGAGCGTCACCACATCCGTACCACTGGCACCCGTCAGGGTCTCCAGCCCGCTCACCAGCAGCGTCGCGCCGGCTGACCCCAGTTTCACCACATCGGTGCCAATGCCGCCGGTCAGCGTCTCCAGCAGCGACAGCACCATTGTCGACCCGCTGGAACCACTGGTGATCACGTCAGTGCCGATGCCACCGATCAGCGTCTCCATTGCGGCAACCAGCATCGTGTTGCCGTTGGTTCCAAGGACGACCGAGTGATCGACGGAGTTCGTGCCGATCAGGGTTTCGACATCGGAAACGCCGATGATGTAAGTCCCTGAAAGCGTGATGACGTCGGTGCCGGTCGAACCGGTCACATAATCAAGATTACCAACCGACAGGGTCCCGCCGGCCGTTCCGATCTGGACGGTGAGCGTTCCGCTTCCCGACGCGGTGATCGATTCAATGTTGTTGACCGTGATGGTTTCGGTGCTGGTCAACACATCCACGATGACGTCGGAACCTGAGCCGCCAAACAGCGTGTCAACCTGTTTGATCGACAGGGTGTTGCCCGCGTCGTGCAGGGTGATGACGTCGGTGCCGGACGCGTCGCCGAACAGGGTTTCCAGCAGCGATACCGTCATGGACGTGCCGCCGGTCCCGACGGTGATGACGTCGGTGCCGGCCCCGCCGGTCAGGGATTCCAGAAACCGCACCGCCATGGTTCCGCCGGCGCTTCCCAGGGTGACGACGTCGGTCCCGACCCCACCGGTCAGCGACTCCACGTGCGACACCGTCATCGTTCCGCCAGCGGTGTCGAAGGTGATGACATCGGTGCCGGTCGCGTTCCCGAACAGGGTTTCCACCAGCGACACCATCATGGTTGTGCCGCCGGTACCGATGGTGATGACGTCGGTGCCGATCCCGCCGGTCAAGGTCTCCACCAATCGCACCGACATGGTGGAACCGGCGGAGTTGATCGTGACAACGTCCTTGCCGGATCCACCAACCAGCGTTTCCGCCAGCGACACCATGATCGACGCGCCGCCGCTGCCAAGGGTGGTGACGTCGGTGGCGTCACTGCCGATCAAGGTCTCCAGCAGCCGAACCCACAAGGTGCTGCCTGCGGTTCCCACAGAGATGACGTCGGTGCCGACACCGCCGATCACGCTTTCGATCTGGGACACCAGCATGGTCGTGCCGGTGGAGAAAATCGTCACGACGTCTTTGCTGACGCTGCCGGTCAGCGTCTCAAAACCCGACACTGAGGCGGTGGTGCCGCCCGAAGCCAGCGTGATGATGTCGGTGCCGACACCGCCAATCAAACTCGAAAACAGCGACACTGTGGTGGTGTTGCCCTGGGTCCCGAATTGGGCGACCGAGGTGCCGCCAGCGCCCCCCGCCGTGAGGCTTTCGACACCCCAGACAGAGAACCGCACGCCATTGGAGCCGAAGACCACCCTGTCGGTTCCGGCCCCGCCGATGATGGTTTCGGTTGAGTAAATCGCGATCGTGTTGCCCGCGTCATGCAGGGTGACGACGTCGGTGGCGGTCCCCCCCAAGAGGGTTTCCAGACCGATCACGGCAACCGTGTTGCCGCCGGTGCCCAACGTGAGGACTTCCGTTCCAGCGCCGCCGATCAGGGTTTCAACCAGCACCAGCGTCATGGTGCTGCCCCCCGTCCCGAATGCGATGACGTCGGTCCCGACGTTGCCGGTCAGCGTCCGCAGCGACGACACGGTGATGGTGTTGCCGGAGGTGCCCCCCAACGTGATGATGTTGGTGCCGCCGCTGCCGATCAGCGTTTCCAGCGCGGTCGCCCGCATGGTCGATCCGCCGGTGCCAAGCGTAACGACGTCGGTGCCGACATCGCCGGTCAGCGTCTCCAGCAGGCGCACCAGTGTCGTTGATCCGCCGCTCCCCAGCGCAATGATATCCGTGCCGCTGGCACCGATCAGCGTTTCCAACGCGTTGACCTGCATCGTCGTCCCGCCGGAGGCCAACGTAACGACGTCGGTGCCGACGTTGCCGGTCAGCGTCTCCAGCAGTCGCGTCACCATCGTCGATCCGCCGGTGCCCAGCGTGACAACGTCGGTGCCGACGTTGCCGATCAGCGTCTCGACCTGGGAGATGGTCAGCGTGGTCCCCGCCGCTGCAATTGTGAGCATGTCGGTACCGAGACCGCCAACCAGCGTTTCGACCGCGCTGGCGGTGAAGGTCGCCCCGATGTCGCCCAACGTGACGACGTCGGTGCCCGCGCCCCCCGTCAGCGTGTTGATTTGCGACAGAGTCAGCGTGTTGCCGGCATCGCTCAACGTCCGGATGACCGGGGTGACGTTCCGGAAGACCTCGATGTTGCCATCGCTGTTGCCGAACAGCAGGTCAATGTCGCCGTCGCCGTCAAGGTCGCCCAGGGCTGGCCTGGGATACCCACCGTTCGGGGTGAATCCGAACACGCTTGTCCCAACCAGCGAAAAGGTCGGCGAGTCGGTCGTGCCGGTGTTGATGAAGGCGATGTTCTTGTTCACCAGATCCAGATCGCCGTCACCGTCGAGATCCACCAGGACCGGCGCGCTCATTCGGTCGGCCGCCGTCATGCCGAAGGCGTTGGTCCCCGTCAGCGTGAAGGTGGGGGACGTGGATGTTCCGGTGTTGAGGTAGAATTGCAGGTTGCCGTTCGAGCCGCCGATCAGGGCATCGACATCGCCATCACCATCGATGTCCGCAAAGGTCGGGCTTGAATAGGTTGCGGCGTTGGACAGGCCGAAAAGATTGGTGCCCTGCAGGGAAAAGGCTGGAGCCGTGGACGTGCCGGTGTTTTGGAAAATGAGCAGATCACTGGACTGGGTGCCGATGACCAGATCGTAGTCACCATCGCCGTCAAGGTCGACCAGGCTGGGGGCCGCATAGCCATTGACGTTGCTGAGGCCGAACGAATTGCTGCCCTGCAGCGAATAGGTTGGTGCCAGCGTTGTCCCGATGTTCATGAAGAACAGGGTGTCGCCAGCGGCATTGCCGACCAGCAAATCCAGATCGCCGTCGCCGTCCAGATCCTGGAGAACCGGCGAGGCGTAGGAGCCGACATCGGAAAGATCGTAGCTGTTGGTGCCGACCGACGTGAAGGTGGGATTTGCCATGATCGTTCAGTCCTTCAGGTCCTTCGGCGTGGCCACCGCGTCGGCCAACGCGCGCGCATCGAGCAAGCCAAGCGCTTCAACCCGGCGCGCGCCGGGAAGAATGGCGACGTCATACAGTTCGTTCACCGTGTGGTGCAGCCACAACATGTGGGCGAGTGTGCCGGTTTCAATGTCCACCACAGCCAGCCCGCAACGGGCGACGGTCCCGGCGCGCTCCAGCGCAGCGTCCAGTGGCAACGCGCCCAGGGTCCCGTGCCCCTCGCGCGGCCGCGACAACCCGACAACCGCCCATTTCCCGTGAAAGGCCAAGCCACGGGCGAAACCCGGGCAGAAGCAGACCGGCTCGAACCGACCGGTGGGGAGATCCACCGTCCCCAACTCCCCCGTGCCGGAATTGAGCAGCCACAGCCGCCCGCGATGCCAGCGCGGGGAGTGCGGCATCGACAGGCCACCGCAGGCCACATTTCCGGATGGAACGTCAATCAGCACGCCGCCGCCGACCCGGTGCTCGCGCCATCCCTCGATGACGTCGCTGCGTCCCAACGCCGTCACCACGCTTGGCCGCCCCGCCGAATCGAGCGCCAACCCATTCAGATGGCAGCGGTCCTCGTTTCGCAGGGCCGAGATGAAGCCGGGCCGCCAGATCGGGCGGAATCCACGGTCGGCGTCGGGAACAGCCAGACAACTGAACCGGGTGTTGACGAAGACCGGCACCCCGTCCGGCCCGACAGCGATGTCGTGAATGTCGATGTCACCGGTCAGATAGCTCAGGCGCGGTACATAGAAGCGATCGGCCCCCGAAGGGGTGCGTTCGTCGGGCGTCAGCCCGTTGACAAACCGCCAGAGATGCGATTGCGCGCCAACCCACAGGGCGGCCCCGTCGGCGCAGAGGCCCTGACAACGGGGAACCATGCGTTCATGGGCCTTGAGCCGTCCGCCGTCTCCGAGACCAAGAAAGAAAAGCCTATGCGTTTCATAGGTGGAAAAGGCGATGGCGCAGCCCGTCGCCTCCAGCCAGTCCGGAAGATTCGGCGTCCCTTCCAGCAACGAACGGGACTGCTCTGTTGGCATCAACCACCGCTCCGGCATGAACGCATTGACGATCAGGCGTTGTATAGCCGACCCTGTGGACACACTCACAATGACTGTGTTCCAAACATTAAGAGTAAATACGAAATCGTAGGAATCCCAAATGTTTTCGTGAACTTTAGATATTTCTTATGAAGTGAAGAATTGTTGCTGACGCTGGGGGTGATGGTGCGTTGTGCCATGACGCCGTCGTTGACACATGCCTTCCAATTTTCCCGCTTGCCGATGGTTGAGACCAGGGCGATCTTTCCGCTGCCTGATTGTTTCTGGAAGGGAATACGGATGGACAGAGCATGACGGCCACGCCGTCCACCGGGGGCACCGATATGGCCATCGCCCTCAACCACCGTGGCGTTGCGGCGTTGCAGGACGGGCGGGCGGCCCCGGCGGCTGTCTGCTTCGCCATGGCGGCCGTGCTCGCCCCGCACCGGGCAAGCGTCTGGCACAACAGCGGCGAGGCGCAGCGCGCGCTGGGACGGACGGTTGTTGCCGAACGCGCCTATCGTCGGGCACTGCGGCTGCGTCCGTCCTATCCCAAGGCGCTGGTGGGCTTGGCCGTTCTGCTGCGCGCAACCCATCGCCCCAAAATGGCGGCGCGGGCGCTGGCGCGGGCATTGGTGGTCGATCCGGCTTTTGCCGAAGGTTGGTCCATTCTGGCACCCCTCCTGCGGGAACGGCGGGCGATGAGCCGCTTGACCACCGTGCTGCGCCGGGTTGTCCGTCTGACCCCCACGAACGCGGCGGCGTGGAGCGCCCTGGCCAGTGGCCTCGACGAAACCGGGGAACCGCAGGAAGCCGTGGCCTGTCTGCACCGCGCGCTGGCGCTTTCTCCCGACCAGCCAATCTGCCATGTCAGCCACGCCGGTGTTCTCATCCGTCAGGGCAACCTTGACACAGCCCGGAGAATCCACGCGCGTTTGCGCTGTCTGGTCCCGCTGGACGGCGACGCGGACGCCGGTGACAGCGTCATCGCCACCCTGTGCGGAGACGTTCGGCAGGCCCTCGCTCTCGCACGCCGGGCGCTGGCCTTGCAACCGAACGCGGCGTCCGGTCACATCAACCTGGCGCTGGCCGAGCATGATGACGGTCAATCGGCGCGTGCGCGGCGCAGCAACGAACGGGCGCTGGCGCTCCAACCCGGCAGCGACGTGGCCCGCTTCAACCTCTCCATGGTGCTCCTCGCGCTTGGTGACTACGTGGAGGGGTGGCGGCTCTACGAGGCGCGCTGGCGGATGGAGGGTGCGGCGTATCCCACCCACGCCCCACCCTGGTCGGGAGGCGATCCGGCTGGACGGTCCTTCCTGCTGGTCGCTGAACAGGGGCAGGGCGACACGCTGCAGTTCGTCCGCTATGCCCCGCTGCTGGCGGCGCTTGGTGCGCGCGTCCACCTGATGGTGCAACCCTCGCTGGTTCGCCTGCTGTCGGGGCTTCCCGGCGTCGCCTCGGTCCGTTCGCCCGCCGACCCTCCGCCCGCCTGCGACGCCTGCGTGCCGTTGCTCAGCCTGCCGCGCCTGTTCGGCACCTCGCTCGCCACCGTTCCGGCGTCGGTTCCCTATCTCCGGGCCACCGAGGCGGATCGCCGCGCCTGGGGCGGGCGGTTGGCGGGCGAGCGGCGTCTGAAGGTTGGCTTGACCTGGGCGGGGTCTCCGCACGACGACCAGATCATCGCGCACATGGTCGACCGCCGCCGCAGCCTGCCGCTGTCCGCCTTCGCTCCGCTGGCAGATCTTCCAGGAGTGGTGTTTTACAGCCTTCAGAAGGGACCACCAGCGGCCGAGGCCGCATCACCCCCGCCGAATCTGACCCTGATCGATTGGATGGACGAGGTTCGGGATTTCGCCGGCACGGCGGCACTGATCGAACAGCTCGATCTTGTCATCAGTGTCGACACCGCCGTGTGCCATCTGGCCGGTGCCCTGGCCCGACCGGTTTGGGTGCTGTCGCGGTCTGACGCCTGCTGGCGCTGGCTGCGCAACCGGTCTGACAGCCCATGGTACCCGACACTGCGCCTGTTCCGACAGGAGTCGCCCGGTGACTGGGGGCCCGTGATGCACGCCGTGAAGCACGCTCTGCAAGAAGAGTTCGGCTCGAAACGAGGAAGAAGTGTTGGTTGAGTAGCCGTGCTGCATGGATGTGGCCGGTGGGCATCGTCAACGTGTCGACAGGCTGGCAGAGCCAGGTCACAGCGGACGGTAGCGGTCTTCGGATCACGCGGCCAACGGCGCGCCAACGACCGGCCGCAGACCGAGATCGGCGTCGCCGTCCTGGTCCTGAACCGCATGCTCGACCTCGGACGCCTGGACTCCGCCCGCATCGCGCAATCAACAGCGTCGGCCACGCCGTCAGAAGTTCCACCGCCTCGATGCAACAACGTCCCCGCGATCTCCGCCGCCGCCGCGATGATCGCGTTGCTTCTGCACCGCCAAGGCCCGGATGAGCGCGTCCGGCATCCGTTCGTCGCCGATGCGGAAGTTGCGGCGGGATCGTTCCATCTGCGCCCCCCACCAACGATCGGCGGGCACGTCGACCGGGTCCATGCTGTCGGTTTCCAGACGGGGCGATCGCGGGGCATCCATCACGCGACCTCCGGGGATGGGGTCGGACGCGCGGCGTCCTCGGCCAAGGCGGCGGAATCACCCAGATAGCCAGCGGGATCGAGCGGCAGATCCACGTCCTTGAAGTCCCGCATCGCCGCGTGCTCGCGGATCGCGCGGGCGAAGGGCACCCCCTCCATCACCGAGCGTTGGGCGGCGTCGTAGAGCAGATGGTGGGCGTGATGCCGCCCCATGGCGTTGGACAGGCGCATCATCACCGCTTCCGACACGATGAGACCGTTGGTGAGGTCGAGATTGCGCCGCATGGCGTCGGCGTGGACGACCAAGCCCGTGACCAAAGCCTCCAGCGTCTGGGCGACCGAGACGCCCAACACGCCCAAGGTGGGGTACAGCGCGTCGGCGACATTGGTGGCGGAGGAGTCGCCCTCGTCCATCCGAACCATCGAGTCCAACGCCAGGCCCACATGGGCGTTCGTCATCCGGCACAGGCTGATCAACGTCAGCGCGGTCGAGGGGTTGCGTTTTTGGGCCATGGTGGAACTGCCCACCTTGCCCATGTGGAACGCCTCCTCCACCTCCGCGATCTCCGTTCGTTGCATGAACACGACGTCGCCGGCGATCTTTCGCGCCGTTCCCGCCAGCAACCCCAGCGCGGTCATGTAGTCGGCGGCTCGGTCGAACGAGCCGCGCATCGGCAGACCGGATGGCTCCAGACCCAGGATGCGCGCGGCCAACGCCTCAACCTCCCGGCCCCTGCCCTCCATCGCGGCGAAGGTGCCGACCGCGCCGCCGAAACAGGCGACGAAGGATCCGGCGATCCGTTCCTCCAACCGGGCGCGGTCGCGGCGCGTCTCCTCCAGCCACCCGGCGACCTTGAAGCCGAAGGTGATGGGCAGAGCGTGCTGACCGTGGGTGCGCCCCGCCTGCGGCGTGTCGCGGTGATCGTGGGCCAGACGGGCCAACGCCGTCTCTGCCCGGTTCAGGCGTTCGACGATCATGGCGTGCGTGCGCCGCATCTGAAGCGCCGCCGCCGTGTCGAAGATGTTTTGCGTCGTGGCGCCCCAATGAATGAAACCCGCCGCCGGATCGCCGCACATCTCCTCGAACTGGCGCAGCACCGGCACGAAGGGATGCTGCGCGTGAAGGACGTCGCGCGCCAGACGATCGAGATCGAGACGGTCGGCGTCGGCGGCCTCGGCTACGCGTCGCGCGGCCTCGGTTGGGATCATGCCCAACTCGGCCTGCGCCCGCGCCAACGCCGCCTCGACGTCGAGCCAAGCCTGAAGCGTCGCCCGGTCGCTCCAGACGCCGCGCGCCTCGGCGCTGAACCAATGGCGCGTGACCAGGGATTCGAACATGCCCACGGACATTTTCAACCTGTCTGTTGATTGTGTTGAAGCCCCGTCGTCGGGAAAGCGGCGGGACGCGCGGACCCGATCGGGGAACCCCAAGGCCCCTCGTCGCGTCGCTGGTCGCGAAGACGTCAACCGTCACTCAAGTTTGATGGCGGCCGTCTCGATGATGTAACGATAGGTCTTGGCCTGGGTCTTGATGAAGTCGGTGAAGGGTTTGGAATCCATCGGCGCCGCGTTGAAGCCCGCGTCCTCGAAACGCTTCTTGACCGCCGGATCGGCCAGACCGTCGCGAATGGCGGTCTCCAGCTTTTGCGTGAAGGCGGCGGAGGTGCCCGCCTTGACGAAGATGCCCTGCCAAATCGGCAGCGACAGCCCGTCGAAGCCCGCCAACTCGGACAAGGTGGGAACGTCGGGCATCAGCGGCGAACGCTGGGTGTCGGTGGTCAGGATCGCGCGCAGCTTGCCGTCCTTCACGAAGGGAAGCGCGGTCGACAAGGTGAGCGCGGCGGTGTCGAGAACCCCGCCCAGAATATCGTTCGACACCTGCGCCCCGCCGCGATAGGGCGTGTGGACGAACTTCACCCCACCCTTGGCCGACAGCACCTCGCACAGGAAATGCTGAATGGTGCCGATGCCGGGGGAACCGAACGTCACCTGCCCGGAATTGTTCTTCGCCATGCTCATCAAGGCCGCGATGTCGCGGTTGGGCGACGCCTCCGGTACCACGAGCGCCATGGAGGTGACCGCGGTCCGGCCGACGGCGATCGTGTCCTTTTCCCAATCGACCTTCACCTTGGGATTGGCCATGGGCACCACGACGGTGTCGAAGCCGCCGTAGTAGATGGTGGAGGTGTCGGGCGCGCTGTTGGTCAGCTTCATCAACGCGATCATGCCGGAAGCGCCCGTCGCGTTCTCCACCACCACCGGGCGGCCGAGACGGGAGGAAATCTCCGGCGCCATGACGCGAGCCGCGAAATCCGCGCTTCCACCCGCCGAATAGCCGACCAGCAGGGTGATCGGACCGTTTGAGTCGGCGGCGGCCGCCGCCGACACCATGAGAGTGGACGCCAGAAGGCCGACGGCCAAACGCCCGAGAGTCTTCGTCATTTTGGTTTCCTCCGCGTCGCGCGGTCGCTGCCGCGCGGGGTATTTCGGGATCTCGTTCGAAAACAACGTCTTGCACCGATACAATCATATAATACAAAAAATACATTGCTGATACAATGAGTATATTGTATTGTACGGCACATGAGCGAGACCACCCCCCTCCACAAGCACCTGCGGGACCTGGCGGCGCGGTCGCGCCCCGGCGATCGCCTGCCCCCGATCCGCAAGCTGATGAGCGACTTCGGCGTGTCCCAGGTCGCGGTGCAGCGGGCGATGGAGGAGCTGAAGGCGGAGGGGTTGGTCGATGCGCATGTCGGTCGGGGAACCTTCTTTCGCGGGGCCTTGAACGAGACGGCGGCGGATGATCCCACCGAGACGCGGGGCAAACCCCGCAGCGTTTTGATTTTGCACCGCGACTCCCCCGGTCCCAGACGGCGCGCGCGCGTGGTGTTGGATAACGTGCTGGCGGCGTTTCGCGACAACGGCGGGCGGACGATGGAAATTTCCTATTCCGATCCCGAGCACGCGCGTCAGGTGCTGCACGGCTTGCCCAAGTTCGACGCCTGCGTGGTTCAGAACGCCTTTCAGGAGATGCCGATAGAGATGCTGGCGGCCATCCGCCGCAAGACCGACAACATCATCGTCGACGGCACATGGTTGGTCGGCTCGGATGTCGACGCCGTGGGCTTCGAGTGGGGGGAGCCGCTGGAACGCGCGATCGACGCCTTGGTCGAGGCCGGGCACGAGCGCGTGGTCTATGTCGCGACGACGCACCCGTTCCTCGCCAACGAGCTGGGGCGGCGGCGCTACGCCGCGATGGGCGAACGACCGAGATACGCCGGGAAACTCGCCCCTCCGGTCCTGCTGCCCGAACCGGCCCTGATCGATTATGAGCGGCGTGTGGTGGATCAACTGTGTCGGCTGCGGGAGGCGAACGGTCGGCTTCCCTTCACCGGCGCCGCCGTGTGGGGGATCGAGTCCGGTTCGCTGTTCCTGGACACCCTGGAGCGAGCCGGGATCAAGGTTCCGGACACGCTGTCGATCATCCTGTTGGGGCGGACCGATATCGAAACGGAACACGAAGGGTTTTTTGAAACGATCGGGTACGCTGCGGCGGAACAATCCGCAGCGTTGCGAGAGATGATCCGCTCGCGCTGGCGCGAACCCGACGCCCCGCACGGCTTGGTGCTGACACCCACGCGGCATCTGGTCGGGCGTTCGATCGGAAGGCCGACGGAAAGCGTTTGACGACGGGCGGAAGCTCGCCGGTTGCTAAAAATCACAATGAACACAACGGTGTCGCCCGCGAAGCGGCGGCGAACGCCGGGACACGCCCAGGAGGGAGCGCAGATGTCGACACGTATGTTGGAGTCGAAAGACTTCTGGATCGGCTGCGTCTATTTCGCGGCCGGTGCCGCCGGTTGGTGGATCGCGCGGGAATACTCGTCGGGTACGGCGGGCCGCATGGGGCCGGGATACTTCCCCAACGTCGTCTCCTTCGCCTTGATGTTTTTCGGCTGCGCGTCCTGGGTCGCTGCGGCGCGACGCGACGGCGCGCGCGTCGAACGGCTCAACCTCAAGGGGTTGGTTCTGGTCGCGGGATCGGTGGCGGCCTTCGCCTTCCTGCTTCCCTTGGCGGGGTTCGTGCCCGCGACGGCGGCGATGGCGCTGATGAGCGCCGCCGCCTCGGCCAAGTTCAAGTTGGGTGTTCTTCCGGTCGCGGCGCTGGCGGCGTTGATCGCCTTTTGCGCCTTGATCTTCATCTTCGGGTTGGGGATCCCCATGCCGATGATGGGATCCCTGTTCACCCCCGTGGAATGAGGGCTGGGCGTCATGGACATGATCAACCATCTGGCGCTCGGCTTCTCCGTCGCGCTGTCGCTGCAAAACCTGGGATACTGTTTCATCGGCGTGCTTTTGGGCACCGCGATCGGCGTTCTGCCCGGATTGGGGCCGGTGGCGACCATCGCCATGCTTTTGCCGATCACCTTCGGATTGCCCCCGGAAAGCGCACTCATCATGCTGGCCGGCATCTATTACGGCGCGCAGTACGGCGGTTCGACGACGGCCATTCTCGTCAACCTGCCGGGCGAACCGTCCTCGGTCGTCACCTCGCTCGACGGTCACCAAATGGCGCGTCAGGGCAAGGCCGGGCGCGCGTTGGCGACGGCGGCCATCGGATCCTTCGCGGCGGGCAGCGCCTCCACGCTGCTCATCGCCATGTTCGCGCCGATTCTGGCGGCGGTGGCGCTGAAGTTCGGGCCGGCCGAGTATTTCTCTTTGATGGTGTTGGGCCTCGTCGCCTCGATCGTCATGGCGTCGGGATCCTTGCTTCACGCGCTCGGCATGATCTTCATCGGATTGCTGTTGGGTTTGATCGGAACCGATGTGAATTCCGCCGTGCCCCGCTACACTTTCGACAGTCCCCAATTGTCGGACGGAATCAACTTCGTGGTTCTGGCCATGGGCGTGTTCGGCGTGGGCGAGATCGTCGCAGATCTGGAAAAGGAAACCTCACGGTCGGCGATGTCGATGCGGATCACCGGCCTGATGCCGACCAGGGAGGATTGGCGCCGCATCATCGGTCCCATCATCCGCGGCACCATCCTGGGTTCGGTGATCGGGGTGTTGCCCGGCGGCGGCGCGGCCTTGGCCTCCTTCGGCTCCTACACGCTGGAAAAGAAGATCTCCAAGACGCCGGAAGAGTTCGGCAAGGGCGCCATCGAGGGCGTGGCCGGACCGGAATCCGCCAACAACGCGGGCGCGCAAACCTCCTTCGTGCCGATGCTGACCCTGGGCATTCCGTCCAACTCGGTCATGGCGTTGATGATCGGGGCGATGATCATGCAGGGCGTTCAGCCCGGTCCGTCGGTGATGACCACGCAGCCCGCGCTGTTCTGGGGCCTGATCGCGTCGATGTGGATCGGCAATCTGATGCTGCTGGTGCTTAATCTTCCGTTGGTCGGGCTGTGGGTCAAAATGATCTCCATCCCCTACCACTATCTATTCCCGATCATCGTGACCTTCTGTGTGATCGGCGTGTTCAGCGTCAACAACTCCACCTTCGACATTTACCTGATGGCGATCTTCGGTGTCTTCGGTTACGTCATGCGAAAGCTGGACGGCGAACCGACGCCGATGTTGTTGGCCTTTATCCTTGGCCCGATGATGGAGGAGTTCCTGCGGCGTTCGCTGTTGCTGTCGCGCGGTGATCCCCTTGTGTTGTTAAGCCGTCCCATCAGCGCCGTGTTGCTGGCGGTCGCGGCCGGGTTGCTGGTGATGGTTCTCCTGCCCAACGTGCGCAAAACGCGCGAGGTCGCCTTCCAAGAGGACTGACGAGGCCTCCACTCGACGCCGGAGCCGGGTCGCCCGGTCCCGGCGTTTTTTCCATTCTGCAGGGACGACGATGAACGACACCCGCCCCCGCCGTGACGGACGAGGACGCGCTGGCCCTGCACGCGGGCGGACGCCCCGGCAAATGCGAGATCCACGCGACCAAGCCCCTGGAGACGGCGCGCGGTGACGTTGTTGCAGCGAGGCGGGGATTGCGGATGGCGAGGCGGCATCGTAGGGGAGGCGCCGTTGATCATTCCCTGTTCTGATCCAGCCGATGCCGTTCAAAGTCAACGCCGCCATCACATCCCCAAGCAACGATACAGGGTTCGCAACTGGCAAGAGTATGATGCCGCGCTGCTGGTGCGTGGCAGCCTGACCGTGTGGTTCAGCGACGAGGCGGTGGAGCGCTGGCGGGGGCATCGTCAACTTGTCGACAGGCTGGCAGAGCCAGGGCACAGTGGATGGTAGCGGTCTTCTGATCAGGCGGCCAACGGCGCGCCGACGACCTCGGCCCAGGGGCGTTCGAGGGCAAACCGCGCACGTCGGGTGTGAGCGTGCGCGGTTGACCTCAGCCGATGCTGTGACTTCGGCGTCTGTGACCTCAGCGGGTGGTGCCGTCGCCGATCACCGCGCTGACCTCGAAAGAGGCCGGGCCGCTGTCCGTGCGGCCGACCACCTCCACGCCCGTCGGCGCGGACAGGCCCAGCTTGGCGCGGGCAAAGGTCAGAAAGGACAAGGCCTTGGCTTCATCGCCCTGCGCGGCGATGGACTGGGCCATGGCGATGTAGTTGTTGACCAGATCGCGGTCGGTGCGATCCACCTGCGCCGACGCGGTGGCAGCGGCGGTTTTGGTGTCGGTCAACAGGCTGTCGAACCCGGCGGCGGAGGCCGACGCGGCAACGGCGGTCAGGAGGGCAGCCGACAGGGTGGCGGCGGAGATGATGCGCGCAAACATGGTGATGTCCTTTTCAAAGAAACGGCGTGTCACGCCGAAGAGGGAAGGGTCAAAGACGGAAGGGTTGTGGCGCGGTGCGCCGGTGAAACGCGACGGATCGGTCCGCCGTGATGGGACGGCCTGAAGACACAGGCCGGTGTCAGCGCAGCAGGCCCAGCTTGCCGCGCGCAAAGGTCAGAAGATCAAGCGCCTTGGCGCGGTCGCCCTGGCGGTTCAACGAGTCCGCCATGACAATGTATTGGTTGGCGAGGTCGCGCTCGCTGCGGTCGGCCTGGGTGGCGCTGACGGTCCGAGCGGCGGCCTTGGTTTCGGCCAGAAGGCTGTCAAAGCTCTGGGCCGACGCGCCGCCGCCGACCAAAGCGGCAAGCGACAGGGTGGCCGCGAAGAGCGTGCGAACGAACATGATGCTATCCTTTGCAACACAACGCTCCAATCGGTGGAGCGGTTTTCTTGCCCGCCGGTGGGGAAGGCGCGGGCCGTTCACCGTGGCGATGAATGCAGATTTAGGTGTTGATCCCGCAGGAATAACCCCGCGTTCATCGATAAGACTGTTCTGTTTTGAGCAATAATTCCGGCGCGCGTTGACGGAAGGGAGGCGCCCCCTCTATGATCGTCAGCGAACACAATGCGACGCACTGAATGTTTGATTTGGAACATAACACATCGATCATCACAGATCGTCTGCGATTCGTTTCGGCCCCCGCACTCCACTGTTGAGGATGTTCCCGACCATGACCGAACCGACTTGGCCCGCCGACGCGCTGGCGCAGGACTTCTCCGGCAAACGCGTGCTGGTGACGGGCAGCAGCCGGGGCATTGGCGCGGCGGTGGCCGGGGCCTTTGCCGATCTGGGCGCAACGGTGGTGGTGCACGGTCGCGACGACGCGGCGGTGACGGCCACCGCCCGGCGCATCGGCGGCAACGTCATCCCGCTCACCGCCGATTTCGCCGATCGCGCCCAGGTGCGCGGGCTGGTGGAACGCGCGGTCGCTGCGCTGGGCGGGCTGGACATCCTGATCAACAACGCCGGGACCATGCTCGGGCGGGTCACGTTGGCCGACATCGACGATGATTTCCTGCAAACCCAGTTCGATCTGAACGCGGCCTCGGCCTTGATCGCCAGCCGCACGGCATTGCCCGCCCTGATCGCGTCGCGCGGCAGCATCGTCAACACCGGCTCGATTTCCGGGCGGACGGGCGGCAGCCCCGGTTCGTCGCTCTACAGCGCGGCGAAGGCGTTCCAGGCCAGCCTCGCCCGCTCGCTGGCGACCGAACTGGCCCCGCACGGCATCCGCGTCAACGCGGTGTCGCCGGGAACCATCGCCACCGACTTCCACGACCGCTATTCCACCCCGGAAAAGCTGGCGCAGACGGCGGCGCGCATCCCGTTGAAGCGGTTGGGCAGCGCCGAGGATTGCGTCGGAGCCTATCTCTTTCTCGCCTCCAACCGTTTGGCGGGCTACATCACCGGGCAGGTGATCGAGGTGAATGGCGGGCAGTTTTTCGGCTGATTTCCCGGCTTGTGCCGGGTGCGCCCGCCCGTGCGCGCCTTGCAGATTGCGAATCCACCCAACGCCGCCGTCGCATTTCGCCACGGGCGAAGGGCGCGCCCGTTCCCAAATTGCGACTCCCAACCATTGCGGTGACGGATTTTGTGGTGTCCGACGGTGGCATCAATCTTGAACAGTAGCCTTCAATGATATGAGCAGACCGACCGTCCAGGGTCGGCGTGAAAGGCCGCGACCATGACCACAACCGCCCCATCCTCCACCGCAAGCCCGTTCGGTTTCCGCAATCTGCGGACGGCGACCAAGATTTACATCGGCTTCGGCACCACCCTGTGCCTTCTGGTCGGTTTGGGGGCCGTATCATGGAACGGTCTGCAAAACAGCGACGTGGCCTTGAAGCAATTTGCCGTTCAATCACAGATCACCACCGTGCTGGGTGAGGCCGACACCCACATGTCGGACGCCATGGCGGGCGCGCAGGATTTCACCGGCACAGGCGACCAGCAGGCCGCCGCCAACGCGAAAAAACACCTTGGCGGCTTTCTCGACCGTCTGAAGGCGGCGCAAAACCTGATGCAATTGCCGGAAAATCGTCAGCTGACGGCCGAACTGATCGAGTTGGAAGGGCAGTTTGAGCGCAGCTTTGAGGAATTGATCGCGACCCGGAACGAACGGTCGGCTCTGGTCGCCTCCCATGTCAACGGCAAGGGCGCGGAGATCCGCACCCTGTTCAGCGAGGCGGTGCAGCAGGAAAAGCGCGGCGGCAATCTGGAACGCACCATCGTGATCGCCGGAATGAGCGAACAGTTCCTGTTGAGCCGGGTTCTGGTCGCCCGCTTCGTTGCGGAAAACAAACCGGAGGATTTGGCACGTCTTCGCTCCGACCTCAACAGCCTGCGCACGCGCGTCAACACGCTGATGACGGGTGTTGATGATTCGCCAGCCAAGGCCAAATTGACCGAGGCCGCCGCCGGGTTGCCCGATTTCATCGCGGCGATGGAAAAGATCGCGGCGCTGAACGACAAACTGCGCCAACTGAACGACAGTGTGCTGGAGGGCTTGGGCCGGACCGTGACGGAGAAGATCGGAGCCATCCGCCAGAACGCCACGACCGCCCAAAAGGCGCTGGAAGCATCGGCGGATGAAGCGGTGTCCTCGGCCAAACGCGCGGGGTTGCTGTTGTCGGTGGCAGCGCTGGTTTTGGCCTCCCTGTTCGCCTGGGTGATCGCCCGCGCCATCACCCAACCGCTGAAGGGCATCACCCACGCCATGGGCCGCCTGTCGCAAGGCGACCTGACCATCGACGTCACCGGCACGGACCGCCGCGACGAAATCGGCGAACTGGCCAACGCCCTGGCAATCTTCAAGACCAACGCGCAGGAGATGAAGCGTTTGGAAGCGGAGCAGGCCGCCGCCGAACAGCGCGCAAGCGCCGACCGCAAACAGGCGATGCTGCGCTTGGCCGACAATTTCGAGGGGGCGGTCCAGGGCATCGTCGAAACGGTGGCGACCGCCGCCACCGGGATGCAGCGCGCCGCCACCGCCCTGTCCACCACCGCCACCCAGGCCAGCGAGCGGTCGACCATCGTTGCGGCGGCGTCGGAACAGGCGTCGGTCAACGTGCAGACGGTCGCGTCGGCCACCGAAGAGCTGTCGGCGTCGATCAGCGAAATCGGCCATCAGGTCGAATCCTCCACCCGCATCGCCCAACAGGCGGTTGGCGACGCCGAACGCGCCAACAGCACCATCCAGGGGCTGGTTGTGGCCGCCGAACAGATCGGCCAGGTGGTGGATCTCATCAGCGGCATCGCCGCGCAAACCAACCTGCTGGCCCTGAACGCCACCATCGAGGCCGCAAGGGCCGGGGAAGCGGGCAAGGGCTTCGCCGTCGTCGCCAGCGAGGTGAAGGCGCTGGCCACGCAAACCTCGCGCGCCACCGACGAGATCCAAACCAAGGTGCAGGAAATCCAATCGGCCACCGGCGGTGCCCGCACCGCGATCGGCAACATCGGCCAGACCATCGGGCGGATGAACGAAATCGCCGCCGCCATCGCCGCCGCCATCGAGGAGCAGGGGGCCGCCACCCGCGACATCGCCGTCAACGTCAGCCAGGCCGCGCATGGGACCGGCGAAGTGTCGTCCAACATCGTCGGTGTGTCCAACGCGGTGCGCCAGACCGGCACAGCCGCCAGCGAGGTGCGCACCACGTCGGAATCCCTGGCGACCGAAGCCGATCGCCTGCGCCGCGAAGTGACCGCCTTCATCGCCACGGTGCGCAGCGCCTGACCGGCGCGACGCCACTCGGGCCGCCACGATCAACCGCTCCCAGAAACCCCACCGGTGCGCCGTCACCGGTGGGGTTTGCCGTTATCCGACGGTGGATTTGCGGGCGGACAGCAGGATGCTGGTTTCGGTGGAGGCGATGCCGGGGATCAGCCGCATCCGGCGCAGGGTGTTGTCGAAGCCTTCCAGCGTGTCGGTTTCGATCTCCGCGATGATGTCCCAGCGCCCGTTGGTGGTGTAGAGCGTCCGCACCTCCGGAAAGCCGTTCAGCCGGGCAACCACGCTTTCCGCCGCGCGGCCTTCCACCTCGATCATGGTGATGGCGCGCAACGCCTGCCCCTGCGCGCCCGACCGGACGGTGACGGTGAAGCCCAGAATCACATGATCCTCGACCAGCCGGTCGATGCGGGCGCGCACGGTGGCGCGCGACACGTCCAGCTCGTCAGCCAGACTGGCGACGGAGCGGCGGGAGTCGGCGCGCAGCAGGGACAGCAGGCGGTGATCAAGGTCATCCATGCCATTTTGGTACATGATGCTTATCAGACTGTCAAAACGCATGCGCGTTTTTATCAGTTTCCCGGCTTTTTATCGCCTCTTCCGACCGCGATACTGTGGGGCAGACGAACCAAGCGCCCGCAGCGGCGGCGCACCACCGATAAGGACCCGGACCATGACGGACAGCAGCCTGCCCCCCCCGATCCAGCTTCTGGGCGTGCCGGTTGATGTCGGCGCCGGGCAGAAAGGGGCCTCGATGGGGCCGGCAGCCCTGCGTCTGGTTGGTCTGGTCGACACGCTGGAGGAGCTGGGGTTCTCCGTGCGCGATCTGGGCGATGTGACGCCCAAGCCGCTGCCCGCCGACGCCGATCCCAAGGACCGCCGCGCCCAGATCGCCGGCTGGTGCCACGCGCTGGCCGAACGCTCCTATGGCATGATGCGCGACGGGGCCTTTCCGATCTTTCTGGGCGGCGATCACAGCCTGTCCATCGGGTCGGTGTCCGGCGTCGCCCGCCATTGCGCCGAACAGGGCCGTCCGCTGTTCGTGCTGTGGCTTGACGCGCATGGGGATTTCAACACGCCCAGCACCTCGCCCTCGGGCAACATCCATGGCATGCCCGCCGCCTTCCTGTGCGGGGAGGAGGGGTTTGACGGCATCGTGCCCGACGCCTACCGCACACCGGTCGATCCGACACGGGTGCATCTGTTCGGCATCCGCTCGCTGGACCAGGGCGAACGGGTGTTGCTGCGGGCGCGCGGTGTTGACGTTGCCGACATGCGGTTGATCGACGAGTATGGCGTGGCCGCGCTGATGCGCCGGATCATCGAAAAGGTCCAGGCGGTGGGCGGGCACCTGCATGTCAGCCTCGACATCGATTTCCTCGACCCCTCCTTCGCCCCCGCCGTCGGCACCGCCGTGCCGGGTGGAGCGACCTACCGCGAGGCGCACCTCATCATGGAGATGCTGCACGACGCGGGAGTCGTCGGCTCGCTGGACATTGTCGAACTGAATCCGATCCTCGACGAGCGGGGCAAGAGCGCCCATGCGCTGGTCGATCTCGTGGCGAGCCTGCTGGGCCGCCGCATCCTGGACCACCCCACGCGGAGCCTGTGAGCCATGATTCCCAACCTGAACATCGTCCCCTTCGTCAGCGTCGATCACATGATGAAGCTGGTTCTGAAGATCGGGGTCGAACGGTTCCTGTCGGATCTCGCGGCCTACATTGAGGAGGATTTCCGCCGCTGGCCGGTGTTCGACAAGACCCCGCGAGTCGCCTCCCACAGCGCCGACGGGGTGATTGAGCTGATGCCGACCAGCGACAACCGCAACTACGGCTTCAAATACGTCAACGGCCACCCGAAGAACACGCGCGAAGGACGCCAGACCGTCACCGCCTTTGGTGTGCTGTCGGACGTCGCCACCGGCTATCCGGTGCTGATGACCGAGATGACCATTCTGACGGCGCTGCGCACGGCGGCGACCTCGGCGGTGGCGGCCAAGGCGCTGGCCCCGCGCGGGGCCTCCTGCATGGCGATCATCGGCAACGGCGCGCAATCGGAATTCCAGGCGCTGGCCTTCAAGGCGCTGTTGGGGATTCGCGAGCTGCGCCTGTACGACATCGACCCCGACGCCACCGCCAAATGCGCCCGCAACCTCGCCGGGTTGGGCTTTGCCATCACCACGTGCCACAGCGCGCAGGAGGCGGTCGAGGGCGCGCACATCATCACCACGGTGACGGCGGACAAACAATACGCCACCATCCTGACCGACAACATGGTCGGGGCCGGGGTCCACATCAACGCGGTCGGCGGCGATTGCCCCGGCAAGACGGAGTTGCACCGCGACATCCTGCTGCGCTCGGACATCTTCGTCGAATACCCGCCGCAGACCCGGATCGAGGGCGAAATCCAGCAATTGCCCGCCGACTACCCGGTGACGGAGCTGTGGCAGGTGCTGACCGGTGCTGCGGTGGGGCGGCGCGACGCCCGCCAGATCACCCTGTTCGATTCGGTCGGCTTCGCGACGGAGGATTTCTCCGCCCTGCGCTACGTCCGCGACCAGCTTCAGGGAACCGGCCTGTACCAGGAACTGGACATGCTGGCCGACCCGGATGAGCCGCGCGACCTGTTCGGCATGCTGCTGCGGGCAGCGTCCCCGCCGGGGGCGGTGGCGGCGTAAGACGACCCTCCCGGTTCGCGGACCGCGTTGCCGATGGTCTGGTTGCGGCGGCGGATAATCCGGTTGGAGAATCCGCCGCCCGCATACGCCGGGCTGTCATTTTCTCCAGCCATGGGCCATTGGAATTTGGCAGAATGCCGCCGAAACCGTTTGATCCAGGGGTGATGCGGCCGTGCGGAGATGGAAACAGGTTGCGGCGCTGGTGCTGCCGCTGCTGGTGATCGGCCTGTCACCAGTCTGGGCGGAGGGGCGGCGCGTCGCCCTCATCCTGGGCAACAGCGCCTATCAGCACGCCCCGCCCTTGACCAACCCGGTCAACGACGCGCGGGTGATTGCGGAGTCGCTGACCAAGGCCGGATTCGAGCTGATCGGCGGCGGCGCGCAACTGGATCTGGACAAGGCGGGGACCGAGCAGGCGATCCGCAAATTCGGCACCCGGCTGGCCGGGGCCGATGTCGGGCTGTTCTATTACGCCGGGCATGGCGTGCAGGTGCGCGGCAGCAACTATCTGCTGCCGACCTCGGCCAACCTGACCAAGGAGGCCGACGTCCGCTATGAGCTGATCGACGTCAACGTCGTGCTGGAAGAGATGACGATCGCCGAAAGCCGGTTGAACATCATCATCCTCGACGCCTGCCGCAACAACCCGTTTGGCGGGCGCGGCCTGCGCTCGGTCGGGGCCGGTCTGGCGCAGATGCAGGCCCCGGCGGGAACCATCATCGCCTACGCCACCCAGCCGGGGGCGGTGGCCGCCGACGGCGAGGGGGCCAACAGCCCCTACACCGACGCGTTGGCCAAGGCGGTGTCCAAGCCGGGCGACACTGTGTTCGACGTGTTCAACGATGTCGGCGTGACGGTGAAGCGCAACACCGGCGGGGCACAACAGCCCTGGGTGTCGGCTTCGCCCATCGAGGGGCGCTTCTATTTCCTGGGGCCGACCACGGTCGTCACCGCTTCCACTCCTGCCTCCGTCCCGCCGACGGCGGACAAGGAGATGGCCTTCTGGGACAGCGTGAAGACCAGCAGCAACCCCCGCCTGTTCGAAGCCTATCTGCGCCAGTTCCCGCAAGGCACCTTCGCCGCCATCGCCGAGGCCAGGATCACGGAGCTGGGCGGCAACCCGGCCGCCGCGCGGGTGGCAACCGTGCCGATGATTCCAACCAATCCCCCCGCTCCCTCCCCCGTCGCCCCCAGCCCGCCCCCAGCGGTCCCCGCGCCGACTCCTGCGGCTCCCGCTCCCACGGTCGACCTGTCCACGCCCGCCAGCCCGCCGGGGCCATCCGGCACCAAGACCCAGACGGCGGGGTTGGCCGCCCCCCCTGCCCCGCCGCCGGTTGCCCCCCTTCCGGGTGGCCCGGCGCGACCGCTCGACGCGTCGGCCATTCCCTATGTGTCCAGCAAGGCGCGGGAGACGCTGAGCCGCTACGCCGAATGGCCCAGCCCCAAGGCGCTGGCCATTTCCCAACAGGGCAATTACGCCTACTTCACCAACCGCACCGGCACCCGCAGCGCGGAGGATGTGAAGCGCAGCGCGCTGCAATATTGCCAGTTCAACGCGGAGGAACCCTGCGCCCTCTACGCGGTGGACGATGCGGTGGTGTTCGAGGGGAAGGCCGGATTCAAGGCGACCCCAGTCGATATTCCTGGCAGCGGGCGGTTCGATCCGGCTCTGGTTCCTTTCGTTTCCGACCGCACGCGCGAGGTTGCCATGGCCAACTACGCCCGCAACCCCACCAACAAGGCGATCGCCCTGACCGCCAGCGGCATCTGGGCGGCGGTGTGGGGGAAGGACACGGAGGAGACGGCCCGCGACGCGGCGCTGGAGCAATGCCAGTCCCGCAGCCAGAAGGAGGATTGCTATCTCTACGCCGTCAACGGCGAGGTGGTGTTTGACGAGGAGCACTGACACCGGCGCGATTGATGGCCTGTGGTTTACGGTGTGATCCCGGCCGCCTTCAGCTTTTGCGCGATGGTGGTGTGTGACACCCCCAGCCGGGCGGCCAGCTTGCGGCTGGACGGGTAGAGCGGCCACAGGCGGCGCAGCAGGTCGGCTTCGAACCGGCGCTGCGCCGTGTGCCAATCCGGCGGCAACACGTCGTCCTCGCCCGCGCTTTTGGGATCGCCTCCGCCGTCCCGGCTCAAATCCAGATGCTCCAGCCCGATCACCGGGCCGTCGGCCAGCGTCAGGGTGCGGAACACCACATTCTGCAATTGCCGGACGTTGCCGGGCCAGGGGTGGCTGGTCAGCCGCTCCAGCGCGTCCGCCGTCAGGCGCGGCGTTGGGCGACCGATCTGCGCCGCCGCCCCGCTGAGGAAGCGGTCGATCAGGCGGGGAATGTCCTGCCGCCGTTCGCGCAAGGCCGGAACATCGACCCGCAACACCGACAGGCGGTAGAGCAGATCCTCACGGAAGCGGCCATCGCCGCACAGGCGGGCCAGATCGCGATGGGTGGCGGACAGGATGCGCACCGACACCCGCCGCTCCTGCTTGCCACCGACCCGGCGAAACGCTCCATCCTCCAGGAACCGCAACAGCTTGGATTGGACATAGGGCGACATTTCGCCGATTTCGTCGAGGAACAGCACGCCGCCGTCGGCCAGTTCCAGCAGCCCGAGCTTGCCGTCGCGCGTCGCCCCGCTGAAGGCACCGGGGGCGTAGCCGAACAGCTCGCTTTCCACCAGATTTTCCGGCAGCGCCGCGCAGTTCAACGCCAGAAAGGGGGCGCTGCGGCGTGGCCCCGCCCCGTGGATGGCGCGCGCCACCAGCTCCTTGCCCACCCCGGTCTCGCCGCCGATCAACACCGGGGCGTCCACCTCGGCAAAGCGGCGGATGCGGTCCTTGACCTGGGCGATCAGTGATGAGTCCCCGACGATGCGGTCCAGCGTGCCGCTTTCCCCCGGCCCGACCAACGCCAATTCCCGACCGATGCGTTGGGAGGCGCGGAAGATGACCAGCCAGCCCGGGCCGCCGTCGCCCTTGGCCGTCCCGCCGATTGCCCCGGTCGCCATCATCTCCACCAGATAGGCCCGACCGTTGACGGTCAGGGTCAGCGTGCCGTCGCCGCTGCCGCCACCATTGTTGCCGCCTTTGCCGCGCAAACGGGACGCGATGGCGGCGGGAAGCGCCGCCGTCGGGCCAAGGATCGCCTGGGCCGCCGCGTTGGCCGCCGTGATGCCGCCGTCGGCGGCCACCACGAGCAGCGGGTCGGGGAAGGACGCCACCAGCGTTTCCAGCGCCTCCCGCCGCCGGTCGCCGGGCAGCGCGTCGATCACCGCCACCGCCTGCACGCCAGGGATCCACTCCAACCCCATGCGCAGGCCCGGCAAGTCCGCCGCGCGCAGGCCCGGCACATGGGCATAGACATGGCCAGTCTCCACCTCCAGCCGCCGCAGGTCGAAACCGGCGCGGGCGATGACCGCCAGAATGTCGCTGGTGATGCCCACACGGTTTTCGCCACGGATGTCGAGCATCATCGTCAGAAATTCCTTACAGTGTCAGAAAAATCTTACACCCGCGTCCTCCTTGTGAAAAGCGGGGTTGGTGTGGATGCCCGGCAAAGGGTGTAAGAAATTCCTTACAAGACTCACGGATGATTTCATGCAAGCTGTTGATTTATAATGATTGGCCTGTCCCTTGCGATGACACGGGCAACACAGCCCCCGAACCACGAGGTTGCCCCATGCCGTCGTCGCCGAAGTCCGGTTTCGCCACCCGCGCCATCCATCACGGCTATGACCCGATGGAGCACAACGGCGCGCTGGTCCCGCCGGTCTACATGACCTCGACCTTCGCCTTCCCCGACGCCGCCACCGGTGGCCAGCGCTTCGCCGGAGAGGGCAAGGGCTACATCTACACCCGCCTTGGCAACCCGACGCTGAATTTGCTGGAAAACCGGCTGGCGGTGCTGGAAGGGGGCGAGGCCGCGCTCGTCACCTCCTCCGGCATGGGGGCGATCACCTCGGCCCTGTGGACGCTGGTCCAACCGGGCGACGAGGTGATCGTCGACAAGACGCTGTACGGCTGCACCTTCTCCTTTCTGCGCCATGGGCTGGCCCGCTTCGGCGTGACCGTCACCCACGTCGATCTGACCGACGGTGCCGCGCTCGACGCCGCGCTGTCCGCCAAGACCCGCGTGGTCTATTTCGAAAGCCCGGCCAACCCGAACATGCGGGTGGTGGACATCGCCGCCGTGTCGGTCGCCGCCCACCGGGTTGGCGCGCTGGTGATGGTCGACAACACCTATTGCACGCCGCTGCTGCAACGGCCGTTGGAGCTGGGGGCCGATCTGGTCGTGCATTCCGCCACCAAATATCTGGGCGGCCATGGCGATCTGACGGCGGGCGCGGTGATCGGTGGGGTGGAGCTGCTGGGCCGCATCCGCATGGTCGGGCTGAAGGACATGACCGGGGCCGTGCTGTCGGCGGCGGACGCCAACCTGATTTTGCGCGGGCTGAAGACGCTGGAACTGCGCATGGAGCGTCATTGCGCCACCGCCCGTCTGGCGGCGGACCTCATCGCCGCGCACCCGGCGGTCAAGACCGTCCATTTCCCCGGCCTGCCCAGCCACCCGCAGCACGCCGTGGCCAAGCGGCAGATGAGCGATTTCGGTGGGATGATCGCTTTTGAGCTGCACGACGGCTACAGCGGCGGTTTGCGCTTCATGGACGCGCTGCGGCTTGTCACCCGCGCGGTCAGCCTGGGCGATGCCGAAACGCTGGTCCAGCACCCGGCCAGCATGACCCACTCCACCTACAGCCCGGAAGAACGCGCGATGTACGGCATTTCCGACGGTCTGGTCCGCCTGTCCATCGGGCTGGAAACACCCGCCGATCTGCTGGCCGACCTGTCACAGGCGCTCGACCATGCGCTGAGCCACGCCGGGATTGTCGTTGGCCATTGTTCGTGAACCAGGCCGCTATGAGCACGGTTTGGAGCGCCGGGCCTGAAATGTGGCTCTGCACGGCGCTCTAAGCTTTCATTGATCGAGCAGATTCACGCGTGAAATCGATTCCGATTTAACACGATCTGCTCTAAATCAATTCTGACTTAACGCGATCCGCTCTGACACGGTCGATGACCGGGCAGCGCAAAGGCGCAGTGACCTGGACGGGATCCTTGACGCGCCTTCGCTGCCGTGCGCGCCGCCGGTTGGCGTGGAGGAAGTTCCCGGTCCGGTTTGTTCAGCCCCTTAGCGCTGGCGATGCTCCGAACGGTCTCGTCGATGGGCCATGCGCAACGGCAGAGGGAAGGAGGGCTGCACAAGCGGTTCCGTTTGCGCTATGATCGCAGGAAGCCTTTTGGCAAAGAAAGAGATCACAATCATGCGTGTTCATACCCGTCCGGTCCGTTTTGCCGCCGTCGCGGTGCTTCTGCTGTCCACGACGCTGGTCGGCTGCCAGACCGGTTCCATGGGATCAAAGGAGGGGCTTGGAACCGTTGGCGGTGCGGTGGCCGGCGGTCTGATCGGCTCACGTTTCGGGGGCGGTTCGGGCAAGCTGGTGGCGGTGGGGGTCGGCACGTTGTTGGGGGCCTTCGTCGGGCGCGAGATCGGTTCCTCCCTGGACAAGGCCGATCAGACTTACGCCGAACAGGCGGCAACCCGCGCGTACAGCGCCCCCATCGGACAGCCCATTCGTTGGAACAACCCCCAATCGGGCAATCAGGGGACCATCGTGCCGATCCGCGACGGCTACGCCGATGGCGGGGCCTATTGCCGAGAGTTTCAGCAGACCATCGTGGTCGGCGGGCGCACCGAACAGGCCCATGGCACGGCTTGTCGCCAACCTGATGGATCATGGAAAATCATGGGGTGACGTTGGTGCAAAACGGTTGGTGTGGTGGTGTCTATGCTGTGGCTGCGCGCCCTGGAAAGGCAAAGTCGGCCATGGACTGCCGGTCGTGGTTGGCAAACGCCTCCAGCCACGCGAACAGCGCCTCGGCCTGTCCTGGCAAGACACCACCGAAATCAGCGCAGTCGGCGAATTTCCGCCAGCGCTCCACATCGCTGAACGGCAGGCTGGCGTCACCGCGCGCAGTCTGACGGATGTCAAGAAAATGACCGCCGTTGTTCAGCACCAGCGTGATGCGGTGGGGCAAGCGCCCGCTGGCCGATCGTTCTTCCGCCGGATCATAAACCGACAGCTCGGTCAGCGGCAGCAAAGCACGCAACTCGGCGCGATCAACCGCCGTTTGCGTGAAATCGGTCAGCCGCAGCGTGTCCTGCCGAAGCGCCAACGCCAGAGCGTAGGGCATGGAAAAACGCGCCTGCATCTCGTTGACCGGGCGAGCGTATGACAGGTTGTTGGCGTGGGCCTGCGTCACCTGCACGCGGATCGCCGCCACATCCTCCGCCGCAAACCCATGGTGACGGCGCAGGTCAAGCACAGCGTCGATGGCCCGGTGCGTGGCACCGCAGCAAGGGTGCCGTTTGGCCGTCAGCCCGATGGTCTCAATGGCGAGTGCGCCATCTTCAGGCCCACCTTCGGGAACCGGCCATCCGCGCGGGTGTGCGCCACCGCACAGGCCAAGGAAACCGTCGGGCGCTTCCAGAATGTCCGCACGCCCCGCCATCCCGGCAGCGGCCAGCGATGCCGCCTCAACGGCGTTCCGCGCCGCCAAACCGGCGTGGAGCGGCTTGACCGGCGTGCCGAACTGCCCCTTTGGCCCACCGCACAGGCTGACGGCGATGGTCATAGCCGCCGCGATGGACGGTTGATCCAAGCCGATCAGACGGGCGACGGCCGCCGCCGCGCCGATGCAGCCAACCGTGGAGGTTGAATGCCATCCGGCGGTGTAGTGGGATGGATTGACCCCTCGACCAACCCAGGCCTGCGCCTCCAGACCGATGATGTAGGCCGCCACCACCTCCGCCCCGCTGCGGCCATGGGCCTGAGCGGCCGCCAGCAGAGCCGGGACCAACACCGCCGAGGCGTGGGTCGTGGCCCCGTGGAAATTGTCGTCGAAATCCAGCGCGTGCGCCGCCGTTCCATTCACCAGCGCGGCAATCCCCGCGCCCACCCGCTGACCCGACACGGTCGCACAACCCGGACCGCCGGTCTGCTGGCCCGTCATCGCGCAAGCCTGAGCCACGGCGCGCGTCGCCGGATCGTCACGCCCGGCGATGATGCAGCCAAAGGTGTCGGTGATGGCCGCGCGGGCGCGTGCAACCGCCAGCGGGCTGAAGGACGCGGCCCCCACCGCCCAGGCCGCGATCTGTTCGGCAACGGTCATGATTGGCAGCCTCCCTTACAGGACCGGTGTCAACGCCGATGGCGCGACCAGCGGCAGGACGAGTTTGGAACTGTGTGTGCCGGACAGATGGACCGTGTTGCGCGCCACGTTGAACGCCCCGCCCACCCCTTCCGGTGCACCGGTGTTCGGGTTGACATCGAATTTCGGAAAGTTGGAGGAGGAGATGTCCAGCCGAATGCGGTGTCCCGCCTTGAACAGATTGGCGGTGGCGAACAGCTCCACACGGATGGGCACGATCACGCCCGGCTCCATCAGGCTGGGCGTTTCCCAGGAGTCGCGGTAGCGGCACCGAAGGATTCCGTCGCTGAGATTCATCGCAAAACCGGTCGGGTAATCGTCGGATGGCGGATGGACGTCGATCAGTTTGGCGGTGAAATCGGTGTCCGGCGCGTCGGAGGACACCCACAATTCCACCACGATCGGCCCGACCACCGCCACCGCCTCGGTCAGCGGATCGGTTTCGAACATCAGCACGTCCTGGCGCGACGACAACGGCAGCCCCGGCGTCGTGCAACCGAAAAACCGCGCGTCTTCGCGCTGGTCGTGCGCCCCGCCCTCAAAAACCGGACGCCCGCTGGTCAACGCCCCGCCAATGGTCGGCACCGGGGCGCGCGGATCGAAATCATAGGTCAGACAGGCGTCCGTTTCGGTCGGTCGATCGGTGGACAGCGCCCCGGACCGGTGCAGGTAGAATTCGGTCGTCCGCGCCGCCGGAAGCGGCCATTCCGGGGCCTCGACCCAACAGCCGCCATGGTCCAGATGGCCTTGCGGTGTCTGCCGCCCGGAACCGCCCCCCATCAGGAAGAGGCGCACCGGCTGTTCGTCCCGCGCGGGCGCTTCACCCTTCAGCCACTGGTCGAAACAGGCAATGCGGAAGACGGTCCAACTGTCCGCCACATTGCCGTCAAACGTCGCCTGCGGGCCAAAGTCGACATCGCCGAACACGGTCTTGGTCCGGTTGCCGTGGGTCCACGGCCCCATGATCACCCTCGGCTCGTGCGACCGGCCACGCAACCCGGTGTAATTTTCAAAGGTTGACGGCACATAGACATCGTACCAGCTCGACATCAGCACGACCGGAATGTCGGGGATGTCGTGGTAATAACCGGCGGCGTACAGACCGACCTTCTTCCAATACTCGTCAAACACACCGTGCTGCCATTGATCGAGCAGATAGCGCTCGTAATCAGGATCCCAGCGCAGCGGCGAGTTGCCGGTTGACCAGGGCATGCGCTTGAACCACAGCTTGACGTCCTCCGCCGCCAACGCGTCGCGCACCCGGTCGTCGTCGTCGGTGCGCCCGTCCTGGGCATAGTTCCAGGCCCAGGTCGCCTGCTTGAGTTCAAAGGCTCCACCCTGGCGGATGCCGCAGCGGTGCGCGTTGGAGAACCCGCCGGAATCGAGGATCATCCCAGCCAACCCCGGCGGCGACAGGCAGGCGGCGGCCAATTGCGTGTGCGCGGCGTAGGAGAGGCCGATGGTTCCAATCTTTCCCGAACACCAGGGTTGGTCGTTGATCCACGCGATGGTGTCGTAGCCGTCCGGCCCTTCCGCCACATATTTGGTGAAGCGCCCTTCCGAGTCATGCCGCCCCCGGCAATCCTGGTACACCATGATGTATCCCGCCGCGCAGAACGCGTGCGCCAGCGCCTCGCGCGAGCAGGGCACATCTGAGCCGACGCTCAATTCGGAGCGGGACGGTTTGCGTTTGCCGTAGGGTGTGCGCTCCAGGACCACAGGAAATGGCCCCGCCCCGTGGGCCGGAACGTAAATGTCGGTCGCCAGATGGACGCCGTCGCGCGTGCGGATCATCACATTCGGGTACCGCCGCATCGTGTCGCTCAGCCATTCCGGCGAGGGCAAACCCGCAAACCGATCGAAAGAAGCCGCGCCGTCCGGCGTGCACACGGAATCAAACAGAGTGTGTGTGGTGGGCATGACGTCTCCATGGGCGGCCCCAACCGTGTTCGGGTTGGCCCCGCCGTATGCTTCAATGTTTCAAACGCCGCCGACTTCGGGCGGGTCAATCTCCGAACCGTTCTCCGGCCCCACCAAGCGCCGCGTCCACGGCGAGAACCGCTTGCCGCAGGCCGTGCACCAGCCGGTTGCGGGATCGGACGGCGTCGACCTTGGCGAACCGCTCCGCGTCGGTCCTGGGCTGGGTTGCGGCGAGCTTGCGGATCGGCTCCAGCACCGGCCACGCGGGCAAGGGCAGCGCCGGATCATGGGCAAAGCGGTTGCCCGTTGTGTAATCCAGCGGAACCAAGGCGCGGCAGACCGCCACGATGCCACGGTTGATGGTGTCGGAATCGATTCCGCCCCCGGAGGCGGCGTGCAGTTGGTCCAAGCGCTGACGCAGTCGCCGCAGCATGGCGTCCGCATCCTGGAGATCGAAGCGCGAGGACAGCCGGTCGGACAGGGATTCCAGCTCCTGCGCCAGATCGGCAACCTGCCGCCGGTAATCGAGCGGCAACGGATCGCAACACAGCAATCCCCAGACGACGCGCAGGACGACACGGGCGTCGCGCACCAGATGAACCGGGTCGATCTTGTCGATGCGGTCGTGCTCGGTGTGCCACCACCATCCCAATTCGTTGCGCAGCTTCAGCGCGCCGGGTTCCTGCATGCTGAGGCTGCCGAACACGGATGGAATGCCCAGACCGGGAAAGGAATCGTCGGCGGAGCGGGCCTTGCGCCGCCCGAGCAGGGTTTGCCCGGTCTCCTCCCGGATCGCGTCCGCCGCCAGATCGAACAGCGCCCCCGCCGACCCGGTGCGGGTGAGGTTCAGCGCGCCAACCGCCCCCGGACTGTCGAGATTGACATGGGCGACGCAGCGGGCCTCCAACTCCAACCAATTCTGATCGGCGTACCAGGCCGAGCCGGAATAGCGCCCCTGGGAGTGACCGGACCACAGGCACAACCGCAAGCCACGCCGCCACCGGTCACGCACACTGGCCAGGATCCGCACCACCTCGATCATCGCGACGTTGGCGGTTCCATTGTCCATCACCCCTTCAAACCACGTGTCCACATGGCAGGAGACCAGCACAAAGGCCCCATCCGGCGACCCCGGTCCGGCGGTGGGCGGCAGATCGGCGACCAGCAGCGGGGTTTTGCGCCAACCGGTGTCGACCGTCGCGTGCAGCGTGACGGTGCAGCGCCCTTCGGCCAGATGGCGGCGCAACCCGGCCCCAACCGCGTCCGCCACCGTCACGACCACCACCGTCGGCAGATCGTCGATCGTCGTTGCCGACGGGCTGCCCCACACCGGGGACACGCACATCTCGTGACACAGGCCGTGGGGGCTGACATGAACGACCCCGACCGCCCCCGCCTGGCTGGCCCGCAGCGCCACCCCCGGATCGGCGATGCCATCGACCAGCACCACCCGCCCGGCCAGATCGGCCTGCGCAAAGTCGGCGGCGGAACCGTTGCCGAGATCAACCAGATCACCGGTGCAACCCTCCGGCCCGGAGGAACGCGCCATCGAATGGGTGATCGCCGCGAACCGCTCCCCCCCACAGGTCAGATGCGCCGACAGCGGCACGCTGATGTAGGCGTCGTGGTGGATCAAGCTGGCGGGAACGCCCATCGCGTCGAGGTGATCCTTGAGGGCGCGGAAGCATTCACGCTCCGTTTCCGTGCCGCCGACCTTGGTCCAGCGCGCCATCCGGCCCAGCAGCTCCATCATCCGCTCGCCGGACACCGCCGCCAGCGGCGGGCCGCTCGCCGCCGCCGCGTTTGTCCTGTCCATGGCGTGTGTGCGCATCATGACCTCCTTTGCGGACCCGACGGTCAACCAACGTCGTTCAGATGGCAGGCCGATGTGTGGCCAGGAGCAACGCTTTTCAGCCTTGGCCGCTCCACCGTGCAGCGGGCGACCGCGTGCGGGCAGCGCGGGTGGAAATGGCAACCGGAGGGCGGGTTCAAGGGCGACGGCAGTTCCCCCTTGATGGACGAGAAGGACCGCCGCGTCAGCTCGATCCGGGGAACCTCCGCCAACAAGGCCTGGGTGTAGGGGTGGTTGGGGCGGGCGAACACCTCCTCCGTCGGGGCTTCTTCGATGATGCGACCGAGATACATGATCGCAACCCGGTCGGAGAGATGCTCGACCACGCCCAGATCGTGGCTGATGAAAAGATAGGTCAGGTTCAACTGTTCGCGCAGGTCCATGAACAGGTTCAGGATCTGCGCCTGGATCGACACGTCGAGCGCGGCGACGGCTTCGTCGCACACCAGCATGTCGGGTTGCACCGCCAGCGCGCGGGCAATGCCGATGCGTTGGCGTTGCCCGCCGGAAAACTGATGAGCGTAGCGCCCCTTCAAGGAAGGATCGAGGCCCGCCCGCAACAGCTGTTCGTCGACATAGGCGGCCTGCGCCGCGCGGTCCCCCCGGACGATGCCGTGGATTCGCGGCGCTTCGCCCACGATTTCCGCTACGGGCAAGCGGGGGTTGATCGACGCGAACGGGTTCTGGAACACCATCTGCGTGCGCAGCTTGCCGGTGCGCCGTTCGTCGTCCGACAGGGTGTCAACGTCGCGCCCGTTCCAATAGAGCTTGCCAGCCGTGGGCGGCAGGATGCCCGCCACCATGCGGCCCAGGGTCGATTTCCCGCAGCCCGATTCCCCGACCAGACCAACCACCTCGCCCTTGCGGATGACAAGATCGACCTCGTCCACGGCGCGCACCACGGACGGCGGCTTGGCCAGCCCGACCGACACCAGACCCCGGTCCACCCAATCCAACTTGCGCCCGAAACGGCGCGACACCCCCTGCACCTCGACAATGGGCGCGGGCGGCCCTGCCCAGTCGGACATGACATCCGTCCCGCCCTGCTTCACCGGCTCCATTGCGCCCCCGATCCTGCTTGTCATCAGCCCGTTCATGCCAGCACCTGCGTGTTGGGATGGACACAGCGGTGCCAATGCGCGCCCTGCCCCGTCAGCTCCGGCATCACGGCGCAATCCCCGTCCGCCCGCGCGCAACGGGTGCGGAAGGCGCAGCCGTCCGGCAAGGTCAGCAACGACGGCGTCATGCCCGGAATTTGGGCCAACCGGCTGCCCCGCCGGTTGCGGCTGGGCACGGACCCGATCAGACCGGCGGTGTAGTGATGGTGGGGTTTCCCGATAACCTCGGCCACATCGCCGTATTCAACGATCCGTCCGGCGTACATCACCGCGATGCGGTCGGCCAATCGCGACACCACCGACAGATCGTGCGTGATCCAGATCAGCGCCGTTCCCTGCTCCGCCGTCAGCTTCTGCACCTCCGCCAGGATCTGCGCCTGGATGGTGACGTCGAGCGCGGTCGTCGGCTCGTCCGCCACGATCAGGTCCGGCTTGTTCAGCAACGCGATCGCGATGGCAACGCGCTGACGCATCCCGCCGGAGAATTGGTGCGGGTAGGCGTTCAACCGCTCCTCCGGGCTTGGGATGCCCACCTGCCCCAGCGCGTCGCGCGCCAGGGCGCGGGCCTCCGCCTTGGACACCGGACGATGGGCCGTGACCGCCTCGATCATCTGGGTGTCGATCCGCAGCACCGGATTCAGCGTCATCATCGGGTCCTGGAAGATCATGGCGATGCGCCGTCCGCGCAATCGCCGCATCTCCTCCTGGCCCAGCTTGGTCAGGTCGGTGCCGTCGAACAGGATTTGGCCACCGGTGATCCGGCCGGGCGGTTCCAACAGCCCCATGATCGAGAAACCGGTGACGGACTTGCCCGAACCCGATTCACCGACCAGACCCAGCACCTCGCCGCGTCCCAGGGTGAACGACACGTCGTTGACCGCCTTGATCTGCCCGGCACCGACCGGAAAGGTGGTCTTGAGACCACGCACGTCGAGAAGAACGCTCACGAGTGGCTCCTCGGATTCAGGACATCGCGAAGATGGTCGCCGACCAGATTGATGGCGACGATGGTGATGAGCAGGGCCACGCCGGGGTAGAAGCTCATCCAGAATTTGCCGGACAGCATGTATTGATAGCCGTTGGCGATCAGCATGCCGAGCGACGGTTCCGTCACCGGAACGCCCAACCCCAGGAAGGACAGGGTTGCCTCCAGCGCGATCGCCCGCGCGATCTGGACGGTGACGATGACGATCAGGGGCGGCAGGCAGTTGGGCAGCAGATGGCGGAACAGGATCCGCCAGCGCGGGATCGCCAGACATTCCGCCGCCTCGATGTACTCCTTGCGCCGCTCGACCAGCGCCGTGCCTCGGGCGGTGCGGGCGTAGGCGGCCCATTCCACGATGATGAGCGCCAGCACCACATTCGTGACGCCCTTGCCCAGAAAGGCCAGGATCATCAGAGCGACCAGGATCGACGGAAAGGACAGTTGCAAATCGACGAGGCGCATGATCGCCGTTTCGGTCCGGCCACCGGCGTAGGCGGCGATCAGCCCCAAACTCGCCCCCACCAGCGCCGCCGTCACCGCCGAGGCCACCCCGACCCCCAACGAAATCCGCAGGCCGTACAGGATGCCCGACAGCATGTCGCGCCCCTGCTCATCCGTGCCCAGCCAATAGGTCATGCCGCTGGCGGCGGAGGAGCCGGGTGGCAAGCGGCTGTCGAGAATGTCGAGCTGCATCAGATCGTACGGATTTTGCGGCGCGATCAGCGACGCCGCCAGCGCGGCCAGAACAACCAGACTCAGAACGACCAGTCCGAACATGGCGAGCCAGGATCGCGAGAACTCCCGGATGACGCGCTGCGTTGGTGTTTCGACCGGTGCCAGCCTTTGGACCGGTGCCGCAGGTTGGTCGGCGGTTGGAGCGGACAGGTTCATGGCTCAACCCTCGCCGTTGTGCTGAACCCGGGGGTCGAGCACGGTGTACAGGAGATCCACCACCAGATTGATGGTGACGAACAGGAAGACGATCAGGATCAGGTAGGCGACGATCATCGGCCGATCGAGCAGATTGATGCTGTCGATGATCAGCTTGCCCATCCCTGGCCACGCGAAGATCGATTCCGTGACCACCGAAAACGCGATGGTGGATCCGAATTCCAGGCCGATGACCGTCACCACCGGAATCATGATGTTTTTCAACACATGAACGAAGATCACCCGCCGTTCGGTCAGCCCCTTGGCGCGGGCGAACTTGACATACTCCTGCGGCAGGACCTCGCGCACCCCGGCGCGGACCAGCCGCATCACCAAAGACACCTTGAACAGGGCCAGATTGCAGGCGGGCAGGATGAGATGCGTCAAGCCATCAAGGGTCAGGAAGGACCAGTGAATGCCCAGAAACTCCCGCGTCATTCCGCGACCGCTCGACGGCAGCCAGCCCAGTTGCACACCGAACACCATGATGAGCAACAGCCCGACCCAAAAGCTGGGCAGCGAAAACCCGAAGATCGACCCGGCCATCACCGTCTTGGCCAGAATGGAGCGCGGACGCAACCCAGCGTACAGCCCAAGCGGAATGCCGATCACCACCGCCAGGAACACGGCGCAGAAGGCAAGCTCCAGGGTCGCCGGCATCCGTTCCAAAATGATCTGGAGCGCGGGTTGCCCAAACACGAAGCTCTTGCCAAAGTCACCTTGCAGCGCGCCATAGAGGAAACGCCCGTACTGCTCCCACAGCGGCCGGTCCAACCCCAGGCTTTGCACCACCTGCAAACGTTCGGCCTGGTCGGCGTCCGGCGCGATCAAGATCGCCACCGGATCACCGATCACATTGACGCCGACAAAGACGATGACGGTCATCGCGACGATCACGAACACCGACTGAAGGAGTCGGCGGACAAACCAGCCAATCATCGGGCCACCTCCGCCGACGCACGCGGCCCGGCTCCGGCGTGCCGCCGCTCCTCCGATCCGCCATGGTCTTCCGATTGTTTCACATCATCCTCTTGTCTGTGGCCATGGCCACGCTTTTGGGCGATCGCATCGGACAGGAAATCCTTCACACGGTCCAGGAACCGCAAACGATCGTGCGCGACGCCCGGAAGCCGATCGAACCGCACCGTCACCCCAGCTTGCGCGAAGGAGCGCTTCAGCGCAGCCAGACGATCCGGCCGGGTGCGTCCGGCGTCGTTCGCCCCCTCCATCCAATGGAGACCGCCAGGCGTGTGGGTGATTTCCCAAGTTTCCAGGTCGGCGTCACCGACCAGCATCTGAACCGGAAGTCGCGCCAGGGCCGCCGCGTCGAAGGCAACACCGAAGCGATCCCCGATGTCCCTTATCCCAACCCACCAGTCTTTTGTCGGATCCAGCATCGTCACCGATCCCGGCGCGCCAATCGACACGGCCCACAGCCGATCCGGATGAAGGATCGCGAAGCGATGGGCGAATTGTCCACCCCCCGAAAACCCGAACAGGGCAAAGCGCGACCAATCCTGACCGTATGTGGCGGCTGTCTCCGCCACCATCGCCAGGACCAGCCGGTCATAGCGGATGTCGCCGTCCACCAGATATTTGTAGCCGCTGCGGTCAGAGGTTCCACCCATCCCGATGGGAAAGAGCGGACACAACACGGCGCAGTCGTGCCAGCGCCCAAACTCGGCAAAGCCGTCACGAAACTCCAGGAAGGAGGTGCGCCCGGTGCCGTGCATGGCGACCAGCAGATCCACGCGCCGCCCATCGGCGACACTCGGGGGCACATACAGGCAATATTGGGCGCGCGGGTCGGCGGCGCAGGCAAAGATCGCGGTCTTGCCGAAATTGTAGGTGTTGCGCGCCCGGGTTGCGGGCGGAGCGTCTGCGGATCGGGAGGGACTCTCGGCCATCGTGTTCCTGCTCGGCTGAAAGGCCTTTCGGCGGTCAATGGACATTGTGCAAGAGTCGGGTGACACGCGGTTGGGCAATCCCCAACCGGCGGCGTCCCCCGCGTCGTTGCCCGCGAGCAAGACCGTGGTCATGCTCATGGCGACCGCAGCGGTGCGTTTGCTCAACGATTCAACAAACGGTTTGATGCGCTGGTCACTGACCTGTTGATAGGTCCATGCTAGGTCTGCTCTTCTTGACGGAAGTCCGTTTTACTGTCAACCATAAAAAACCATCGGTTCATTAGACGAACCAAATCCCGGAGTGAATGATCAGCCATGGCAAAGACTGTCGAGGAGTCGGAGGATGACACCGGCAAACAAGGGGCCTACACGGTCCAGGCGTTGGACAACGCCATTTCCCTGTTGATGCTGGTCGCCGACAACCCGGATTTGGGCCTTTCGGATCTGTCGCGAAAGCTCGGGGCCGGCAAGGCGCGGGTCTACCGCCAGCTCAAGACCCTGGAGGATCGGGGGCTGGTCAGTTGCAGCGAGCCTCACCGCACCTACCGGCTGGGCTACGCCGCCCTGCTGCTGGGGGCCAAGGCGTCGGCGCAGATCGATCTGGTGCAAAGCGCCAAACCCTTTCTGGACCGGCTCGGCAAAGCTTTGCAGGAAACCGTCCAGCTGCGCGTTCTGGATGGGCAGGAGTCGGTCTGTGTGGCCAACTGGGTGCCAGACCGCGATTTGCGCGTTCAAACACCGGTTGGCTCGCGCACCCCACTGTACGCCGGTTCGGGCAAGATTCTGCTGGCCTACATGCCCGAGGCGGAACAGGCTCACATCCTCTCGCTGCCTCGCAAACGCTTCACCGATGGCACGATGGTGGATGAGGGCGCGCTGAAGGCCATCTTGAGCCAGATCCGCCACGATGGTTACGGCGTGAGTCGGGGTGAAATGGAAGCCGCGCTGATTTCCGCCGCCGCTCCGATCTTTGGGCAAGGCAGCCGAATTGTCGGTGTTCTGGTCGTTGGTGCCCCTGCCACCCGGATGGACAATGAGCGGCTCCAGCACACCCTTGATCTTGTCTGTGCAGCGGCACGCGAGCTGACCGCCGTGATCGGTGGAAGCCCGCCATCGTCGGTTGTCCGTCCCGGCTCCTTCTGAGATTGACGCGCGATCGGTTTGTCTAACGAAACAATGGTTCATCTTGGTTGACAGAAGGCCCCTGCCCTCCCCACACTCACCACAGGACGGGGGAAGCGATTGCGACCGCGATGAGGCCGGGGCCTTGAGCCGCACACGCGCACAACCACCGCCCGACGAACGGCCAGCCCACAGGCAGGGAGGCACCCGTTCGCAGACCCTGAACCGCTGGGAGGCTTGGATGTACAAGATGGTCCTGACGCGCCGCGCTCTGTTTTCCGGTGCGGTGGGGGCGTTGACCGTTGCGCCGGGGCTTGGCTGGCCAAGGCTGGCCGCTGCCCAGGACACCGACCGGTTGCGGATCGGCATGGCGACACCGCCGACCACGCTCGATCCGCATTTCCAAAGCAACGCGCCGAACAACGCCATCGCCATGCACCTGTTCGACGCGCTCGTCACCAACGACGAAAACGCCCGCCCTACCCCGTGTCTGGCAACCTCCTGGCGCCCCCTGGATGACACGCATTGGGAGTTCGTCCTCCGCCCCGGCGTGACCTATTCAGACGGCACCCCCTTCACCCCGGCGGACGTCATCGCGTCGGTGGAGCGCGTCAACAGCCTGCAAAGCCCGGCCTCCTACCGGACCTACACCCGGACGATCAAGGCGATCACCACGCCGGATCCCGGTCGGATCATCATCGAAACCAAGGCCCCGGATCCCCTGCTGCCCGTGGCGATGGGGCGCATCCGGATCATCAGCGCCCAGCACAAGGACGCCCCCACCGCAAACTACAACGCCGGGCGCGCCGTGATCGGCACCGGCCCCTATCTGCTGAAAGAGTTCAGCCAGGGCAGCCATCTGATCCTGACGCGCAACGAGGGCTATTGGGGGCCAAAGCCGGAGTGGAAAGAGGTGCTGATCCGCCTGATCGGCGACGACGGCGCACGCACCGCCGGCCTGTTGTCGGGGGATCTCGATGTCATCGAGGAGGTTCCGTTCGAAGCGGTGGAGCGGGTGGCCAAGGACCAGCGGTTCCACATCATTCGCGGCCTGTCGAGCCGCATCGTCTATTTCGGCTTCGATCACGCCCGCGAGGTGACGCCCTTCGCCACCGACCTGGACGGCAAGCCGCTGCCCCGCAACCCGATGAAGGATCTCCGGGTCCGCCAGGCCCTGAGTCTGGCAATCAACCGCAAGGCCATCGTGGCGCAGGTCATGTCCGGCAACGCGGAGGTGGCCACGCAATATCTGCCAAAGGGCGCGCCCGGCACCTCGGCCACCCTGGAACCCATTCCCTATGACCCGGAACGGGCAAAGAAGCTGTTGGCCGAAGCGGGCTACCCGAACGGCTTCCGCCTGGTGATCCATGGCCCCAACGACCGTTACATCAACGACGCCAAGGTGGTGCAGGCCGTGGCCCAAATGTTGAGCCGGATCGGCGTGCAAACCAAGGTCGAGGTGATGCCCTGGTCGGTCTATTCGGGCAAGAGCAACAGCAACGAGTTCACCCTCAACCTCATGTCCTGGGGGGTGAACACCGGCGAAACCTCCAACCCGCTGATCGCGCTCAACGCCACATACGACAAGGAGCGTGGGAACGGTTCCAGCAACGGGGGGCGCTACTCAAACCCGGACCTCGACAAAAAGCTGCAGGTCGCAACCCAGACCATGAACGACGACACCCGCAACCGTCTGCTCGCCGAAGCCAGTGAGATGGTGTTCAACGACTGCGCCATCATGCCGCTCTATCACGAGGTCGTGCAGTTGGCCGCCCGCAAGACCGTCGGGTACCGCACCAGAAACGACCAATACACTCTGGCGATGGGCATTCGCAAAATCTGATCGCGCTCTTCTCGGCTCCCTCCTGACCTTCACGCCCCGCCGCACAGGGCGGGGCGTGCTTTGTCATGACCAGCGCGCCCTCGCTGCCACCCTCCGCAGGAGACATGATGGCACCGCCCAGCAACCCGGTGCGCCGCGCGTTCCGGAACCGGAACTATGCCCTCTACACCCTGGGGAACGGGGTGTCGCTGGTCGGCACCTGGGTGCAACGGATCGCCGTGGGCTGGCTGATGTGGCGGATGACCCAATCCGAAGGGTGGCTGGGTGCCATCGCTTTTGCGGATCTGTTCCCCACGGTTCTGGTCGGCCCCTTCGGCGGGGTTCTGGCCGACCGGCTCGATCGTTTGCGGTTGTTGAAGACAAGTCAGGTGTTGATGCTGGTGCAATCCGTTGCGCTGTTCCTGCTGACCGTCGCCGATGGCATCACCCCCGTGTCGCTGTTTGTGCTGACCGCCATCGGCGGTGTCTTCAACGCCTTGAACCAACCCGCGCGCCTGGCGTTGATTTCCCGTCTGGTGGACCGCGACACGATGGCTGCGGCGGTGGCCATTAACGCCACCGTGTTCAACATCGCCCGCTTCCTTGGGCCGGCCCTGGCCGGGATCATCATCGTGGTCAGCGATGTGGCACCAGCCTTTGCCATCAACGCCACCAGCTTTGTCGTCTATCTTGCCATCCTGGCGCGGTTCCGGTTGCCGCCACAACCACCCTCCTTGCCGCGATCCCCCCGGATCCTGGCCGAAATCGGCGAAGGCATCCTCTACGCCGCTCGCCATCCGGGGATGGGGCCGCTGTTCCATTTGCTGATGGTCGGCTGCATCGCCGCCCGCCCAGTGGCTGAATTGCTGCCCGGTTTTGCCGATCGCGTGTTCCACGCGGGAGCAACCGGGTTGGCCATGATGACCGCAGCGGTTGGTGTCGGTGCGGTCGCGGGGGGGATCTGGATGGCCGGGCGGGCGAGGCCCGAGGGGTTGATCGACCTCGTCTTTGCCGGAACCACGGTGATGGGGATTTCCATCATTCTGTTCGCGCTGGCGGACCGCCTTGTGGTTGCGCTCTGCACGCTGGTTGTGGCGGGCGCTGCGATGGTGGTGAGCAGCATTGGCACCCAGACCTTGATCCAGCTTTCGGTCGAACCCAACGTGCGCGGCCGGGTTCTCAGCCTGTATGGCCTGATCTATCGCGGCGGCCCGGCCTTGGGTGCCCTCGTCGCCGGACTCGTGGCCGAACACACGGAATTGACATGGCCGATCATGGTTGGTGCCGGGGTGTCCACCGCTTGCGGCCTGTGGCTTTGGCGGCGGCGACGCATCATGGTCCGATCACTGGTGCCACCCCGCCACAGTCTGGATTGACGATGGATCGCCACGGCGGTCGGCGGAATCCCCACCAAGATCGGTTCGACTGATAAACCGTTGGTTTGTTTTGTTGACAGGGGGACCTGCTCCCCGTATCAGGGCGATCAAGACGATGAGAGAAAACCTCAAACAGTCTGATCATCATTACAAAAATTGATCTCTGAAATCAGAAATGATCAGGATGAAATTCCTGCATTCCTAAGTATTGCTCAAACAAAACTCGTCCTAAGCGCGCATCAGTCACCGCAACAAAACATTATTTTGGCAATTTCCCTGGATTGGGATCGTCGCCGCTGTCCCAACACAAAAAATTAAGGAGATGGTAAACCATGAAACATGCATCATGGGGAAAAATCGCGACCGGCGTGGCCATTGCGGCCAGCCTGGAGTGCGGCAGCGCCAGCGCTCAGAAATTCGACTTGAAGATCAGCGGCGATGTGTACAGCGAATTCGCCTTTGTCTCTTCGGATAAGGATTCCGGTCTGCGCGCAACGGAAATGACCAACCGGTTCCGTTTGGTCTTCCAACCGATCGCCAAAGCCGACAACGGTCTTGAATACGGGGCGCGGTTGCGCATCCGTGCGGCCGCAGCGGATCGAACCATCGACAACGATCGAGCCTTTTTGTTTGCCAACGGATCGTTCGGCACGATCCAGGCGGGCTTGAACAGTGGTTTGGGGGGCGCAACGCTGCTCTACTATCAGGCACCGCTCGACTATCAGCTTCTGACGCTGACCGACGACGCCATCAGCTTCATTTCTGCGCAAACCGTGACCGGCAACGTGGTGCGGGGGGCGGACACGGCATCGGCGCTGACCTTCAACACCTTGACGGCACGCTACCCGTCGCCCAACGGCACCACGACCAAACTGACCTACTATTCCCCCAGCTTCTCCGGGGTCCAGGCCGCCTTCACCTACACCCCGCGTTCCGACAGTTCCAACACCGACGTGAACCGCGTCAAAACGGTGGACGCAGGCCCCACCGCCGCGCAGCGTGTCTTCATGGACATCGTGGAATCCGCGCTGATCTATGATGGCAAGTGGGACAACTGGTATGTGAAGGCCAACGCCCACATGGCGTTCGGGCGGCCAGCCGACAGCAGCACCAACCCGGCCGGCTTCAAACCCCTGCGCGTTTGGGAAATGGGTGGTCAGGTTGGCTATGGCCCCTGGTCGGTTGGCGGTGGCTATCTGAGTTCCGGGGAGAGCGGCCAGTCAAAGGCGTCGGCAGCGCGCCGTGCCAATGGCAGTGTCTGGCACGCCGCCGCGCAATACAGCGCGGCCCCATGGACGGTTGGCTTCGGGTATCAGCGCGGCGTCGATGCGGGCAGCCTCGCCGTGGCGGGCAGCCGGAAACTGGATCTGTATGACGTGGGCTTCATGTACCAGATCGCCCCGGGCCTGCGGGCCGGTGCCCAATACAACTACTACAAAGCGGTGTCTGACCAGACAACACGCACGCTGGATCGCAACGACAAAGGGTCAGTCGTCATGATCCGCTCCGCTCTGACCTTCTGATCGCGCGCCTACGTCCGCGTCGTTCCCTCGGTTCCTGGCAAAGTCTGGCGGTGGGCGTGGCTTTGGCGCCCGCCGTCTCTTTGCGTCAGCGCTTGGCCACACGCTCGTCCGTTGACGGCCGCTCGAACCGGACCTCCGCCTGCACCAGTTCCCGCATCGCGTCAAGAATGGCGCGGTAGTCGTCGCTGCGCCAGTGAAAGAAATAGGCCAGGCTCGACAATTCGGGTTCACTGCGCAGCCGCCGCAACCGTTGCGAACCGACAAAGCCGTCAGCCCAGCCGCGCGGCAGCAACCCAAAGCCAAGCCCTTCACGGATCAGTCCGGCAACCGCCTCCCAATGGTTGCAGACGATCCGCTCACCAGGCACAACACCGCGTTCGCGCAGCCAGTCGTGCAGCAAACGGGTCGCTCCCGACCCTGCGGGAAGACAGACCAGCGGCATCGTTTCAAACAGGCGCTGGTCCACCTCCTGGACATCCGGCGCGGCCTCCGTCGCCGCGTACCATGTGAACCCCGCCTCGCCGATCCAGCGCGAGGAAATCGCGCTGTTGGAAGAGCGCCCCGCAACCACGGCGAAATCCAACTCCCCATCCACCAGCCGCTGCTCCAGCAATTGGCCGATCCCGATGAACAGCTCGACCGTCAGCCGGGGGTGATGCGTCTTGATGCTGCGCACCAGATGTGGAAGCCAGGTCAGGGCGGTCAGTTCGCCGACACCGATCCGGCAGGTTCCCTCCAGATCCAGGGCTTGGCGCATATCGCTCCTGAGCTTCTCCGCTGCGGTGAGCAATTCCCGCGCCCTGGGGACCAGAACGGTTCCGGCATCGGTCAGGACCGCACGGTTCCGGCTGCGGTCGAACAACTCCTGGCCCAACGACGCCTCAAGCTCTGCAATGCGTTTGGACAGCGACGACACCGAGAGGTGCACCTTGCGCGCCGCCATCGCAAAGCTGGTGCAGGTGGCCGCCCAATAGAACGCTTCGAGCTGTTTCAACGTCATCGTCTTCCCAACCTCCCCTGCATGGTCCACCGTCGCCCCAATGTTCGATTTAAGCGAACATATGAGCCGAAGTAAATTCGCTATACCGAAAAATTGGAACCGCCAATAATGGGCGCATCGACCCATTCATGGTATCCCACCCATGCCCGACGCAGCCCCCCGGACCGGCAGATCGCACACGCGCATGCTGGCCTTGAACGATTTTGAAATCGCCGCGAAACGCCTGCTCCCCCGCACGATTTTCGGCTATGTCTCCGGCGGTGTGGAGGACAACCAGTCGCTTCGCGACAACCGGGCGGCCTTTGCCGAACACGGTCTGGTTCCCCGCGTCCTGGTTGATGTGTCGCAGCGCAGCCAATCGGTCACGCTGTTTGGCCGGACCTATGACAGCCCTTTCGGGATCGCGCCCATGGGATTGTCGGCGCTGTCGGCCTATCGCGGTGACATCGCCATGGCCTGCGCCGCCCGCGCCACCAACGTCCCGATGATCCTCAGCGGCTCTTCCCTGATCCCGCTTGAGGATGTCATCAGGGCGGCTCCGGAAACCTGGTTCCAGGCCTACCTGCCCGGCAACGCGGAACGGATCGACGCCCTGCTCGACCGGGTTGGCGCCGCCGGGGTCCGCACGCTGGTGCTGACCGTCGATATCCCGGTCTATGGCAACCGCGAGAACAACATTCGCAACGGCTTCTCAACACCGCTGCGCCCCAGCCTGCGGTTGGCCTGGGATGGGGTCACGCATCCGCGCTGGCTCCTCGGCACCTTTCTGCACACGCTGGTGCGCCATGGCATGCCGCATTTTGAGAATTCCTTTGCGGAGCGTGGCGCGCCGGTGCTGTCACCCAATGTGTTGCGCGACTTCACAGGACGCGATCACCTGAACTGGCGGCACGTCGATCAGATTCGCCGCCGCTGGAAAGGGGAGTTGATTCTCAAGGGCGTGCTGAACGTCGCCGACGCGCGGATGGCGCGCGAGCATGGTGCCGATGGCGTCATCGTCTCCAACCATGGGGGGCGACAGCTGGATGGCGCGCTGTCGCCGCTGCGGGTCTTGCCGGACATCGTGTCAGCGCTCGGCGCGTATCCCGTCATGATGGATGGTGGCATCCGCCGAGGCACCGATGTCGTCAAGGCGTTGGCGCTGGGGGCAACGTTCGTCTTTGTCGGTCGTCCCTTCGCCTATGCGGCGGCCATCGGTGGCCAGGCGGGTGTGGAGCACGCCATCCGCCTGCTGCGCGAGGAGGTTGATCGCGACATGGCGCTGCTCGGCGTCAGCGGCTGTGGCGAGCTGGGACCTGAACTGCTGTTCCGCGCCACCCCTGGTGCCATCCACCCGGCGACGCCACCGGTTTCCGACACGTCCATGCCCGCGCGCATCAACGGGTCGACCGCCTGCCTTGCGGCCACCTCGGCCCCTGTGTAGCGGACGAACGACGCTCCAACAGCAACCGCATCATCGCATCAACCGCCCGAACCGGGCGGCATGAAGAAGCATTTCCGAGTTACAGGGAGAGAATCATGGTCAAAAACAGACTGTTGACCGTTGCTGTCGCAGCGGCGGTTGTCACGTCATCCCCCGTGGCGGCGGCGGATTTGGTCCGCTTGGGCAATCTCAAATTCGCGCATTTCGGGGCCATCGCCTACATGAAGGAAATTGCCCCGAAATATGACCTGCGGATCGACGAACGCCTGTTCGCAAAGGGCATCGACATCCTGCCGGCCATTGTCGCGGGCGAGATCGACATGGCGGCGAGCGGGGCGGACGCCGCCGTGGCCGGTCGCGCTTCGGGCGTGCCAATCTATGCGGTGGCCGGGTTCGCAAAAGGCGGTGCCCGCATCGTCGCCCGCCCGGACGCCGGGATCAAAAGCATCGCCGACCTGAAGGGCAAGAAGGTCGGTGTGGCCCGTGGTGGGGCGCAGGAGTTGTTGCTGCTGGCCGAACTGGCCAAGCATGGCTTGAGCTGGTCTGATCGGACGGGAAAGGACGTGCAGATCATCTACATGGCCTTTCCCGATCTCAACCAGGCGATCGCGGCGGGCAGCATCGACGCGATGTCCCAGTCCGAGCCGCAGTCAAGTCAGGCGATCAACAAGGGGTTCGGTGTCGAGGTGATCAAGCCCTACGACACCGAACTCGGTTCGCCGGTGCGAACCCTGGTGCTCACCGAAAGCCTCTACAAGACCAGGCCCGACGTGGCGGAGCGGGTGCTGCGATGCTTCGTCGAGGCAACCGCAACCTTCATCGCCAATCCCGATCTGGCGCAAGCCTATGTCGTTGACAAGATATTCAAGGGGCAAATCACCAAACAGGATTACCAGGACGCCATCGGCAATTCGGAATTCACGTATGATTTGACGGTGGAACACATCCAAATCACCACGGATCTGATGCAGAAATACGGTGTCGGTCGGATGGAAAAGCCACCCAAGGCCGAGGAGTGGGTCAAGCTTGACCTTCTGGCCAAAGCCAAAGCCGCGCTCCACGTCAACTGAACATCCGGAACCCGCGACCATGGCCAACCTCTCGTCACGTCCATTGACACCCTTCACCATTCTTCGTGGCGCGGTGGTCCCGCTCCTCTTCGTCGCCTTCTGGCAGGCGCTGTCCTCCTCCGGCCTGATCAACCCGGTGGTGCTGCCCTCCCCGGTGGCGGTGGTGGTGCGCTGGTGGGCCTATCTGCTGCCATCCGAAGCCTATGATCCGGCGCAATCGGGCTGGTTCCTGTGGGCGCTGTCGGGCGAGATGCTGACCGACGCCTGGTCCAGCCTCTACCGCGTCGTGCTGGGATTTGCCGTCGGGGCCGGGCTGGCCCTGCCGCTGGGGCTGGTGATGGGAACCAGCGAGCGCGCCTATGGGCTGATGGACCCGCTGTTGCAGG
>NZ_RXMA01000032.1:0-2026 GCF_003966125.1 Azospirillum griseum
CGCCTGCGCGAACTCCTGCCATGGGAGTGGAAGGCAATCCGCGAACAGCAAAAAGCTGCCTGACCGCGGCACTCAGCGGATGCTTACGTTGGTTGACAGCAAGCAGCGCGAACAGCGGAGGGTTTTCTGGCGCGACATCCCGCAGCTTTCGCCCCATCGCGTCATCCTGTCGAACACGGACGATGAGCGGTTCGCCGGGTTGCCGGTTCTGCCGCGCGCGTATGTCCGGATCGCCGGAACGCGAGGCGTCGAGTATGTCCCGGTCGGACTTTTGGACACCGATCAGGTGATGGCGCTGTGGTTCGAGCATGGGCGTCGGCAGGCGGTTTGAGCGGCGTGCTGATCGTCGTCCTTCTCGTCCATGAAGCGGGCCACTGCGTGGCCGCCGCTCGCCTGCGCGTGCCGATCCGCCGCGCGCTCATTGTGGCCGCCGATCCAGCCGCCAGAATCGGGGCTGGCGATGATCTCAGCGTGCTCCATGGGGGCGGAGCGGGACGATACGAAGGGATCGCGGGCATGATCGCGGGCGTTGGGTCCGGGTGGGCCGATGCGTGGGGGCTGGTCGCCGCGCCCGGACAATGACGCTGCCGTCCGCGAACGCCGTGCCGAAGTGGCGGTGGTCGTGCCGCCCCGGGCCGACGCCGCGCTCAGCGACACGGTCGCGACCGCGCCCACTCAAGCGCGACCACCACATCCACGCGATCGCCGAGACCGGGCGCATGGCCCGGACGAAGACCAGCGGCTGCAATCCGAGGGCGAAGGTTGAGGGACAGATCGGCCGCTGGAAGCAGGTCCTCGGACCGACGCTGCGCTTCCATACCGACCAAGCGCAGACCGCCGAAACCGCCATCGGCACCGCCGCGCTCACCCCCATGCTCGACCTCGGACGCCCGAACTCCGTTCGTCTCACCGGATCGGCGGTGGGGCGGTTCAATCTCCGGAACTCGTCGCCTCGCTGCAACGCGCCGACGCAGGCTTGACACCGCGCTCGCAGCCGCCAAAAAGGATGGGGCCTGTTGAACGGCGACCGGCCACAAGGACATCCGTCGCGTGATCCCCCTCTCGTCTCTCCAACGCCTCTTCGATGCAGCCACCTTCAGCCGGGGGGCCGCCTATCAGCGCGAAGGGCGGGTTTCCGCTCTTCAGGCGCAGCGTTTGGCGAACGGCGCAATCCGTCTGTCCGTGACCGTGCGGGGGTCGCACCGAATCCCCTACACGCAGAGCATCCGGTTTCAGCGGGCGGGCAACACGCTTTCGGCGCTTTCGGGCGAGTGCGATTGCCCGATTGGCTTCAATTGCAAGCATGTCGCCGCCGCTCTGATCGCCTGGGCGTTGAGTTCCGACGAACCAACGGCACCGACGACGACGCGGCGCGTCCCGAGCGACCCAGAGTTTTCGCCGCCTCAAACGGCGGTCCCCGCGCTGTCGCCGCCCTTGCAGGCGCTTTTGTCACGGTTGAGTGACGCGGCGGCGATTGACGGTGGCGAGGTCTATCCTGAGACGGTGCGCAAGCGGCTTTTGTACGTGTTGCGGTTGGACGGCGGAGCGGGCAGCGCCGAGGCGGTGGTTCAACCGCTCTCCGTCTCCATCCGCAAGGACGGCGCCTTTGGCGCGGACGAAAAACCTTATGGTTTCGAGCAGAGTCGAAGCTTGGCGACTGTGAAGTTTGTGACCCCATCCGACCGGACCATCCTGACCAGCCTGGCCCAAAACACCCTGGCTGTGGCGGGGCGGCGCGACGAGGGCAGCGTGCTGCGGGGGGAGTGGAGCGGTTGGCTGGTCGAGCGGATGCTGAAAACCGGGCGGCTCCATTGGCAGGATTTCCGCGCCAACCCGCCGCTGCGCTCCGGCCCGACGCGACGGGGAACGGCCTGTTGGGTGGCGGACGAACGGGGCCAGCAGCGGTTTTCCATTGCGCTGGACTCCCCCGCCGCGCTCACCCTGCCGACGACGCCGCTGCTCTATGTGGATCGCGAGAGCGGGGAGTGCGGCGTGGTCGAGGCCGACGTTCGTCCGCATCTGGCCG
>NZ_RXMA01000032.1:2144-3626 GCF_003966125.1 Azospirillum griseum
TGGCCTGCCATTGCCGACGCGCCCCGCCACCCCGACGCAGACGGAAACCCGCCGCGTGACGCCGCGCCCGCTGTTGCGTCTGGGGCAAGCGACCCGGCCCTACACGCCCTACGCCTATGGCATGACCGTGTCGGATACGGTCGCGGTGGCGGCGTTGGGCTTTGACTATGGTGGGCAACGCGTTGGTCTGGTGGAGGAGACGGGGCCGCTGCAATGGATGGAGAACGGGGTTCTCGTCACCGCGCCGCGCCAGCCCAAGGCGGAGGCCGCCGCGTCCGCACGGCTGCGCCAAGCGGGCTTTGTCCTGAACGAGACGCCGCTCACCATCGGACGTGGGCAGAGCGTGCGGCGGGGCCTGTTCGTGTCGCCGACCGACCCGACCGGCGAGTTTGACGAGACGAGCCATTGGCTGAATGTCTGCCTCGAGCTTTTGCCGGACCTGCGCGCCGAGGGGTGGGGAATCGAGATCGACGCCGATTTCCCCTACCAGATCCTCGAAGCGCCGCAGAACTGGACGATGGAGGTTGGCGAGGGGACGGGAATCGATTGGTTCGGCCTGTCGCTTGGTATCGAGGTGGGCGGGGAGCGGGTCGATCTGCTGCCGGTTCTGCGCTCCCTCATCGGGGTTTTGGGCCGTTTGGGGGAGGATGAGTTTGCCGATGACGGAACGGAAACGGCGCTCGACGCGCTGGCCCCCGACGGGGTGCTGTTCGTTCGGGTCGGCAAGGATCGTTTCCTGCCGCTGAACGTCGAGCGGTTGCGCCCGATGCTGGGCGTGCTGATGGAGCTGTTCGGGCTGCAAGCCCCGGGCGCGGATGGCGGTCCGTTGCGGATCGGGCGGGCCCATCTGGGCGATCTGGCCGCGTTGGAAGAGGCGGCGACCGCCGCCGGGGTGCCGTTGCTGGGGGCCGACGCCGTGCGCGGCATGGCGCGCAGCCTGCGCGAGGCGGGCGGGGTGCCGGTGGCGCCCCTTCCCGACGGCTTGCGCGCCACGCTGCGCCCCTACCAGCGATTGGGGGTGAGTTGGCTGCAATTTCTGGCCGCGCACGGGTTCGGCGGGCTTCTGGCCGACGACATGGGGCTGGGCAAGACGGTGCAGGCGTTGGCCCATCTTCTGATCGAGAAGGAATCCGGGCGGATGGACCGCCCCTGTCTGCTGATCGCCCCGACCAGCGTGTTGGGCAACTGGCGCAGCGAGGCGGCGCGCTTCGCCCCCGATCTGCGCACGCTGGTCCTGCACGGCCCGCAGCGCAAGGCGGCGCACGGCGATCTGGCCGGGTATGATCTGGTCGTCACCTCCTACGCCCTGTTGCCGCGCGACCGCGCGGTGCTGGAGGCGCAGCCCTGGCATCTGGCGATCTTTGACGAAGCCCAGTATCTGAAAAACCCGACATCGCAGGCGACCAAGGCGACCCAGGCGTTGGAGGCGCGGCAACGGTTGTGCCTGACCGGCACGCCGGTGGAAAACAATCTGGACGAGCT
>NZ_RXMA01000032.1:3808-4425 GCF_003966125.1 Azospirillum griseum
CGGGTCCGTCCCTTCCTGCTGCGCCGCACCAAGGAGGAGGTTGCCAGCGAGCTGCCGCCGAAGACCGAGATGGTCGAGCGGGTCGATCCCCAGGCCGCCCAGCGCGATTTGTACGAAACGATCCGGCTGGCGATGGACCAGCGGGTGCGCGAGGAAATCGCCCGCAAGGGCTTGGCCCGCAGCCACATCACGATTTTGGACGCGCTGTTGAAGCTGCGGCAGGTCTGCTGCGATCCCCGGCTGGTCAAGCTGGAGAGCGCGCGCAAGCGGGTGGAGAAGGGAGCGGCCTCGGCCAAGCTGGAACGCCTGTTGGAACTGCTGCCCGATCTTCTGGCCGATGGTCGGCGAATTCTGCTGTTCTCACAATTCACCTCCATGCTCGATCTGATAAAGCCGGAACTGGCGACGCTCGGGATTCCCTTTGTCGAGTTGACCGGCGACACCCGCGACCGCGAGACGCCGGTGCGTCGTTTCCAGGCGGGCGAGGCCCCGCTGTTCCTCATCAGCCTGAAGGCGGGCGGCACCGGGCTGAATCTGACCGCCGCCGACACCGTGATTCACTATGACCCCTGGTGGAATCCAGCGGTGGAGGACCAGGCCACCGACCGCGCCCACCG
>NZ_RXMA01000032.1:4435-13886 GCF_003966125.1 Azospirillum griseum
CGGCACGGTGGAGGAGCGCATGCTCACCCTTCAGGAGCGCAAACGCCAGTTGGGCGAAGCGGTCTATGACGCGACGGCGACGGAAGCGGATGTGCTGACCGCCGACGATCTGGACGTCTTGCTGGCCCCCATCGAAGGCTGACCGGCACCGTCATGTGTGTGCGACCGCTGTGGCGCAAGGGAAAAGAGAACTGGCTTGGCGAAAAGGTCGGGTGCGGTGGAGTTGCCCTGGAAAAGAGAAGAGGCATTTTTCCGCCGTCAGGCGTTGGTCGCGAACTTTCGTTTCCCAAGGCGGTGTGCCGCCGTGTGGGATTATAGAATCCGTTGGAGATTGCACCAATGGCACGGTCTGCCTGCGATCATGACAGGAAAACCATTCTCCAGATAAGTTCAGATTTCAGTGTCTTGAAGAATGTCTCGGCCATGAAATTATCATAGCGACTCACATTGTCAATCATGGGTATCTTCATGCAAATATTTTTCTGAGGTCTCTAGATACTCATCAGAACAATATTGATATATAATGTCCGAATGATGGATCAAGACATTGATCCAATTTTCTTGTTATGCGGTTCTGATCTCGGCGATGAGATTTTTCCAATCGCCCGGCGGAAGGATGCGTGCGTCCTTGGCCATGAGGCGTTGAGCAGCGAAGCCTGCCTCGGTAAACTTGGCCCTCAGCCAATGGCCACCATCATCCCGTAATTCCATCGCCCCACGATCCAGCATCCCCTGAATGACCGTTCCCGGCTTCGGTTGCCCCTTGTTCGGCCCGGTGGCCCACCGCTTCACCAGGATGCCGCCGCCAAGGCTCGGGGCTTGCCCCACCCCCTGGACGATCAGCAAATTCCCACCACGCTCGTTGACGATATCTGAGCAAGGGATCGGACGCCCGAACTTGACAGCGCTCCTGCATTTGGGAACAAATAGGGAATACATTCCTTTTCCCTTCGTCTATTAAGACATGCCTCCTGACCCGCGCCCGACACTGCAGGATCTCAGAACTCGCATCCGCCAAATCGAAACGGGTGGAGGCCCTCCCCAGCGCGTGCTGCCCTTCGGCCTGCCAGTGATCGACCATCACCTGCCGGGAGGCGGCCTGCCGCTGGGTGCCGTGCACGAGGTGAGCGATGGCGATGTGGGGCCGTCCCACATCGCCGCAGCGACCCTCTTCGTTGCCGGAATCGTTGCCCGTGCATCAGGCCCGGTGCTGTGGTGTCTGCGGATGCCCGACCTGTACGCTCCCGCCTTGGCTCAGGTCGGCCTGGAACCGGACCGTGTCATCTATGGCGAAGCGCCGGACGAACGGATGCTCCCATTGCTGATCGAGGAAGGGTTGCGCCACCGCAGCCTGGCGGTCGTCGTCGGCGAATTGTCCCGGCTGCCCATGGTCGCCTCGCGTCGATTGCAGATTGCCGCCGAGCAGTCGGGGGTGACCGCGGTTCTGTTGCGACGCCGGCCACAGTCAGCGACGGCGGAATTCAGCCAACCCACGGCCTCCCTGACGCGCTGGCGGGTCACGGCACTGCCATCCACCTCTCCGCTGGTGACAGGACCGGTGCCAGGGATCGGTCGACCACGTTGGCGTGTCGAGTTGGTCAGGTGCCGGAGTGGCAAGGTCGGGGAATGGGAACTGGAGGGATGTGATGCGACGGGTCGTCTCTGTCTGCCTGCCCAGATGGCCCACCGACCGGCTGCGCGCGACGGGCAGGCGGGCACAGGACCGTCTTACGCGGAACGGCGCGTCGGCTGACGCGTCTGTTCCTGCCGATCATCCCCTCGTCATCGCCGACGTCGGCAGCGCGCGCCTCCTGACCGCCACGGACGCCACCGCGCATCGCCTGGGTTTGCGCCCGGGCATGCCGTTGGCCAAGGCCAGAGCGCTGGTCCCGACCCTTCTGGTGGTCGATGCCGACCCCGACGCGGATACGGACGGTCTCCAGCGGCTGGCGCAATGGGCGCTGCGCTACAGCCCCATCGCGTCGATCGATCCACCGGACGGGCTGTGGATCGACATCACCGGTGCCAGCCACCTGGTCGGCGGGGAACGAGCGCTGCTCGACGACGTGATCCAGCGCCTCGCGGCCATGGGAGTGACCGCAAGGGCCGCCGTCGCCGCGACACCCGGTGCCGCCGGTGCCCTTGCCCGTTTCGGTCATCGACCCGTCGTCATCGCCGACGATGGGCTCGATCTCCTCCATGGCCTGCCCGTGGCCGCCTTGCGCGTCCCGGGCGAGACGGTGGTCGCGCTGAGACGGCTTGGCTTTGACACCGTCGGCGATCTGGAACAGACAGCCCGCGCGCCCCTGGTGCATCGCTTCGGAACCGCGTTGCTGCGGCGGCTGGACCAGATGTTCGGGCGCATCGATGAACCGCTGACGCCGGTTGCCGTGGCCGACGTCATCACGATCACCCACAGCCTGGTCGAACCGATCAGCACGGCGGAGGCTTTGCGGGTTGTCCTGTCCGCGTTGGTCACGGAGCTTTGCCATCGTTTGGAGCGACGGGGACTGGGCGCGCGCAGCCTCGATCTGCGGCTGCACCGTGTGGACGGATCGCGGCAGGATGTCCAGCTTGGAACCGCTCAGCCTGTTCGCTCCGCCGCACACCTCACCCGGCTGTTGACCGACCGCATCGACCGCATCGACCCAGGATGGGGCATTGAGCGCGCCGATCTCACGGCGACGCTCACCGAAGCGCTCGCGCCGAAGCCGGTTGGACACCTCTCCTTGGCCGGGACCGCTTTGGACACTGCGGTCGACACGGCGGACCTTGCCGCCTTGATCGACATCCTTGGAAACCGGATCGGCCATGACCGGCTCTACCGCCTGGTGCCCGTCGAAAGCGACGTTCCGGAGCGTTGCCTGACGCGTGTGCCGCCCCTGTCCCCGCCGACGGGGCGGAATTGGCTGCCAGACTGGCCCCGACCAGGGCGGCTGCTGACGCCGCCGGAACCGATCGAGACCATGGCCCTGCTGCCCGATCACCCGCCGCTGGCCTTCACCTGGCGTGGCGTGCGTCGGCTCATCAAGCGCGCCGACGGCCCGGAGCGCGTTCATGGTGAGTGGTGGCGGCGAGACCGCGAGATGGCGGCCGCGCGCGACTACTACGCCGTCGAGGATCAGGACGGTGGACGCTACTGGCTCTACCGGTCCTGGGAGGACCGTCCGGAAACCGGTCCAATGCGCTGGTTTATTCACGGGCTGTTCGGATGAGCGCCGTCACCCCAGCCTACGCGGAGCTTCAGGCGACCACCCACTTCAGCTTCCTGCGCGGCGCGTCGTCGCCGCAGGACCTGTTCGCGCAAGCGGCGACCTTGGGCATCGCCGCTCTGGGCATTGTGGACCGCCACTCACTGGCTGGGATTGTGCAAGCCCATGAGGCGTCCCGGCAGACCGGGGTGCGGCTGATGGTCGGAGCGCGGGTCGATCTGGCCGACGGCACGGTTCTGCTGCTGTACCCCATGGACCGTGCGGGCTACGGGCGGCTCTGCCGCCTTCTGACCATCGGCAAGGCGAGGGCCGGGAAGGGAGCCTGCGATCTGTCCTGGGAGGACATCGTTGATTGGGCCGAGGGCCTGCTCGCCATCCTGGTCCCCGATCAAGCGGACGACCGCTGCGCGCGGCAACTGGAGCGGCTGCACCAGACGTTTCCTGGACGCTGCTACCTGGCGTTGGCGCTCCGGCGGCGACCGGGCGACGCCCTGCGCCTGCAACGCCTGTCCGACCTGGGCATGACCCACCAGGTGCCGACGGTGGTCACGAACGACGTTCTCTACCATGTGCCGGAACGGCGGATCATGCAGGACGTCGTCACCTGCATCCGCGAGGGCTGCACCATCGACCAGGCGGGCTTTCGGCGGGAGCGCTTCGCCGACCGCTTCCTGAAGCCCCCGGCGGAAATGGCCCGTCTGTTCGCCCGCCACCCTGACGCCGTTGCCCGAACGCTGGAGATCGTCGAGCGCTGCCGGTTCCGTTTGGACGAGCTTCGGTACCAATATCCGGAGGAAGTGGTGAGTCCCGGCCTGACGGCGCAGCAGTCGTTGGAGCGGCTGACCTGGGACGCGGCGTGCCGCCGGTATCCGCAGGGGATCCCCGACAAGGTGCTGGGAACGCTTCAGCATGAACTGCGCCTGATCGACCGGTTGGGCTACGCCCCCTATTTCCTGACCGTCCACAGCATCGTCCGCTTCGCCCGGTCGCGCGGCATCCTGTGCCAGGGGCGGGGATCGGCCGCCAATTCCGCCGTCTGCTATGTCCTGGGCATCACCTCGATCGACCCGGAACAGCACAACCTGCTCTTCGAGCGCTTCGTGTCGGCCGAACGCCGGGAGCCGCCGGACATCGACGTCGATTTCGAACACGATCGCCGTGAGATCGTCATCCAATGGATCTATGAGACCTATGGCCGCCACCGCGCCGCCCTGACCGCCGTGGTCACCCGGTATCGGGCGCGCGGTGCGCTGCGCGACGTCGGCAAGGTGATGGGGCTGAGCGAGGATCTGACGGCGCTGCTGGCCAATCAGATCGGGTCCTGGTCGGACGAATGGGTGGCGGACGACCGCATCGCCGCGCTGAACCTGAACCACGACGACCGGCGTCTCAGGCTGACCCTGGAGCTTGCCCGGCAACTGATGGGCACGCCCCGGCATCTGTCACAGCATCCCGGCGGTTTCGTTCTCACCCGGGACCGGCTGGACGAGCTGGTTCCCATCGAACCCGCCGCCATGGAGGACCGGCAGGTCATCGAATGGGACAAGGACGACATCGACACCCTCAAGATGATGAAGGTGGACATCCTGGCGCTGGGGATGCTCGGCTGCATGCGGCGGGCCTTCGAGTTGCTGGCGGAGCACAAGGGCGTGCGCATGGACCTGGCCAGCATCCCGGCCGAGGACCCGGCGACCTACGCGATGATTCGGCGGGCCGACACGCTGGGCGTTTTCCAGATCGAAAGCCGCGCCCAGATGGCCATGCTCCCGCGCATCAAGCCACGGACCTTCTACGACCTTGTCATCCAGGTGGCGATCGTCCGCCCGGGCCCGATCCAGGGCGACATGGTGCATCCGTATTTGCGCCGCCGCGAGGGGCTGGAGCCGGTCGACTATCCCACGCCCGAGCTGCAAGCGGTTCTGGGTTCGACGCTGGGCGTTCCGCTCTTCCAGGAACAGGCGATGCGGGTGGCGATCGAGTGCGCCGGATTCACGCCCGGCGAGGCCGACCAGCTGCGGCGGGCCATGGCCACCTTCAAACTCACCGGCGGGGTCAGCCGCTTTGGGGCCAAGCTTGTCGACGGGATGGTGGCGCGCGGCTACAGCCGGGAGTATGCGGAGCACACCTTCAAGCAATTGGAGGGGTTCGGGTCCTACGGGTTCCCGGAAAGCCACGCGGCGAGCTTCGCGCTGATCGCCTACGCGTCCTCCTGGATGAAGCGTCACCATCCGGAGGTGTTCTGCGCCGCACTGCTGAACGCCCAGCCCATGGGCTTCTACGCGCCCGCCCAGATCGTCCGTGATGCGCGCGAGCACGGTGTCGAGGTTCGACCGGTGGACGTCAACGCGTCGCGCTGGGACTGCACGCTGGAATCGGTGGGGCAGGGCAGGTTGGCGGTCCGCCTCGGATTCCGACTGGTGAGAGGACTGGCCAACGCCGCCGGTGCCGGGATTGTGGCCGCCCGCGAGGACCGGCCCTATGCCAGCGTTGATGACCTATGGCACCGGGCGGGTGTGCCGGTGGCGGTGCTGCGCCTGCTGGCGGCTGCCGACGCCTTCACGGGACTGGGGCTGACGCGCCGGGCAGCCGCGTGGGCCATCCGCGCGCTCCGGGATGAGGCCCTGCCCCTCTTCGCCGCCGCCGGGGCCGAGCGGGAGGCCGACGAGCCGGTGGTGACGCTCAGGCCCATGAGCGCGGGCCGTGAGCTGGTCGACGACTACACGATGACCGGCTTGAGTCTGCGCGGCCATCCGGTTGCTCTCCTGCGTCAGGACCTGACAGGACAGGGCATCATCGCCTGCGCTGATCTCGCCCGGACGCGGGACGGACGCCGGGTGACGGTGGCCGGTTTGGTTCTGGTCCGGCAGCGACCGGGCAGCGCCAACGGGGTTTTGTTCATCACGCTGGAGGACGAGACCGGCATCGCCAACGTCATCGTCTGGAAAAAGCTCTTCGAGCAGCAGCGCCGGATCATCCTGGGTGCCCGGATGATGGCCGTGACGGGTCGCGTGCAGATCGAGGGCGACGTCATCCACCTGATCGCCGACCGATTGACCGATCACACCGACCTGTTGCGGTCGCTTGAAGAGTGACCGCCTGCTCCTCGGCCCCCCATGGTCGCCCGCGACAGCGGGCGCGACGCGGCGGTGGGAAGGCAGCGCCTGTTTTTGGTGCGACTGGGCATGGCGATCGGCATCCCCGGCGTCTGTCGGTCCGGATCACGCTTCGGTCGCATCGCAATCCGCCAGTTCATAGTGGATCCTGATCTGCTTCCCGAAAGGCTTCAAAGCCTGATTGATGCGGTTCCAGCTGAACAGGTCCAGTTCGCCCCGCACGAGGGAGGACACCACCGGCTGCTTCCACCCGATCCGTCGACCAAATTCGGCCTGCGACAGGCCCTGGTCGTGCAGCCCCTTGCTCACCACCAGCACGGCCTGGGTCTTGACCGCCAGTTCCTCGGCGTCGGCCAAACCGACCTCCTCGAAGAACCCTTGCACGTCAGCCTTCGACATCGCCCCGCCTCCTCAGTTCTTCTTCGTATGCCGCTCTGATGTCGTTGCGGTCGCGCAGCGAGAGATTGCGGCCTTCCTTGATGAACAGCACGACGGTGACACCGTCGTTGAATTCGACAACGAACGCCGCCGTGATACCGATGGCCCGGACGCCTCTGCGCACCACCACCTTGGTGCAGGGGAAGCCGAGATCGGGCTGATCGCTGAACTCAGCCTCGCCGGTGGAGATGTCAGGCCGGTCCCCGTGAAGCGCAACCGCGACCACGACAGCCTGCAAATCCGTCCGCGACAGAGCGGCGAGTTGGTTGCGGACCAGCCACGATGCGGGGCGGATGCGAGGTGCGCGGGTATCGCTCATGACGGTAACTATAACAGTAACTGTTATATGGCGCAACCTTTCCCCTGACCGTGGGCGAACCCGCCTTGCTCACCTGACAACGCCGGGGCTGAGATCACCCCACCGCCAACCGGGCAGATGCGGTCCAAATGAAGGGGGCCGGTCGATGGGGTGCGCATATCAGCGCACCGTTCCGCGACAACAGGGCCGCCGACACCCCACCGGCGGCCCGCGTCGTTTCCGGGTCATGGGGTACTCGTTTTATACCGACGTCTTATCCCGATCCTCTCGCTATACGGTTCTGAGCTCGTCGATGAGATGCTGGTAATCGCCCGGCGGAAGGACGCGTGCATCCTTGGCCATCAGGCGTAGGGCAGCGAAGCCAGCCTCGGTAAACCTGGCCCTCAGCCAATGGCCACCATCATCCCGCAATTCCATCAACCCACGATCCAGCATCCCCTGAATGACCGTTCCCGGTTTCGGTTGCCCCTTGTTGGGTCCAGTGGCCCACCGCTTCACCAGGATGCCGCTGGCAAGGCTCGGGGCTTGCCCAAAGCGCACCATGAATTCGTTGCGGATCAGCGCCCGCTCGCGCGGTGTTAAGTCGCCGCCCTCTTGCGCCACGTTCCATTGACCCTGCTGGCCGGTGTCAGCTCGCACGTCGATGCGCTCCATCTCTTTGTGTCGGCGAGACCGTTTCGCGCCATCACCCAGCCAATAGTCTCAGCTGTTGGGGCTGTCGTCTCGCTCCATCACCGTCTTCACAGTCACGGCGGTTTTCCGGCAGGCCCGGCCCTATCCACCGGCAGCGGGCGACATGCCCCAGCCAGTGGGCCATATTGATGATCTGCGCGCTCAGGCAAAAGCAACGGTTCACTCATGGGCAATGCACCGATTCCGGTCGCTCGCGCGACCAGGGAGGGGCATACCCCTCCCTGGACCCTCCCAAACCGAGGTCGCCTGCCACAAACACACAAGAAGGGGTAAAGCGGTGAAGATTCAAGGCGTGAGTGTCCTCGCTACCCGGAAGCCGGAGCCGAAGCTCCGGTCGTTGGGGAAGCTCCTGAAGCGGTTTGCCGAACGCAGGTTGTCCGGAGTGTCGAACCAGGAACCGCCGCGAAGGACGCCCAATGCCCAGGTTTCAGTTGTCCATGCCGAACCGTTAGTAGGAGCACCCCGATAGTCAGGGTGCCAGAGCTCCTCAACCCATTCCCGCACATTCCCATGCAGGTCGTACAACCCGAAGGCGTTCGGCTTAAAGCTCCCGACCTCCACCGTCCGCCGACGGTAAACGCCCGTCGCACTGCCGTTGTAGGTACCACTTCCATTAAAGTTTGCTTGATCCGTGGTGATCCGGTCCCCCGTGCTGAAAGGCGTCTTCGTGCCAGCGCGCGTCACGTATTCCCGTTCCGCTTCGCTTAAAAGACGATAATGCTGACCCGTCTTCCGCGACAGCCACACGGCATAGCTCGTCGCATCATTCCAGCTCACGTTGATCACCGGGCGACGACCACGGCCCCACACCCTATCCGAAGGGCTGTAGCCCCCACACCCACCATCCAGCACGCACGCATCCCACTCCTCAAACGTCACAGCGTAGCGGCCAACCGCAAACTCCTGGCCAATCGTGACACGATGCTGCGGGCCTTCCTCGTCCTGTCGACCAGGCTCGCCCTCCGGCGACCCCATCATGAATTCTCCCGGCGGAACCACCACCATCTCTGGGCATTCCGCGCAATCCCGGATCACACGGGGTCCCGTGGCTTGGGCTTGGGCTGGAGGCGGTGGCGGTGCTGTCTCCTCAGCCCGGCGAACCGGTGGTGGGCTTTGGTCCGGAAACAACTGCGCCAGGATCACGCTCTGCTGCCGCAAGCGGACCATCGGCACCGCGAGATTGAACCCGGTGTTGCCGGCGTAGTGCAGCCCGATCAGTCGGCTTCCGTTCATATCCAGGATCGGCGCACCCGAACTCCCTTGGTCCGTGTCGCAATAGTGGATCAACTGGCCGTCGCCGTCGATCGGGCGGGCCCCAACCCGGCAGCCCTTGGCGCTCAACACCATCGGCTGCCCCAGGGGATGATGGAACATGATCAGCGGCTCGCTCGGCAACGGCGCCGTGACCGGCAGCGTCAAGGCACCGAAGCGCGCCGCCGGGTTCCCGGCAACCCGCAGGATGCTGTAATCCGGCCATTGGCTGGTTTCCACCGGACGGATGTCCACGTCGTAACGGACTGTTTCATCGGACCGGGTCTCGTCATAGTAGTTCATCAGCAACAAGGCCCGGACCGGGCGTGACGCTTCATCCTTGCCCGGCACGCAATGATGGTTCGTCAAAATATAGTCCCGGGAAATGATCGAGGCCGTGCAGGAGCCCGTTTTACCGTCGGCCC
>NZ_RXMA01000032.1:13896-18203 GCF_003966125.1 Azospirillum griseum
CCTCCAACCGCCCCACCGCCCGCGACAGGCGTCGGCCCTGATGCGTTTCGGGATATCGCGACAGGCGGACATAGTTCCCGCCCTGGACCAACGATTCCAGACGGCCCGTCAGCATCTGCGGCAGACCGAGATTGACGGTGCCAAAGGGAGCGGACGACACAAAGGCTTGCCCCCGACCAATGCCGGGACAAAGCGCCGTGATCGCAAGGGTCGCGAAAGCCAAAGCCGATGCTCGTCCGAAAATCATCCGACGCCCCTCCTTCATCCTGTTGTGACGAAAACCACAACCACGACCCTCCAAACGCTATCCTGACGGCGCAATCAGGGTCAACATCGGCAAGGTCGGACGAGACCTGTGCAAAAACATCAGCAATCCGGCGAAGGCCGTCGCCAGAAGAGAATGGAGCCGATGGGGCCGATGCGGAATGAGGAGGGGAACGCCATGGCTGAACGGATGCGGATGATCATCATCGCCGGGCTTGCGCTGGTGGCAAGCGCGGGTTGGACCGACGGGCGCGCTCAAGCGCCGTTGGCGCTTGGTACGGCCACACCGGAAGCGGTCGTTTTCGCGTTGAGCGGCCCGGCGGCGGACCCTCGCGACTGCGCTCAGCCCCGCCGTGTCGATATTCCCGACATCCATTTTGACCATGATTCCGACCGCCTGACGTCGGAATCCCGGGCAAAGCTGGCGATTTTGGCGAACGCCATGCGCAGCTTTCCGTTCGATCGGTTCGTGCTGGAAGGGCACACCTCGGCCTCCGGCTCCGATGACTACAATCTTCGCCTGTCCTTCCGGCGGGCTGAAGCGGTGCGGGCTGGGCTTTCCGCCAACACCTCTCCAATATCCATTCGTGGATTCGGCAAAACGCGATTGTTGTATCCCGATGATCCAGAGCACCCTCACAACCGCCGTGTCACTGTGGTCCGGTTGCCAGGAATTTCGCCCGCCATCCAGGCGGTTCAGGCCGGTGATGACGGTCGGCACGACATTGCAGCGTCCGTTCACGCTTACGCGGCTGGAGAAACAAAAAGCTATGTGGTCGATTCCGACCAAAAGCGCTTTCGCACCGGGGACGCGTTTCATCTCTGCGTGTCGGTCAGTCGACCGGGCCTGTTGACGGTGCTCAACCAGGCCCCTGGCTCCGGCGAACGGAAACCAATCGGCACGTGGTCGCTGGCGGCAGGGGCGGTTCAACGGGTGCCCGCGACGGGCGTGTTCCGCATGGACGGGCGCGCGGGAACCGAGGTGCTCCACCTCATCCACCAGGTCTGCGGCCAAGACGCTGCGGCGTTGGCGACGGGCTTGGAAAGCATCGTGCTCTCCCCACCCGTCTGCCCGACCCGGGTCGCCTTTGAATCAATCATTCTGTCGGGCACGGGAGGGAGAGGCGGACCAAGCACCGGAACCGTGACCCGCACGGTGGTCCTCCAGCACGATCCCAACGGACGATAAGGGACATAACGGCGATGATTCTGCGTCTTTGTGCAATAGCCGCTCTGCTGATCGGGGTTGGGCTGTCCTCCGCCTCCGCGCGCGCGGACGAGGTCCGTCTCAGCCGGGACTATTTCGACCGCAAGGTCTGGCATTTCCCTCAAGCCGTCACCGGCGGAGCGATGACCATGATCCAGCGGGGCAATTTCGAGTCAATGGCCAGCTATCAGTCCGGTCGTTACCACCGGTCCGGGCAAGCCGTTGGTCGTGTGCAAATCCTGACCGCCTCCAACGAGACCAGCGCCTGCACCGGTTGGCTGATTGCCAAGGATCGGGTGATGACCAACCATCACTGCGTCGTCGGCACCACCCCGGCCACACGGGCACTGGACATGAAGTTGGCCCTTGGAGTGGTTGATGGCCGCACGGAAGCGGAGATTCCCTTGCTTGGGGTTGCATTACCGCCCTTGGAAAGCAACGCCGATCTCGACTACGCCATTCTGCGCGTTGAGGGCGACACATCGCGCTTCCCATCCTTGCCGCTGAATCATGTCCGCGATCCCAGGCCGGGCGAGGCGTTGTTTCTGATCGGTCATCCGGGCGGCGCTTCGCAACACATCATCCGGCGCGATTGTCTGGCCGTTGACCGCCGTGTCCCTTCCGGTCTGGAGTTTGCCCATCGCTGCGACAGCATCCCCGGCAACTCCGGCTCACCCGTGTTCGCCGACGACGATGGCGCCCTGGTCGGTCTTCACCACAGTGGCGATACCCAAGCGAATTTTGCCATTCGAATGGAGGAGATCAAACGCAGCAGCCGCATATTTGCGTCGCTTGTTGGTTCCGGATCGAAGCCGATCTTGAACCCCCGCACCGTCAATGACCGTTGGGAAAAGTTGGAAGGCGGCAAGACCTATCGTCTGCCGGTCTTGGAGAATGACGTCGGCGCGGTTGGCGGGGGTTTGCGCGTTGTCGCCGTCGGGCCAATGGCAAAGGGCCGGGCGGAGGTTGCTGCCGACGGACAGGAGATCCTATACACCGCACCCACGGACGCCGCCGGGGATGTCACCTTTTCATACCGTGTGCGTGAAGAGGGCGGCGGTGAGGCCGAGGGTACCGTGACGCTGTCGCTTCAAACTGCGCCATCGGGACCACGTGTGATCCGGGATTGCGCGGAATGCCCTGAGATGGTGGTGGTCCCGCCGGGAAATTTCATGATGGGGTCGCCGGAGGACGAGCGTGGTCGATCCCAGGGGGAAGGCCCGCAGCATCGTGTGACGATTGGCCAGGCGTTTGCGGTTGGCCGCTACGCTGTGACGTTTGAGGAGTGGGATGCGTGCGTGCGGGATGGTGGGTGCGGGGGCTATCGGCCTGGGGATGAGGGGTGGGGCCGAGGCCGTCGCCCGGTGATCCACGTGAGCTGGCATGACGCGAAGAGCTATGCTGCGTGGCTATCGCGGAAGACGGGTCAAAGTTATCGTCTTTTGAGCGAGTCCGAGCGTGAATATGTGACGCGTGCCGGGACGACGACCCCTTTCAACACGGGGTACCGGATCACCACGGATCAAGCAAACTTTGATGGAACTTTCGAATACAACGGCAGAGCGACAGACGTTTACCGTCGGCGGACGGCGGAGGTCGGGAGCTTTAAGCCGAACGCCTTCGGTCTTTACGATCTGCATGGGAATGTGTGGGAATGGGTTGAGGATTGCTGGCACGCTGACTATCAGGGTGCCCCTGCTGACGGTTCGGCGTGGACAGCCGGAACCTGTGAAGGTCGCGTCCTTCGCGGCGGTTCCTGGTACAATGCACCGAGCAGTCTGCTTTCGGCGTTCCGCTACTGGAACCCCCCCAACTACCGGATCTTCAATCGCGGATTCCGTGTAGCCAGGACACTCCTGCCTTGAATCTTTACAGCTACCCTTTCCTGTGTCTTTGTGACAGGCGATGTCGGGTTGGGAGGGGCCAGGGAAGGAATGCCCCTCCCTGGTCGCGCAAGCGACTGGAATCGGTGCATTGCCCAGGAGTGACGCGTTGGTGCGCAATGATCGGTCTGACATGTTCGAGCTGTGCATCCGACGGTCCTGACCTCAGCTTCCTGTATCGATAAACTCCGGGGGTGGCCCGCGTGGTCTCTGGGTTTGACCGTGGCCTGCAACACGGCGATGCTGCAGCGCGACAGGGTCTATGTGATGCAGGATGCTGATGTTCAGGTCCATCACACGGCAACCCTTTGGTCTGCCGCTGCGGTCGATCAAACGGCAAGCGCCGCAGACCTCCGGCCTCGAGGGCCAAGTCGACGTGGGTCGGTGAGCACCCCCGCTGACCGATCTGCGTCGGGTGCCACGCCAGCAGCACGCCATCATCCGTATCGGCCCCATCGGCCTCATTCTCTTCTGGCGACGGCCTTCGCCGGATTGCTGATGTTTTTGCACAGGTCTCGTCCGACCTTGCCGATGTTGACCCTGATTGTGCCGTCAGGATAGCGTTTGCAGGATTGCGGTTGTGGTTTTCCTCACGACAGAATGGCGGAGGGGCGTCGGATGATTTTCGGACGAGCGTCGGCTTTGGCTTTCGCGACCCTTGCGATCACGGCGCTTTGTCCAGGCACCGGTCGGGGGCAAGTCTTTGTATCGTCCGCTCCCTTCGGCACCGTCAATCTCGGCCTGCCGCAGATGCTGACGGGCCGTCTGGAATCGTTGGTCCAGGGCGGGAACTATGTCCGCCTGTCGCGATATCCCGAAACGCATCAGGGCCGGCGCCTGTCGCGGGCGGTGGGGCGGTTGGAGATACAGCGGGCCGACGGTAAAACGGGCTCCTGCACGGCCTCGATCATTTCCCGGGACTATATTTTGACGAACCATCATTGCGTGCCGGG
>NZ_RXMA01000032.1:18213-48239 GCF_003966125.1 Azospirillum griseum
CGAACCGTCACGCCCGGTCCGGGCCTTGTTGCTGATGAACTACTATGACGAGACCCGGTCCGATGAAACAGTCCGTTACGACGTGGACATCCGCCCGGTGGAAACCAGTCAATGGCCGGATTACAGCATCCTGCGGGTTGCCGGGAACCCGGCGGCGCGCTTCGGCGCCTTGACGATGCCGGTCACGGCGCCGTTGCCGAGCGAGCCGCTGATCATGTTCCATCATCCCCTGGGGCAGCCGATGGTGTTGAGCGCCAAGGGCTGCAGGGTTGGGGCCCGCCCGATCGACGGCGACGGCCAGTTGATCCATTACTGCGACACGAACGACGGGAGTTCGGGCGCGCCGATCCTGGATGTGAACGGAACACGACTGATCGGGCTGCACTACGCTGGCAACACCGGGTTCAATCTCGCCGTACCGATGGTCCGCTTGCGGCAGCAGAGCGCGATCCTGGCGCAGTTGTTTCCGGACCAAAGCCCACCACCGGTTCGCCGGGCTGAGGAAACGGTGCCCCCACCGCTTCAAGGCCAAGGCCCGGGACCACGTGTGATCCGGGATTGTGCGGAATGCCCGGAGATGGTGGTGGTGCCGTCAGGAACGTTCATGATGGGGTCGCCGGAGGATGAGCCTGATCGACGGGGTAACGAAGGCCCGCAGCATCGTGTGACGATTGGTCAGGCGTTTGCGGTTGGCCGCTACGCGGTGACGTTTGACGAGTGGGATGCGTGCGTACGGGGGGGAGGCTGCTATGCCCACCGCCCTGGGGATGAGGGGTGGGGCCGGGGCCGTCGCCCGGTGATCAACGTGAGCTGGAATGATGCGCAAGCATATGTGAGATGGCTGACAGAGCGGACGGGTCAGCGGTATCGTCTTTTGAGCGAGTCCGAGCGTGAATATGCGACGCGCGCTGGCACGACGACGCCTTTCAGCACGGGGGACCGGATCACCACGGACCAAGCAAACTTTGATGGAAATTTCACATACAACGGCAGTGCGACAGGCGTTTACCGTCGGCGGACAACCGAAGTCGGGAGCTTTGAGGCGAATGCCTTCGGTCTTTACGACCTGCATGGGAATGTGTGGGAATGGGTTGAGGATTGCTGGCACCCTGACTATCGAGGTGCCCCTGCTGACGGTTCGGCGTGGACAACTGGAAGCTGTGAAAGCCGGATTCTTCGCGGCGGCTTTTGGGGAGGTGCACCGCTCTACCTGCGTTCAGCGTACCGTAACTGGCTCGCTCCCAACTTTCGGTTCAACTACCTTCTCGGTTTCCGTGTCGCCAAGACACTTACGCGTTAATTCCCTATCTCCTGAATTGGTCGAGTGGGCTCAGGGCAAAGGCCGCGAGGGGCCAGGGAGGCCATCTCCCCCTGTCGGTCGCCGAATCCCGGCTCTCAAAAAAAATGGCCCTTGGATCAAAAAACTTCAGCATCGCCGCAAAGTCGGGTTCCAGGAGAAGGGTATGAAGGGAATGGTCCCTTCTCCGGTTCGGAGTTCTGAGGATGACGAAGACCATGTTTCATACGGTGGCGGCGGTGGCGGTGGTCGGTGTTGCCACGGCGGTGTTCGCGCCCGGTCACGCGGCGGTGGTCGGGGGCTTTGTTGAACGGGCCGGGACGAAAATCTTCGGCGACACCTGCGCCGCCGCGCCCGCCGACTGCCTGACCAAGAAGGGGCGACAGCTCGAGGCGGTGAAAGCCGACCTGACGGCGCTCCAGGACAAGCTCGACGGCGAGCGTGGCCGGACCAACAACGTTCTTGGCGAGAATCGCCGGTTGCTCTCCCAGAATCAGGTTCTGTTGGCCGATGCCAAGCGCGCGTTCCAGGCTGCGCCGGTTGGCCAGCCTGTGACCTGGGCGGGTGTCCAGTATCCAAACCGTGATGCCCTCGCCGATCAGGTTCAGTCCTTGTGGGTCGAAGGTGAAAGTTTGGGCCGCTTGGTCGCCGAATCCGAGACCGTGGCTGCGGAGCTCGGCGAGCAGCGCCGCCGGATTGTTGGCCAGCGGGTCCAGATCGAGGCCTCGCTCCGCCTTCTGCCGGCAAAGATCGCGTTGGTCTCCGCGCGGGCGTCCTCAGCGGAGTTCGATGCCGCAACCAAGGCCATTGATGCCATCCTCGACACCGGCAAGCGCGAGCAGGTCGCAGCCGACAACCTGATGCGTTCAACACAGGAGGTGTTGCGCGATCAGGCCTCTCGAGCCCGCCCCGCAGGCGACACGGCGTTTCGCGCGTGGTTGGAGAATGGATCCTGAAACCTGACACGCACAATTGGGGCGGGGGGCAGCATCGCTCCCCGCCCCATTCAACCCATCGTACCAAACCGAACAGCGGATGAACATCGATGGCTTTCACTCATTCGTATACGAAATCAAAGCCCGACCTGTCGCAAAAATACTTGAATGAGGGATGGGGTGATCTTGTCAGGAATACGCAGGAAATCTTTATCGCTCACGGGCAAGCGATACACGACGCATTGCTGACCACCGTCGATGAGGCCGCCTTGGAGACTTGGGTCCGCGATGAACTCCTTGAAATGACCGTGTGCCCCGTTTTGAAGGCGAACCAGCAGTGGGGGCCGGTCGCTCTGACTTTGCTCGCCGATTTCCCCCGTTTGACCAAGGCCCTGCGCGCCGGGAAGGTCGTTGAAGCTTGCGAAAAGGGCATCCCTCTCTCAAGCGCGGTCGGACGAACGGTCTGGAGCCATCTGTCACACGAGCGCACCCGCTTGCTCAACCATGAGAAAGCGCATCCCGCCAACCAAAATGACACCGACTTGGAACGGTTGGCTGATGACACGCCAACCGAAGATGACCTGATCGCCCGTCATGATCTGGGCAAGGCGGGGATCCCGGCTACGGACATCCCCCTGATGCCCGATATCACCGAGGTTCGCGAACATATGCTGACCATTTGCCTGGACCGCCTGCGCACGGCGCGACCAGAACATCACAAGGCGGTCGCGGTGAAGTACCACTTCGGAATGGACGATGGCACCCTCACCCGACATCGCAAGGATACCGACGCCGCGCGCGCGCTTAAATGGTTGCGCGACTGTCTGACTAAGGCCTTTACGGCCTACTTCCCGACCTAACCGCGCGGCCCAGGAGTATCGATCATGACACATTCCGATCCGATGAACGCGCTCTTGTCCGACCTGCTCAACGGCCAGAGCGAGGATGGCACGTTCGACCCGATCAGCGAGGAGCGCTTTGAGGATGCGTTGACCGGCGGGGCACCGCTGACCAAACAGGAAACCGCCGCCGTCTGGCTGTCACCGTATAACCGTTGGGTCTATCTCGAGGTACGGCGTCGGCTTGCCAGCGAATTGACCCGCAAACTGGCGGCCAATGGAAACGTTCCACGCCCGGAATCCGCCTTCGCCAGCCATGGAACGCGCATTCCGAGAAAACGTCACGGCCCAGGCTTCACCCTGGAACTGTTCCCGAGAGGACATGATGAGCGGGCGTGGACGCTGGTGATGACCTTGGACCCGCCATGCCCAGAGTTGCCGACGTGGGCCCGCGTTCGCTTGACCGACGCCGAAGGCATGGTTTGGCTCGAAGGTGCCCTCAACAACGCGGGCGAACTGGTGGACGATTGGCCGGAAGCCTGCGCCGAAAGCCCTCTTGTTCGATGGGAGCGATTGATCCCGTCCCTCGAAATACTTTAAGGGAGACGCAGGCATGGAAAGTCACGCGGGAAACGAACACGTCAGCAATATTTTCTTTCCGACGGTTGTGCGCGCACCCGACCGCTCTGTTGTTCTGTACGGGGTTTCCGGTGATATTTACAACAATCAATCTGGGTCCCTTAGCATCACGGGTTCTCTTAACCACCACTTAAAAATTCTGGAGTCGATCCGGGAAAAAGAAGCACAAACAAACAAACATCACAGAATGATGGACCGCCGCGCAATAATATCCGCCCATCACAATGAGAGCCGTGCTTACGCGATCGAAGGCAGCAGTTGCCTGCTGGCGTTGGTTCTGATGGATCGGGCGCTCAGGTGGCCGAGGATGCGCTTGGCCCGCCGAGTGATTGCAACTGGATCGGTGACGCCAGACGGAGCGGTGTCCGCGATTTCACCCGACAACACTGCGGACTATCTGGCAAAATTCAAGCATGTGGAGTGGCAAAAGGGAGATTTGTTTATCTGCCCGGCTGATGGATTGACCACAGAACTCAAAGAGGCGCTGGAGAGGGTGAGGGAGCGCGGGGTCGAGGTCCATTGCATCGATCATCTGGATACGCTTTGGAAACTCTGTCAGGTCGAAAGCCCCCTTTCCAGCCCTGAGACCCCCGAGACACCTAAGGCCCCTGAAACCCCTGATACCCCCCCGAAGCCCTGGTGGAAAACGACCAACAAAGCTGCGATGGTGTGGGGAACTGCCCTGAGCGCCGTGATTCTGATTGCCATTCTGGGCAGCCTTGAGACTTCACCGTCGGCACCGCCAGTGGAGCACGTCACACTCCAGACCGCCCTGGGCATCAATGTCCTGTTGGAACCAAAAGATGGTGGGGAAGCAATCCGAACGCTCGCGGGGCATGTCTTCACACAGGGCGACCGTGTTGGATTGGAACTTGAAGCTTCGGAAGCCGGGCAAGTCGCTGTGTTCGATACGAGTTCCGGCGCATCGGCGTCGCCAACACTGCTGGCGATGGCCAAAGTCGGAGAGAGACAACGCTTGCTGTTGCCAACCACAGGATCCTGGACCCTTGATGGTGCACCTGGGGTGACTCAAACACTGACGGTGGCATTCGCAGCCTGCGGGACCGCTGCCTGTCCGCCTGACTTTAAGACCGAGGCGCAATCGGCAATTCGACAAAGCCATTCGATCCCCACACTTTCCCCACCAGGGCGAGTTTCTCTTATCAACCGAGACCGACAGGTCGCTGTGGCGCGCATCGCCCTATCCTATTGAGGAGAAACAGAATGCAGCACCGCTGCTCGAAGGCCGCCCTTTCTGCAATCGTCTGGGGTGCGTTCGTCCTTGCCACTCCATCTTTTGCCCAATCGTCCGGAAGTCCGGAATCCTTCAGTCTCGATCCTAGGCCGTTGCAAGCGGTACCGGTCAACGCCGTTCCGACCGTGCTGGATGTCCGTGTGTTCGTTGTGCCTGCGGATGGCCACCCGTTCGCCGTTGATCCAAACCAACACCGCTTTGCCACGGGAGAAAAGTTTTTCCTTCAGGTGGCTGGCAGCTTGCCCGGTCTGTTCGCCACGATCAACACGAACCCAAACGGGGTGCGGACTGTAATCGGCGACCGGGGCTGGCTGGTGGACGGAACATCGTCTGTGCGTTTGCCGCCAGCTGATGCGCAATCAAAGACCTTCGAAATGGCAGATCAGCCCGGAAGCGAGTTGCTTATCATCAAGTATTGGCCGTGCCGTGACGACGATGTCGACCTTTCCCGTTTGCCAACGAAAATCACAAGCCGACTCCAGGCATGCTCAAGAATCCATGCGCAACTCGCTGAAACCGCAACGGATCCAAAACCGGAAAGCATCATCCTGTCTCCTCCTCAAACGACCAACACAGTCGATCTCACCCGTCCCATGCCCAGTTCCGGTCCAATAGTGAAGTCGATGGTGCTCCAGCATGTATCAAAATGAGGAGTGCGGTGGAGCGCGTTGAACAAAAAATGGTGTCGACCGGCTGACCTGAGCATGGTGTCTACGGTCGACACAAAACAGGGCAACTGAGTGAAAGCTGCATCAATGAAGATTTTCAACCATCCGTCAGCGTTCTATTGAGCTTTTGATGACGACGTCCGCTCTTGAGGAGGTGATGAAGGAACAAGCCCAGCCTGATCAGCACGATCCAGCAGCGCCTTCACCGACGACGCTGACCATGTGGTGCCACCACGGGGCGTGCGGATGCGCAGGTCCTCCAAACGCGCGGCGATCGCCCGCAGACTGAGGTTCGGGTCGGCTCCCTTGATCCCGGCGATAACCAGCAGAATGTCGTCCTTGGGCGGCTTGCGCGGCGCTGGATTGATCAGCTCAGGTTCCGCCAATCCCTCCGCGACAAGGCGACGGACCGCCCGCGACAATCGATCAGCCGTCCAGGGCTGATCGGGTGAACCCAATCGGCCGAGCGATTTGGCCACGCTACCCCAGGATTTTGTCGGGCGCAGCGCCCGCACCTTGGGCAACCAAGCCTCCATGCTCGCCAATAGGTCCGCCATATACTGCCGATCCCGGATGGCCGAGAGTTGGGCGATGGCCTCCGGATCGCGCCGCTTGAGCGCCGGGTTGCCCCCCACCCGACCACGGGCCTTGGCCGCTTTCAACCCGGCGACTGTCCTCTCACGGATCAAGGCGCGCTCCAGCTCCGCAGCGGCTCCGAGCACCTGGAGGGCGAATTTCCCCTGTGGCGTCGACGTGTCGATCGGGTCGCGCAACGACTTGAAATGCCCGCCGACAACCTCCAACCGCTCAATCACCTCCAGGAGGTGGGAGAGGGAGCGCGCCAGACGATCGATGCGGGCGACCACCAGGATGTCACCGCGCTGAACGTGGGCGATGGCCTTGGCCAGTTCCGGCCGTGCCCGGCTGGCACCCGATGCCTTCTCCTCAAAGATCACCCTGCAACCCGCGGCCTTCAGCTCGTCGAGCTGGCTGATGGTCTCCTGGTCCTCGGTGGACACACGGGCGTAACCGATCAGGGCCATCGAAGTTCCCGCGTGTTCTTCAGGCCGGTGCAGTACCATGGGCCCATCAGAGAACCAGCCAATCGACGGACGTGTCCAAAGCTTCGGCAAGCGCCTTGTAAGCGTCCACCGAGCCGGGTTTCTTGCCCAGCTCGATTTCCGACAGATAGCCCGCACTCACAGCGGCTTTCCCAGCAAGCGCACGCAGTGACAGCCCGCGGAACTCGCGCCACACACGGACCGCGTTTTCCCCTTCCAGAATACGCTTGGCCCAATCCAGCGGCATCGGCTGGCCACCACGCGCCTGCATGGCAGCGAGGATGTCCTCCAGGTCTTCGAGCCTTGCGGTGAGAGCATCGTACTCAGCCCGGGGAATGGTGACGATCTCAGTCATAGGCTTCTCTCCGATGGCGAACGCGGTGCACCAGCATGACCGTTACAGTGCCGTCCTCGGCGATGGTGAACAAAACCCGGTAATCCCCAACGCGCAGGCGATACAGATCGGAACCTTGTAGGGCCTTGACGTTGTTGGCTTGCGAGGCAGGGTCGGCGGCGTACTGCTCGACCTTTTTGAGGATGCGGGCGCGATCCGGCGGCATCAGCGTCTTGAGGTCTTTCGCCGCTTTCGGGAGGATCTGAACCTGCACTATCATCTCCGTTAAGACGACAGACGTTCTCATATGGAGAACGAGATGTCAAACCAAATGTTCTCTATTGGAATACATTCGCTCGGTCTGTACAGTTTGATCAGTTATGAGAAAATGATCGTTTGAACGCCTGTACAGTCGGATTGAACAGGCTGAGGCACACGACCGCATTCGCCTTGCACTGGGGGAATGGAGCAGGCGCAAACAGATGCCGAAAGCCATGGGCCGTGATCCGCAGCTGCGGCTGAAGCCGCAGAAAGCCGCAAGACTGGCGGTCTTCCAGGCGCTCCACCCTCATCCAAACAGCTCCCCCCTCAACGCTGTCCTGTGTCGAATGCAGACGCAGCGTTCGCCCGGCTTCCAAACGGATCCACCCGACAACGACACACATGCACCTTGCTGACGCGGCCACGTCGAACCCACCGTCCGGTCGAAACCAGAGCATCGATAGAGGTCGATCTATGTGCAGTTAGTTTGACTTCATTGCACAATCGATGTCGCTTTCTCTTGAGAATTTTCATTGAAAAATTTCAGCGTCAAACGACCCTGATTACATGACAAGAATCCATCTGAGACCCAGACAAAACATATTGAAATCAATCGACTAGAATCTGGGAAAGGTTTGGATTGCATAATCCACCGATGCCACTTGCTGACACAGTGATGACCGCGCTTCGGGACGGCCTCACAAACCAGCCGCCTGTGTCGCTTTCCCTTGAGAATTTTCTCTGAAAATTTTGGACGTTAAAACCAGCAATCAGACTAGGCAGGCGGGATTGCGCCGGAATATTGATATTTGAAATAAAACGACAATATTGCGAAGAAAACTTTCAATTGCAGACGCTGCACACTGAATAATCAATTGTTCCTGCCGGGAATGACCGTTCATTCCCTCTCAAGAGCGCTTCATGACATTCACGCGTTCGCGTGCTTTCTAAATATACGACCGCCCCTCAACATTTCCGACGATCGAACAGCACCCCGATCACCGGAGCCAACCGCTTCAGGCGCGGCAGAAACGTCAAGCTGCAGCAGGCACGCACTGGCAAAGAGTTGTGATCGGGATTGATGTTGACCAGCCACGCCGTTTCACCGTCGAAGTGAACACGTTTGAGATAGAACTGCTCCGTGTCATCTTCGCCCTCGCACGCAGCGATGACGATCCTCCCCTCCAGGTCGAGCATCCCCATCCCGTCGACCCAAGCTCCGGCAATGACCGAGTGCCCGTCCAAGGCCCGTGGTTCGGCGCTGACGCCGTCGACCTCAAATAAGCAGGCATCAGCCGGCAGACCGATGGCATCGTCGCTGTCCAGTTCAGCGATATCGTCGGCTACACCGAGTGCCCCGAGGGCAATCCGGGAACGCCAGATCACGCCCGTCACGGCTTTCAGTTCCGCACTTCCGCGGGGAATGCGGACCGGCGCGACCGGTCGGTCCACCGTCTGCGACATGGCTGCGAGACTGACGACCGGAGCCTGAGGGGAATCCTCATGCAACCGCCCCAACAGCAGACGGTCGCCGGCGGCCGCAACGACCAGATCGCCGTCAGCCGGCCGCTTCACCATATGCACCAGGATCGTATCGCCAGCCCGAACCAAGGGCGCCAAGCTGTCGGTGGTTGCCATCACCGCGCCGAAAGGAGCCAGCCTCCGCGGCTTCTGCTCGACTTCCGGCGATTCGATCACCACCCGACCGCCGGTTAGTGCTGCAACGCGCCCGGCGAAAAGCAACGGTCGGGCCAGGAAATGGTCTTTCCCGCGCAGCGGAATCACTTTAGCCGGCGGCCCCAAGGCGCCGCGGGCGACCGTGCCGTTGCCGGCCTGATGCAGTTCGACCTCCCGACACGCAATAAAGAGCCGACTTTCTAACGCATGTTGCCAAACTTGGTGAACCAGCTCGGCATCCTTGCTGTCGAGCTGGCGAAGCCCGGCCTCATGATGGGCTTCATTCATGGTGCGGCGGAACACGGACTGATTTTCCAGTTCATCCGCAAATTCCTGAACTCCCCCCAGCCGCAAGGACTCCGGAACGTCCGCCTTCTTGAATTCTTTCAACAGTCCGCCTACCGTCGTGTCGGTGACACGTACGCCAGTATTGCGAAGCAGCCCCTCACACACGGCCTCGACATGCTCGCGAAGTGCCTTGATGTAATTCTGTGCATGGCGCTCCACATCGCAATACGATGTCTTAGCCCTTTGAAACTCTTCCCAACACCGCTTCAATGCATCCCCATCGAAAATCAGGTTCGGCTTAGTAGAGTTCAAATTCAGCCCCAGAACCATGATGGGCCGGGCAGGAAAATTGTTGAGGCGCAAGCATTTGAGGAAATTTTCGTCGTGGCTCGTAATGATGAATTGAGCCAACCCCACCTGCGCCATGCCACGGAAATGCTGAACCCAGCGTTTGGCGTGCGCGCTGTCGAAACTTACCTGAGGGTCATCGGCCAGCAGCAGAGGCAGGGGGATGCCACCAAACCGCTGGATCGCACGCTCGCGGAAAGCGAGGTAGAACGACCACAGGAATGCACGGAGCCACGACGTATTGGCCAAGTATCGGGCGTCGACCCGATGTCCGCCATGACCAAAAGCGCCGATGAACTGGGTCTGGCCTCTCTGGCCTGCCACAGCCTCCGGTGCGACCAGCATGCGACCGTCGTACACGCTTTCGAATATGGTTGCCGCCCGATCGGAAACCGATGCCAGTGCCGCCTCCGCCTCCTGATTCACGTAGGTTCGCAACTCGCGGAGCGGAAAGAGGGCATCCTTGATGGCGTCCTTCAGGTCACACTCCCGACCCAGGTCATCGTGGCGCTTCGCCGCGGTGGCCGCATCCTCCAGTGCTTTTGCGGCGGTCTCGAATGGCTTCGCCCGATCAACGGCGTCGTCCACCGCCGCACAAGCGCCCAGAAGGGTTTTGGGATCGTCCGCCGTCCCCATTGCGGCTTTCCAAGCCGCAGCAACGGCAGGCTTGGCCGCACACCACCACTCCGCCCAGATCAACAGCCATCCGGCACGATCGAACGCTTTGCGCAACCGATCGTCTTCTCCGACAAGTGGGGGCCCATCGAGAGTGCGAGCCTGATGACTGTTGCAGGTCGGCAGGTCAGCCAGAGCGCTGGTCAGTCGGTGGCCGGCGGTCGTTCGTGCCTTTTGGGCAACGATGCCAAGATCCATGTTGTCTTCGAGAACGCGCCGTAAGGCTTCGGCCACACTACGCGCTGGATCGGCTCCGGGGTCCGTGCCCCTGTGCTTCCTGATCGCTTCCGGAATGGAGGCAACCACCTCGTCCGATAGCTCACGGCAGCACTCACTGAAGGTCTTTTCAACGAGTACTGCTTCCTCCCGCAGCTGCTCGAGCTCTTGGGCCAAGGCTTGCCCGTCGGCGTCCGAGAGCGGTTTGCGGCACAACGGACAATGGGTGACCGGTACGCTTTCCCCATGCGTCTCGTGGTGAAAACGCGCGGCCACGGCCTTGAGTCGCAAGGCGTGATCGGCCAGTTGCCGTTCGCGGATCACCTGGGCACGGCCGTACTTGTCACGAACCTCCACCAAGACCTGCCGAATGCGTGCGAGCTGTTCCGATTCTTCCGACTGACGGAGTGCCTCGAACAAGATGACCAGGGGAACTTCTGGCAGCCGGTCACCGTCGAAGCAGCCGTGCAGACGAGCGATGGCCCCGGCAACGGATTTGCGATTGCCCTCCACGCTCAAATCAATGGCATCGGCAATGATGTCGGCAACGGCTTGAAGCATCTTCGCAGCTTGTCCGGCGAGTTCCTGGGCGAACTGCCGTGCCTGCGCTTCCCGCTCATGCCGAACCGTAGCGGACAGCGCAGCCTTCGGCGCAACATGGATCGAAAGCCCGCGCAATGCCTCGTCGGCACGCCCGACGTGCTCCTGAAAGCGCCGCTCCGCGTCCGTGATATCCTTGGCGCTCGGCGACCTCATGAAGGTGGAGTTGCCATGGATCAGGGCGCTGACGTGATCGGCGAGCCTACCCAGGGGTTCAAGCCCAAGCAGCTTTACCAGAGCGGCAATTTCGTTCTCGCTCGCGTTCACGCCGATGAATGGGATGCGGTTGGGCATCATCACGGCGATCTCGACGGCGATGTCAGGGACGCCCAGTGCGGTGAAATCCGGCTCTTCCATGACGCCATCTTCGGAAAGAGAGCGGTGGAGTTTCGTCGTATTGCCGGCGTCGTCCGTGAAGGTCAGAATCACCTCGGCTCGGCCTTTGACTGCGGTGATGTCCTCGGACGGGGTGCTCCAAGGATACGCGATCACCGGCGGCCAGCGGCGCGCCACCTTGAGGCGGGTGTCCTTGAGGCGGGTGTCCTTGAGTTGCCCTTCGGAGACGGCCGGCTCATAAAGCGGATGGGCGTCGTTGACATCCTTGACCGGGCCGGCCTGGGGAATGAGCCGATGGCCGGTCAAGGCCCACACGATGGCGCTGACCAGTGACGTCTTACCCCGGCCGTTGTAACCCTCGACACACACTCCTTCGCGGCTGATGTCGAGAATGAAGGGTTCGCCGTTCAGAGCGTTGAGGCCACCAAAGGACCGGGATTCAATACGGGACAGCCACTGGACTTTTGTCGCCTTGTCCGCTGCGTCCATTGCCGAAACGCCACGCACCTCATGACCGTCTCCCTCGGTTGCGTCATCCGCGAGAAAGGCGGCCTTCAGGCCGTCCAGATAGGGCGGAGGAAAGGGTGACGAGGGAAGGTCTGGCTGGTCGAGCAGATAACGAAACAATCGCCTCTGAGCTGGAATTTCCAGAGTGATGCCAGCAAAGGGTTTGCCAGACAGCAATGCCTGTTCAATCCCGTGGCGATCAGGAATACCTGCCTCCTGCACCTCGGGGTGGTCGGGCATCCGCATTGCCATGTCATAGCTCCTTTTGCCGCCCATTCCTCCCGCCAAAATCGACTGGGCTTCGGCGTATGCTCGTTATGAAACACGCCGTCGTCAAGCGAGTGAAGTTGAGGGTGCCGCCCTCAGCATCCATCAGTTTGGCATGACCAGAGCGGTGGCAGTTGGAGCGCGTTGAGGATGAGGCGGGCCGTCAGTTGCACGTCCTCCAGCGCGAAGACGCGGTCCTTGGCCAGTCGACCGGTCGTCGTCCAGCCCCCGGCGTCGCTGACGACCAGGTTGCCCTTCAGGCGCAGGCAGTAGTCCCAATTGTGGTCCTGGCACCACGCGATCAGGTCGGCGGCGGCGTAGAAGCGGTCGGCCATGAGACAGACCTCGGCGTCGTCGAGCAGCGTCTTCTGGACCGCGAACCCGATGGCACCCTCGGTCGCCTCCACCTGACACAGCAGCGGCAGTGCGCGCTCGCCATGGCGGATCGCCAGCATTCGCACCTAATGGCGGTCGTTGAGCTTGGACTGGCCGAGTATCAGCACCAGCGGTCGACCCCGGGCTGCCAACGCGCCCAGCACTTCGCGGGCAAAAGGTGCCATCACCGTTTTCGGCTCGATCAGCGGGTTCTTAAGGACCCGCTCGATCCACTGATTGCGCATGTCGGTGCGGTCGGCGTCGCGGGGCAGACCGGCGGTCAAATCCATCAGGTAGGCGCTGTACACATCGAGCTTCGTTGCCACCAGCAGCGCCAGATTGACCCGTTGGGTCTTCCGCTGACCCGTAAGAAGGCGGTGGAGTTCCTGGGAAATCCCTGCCGCCAAAACCTGAAAGCCGCCCATGATTCCAATCCGCTTGAAGCAACGCGGACTCCTGGAATCACACGACGATTCCCGACGTCAACGACCGTTCAGCAGAAACTGATGGATGGCGAGACCGGTGGCCCATTGGCCTTATAAGGCATGGCCAGCCACCTGAACGGAGACGGGGCCATGGCCTATGGCATCAAGCCCATCCGTGCGACAGCCCGCCACTCGCAATACCTGTTTGGAGCGAAACTGCAAATTCTGTTAAGTTTGTACAAAGTTTACATTCACCGATTTGAGATTGAGTATGAGCGCATTAGTTTTTGTATTGATGGCAACGGCATGGGGGCCACGCCATGGTGGAATCAATGCGTTCAACCGAGACTTTGCCATTGGGTTGGCAAGCGCTCTCGGCTCGCGTGGAAAGATTTTCTGCGCCGTGCTGAACCCGGACAGCGCTGACCACGCTGATGCATCCAAGGGAAACGTCACCTTGATTCCTTTGAATGGAAAGGAGGCGAAGAAACAGTTCGACACCGCCTGGACGTACGAGATTGTCGCTTGGTTGAAGAAAAACAGCGATTCAGCCGCAGTCTCCTGGTGGGTTGGGCATGATGTGACGAGCGGGGCTGCGGCTTTGGCTGGTCCAGACGCCGGAGGCGGTCGTGCCGCACTGATCCATCATATGAGCTACCTCGCCTATCAAGGCGCAAAGCACGACGATGGGGCGGAAGCCGTCGCCAAGGATGCCGAGCAAAAGACGCTGTTCCGTTCGCCTGGCGCAGCGCTGTTCGCGGTTGGTCCTTTGCTGCGCGATTCATGTCGACGTTTAGCGGGCGACGATCGCGAACCAGTGATGCTCATCCCTGGCTTTCCAGACCTTCCAACCTTGAGGCCGGAAACCGATCGGCTTGTAGCCATCAGTTTTGGCCGTATGGAAGCGGCTTCGGATCGGATCAAACAGGGGCAACTCTCCGTCGCCGCCTTTGGCGCGGCGGTCAAGGAAGCGATGGGGACGTCCCTTTGCCCGCCCAGCATGAGAGACCCGCGCCTGTATCTGATCGGATTGCCGGAAGACAACACGCAGGAAGCGCAGGCGGCGTTTCAGCTTGCTGAAAAGCACGCTGGTCGCACCGTGAACCTGCTGCCGCTCCCGTTCGACCGAGACAGGGAAACGCTGTTGGGCCGTTTGGCCGAAGCCAACCTCGCCTTCATGTTGTCATGGCACGAAGGGTTTGGATTGACAGGGTGGGAGGCCATCGCGGCTGAGGTGCCCCTGATCCTCAGCAAAAAATCGGGGTTGTTTCAGCTTTTGCAGGAGACCCTCAAAGGGACAGAGGACGGTTTTGTATCAGCAATCGACGTAGAAGGGCGGCGCGGCAACAGAAACGCCCCCAACTATACCAAGGCCGATCTAAGGAACGTCAAGAATGCAATCTTAACGGCATCCAACAATATAGGGTCTTTTCAGAACCGTGCCAAGCAACTGAAATCAAGACTGCAAGAAAAACTGGTTTGCCGGTGGGACCATACTGGTCGCCAATTCCTGGAAGGATTGGGGATAGACGGTGCGCCTGGCCCGTCATCGGCTTCCCCTGCGGACAACCAGTCGGCAGCCCCTGACACGGAACAGCCCCATTCAACGAAACCGAACGCCAGGTCGCAGACACGCTCGCAATCGAGGGAAGAGCGCTTCGCCATCCTGAAGACGGCGATCCGCAAGGCACTGGTGTGCTCCTCGCGAGTCGTTGACCTTCTGGAAGGGGATTTCGGCTCCACCGCATCCTCCTCACCCACCAAGCCTCCCACCATGTCAGAACGGGCGCGCCTGCTTTGTGACCGGCTGCTGGAGGTCCACTTCACTGAAGCCGTCAGGGTTTTGAACCAAGTCCGCCTCCTTGTGGACTTGGAGGATCCCATCGACAGAACAGCGGTCAACGCCATCGCAGAGGTCAGCGCTTGGTTGTTCCCATGGTTACACATCCGCGACGAAAGCATCGATTGCGATCGCTGGGAACACAAGGAGCTTGGTGAAATCATCGCCTTGCCGAGCGATATCGAGAGCTTCGCCGAAATCATCATGGCGGGAATCGACATCCGCATGGCGCGCTTCCAGCCGATACGATCGGTGAGGGACTGGCCACGATCCGTTGTGTCGTTGAGTTTTGGCACGCCGGAAGAGGCCAAGCTTGATGAACAGATCATCGGAGCCGCCGATGAGGACAACATTCGGAAGGCCTTGGCCTTGGCGCTCAACATACCCAGGAACAAGAGAACTGGCTCGAATGACATCGTTGATGGCTCGATAAATGATGAAATAGAGTATCTATTTCGAGAAAATCAACGTTGGTACATGATATGTGACCATTTCAAAGATGCTGATGATCAGAGATACCATATGCAATTGATGGATAAAATTGCAAAAACTTACAAGGGATTGGCCGTGATCAATTTGCACTCTGGCTCCTATGGGCAACATATAAAATTTCGCGAAATCCAGAAATTGTTGAATCTCCAGGGTGATCAACGGCCATGACTCACATTCCCATCCCCCGCTCCGCGCGCGGTCTCGCGGTCGAACTCAGCGGTCAGACCGTTCAGGACGACCGCGTCCATGTGCTCCAGGCGCGTGAGATCCACGCGATCAACGCCGCGCTCGCCGCCGGTCGGCCACTCTTGGTGCGCGGGGAACCCGGCGTCGGCAAGAGCCAGTTGGCGCGCGCCGCCGCGAAGGCGTTGGGGCGGGCCTTCGTCAAGCATGTGATCGATTCCCACACCGAATCCCGCGATCTGATGTGGAGTTTCGACGCCGTGAAGCGGCTCGCCGAGGCGCAGCTCGCCGGGGCGCTGCGCGATGATCTGGTCAAGGCGCGCGCCGATTTGGCGGTGTGCCGTTTTCTGCAACCCGGTCCGATGTGGTGGGCGTTCAATTGGGCCTCCGCCGAGGCGCAGGCGACGCTGGCGGAAGCGGCGTGCCCGTCGCAACCCGATGGCGGCGATTGGCGGCAAGGCTGTGTGCTGCTGCTTGACGAGATCGACAAGGCCGAGGCCGAAGTGCCCAACGGGCTTTTGGAGGTTTTGGGCGCGCGGGAGTTCACTCCCATCGGGCATGACCGCCCGGTGCGGGCGGAGGATACCCCGCCGTTGGTGATCATCACCACCAACGAGGAGCGGGTGTTGCCCGACGCCTTTCTGCGCCGCTGTCTGGTTCTGCATCTCAGCCTGCCGGAGGAGGAGAAAGCGTTGATCGCCTTCCTGATCGCACGCGGACGAGCGCATTTCCCGCAGGCCAACGCCGCTTTGCTGCGCAAGGCGGCGGAGATGCTGCACGCGGATCGCGCGTCGGCGATCCAGCAGCACATCCGGCCCTATCCCGGACAGGCGGAGTATCTCGACCTGCTGCGCGCGGTCTTGGGCATGGCGCCGACTCTGCGCGACCAGAAAAAAATGCTGTCGGTCATCCGTGATTACACCCTGCGCAAGCAGGTCGATGCCCTGACACATCCCTGATATCCGGCGATCATGGCAAAGCCCTCCCGTCCGATGACGCCGCCGTCCCTGATTCACGGCGCCTGTGGCTATGCCGATCTTCTGATTGGCTATGCCATGGGCGGGCCACAGGGGTTGGCCACAATGGCGACGTTGACCAGCTACCACCCGGAACCACGCCGGATCAAGATCAAGAAGGACCGCCCCCGGGCGAAGCTTCCGGCTTCATCGGAAGCCCACTCATCTCAGGCCCTACCCCTGCAAGAGGTTGTCGAGAGACCGCTGGCGGCGCTGCCGGTCTGGCAACCCACGGCGCGCACGGTCATTCACCCGGCAGCGGAGCGACCGCCATCGCCGCCGCCGCTGCCTGAGCCGGACATGGGCGATCCCGCCACCGCCGCCGATCTGGCCCCCTGGAACGCGGTTCTGCCCAGGCTGCGCGCCGCCGCCGCCGCGTGGGCGGCGGGCAAAGCGGCGGATGAGGCGGCGCTGCTCCGCCTCGTCGCCAAAGGTGCGCTGCTCGATCATCTGCCCCGGCGACAGCGGCGGCGCTGGGGATCGGCGGTGCAGATCATCAGCGATCGGGCGGAGCGCCTGACTCCATTTTACGAGGATCAAGCCCGGCTGGAAGAGCGCTTGAACAGCCTGTTTCCCAGCCATGGGCTGCAGCGCGGGACCGCGTTCGACGGCCTCGACGACCCGGTGCTCGCCAACCAGCGCGGTGGACCGGCGTCCTACCGATTGCCGCCGCCGGGAACGCTGGTGCTGGTGCTGGGCGACCTGGGCTGCCTCGCGGGTGATCCGGAGAGGTTGGTCGCACGCTGGATCGCCTTCGGTCGGCGGTTGGCGGCGGCGGGCTGCCGGGCGGTCGCCGTCACCCCCTGTCCACGGGCGCGCTGGCATCCCGGTCTGTCACGCTGGTGGACAATGGTGGAGTGGGAGCGGGGAGCCGCGTCGCCCGCCGACTCCGCCGCGTTGGCCCTGCGGACCGAACGGCTGCTGGCTCTGGCGTCGCCCGCCATCCGGTTGGAACCGGCGTTGCTGCGCGATCTCCGCTGGTTGCTTGGTCCAGCGGCCGATGCCGGAACGGAGGCCGATCTTTGGCAACACCGGGCGCTGATGGGTCGGTCGGGCGTGGCCGCCACCCTGGACCCCGCCGTCGCCGCCGAACGCCGCGCCGCCTTCTTCCAAGAAGACGCGAAGACGATCGAACGCGCGCTGACGACGCTGCGTCGCCATCGCGCCGGTTCGGCCAAGCTCATCTGGCTGGAGGAGCTGTTGCGGCTGGACCCGGCGAAACTGCCCGCCGATCTCCGCAACCATGATCTGCCCTGGGCGCAGCGCCATTTGGTCGAGCTGGCCCCAACCCTGGCGAACCGATCCCGGGGGCTTGCCTGGGCCAGACGGCTGTTCCTGCGGCAATCCGCTGACGGCGAGGTTGTTGGGGATCTGGCGGTGCGCGCGGCCCTGTCGCGGATGTATGTCGAAGCATTCCCGGACAACGAGCAGCGCCCGTCACCGCCCCCATGCTTCGATACGGCCTTGCTGGACAGCCACGGCTTGCCAGACGGCAGCGTCGAAGTGCGTCAGATCGGGAGCGATCTGGTCCTTCAACCCTCCGGGGCGGGACGGGGCAGCCTGTTGACCACCCTGCGCACCGCCAACGGCGAAATCCAGCTCATTGAGGGCGAGGACGACCGCAACGTCTTCTGGAAGACCGGCGTGCCGCCATCCTGGGCGCTGGACTGGGGGTGGGACGAATTCGGGGCGTGGACGAGTTTCGGGATCGACGGCGTTGTCCAGCGTCTGCGCTGGATTCCGCCGGGGCGGTTTTTGATGGGATCGCCCGACGATGAGCCGGGCCGCGACGACGACGAAGGCCCGCAGCATAAGGTGACGTTGAGCCGGGGTTATTGGCTGTTCGACACGGCCTGTCCGCAAGCGTTGTGGCGGGCGGTGATGGGGGAGAACCCGAGCCGTTTCGAGGGTGACGACCGTCATCCGGTGGACAGCGTCAGTTGGCATGACGTTCAAGGCTTCCTGACACGGCTGAACGCGCGGGTTCCGGGTCTGGCGCTGACATTACCGACGGAGGCGCAATGGGAACACGCCTGCCGTGCAGGAACGACGACGCCCTTCAGCTTCGGTGCCACGGTCACGCCGGAGCAGGTGAATTATGACGGAAACCATCCGTATGCCGACGGCCCCAAGGGGCTGTACCGGAAAAGCACGGTTCCGGTGGGGAGCCTACCGCCGAACGCGTGGGGTCTGTATGAGATGCACGGCAATGTGCTCGAATGGTGTGCCGACGGATTGCGGGACTATTCGACCGAGGCGGCAACCGACCCACGCGGCCCGGAGAGCGCCGACGCCGAGCGCGTCCTTCGCGGCGGGTCCTGGAACGTCGGCGCGCGGGACGCCCGCGCCGCGTGCCGCTTTTGGAGCCTCCCGGATGTCCGCTTCTACACCATTGGCTTTCGGTGCGCCCGAGTTCAGGCCAGCCCGGAGGACGCAGCGGAGCCGACGGCCCCGGCGTTGCCCCGGCTGGCGGAGCGCCGGGGAACGCAGGGGTCGGCGGGCGGAGCGGTCCTGCGCGTGACCTCCGGGACCGGTGTCGGCGCCCGCTGCCCATGGCCCGAGGCCCCGGTCGTCCGCATCCGCACGGATCGGGAGGAGCTGCGCGTCGACCGGATCACCCGGCCCGGATGGGCCGACGCGCTGGGCCGTGACCGTTTCGGCCTGTGGACGGAGATCGTGGTGGAGCCGGAGGGCGGCGGGGAGTCCGTCACCCAGCGTCTGCGCTGGATTCCGCCGGGCCGGTTTCTGATGGGCTCGCCGGAGGATGAACCGGAGCGTTACGGCGATGAAGGGCCGCAGCATGCGGTGACGCTGAGCCGGGGCTATTGGCTGTTCGACACGACCTGTACGCAGGCGCTGTGGCGGGCGGTGATGGGGGCGAACCCGAGCGGTTTCTGGGGCGACGGCCGTCGTCCGGTGGAGCGTGTCAGTTGGAACGACGTTCAGGGCTTCCTGACGCGGTTGAACGGGCGGGTGCCGGGTCTTGATCTGTGCCTGCCGACGGAGGCGCAATGGGAACACGCCTGCCGGGCCGGAACGACGACGCCCTTCAGCTTTGGTGTCACCATCACGCCGGAGCAGGTGAATTATGACGGGAATTCTCCGTATGCCGACGGCCCCAAGGAGCTGTACCGGAAAAGCACGGTTTCGGTGGGGAGCCTGCCGCCGAACGCGTGGGGTCTGTACGAGATGCACGGCAATCTGTGGGAATGGTGCGCCGATGGGAAAAGAACCTACAGCGCGGAGCCGGCAACCGACCCGCGCGGCCCGGAGAACGCTGTCGCCAGGCGCGTCCTTCGCGGCGGGTCCTGGGGCAACGACGCGCGGCTCGCCCGCGCCGCGTGCCGCTATTGGTTCCCCCCGGATGACCGCAGCGCCGACTTTGGCTTTCGGTGCGCCCGAGTTCAGGCGTGACAGGCCAGCCAGGGGGAAGCGGCGGCGGACTTGCCCCTTGGTCGCCCAGAGCGGAGCGGCGGGGTGCCATGGGGCGAGAGCGCCGACGCGGTCGGGGAAAAGGATCATCAAGGCCCCCCGCAGGGGTCGCGGCGAAAACGCCGGATTGTTTGCTGACGGATGACCAGCCATGCAGCTTCGTTTCTTCACCATCCCGGTCCATGGCGGCGACGAGGCCGCCGAGGCGCTGAACCGTTTTCTCGGCGGCCACCGCATCCTCGCCATCGACCGCAGCTTCGTTCAGGACGGCGGCAACAGCGCCTGGTCGCTCTGCGTCAGTTTTGAACCCGCCGACGGCGGCGGTCGTCCGGCCAGCGGCGGCAAACGCGCCGCCAAGCTGGACTATCGCGAGGTCCTGAACGAGCAGGATTTCGCCCTGTTCGCCCGCCTGCGCGCCCTGCGCAAGGAACTGGCCGAGGCCGAGGGGGTTCCGGCCTACGCCCTGTTCACCAACGATCAATTGGCCGCGATGGTTCAGCGTCAGGTTCAGTCGCGCGCCGGGCTGTTGGAGATCGACGGGGTTGGCGAGGCCCGGGTGGAAAAATACGGCGCGCGGTTTCTGGCGCTGTTGCGCCCAACCGCCACGGCCCCGCTGGAACCGCCCGGCGGCGGCACCGCATGAAACGATCCGCCGTTGGTCTGGCCGAGGTCGCCGACTGGCACAACCTTGCCGCCGCCGTCCGTCGCGCCGCGCGCGGCAAAGGCCGCCGTGACGAGGTGCGCTGTTTTCAGGCGGCTCTGCCCGCCGAACTGGCCCAATTGCGCGCCGACATCCTCGATGGTTCGGTCGCGGTCGGGCGCACGCGGGTCTTCCACATCCGCGACCCCAAGCCACGGATCATCCACGCCCCCGTCTTTCGCGAACGGGTTCTGCACCATGCGTTGATCGCTGAAATGGGGCCGGTGCTCGACCGGGGGCTGGTCGACGACAGCTTCGCCTGCCGCGTCGGCAAAGGCGCCCTTGCCGCCGTGCGGCGCGCCCAGCACCATGCGGAGCGCTTCCCCTGCTACGCGCAGATCGATATTCGCAGCTGTTTCGCCAGCATCGACCACGCGGTCCTGCGGCGTCTGCTGGCTCGCCGTTTCAAGAATCCCGCGTTGTTGGAACTGGTCGGGCGCATCATCGACGCGCATCACGCCGCGCCGGGAAAGGGTCTGCCGATTGGCGCCCTGACCTCCCAGCATTTCGCCAATTATTACCTGAACGGCCTCGACCGGCTGCTGCTGGAGCGCTGTCGAGTGCGTGGAATGGTGCGCTACATGGACGATCTGGTCTGGTGGGGCGACGACCGGACGGCGGTGCGCCGTGCTCTGACCGAGGCGCGCGCCTATGCGTTGGGCGAATTGGGGCTGACGGTCAAGGAGTCGGCGCGGGTTGGCCGCAGCCGCGACGGCCTGACCCTGTGCGGCTACCGGATTTTGCCCGACCGCCTGCTTCTGTCGCGACGGCGTAAGCGTCGTTACGCGGTGGCGCGACGCCATTGGGAAGCCGCCTTTGCCGCCGGGCGCATTGATGCAAACGGTTTGCAGGCCGGTTACGCCGCCGCGCTCGCCATCACCGCGCACGCCGATGCGGCGGCGTGGCGGCGGGAACAGTTGCACCGTCATCCTCTTGCCGACGCCCTGCGGCGTCTCTAGACTGGACGCCGGATGATGGTCGAAACACCGACGCCAAGCGCGTCCTTCGCGGCGGGTCCTGGAACAACAACGCGCGGAACGCCCGCGCCGCGTGCCGCAATCAGAACCACCCGGATGACCGCAACGACAACATCGGCTTTCGGTGCGCCCGAATTCACGACCGGACGGAGTCTGGACCTGAACAGACCATCCTCCACGGCGCCCCATCCGGAGCGCCAAAACGCGAAGACCGCCGGTGCGCTGGTAGCCTGGGTGGAACCCGGACGACGGCTCGCCGGTTGGTCGCTTCTGTTTTCTGGCGTCACGCCATGACCTCCATCGTCAAGACCACCATCATCGACAAGGGCTGGCATCCCCTGGCCGACGGCAACCCGCCGGATTGGGCCAGCGAATGGGGCCAGGACCGCTTCGGCGTGTTCGTCGCCGTCACGGTGGCCGACGTGACCCAGCGTCTGCGCTGGATCCCGCCCGGACGTTTTATGATGGGATCGCCCGACGATGAACCGGGACGCTATGACAATGAAGGCCCCCAGCATTTGGTGACGATCAGCCGGGGCTATTGGCTGTTCGACACGCCCTGCACGCAGGCGCTGTGGCAGGCGGTGATGGGCGGGAACCCGAGCAATTTCCAATCGCCCGACCGTCCGGTGGAGACGGTGAGTTGGAACGACGTCCAGGAATTCCTCGGTCGGACCAACGAACGGATTCCCGGTCTGGACCTGACGCTGCCGACGGAGGCGCAATGGGAACACGCCTGCCGCGCGGGAACCGCCACGGCGCTGTACAGCGGCGACATCGCAATTCTGGGAGAAAGCAACGCACCGGCGCTGGATCCGATCGCATGGTATGGCGGGAACAGCGGTGTCGGCTTCGATCTGGACAATGGCGTGGACAGCACGGACTGGCCGGAAAAGCAGCACCCGCATGAGAAAGCGGGGACGCGCCCGGTCGGCCGCAAGCGCGCGAACCCCTGGGGCCTGCACGACACGCTGGGGAATGTGTGGGAGTGGTGCGCGGATGGGCAGCGGACCTACACGCCCCAGCCGGAAACCGACCCGCGCGGCCCGGACAGCGCCGACGCCGAGCGCGTCCTTCGCGGCGGGTCCTGGCTCAACTACGCGCGGTTCGCCCGCGCCGCGTGGCGCGATCAGATCCTCCCGGATGTCCGCGGCGGCAGCATCGGCTTTCGGTGCGCCCGAGTTCAGGCGTGACAGGCAAGCCAGGGGGAAGCGTCGGCGGGCTTGCCCCTTGGTCGCCCCAAGCGGAGCGGCGGGGTGCCATGGGGCAAGAGCGCCGACGCGGTCGGGGCAGGACCATCAAGGCCCCCCGCAGGGGTCGCGAGACTTGGTGTCCCAGAAACGCTCGTCGGCATGGCATCATGGCCCGACCTGTGGGGACGCAGAACCCAACAGAGTTTCCCCCGGGACCGCGCCGAACGGGGGCTTTGTCGCGGTGGCCAAGACCCGCGCGGTCTGCCCGCACCGGTCGTCTGTCCCGGATGGACTGGGTCGGTGCCGGACCGTTCCCCCCCCTGGACCCGCTGGTCCGGGGAGCCGAAATCGCTTGCGCCTGAGTCCGGCGATGCTGAAGATTCACCCATGCGCACCAGCGCGGGCGTCTTTTTCCCAACGTCTCTGGACTCATGTCTCACGTCGCGGAACATCGTGATGCTGCCTGACCTCCTGGCCGCCGAGCGCAAGCTTGCCCGGTTCGACGAACGCCTGCTGGCCGATCCCGAGCGCCGTCACCGCTGGCGCCATGACCACGCCCGCCGCGCCGCGCTCGCCGCCGCCGCCCTGGGCGGTCGGATCGCCGATCCGGACGCGTTTCTGCTGATGCTGGCCGACCCGTCACGATGCGATCCGGACGCCGCCTGGGTGCACACGGCCTGGACGCTGGCCACCGCGCTGCAGGGGCCGGTCTACCGGCTTGATCCCTCGATCCGGGGGCGGGAGTCGCCAAGGCTTGATCCACGGATTGGGCGCGAGCGCCGCCGCCGGTTGCTCGCCGGTCTTGGCCAGACGGAGGAGGGGACGAACACCGCTCCGCCCGTCGTCCCGCGACCGCCGTCGGACTCCCAAGGGCTGCCCAACGCGGCGGCGGCCCTGATGGCGCAGACACGCGCGCTTCTGGCCAACGCCGAGGATCTTCTCAGCCCGCAGGATGAGACCGGCGACCCTGAGGTTGAGGATCCCCGCGCGCCGGACGCGCCACTCTCCGCATGGACGGTCGACTGGTGCGACGAACTCCAGCAGCGGTGGGCCGAAGGGTTGGGGGGCCGTGCGCAACCGCTGACCCAACCCCAGCGCGAGGCCGTGGAGGCGACGCTTCAGGAGGTCGAGGCCGCCTTGTTGGATGCGCCGGGCTTGCTTGGCGTGGCGCGGGCCATGCGCGTGCTGCTCACCGCGCCAGAAGCCGCCCGTCCAAGGCGGCGCGTGGCTCCGACCGATGACAAAAGCGCGGTGGCGCGGGCGCTGGTGGAGCGTGACCGGGGGGAACCCGGGTTGTGGACGCTGCTGGCGTGGCTCGGCAGCGGAACCCTTGTGGAACGCGCCTGCGGCCTGCAAGCGGGCATCGCGCCCAGCGTGGCCCCGGTTCTGGCCCGGGATCGGACCGGCTTTCGCCTGGCGCTTGAACGAGACGGGCAGGGCTGGGAACGCTGGCTGCTGTCCGCGACCGGCGAGCTGATCGTGATGGAGATGGAGCGGAGCGCGGCCCTGGACCGTGTGCACAGCGGCTGGGAAGAGCAGCTTGGCCTTGCCGGACGGCGTGGCACGTCGCGTCTTCCCGCTGTGCTCCACTGGCTGCACCAGCAACCGGCCTACACCACCGCTGTGATGGAGCGAACGTTGGGCAGGGCGGCACAATTGAGCCGACGCGGCGTCTACCTGCTCGCCGCCGAGCTGCGCGAAGCGGGTGTGGTGCGCGAAGCGCCGACAGGCGGCCCCAGAGGCGGCTCCTGGGAGGTGGAAAAGCTGTGGATCGCCTCGGCGCTGACGCCGCAACGGCGGTGATCGGGCGCGGTCAGGGACGACCGCCCCCGCCGCCACAGCACCCCGACCGTCTGCCGTCGTGCAATCCCGCTCAGGTGGGGACTGCGGCAGCGCACGCGCTCGACAGCGCGCGCGCCTGTTGGATGACGCTTCCAAGGTCGGTCGTGGCGGGATCCATCGTCGCGATCCGATCCACGAGTGCCTGCAGGTCGGCGGGATCCCGATACTCACCGCCATTGGCCGAATGCCACGTCGAATGGGCATAGCCTGTGTCACCCTGCACATCGACCAGCGCATGGGTGACTTCCTCGGCGTACTCGCCATGACGGATTTCGCTGACGAGGTCGGTTTCCTCGATGGCGCGCTCCACGGCTTCCTTTTTGTCCCCGGCTGTGATCGACACCGGGACGCGGACCACGGCAAAAAGATGGACCGTGAAATCGGTTTGCGTAACGGGCGAGACGGTCATGATGCGCTCCCGATGGCCGGAATGATGAACGGAAAAATCTCTGGTCCGCGTATCTCTGGTCCGTGCGTGACGGTGCAGGGTCTCAATCTTTCCCGTCGCCGCATTTGACACAGCAACGATCCGACGGAGCGTCCAGCGGCTCTGCGATCATGCGGGGGCCGTTCACCCAAAATTCGCCGCCGCAGTCTTCGCACCTCATCCCGACCGCATCCCCTTCGCTCGCGTGCCGCTTGCCGTCCCATTCCCCCATCTCTAGGAATGCCGATTGCCCATCCAGCAGCGCCTTTGATCCGCAGTATGGGCAGCACGTGACGTTCCGCATGCTCCGTCTCCCGATTGGTGCGGCCCTGGCCGCGTTGTCCATAAGGAGACACTACGAGCGCATCGCCAGTCCGGCAACAGTATAAATTGCGTCTCGCTATTTCTTTCCAAGTAGGACACCGATCTTGTGCAGCAACTCAAGGTCCTCCAGATGCCGCACGATTGGCAACGGGGCATCGTCCATGCGTATGGCCAAATAGGCTGTTGTCTCATGCAGACCAAGCCGTTCTGCGAATTCTTTCACCGTCAAACCAAGCGCCTGAACGCGCCGCTTGACCTCGGAACCGGACACACCGGATGGCAATCTCGTCGCCATGGGACCTCCCACCAGAAATAGCGTTTCGCTACTGTACGACAGTCTCAACGCGATCGCAAGTTCGGGGATCCTCATCATCCCGTTGGCCCTGCTCGTGACCGCGTTCGCCGCGCCACAGTGACCCGTCCAAAACGGACAGCCTCGCGCTGACCCGCTGACACCTTGATCGGTCGGAAGGACGACCGCCTCTCCCATAATCCTCACCCACCCTGGACGGGCGGCTTTGGTAGCCCCCCACGAAGCGCCGGACCAAACCCATGGATTTCAACAAGGCGGCGCTGAGCCGGATCGGCGCGGGATGCGTTCGATCCACTGACCTGCGCCGTCCAGTCAGGCCAGGACATCGCGCAGCAACATATTGATAATTATTGATTTGACCCGCAAATCAGGTGCTTTGGCTGGATGCAGGACAATATCCTTCAACTCATTGACTGGACATGATTTGTCCTGCAAAGTTGACTTATCATGGAAACGCAGGACAAGCCGTGAGCGTCATTCCCTTCTCCGACGAGCAGATCAGGACAGTCATCAACCTCCAACAGCATTACGAGGTGTGGATGGACGCCGACCGGTCTCTCGCGCAATTGCCATACGGACTGAAATGGGCCGACCGCAACGGCAAGGACTATCTCTACGAACTGTTCGACCGGATCGGCAACGGCAAGAGCCTCGGCCCGCGATCGGCCGAAACGGAGCGCATTTTTGACAGCTATCGTGAACGCAAGGCCGAGCTGACCGAGCGTCGCAACCGGAGCGCCGTCACGCTGAGCCAGACGTGCAAGGTGTATCGCGCGCTCGGTCTGCCGTTGCTCCCCTCCGAAGCCGCAAAAATTCTGCGGGAAGCCGACCGGCGCAGCCTGCTGGGATCGCACCTCATGGTGGTCGGCACCAACGCCCTGGCGGCCTACGCCCTGGAGATCAACGGTCGGATCGACGGAGCGCCGGAGGAAACCGACGACTTCGACATGGCGTGGTTGACGGTCGACGACCCGTCCAGTCCCGACGTGCCGGTGTGGGCGCTGCTGAAGGCCGTCGACAGCACCTACACCGTGAACAGCGAGCGGACCTTCCAGGCGCGCAACGCCGCCGCCTATGAGGTCGAGCTGCTGGCGGCACCGTCCCGCCGGATGTCGCGGCGCGACCGGCCGGTTCCCGTGCCGCTCCCGGAACAGGAATGGCTGCTGCCGGGCACGCGGATCAGCCGTGTCGCGGTGGCGCGCGACGCCTCTCCCGCCCGCGTGGTGGCTCCCGATCCGCGCTGGTTCGCCTTGCAGAAGCTCTGGATGTCGGACCAAGAGAAACGCCATGCTGGCAAGCGCCCCAAGGACTTGAAGCAGGGCACGGCGCTCCTGGCCTGCATCCACGAGGCCCTGCCCAGCCATTCCCTCAACGCCCCGGACTTTCTGGCGGCGATGCCACCGGAACTCCAACCCTACTACGACCGCTTCGCGGCGCCGTACACGGAGGACGCGCTTCCGAACTGGTGACGTGGGCGTCTGCCGCGTCCCGAACGACAAGGAGCGTTGCGGTGCCGCCGGGGCGCGGGAGGAAGCGTTGGCACGACGCGGCGGGCCTGCCGGACAGCCCGCGTCCCTGGCCGGGTGGGTGCGTCGCGCCTGGGGGCGGCGGACTCCCGATCCGGCTCATCCGCTTCCTCAGGCCGCACGGAGGCCGAGCGCCTGGTCGCCGATCCCCCGGCTGAGCAACTCGGCTCGGATGACCGCCTCGGGCATCGGGGGCTTGGCCTTGCCGCTCGCATGGCGGAGCAGCAGCTTGGCAAGCTGATCGTCGTTCATGAGCCGGGCTTGGGCAGCCCAGTCCGGATAGTCGTCGGCCCGCTCCAGAAGGCGGCGGCAGGGGGGAATGTGACGCCAACGCGTGTCGCCATGCCCGTGCAAAAACACCACCCAGGCGTAGGCGGACGCCGTGCTGGCCTTCCGGGCGATGTAACCGGCGATCATCGGAAGACGCTCGGCAAACTGGGCCACCAGAGCCGGTGGATGCTGCTGGCACAGCTCATACCGCTCTCGTGACTCCAGCCATGTTCCGCGGACCAGAACCGCGCAGCCCAGCCGCGAGATTTGCATCGCCCGGCGCACAAACCCAGCGGCGACGCCAAACGGCGGGTTCGTCATCACCAGGTCGGGAACCGTTATGGGGTGGCCCGGGGAGAGAAAATCCAGCACATCGAAGCCGCACCCATAGTCATGGGCGTCAGAGGCAAGAACGACGCCGAAGTGCTCACGCAACGGTCGCACCATGTGGCCCCGGTTTGCCGCAGGTTCCCACACCGTGAGGTCGGCCGCCGGCGGCAGCGTGAACGGCACGTCGTCACGGTACAGGGCATGGAGAACGCCGGCACGGCTGCCCCACGGCGGCGTCGGAAAATCGTCCAAGCTTCCCTCGGGCTCGATGCGCTGAGCCATGACCGCCGAGGATGTGTTCTGGACCATGAACAGGACTCCGTTCAAATGGCACTGGAGCGGTGAGCCGAGATCCATGTCCAAGGAAGACGCGGGAAATCCATCGGCATGGCAGGGAAGACCCCGTGCACTCTGAAAGCCCAGCGCCTTACGGGAGCCGATCACCCGATCGGTGGCGGCGAAATCCGGTTAAGACCCGCGACGCCATGACCAGGTGGCACGGGGGGTGGCGCGATCCCAGACAATCGAATGCCGCGTCGCCTGAAGGCTGGTCCGATGAAAATAGCCGCCGTCAAGCGACTCTCCCTCGAAGCCAACCATCCAACCGCTGCGCGCTCCTGTGTCGCGCCGGACAGAATCAACACGCACGCGCCGACTCCGTAAGAAGCACGACCGATCTACAAGGTGAAGCCAGCGGCCAGGTTTTGACGGTGGTGGCGCAAAAGGCACAAACTCACGGTGCTTCCAGAAATTGAGATTGAATCCAAACACAGTCAGTTTGGTCATTTTGATCCGGGCGGGCATTTGTGTTTCTCGCATTTGGGCGGTTGCGCGATTGGCCGACATCATCTCACCGGCATTTGGGCCTCGCGCCCGCCAGGCCGGTAGCGATCCATCACGGTGTCCAAGCCATCGTTGGTGATGGTCGGATTGGCGCGTTGCAGACAGGACAGCAGCACGGCCTTGTTGGCGTGCACGCGCTCGGACGTTGGGCGGGTGCCCTGCGGCGAGGGATTGACGTTCGCGAAGCAGGCGATGAACTGCTCCTGTGAAACACCGAGGTCCCGTGCCACCAGCGCGGTCGGGCGTTTCGGATCGTTCTTAAGCAACAGCGGCGGACCCGGCGGTGGGATTTGCATCGGAGCCGCCTGTTGGGCACTGGACGGCACCGCCGTGCCGCACACACTTCCGATCACGATCAATGCAAAAACGGACAGACGATCAAGCCTTCGCATGGTCATTTGCTTCCCTCCTTCATCCTGGAGATGGACGGGCGTCTTCCGGAAAGGCGGGAGGGTGTCAGCTGTTGCTCCAGGGGTTGAGCAGGGGAACACCCATCGGTTCGAAATCACGCACGTTGCGGGTCACGACGATCAAGCGATGAACCAGCGCGGTGGCCGCGATCAGGCTGTCGCCCTGTGGCCTTGGATCAGGAACGTGGAGCGTCGCGCAGCGCTGCGCGACGTCCGCATTCACCGGCAGGATACGGCCTCTGAACGCCAGCATCACCTGGGTGTCGATCCAGTTGCGCAGCACCGCCCCTTGTGCGGCATCCCTACGGCTGACTTGGCCAGCACCCAGCTCAATCTCGAACAGGGTGATGACAGAGATGAACAGGTCGGCAGGCGGCACGCCGCCCGCCCAGCTGAGCAGACCGGGGTTGGCCCGCGCCGGCCGCCGCAGCTCGGAGATGGCGTTGGTGTCGAGCAGGAACATCAGTCCAGCACCGCTGGCCGGGCTAGATCGCCGATCCGCGCCGGCTCGAAATCGAAGTCGGCCCCGGCGTCGTCCTGGCGCAGCAGTTCGACGATGGAGCCGCCCTGGTCGCCTGACAGGCGTTGATAGGTGTCATAGCGCAGCAGCACGAAGGCTGGCTCCCCGCGATCGGTGACGATCACCGGACCATCCTCGGCGGCTCGCTTCGCTTCGCTTGGGTTCTGATTGAACTCTCTACTCGACATCATTCGGCCCATGCTATCCACTCCAGCCATTATGATGATGCTACGATACTACAACGGAGCGGGGGCCACCAGACGAAATGTAGGCACAATCCTACAAAGTGGCGGTTGATGGGACTTTGGTGCGTAATTCGGCTTGGGTGCGAAGCACACCCGATCCGACGTGACGGTCAGGAGACCTTTTGGGAGGCCGGCATGCC
>NZ_RXMA01000033.1 GCF_003966125.1 Azospirillum griseum
ACCCATCGCCCGCGGGGTGGAGCAGCCCGGTAGCTCGTCAGGCTCATAACCTGAAGGCCGCAGGTTCAAATCCTGCCCCCGCAACCAAGTCATAAAGCCGTTGATCCAAAACATGGATCAGCGGCTTTTTGATATCCGTGCTCTGCCTCCGAACCCGCTCCGTGGAAGCCTCGTGGAAGCGACAGGAGGAATGCTTTAGGATAGATGCGGAGGGGGCTGTCCCAATGCGATAGCTGAAATGCAAGGAGCGCATAACAAAAGTTGGCAAATCCTACTCCTCTGCGAGTGCTGTGGCAGAGGGGGCACCTCGAAGAACAGGGTATACCAGGGTCAGAAAGTTCTGACGTCTGCCCCTTGGTGTCGACCGGGTTGGCGGTCACAGCACAGAAACGGGCGGCCCTGGCGTAGCCCCACAGGTGGTGGTTCGGTTGATGTCGGTGGGACTGCTGCTGGGCATCGTACATGACCGGCGGGACGTTATCCGCCTGAACAAAGGCCACCTCAGAGCCTGACCGATTCTTCACCACCTTGACGGGCGCTATCCAAGGTGATCCTGAACGACGCCGTCTTCAGCTCTGATTCCAAGAAGAGGCTTGAATCGGCCAGAAGGGGCGGACCGCACATCGCTGGTGGGAATCCGTTGGGACGTCTGTCTGTTTTTCCGTGATCCAGATGGTTGATTCGCTCCGTTCAGGTCCCATTCAGCAAGCGATGACAAGGTCGGCACCGAACCTACTTTTGCATAAGGCGCACTCCATCATCATGAAAACATCATTCGACTGCGGGATAGCCCTGGCGGCGATTCTCTGCGCGAACATGGCGGGCAACGCGGCGCAAGCGGCGGAAAACGAGGGAGGCAAGCCTTCCAATGACTGGTCCTTCATGCTGGGCGGCGGCGGCATGTACGCGCCGGATTACGAGGGTTCCAACGACTACAAGCTGCTGCCGATCCCGATTGTCGAGGTGTCCTGGCGGGACCGGGCGCGCCTCACCACAAAGGGGGGACCGGGAATCCTGGTCACTCCGTTCGCCACCGATGCTGTGAAGGTCGATCTTGGTCTCCGCTACGATATGGGACGCAAGGAAAGCAGCAACAACGCCCTGAAGGGGTTGGGCAATCTGGACGGCGGCGCGGTGGGCGTTGTTCGGCTCGGCTATGAAATGGGGCCGGTGGGGCTCGGTTTGGAAGTCGCCCGCGACCTGGGTGGCGACCGTGATGGCCTCGTGGCCACCGCCGAAGCGGAGTATTCGATCCGTTTGTTCGGCGACCGGACCCGTTTGAACGTATCGCCGCACCTCACCTGGGCCGACGACCATTACATGAGCAACAGCTTCGGCATAACCGCCGCCCAATCCGCCCGATCCGTCCGCCGATTTGCCCGCTACGACGCGGGCGCTGGTTTCAAGGATGTGGGCGTCGCTGTTGGCGTCGGCTATGCCATGACCGACTCGATCCAAGCCATGAGCCGGTTGGGCTATTCCCGTATGCTCGGCGACGCCGCCGACAGTCCCCTGGTCAAACAGGAGGGCAGCACGGATCAATTCAGCGCGTTCGTCGGTCTCAGTTATCGTTGGTAGGAAACCCGCCGTCGTCCGTCAGGACTTGGCACACCAGCCCTGGCGTTGCAGTTCTTCAAGCAGCCAGCGGGCACCAATTCCAAGCGGACGCCTTCGGTCGTGGATGGCGAACAATCCGATTGATCCCGGCAGCACCGCCGGGTCGTCGATCATCAGGCGCACCAGCCGACCGGAGTCCAAAGCCGCTTCCACGAGATGATGCGGCATGGTTCCCCAACCGAACCCCGCCAGCAGGAACTCCAGACGGCTGGCGATGTCGACGAAACGCCACACGCGGGGACTGACGACGCTGAAACTGGGGCCAGGGCGTTGCAGCGGATCGGTCAGGATCAGTTGCACATGCTCGGCCAGGATGTCCCGTGTCAATGGGCGCGTTTCGCTCGCCAGGGGATGCGTCGGTGCCACGACCGGTGCCAGCGTGACTTGTGTCAGCGCCGTTGCCTGCAAATCCTGCGTGGTAGACGGCAGCAGCGCGCACAGTCCCAGTGTGGCGCCGCCATCGCGCACGCGCCGTTCCGCAGCCCCGATTCCCTCGGTGAACAGCGTCACCGTCAGATCGGGAAAGGCGAGTTGCAGGTTGGCCAGCCCCCGGATCACCGGACCCGTCGGTACGAAACTGTCGACGGCGATCGAAAGCTCAGGCTCCAATCCCGCCGCGATCGACTGCGCAGCGCGCTCAAAGGCCTCAGCCTGGCGCAGCACCTGCCGCGCCTGTGTGGCCAGCACGCGGCCAGCCTCGGTGAAGCGTGGCGTCCGACCGCTGCGGTCGAAGAGCTGGAGTCCTTGCGTGTCCTCAAGCGTCTGAATCGCATGGCTTATGGCGGATTGCACGCGCCTGAGCTTGCGTCCGGCGGCCGAAAAGCTGCCCGCCATCCTCGATGGCGACGAGCACGCGCAATTGGTCCAGCGTTAAAGCACCGATCACGTTCCATCTCCTTTACAGATGGTTTTCATCGAAATCATATCGCTTCCGAAGATGTTTTTCGACCGGCAATGTGGTGGTCGGCAACGATGCCGCCGACAACGCTCTAATGACCAAAGCGAAAGGATCTTCCCATGAGCAGCGCAACCCTCGCCCCCCGCCGCAACCTCCTTGGTCCCGGACTGTGGACCGTTCAAAGCCTGTTGGCGCTCTTCTTCGTTTATGCCGGCGGAACCAAGCTGTCCATGTCGGCGGACCAACTTGCCGCGATGATCCCCTGGACAGGGGATTATCCGCGACTGGCGCTGGTGACGGGCGTGGCGGACCTGCTCGGTGGCCTTGGCGTCCTGTTGCCGTCGCTGACGCGCATCCAACCGCGCCTGACGACGCTCGCCGCGATCGGCATCATCGTGTTGCAGGTGTTGGCTCTGCTGTTCCATCTGACGCGCGGCGAAGCGGCGGTTGTTCCTATGAACGTGGTGCTGGTGGCCTTGACGGCCTTCGTCCTGTGGGGACGCGGTCGCGCCTTGCCGATTCAACCCCGCTGACCGCAGCCAGCCCCGCTTCCATTCCGCTCCGACCCTATCCGGTTGATCGCCATGCGCATGCCCACATACTTCCTGTGCCACGGTGGCGGCCCTTGGCCGTGGATGCAGGGTCCGCTGCGGCGGATTCTTGCGGAACTGGAGCGGGGGCTTCTGAACGTCCCCGCCCAGTGGCCCGCCCAGCCCACCGCCATCCTCGTGATATCGGCCCATTGGGAGGAGCGGGCTTTCACGGTGACGACCGCCGAAGCCCCCGGCATGGTCTATGACTACACAGGCTTCCCGCCCGAGATGTACGCCATCCGCTATGCCTGTCCGGGGTCGCCGTCGCTCGCGGCGCGGGTGGTCAACCTGCTGCAGGCCGCAGGTCTGCCCGCCGCCGGAAGCGCCACCCGTGGCTATGATCATGGAACCTACAGCGTTTTGCAGACCCTGGTGCCGGCTGCCGACATCCCGGTGGTGCAACTGTCGATGCGCCGTTCGCTGGACCCGGACGAGCATTTGCAGGCCGGTCGAGCGCTGGCGGTGCTGCGGGACGAAGGCGTTCTGATCATCGGCAGCGGCATGACCTGTCACGAGCGTGGCCCCGACATGGCGGCGCCCTCCGCCGCCTTTGACGACTGGTTGCAGCGGGTCGTGTGTGACCAGGACGCGGTCGCCCGCCGTCAATCCTTGCGCATGTGGGAGCGAGCGCCCCACGCCCGGGTCGTTCATCCGCGCGAAGACCATCTTCTGCCGTTGATGGTGGCCGCCGGCGCCGGGTGGGACGATCCGGCGCGCTGCGTCTACCGCGACCGGCTGATGGGCTTTGTCACCGTTTCCAGCTACCGCTTCGGCGGTCGCGCTTCCGATGGCCTCCATGATGAATGACTCCTTCAGCCCAACGCCAGGTCAGACCTCACCCAGCGGCGACGTCGATGGCGTGGTGTCGCGTCTCTTGACACAGTTTCTGTTCCGATCCGCCGTGGTCGCCGACAACCGCGAACTGGCGCCGGGACTGCATCTTCTGACGCTGGAGGGAGCGGCGCTGCGCGGACTTGATTGGAGACCCGGCGACAAGCTCCAGGTCAAGCTTGGTGGGGGAATGACGACACGAACCTACACCCCCATTGAATGGGACGCCGAACAGGGGCGCACCCGGCTTTTCGCCCACGCACTGGCCCCCGGACCTGGCGGGGTGTGGGCGCGCGACGCCCGGCCCGGCCAACTGGTCCGTCTGTTCGGTCCACGCAAGTCATTGGACCTGTCCCGGCTTGACGCGCGGACCGGGATGCTTGTTGGCGACGAAACCGTGATCGGCCTCGCCGCCGCGTGGCGACCCGCTCATGCTCTTTTCGAGGTCAACGACAGGAACGCCGTGCAAGGCGTCGCCGATTGGCTGGGGCTGCCCGCCACCGTGATCGCCCGACAGTCGGACGACGGCCATCTCGACAGAATGATCGACGCTTTGCTCCATGCGTGGGATCAGGACACCGGCTTTGTCCTTGCCGGGTGCGCCCGGACGATCCAACGCCTGTTGCGGGCGTTGCGGGAGAACGGCGTCACCCCGAATCGCATTCTGACCAAGGCCTATTGGGCCGAGGGGAAGGTCGGCCTCGACTGACGCGCCGTTCCACCTGGACGATCATCCTTCCTGCGGCGACCGCGATCCGGTGGGTGGGCGGTCCACCCGCAGTTCCCCCGTTGGCGGCAGAGCCATCCTGATTCCTCAGGATGGTTCAGGCTGGCTTCAGGTTTTCGCGGCAACTCTGGCGTCAAGCAGTTGGGAGCAAGCCGTGCGGATTTTGCTTGTCGAAGATGACCCGCTGATCGGCGACGCGATTCGCGTGCGGCTGACCCGGGCTGGAATAACCGTTGATTGGCTTGAGGACGGGGCGAGCCTCGATGGAATCGCGGAATTGGCGGGCTTTGATCTGATGATCCTTGACCTGGGCCTGCCCGACCGGGACGGGTTTGAGATCCTGCGCGAACGGCGGGCTGATTGGTCGGGAACGCCGATCCTGATCCTGAGCGCGCGCTACGAACTGGACAGCCGGGTGCGGGGCTTGGATTTGGGCGCTGACGACTATCTGGTCAAACCCTTTGAGATGGAGGAGCTTCTGGCTCGCTGCCGGGCGCTGGCACGCCGACGCGGCAACTCTCTTTCGGGAGTTCGGCAATACCGGGATCTGAGGATTGACCCCGCTTCCTTGATGGTGTGGCGCGGCGGCGAGAGCGTCGCGCTGACGCCGAAGGTGTTCGCGTTGCTGTTGCGTTTCGTCGAAAATCAGGGGCGCGTTCTCACGCGCAACGCGCTGGAGGAGCATCTTTACGGTTGGAACGGCGAGGCCGAGAGCAACACGCTGGAGGTCTTCGTGTCGCAGATCCGCCGCAAACTGGGAGCCGATCTGATCCAGACGATCCGTGGGGTCGGCTACATGCTGCCGAGAGAATAGAATGCTGTCGATCCGCGCACGGCTGCAACGTCGTCTGGCTTGGCTGATCGCGGCGGTGTGGGCACCGGCATCCGCCCTGATCATCATCGCGGTCGCGCTGGAATACAGGCAGTCGATCCACAATCGAACCGCCCACACGGCGCAACTGATCCTGGCTTTCGCGTCGAGCCAGCCGACGCCAACCGTCGCAACTCCGCCGATGACGATGCCGCGCCTGGAAGGGTGGCGTGGACCGGATGCCGATCTTGGCGATTATTTGGTTGTCGTCAGCCGCCATGGGCGGCTTCTCTACAGTTCGGAGGCGCTGCCGTCGGATCGGCTGCTGGCTTTGCCAATGCACGGTGAGGCTGATGTCGGCGACACCACACGGATCTTCCATGGTTTCGAGGACGAGCGCAGCGGCACGCGGGTGGTGATCGGCGTCAATCTGTTCGATCCGTTGTTCTCTTCGCTCCATGTGGCGGGGTTGGTCGCGGCCTATGTGCTGGTCAGCACGGTCCTGATCGCCATCACTCTTGGCGTCGGCGTCCGTTCTGGTCTGGTGCCGCTCGGCGCGTTCGCCGAACAGGTGTGCGAGCGTGGCGAGGACAATCTAGAGCCGCTGGACGAGATGGAGGCGCCGGACGAATTGCGGGGGGTGGCCCGTGCGCTCAACGCCCTGATGGCGGGACTGCGGGTTGTGCTGGCGCGTGAGCGTGACTTCGTCTCAAGCGCAGCGCACGAACTGCGCACGCCGCTGACCGCGATCCGAGCGCAGGTCGAAGCCCTTGGAGAGGAACTACCTGACCACAGCCGACCCCGCTTTGCGAACATATTGCAAGCCACGGATCGGGCCGGACGGCTGATCTCGCAGCTTCTCGACGTCACCCGCTCCCAGTCGGTTGATCTGACGCAGAATCCCGCCGACCGCGTGGATCTGGTTGGGCTGGTCCAGTCGGTCGTCGCCGATCTGGTTCCATTGGCGAACAGGCGGAAGGTGGAGGTCGTTCTGGAATCGCCGCGTTCCGCTTGGGTCACGACGCGCCCGGAACTGCTTGCCATCGTGCTGCGCAACATTGTCGAAAACGCGCTCAAATATGCCGGAACGCCGGGCCGCGTCGTCGTCACGATCACTCCCGTCGCCGACACCGTCGTCACCGATCCGACCGCCTTTGATCTGCTGGTGGAGGATGATGGCCCCGGCCTGGTGCCGGAGGCGTTTCAACGGGCGTTCGCGCGTTTCCAGCGGCTGGGGCGGTCCGGCGACGAGGGGGTGGGGCTTGGCCTTTCGATCGTCGCCGAGTTGTGTCAGCGCATGGGCGTGCCCGTGGAGCGGTTGGAGCCGGGGGCGCTGGGTGGTTTGCTCGTCCACTTGCGTCTGCCGGGGACGCCGCCGCCCCGACCGGCGACAGTCGCCTCGAGCGTCCAGACCGTCGCGCCATCGCGTTGAACAACGCGGCCTGAAGCAGTCAGTCAGAGCAATCCACATGATGGAAAGCGGATATAGGAGCGAGCCAATGAAAGCCGTTTTGTTGCATCGCACATTTTTTCCGGGGCGGGCAGTTGCGCTCGCCTGCCTTGTGGCTGTTGCCGCCTGCGCAGGAACGCCGGTCGATCCGACCGCGCGCGTCGGCCATGATGGGGGGAATGATCCCGCCGAGCCGATGAACCGCATCATTTTTGAGGGCAATCAATGGATTGACCGCAACGCCTTGCAACCCGTGGCGCGAACCTACCAGACCTATGTTCCAGACGCGGCCCGCAACGGCCTGCGCAATGTCAGCCAAAATCTGCAAGCGCCCGCCGTGCTGGTGAACGACATGCTCCAGGGCAACATGGGGCGGGCCTGGATCACGACCCAACGCTTTTCCGTCAACAGCACGGTGGGTGCCGCTGGGCTGTTCGATGTGGCGAGCGACTGGGATTTGCCGATGCACCAGGCTGATTTCGGGCAGACCCTGGGAGTCTGGGGCGTCGGATCCGGCCCGGATGTCCAGCTTCCTCTGTTTGGATCCTCCAATGTGCGGGATTCAGTTGGAACGGCTTTGGGGTTCTTCGGCGATCCGGTCGGCTATGTTCCGGGCGCGCAGGTGGTCCAACTCTCGGCCGCCGCTGCCGGGATGGTTGATGGGCGCGCCCGTATGCTTCCTGTGACCGAGGATTTGGAGAGAAATTCGGTGGATTACTACGCCACGCTGCGCAGCGTGTACGCGCAGCGCCGCGAGGTTTTCATCGAAGAGGGCAGGAATGGCGGTCAGCCGACCCATGGAAAGGCGGAGTCTTTGGAGTTCCCACCCTGAAAAGGAGGCCAGTGTTCGCCTCCCGTTCGACCGCCCGGTTTTCAACCGCAAGCCTGACAAGGGGGAGGCGGCACCCAGACGCTGATACCGACGCTGCCAAAAGCGCTTTGGCGATCCGCAAGGCGTCTGGGGCGTTCACCAATGTTCAAATGGGTGGCGTTACGGGTAATTGGCGATCTCGACGAGGTTGTCGTCGGGATCGCGGATGTAGACGGATTGGATGGGGCCGATCGCGCCTGTGCGGGCGACGGGGCCTTCTTCGATGACCACTTGCTGCCGTTGAAGATGCGCAATCACCTCGGCCAGCGGCGTTTCGGTGATCAGGCAGAAGTCGGCGGATCCGGCGGTTGGACGATGGGCTTTCGGTTCGAACTCCTTGCCAACCTCATGCAGGTTGATTTTCTGCTGACCGAAAGCCAGCGCCTTGCGGCCGTTGCCGAAGGTGACGCAGGCCATGCCCAGGACGCGTTCGTAAAACGCGCAGGTCCGTTCGATGGAGGCGACGGTCAAAACGAAATGGTCAAGGCGGACAATCATGAACACTCTCCACATGATGGCCCGTCATCCCCCGGTTGGGGGAGGACGGTGTGGTTTTCCGAGGAGGCGCGTGATGGGCGATGTTACTGGGCGGCAGCGCCGAAGTGGAGCTGTTCCATTTCCCGGCGCAGCGTGAAGGCGGCCAGCGAGGGATCGATCTCCACATCGTCCCAGGTCACGGCCTGATCCTTGGCGATGGGGCGCACGACTTTCAGATTGTGCGCCAAGCCCAGCGGAACACAGCCCTGCGCCACCGATTTGGCCGCCGGGGCGAGCTTGCCGAACACGGTGTAGCCGCCTTCGCCATCCAGAATCTCGCCGGGGGCCAGCGCGCGTTTGGTCGTGGCGACCACATCGGCGTTGAAGCAGGTGGCGACGCCGGTCGGCTCGCCGCGCAACCCGACGGATGCCACCGACACGCTCAGCTCCAACCCGATCAGGTGCCATTTCTTGTAGGCGCACATGTAACGCCCGCTGGGGTCGGTAACGACCTTGTACTCCTCGAAACACCGGCGCAGATACTCGGTGTCGCCTTCGAAGCAGACCCAGACTCCTTTGCGGATGTCGTAGGGAATCGGCGTTCCGTCCGTGCGCAGGCAGGAAATCACCTCCACCATGCCCTTGCGGGCGAGAACGCCGCCTTCGGCGGCCGGACGCATCAGGGTGGGGATGTCGTCCACCGAGCCGGGTGGGAAGGCCAAGCCATCGTCGGGGGCCTCCAGGCCGGTGGCGTTGGCGATGGCGGTGCTTTCAATCGCCGGTTTGGAACCATCGAGGAAGGCGTTGAACATTTTGGGGTTGAGACCGCCGACCCGCGCCTGTTCGGCGGTCAGGCCCCAGAAATTCCAAACGGTGTCCGGCGTGGATTCGCGGTAATGCGGCAGCCATTTGTGGCCCCGCCCGGCGGCGGTGATGGGAAAGCCGCAGGTGCGCGCCCAATCCACCAGATCGCAGGCCAGCGCCGGTTGATCGCCATAGGCTAGGCTGTAGATCACCCCGGCGTCGCGCGCCTTGCGCGCCAACAACGGGCCGCAAAAGGCGTCCGCTTCGACGGTGACGTTCACCACATGCTTGCCGTTGCGGAAGGCCGCCAGGCAATGATCGACCGCCGCGATCGGGTTGCCGGTGCATTCCAGAATGATGTCAACGCCTGGATGGGCCACCAGCGCGCGCCAGTCGTCGCCGACATGGGTGCCGCCGGTCTTCACCGCGTCGTCGAGCGATGCGGCGGCATAGCGCTCCTTGGGCCAGTTCACCCGCGCCAGATTCTCCATGGCGCGGGTCGGCGACAGATCGACAACGCCGACCACCTGGATGCCCGGCGTCCGCAGCGCCTGGGACAGATACATGGTGCCGAACTTTCCGGCCCCGATCAAACCGACGCGCACCGGATTTCCGGCGGCGTCGCGTTCACGCAACTTGCTGAACAGATTCATGCATGGACCTCCAGCGCGGCGAAACGACCGCCGCGCCCTGTGTCGTTGGTGGGGGAGGGGGAGAGGCGACCGCTTGGACCGCCGCCACCCGGTCAATCGTCGTCGGGGATCAATCGGCGTCCGGCATCAGGAAGCGGAAGTCGCAGCCGTCCGGGGCCTGGGTCACTTCGCGGCGGTAGAGCGCCTTGTAGCCACGCACCGGCTTGGGCGGCGGGCGATGGTCGGCCAGACGGCGGCGGATTTCGGCCTCATCGACCAGCAGATCGATCCGCTTTTCCGCCACCGACAGGCGGATGCGGTCGCCGTTGCGCACGGCGGCCAGCGGCCCGCCCGCCGCCGCCTCCGGGGCCACATGCAGAACGATGGTGCCAAAGGCCGTGCCCGACATGCGGGCGTCGGACACCCGCACCATGTCCTTGACCCCGGCCTGGGCCAGCTTCTTGGGAATGGGCAGATAGCCCGCTTCGGGCATGCCCGCCGCGTGCGGTCCGGCGTTTTTCAGGACCAGCACATCGGTGGCGGTGACGTCGAGGTCGGGATCGTCGATCCGGCGGCTCAGATCCTCCAGATCCTCGAACACCACGGCGCGGCCCTCGGTTTCGAACAGGGCCGGGGTGGCGGCGGCGCGTTTGAAGATGGCTCCGTCCGGGGCGAGGCTGCCCTGAAGGGCGATCAGGCCGCCCACCGGGGACACCGGGTTGGACGCCGGGCGGATCACCGCCGGATCCACCCAGTCCAACGGCTCTTCCAACCGTTCGCGCAGGGTGCGGCCCTCCACGTCGATGGTGTCGAGGTGCAGCAGCGGGCGCAGTTCGCGCAGCACCGCGCCGACGCCGCCCGCCGCGAAGAAATCCTCCATATAGCCTTCGCCCACCGGCTTGAGATCGACCAGGACCGGCGTTTCATCGGAGATGGCGTTCAGCCGCTCCATCGGGATGCGGATGCCCGCCCGGCCGGCGATGGCGGTCAAGTGGATGATGGCGTTGGTCGAGCCGCCCAGCGCCATCAGCACCCGAAAGGCGTTTTCCACCGATTCCCGCGTGATGATCTGCGTCGGGGTGATCGGGTTGGCGATCAGGCGCACCGCCGCCTTGCCGCTTTCCTCCGCCGCCACCAGACGGGCGGAATGCACCGCCGGGATGGCCGCCGTGCCGGGCAGCGACATGCCCAGCGTTTCGGCGATGCAGGCCATGGTGCTGGCCGTGCCCATCACCGCGCAGGTTCCCGCCGTCACCGACAACCGCCCTTCCACGGTGGCGATTTCCTCGGCATCGACGGTCCCCGCCCGGTATTTGCCCCAGAAACCCCGGCAATCGGTGCAGGCCCCCAGCCGCACGCCCCGGTGGCGTCCGGTGGACATCGGCCCCGTCACCAACTGGATCGCGGGCAGCCCCGCCGACACGGCGGCCATCAGTTGGGCCGGGACCGTCTTGTCGCAGCCGCCGATCATCACCACCGCGTCCATCGGCTGGGCCTGGATCATCTCCTCGGTGTCCATGGCCATCAGGTTGCGGTACATCATGCTGGTGGGGTTGAGGAACACCTCGCCCAACGACACGGTCGGAAAGGCCATGGGCAGCGCCCCAGCGGCGAGAACCCCGCGCGACACCGCATCGACCAGATCGGGCATGTGGCGATGGCAGTTGTTGAAGCCCGACGGCGTCATGGCGATGCCGACGATGGGCTTGCTCAACAGATCCGGCGACAGGCCGGTGGAACGGGCGAAGGAACGGCGCAGGAAGCGCGCGAAATCACGGTCGCCGTAGTTGGTCAGGCCGCGATCAAGACCCTTGGGGCTGGTCATGGTGAAACATCCGTGGTCGAAGGGGGCGGAACGCGTTGAACGCGGCTCAAAGGGCGGCATCACCTTGGCGGAAGCGGACGCCCAGCAGCTCCTCGAACACGAGGATCATGCCGCCCTTGTCCTTGTCGCCGTGGCCCCGCAGCAGAGCCTGTTGATAGGTGGCTGTGGCCGCCGCCAGAACCGGCAGCGGAATGCCGACGCTGGCCGAAATGTCGGCCCCGCTGACCAGATCCTTGTAGGCGGCGCGCATCGGGTATCCGGCGCTGAAACGGTCCTGGAGAATGTTGGGAATGAAGAATTCGGAGGCGTAGCTACGGCCGGTGCCGCTGTTGACCACCTGACCGACCTGCACCGGGTCCAACCCCATCTTGACCGCCATCGGCAGAATCTCGGCCAGCGCGGCCATGTTGATGTCAAACAGAAGCTGGTTGATGAGCTTGGTCAGTTGCCCGCTGCCCGATCCGCCCATGTGCAGGATGGTGTTGCCCATCACGGCCATCAGCGGGCGCACCGTTTCGAACGCGTCGCGCGGGCCGCCGCACATGAAGGTCAGCGTTCCGTCCTTCGCCCGCGCCTCCATCCCCGACACCGGGGCGTCGAGGAAGGTGATGCCGCGCGCGCCAAGGTCTTTGCCCACCTGCACCGCCGCGCCATAGGTGATGGTGCTGGTGTCGACCAGGATTTGGCCGGGGCGCAACCGCGCGGCCAGCCCATCGTCACCGAACAGCAGGGATTTCAGCACATCGCCGTTGGGCAGGCTGAAGAAGATCACATCGGCGTCGGCGGTGTCGCGGGCGTCCGTCGTCGTCCGCACCGTCGCCCGGTCAAACGCCGCGAAGGACTCCGGGCGAAGATCGCTGACCGTCAACGGGTGGCCCGAACCGGCAAGGTTGAGCGCCATGTGCTTGCCCATCTGGCCAAGCCCGATAAATCCGACCTTCATGTCGTTTCCCCACTTGTTTTGCCCAGTCATCTGGATCGTCTGTCGATGCGGGCGCGCCACACGCGCTGGGCGGGTTTGGTGGCTTTGTGGACCACTGCCGCCGTGTTCGACGATGGATGAACGATGAAGCGGGGAAAGCCGCGACGCCATCAACCGTTGGCGACGGCAACCATCGCCACCGAAGATGGTTCGCCATTCCTATGGGAATCCAATGTGTGGCGATGGAAATTCAAGGCATGGCGATGCAGGGGGGGGGCATCGCGGATGGCGATGTTTGAACCCGCAAGGGGCGTCTTCAGCGCGTGTGCGTGACCATGCGACGCTGTCATGCCGGATCGACAGCCGTCATCGACCGCCGTCCGGGTTGACATTGCGGGTGCATCAGCGCCCCGCCGCCATTCGCCTGTGCAAGGACGACCGTCATGAGCGCGCAGCCCACCGCCGCACCCCCCGCAACCCCGCCGTTGGCCGAAGGTCCTTTGACGCGCCTGCGCGTGCTGGAGCTGGGCCATTTCATCGCCGGACCCTTCTGCACCCGTCTGATGGCCGATCTCGGGGCCGACGTCATCAAGGTGGAGGCCCCCGGTCGCGGCGATCCGGTGCGGGGCTGGGGCGAGATGCAGGGTGGGCGGTCGTCCATCTGGTGGTCGGTGCACGGGCGCAACAAGCGGTCGATCACCCTGAACATGAAGAGCGCGCGCGCGAAAGCGCTGCTGCTCGACCTGGTGCGGGAATGCGACGTTCTCGTCGAGAATTACCGGCCGGGCCAGTTGGAACGCTGGGGCCTGGATCACGACGCCCTGCAACGCGCCCGACCCGGTTTGGTGCTGGTGCGGATCTCGGGCTATGGCCAGAGCGGCCCCTACGCGGATCGGTCGGCCTTTGGCGTGATTGGCGAGGCGATTGGCGGCATCCGTCGGTTGACCGCCTTTCCCGACGGCGTCACCGATCTGCCGCCCGCCCGCACCGGCGTCAGCCTGGGCGACAGCGTCGCCGCCCTGTATGGCGCGTTCGGCGCGCTGGCCGCGATTTTGGACCAGCGCGCGCGGCAAACCCCGGAATTGCGGGTGGTCGATGTCGCGCTGACCGAATCGGTTCTCAGCCTGATGGAAGGGTGCCTGCCGGAATATGGGCTGTTGGGCAAGGTGCGCGAACCGACCGGCTCGACCCTGCCCACCAACGCGCCGTCGAACGCCTACCGCTGCAAGGACGGCGAATGGGTGCTGATCGCCGCAAACTCAACCCCGCTGTTCGTGGCGCTGGCCACGCTGATGGATCGGCCCGCTCTGGCGCGCGATCCACGCTTTGCCGAAAACCCGGACCGGGTGCGCCACGCCGAGGCGCTGGACGCGATCATCGGGGAGTGGACCGGCGGCCTGACGGTCGATGATGCGGTTGAACGCCTCAACGCTGTGAACATTCCGGCGACGAAGATCTATTCGGTTGCCGACATCGCCAACGACCGGCAGTTCCTGGCACGCGGCATGATCCGGGAGGTCGAGGATCCGGCCTTTGGAACCGTGCTGCATCCGGCACCCCTGCCGATGTTCAGCGGCGGCGTGGCCAGCGGGGGCATCCGATGGCCCGGCCCGGAGGTGGGCGCGCACAACGCCGAGGTGTATGGCGGTTTGCTGGGCCTGTCCCAGACCATGATGGAACAGCTTGCGGCGGAGGGGGTGATATGAGCGTCGTGGAGATTGTCGAGGTTGGGCCGCGCGATGGCTTCCAGGCCGTTGTTCCCATCATCCCGACGGCGGACAAGATCGCCGTGTGCCAAGGTCTGCTGGACGCCGGTGTCACGCGGTTGGAGGCGGGGGCCTTCGTCAGCCCAAAGGCCATTCCGCAGATGTCCGATGTCCGGGAGGTTCTGGCCGCCATTGGTGCGCCGACGGGGCGGCGGATATCGGTTCTCGCCCCCAACGCCAAGGGTGGCCTGCTGGCGCTGGCGGCCGGGGTGGACGAGATCGTGTTCGTGATTTCGGTGTCCGAAGCGCACAACCGTTCCAACGTGGCGCGCAGCACGGAGGAGTCCTTCGCTGACCTGGCCGTTCTGCTGCGCACCGCGCCGCGCGCGTTCCGGCTTCGCCTGAACCTTGCGACCTGTTTCGACTGCCCGTTTGAGGGGCGGGTGGACGAGGATCGGGTGTGCCGCTTCGTCGAACAGGCGCTGGCGTTGACGCCCGCGCTGGAATTCGGGGTGTGCGACACCACCGGGCGGGCCTTTCCCGACCATGTCCGCCGCCTGATGGGGCGGCTGCGCAGCCAATACGGGTCGGAGGAGGTCGGCTTCGCCTTTCATGGCCACGACACCTATGGGCTGGGAATCGCAAACGCGCTGGCGGCCTATGACGCGGGCATCCGCGTGTTCGACGCCGCGACCGGCGGATTGGGCGGTTGCCCCTTCGCGCCAGGGGCCACCGGCAACACGGCCACGGAGGATCTGGTCTTCACCTTTGCGAACATGGGGGTCCGCACCGGCATCGATCTGAACCGTCTGCTGGCGGTCGCCGACCGGGCGGTGGTCCTTCCCGGCGCGTGCGTGGGGGGGCATGTTCGCGCGTTGCCCCGCCATCGGGTGGTGGCGGCCTGACGGCCGTGGCGGGGGTGACGCGTTCCGATGGCCCCGTGGCGGGGGATCACTCGGCGCGTTGGCCCCGCACATGGTCGATCAGCACACGCACCACCTTGGGCAGGCTGGACATCTCGCGCGCGGCGATGCGGATTTCGCGCGCCGCCCACGGCTCGGCCAGGGGAACCACGCTCAAGCGCGAGGTTTCGGCGTAGGGCAGCGCGGCCCCATCGGGCAGGATCGCGATGCCCAACCCGGCGCGCACCATCCGCCGCACGCCGTCAAAGCTCATGGCCTCCACCCGCACGCGGATGCTGCGCCCGTGCTCGGCGGCCTTCGCCCGGAACATCGCCTGCAACGAGCTGCCGGTTTGCAGCCCAACCAGATCATGGTCGAGCACGCGGGCGAACGCGACCGCCTCCGCTCCCTCCAGCGGGTGGCCACAAGGCACGATGACGACCAGCCGGTCCCGCCGGTAGGACAGGGTTTCCAGATCGTCGGCGGGCATGACGCCGTTGTAGATGCCCAAATCGACCAAACCGTCGCGCACCAGCGCCAGGATGGTGTCGCTGTTCTCTTCGCGCAGTTCGATCCGCACATCGGGGTTGGCGTTGACGAAGCTGGCCAGATCGTCGGGCAGGAATTGCGCGATGGCGGAGATGTTGGCGGCGATGCGGACATGGCCGCGCACGCCGCTGGCGAATTCGCTCATGTCGGCGGACATGCGTTCGGTCATGTGCGTGATGGCGCGGGCGTGGCGCAACAGGACCTCCCCCGCCGGAGTCAGGGCAACCCCCCGGTGGCGGCGGTAGAGCAGGGGCACGCCCATCCCGTATTCCAGATCGGCGATCCGCTTGCTGACCGCCGACGCCGCGATGTTGTGCAGCGCCGAGGCTTGGGCGATGTTCCCGCACTCCGCCACGGCTGTGAACAGTTGAAGCGTCAAAAGATCGTGGCGCACCATGTTGGGCCTCCCTGCCGGTCGCCGCGCGGTGCGTCCAGGCGACGGCGAGGGCCGGGCACAACGCGCGCCGACTCATCCTGTCCCCGCCTTTGCCATCATGCAATTCGTCATTCGGCGCGAATGTCATCGTCAACGGCGATGGCTGTGCGCCGCTGATCCGCCGTCATCGCCAAACGCGATGCCGCGCGTTCCCAAACAGTGATTCCGCTGGGTCGGGTGGCGTGGCCTTATCGAAGGCGTCGCCGATCATCCGCAAAAAGAACAATCGACGCCGGTTCGCCCGGCGGGATCGGCGTGGTGTTGCGCACAGCCGCCAATTCATCGACCGATTTGGGAGGAATGCATGAAGATTCAGTCTTGGCTGATGGCTTTGGCCATCGGCGTGTCGTCGTTGGCGCTGACCCCCGGAGGGGCTGCGGCGCAGCAATCGCCCATCATCATCAAATTCAGCCACGTCGTCACGCCGGACACCCCGAAGGGAAAGGGGGCGGAGAAGTTCAAGGAACTGGCCGAGGCGCGCTCCGGCGGCAAGGTGAAGGTCGAGGTCTACCCCAACAGCCAGCTTTACAAGGACAAGGAGGAGATCGAGGCGCTGCAACTGGGGGCCGTCCAAATGCTGGCCCCCGCCCTGTCGAAATTCGGCCCGCTCGGGGCCAAAGAGTTCGAGGTGTTCGATCTGCCCTACATCTTCCCGAACACCGAAGCGCTGCGCAAGGTGACGGAGGGGCCCATCGGGCGGTCGTTGCTGAAAAAGCTGGAATCCAAGGGGATCATCGGCCTGGGCTATTGGGACAACGGCTTCAAGCTGATGAGCGCCAACCGCCCGTTGCTGGTGCCGGCGGATTTCAAAGGCCTGAAGATGCGCATCCAGTCCTCCAAGGTTTTGGAGGCGCAGTTCCGGGCGCTGGGCGCGCTGCCACAGGTGATGGCCTTTTCCGAAGTGTATCAGGCCATGCAAACCGGCGTGGTCGATGGCACGGAAAACACCCCGTCCAACCAGATGACCCAGAAGATCGACGAGGTTCAAAAGCACACGACGCTGTCGAACCACGGGTACATCGGCTACGTCGTGATCGTGAACAAGACCTTCTGGGAGGGCTTGCCGACGGACCTGCGGCCGATCCTGGAAGGGGCGATGCGCGACGCCACCGCCTATGTCAACCAGATCGCCCAGACCGACAACGCCAACGCGTTGGCGGCGATGAAGGCGTCCGGCAAATCGACCTACCACACTCTGACGCCCGAACAGGAAGCCGCATGGCGTAAGGCCTTGGCGCCGATGCACGCGGACATGGGGCAACGGGTGGGCCGGGATCTGATTGAGGCCATCCACAAGGAAACCGGCTTCACCGTGCCGTAAGCCTGTGCGCGGCCCCGTCGCGTCTTCCGTTTCAAGCCCACATTCCAACCCATATTCCGATTTCTGAAGGGGGCATCGCCATGTTCCTTCGTTCGCTGTCGCACGCCGTCATTCTGGGGGCTGTCGCCTTGGGGGCCATGGCGCTTCCGGCGGTTGCCCAGGACCGCATCACCATCAAATTCAGCCATGTCGTGACCGCCGACGCGCCAAAGGGGAAGGCCGCCGAGTATTTCAAGAGGCTGGTCGAAGAACGAACCAACGGGCGCGTTGTGGTCGAGGTCTACCCCAACAGCCAGCTTTACAAGGACAAGGAGGAGATCGAGGCCCTGCAGTTGGGCGCGGTGCAGTTGCTCGCCCCCGCCTACGCCAAGCTGGGATCGATGGGGCTGCGCGAGTTCGAGGTGTTCGATCTTCCCTATCTGTTCGACAGCATGGCCGACGCCCAGAAGGTCACGCAAGGCCCCATCGGGCAGGAGCTTTTGAAGAAGGCTGAATCCCGTGGCATCACCGGCCTGGCCTTTTGGGACAATTCCTTCAAGCAGATGACGGCCAACCGGCCGCTGCGCACGCCGGAGGATTTCAAGGGGCTGAAACTGCGCATCCAATCGTCCAAGGTTCTGGACGCCCAAATGCGCGCCCTGAACGCGCTGCCGCAGGTTCTTGCCTTTTCCGAAGTGTATCAGGCGTTGCAGACCGGGGTGGTCGATGGGCAGGAAAACCCCTTTTCCAACATTTACACCCAGAAGTTCCACGAGGTGCAAAAGGCGCTGACCGTCACCAACCACGGGTATCACGGCTATCTGTTGCTGACCAACAAGCGCTTTTGGGATGAACTGCCCGTCGAGTTGCGTGGGGTGCTGACCACCGCGATCAAGGACAGCACGGCCTATTTCAACAGCATCGCCAAGCAGGACGATGACGCGGCGCTGGACGCCATCCGCAAATCGGGCAAGACCGACATCGTTGAGCTGACGCCCCAGGAAAAGGCCGGTTTGAAAAAGGCGCTTTTGCCGGTTCACAAGATGATGGCGGCCCGCGTCGGTGATGGGCTGATTAAAAGCATCTACAAAGCGACCGGATTCGACCCCTCCCGCTTCTGATCCGACGCGCTCCGGGGGAAGCGTCGGTTTCCCCCGTTCCGTTCCAACCGCCTGCGCGATGCCGCGCTACGGAGACCTCATGTTGTTGAAATGCCTTGATCGCTTGGAGGAAATCCTCATCGCGACGCTGATGGGGGGCGCGACCACGATCATCTTTGTGGCGGTGGTGCACCGCTACGCCTCGGGTCTGCCGGTCATCCAGAATTACATCCTGCACTGGGATTTCGCCTGGGCGCAGGAGCTGTGCATCTACATGTTCGTGTGGATGGCCAAATTCGGGGCGGCCTATGGCGTGCGCACCGGGATTCATGTTGGCGTCGATGTTGTGGTCAACCGGCTGGAACCCGCCGCGCGGGGCCGTTTCATCGTGATCGGTCTGCTGGCGGGGGCGTTGTTCACCGGCACCGTCGGCTCTCTGGGGAGCAATTTCGTCTGGCACATGGCGCAGACCGAACAGACCTCGGCCGATCTGGAATGGCCGATGTGGATCGTCTATCTGGCGATCCCGCTGGGGTCCTATCTGATGTGCTTCCGCTTTCTTCAGGTCATGGTCGCGTTTCTGCGCACCGGCGTGTTGCCGCATCACGATCATGGCCATGTCGACGGGCTGGAGGATGGACCGCCGCTCGGCGTCGCCACCCCATCGCCCACCGACATCACCCGTTCCTAAAGGGGGCACGCCATGAGCGCGGCCATCATTTTCGGCCTTCTGCTGGTCCTGATGCTGACCGGCATGCCGATTTCCATTTCGCTGGGTCTGACCGTTCTGACCTTCCTGTTCACCATGACCGAGGTTCCGGTGCAGGCGGTGGCGCTGAAGCTGTTCACCGGCATCGAGAAGTTCGAGATCATGGCGATCCCGTTCTTCATTCTGGCGGGCAACTTCCTGACGCATGGCGGGGTGGCCCGCCGCATGATCAACTTTGCGACAGCCATGGTCGGCCATTGGCATGGCGGGCTTGGGTTGGCCGGTGTGTTGGGCTGCGCCCTGTTCGCGGCGGTGTCGGGGTCCAGCCCGGCCACCGTGGTCGCCATCGGCTCCATCGTGTTGCCCGCGATGGTGCAGCAGGGCTTTCCCCGTCAGTTCGGCGCGGGCGTCATCACCACGTCGGGCGCGTTGGGCATTCTGATCCCGCCGTCCATCGTGATGGTGATGTATTCCGTGGCGACCAGCGGCAGCCAGCATTCGGCCTCCGTCGGGCAGTTGTTCATGGCCGGGGTGATTCCGGGGTTGATGCTGGCCGCGCTGTTGGGCGGCGTGACCTGGCACCGGGCGCGCAAGTTCGGCTATCCGCGCATGCCCAAGGCCAGCGCGGGGGAACGCTGGCGTTCGTTTCGTGAGGCGATCTGGGGCCTGTTGCTGATCGTCATCGTCATCGGCGGCATCTACACCGGGGCGTTCACCCCGACCGAAGCGGCGGCGATGAGCGCGGTCTACGCCTTTGTCATCGCGGTCTTTGTTTACAAGGACATGCCGCTGTTGGGCGTGCCCAAGGTGCTGCTGTCGTCGGCCAGCATGTCGTCGATGCTGCTCTACATCATCACCAACGCTGTGCTGTTCTCCTTTGTCCTGACCTCGGAAAACATCCCGCAGCATGTGGCCGATTGGATCGTGTCGCAGGGCTTTGGCGTTGTCGCCTTCCTGCTCGTGACCAATCTTCTGCTGCTGATGGCGGGCAATTTCATGGAGCCGTCCTCCATCGTCCTCATCATGGCCCCGATCCTGTTTCCGGTGGCGGTGACGCTGGGCGTCGATCCGGTCCATTTCGGCATCATCATGGTGGTCAACATGGAGGTCGGCATGTGCCATCCGCCGGTTGGTCTCAACCTCTACGTCGCCAGCGGCATCACCAAGATGGGCATCACCGAACTGACGGTGGCGGTGTGGCCATGGTTGCTGGCGATGCTGGGCTTTCTCGTTCTCATCACCTATGCGCCCATTTTGTCGCTTTGGTTGCCCCGGACGCTCGGGATGATGTGAAGGAATGGATGGTGGCGGGGGGATTGAGCACGACACGATTGCCGCCATCCCGGATCACGATGGCGGCAATCGCGATCCGCCACTTGAACCCGCATCCGATTGCATGATGATTGCTGGAAAAACAAACAAATCATCCAATCGCGTCACATGACGTTCGGATCGGGAGGAAAAAACAATGAACGATGCCGTTTCCACAAGGACCATGGCAAAAATCACCAGGAGATTTCTGCCAATTTTGTTCATCTGCTTCGTCGTGTCATTTCTTGACCGTGTCAATGTCGGCTTTGCGGCGCTGACGATGAACGCGGACATTGGGCTGTCTGCCTCACAATTTGGATTTGGCGCGGGATTGTTTTTCATCACCTACGTCTTGGCGGAGGTTCCATCGAACCTGGCGCTGGAGCGCTACGGCGCGCGGCTGTGGATCGCGCGGATCATGGTGACGTGGGGGCTGTTGTCGGCGGGAACCGCCTTTGTGCAGGGAGCCACCAGCTTTTACGTGGTGCGCTTGCTGCTGGGCGCGGCGGAGGCCGGGTTCTTTCCGGGCATCATCTTCTTCCTGACCCATTGGGTTCCGCCCGCCTATCGCGGCCGCTTCATCGGCGCGTTCATGGCCGCCATGCCGGTGGCCAGCGTCATCGGTTCGCCGGTGTCGGGTCTGATCCTGGGCATGGATGGCGTTTGGGGCCTGCATGGCTGGCAATGGCTGTTCATCATCGAAGCGCTGCCCGCGATCCTGTTGGCCCCGGTTGTCTATCTCGTGCTGTCCGACAAGCCCGATGATTGCGCCTGGCTGGCGGAGGATGAGAAGACGTGGTTGAGCCAGGCGCTGGCGCAGAACGAGGGCGTGGCCACCGCGCATGTCGGCTTCTGGAGCGTGGTGCGCACCCCCGCTGTTCTGCTGTTGGCGGTGGCGTGGTTCGGCCTGACCGGCATCAATTACGGCCTCAGCTTTTTCATGCCGCAGATCGTGTCCGGGTTTGGTGGGTCCAAGTTGACGGTTGGTCTGCTCTCCGCGCTGCCCTTCGCCTGCGCCGGGATCGCCATGATCCTGTGGGGGGCGCGGTCTGATCGGTTGGGCGAACGCCGTCTGCACATCTGTTCGGCGGTGCTTGTGTCCATCGTCGGTCTGATCGGTACGGCGTTTTCCAGCACGCTGGTTGTCAAGCTGGCCTTTCTGTGTGTGGCGAGTGCCGGTATTTTCTCCGCCCTGCCGCTGTTCTGGTCGCTGCCGCCCACCGTTCTGCCGCGCGCGGCCTTTGCGGCCGGCATTGCGGCCATCAACGCGGTGGGCAATCTGTCCGGCTTCATCCAGCCGACCATCATGGGCCAGTTCCGTGACCGTTTCGGCGGCTTCGAAGGGGGGCTGGGGTCCATCGCCGTCTGCGCGACCCTTGGCGTCCTGTTGATTTGGCGGGTGTCCCGCCCGTCACCGGGGCTGGCGACCAACACCCCCGTTCATTCCTGATGTTTGAGGATCACGCGCCATGACCGCTGCTGCCGACGCCGCCGCACCGACCGGCCTTCCGGAATACGAGGTGTACGCGGTCAAATACGCCGAACTGAAAGGTCGGCCTTCGACCGACATTTTTCTGGGCAGCGATCCGCACGACCCGGCTGTGGATATGGATTACTTCGTCTGGGTGGTCCGGTCCGGCAGCACGGCCATCGTCATCGACATGGGCTTCACCCGTGCGGTTGGGGAACGTCGGCGGCGGGCCTTTCTGCGCTGCCCGGGGGAGGGGTTGGCGCGGCTCGGGGTGGATCCGGCCCGGGTGACGGACGTCATCGTGACGCATCTCCACTACGACCATGTTGGAAACTACGCGCTGTTTCCAAACGCCACCTTCCACATCCAGGACAAGGAGATGGCCTTCGCCACCGGGCGGATGATGCGGCATCGTTGCCTGTGCGCGGCCTACGAACCCGAGGATGTGGTGGAACTGGTGCGCAACGTCTTCAAGGGGCGCGTCGCCTTCCACGACGGGGATGATGTTCTGGCACCAGGGCTGTCCGTGCATCTGGCGGCGGGCCACACCGCCGGTTTGCAATTCGTCCGGGTCAACACGCGCCGGGGCTGGCTGGTTCTGGCGTCCGACGCCTGCCATTATTACCGCCATCTGGAACGGAACGAGGTGTTTCCGCTCGTCACCAATCTTCCGGCCCTGCTGGACGGTTATGACCGCCTGCGCCGGTTGTCGTCCGATCCCGCCCTGGTCATTCCCGGTCATGATCCGTTGGTGATGGCGCGCCATCCACGGGTTGCCGAGGATGCGGACGGGCTGACGATCCGGTTGGATTGATCGGATGGAATGGCGGGTATGGCGGTGCGGCAATGGGGAGAGGCTGTGATGAGATTGCGAAACCCGCTGTTCGCTCCGGCGGATTCGGAGCGGAAGATCCAAAAGGCGCTGGCCTCGGCGGCGGACGCCGTGATCCTTGATCTGGAAGACAGCGTGGCGGTGGCCGCCAAGGAGACGGCGCGTCTGGTGGCGGTGGCGGCGATCAACGCCCATCGGGAAGGGTTGGGGGAACGGTCGGCGGGGCCTTCGCCGGGTGTGATCGTGCGCGTCAACCCCTATGGCACGCCCTGGCATCTCGCCGATCTGGCGGCGGTGGTCGCCGCCGGGCCGGACGCAATCCTGCTGCCCAAATGCAACGGGCCGGACGATCTGCGGCGGCTCGACCATCATTTGGAAGCGCTGGAAACGGCGGCGGGTCGGGCGGTCGGCGGCATCGGCGTGCTGGCGCTGGCCACCGAATCCGCTCTGGCCCTGCAAAACCTCCATTACCGGGGGGTGACGCCCCGTCTGCGCGCCTTGTTGTTCGGGGCGGAGGATCTTTCCGCCGATTTCGGCATCGCGCCGAGGCACCCCGATGGGCGATGGACCGCGCCGATTGCAGCAGCGCGCGCCGCCCTGCTCACCGCCGCCGCCGCCGCCGGGGTTCCGGCGATTGACACGCCATTCCCCGACACCCGCGCGCCCGACGCCCTGCGGACCGAAGCCGCAGCGGCGGTCAGCGACGGCTTTTCCGGCAAGCAATGCATCCATCCCGACCAGATCGCGCCGGTGGCCGCGCTGTTCACCCCATCGCCGGACCGCATCGCCTGGGCGCGCGCGGTGCGGGATCTGTTCGCGGGCAACCCGCAACAGGGTGTCCTCACCCTGGATGGTCGGATGCTCGACGGTCCCCATCTGAAACTGGCTGAACGCATCCTGAGCGCTGCCTTCGTCGATGGCGACGCGGCGGACGGAACCGTGGCCTGACGCCATCCCATGCCCGGCACAGACACAGCCGAAGGAAACCACCCATGATCCGCTCCGTTCCGGCTTTCATCGAGGGCTATGGGCCGGTCGAACCCTTCGCCGGGGCCTTTGCCCGTTTGGGACCGGCCACCCGGCGGTCCGTGACCCGGCATCCCGTTCGCCCCGGACAGGGCAAGCTGTTGCCCTCCATCCGGGCCGCCATTGAAGCCTGCGGTCTGAAGGACGGGGCCACGGTGTCGTTTCACCATCATCTGCGCAACGGCGACGACGTGCTGCGCGCGGTGATGGCGGAGATCGCGGCGATGGGGTTCCGCGACATCACGGTCGCCGCCACCTCGCTGTTTCCGGTCCATGCCCCCTTGGCCGACCACATCCGCAACGGGGTTGTCAGCGGAATCAGCGCCACTTACATCCGTGGCCCCGTCGCCGACGCGATCGCCGCCGGGGCGCTACCGACCCCGGCGGTTCTGCTGACCCATGGCGGGCGGGCGCGGGCGGTGGAGGCGGGGGATATCCGCATCGACGTCGCCTTCGTCGCCGCCCCCACGGCGGATCCCTATGGCAACATCAACGGCGTGCAGGGCAAATCGGCGTGCGGAACCCTGGGCTATCCCATGGTGGACGCGCGTTGCGCCGACCGCGTGGTCGCCATCACCGACCATCTTGTGCCGTACCCCGCCTGTCCCATCGACATCTCGCAGGAGGACGTTGATTTCGTCGTGCCCGTCGACAGCATCGGCGACCCGCAGCGCATCGTGTCGGGCATCACCCGCGTCACCACCAAGCCGGAGGGCAAGGCGATCGCGGCGATGGCGGCGGCGGTCATCGACGCGTCGGGTCTGCTGAAAGACGGGTTTTCCTTTCAGATGGGGGCCGGCGGCGTGTCGTTGGCCGTCGCCGACACCCTGAAAACCATCATGTCCGAACGGGGCATCGTGGGAAGCTTTGCGGCGGGCGGCATCACCGGAACCCTGGTGGAGATGCTGGAGGCCGGGCTGTTCCGCACCCTGTTCGATGTCCAATGCTTTGATCTGAAGGCGGTCGATTCCTACCGCCGCAACCCGGCCCACCAATCCATGTCGGCGTCGCAATATGGCAACCCCCACGCTTGCGGGGCGGTCGTCAACCAGCTCGACGCCATGATGCTGGGCGCGGCGGAAGTCGATCTGGATTTCAACGTCAACGTCACGCTTGGCAACAACGGCGTCATCCTGGGCGGCTCCGGGGGCCACAGCGACACGGCGGCGGGGGCCAAGCTGGCCTTGGTGACAACCGCGCTGGCCACCAACACCCATCCCAAGATCGTCGAACGGGTGTCCTTCGTCACCACCCCCGGTGAAACCATCGACGCCGTCGTGACCGAGGCGGGCATCGCCGTCAATCCCCTGCGGGAGGATCTGCGCGAGCGGCTGCGCGACGCCGGGTTGCCGGTGGTGTCCATCGAAGAGCTTCAGCACAAGGCGTCCTGCTGCGACGGCGTGACGCCGCCACCGCCGGTCAACCCGGCGGAAGGCCGGATTCTCGCCGTTGGCCAATACCGGGATGGCACGGTGATCGACGTCATCCGCGCCAACCCTGGTTGAGGGTTCCGGCATCAACGCGTTTCCTTCGACTGACCGATCACGGATCCTGCCGATCATGACCAGTTCGCCCGCCGATTCCCCCCGCGCGCTGCTGCGGCGTCTGTTCGACGCGGCGGTGAACGCCGCCCAGCCCAACCATTGCCTGCCGCCGCATCTGCCGGAACCGCCCAAGGGGCGGCTGGTGGTGATCGGCGCGGGCAAGGCGTCCGCCGCGATGGCCCGCGCGGTCGAATCCCATTGGCCCGGTCCCCTGTCGGGGCTGGTGGTGACGCGCTATGGCTACGCGGTTCCGTGCGACCGCATCGAGATTGTCGAGGCGGCCCATCCGGTTCCGGACGCGGCGGGTCTGGACGCCGCCCGCCGGGTGATGGAGACGGTGCGCGGCTTGACAGCGGACGACACCGTGCTCTGCCTGATGTCCGGCGGCGGATCGGCCCTGTTGGCTCTGCCGCTCGACGGGGTGACGTTGGAGGACAAACAGGCGGTCAGCCGCGCGCTGCTGCGGTCCGGGGCGACGATCTCCGAGATCAATTGCGTTCGACGTCACCTGTCCGCCGTCAAGGGCGGGCGGTTGGCGGCGGCCTGCCATCCCGCGCGGGTCGTCACCCTGCTGATCTCCGATGTGCCGGGCGACCATCCGGGCGACATCGCGTCCGGGCCGACGGTGGCCGACGCCACCACCTGCGCCGACGCTCTGGCCATCCTTGACCGTTTCGCCATTGATGGCCCGCCACGGGTGCGGGCGGCTTTGGTAAGCGGGCGGGGGGAAAGCGTCAAGCCGGGCGATCCGCGTCTTGCCCGCAGCGAAACCCGCATGATCGCCACCCCGGCCATGGCGCTGGACGCCGCCGCCGCCGTCGCGCGGGCGGCGGGCTACCCCGTCCACATTCTGGGGGACGCCATCGAGGGCGAGGCCAAGGATGTCGGGACCACCTTGGCCGGAATCGCCCTGCAGGTGGCCAAGCGGGACCAGCCGTTCGCCGCGCCGTGCGTTCTGCTCTCCGGCGGGGAAACCACCGTGACCGTGCGCGGGCAGGGGCGGGGCGGCCGCAATGTGGAGTTCCTGTTGGCTTTCGGCGTCGCGGTTGACGGGCATCCCCGCATCCACGCCCTGGCGGCGGACACCGACGGGGTGGACGGCGTCGAGGAGATCGCCGGAGCCAGTCTCGGCCCCGACAGCCTGCGGCGGGGCTGGGCGCTTGGGCTGAATCCAAAGGACCGTTTGGCCGACAACGACGGGCACGGCTATTTCGGGGCGTTGGGCGACAGCCTCGTCACCGGGCCGACCCTGACCAACGTGAACGATTTTCGCGCCATCCTCATCGACCGTCCTTGAGGGCGGCGATCATCTTGCTAAGGACACGCTCATGAACATCGTGGTGCTCGACGGCTGGACCCTGAATCCGGGTGATCTGAGTTGGAGCGGTATCGAACGGCACGGCGATCTGATCGTGTATGAGCGCACCGCTGCCGACCAGATTGTCGAACGCATCGGCGACGCCGCCGTGGTTTTCACCAACAAGACACCGCTGGCGCGGTCGGTGTTCGAACGCTGCCCGGCGCTGCGCTTCGTCTGCGTTCTGGCGACCGGCTACAACATCGTCGATGTGGCGGCGGCTCGGGACCATGGCGTCACCGTTTGCAACATCCCGACCTACGGCACGGCGTCGGTGGCCCAATACGCCACGGCGCTGCTGCTGGAGCTGTGCCATCACGTCGGGCGGCACAGCGACGACGCGCGGGCCGGTGGTTGGGCGCGTTCGCCCGACTGGTGCTATTGGCTGACCCCGTCCATCGAGCTGAGCGGCAAGACGCTGGGCGTCGTCGGCTTCGGCCGGATCGGGCAGGCCTTTGCCCGGGTTGGGCAGGCACTTGGCATGTCCGTTCTGGCGTTTGACGCCCACCCGGACCGGAGTTTGGAAAGCGAGACGCTGCGCTGTGTGGAGCTTGATCGCCTGTACGCCGAATCCGACGTCATCAGCCTTCATTGCCCCCTGTTCGACTCCAACCGGGGCATGATCAACAGCATGGCCATCGCCAGGATGAAGCGCACGGCCCTGCTGCTGAACACCTCGCGGGGGCCGTTGATCGTGGAACAGGATTTGGCCGATGCACTGAACGCCGGTCGCATCGCCGGGGCTGCGCTCGATGTGCTGTGCGAGGAGCCGCCGCGCCCGGACAACCCGCTGCTGACCGCGCGCAACTGCATCGTCACGCCCCATATGGCGTGGTCGACCACCGAAGCCCGGCGGCGCATGATGGCGATCGCCGAGGACAACCTCGTCGGCTATCTGGCCGGACGGGTGGTCAACGCGATTTCCTGACAAGACACCACGCCGCCCGCTGCCAACGGGGGGATGATGCGGCGCGCGACAGGGGGGACGGCATGGCGCGTTTTGAGGATCTGCGGAATTGGATCGGCCGTTCGGAGCGCGCCGAGGACATCGCCACTCTGGCCCCTCTGGCCGGGTTGGCGGCAACGCTGGACCATGACGCCCCGCCCTGGCGCGCGGGCGAGGTGCCGCCGCTGGGCCATTGGTTGTACTTCCTGCCGCGCGCGCCGCAGCGCGATCTGGCCGGGGATGGCCACGCCCACAAGGGCGGGTTCCTGCCGCCGGTCGAACTGCCGCGACGGATGTGGGCGGGTGGCAGCCTGTCTTTCCACCAGCCCATTCGCAGCGGCGAGGCCATCAGCCGTCACTCCGTCATTGACGATGTCGTGCCGAAACAGGGCCGCTCGGGCCGGATGGTGTTTGTGTCGGTGCGGCACGAGATCGCCACCGCCACCGGCCCCGCCGTCACCGAAATCCACGACATCGTGTATCGGGACGCGGCCAGGCCCGACGACCCTGTTCCGGTGGGGGAGCGGCCCACCGAGGAACCGGTGTGGAAACGGTCGCTTGTGCCCGATCCGGTGCTGTTGTTCCGCTATTCGGCGCTGACCTTCAACGGCCACCGCATCCATTACGACCGCCGCTATTGCCGGGAGGTCGAAGGCTATCCGGGTTTGGTGTTCCACGGCCCCCTCAGCGCCACCCTGCTGGTCGATCTTTACCTGCGCCACAATCCGGGGGCATGGATCACCGGCTTTCGCTTTCGCGCCAAACGGCCCCTGTTCGACATCCACCCCTTGACCCTCTGCGCGGTCCCAACCGCATCCGGTGCCCGGATGTGGGTGACGGATCATGAGGGCTTCGTCGCCATGTCCGCAGAACTGGACGGGGGGTGAACCGTTCCGGGTTTCATGGAGGTCCCATTTCTTGAGAGAATGGGGTCATCACCACGGAGCAGGCATCACCCAAGTACGCCCCTGAAGTCCGCGAACGCTCGGTGCGGATGGTATTCGAGCACGAAGACGAGCACGTCTTGTAGTGGGCGGCAAGCTATGCGGGAAATTGGGTGACGGGCTGGTCAGGCGGCGTTCTGTGACGCGGTGTTGGTGACCTTGATAACATCGCGGAACGTAGTGCCTTGGATCACCTTGAGCAATAGGTTTTTACCCTGGAGGCGGCGCCAGATTTTTGCTGCGGCGGTGACCAACTTGAAAGCCATCAGTTGGGCGGTTTCCTTCGACAGCGTCCGGTGCCGAACGCTGGCGAATACGTTTCGCTGGCGGGATAAACTTGGTCCATCCGCATTCCCGGTGCAGAGGATGAACTCGAGCCGGGCCATTCAGGCGGCTTCGAGGACACGATGGCGCAGAAGATCGAAGCTACCGCGTCCGTTCCTCGTGCGCTTGATCGTCTTCAGTTTGCTGATCTGGCCCTTCTCAGGTCGTCATCACCCAGATTCCCGCATAGCTCCAACGCTCACCTGCTCAGATTCATCAAAAATGTCCCAATGGCTGTGGCGAAATCACTTTATTATGCCAATTGGTAAGTCTCCCTAATGGTCGCATCTCATCAGGAAACTCTGTCGATAGTCGAGGTATGCTTCAATCTGCGCTCTCCCAGCGCTGCCAAAGGGAGCGTCAGCGTGAATGTTCTGGCGAGAGGGGGCGATGGACAGCGGGATCGAATTGCGCCATCTCCGGTACGCCATCGCGGCGGCGGAACAAGGGAGCTTCCGCCGCGCGGCAGCGATCCTGGGAATCCAGGTTTCGGCCCTGAGCCGTTGCATCCGTGATTTGGAGGACAGGATCGGCGCCTCCCTGTTCAATCGGCGTTCCCATGGTGTGCAGCTTACCTTCGCGGGAAAGAGATTCATCCAGCGGGCAAGTCGGCTGATGACCGACCTCAATGAGGCGTTGCACGAAGCCGGGATTGCTGGCGCCGGGCGGGAGGGAATCCTGCGCATCGGGGTTCTGTCGTCGCTGACCAGCGCGTTTCCGGCGATGATGATCAACGTCCATCGGGCGATTTATGCCGATGTGGAAACCGTCTATGCCGAGGCGAGCACGGTCGACCATATTCTCGCCATCCGCCAGAATCGGCTCGACATCGCTTTTCTGGCTCACGCTGTTGAGGGCGAGGGGTGTGACAGCGTCCGCCTGTGGAGCGAGCGGGTCTTCGTCGCCATGGCGGCGAACAATCCTCTTTGCCATCGGGAGAGCGTTGAATGGGGGGATCTCGACGGGCGGCGTCTGATCTTCAGCGCGACGCCTCCCGGGCCGGAGCTTCAACAGTGTGTGACGAAGCGGCTCATGGGTCTTGGCGTCCAGGCGAACGTCGCTCTGTTGGCGGTTTACCGGGACACGGTGATGCATGTGGTGGCGGACGGCGCGGATGTGACGGTGGTGGGCGAGGCGCGGGCGACCGAACCGTTTCGTGGGGTGGTGTACCGACCGATCCGCAGTGAAAGCTTGTTCTTTCATGCCGTGTGGCTGCCCGAGAACGACAATCCCGCCTTGCGGCGTTTCCTCAGTCTGGCCAGGGGGCTGGCGAAACCTTGCGCAGACTGCGTGGCCCGGATGGATCGCTCCGAACCGCAAGAGGATGGTAAACCCGAAGCGGGCGCCGCAAGCCATGATCGGGCTGCCGTGCTGAAGGAGCATTTGGGCCGGATCCTGTCGAAACGCTGCGTCGATTGCCTGTTGCGCAATATTCCGATGGAGTGAGGTTGGGCCAAGCCCTGCTCTACGACCCACCCGGAGAATCCAGCGGGCCAACCTTTTTGCGGCGAGCCTTGGCGAACGCCCGGTCTGTCGCCATGAAGCGCTGGATCATCGGGACGATCAGCGTCGCCGGTTCCGGCCCCGCCGCTTGCCCGCCCTCCCGGCGGATCGCCTCGGTGTAAGCGGCGAGGTCGCGGAACACCGCCGCTGGCATCGCGATGGTCAGTTTCACCGGCTTGTCGTCGGGGATGACGGTCAGCTTCAGCCTGTCCATGGGTCAGCCTCCATAGGGTTCCAAAACGAGATCGCAGGTGACGATGACGCGAACGGGGAAGCCGGGTCGGATGGTCAGGGTCGGCTGGATGTTGAGCTGACGCTGTACGATCTGCTGGCCGGTCTGGCTGACGCTGTTGGAGGCCCCCTGGCGCAAGGCGCGGACGATGGCGTCGTCCTGGCCGGAGGATCCGGCTTCGGCGCCAACGCTCAGCAGGGTGGAGAGCAACGCGCCTTTGAGCAGCGCCCCCCAATGGTGATCGACACCGTCCTCCAGCCCGGCATAGCCCTGCGGGTCGGCGCCGGGCTGGCGCTCCAGCATGATGGATTTGCCGTTTGGCAGGATGAGGCGGGTCCACACCAGCAGAATTCGGCTTTGGCCGACGTCCACGGAGTTGTCGTATTGGCCGATCAGCCGCGCGCCTTGGGGAATCAAAAGATGTCGGCCGGTTGGGCTGTCATAGACCGCTTCGGTCACCTGGGCGATGATCGGGCCGGGCAGGTCGGAGCGGATGCCGGTGATCAGGGCGGCTGGAATGACGGCCCCGGCCTGGAGCGCATAGGGTGACGCCGGATCGGCGAGGCGGTCGGGCGCGACGGCGCGGCGGTCGACGCCGCCAGTGACGAAGGCCAGCTTGCGGTCCTGCAGGGTCTGGGGGATGTCCGCCTCGACGGGAGGCGTGCCGTTCGCCCTGACGGTTTCCGTGTCGACGGCTCGCGGCGGGGTGGCGGCGTTTTCCCGTCTCTGGCCGGTCTGGGCGAACAGGCGGCTGACGCGGGCCGCCTCGGTCTCTTGGGCCAGGCGTTGCTCGATTGGGGAGGGGCCTTGCGTTGGAACGCTCACCGGCTTGCCCTGGTTCTGAGCGTTCAGGATCGGCTTGCCGAGATCGCCGGGCAGGGCCGGTCCCAGCTTCGGCACGGTGGCGTAATCCTGCGGCAGCCCGGCCAAGCCCTCCGCCGCAGGTCGGCCCTGCGCTCCCAGCAGGGCCGGCGATGGTCCGGCGTTCTTTCGGCTTTGCAGGCCGTACCCCAGCGTGGCGGCGACCGCCAGGGCGGAGATCCCGCCCAGCACGACCAGCGCACGGCGCGACAGCCGGGTCACGCGGGGATGTTCGGCGCGCAGGCGCAGGTTTGGTTCCGCCGTCGGCGCTTGCGGCGCGGGGGGAGCCGGATCGGCGGTTGGCGTGGTCATGGCCGCCTTCCATCAATGCGGCGGATGCGGACGCGGCGCTGGCTGTTTTCGTCGCCCATGCGCAGTTCGGCGGCGGCGAACACGCGGTCGACGATCATGTGGTGGCCCCGCACCCGGTAATTCACCAGCTCCGGGCCGCCAGCCGGACCGACCACGAACAGGGGCGGCATCTCGCCCTGGGCGACGCCGGAGGGGAACTCGATGTAGACCTTCGCTCCGTCGTCGAAGGCGCGCAGCGGCTTCCATGGCGCGTCGTCGCCGTCGATCACGTAGCGGAAATTGAGCGAGGCGATGTCGACGTCTGTGGCGATCGGTTGTCGGGCGTCCGCCTCCTTGTTCGGGCGGCGCAGGGCGATGAGCTGATCCTCGGGATATTGCCAGGACACCGAGGCCATGTAGGTGGCGGCGGTGGCGCGCAGCTCCAGATGGTAGGTGCGGCGGTCGGTGTTGATGAGGAGGTTGGTCTGGATGTCGGGCCGTGTCGGCTTGACCAGGATGTGGAGTCTTGTCGCGGCCCCGGCGCCGCTCTCGGTGTCGCCGATGATCCAGCGCACGGTGTCGCCGGCGGCGACCGGACCGGCCCCCGCCAACCGCTCTCCCTCCTGCAAGGCGATGTCGGTGATCCGCCCGGGGGCGGCGTAGACTTGGTAGAGGGCGCCGCTGGAATAGGGATAGACCTGGATCGCGTTGACGAAGCCGTCGCGGACCGGCTGAACACGGGCGGCGGCGTTGGCCTGCTCGACGCGGAGGGCTGGGGTTCCGGGTTCCGGTGGGGCTGCGCCGCTGGGAACCCGCTTCAGTTGGCCTGGCAAGGGCAGGGGTTCCGGGATTGGAACCAGGGTGACGGGCGGCGGCGGATCCAGGATCGGCGCCGCTGGGGTGGCGTCGTCGTAACGGATGTCCGGCGGCGGCGCCGTTCCGGCGCACGCGGCGAGCAGCAGGCCGGGCAGCAGCAGGACAGGCAAGCCGACAGCGCGGACGGGGATCATGGTCCCAACTCCTTCGACCAGTTGATGGCGGTGACAAAGACGCCGAGCGGATTCTTGCGCAGCCGGTCGGCGTCTTGCGGGGGTTGGATCAGCACCGACAGGATCGCCGACCAGCGGGTGGTGTCGGCCAAGGCCCCGTCCTGATAGCGGCGCTGCGTCCAGGCGACGCGAAAGCTGGTGGGGGAGGCGCGGATGACGCTGGAGACGTCGACGGCGATCTGCTGGCGGCCGACCTTGGCGAAGGGATCCTCGGCGCGGGCGTAATCGTTCAAGGCGGCGGCGCCGGCGGCGTTGGTGAAATCATAGGCGCGCAGCCAGTTCTGGCGGACGATCACGGGGTCCGCCGGGATGCCGCGCACCTCGTCGATGAAACGGGCCAGATGCCAGGCGATCTGCGGATCGGTGGGGTGGTAATCGGCCTCGGCGGGAGCGACCGCCTGAGCCTCCCCCAGCGTGTCGACCTGGACCACCCAGTGAACCACGCTGCCGCGCGCGGACTGCCAGATCAGCCCAGCGGCCAACCCGGCGGCAAGCGACAGGCAGCCGAAGGCCATCAGCCGCCAGTTCCGGGCCTGGACCCGGGCCGAGCCGATGCGCTCGTCCCAGGCCTGGGCGGCCTTCTGGTAGGGGGTTTCCGGTTCGGGGGTGCGACCGTAGCGCGCCGAGGCGCGATGGAAGGGCGTCATCAGCGGTCCCTTTCGGAGAGATCGACGGAATGACCACCGCCACCGCTGTCTCCGGAGCGGATGGCGTGCGCGACGGCGGAAGCGCCATGACTCATGGTTTGGCTGCGCCGCAGGCGTTTGGCCCAGTCCGGCGGGGATGTGGCCGTGTCGGGGGCGGACGTGGCTGTGGCGCCGTCAGCGTCGGCGACGGCGCCCATGGTCGAACCGCCGCCGGTGGTGGCGACGGCGGAACGGGCGCCCGCCTGATGCTGCTCTTTCAGGCTGTCGGCGGCGCTCTTCACCGCGTGTTTGATCGGAGCGGCGGCGGCCTGTCCAGCGGCCTTGCCAACCCCGGCCAGACCGGAGGCCACCCCGGCCACGCCCGATTGTCCGGCGGACCCGAGAGCGTAAGCGCTGGAGGCCGCGCCCACTGTGCGGGCGGTTCCCTGCGCTGCGGCGGCGGTGGCGCGGCCGACGCCAGCCAGGGCGGCTCCCCCTCCCGCGACGGCGGCGGTGGCTCCGGCGGCGACCCCGGCCACGGCGAGGCCAGTGCCGACAGCCGCCCCGGCCCCAAGCTGCGGCGCGCCGGAGACCAGGCCGGTGGCGATGCCGGGGCCGAAGATCCCCAAACCCAGCATGGCCAGGGCGGCCAGAACCACGGAGAGCGCCTGTTCGATGGTCGGCTGGCTGGAGCCATAACCCGCGGTGAATTGGCCGAACAGGCCGGTTCCGATGCCGACGATCACCGCCAGCACCATCACCTTGACGCCCGAGGCGACGATGTTGCCCAGCACTTTCTCGGCGAGGAACGCCGTCTTGCCGAACAGGGCGAAGGGGATCAGCACGAAGCCGGCCAGCGTGGTCAGCTTGAATTCGATCAGGGTGACGAAGAGCTGGACGGCGAGGAGGAAGAAGGCGACCAGAACGATCAGCCAGGACACCATCAAGACGGCGAGCTGGACGAAGTTGGCGAAAAAGGCGGTGACGCCCATCATGGTGCTGGCCGCGTCCAGCAGCGGCTGGGCGGCGTCCAGCCCGACCTGGGCGAGGCGGCCGGGCCGAAGAAACTCGGCGGCGCCGATCGAGGAGCCGCCCGCCAGCAGGCCGAGACCGGCGAAGCTGTTGAACAGCAGCTTGGCGAGGCCGTTGAAGTTGCCGATGAGATAGGCGAAGAAGCCGATGGAGAGGGTTTTCCTGACGAGGCGCTGAACGATGTCCTCGTCGGCGCCCCAGGCCCAGAACAGCGCCGCCAGCGTGATGTCGAGAGCGATCAGCGTCGACGACAGAGAGGCCATCTCCCCCTTCAGCAAACCGAAGCCGCTGTCGATGTAGGTGGTGAAGGTGGCGAGGAAGAGGTCGATGACGCCGACGTTGTTCATCGCGGGTCACTCCCCGAACATGGTCACGGCGTGGGGGACGTAGCCGCTGCGGGTGGAGAAACGCCGGTACTGGACCTGGCCTTGGGATTCGGCGCTGGCGGTCCGCGCCTGTTCCAGAGCGTCGGCGCGCGCCTTGGCCGCCAGCAGGGCGGTCAGGTCGGAGAGCTGCTGGGATTGCAGGGCGAGGAGCTGGTTTCCGGCCTGGGCGGCCTGGAGCGCGCCGCTGGCCGACTGGCTGGCCGAGACCTGCGCGGTCATGGCGTCGGTGGCGTCGTCGATGTTGCCGACCACGACGGCCTGGGTCTTCAGGGAATCCTCGAAAGCGCCGACGGAGGTCTTCCAGCGGGTTTGGGCGTCGGCGATCAGGGCGGCGTCGGAAGAGGACGGAGCGGCGGGGCCGTAGGGGCCGGAGAACGCCGTTTCGATCCGCTCGACGTCGTAGGCGATGGTCTGGGCCTGGGCGATCATGCGCTGGGTGCGCTGGACCGAAGTCAGCAGGCCGGACAGCGTCGAGGTCGGCAGGCGTTCCAGATTCCTGGCCTGATTGGCCAGCATCTGGGCCTCGTTGGTCAGGGAGGTGATCTGGTTGTTGATCTGCTCCAGGGCGCGGGCGGCCTGGATGACGTTCTGGGCGTAGTTGCTCGGGTCGAAGACCGTCAGGGCCTGGGCGGACGACAGCGTCAGTCCGGCGGTCAGCAGCAGGACGCACGGAAGGGAACGGCGCTTGGTCATGGCGCGGCCTCCAGATTGGTCAGGTCGGGGATGAGATCGGCGGCCCAGCCAAGGCGGCGCTCGCGCAGCCAGGCGGCGACGAAACCGCCGCGCCCATGCTCGGCGATCACCCGCTCGATGGCGGCGTGGTCGGCCTTGCCGGAGGCGGCGCAGAAGGCGAGGGCCACCGGCCCCAGACCCAGCTCGAACAGCCGGTTGCCCTGGCGCGATTGTCCGTAATAGTCGCGCTTCGGCGTCGCGCGGGCGATGATGGCGATCTGGCGGTCGTTGAGGCCGAAGCGGCGGTAGATGGCGGTGATTTGCGGTTCGATGGCGCGGTCGTTGGGCAGGAAGACGCGGGTCGGGCAGCTTTCGACGATGGCCGGGGCGATGGGGTTGTCGGCGATGTCGGAGAGCGACTGGGTGGCGAAGACGACGCTGGCGTTCTTCTTGCGCAGCGTCTTCAGCCATTCGCGGAGCTGCTGGGCGAAGGCGGGATCATCGAGGACCAGCCAGCCCTCGTCGATGATCAGCAGGGTGGGGCGACCGTCGAGCCGCCCCTCGACGCGGTGGAACAGATGGGTCAGCACGGCGGGGGCCGCGCCGCCGCCGATCAGCCCTTCGGTCTCGAACGCCAGAACGTCGGCGTCGCCCAGCCGTTCGCTTTCGGCGTCGAGCAGCCGCCCGAAGGGGCCGCCGACGCAATAGGGCTGAAGGGCCTGTTTCAGGGTGGTGGATTGCAGCAGCACGGCGAGGCCGGTGAGGGTGCGCTCTTGCTCTGGGGAGGAGGCCAGGGATCCCAGCGCCGACCACAGACGCTCCTTGACGGCGGCGTCCACCGTCACCCCTTCCCGGCTGAGAATCCCGGCCACCCACGCGGCGGCCCACGCCCGTTCGGCCGGATCGTCGATGCGGGCGAGCGGCTGGAGGGCGACGCCGCCGTCTCCGCCCAAATCATGCCAGTCGCCGCCCATTCCAAGCGCGGCGGCGCGGATCGACCCGCCGAAATCGAAGGCGAAGACCTGCGATCCGGGGTAGCGCCGGAACTGCAACGCCATCAAGGCCAGCAGCACCGACTTTCCGGCCCCGGTCGGGCCGACCACCAGCGTGTGGCCGACATCGCCGACATGCAGGACGAAGCGGAACGGCGTCGAACCTTCTGTCTTGGCGAAGAACAGCGGCGGGGCTTGGGCATGCTCATCCCGTTCCGGCCCGGCCCACACCGCCGACAGCGGGATCATGTGGGCGAGGTTCAGGGTGCTGACCGGCGACTGGCGGACGTTGGCGTAGACATGGCCGGGCAGCGATCCCAACCAGGCCTCCACCGCGTTCAGGGATTCGGGCATGCACGTGAAGTCGCGGCCCTGGATGACCTTCTCGACCAGCCGCAGCTTTTCGGCGGCGAGACCGGAATCCTCGTCCCAGACCGTCACGGTGGCGGTGACGTAGGTCTGCCCGACATCGTCGGCGCCCAACTCCTGCAAGGCCGCGTCGGCGTCGGCGGCCTTGTTGGCGGCGTCGGAATCGACCAGGGCGGCGGCCTCGTTGGTCATCACCTCCTTCAGGATGGCGGCGATGGATTTCCGTTTGGCGAACCATTGGCGGCGGATGCGGGTCAACAGCGCTGCCGCCTCGGTCTTGTCGAGCAGGATGGCGCGGGTGGACCAGCGGTAGGGGAAGGCGAGCCGGTTGAGGTCGTCGAGAATCCCCGGATGGGTGGCTGTGGGAAAACCCGTCACCGTCAGGGTGCGCAGATGGGCGGCGCCGAGCCTGGGTTCCAGCCCGCCGGTCAAGGGCTGGTCGGCCAGCAGCGCGTCGAGATGCATCGGGATCTCCGGCACCCGGACGCGCTGCGTTTTGGTGGAGATGGTCGAATGCAGGTGGGTCAGGGTTTCGCCGTCGTCGAGCCAGGCCACCTCCGGGACGAAGCCGTCGATCAGGCGCAGCATCCGGTCGGTGCGGTCGATGAAGCCGCGCAGCCAGTCCCACGGATCGACGCCGCGCGCCGCTTTGCCCTCAAAGAGCCAGCCTTCAGCCCGTCCGGCCTCGTCGCTTGGCGGCAACCACAGGATGGTGAGGAAACAGCGGCTCTCGAAATGCAGCCCGTCCTGCTCGAAACCGTCCCGCCGCTCCAGATCGACCAGGGCCGAGGCGGGATCGGGGAAGCGGCTGTCCGGGTAGTCCGTCGCCGTCCGCCGGTCGGCCTCGACGAACAAGGCCCAACCGGAGCCAAGGCGGCGCAGGGCGTTGTTGAGGCGGGCGGTGACGCCGACCAGTTCGGACGGGGTGGCGCTGTCGAGGTCCGGCCCGCGAAAGCGCGCGGTGCGCTGAAAGCTGCCGTCCTTGTTGAGCACCACGCCCGGCGCCACCAGCGCCGCCCAGGGCAGGACATCGGCAAGGCTGGCCGGGCGATGGCGGTATTCGCTGAGGTTCAGCATCGCCTACACCCCGAGATGGGCCGGGTGACGGAGGTGGCGGCGGGCCACCTCGACGAATTGCGGGTCGTGTTTGGCCGCCCAGACGGCGGCGGCGTGCCCGACGACCCAGAGGATCAGGCCAGGGATCCACAGCCGCAGCCCCAGCGCGATGGCGGCGGCCAGGGTTCCGTTGGCGATGGCCACGGCGCGCGGCGCGCCGCCCAGCAGGATCGGTTCGGTCAGCGCCCGGTGGACCGGAACGTGGAAGCCGGGAACGGGATCGGCGCCGGTCATCGGACCAGCGCCCCGCCGCTGAAGGAGAAGAAGGACAGGAAGAAGCTGGAGGCGGCAAAGGCGATGGACAGGCCGAAGACGATTTGGATCAACCGCCGAAAGCCGCCCGACGTATCGCCAAAGGCGAGCGTCAGGCCGGTGACGGTGATGATGATGACCGAGATGATCTTGGCGACCGGCCCCTGGACGGATTCGAGGATCTGTTGCAGCGGCGTCTCCCACGGCATCGACGATCCCGAGGCGTGGGCGGCGGGAGTCCAGGCCAGGGCAACAAAAGAGACGGCGGCGGCGGTCGCCAGATGGCGGCGGACGCGCAGGGCGAATCGGCTCATGAGACGTCTCCGGTGGCGGTGAGGGACAGGACGCGGTAGTCGCCGGTGAGGGGATCGAGACCGGCGACCTCGGCCAGTTCGACCAGGCGGCGGTTCCGTCCCCGACCGGACAGAACGGCGATGAGGTCGATGGTGTCGGCGATCAGGGCGCGGGGCACGACGACTACCGCCTCTTGAATGAGCTGCTCAAGACGACGCAACGCGCCGAGGGCGGACCCGGCGTGGATGGTGCCGACGCCGCCGGGATGACCGGTGCCCCAGGCCTTCAACAGGTCGAGCGCCTCGGCCCCGCGCACCTCGCCGATGGGAATGCGGTCGGGGCGCAGACGAAGGGCGGAACGGACCAGATCGGACAACGAAACGACGCCGTCCTTGGTCCTGAGCGCCACCAGATTGGGCGACCGGCATTGCAGCTCGCGGGTGTCCTCGATCAGCACCACCCGGTCGGCGGTCTTGGCGATTTCGGCCAGGAGCGCGTTGGTCAGGGTGGTCTTGCCGGTCGATGTGCCGCCCGCCACCAGGATGTTCTTGCGGGCGGCGACCGCCCGGCGCAGGGTTTCGGCCTGCCCGGCGACCATGACGCCGGTGGCGACATAGTCGTCCAGGGTGAACACCGCCACCGCCGGTTTGCGGATGGCGAAGCAGGGGGCCGCGACCACCGGCGGCAGCAGTCCCTCGAAGCGCTCCCCACTTTCCGGCAGTTCGGCGGAGACGCGGGGGGCGCCGGGGTGAACCTCGGCGCCGACATGATGCGCCACCAGCCGGACGATGCGCTCGCCGTCGGTCGGGGGCAGGGTGGCCCCGGTGTCGGCCAGCCCGTCCGTCAACCGATCCACCCACAGCTTGCCGTCGGGGTTGAGCATCACCTCGACGACCGCCGGGTCTTCGAGGAAGGCCGTGATGGCTGATCCCAGCGCGGTGCGCAGCATGCGGGTGCTGCGGGCGAAGGCTTCGGACTGGGTGGCGGCAGGGGTCATGATCATCCCCGGTCTGGGCCGATCCCGTGAGGGTGGGATCGGTGACGAGGATGATTAGAAGAACCAGGATTCAGTCAGGCGCAACAAGGGCTTGGGCGTAGTAGGGCTTTGGCGCGCAAAGACAGGGGATTGGCGGAATTGCTGACGGTTGAGGACGTGCGAGGGTGGGCAACGGTGAAGCCAGGAACGAACGTTAAGCTTCACCCTCGCCCCCTTGCTCATTCAGTTCCGACCCCCACCCGTCAACATCCTCGGGAATCTCCCGCAGGAAACTTTGGCCCTTCTGGAGCCGCCGCCCCAAGGTCTCGATGAAATTCTCGAAACGCGCCCGGCCTTTGATCTGGGCGCTGGCCTGGGCGTCCTCGGGCAAGGGTGGGGTGACGGTCAGCCAGAAGCGGACGAACAGCGCCAGGGTTTCGGCGGTGATGCCGAGATCGCGTTCCAGCCGCTGGGCTTGACGCGACAGCCGGTCGAGGCGGCGGGTGAAGGCCGCCTCCCGCCGGTCGGCGCCATCGGGGGAGAGGAAAGAGGCGACGGCGGCCTCGACGATGGCCGAGCGGGAGAGCTTGCGGCGGTCGGCCAGTTCGCCGATCTCGCGCAGCGTGGCCGGGGGAAAAGAGACGTTCAATCGGCTGCGCATGGGGCCTCACACTCCTAGATCGTTGGGCCAAGATCATCGGCGGGATCGAGGGCGGCTTGGCGAACCACCCCTTGCAGGCGTCGGCGCAGGGCTTGGCGCTGTCGGGCGGCGTCTTCCGGGGCGTCGTCCTGGACCAGGGCGAACTCGTTCACGGGCTTTGTGTCACGCGGTTTCGCGGCGATGTCGACATGCTCGGGAAGGTCTGGCTCGCGGCGCAGGCCGCCGTTGGCGCCGTCTTCCTCGACTTTCTCGATTTCGGCCAACAAGCCTGGATCGGGGTTGCGCGGCGGCAGGGGCGACCAGCCATCGCCCCGTGACGAGACTCCGCAAGATCGGGGATCGGGCGGAGGCAGAACGCGCTCGGCGAATCGTCGGTCTTCGTAATAGCGGGCTTTCTTTGCCCGCACCGGCGGAGCGCCGGCCACCATGACGATCTCGTCGGTGGGGGGCAATTGCATGACCTCGCCGGGGGTGAGCAAGGGCCGCGCGGTTTCGGAGCGCGACACCATCAGATGGCCCAGCCAGGGCGACAGGCGGCTGCCGGCGTAATTCTTCATCGCCTTCATCTCGGTGGCGGCGCCCAGCGCGTCGGAGACCCGCTTGGCGGTGCGCTCGTCGTTGGTGGCGAAGCTGACCCGGACGTGGCAGTTGTCGAGGATCGCGTTGTTCGGGCCATAGACCCGCTCGATCTGGTTGAGCGACTGGGCGATTAGGAACGCCTTGATCCCGTAGCCCGCCATGAAGGCCAGGGCGCTTTCGAAGAAATCGAGACGGCCCAGGGCGGGGAACTCGTCCAGCATCATCAGCAGGCGGTGGCGATGGTCCTTGGCGTGCAGATCCTCGGTCAGACGGCGGCCAATCTGGTTGAGCACCAGACGGATCAGCGGCTTGGTGCGGCTGATGTCGGACGGCGGCACCACCAGATAGAGGGTGGCCGGGGCGCGGTCAGCGACCAGATCGGCGATCCGCCAGTCGCACTGCCGGGTGACGTCGGCCACCACCGGGTCACGGTAGAGGCCGAGGAACGACATGGCGGTGGACAGCACGCCGGAGCGTTCGTTGTCCGATTTGTTGAGCAATTCCCGCGCCGTCGAGGCGACCACCGGGTGCGGCCCGACTTCGCCGAGATGGCGGGTGGTCATCATCGCCCGCAGGGTTTTCTCGATGGGGCGTTTGGGGTCGGACAGGAAGGCGGCGACACCGGCCAGAGTCTTGTCCGCCTCGGCGTAAAGGACATGCAGGATGGCGCCGACCAGCAGGGAATGGCTGGTCTTCTCCCAGTGGTTCCGCTTGTCGAGCGATCCCTCGGGATCGACCAGGACGTCGGCGACGTTCTGCACGTCGCGGACTTCCCCAGCGCCGCGCCGCACCTCCAGCAATGGGTTGTAGGCGGCGGAGCGCGGGTTGGTCGGATCGAACAGCAGCACCCGACCGTGGCGGGCGCGGAAACCGGCGGTGATCTGCCAATTCTCGCCCTTGATGTCATGGACGATGGCGGATCCGGGCCAGGTCAGCAGCGAGGGCACCACCAAGCCGACGCCTTTGCCGGAGCGTGTGGGCGCGAAGCACAGCACATGCTCCGGCCCGTCATGGCGCAGATAAGCGCGCTCCAGCCTTCCCAGCACCAAACCGTCCCGACCGAGAAGACCGGCGGCTTTCACCTCCTTCCGGTCGGCCCAGCGGGCGGAGCCGTAGGTTTCGGCCTTTTTGATTTCCCGCGCCCGCCAGACCGACATGGTGATCGCGACGATGACCGCCAGGATGCCGCCCGACGCGGCGATGCAGCCCCCCTCGGTGAAGACATCGGGCGCGTAGGCGTCGTAGGCGTACCACCACCAATAGAAGATCGGCGGGTGATAGACCGGCCAGCCGAGCAGGGTGAACCAGGGAGAGCCGAGTTCAGCCTGAAAGCCGAGCCGCCACGCCGTCCATTCGCTGGCGCCCCAGGTGGCGGCCAGCACGATCAGCAGGACGGCGATGATCTGACCCCAAAGGATCTTGGTGGCGGACATGATCGCCTCCATCACGACAGACCATGACATCGACCGAAGGAAACCGTGATTTCAAGCCGTGACGGTCGCGTGTCGTGGAACCGGATGCAGGAGGGCGCAGATACAGGAGAAGGACGGGGACGGGCTGCGCAACGCGATGTTCGGCGGTACAACATCGCGGTCTATGACCGCGCTCTGTTCAAGCTCGCCGCCGGGTCACGGCGCAAGCTGTCCGCCTGTCCCGAACTGGCGCCGGTTCTTGATCGCTGCCGCATCGCCATTTTCTGAGCCTCAAAGTCCCAGGTCGCGTTTCCGCCCGATGCTCCATTCGATGCCGCCACCGGCTTTGGCGACGCCGGAGACGCGCTGGCCGAGCTTGGTTTCGATCTCGCGCGACCAGGGGACGAGTTGGAAGCCCAGTCCAGTGTCGATCATCGCGAAGCGCCCGGACGACAGCGTCAGGCGTTGGCGGTAGACGCCTGAAACAGGGGCGCCAGCGTCGGCGCTCTGGTGGGGGAGTCCGGTCTTGGCGGCCAGTTCGGCGCCCGCCGCGTCCAGGTCTCGTCGCCGCAGGGTGGCCAGCAGGTTGGGCTGGAAGACGATCCGGTCCTTCTGGCGCCGGGCCAATCCCTCGGCGATCAGATGCTCGGCGCGGGCATCCAGCGCCGCGCGCGTCTCGGCGCCGAAACCGCCCATGGCCAGCGGCGTCGCCGTGCGCTCGAACAGACGGTGGTCGAGCCAGGTGGCGCCGGGCGCGGCGATCTGGCGGTCCAGATCGAAATCGGAGCGGTGGGCCAGGACCAGGGTGGGGCGTTCCTCTTCCGGGTCGCTGAAGCGGCGCACCTCCACAATGCCGCCCGGCGGCGGGGCGTGCGCGAAGGCCGCGACGCTGGGGAAGCGGACATGATGGGCGCGACCGTCGATGCCGTCGATCACGGCGTAGGCTTCGCCGGTCAGTTCGTCGTGCAGCCTCCGGTCCACCAGCCGACTGATGATCGGCGTGTCGCCGCCGATCCAGTCGATGGCGTAATCGGCGACGCCACGGTCCTGGCCCCGTTCGGTGAAGGCGCGGTGCATGGTCTTGATGATGTCGCCGCGCAGGCCGAGGTCGCGGAGCTTTTGCTCGGCCTCCAGCGCCACCACCCATTCGCCGGGGCGGCTTTGCGTGGCCAGCCCCATCCGTTCCAGGCGCTGAAGCCGACCGACCATCAGGCGGCGGATGTCGGAATCGGATTCGCCGGAGGCGTCGGGCCGCAGGTCGATGCCGCCCAACTCGTCGGCGGCGAAGCGGATCTCGGCGTCGAGGCGGGTCCAGCGTTCGGCGCCGACCTCCCGTTCCAGGGCGTGGCGGATGGCGTGTTCGGGGCGTGGGCCGAGTTCAATCGACACCAGATCCTCGGCGCGCGAGCGCAGGCCGTGGCTGATGTAGTCGCGGGCGATGACCAGATCGGCCCCGGCATCATCGACGCCGCGCACCAGCAGGTGGACATGCGGGTTGTCGGTGTTCCAGTGGTCGACGGCGACCCAATCCAGTGTGGTTCCCAGATCGGCCTCCATCTGCCGCGCCAGATCGCGGGTGAAGGCCTTGAGGTCGACCATCTCGCCGGCGTCTTCGGGCGAGACGGTGAAGCGGAAATGGTGGCGGTCGTCCTGGCAGCGCTCGGCGAAGGCGGCGTCCTCGGCGCGCTCCGACCCGGCGTCGAACATCACGCCCTTTTCGCCGTCCCGGGTGACGCCCTCGCGCTTGAGATAGGACAGATGCGCGGTGAGCGGGGCCGAGCGGAAGGCTTTGCCCTGGTGGCGAACGACGCGCGCCTTGACGACGACGCGCCGGGTTGGGGTGAACAGGCGGGATCGGCTGAAGCGGATCCGTCCGCGCCCGAAGCCCGAACGCCCAGCGGAGCCTTTGCCGCCGCCCGTCTGGCCGGAGACATGCCCCGCCGTTTTGGCGGCGTGCAGCACCTGATTGAGAAAGCTCTTGGCTTGCGGCGAGCGGGTGGAGCGGATGCGTCCTGGGCGGACATTGACGCCACCGTCGTCTTTGTTCATCGGGGGGCTTTCGCTTCGGTTTGCTCGCCGGGAGCCGGTTGGGCCGTTGACATCATGGGGAAATTTGGCGGAAGCGGCCCCGCTCCAACCGACCGGCTCGCGAAATTGCAAGTCCTGTCAAGGGCTTGCGATGATCGCGGCGACCGGCTTTTATCTTGCCGTCCGGTGGTCGTGGTCGTCCGATCCTCCCGCCTGACCGTCCGTCCCATCCGGTGGCGCGCCAGGGTTCGCCAGGGCGCGGGGACGGCTTGCGGACAGATCGGCACGGGACAGAACGACGAACAGCCCCTCCGGTTGCGGCGGGATGGCGGACGGATCGCGCGCGGCGGAGACCGCTGGCAGGCCGTTGGACGGTTGGCCAAACCGCGCCGGATTGACGGTCGGTCTGCGGTCCGCCAGCACGACGAACAGCGGCGCGGCGGTCCAGGTCGGGGGATGCGTCGCGCCTTCTGTTTCCATCGGGACCGGCTGCCCGGCGCCGTCAAGCAGAGGGGCAAGCGTCGCCAGATAGGCGCGCGTCTCGTCCGCCAAGGGACGTCCGCTGCGACGCTCCTCGTAGCGTCCGGGACCGGCGTTGTAGGCGGCGAGGAAGCCCGGTGATCCGTAGCGGTCCTGCAGGTCGCGCAGATAGCCGGTCCCGCCCAGGATGTTGTCGCGCGAATCGAACGGGTCGTCGCCCAGGGCATGGCGGACGCGCAGTTCCTCCCAAGTGGCGGGCATGATCTGCATCAGGCCCATGGCCCCGGTGGGCGAGACGGCGCGCGGATCGCCGCCGCTTTCCGCCCGCATCACGGCGCGTATCCAGGTGGTGGGAAGACCGAACCGCCGCGACGCCTCGGCGATGGCGGCGGCCACCGGATCGTCCGGCGGATGGCGGTCCAGCGGCGCCATGGACGCCGTTTGCGCGGCGTCGCCCGCCTGGCCGAAGGCGGGCTGGCCGAGCAGGCAGGTCAGGCCGGAAAGGAGAAAGGGGAGGGAGCGCCGGGCGGTGCGCGACCACGTCACGGCACGGTTGACGGCGGCCCGCTTGGCGGTGAGGAGATGGGATGGCGATGGCATGACGTCACCCCCGGTCGTCGCGTTTGGACGGACGGTTCCAGTGCAGCGTCCAGAGCGTTTTGTCGTTGGGCGACTGGAACAGATTGGCGCGCATCGGCTGGCTGAAGGCGGGGTCGTCGAGCAGCAGCGAGACGAAGTGTCCGGCCTTTTCGCTGCTGCGCTTCCAGCCAGCGCCGACCTCCGGCCCGTCTTCCGTGTCGAGATGGACGCGGTAGTCGGGCGCGTTCTCGGCGTCCGACGCCGTCGCCGGAACCAGGACCAAGGAGACGTCGAGGGTGAGCGTGCGCAAACGACCGTCGAAGCCGGATGGGCTGCGGGTGAAGTGACCGATCTGGGACATGACGCGTGCTCCTGATGCGACAGTGATGACGGGGGGATGGGGATGGGCGGACGCCACAGGGGCGGCGTTCAGTGCGCCGCCGCCTGTCCGTGGAAGGCGCCGTCTCCAGCTTGGTCGGTGAGCAGCGGTTGCGCGCGACCGAGCAGCGTGGCCGCCGGGACAGGCCCGAAATAGCGGCCATCGAGGCTGTCGGGATGACGGTTGAGCAGGAAAACGTCGCCGGGCCGCAGCGTCAGGCAGCCGCTCCAGGTCGGCAGCGGGCGCCCGAGACGGTCGTGGTGCCGCGCCGTGGCGGCGGTGGTTCCGTCGATGGTGACGGTGACGCCGGTGCGGCAGACGGTCTGTCCCGGCAACGCCGCCATCCGCTTCAGCAGCGGCACGCCATGGGGCAGATAACCGCCCTGGTCGAGGAAAGCGGCCAGCGGTTCGGTCGGTTGGACGGCGACCAGATCGCCGAGCGCCGGAGTGACATCCGGTCTCAAGGCGTAGAGACCGACCGGCGCGCTGGCCGTGGCGTTCCACAGCAGCCGGGGCGTCACCGACAGCGGAGACAGGCCGCCGATGGCGAGGACGGAAAGACACGTGGTGACGGCATAACCGAAACGGGTCATGGCGCGGCCCTCCGGCGCAGGAGGAAGGCCCGGTGCTGGAGGCGGCTGTAGGCGCGCGGCTCCTGACCAGCGGTCAGGCGGTTGTGGAGATGCCGCCAATGATCGAGGGAAACCTCGGTCGGATCGATGCCGATGGCTTCGATGGCGTCGATCGCTTGCAGCACCCGCTCGACCTTCGGCCAGCCGCCGATGGCGAGCAGGATTTCGCCGCCGGGCCGCACCGAGGGCACGGTCTGATAGGGCTGTCCGGGCGTGACGGCGCGCAGGATGGTGACGCGGGACAGGACGGAGCCATGCTCGTTGGCGACCCAGTGGACGAAGGCGAAGACGCTGTCCGGGGAGAAGGACAGGACGCGGCGGCGGCGGTCGATGATCCGTTCCTCGGCCTCGTCGCCAAATCGGATCCAGTGTTCGACCCGCTGTTCGATCCAGATCAGGTTGACATGCGTCAGACGATCCGGTGGCGTGGTCGCATCCTGCGGATGGGAGAGGGTTTGGCCGGTCATTCCGTATCTCCGGGCGTGCGTTCGACCGGACCACAACAAAGACTCTTATTAGACTCTGTATTAGATTCTATATTACGAGGGCGAATTCCCATATCAGGCCAGAGGGTTAACTGGTGTTCGCACGCCCGAAGTCCCGATGCCGTCCACAGGGTCACGAAACTTGTCCACCGGGTTATCCACCGATCCTGTGGATAAATCGGTCGGTAGGATGCGCAGCACGTCACGCTGGCCATCGCGCTTCAGACCGAGCCGATAGCCGGGCAGAGCCTGCCGCAAGACGATGCGGCGGATGTCGCAGGCGAAGTCCGCCAAACGGGCGAGGCTGCCGGATTTCTGGTGCAGGTGAGCGATGTCAAACCGCCAGCCCTGCGCCTGGTGGCCGGCGTGCTTGCGGGCGACGCGGTAGAGCCAGCGTTCGATGCCGCCGGTGAGGCGGAAATAGGCCGGATCGATGCTCAGGATCAGGGAGCGGTCGATGACGCCGCGATAGAACCAGTCGGGCAGGACGATTTCCAGGGACTATCCGGAATTTCGTGCTCGGCGGGGTTATCCTGAAGCAGAAGGAGACCCTGAATGGCCCGACGCAAAGAACCGGTTATCC
>NZ_RXMA01000034.1 GCF_003966125.1 Azospirillum griseum
CGGGTCTGCTTCACGTACTGCTCCTGTGGTCGCGCTACTTATAGGAGCAGGACCCTCGCTTCGCCACCTGTCTCAAATTCCGGGGCCACCTCACCCCCGCTCTGAACAGAGTGGGGGTGTTTGGGTTGGCTTCAGCGGCAGACGGTGTTGAGAACCTGATGCAGGCGGGTGATCTGTTCGTCGAGCGGGAACGGGTGATTGCCGACGAAGAAACCCTGGTCATGGGCGAGGTTGGCGTTTTCAACCCCACCGACCACCTCATAGTCGTAATGCCTGATCACATCGTGCCGCAGGAAGCAGCCGCCGGTGATGATGCGGAAGCCGATGTCGGCCTCGGTCAGGGCGGCGAACACCGCCTTGCGGTCCTGCGGTCGCTTCGGATTCAGGATGATGGTGAAGCTGAAGCAGGAGCTTTTGCCGTTTTCGCGCTGGATGATGAAACGCTCGTCCCCCGCGAACAGCGACTGGAACAGGGCCAGGTTCTTGCGGCGCGCTTCGGTGAAGCCGGGCAGCTTTTTCAACTGCTCCAGGCCGACGGCACCCTCCATCTCCAGCGGACGGACGTTGTAGCCGGGCAGGATGAAGCGATAGGCCTCGAAATGGTCGTTGGTGCCGCGTTCGTACAACGGGGTGTCGTGCGGCAGATCGCGCGTCCAGCCATGGGCGCGCATCGCCTTGACCAGATGATACAGCTCCAGATCGTCGGTCAGCACCATCCCGCCTTCCATGGTCGAGATGTGATGCGAGAAGAAGAAGCTGAAGGTGTTCAGATCACCGAAGGTGCCGGTCTTCTTGCCAGCCAGCTCGGCATCCATCGATTCGCAGTTGTCTTCAATGAAATACAGGCCATGGGCGTCGGCAAAGCGGCGCATCACGTCGAGCGCTGCCGGGTTGCCCAGGATCGACACCGCCATGATCGCGCGGGTGCGCGGGGTCAGCGCCTGTTCCAGCTTCGACACGTCCATGTTCAGCGTGTCGAGTTCGACATCGATGAACTTCAGCTTCAGGCCGTATTGTTGCAGGGGGTGGTAGGTGGTGGCCCAGGAGATGGCCGGAACGATCACCTCGTCACCGCGCTGGAGGGGACGTTCCTTTTTGTAGAACAGGGCGGCGACAGCGACCAGATTGGCCGATGAGCCGGAATTGACCATCACGGCGTGCTTGGCACCGAAGTAGCTGGCAAAGGCCGCTTCAAAAGCGGCCACATTTTCGCCCATGGTGAAGCGCCCGCTTTGCACCACGCGCTGGATCGCCTCGATTTCCTCCTCACCCCAGGTCGGCGCGGCAAGTTCATAAAACATGGATCATCCCCGGATGGTTTGGACGGCAGGGCACCCATCCCCGCGCGCCGCAGACGTGATTGGAAGGGGGGAGGACGCGAAGGTCGACGCGACCATCCCCCGGAAAAGGCTGTTCAGAACGGTCCCTTGAACTGCGCCTGGTAGGCCAGCTTGGCGTGTTCGGGATCGGGACGCCAGGACGCGCCGTTCGGGCGTGCCATGGCATAGGCCGCTTCGGCGATGGTCGAGGGGTTGGGGTAGAAAAGCTGTTCCAGCGCCGGGGTGGTCGGGCAGGTGGTGGGCGCGAATCCCATGCGGCGGACCTGAAGCGGCCCGGAGCCGCCCAAACGCTCCGTCACCTGCGAGGCGATCTCGGCACTGGCTCCGCATGAGGTCCAACTGTTGTCGACCACCAGAAGCTTGCGGGTGCGGGCCACCGATTGGGCGATGGTGTCGATGTCCAACGGGACCAGGGAGATCGGGTCGATCAGATCGACGCTGACATCCACCTCGCGCAGCAGCTCGGCGGCGCGCAGGCATTCGACCGCCATGTTCGACACACCGACGACGGTGATGTTGTCCCCCTCCAGCATGCGCCGTGCCCGACCGAATTCGACGGTGTAGGGGTCTTCCGGGACCGGTGCCTCGGTCGAATAGAGCAGGCGGTGTTCCATGAAGATGACCGGGTTGTCATCGCGGATCGCCGCCATCATGCATCCCTTGGCGTCATAGGCGTTGGACGGGGCCACCACCTTCAGACCGGGCACATGCATGAACATCGAGTGCAGGCCCTGCGAATGCTGCGCGCCCTGACCCCAGGATTTGCCGATCATCGACCGCACGACCATCGGCACCTTCACCGCACCGCCATACATGTAATGGGCCTTCGCCGCCATGTTGACGATCTGGTTCATGCACAGCAGCAGGAAGTCCATGCGGATGTGGACATGGATCGGGCGCATTCCCGCCATGGCGGCCCCGATCGCAACGCCGGTCATCGCGTCTTCGGACAGGGGGGTGGTGAAGATGCGCTCCGGTCCGAAGCGGTCGAGGAGACCACGGGTCGAACCTTGGATCGATTTGTGATCGTCCACATCGAGGCCGAAGACAAAGACGCTGTCGTCCCGCGCCATTTCCTGGGACACGGCTTCGGCCAGGGCGTCGACGTAGCGGAGTTGGCGCGTCGCGGCGTTAGGCGAAGACATGGCGGTACAGCTCCTCGGGGGCGGGGAAGGGGCTTTGTTCGGCGAAGACGACGGCGGCTTCGATGGCGACCTCGGCCTCGGCCTCGATGGCGGCGCGTTCGGCCTCGGGCAACAGGGCGGCGATGCGCGGCACTTCGTCGCGGGCCTCCCACGGCTCCATTTCCGAACGCGGGCGATAGCCCTGGTCGTAATCCTCGTTCGGGCCGACATGTTCGCGCCAGCGGTAGGCGTGGCATTCGATCAGCGCCGGTCCTTCGCCCCGACGCAGCTTGTCCACCAGTTCTGCGGTCGTGTCGCGCACCTCGAACAGATCGCCGGAGGTGATCTTGCGGGTTTCGATGCCGAAGGTCGCCACCCGTTCACAGAAACGATCCGTGGCCCAGCGCTTCGATTGCGGTTCGTGAATGGCGTAGAAATTGTTCTCGCACACGAACAGGATCGGCAACTTGTGCAGCGCCGCGAAGTTCAGCGTCTCGTAAAAGCACCCTTCTTCCGATGCGCCATCGCCAAAGAAGGCGGCCACGACCCGGTCGGTCTTTTGCCGCTTGAGCGCAAGCGCATAACCGGCGGCGATCGGGATGGTCGTGCCGACGACGGCGGACGCACCCAGCACATTCGCCTTGGTGTCGATCAGATGCATCGACCCGCCGCGCCCGGCGGCGGAACCGGTCACTTTGCCATACATTTCGGCCATCATCGCGGCCGGGTCGCCACCCTTGGCCAGATAGGCCGCATGGCCGCGATAGGTGCCCGACACCGCGTCGTCCGACCGCAAGGCGTCACAGACACCGACCGATATGAATTCCTGGCCGATGGAAAGATGAACCGGGCTTTTGATCTTGTCGGAAGGGTAGATCGCCGCCACCCGTTCTTCAAAACGACGGATGAAGTACAGGGAGCGATACAGCCGAGCGACGATCTCCGGGGTATACTGGGATGTCATTTGCGCGGATCTCGCGAAGAGATGAAGAGAAGGCCCGATCTAGTCGCGACTATGGAATCTCGTGCAAATATCTTTGAGACATCGAAAGCACGACACCGCATCTCACGCCACATCGAACAGCATACGCCAAAGGCCCCACGCTTTTAGCCTGTTATTCGGCAATAAAGCAAGATCTGCCATGTGGGCGGGATTTGTCCACCCAGGTCCCCATTCTGAGGTCGGAGACGTTCGGTTTTGGCAACATCTGAATTGTTACGATATCGTAATGAAAAAAGCATCGAAACGATCAACCGGTCTCTGTGGACTCGGGTGTTCTGCATTTCATACCGGAACCAAAACGGTGCGCTGTATGGCGTTCAAACCCCACACCGATTCCGCGCGATCATGTGGCCGCATCACCGCCACCGCCACCGCCACCGCCATCACCGGCGAGCGCTTGCAACGGTCTGTTCAAGCGCTCGCCGGGATCAAACGGCTGGATCAGACCACGTTGCCGTAAACGGCGTTGCGGACCATGCGGTAGCCCTTGATCAGCTCACGGATGCCGTCATCCAACGAGAAGGCGGGCTTGTAGCCGGTCGCTTCGATCCGTTCGTTCGACACGATGTAGTCGCGCTTGTCCGGATCCTCGCCGATCGGAGCCTCCAGGAAGACGAACTTCGGCAGATGGCTGTGAATGCGTTGGCACAGCTCCCACTTCGACAGGTTCGCGTCGGAAAGGCCGACGTTGTAGGGGCGGCCCTGCATCGTCTCGAAATGCTCCAGCCCATGCAGGAAAGCGCGGGCGACGTCGCGGACATGGATGTAATTGCGCTTGAAGTGTGGTTCGAACAGAACCACCGCGCGGTCGTTGACGGCGCGATAGACGAAGTCATTCACCAGCAGGTCGATGCGCATGCGCGGGGCCATGCCAAACACGGTGGCCAACCGGAAGCTGATCGAATTGCCGCGATCCAGCACCGCCTTTTCCGCATCGACCTTGGTGCGGCCATAGAGCGAAATCGGGTTCAGCGGGCTGTCCTCGGTGCAGAACTTGCCCTGTTCCCCCACGCCGTAGCCCGAGTTGGTGACGGGCATCACCAGCCGCTGCGACGGCGACAGGATCTTGGTCAGGGTGATGACCGCCTCGCGGTTGATCGTTTCGGCTCCGATCTTATCCGCGTCGCACAACGGCGCACCGACCAGAGCCGCCAACGGGATGACCACGTCGGCGTTCTTCACCAGGGGGCGGAGCGTTGCCTCGTCGCGCGCATCGCCACGGGCCAGATCAAATTTCGGGTGGGCGCAGACATGGCTCAGAGACGCCTGACGGAACATGAAATTGTCGAGCACCGTGACCGAATGGCCGGCGTCGAGCAGCGCCGGCACCATGACCGACCCGAGATAACCGGCGCCGCCGGTGACGAGGATGTTCAGGGACTGTGACATTGAGAAAACCTCTACCGACAAGACAGAACGATCACCATCGGCGCAGCGCGGCAGAGCCTGTGCGGCGGGGCGGGGTTTGGCCGGTCGAACATCGGTCAAACCGCTGTGGACGCGGAGGACATAGGTAGTCCGGCAATCATCCAAGGCGCAAGAACTGTGTGGGATTCTGCGGCCCGAACCATTGCGTGTGTTTGATCCGATCCGGTCTGCGTGACGGTGTGGGGCCTGGACGGATGGAAAGACGTCATGATAGGTCCATCGTCCTCATCGCCTTCGGCACAGGACCCGAACCGTCCCATGAACACGCTTCCCTCCAGCACCGTTTCCGCCCCGGCCATGCCCGCCCGTCAATGCGTGATCCTGGTTGGAGGTCTTGGCACCCGGCTGGGGGAGCGCACCCGCCTGACGCCCAAGCCGTTGCTGGAGGTGGCGGGCAAGCCGTTCCTGGATCATCTGATCGGCAATCTGGCCCGGTTCGGCTTTGAGCAGGTGTTGCTGTTGGGCGGCTACCGGGGCGAGGTGCTGCGTGACTATTGCGCGGCGGCCAGCAGCGACGATGGCCGGTCCAGCCGTTTCGGGGTTGCGTTGTCCTGTGTGATCGAGGCGGAACCGGCTGGCACCGGAGGAGCGCTGATCCAGGCGCGCGCGGCGCTGGATCCGCAGTTTCTGCTGCTCAATGGAGATTCTTTTTTTGATATCAATGTGTTGGATTTGACGGCTCCGCTCGGTGATGGTGTGTTGGCGCGTGTGGCGCTGCGCCGGGTTGAGGATGCAACGCGTTACGGTGCCGTGCGGGTGGAGGGCGATCGGATCCAGGCTTTTGCCGAACGTCCGGATCAGGCGGGCGCGGGGCTGATCAATGGTGGTCTTTATTGGATGGATCGCCGCATCCTTGACCATATTCCCGCCGGTCCCTGCTCGTTGGAGCGCGATGTCCTGCCGGGTTTGGCCGCGCAAGGGGCATTGGCCGGGCGCTGTTACGATGGGGCCTTCATTGACATTGGCGTTCCCGAGGATCTGGCCCGTGCGGATGGTTTGTTGAGCGATTGGCTGCGCCGACCCGCCGCCTTTCTGGACCGCGACGGGGTGCTCAACCTTGATCATGGCTACGTTCACCGGCCCGATCAGTTCGTGTGGGTCGAGGGGGCCATCGCGGCGATCCGGTTGTTGAACGAACGGGGGTACTACGTCTTCCTCATCACCAACCAGGCGGGCGTTGCCCATGGTTACTATGATGAGGCGGCCATCCACGCGCTGCACGGCTGGGTGCAGGAGGAGTTGCGCCGCAACGGTGCCCATCTCGATGACATCCGGTATTGCCCCTATCATCCGACCGGTGCGGTGGAGCGTTACCGCCGCCTGTCCGATTGGCGCAAGCCGGAGCCGGGCATGCTGCGCGACCTGATGGCGCGATGGCCGGTTCGCATGGCCGGAAGCTTCGTCATCGGCGACCGTGACACCGACATGGCGGCGGCGCAGGCGGCTGGTCTGCCCGGCCATCTCTTCACCGGGGGCAATCTGCTCGACCATGTCCGGGCGGTGCTCGATGCGGATGGCGACCGCCGCGCGCCGTGATCGGCGCGGGCGGTCGCAAGCGTCATTCCGATGGCAGAATGAATCCCTGTGGCGGACGTCCTGCCTTGTGCAACGCCCACATCGTCTGATAGGCGCGCTCCAGGTTGCGGGTGAAACGGTGGCTGTCGAACAGCGGCACCGTCATCCGGCCATCCTCCAACCGGCGGCGCAAAACCGCGCGGCGGTCGGCGTCGGTGGCAAGCGCCACGGCCAAGCCCTCATACTCTTCCAGCGACCGGGTGATGGTGTCGGGCATCGCCGCCGCGCTCAGCAGGCTGGCGGCCACCCGTGAGGCGAAGGTGTCGCCCAGGCAGGTGACAACCGGGCAGCCGGCCCACAGCGCGTCGCTGGTGGTGGTGTGGCCGGTGTAAGGCAGGGTGTCGAGCGCCAGGTCGGCAACGCGGTAGCGGGCGATGTGATCGGCCAGCGGGCGCGACGGTGCGAAGACCAACCGGTGCGCGCCCACACCAGTGGCGTCGGCGGCCGCACGCAGATGCGCACCGGCCAACGGGTTGGCTTCGAACAGCCACAGCACCGATCCAGGAACCCGCTTCAGGATGCGCATCCACAGCGCGAACATCGTCGGGCTGATTTTGTAAGCGGTGTTGAAGGCGGCAAAGACCACCCCCTCTTCCGGCAGGCCGCATTCGGTGCGCGACGGGATCCGGTCGGGCAAAGGGCGGTGGCGGTCGTTGATCTGATAGGCGTCGGGCAGGATGGCGAGCCGCTCGGCGTAGAAGGGCTGGTGCTCCGGCGGGGTGACGAAGCGGTCGCCGATCACATAATCCATGTGCGGGCACCCGATGGTCCCGGGATAGCCCAGATAGCTGACCTGGATCGGCGCGAGCCGACGCGAGAGCATGTCAAGGCGGGCCTGCTTCGTGTAGCCCTTCAGATCGACCAGGATGTCGACACCATCGTCGACCATCCGCTGGGCGACGCTGTCCAACGGCACGCTCCGGATGTCGTGGAAGCGGTCGAAGGCCCGGACCAACCGCTGGCGCATCGCGCTGCCATCGTCTGGACCATAGGAATAGGCCAGAATTTCGAACCGGTTGCGGTCATGCAGCTCGAACAGTTCGGCGGCCAGATAGGCGGTGGCGTGTTCGTGCAGGTCGGCCGAGGCGTAGGCCACGCGCAGGCGCGCGCCAGGCGACGCCGGACGGGCGGGCAGGGTGGGGGCGTCGCCACGGCGGACCATCCGGTCGAAGAGCAACCGGGCGGAGCGGTCCTGCTGCGCCGCGCTGGTGTTGATCGACAGGGTGGCCAGCGGAATGACGACACCGGCGTCGCGGTCGATGATGTCCAACACCCGCGCGCACAGACCGTCATAATCGTCCCAGTCGCACAGCGTCTGTTTCAGGAAGAGCTGGTAGCACAGCGCTTCGGTGCGGGCCGGAGCCTGGGCCACCGCGCGGGCGTAGGCGGTCTGCGCGTCCCCCAACTGCCCCAATTCGCGCAGGACGTGGGCAAGCGCAAGCATCGCCTCGGCGTGGCCGGGGTCGACCACCAACGCGCGCCGCAGCGCGCGTTCCGCCTCCACCATCCGCCGCCCCTCGCGCAGGGCCGTTCCCAGGTTGGTGGCGGCCAGGGCGTCGAGGGGACGCAGACGCAGCGCGGTGGCGAAATCCTCCACCGCACCGTTGCGATCGCCGAAGGCCAGACGGGCGGACCCCCGGTTGATCCAGCCTTCCGGCGTGTCGGGGGACAGGCGGACGCAACGGTCATGCGCCCGCAGCGAGTCCGCCATCCGCCCCAGCGACTGCATGAGGGTCCCAAGGTTGCCATGGCAGTCGGCCAGATTGGGCCGCATGGTGATGGCCTTGCGCAGGACCTCCATCGCGTCCTGCGGGCGGTTCTGGCCCATCAGCGCCACGCCCAGAAGCTGGGCGATCTCTCCGGTGTCCGGGAGCGCGTGCAGAATGGCCCGGCACACCCGCTCGACCTCCGTCATGCGTCCGGCGCGGAAATGCGCAAGCGCGAGCTGCGCGGCCTCATTCAGCGTCATCGCCCGATCCTCACCCCTGCCGCCTTTACCGTGTCATCGCGCCGGTCGCGAGCGCAGCGACCTGCGTCGTCACCCGGCCCATCACCTCCGCCCAATCATTCGCGCGGGCCTGACGGAACAGGCGCATGGTCGGGTACCAGGGGCTGTCCAACCGATGCTGCATCCAACGCCAGTCGGCGAACCATTTCAGGACCACCCAGGTCGGTCGACCCATGGCCCCGGCCAGATGGCAAACCGATGTGTCGCAGGTGATGATCAAATCCATGCTGGTGATCACGGCGGCGGTGTCGACGAAGGCATCCGGGCCGCTGTCGAAATCCGCCCCCAGTTCGGTCACGCGGACCCGGTCGCGCAGCTGCTCCAACTGGTTCAGGCCCGAGACCTTCTGCAGGCTGTACAGCCGAACGTCAGGCAGGCGGCCCATGGCTTCGAAGCATTCCAGCGGGATCGATTTGCCGGTTTCGTTGCCGTGCCAATTGATCCCGACGCGCAGGCGCGGGCGTTCCCCACCTTCCAGCCGGTTCAGCCGGTCGGCCCAGTCGGCGACCCGTTCCGGTTCGGCGCGCAGATACGGAACCCCGCCGGGGGCGGTGTCCGGCGTCGTGCCCAGCCGGTGCATCAGGCTCATCAGGGAAACATAATAATCATAGGGCGGCAGCGCTTCGCCAAACGCGAACAGCCCATCCAGATCGGGCGCTGTGGACAGCACCCGCTTCAGGGCGGGTTGGCATTCGTAGATCACGCGCGCGCCCATCCGCCGCAACACGCTGGCGTAGCGGATGTATTGGAAGGAATCTCCCAGGCCCTGTTCGAAATGCACGAGCAGGGTTTTCCCGGCCAACGGCTGGTCCTGCCACAGGACGCCGGGCATGTTGCGCTTGCGCCAGACCCCTTGCTCCAGCCGCCCTTCATAAGCGGCGGTCCCGTTGGGATAGTCCCCGGCCATCATCAGGCAGGTGCCCAGGTTTTTCCGATACTCCGGTCGACCGACATCAATGACCAGAGCGCGGCGGTAGTGATGGGCCGCCTCCGCCGGATCGCCCAGGCTGAGGCAGACGGCCCCCAGATTGTTGTGGTTGGTGGCGATCTCCGGCTCGACCAGGATGGCGCGCCGGTAGGCTTCCCGCGCCCGGTTCGCGTCGCCGGTGAACATGTACAGATTGCCCAAGGCCAGCAGGGCCGACGGGTAATCCGGTTTCATCCGGACCAGTTCCTGATAGGCCAGCAGCGCGTGATCCAGATTGCGCTGATCCAACAGGATGCCCCCCAGCGCGTTCAGCGCGTCGGGGTAATCGTTGCGCAACCGCAACGCTTGGCGCAGCGGCTCCAGCGCCTCGTCCGGTCGTCCGGCGGCGCGCAACGACAAACCGAGATTGCCGTGCAGATTGGGAATCTCAGGACGTTCGTTGGCAAGCCGACGGAACACGTCCGCCGCTTCGGTGAAGCGACCAGCCTGGAAATGGGCCGCACCGCTGTTGAAGGCCTCAATGAAGGCCGGCGAAAACTCGGAAATGGCACTTCCCCCCAACGCGTCGCCGCGTGCATGAACCCATCACGCGGATCCCGGCGCTTCTTACCCCAGGACCCCCGGTGTCAGCAACAAAAGGGCAGGCATCACGCGTCGGCCTTGGTCCCGATGGCGGCCCAGGAAATTTCGTTGACCCAGGCCAACCGCACATCCACCAACCCGGCGTTCGTCATCAGCGCCTCGACCTCGTCACGCCGCCAGTAATGGGCGATCTTGGGCAGCATCTGATCGAAGACGATGGAGCGCAGGTGCGCGAAGTCGAAACGGCGGATCAAGCGGAAATATTCCAGGCGATCCAGCCCCAACCGCAAGGCCAGCCACAGGGCGGCGGTCGGCAGCGCCGACAGCGTGTGCACGAACCCGATCGGCAGGCGGCTGAACAGCGCCTTGCGCAGGGGGTCGGCGAACCGGACGATCCAGCCGTTGTTCTCGCGGCCATAGACCCAAATCATCACCCGTCCGCCTGGCTTCACCGCGCGGACCATGTTGGCGAGCGCCAGTTCGGGATGCGCCAGATGGTGAATGACGCCAATGGAGAAGGCGAGATCGAAACGGGCCGTTTCGTTCAGGTCGTACGCGCTCTGGCGGCGAACCTCCATCGCCGGGTGCGGGGCCAGGGTCGCCCGCGCCGACGTCAGGCTGCGTTCGTCGATGTCGATGGCCAGCCCACCGGCAGCCCCATAGCTCATCGGCCAGTGGCTGTTGCGCCCCATGCCGCAGCCGACATCGACGAAGGTCAGGCCGCGCCAGTCCGCTGGTGTCAGAAACGGGGTCCAGCGGCGGAACTGCTCCTCATAGATGCCCTTCAACTCGGCGTACCGGCCCCATTCATAACCGAACCGATCCGCCGAACCGCTGTGGATGGCCGACTCGGTGTCGGGCGTGGAAAGGCCCGCAGGGGATGCCGGAGGAGCCGCAGAAGAGGGGGGATGCGGCGCTTCGCTCATCGCGGCGGTTCCGTCTGGTGAAAGGGGAGAAGGGATCGAAGCGGTTATCGGTAGAAGCCGAGGGGCGGTCTTGTCAAGAAAACCGCTCCGCTCCCACAGGGCAACTCCAGGGAGTTTATCAGAGGTGTCCACTGATTCGGGGTAGGATCAAGCTCTACTCCCCCTGCTCTGGCTCACATTGAAGTCTGCTCGGCGGCACCCAGTCATCGAGCACGCTGCGGTAGCCCTCGGCCTCTGTGTTTATGGCGGCAGTGCGGCCCTCGGCTTTTCCGGCGAGGCGCACCCCCTCCGTTGCCGCAGCCCCTTTCGTCACCTGCACGATCTTCGCCAGAAACGCGGTCCGTCGCCGCACCCGCTCAAAGACTTCTTCCGCCTTCTCTATCGCCTCGACCTCCCACGCTTTCGCGTCTGGGAACTGCGCTGGGGTGTACCGCCATTTCGCTTTGCGACCGAACTCCTTGAGCCGCACCTGTCGCTTCGTCTGCGGACCGTGAAAGGTCATGATGCCCCATAAGCACCCTATTCCCGCCGCCCTCATCCGGAGGTACGGCATGTAGGTCCCCCATTCCTTCCAATGGAGTTGGCTGCGCGCTCGAAAGTGCGCTTCGCGGAACTCATGTTCTGCTCCCTTTGCGGCGGTCAGAAGCCGCTCTTGTTCGACCCTGACGACCGCGAGCAGATCGCGATAGACTGCACTCTCGATCATGGTTGAGGCCCCTCAGAGCAACGCAGGCATTTACCCCTACTCGCGGCACATATCTAAATGTATGTCGTAAGGGGGTATCCCACCATACAAGAAACATACTTCCTGCCGCCGCTCGAAGCGCACGTCAAGACGTGGTGTCACCGACCCCTCGACCCGATCTAGCGGCAATGCGTCCGACTCACGTCCCACACCGCATCCTTGATGCGTTCCACCTGCCGTTTCAGCTGTAATTCCAGGCGCAATGCCTGCTGCCGCCGCACCGCATTTCCGTCCCACGAGGAGGCGCGGGTTCCGGAGCATTCTGGCGTAAGTCACCTTGAGCGCCCACCGCGATCTGCGACGCCTGCCCACAAGGCCACCGACCATTTTGCAACCCGTCGCTTGTCTGTAACACTGCCGCGCCGCGTTGCGCGTCCCATTGACCGGCGATCAAACGCCACCCGCCGGTGACGGCGGCTTCCCACACCACGAGCGAAATGTTCGCTGTCGGGCCATCTAGCCGGGGGAGACTTACCGTGCGGTGGTGCCCTAGTTTCCGCACCAGGCGATCATTAGCGCGGTACAGAAAACATGCCCGAAGCCGTGAAGATTTCCGTCTTGGAGGAGGCCGCGAAGCGGCTCACCGAGCTTGATCCAAAGGTGCCTGAGGCCATTCCCATCCGTGAGGCCGTGCAGCGTCTCCAGCCACAAATCAAAGCGTCCCTCGACAAGGGCTACAGCTATGACGACATTCTTACGCTGCTCTCCAAGATCGATGCCGCGTTCGGTTCCGTCGCAGCGTCCACGTTGCGGAAGTACCTTGCGCCGCCCCGCGAGAAGTCAGCGTCCGGGAGGGCGCGCACCGCTCAGCGCCGGACTGGTCCCGAGCGGGACCGCTCCGTTTCCGCCTGCAAGCAGCGCCCCTCGCCCCCTCCCCATCCGTCGGGCGTTCCGCCGGAGGCATCGGCCCCACGGCTGCCTGTGGCAACGCCTGCACCGTCGCCTGTGCGGAATGCATCCCAGCCCGCGTCCGACAATGCAGCATTTCGAGAGGATATGTGAATGACAAAGACACTCGTACTTGTCGTCAGCGACAAAGATGAACTGAGGTTCAGTACCAACCGGATCACCATCATGCCGGGATCAGCCTGATGACCCCAGATCAGGTTCATTACGGGCAAGCCGACGCCGTCCATGCCGCCCGCCAGGAAACCCTCGACCGCGCATTTCGCCTCAACCCACAGCGATTCGTCCGAAAAGTGCCCGAACCACCCGCAAAGCCCATCGAAGCCTGGATCAATCCGCCGACAAAACCGGAAAGCATCCAAGCCTAATTCATCGCTCGGGCTGTCTCGGGTCCGGACCCATAAAGAGCCTTTCCGCCAGAGAGCCGTTGTGATTCAACGCCCTTGAAAGGGGCTATGCGATGAACGACGGTCAGTTCTGGTTGACTGTGGAGCAGTTCGGACGGCTTGAGCCGCACCTTCCGCGCGACACCTGCGGCAAGCCGCGTGTGGATGATCGTCGTGTGATCAGCGGAATCGTCCATGTGCTGAAGTCGGGTGGGCGCTGGGCGGATGCTCCGCCGGTCTACGGCCCCCGCAAGACGCTCTACAACCGCTTCGTCCGTTGGGCGGCCAAGGGCGTGTGGGAGGACATCTTCCATGCGTTGGCAGCGGCAGGTGGCCCACCGGCCCAGGTGATGATCGACTCCACGGCGATCCGCGCCCATCGTTCGGCGAGCGGCGGGAAAGGGGGGAGCGCGCTCAGGCCATCGGACGGTCCCGTGGCGGACGAACCACCAAAATCCATGCCCTGAGCGATCCGCGTGGGCGGTCGCTTGCCTTCCTGCTGACAGGCGGTCAGGTTGCCGATTGCACCGCCGCCGACCGTCTGCTCGACCGGATGCCCGCCACCGATCTCCTGCACGGCGACAAGGGGTACGACAGTGCCGCTGTTCGCCGGAAGATCGAAGAGGCGGGAGCCGCGCCTAACATCCCGCCACGCGCCAACAAGCGCTGGAAAAACTGCTTCTCTCCCTACCTCTACCGGAACCGCAACGTCATCGAGCGCATGTTCGGACGTCTCAAGGACTTCCGGCGCATCGCCACCCGTTACGACCGCTCCGCAACCGACTTCATGGCCGCCGTCCACATCGTGGCGACCGTCGCATACTGGTTATGAGTCCGGACCCTCACAATCGTTGGCACGTTCCGTATCCCCGTCCGGTCGCCGATGCGTTGCCGCCCTCCTCATGGCGCGCTGTCCGCTTGTCGCCGCCCGCCGGTTTGTGCCAAACAGGGGGGCGCGTCGGCGGCCTCGGCTGTCCGGCATCGCCGCCACAGGTTCCCACAGTCCATCAGGGTTCGAGCGAGATGATCGCGATATTGGCGCACCGGGGCTTTTGGACGGAACCGGCCGAGAAGAACAGCCCGGCGGCGCTCGAACGGGCGTTCCGCGACGGCTATGGTATCGAAACCGACATCCGTGACCATGACGGCACCCTCGTCGTCAGCCATGACCCGCCGACCGGCGGCGGGCTGATGAGCGTCGATGCGTTGCTGGAGCTGTACGGACGTCACGCCCCGCGCGCGGGTGGCCGGGCAGGCCCCCTGGCGCTGAACATCAAGGCCGACGGCTTGCAGGCTCCCTTGCTCGCCGCCCTGTCCCGCCATGGGGTGGAGGATTGGTTTGTGTTCGACATGGCGGTGCCCGATGGCGTCCTGTATCTGCGGCGAGGAGCCATCGCGTACACCCGGCAGAGCGAGTATGAGCGGGTACCGTCCTTCTACGAGCGGGCGGCGGGGGTCTGGCTGGACGCTTTCGACGGCGAATGGTTCGACAATGATGTGATCCGGGACCATTGGCGGGCCGGAAAGCGGGTTGCGCTCGTGTCACCCGAATTGCACGGTCGCCCGCATGGTCCGGCCTGGGACGCCTGGAAGGCCGTGGCCACCGAGGCCCCGCCCGGTTTCCTGGCGCTCTGCACTGATTTTCCCGACAAGGCGCGCGAGTTTTTCGATGTCCATTGACACGCCCACCCGGATCAAAGCCATCTTTTACGACATGGATGGCGTGTTGATCGACGCCAAGGATTGGCATTACGAGGCGTTGAACGACGCGCTTGCCCTGTTCGGCATGGAAATCGCCCGGGACGAGCATCTGGCCCTTTATGATGGTCTGCCGACCCGCCGCAAGCTGGAGATGCTGAGCGCCAGCCGCCATTTGCCGCCCCGCCTGCACGGTTTCATCAATGAGATGAAGCAACGGCGGACCATTGAGCTGGCCTATTCGCGCTGCCGTCCCTTTTTCCACCATCAATACGCGCTCTCGCGTCTTCAGGCGGAGGGGTACCGGCAGGCGGCCTGTTCCAACTCGATCCGCAACACCGTGTCGGTGATGCTGGGGCAGGCGGCGCTGCTGCCCTATTTCGAGTTCTATCTGTCGAACGAGGACGTCGCCCATCCCAAGCCGCACCCGGAGATTTACCAGGCGGCGATGGAGCGGATGGGGCTGGCCCCAACGGAATGCCTAGTGGTCGAAGACAACGATCACGGCATCCGCGCCGCCAAGGCCAGCGGTGCCCATGTGATGGAGGTGGCCGACATCCATGGTGTGACCTATGACCGCATCCGTCGGCACATCGCCCGCGCGCAGGGAGAGACGCCGTGAACATTCTGATTCCGCTGGCCGCATCCGACCGCTATTTCCCGGTCGAGGAGTTCCATTTTCCCAAGCCCCTGATCGAGATCGACGGGCGTCCGATGATCGAACGGGTGGTGGAGCCGTTCCGCGCCCGTTTCCCCGACGCCCGTTTCATCTTCATCGTGCGGGACGAGGACTGCCGCCGCTTCAATCTGGGGGATGTGCTGCGCCAGATCGCCGGACCCGACGTGATCGTCATCCCGCTGCGGGCGCGCACCAGCGGGGCGGTCTGTTCATGCCTGATGGCCATTGAGCACATCGAAACGGACGAGGAGCTGCTCATCGTCAACGGCGATCAGGTGATTGACGCGGACATGGCCGCCATCGTCGCGCGGTTCCGCCGCCAGCGGCTGGATGCGGCGGTGATTTCCTTTGATTCCGTGCACCCCCGCTATTCCTACATCCGCCCCGGCGACGACGGGCTGGTGGTGGAGGCGGCGGAGAAACGGGTCATCAGCCGGCACGCCATCGCCGGATTCTATTATTTCGCCGCCGGGCGGCTGTTCGTGGAAGCGGCCATGGATTCGATCCGGCACGATGTGCAGATCGACGGGGCCTTCTACATCGCTCCCACGCTGAACGAGCTGGTGCTGACCGGTCGCCGCGTCGGCCATTGCCCGATTGCGGCGGATCGCTATCACAGCTTCTACGCGCCCAAGCTGATTCCGCAATATGAACGGCTGGTGCAGGGCCGTCGGCTTGCCGAGGCCGCCGCCGGGCCGCAGCGGTTGAATGTGCTGATTCCAATGGCCGGGCGTGGCAGCCGCTTTGCCCGCGTCGGGTACACCAAACCCAAGCCCTTCATCGATGTGGCCGGGCGTCCGATGATCGAACGGGTGCTCGACAATCTGGCGATTCCGAACGCGCGCTACATCCTGATGGGCCGGACCGAGCATTTCGAGGCCGAACCGGAGCTGACCGCCCGGTTGGAGGCGCGCGCCGATGTGGTGCTGTGCCCGGTGGAGCGGGAAACGGAGGGAACGGCCTGCACCGTCCTGCTGGCCCGCCGCCTGATCGATGGCGATGATCCGCTGTTGATCGCCAATTGCGATCAACTCGTCGATTTCAGCGCGGGGGCCTACATCGAGGACGTCGTCCGGCGCGGGCTGGATGGGTCGATCCTGGTGTTCCGCGACCGCAACCGGGATCCGAAATGGTCCTTCGCCCGCGTTGGGGACGATGGGCTGGTCCGCGAGGTGCGCGAAAAGGTGGCGATCTCCGATCTGGCGACGGTGGGCATTTATCATTTTGCCCGTGGGCGCCTGTTCATCGACGCGGCGGTCGACATGATCGCGGTGAACGACCGGACCAACAACGAATTCTACACCTGCCCTGTCTACAACTATGCCATTGCCATGGGCGCGCGGATCGGCGTGTTCGAGGTGGCCGCCGACGCCATGCACGGGCTGGGCACGCCGGAGGATCTCGACCGGTATCTGAGCATGGCGGGCAAACCGGCGGAGCATGGGGCGTGAACGCCATCATTCCGCTCGCGGGGCCGGATTTCATCCATCCGCGCTTTGGCGTGCGTCCCCTGGTGTCGGTGGAGGGGGAACCGCTGATCCGCCGGGCGATCACCAGCCGCCCCTGGTGGCGCGACGGCAGTCTCGGCCCGAGCGATCTGGTGTTTGTGTTGCGGGATCTGCCGGAGGCGCACGCGCTGCGCGGCACTTTGCTGGACTGGTTTCCTGGCGCGCGCGTCGTGTTTCTGTCCGACCTCACCGGTGGTGCGTTGCTGTCGGCCTTGGCGGCGGTCGCGTTGCTGCTCCGCCCCCGGGCACCGCTTTGCGTCGATCTGGTGGACATCCTGTATGACAGCGCCGACGCGCCGTCCGCCCTGTTCGCCGATCCGGCGGTGGGGGGCGTACTCCCCTGCTTTCCGTCGGATGAACCGTGTTACAGCTACGCGGAGATCGGGGCCGATGGCGCGGTGATCCGCACCGTGGAAAAGCGGGTGATCTCGTCGCACGCCTCCGCTGGAACCTATGTCTTCCGTGATGCGGCGGTGTTCCTGCACGCGTGCGCGCATTCCCTCGACCATGCCGAAACGCTGGCCCACAAGGGGGCGCTGTTCCTGTGTCCGGCGATGAACGGCGTGATCGCCCAGGGCTTGCGGGTTCTGGCCCCGACCGTCACGGATGTCCGCCCGGTCAGCAAACGCTTTGGCGAGGGGCCGCCCCAAGGCCGACAGGGTGACGCGGGGGGCGACGCGCCATGATCGCCACCCGCGACATCGCGGTCGTCGTTCAGGGGCCATGGCATCCTGAACAGACGCCGGAATGCCTGGCCAGCCTGCGCCGCCTGATGCCCGACGCGCGGATCGTCCTGTCGGTGTGGAAGGACGCGCCTGATTTTCCGGCCCACCGGGTCGAGGCGGACGTCGTGGTGCTGAACCCGGATCCGGGTGGGGTGGATCTGCGCGGCTTGCTGGCTCCGGAGATCGAGCGGGGAACCGCCATCACCGCGTCCAACTTCAACCGCCAGGCCGAGTCCACCCTGGCCGGGTTGCGGTTGGCCGACCGGCCCTATGCGTTGAAGCTGCGCACCGACATGGTGCTGGAGCACACCGGTTTCCTCGATTGCCCGGACCGCTTCCGCAACATCCCCGCTCCGATGGCGGTGTTCAAGGAGCGCATCATCACCACGAACGCGCGCTCCCCGCGTCGGTCCTTCGCCATGTTCGTGCAGGATTTCTGTTCCTTCGGGCGGACGGAGGATATGGAAACCCTGTGGCGGGCTGACCGCCATCCCTCGCGCGAGGCGTTGCTTGCCCTGCCGCGCGCGGCGCGCGAGGCGCGGGTCCTGGTTCCCGAACAGCAGCTTGTGGTGTCGGCGCTGCGCCGGAACGGCCCGCTGCCCATGGACAACGCCCTGTCCAACAGCCTTGAGCTGGCGGAACTGACCGAACGGGCCGTGACCAGCAACTTCGTCTGCCTCGATGTGCGCCGCTTTGGCGTGCGCACGCTCAAACCCTCGCTGGCCTGGGTCAACGAGCCGACGGGCTATCGCCTGTCCTGGCTGTGGGCGTTGAAGGCCGATTACGAGGAGTATCTGTTCTGGGCACGCCGCCATTGCGGGGCGGCGGTCGATGACCTGATCGCGGCCTGTGGCGACTCCTATGGCCGGGCAATCGCCGACATCGCCGTCAAAGACCGTGTGCTATCCGCCCCGAATGTGCTGGCCCCGCAGGCGCTGTTCGAGGAGGCCCTGCGCAGCTTCGTGGAAAACCGGCCTGAGGAGGCGTTGAGCGGCTGCATCACTCTGCACCGCGCCGGTTTGCGGGACGAGGCGTTGGCCATGCTGTTCCAGAAAATGGGCTATCGGATGCCCTGATGGGATCGGGGTGCGGTGGGCCGCCGCGTTTCAGGCGGTCCGGGACGCGCACCAACGCCGCCACATCATCCGATACGCGGTTTCCAGATTGCGCATGAAGCGTGCTTCGTCGCACAGGGCGGAGGCGCGGAGCCGTTCCCGCATGCCCATGCGCAGCGCCATCAACCGCCCCAAATCCCCCGCCAAGGCTGCGGCGATGTCGGCGTAGCGGGCGGGCGTGTCGGCGACCAGTTCGGGCAGGCCGATCGCGGTCATCAGGCTTGCGCCCACGCGGGCGGCATGACGGCTTCCCGCGAGCGTGACCAGCGGGGCACCCATCCACAGGGTGTCACAGGTGGTGATCGTCCCGTTGTAGGGGTGGGGATCCAGCGCAATGTCGATCCGGTTGTAGGCGGCCAGATGCCCCCCCGGATCCTTGATGAACCCGACCAGCTCCAGCCGTTCCGGATCAACCCCCGCCGCCGCGAAACGCTTCCGCATCAGATCGGCGGTGTCGGGATCGGACAACGGGCGGTCCTTCAGCAGCAGCCGGGCGGATGGGACGCGCCGCAGCACCTCGGCCCACAGGGACACGGTCTGATGGGTGATCTTGGCCAGCTTGTTGAAGGAACCGAAGGTGATCCGACCGGTGGATCCGGCGGGCAGCGGGACCACATCCGGTGCGTTCGCCGGGGGGCGGAAGCACAGGAACGGAGCGGGCAGCCGGACCAGCGTCTCCGCCGCATGCCCATCGGTGGCCCCCGCCGGATCGCTGATGGGATCGACGATGCGGTAGTCGACGGCGCGCATGCCGGTGCTGTTGGGATAGCCAAGCCAGGTCACTTGCACCGGTGCCGGGCGGCGCGCCAGCATCGGCAGGCGGTTCAAGCCCGAATGACCGGCCAGATCGACCAGGATGTCGATGCCGTCGGCGCGGATTTGTCTGGCCAGTGCATCGTCGTCCATCTCGCCCACCGTGCGCCAACCGTCGGTCAACGCCTTGAAACGGCCGGTGTGGGAGTCGGCAAGGGCATCGGGCAAAATCGAATAGCAAATGATCTCGAACCGGTCCCGATCCGCGTTCTCAAACAGGGGGGACAGGAAATAAGCCCCCAGATGCTCGCGGAACTCGACCGACAGATAGCCGATGCGCAACCGGCGTTCGGGAGCGGGGTGGTTGCCGTGCGGGGGTGGTGGGGTGGGCGACCGGCCAAAGCGTTCGTCGAAACGGCGGTGTTCCGCCAGAAGCTGTTCCCCCGGCAGCTCCAGGTAATTCAGGCAAAGCAGCCGTTGGCTGGCGACGCTGGCGATGTGGGGCAGCCGTTGTTCGGATCGGCTGAAGCTCAGGGCGGCGGCGGCGGCATCGCCGAGCATCTGCTGGGCGACCCCCAGATTGAACCACAGCGCGGGATCCGGCTGCGGGTCGGTGGCGAGCGACCGGCTCCAGAGCCGGACCGCGTCGCCCAGCCGATTGTCGTTGTAGGCGGTGCTGCCCAGGCTGGCCCAGGGTTTCGCGTAATCCGGCCGAAGAGCCAGGGCGCGGTGCATGGCGGCCAGACTGTCGCTGAACCGCTTCATCCCGGCCAGGGTCTGGCCGAGATTGTTCCACAGTTCAGCGGCTTCGCCGTTGCGCGTCAACAGATCGCGGTACAGGGTCTCGGCGTCTTCCGGTCGTCCGGAGGCCAACGCCTCCAACGCGCGGCGCTTGATGGCGTCGACGTCCGACGAGGGAAGAGCGGGGGGATGCATCAGGCCAGCCGGGCTTCGATCTGTTCGCACAGATAATGATACAGGCAGATGTGAACCTGCTGGATCAGAGGGGTCGAGCGGGACGGCACATCGATCAGGATGTCGCTGACCGCCGCCATCTTGCCGCCGCCTTCGCCCGTCACGCCGATGGTGGTCATGCCCAGGCTCTTGGCGACCTCGAACGCGGCGATGACGTTGCGGGAGTTGCCGCTGGTGGACAGGCCCAGAATGACGCCCCCGGCCTCGCCATAGGCTTCGGTCTGGCGGGAGAAGACCGTGTCGTAGGAGTAGTCGTTGCTCCAGGCGGTCAGGACCGCCGGATTGGAGCTGAGGCAGATGGCCTTCAGGCCGCGCCGTTCCTTCAGGAACCGTCCCACCAATTCGCCGGTGATGTGCATGGCGTCGGACGCCGAACCGCCATTGCCGCAGACCAGCAGGGCCTTGCCAGCCCCCAGGGCCGTGGTGCAGGCGGCAACAGCCGCTTCCATCCGGGCCGGGTCGAGCGTTTCCGTGGTGCGCTTCAGAACCTCTATGGCGCTGTCGAGATAACCCAGAAGAGACGGTGCGGTGGATGCCTGAGCGACCATGGACGATGACCTTGCTGTCAAGCGGGTGGGGCAAGCGGGTGAGGCGGGGCAACGATCGGACGCGCGCTGCGCGCAGTGAATCCTACGGATCGTGTGGGGCTGTCAACTGCGGCCCACACAATGTTTGCTTTGCCGCATCAGGGAAGGCGGACTATTTTCCAAATGCGCCCTTTCGATGGGCGAGGATGGCGGGGTTGACTCATGACGACACCCACGACGACACGCACGGTGCGGCTCGGGCCGCTCAGCGTGAAAATGTACTGTGCGATTGGCATGATCGCGGTGTCCTGGGCGCAGTTGGAGGACATGGTGTCGTTGTGCATCTCCCGTCTGCTGGGAACCGATCACACCACCTTTCTGCCGATCGCCTCGAACATGCAGATCAAGGCCCGTTTTGACGCCTTGAAAACGGTTGCCGGTCTGCGTCTGCCGCCCGATGAGGCCAAGACCATGATCGCGCGCTGCGATGAGGCGCTGGAGTTGGGGCGGGAGCGCAACAAGATCCTGCACGGTTCCTGGCTTCAGGGCGAAAGCGACGATGTCGCCATTCGCTTGAACTACCGCGCCCACGGCCGCGTGTCGGCCGATGCGCCCATGATGTCGGCCCGTGAGATCGCGGAGATCAGCGACCGCATCACCATGTTGACCGAAGGATTCGCCCAAATTCTGCAACGGTTGGGGTTGTTCGATCCGAAGGATCCGATGCGGTCTCCGGGCAAGCCGTCGGATCGACGGGCCACACCCAATTGATGGTGGTGGTTTCTGAACTTCTCATGTCCGGTCTCTGACAACGATGATCAACACGCTCTTGCAGCGCGCCGTCGCCCTGCACAACGCGGGAGACACCGCGCAGGCGATGGCGCTTTACCGCCGCGTCCTTGCGTTTGAACCGGGCAACGCCGACGCCCAACATCTTTTGGGGCTTCTGGTGCGCCGCGAAGGGCGTGTGGAGGACGGGGTGGCGATGCTGGCGCGCGCGTTGCGGCTGGTCCCGCAGCTTGAACCGGCCATCCTCAACCATGGGCTGATGCTTCTGCAACTCGGTCGGCTCGACGCCGCCGCCGAGTCTTTCCGCCGCAAGCTGGCGCTGGAACCGGTCTGCGTCTCCAGCCTGTACCGGTTGGGCACCAACGCCCTCTCCCTTGGCCGCCCCGGAGAGGCCGCGCGTTTGCTGCGCGTGGCTCTGGATCTCGACACCGACCGGGGACCGATGCTTCCGCTGTTGCGGCGCGGTGTGGAGCGCTGCGCCACCATGCGCGAGATTGCCGCCGACTCCCTCGATCCATCGCTGCCGATGGGGTTGGTGCTGCGCGGTGTGTTTCGCGACAGCAGCGGTTACGCCCTGGTGGTGCGCCGTTTCGCGCGTGGCCTGACGGAGGCCGGGATCCCGGTCCGGTTGGTCGATCTGAACTATGAGGACAGCGACAATCTGGCCGATGGGCAGTTCGATCCGCTTTTGGCAACGCTCAACCGACCGGTGCGGGCCAAGGCGGTGCTGACCATCAGCACCCCCCTGGCCGTGGAGCGGGTCCCAGGGTTGAAGAGCATCGTCTACACCATGTTTGAGGCTTGCGGGATTCCCCCCATCTGGGCCGCGCACAGCCGCCGTCACGACCATGTCATCGTCGCCACCGATTCCTCCCGTCAGGCGTGGTTGCGCGCCGGGCACCCGCCCGACCGCATCCACATCACCCCCGCCGGGGTCGAGGCGTTGGAGCCCGACCGCGTGCGGTGCGCCGACATCGTCGACCAGGCGGGCCGCCGTTTCACCGATTTCCGGGTCCGTGTCCTCAACGTGTCGGATCTCAACACCCGGAAAAATCTGGATGGGCTGCTGCGTGTCTGGTTGCGCGCGACCCGGGCGGAGGATTCGGCGGCCTTGCTGCTGAAGCTGGGCAAAGGGAGGGGGGTGTTCGGGGATGTCCGCGACCTGTTGACGCGGGTGCAGAACGAGACCGGGCGCACTTTGACGGAAACCGCCCCCATTTTCCTGGTGGAAGGCAAGCTGTCGGACGCGGAAATGATGACGCTCCACGCCGCGTCCTCCCATTACTGGAGCATGTCGCATGGCGAGGGGTGGGATCTGCCGATGGCCCAGGCCGGGGCGATGGGCCTGACCCTTCTGGCCCCCGACCACAGCGCGTACCGCGCCTATCTCGATGGGGACGTGGCCCACCTGATTCCGTCGTCGGTCGAACCCGCCACCGGGGGGTATGCCGGACAGGACTGGTGGACCCCGGACGAAGCGGCGGCGTGCCGCCTGCTGCGCGGGATCCTGGACGATCCCGATGGCACCCGCCGCTCCGCCCAGGCGCATCTGCGTGAGCGCATGACCTGGGAGGCCGCGACCCGCCGCCTGATCGCGCTGCTGCGGGATCTCGACGCGCTGTAACCGCAGACCTCATGAAAGGCTGGCCTTGAGACGGGTGGCGGTGCAAAGAAAGGCCATCCGTCGCCCGGAGTATCGCCGTCCATGCCGCTGTCCAATCCCATCACCCTGTTCTGCTGTCTGGCTCCGCCCGACTATTACAGGCACCCGCTGTTTTCGGAGCGGGAGGTGTTCTGTGGCCCGGATTGCCCAACGGAGGAGCGGGAGGGCGGTTTTGCCTCGCTCAACACCCCGCCGGGTGAATTCGACCTGCCTGCGGTCGTCGCCCGTCTGCCCGCCCACCAACGGCCGGACCTGATCGTTGTCAAGGCCGACGCCACCCGGCGCAACCTGCCGCGTGGGTTGGACCGGCTGCCGGGAACCAAGGTTCTGCTGGTGGGCGATACCCATCATTTCACCGGGCCGTTGCGCACGCTGCTGGCCTATGGGGCGATGGAAAGCTTTGACGCCGTGGTTCTGGACCACACCCGCCAGCACGGGCACGCCTTCCTCGAAGCCGGGTTCGACCGGGTGTTCTGGATTCCGGCGGTTGATTACGCCCTGCGCCGTCGGGACATTCCGGCAGCCGCGACTCATCCGTTGACCTTTGTCGGGCAGGTGGGGGCCTTCCATCCCTGGCGGCGTCATGTGCTGGGCCGGTTGACCGCCGCCGGTCTGCCGCTGACCGCGCTGCGCGGAACCCCCGAAGAGGCCGCCGACATTTACGCGTCCTCGGCGATCACCCTGAACTGCTCCCTGAACGGCGACCTGAATCTGCGGGTTTTCGAAGCGCTGGGGGCGGGCGGCTTTCTGCTGACCGACGCGCTCAGCCCGGACGCCGGGTTGGACCGCTGTTTCACCTCCGGCCACCATCTGGTCACGTACCGCAACCCGGACGAGTTGGTGGAACTGGCCCGCCATTACCTTGCCCATCCTGCGGAGGCGATGGCCATCCGTCGGGCCGGGCAGGCGCATCTGCTGGACTGCCACAGCCCGGACATCAAGCGCGCCCAGTTCCTGGCCGCCGTGTTCGACGGGCGGGTCGATCCGGCGCTGGATCTGCGTGACGCCCGGCGCGGGTTGACCGCGTTGCCGCCGCGCTCCGTTCCGTTCCGCCGCCGTCTGGAGGTTTATGAGGCGGTGCAGCGCCTGCATCTGGTGGCAGAGCGGGTGATCCTGCGGGGGGCGGATGCCGATCTGCGGGCGATGGTCCGTGATCTGCCGCGTGTGGGGACCGCTGGCCCGGACGGATGCGAGGCTGTTTCGCCGGTGGTGCTCCCCTTGCCGCCGTCTGGCGATGGCGCGGTGCGGGTGGAAACGGTGACGGTCCTGCCCTGGCCTGATCGCGACGCCACCGACCGGGCGATGGCCCGCCTGTCCGGTGCCTTTGCCCTTTGCCCGACGGTGTCGGGTGCGGATCACAGAGCCGCCGCGCTCCACCTGTCCGCCTGGGGTTTCGCAACGGACGAGGTGGGAGGGATTCTGTTCCGGTGCGCCGATCCGATCCGCTACGCCGCCCGCTCCCAGATGGATGGCGCGCTTCCGGCGGACCTGCGGCTTGCCCGCGTCCAGGCGCTGGAGCCTTTGTTGCGAACCGCCCCCCAGGCGATGGACGCCGCCCGTTTGGCCAATGGGCAGGGCAACGCCGCGCTGACCGAGCGCTTTTTGCGGCGGTGTGTGGCGCTCGACCGGCGGCAACCCGATGCGCTGGTTGGGTTGGCGCGTCTCTGCCTGCTGTCCAACCGTGTTGCCGAGGCGGTGATTTACGTGGAGGAGGCCAAGCGGATCGCCGCTTTGGCCGGAGCCTCCGATCCAGCGCCGGATCTCGATTCCAACCGTTTGGGCGATGCCTTGCCGACGGGATCGGGGGATCGGGCGGCGTTGGCCCGTTACCGCTCGCTGTTTGAACCGATCACCGCCCCGTCCAGTGGGCGGCCCCGCCGCATTCTGGTCGTCACCAACCTGTTTCCGCCGCAGGAGTTCGGCGGCTATGGCCGCAAGCTGTGGGAGTTTGCCGCCGGGTTGATCCGGCGTGGGCACGCGGTGAAGGTGTTGACCGCCGATATGCCCGAACTCACCCGTTCCGGTGTGGCGGGGACGGAGGACATCGAAGCGCATGTCGAGCGGAGCCTGTCCCTGTACGGCTGTTGGCGGGATGGGCGCGCCTTCATGCATGAGGACCCGGCCCGCTGCGCCGCTCTGATCCGCGACAACGTCCGCCGCATCCTGGACACCGCGCGGGCGTTTCAGGCGGACGCCTGCCTGGTGGGCAATCTGGACCTGTTGGCGACGGAGTTTCTGGAACCGCTGACCGCCGGGTTGGGGGTGCCGGTGCTGCATTGCCTGGGCAACCAGCATCCAGGCTATGGCAGCGGTGCGGCACCACGGTCCCCGCTCTACCGCGCCGGCCCGGCGAGCGGTTGGGTGGCGGGACGGTTGGTCGACGGCGGTTATGCGTTGGAATCCACCGTCATTTCGCCCGGTGCCCGCGTCGATTACTTCCACCGCGCGGTCATGCCCGCCGCCGATCGGCTGCGCATTGCCTTTGCCAGCCTGTTCGTGCCCTACAAGGGTCCCCAGACCCTGGTCAACGCCATGGGCATTCTGCACCGCGAGGGACTTGATTTCGACTGCACCCTGGCGGGGGAGGAGGCGGACACCGGGTTGTTGGAGCGGTGCCGCGCCTACGCGGTGCAGCAGGGGATGGGCGGCAAGATCCATTTCCCCGGCTTCCTGGATCGGCGTGGTTTGTCCGCGTTGTTTGACCGTTGCAACGTTCTGGTGTTTCCCAGCGTGTTCCAGGAACCGTTCGGCATCACCCAGGTGGAGGCGATGGCGGCTGGCCTGACCGTGATCGGCAGCGGCACGGGCGGAAGCGGCGAGATCGTGCGCGACGGCGTCGATGGTCTGTTGTTTCCGGCGGAGGATCACGCGGCCCTGGCCGACCGCCTGCGCCGCCTGATCGCCGATCCGGCAGGGTGGCTGCGCATGGCGCTGTCGGGTCGCGAACGCGCCCGTGACTTCACCGTCGCCCGCTCCATCGATCGGATCGAGGCGGTGTTCGAGGAGCTGATTGCCCGCAAATCGGGAGATTGAAGGCCTCCACACCCGGCGGTTTCCGCTCTTCCGTTTGCGGATCGAGAGGTTGTAGGGTGCAGATCTCATCGCGACCAGCCCGGCCAAGGCCATGACGATCCCATCCGCTGATCCCGCGCTCCTCGATGGGGCGTTGCCGTGCGCGTGCAGATTCTGCAATCCGGCGGCCTGGCGTGATGTTTCCCTCACGGCGGCGGTGGAGCAGGGTGATGACGTCGCGGTGGACCCTGCCCAAGGGGGGGCCTTCCAAGGGGCCGTCTCCGCCAGCGTTGCAGCCCTTGTGGCACCGGGGACACCGCGCTGGGGCAGCGGCAGCGTCGGCACCGCCGCCACCGTCACCTACAGCTTCATGGAGTCCGCCCCCTCCTACGCTTCGACGGCGGACAAGACCGGCTTTGCGGTCCTGTCCACGGTTCAGAGGGCGGCGGTGCGGCTGGCGCTTGCCGCCTGGAGCGAGGTGGCCAACATCTTCTTTGTGGAAACCGCCGACAGCGCCAACAGCGGGCAGGGCGGATCGATCCGTTTTGGTTCCAATCGACAGACCAGCAGCGCCGCCTATGCCTATTACCCGAACGGATCGGTGTATGGGACCGGCGGTGACGTCTATCTGGCCAACAACGCGTCGACCAACACCAGCCCGACCGCCGGCACCTATGGTTTCCTGACCATTCTGCACGAGATCGGGCACGCCATCGGTCTGAAGCACCCCGGCAATTACGACGCCACGGGGAGCGGTGGGACCCCTCCCTATCTGTCCACGAGCGAGGACAATTACCGCTACACCCTCATGTCCTACAATTCGCACCCCAGTCTGGGCCTGAACGGTCTGGCGACGGGACCGGCGCTGTACGACATCGAGGCGGCGCAATATCTGTACGGTGCCAACACCGACACCCGTTCCGGCGATGACCGTTACCTGTTCGCCAGCACCACCAGCGCGGTCAGCCGGGCGATCTGGGACACCGGCGGAACCGATACCATCGATGCGAGCGGGCAGACCGCCGCCGTCTCGATCGACCTCAACGCCGGTGCGTTCAGCTCCATCGGCCCCAACGGGTCGGGCGCGCGCGCGGTGGACAATGTGGTCATCGCTCCGGATGTTGTCATCGAGAATGCCATCGGCGGCATCGGCAACGACATTCTGACCGGCAACGCGGTCGGCAACCTGCTGTCCGGTGGCGAAGGCAACGACACGTTGACCGGCGGCAGCGGTGACGACACCCTTTCGGGGGGCAGCGGTCTCGACACAGCCGTGTTCAGCGGGGCGCGGGCCTCCTACACCATCGCCATCACCGGGGACAGCGCGGTGGTTTCCGCTGGCGGTGAAGGCACCGACAGCCTGACCGACATCGAATACGCCCTGTTCGCGGACGCGCGGGTCAGTTTGCGCCCGGCCTCGGTCGTGGTTCGCCTGGGAAAGGTGCGGATCAGCCAGTCGTTGAACATGCCCGATCTGGTGACGGCCACGGATCCGGCCGGGGGCACCGTGAGCGGCTATGAGATCATCGACAACACCAGCGGTTCCGGTCGGCTGGTCCTGGACGGGGTGGAGCGGGCGGATGGCCAAACCCTGGCCCTGACCCCGGCCCAATTCGCGGCCCTGACCTTCAAGGCGTCCAGCCTGACCGGTGTCGATGAGCTGTCGGTGCGAGCCTACAACGGCGTGACCTGGAGCCGCTGGTCCAGCTTCACCATTTCCACCGTCCCGCTCAACCGTGCTCCGGTCGTCCAGGTTGACCGCACGATTCCCGTGCAGGCCGGAGGGGCGGCCGTCGCGCTTGGAATCGCAACGCCCATCGATCCGGACGGCGACACCATGACGGTTCGGGTGGCGCGCCTGCCGGGAAGCGGGACCATCCGGTTGGCCAACGGGACCACGGTGACGGCAACCACCACGCTGGCGCTCACCGATTTGCCCGGCCTGACCTATCAGGCAGCGGCCAGTGCGGTGGGCACCAGCGACTCCTTTGCCTACACCGTCACCGACAGCGAGCAGGCGTCTTCGACCCAAACGATCACGTTGCGCGCGTTGTCGTCGGCGGAGGTGACGCCTCCCTTCGATCCGTTGATCTATCTGGCCTCCAACCCGATCCTGGTGACGGTGTTGGGGGTGAACGAGGCGGCGGCGTGGGCGCATTACGACGCCTTCGGGCGTTTGGAAGGCCGCCCCACCGCCAGTTTCGACCCGTTCGCCTATCTGGCGGCGAATCCCGATCTGGCGACCGCTTTCGGTGCCAACACGGTCGCCGCCACCCGCCATTACGTGACCATTGGTTTCAAGGAGGGGCGCGGGACCAGTTTCGACAGCGTGGACTATCTGGTTTCAAACCCCGACCTGCTGAAGAATTTCGGTTTCGATGCGCGCGCGGCGGCCCGCCATTACGTGACCCTGGGGCGGACCGAAGGGCGGTCGATCAGCTTCGACAGCCTGTCCTACCTGGCCGCAAACCCCGATCTGGCGGCGGTTTTCGGCACCGACACCGCACGGGCGGCGGAACATTACGCGTTGAACGGGATCCGGGAAGGGCGATCCGTCAGCTTTGATACCCTTGCCTATCTGGCGGCGAACCCTGATCTGGCGCGGGCCTTTGGCACGAACACGACGGCGGCGGAAACGCATTACATCAGCCTGGGGCGTGGCGAGAGCCGTCCGACCACCTTCGATGCCCGTGAGTATCTGAGCGCACACCCTGACCTGAGCGCGGTGTTTGGCGGCAGCGCTGCAAAAGCAACCCTGTACGCCGCCTTGTCCAACAGCACGACCCGGCGCGACACCGGTTTCGACCCCTTGAGCTATCTGGCGGCGAACCCCGACCTGGCGGCGGCCTTCGGCACCGACACCGCCGCCGCCACGCGGCACTATCAAGCCCTGGGGCAGGCGGAGGGGCGCTCGATCCGTTTTGACGCTCTGGCCTATCTGGCGGCGAACAGCGACCTGTACGCCGCCTTTGGCAACAACCAGCAGCAGGCGTTGGTTCATTTCATCACCTATGGCCGCACGGAACCGCGCGCAAACCCGATTGGCTACAGCGTGCCCAATTCCAGTTCAGCCCTCTTGGTGACGGCTCCGGACAATCCCGGCCTGCTGGCGGTTGGTCTGGGGTGAGTGATCCCCTCCTTCATGTCTCAACCAAAAAATGTGATGTGTCGTGCGCAGATGCTGATACCAGAGGCGCGCGCCGCCATGGGACATGGCGGCCCGTCGTTTCGTCGAGTCAGGTTTTTCCGTTTCGACGGTGGGGGGTACTGTGGCCCCTTGTCACCGGCAACGGTCGGTACCGTCAACGTGCTGATTGGGCGGTTGCTGGAGTTGACGGTGCCAGCGAAAGCGCTTCAAGGACCCTGCCCAAGTCCAGCGCTTTCTCTCCATCCACGATCCAATTGCCAGCCTTTTCCACCGTCGTCGCGACCACCGCCCCGCCGCGGACCATCGGATGGCTCGCTCCCAGGTGTTCCAGGGAATTCATAGCCTTTTAACCTGGAAAGTAATAAAAGCGAACGTCGGATGATGGATTGTAGACAGCTGATCCAACCAGCCATTACAACCGTTCGTTGGCAGGTACGGGGAGTGAACGCGTGACGGAAACACTGGATCGCTTTGCAAACGTAAGGCTCGCGCTTCACCACAGCATGCTTTATGTGCGCTTGGTAGAGGAAGCCATCGCAGCACGTTATGCCGAGCAGGAAATGCGCTGCCCCGTCCACCTGTCCATCGGGCAGGAGGCTGCTGCGGTGGGCGTCTGCCATGCCCTGTCTGAGGGTGACCGTGTCTTCAGCACTCACCGCTCCCATGCCCATTACCTCGCCATGAATGGCGACCTCGACGCGATGATCGCTGAGATGCACGGCAAGACGACCGGCTGCATTGGCGGTCGTGGTGGTTCTATGCACCTTCAGGCTCCTGAGCGTGGCTTGATCGCCAGCGTGCCAATCGTTGGCGGTTCGATCCCGCTCGCCACTGGTACTGCCCTGTCCGACAGCCTGGACGGCAACCGTCGGGTCAGCGTCGCCTTCTTTGGCGATGCGACTCTGGAAGAGGGCGTCTTCCACGAAAGCGCCAACTTCGCCGTCCTGCGTTCGCTGCCGGTTCTTTTTGTCTGCGAGAACAACCTCTATTCCGTCTATACCCCCCTGAAGGAGCGCCAGCCGGCGCGACCGCTCGCCGACGTCGCCCATGGCCATGGCCTGTCGGCCGAGACCGTTGACGGCAACGATGCGGAAGCCGTGTTGGCTGCCGCCGGACGGGCGGTGGAGCGCGCCCGCGCCGGAACCGGACCGACCCTTTTGGTGCTCGACACCTACCGCTGGCGCGAACATTGCGGTCCCAACTTTGACAATCACCTGGGCTATCGGACCGAAGCCGAATATCTGGCCTGGCGGGAGAAATGCCCGCTGGAGCGATCCCGTGCGCGCCTGTTTGACCGTGGTCTGCTGTCTGCGGAAGCGGAACAGTCGATGATCGCCGATCTGACCGCCCGGATCGAAGCGGCCTTCGATGCCGCCCGCGCCGCGCCGTTGCCCGATCCGGCGACCGCCGCCCTCCACGTCTACGCATGAGAAGGAGGCCCGGCGCATGAGCGAGCGGACCATCAGCTACGCCGAAGCGGTGCGGGAAGCCCTGATCGAATCGGGCCTGCGCGATCCCTCCGTCATCTTCCTGGCCGAGGGGGTGGCCGATCCCTCTTCAATCTACGGCACGACCAAGGGGCTCGCCGAGCATTGCGGCGCACAGAGAGTCATCGAGATGCCGATCGCTGAGAACGCGCTGACCGGCGTCGCCGTTGGGGCCGCTCTGGTCGGCAAGCGGCCGGTGATCAGCTTCCAGCGGGTCGAGTTCGCGCTGCTCGCCATGGAACAGTTGGTCAACAACGCCGCCAAGAGCCGCTACATCAGCAATGGGCGCCACAAGGTGCCGTTGGTCGTCCGTATGGTCATCGGCCGCGGCTGGGGGCAGGGGCCGGAGCATTCCCAGAGTCTGGAGGCGGTGTTCTCCCACTTCCCCGGGCTGAAGGTGGTGATGCCGGCCTTTCCGCGTGACGCTAAGGGCCTGATCGCCGGTGCCATCGCCGACGACAACCCGGTCGTGGTGATCGAGCACCGCTGGTGCCACTATGCAACCGGAAGCGTCCCAGAAGGTTATTATGCGGAGCCGCTGGACGGGCCGCAACTGGTCCGTGATGGCAGTGACGTCACCATTGTCGCCGCCTCCTACATGACGCTTGAGGCCGTGCGCGCCGCCGATGCGCTCGCGGCGGTCGGCTGCTCCGCCGCAGTGGTGGATCTGCGGGTCCTGCGTCCGCTCAACCCTGCGGCTATCTTCGCTTCAGTGGAGCGCACCGGTCGGCTGATGACGGTCGATACCGGCTGGTGGCGTTACGGTGTCGGCGGCGAAGTGGTGGCGGAGGTAGCCTCCAAGCGCTTTGCCGCGCTTCGGGCGGCTCCCGTCCGCCTCGGCCTTCCCGAGCATCCGGTGCCAAGTTCTCGCGCTTTGCTGCCGGGCGTCTACCCGAATGCCGAACGCATCGTCCGCGAGGTGGGGGCGATGACCGGCCTGTCGGCGGAGCGGATCGAGGAGGCTACCTGCGCCATCGCTGTCGCCCGCGGCAGCCTGCCAGCTGACGTTCCCGACCCCTTCTTCAAGGGTCCGTTCTGACCTGTCGGCTTTGTACCCGCACCGCTGGAACGCTCCAACCGAAAGCCTCGCCCTCATGCATGTCCGTTACTCGCCCCTCGCCCAGCAGTTCGCCGACCCTGAGGAGATCTTTGCCGAACTGCGGGAGCTGGTCCGCTCGGGCGACTTCACGCTCGGCAAGCCGGTCGCCGAGTTCGAGGCGATGTTTGCCGAGGCGGTCGGGGTGCGCCATGCCATCGGGGTCGGCTCGGGCACCGATGCACTGAAACTGCCGCTGAAGGCGCTGGGCCTCGGGCCGGGTGACGAGGTGATCACATGCGCCAACACCTTCTGGGCGACGGTCGGTGCCATCGCCGAGATTGGGGCCAAACCGGTCTTCGTCGATTGCGATGACAGCTTCGGCATGGATCTGGATCAGATTGAAGCGGCGATCACCCCGCGCACCAGGGCGATCATGCCGGTTCATCTGACCGGCGACGTGCTGGACATGCCGCGCCTGATGGCGATCGCGGAGCGCCACGGACTGCCCGTGGTCGAAGACGGCTGTCAGAGCCTGCTGGGCGAGATCGACGGCAAGCGGGTCGGCACCTTCGGCGTCGCCGCCGGTTTTTCCATGCATCCGCTGAAGATCATCAACGTCTGGGGCGACGCTGGCATCGTCGTCACCAACGACGACGAAATGAATCGACGCCTGCGCCTGCTGCGCAATCATGGCCTGAAGAACCGGGATGAGATGGAGATCCTGGGCTACAACTCCCGCCTCGATTCGGTGCAGGCGGTGGTTGGCAAATGGATCGTCCGCCAGCTTCCCGACATCGCGCACAAGCGGGGTGAGGCGGCCCGGTACTATGATGTCGGCTTCGCTGACCTTTCCGGCGTACGGATTCCACCGCGCAACCTGCGGACCCGCAACGTCTACCTTCTCTACATCCTGTTCGCCGAGCGGCGGGACGAACTGCTGGCCCATTGCGTCGCCAACGGGGTCGAGGCCAAGGTCCACTATCCGATCCCGGTCTATCGACAGAAGGCGCTGGAGTTCCTGGGCCATCGCGACGGCGACTTCCCGGTAACCGACCGCCACGCCCGCGAGGTCATCACTTTCCCGGTGGACCAGCACCTGTCGCGCGCCGAGCTGGACCACGTCATCTCCACCGTCCGAAACTTCTACCGGCAGGCCTGATCCCATGACCGAAGTCAAAGTCCCGTTCATCGACCTGCGCCAGCGTTTCGAGGAGGAGAAGACCGAACTTCTCGCCTGCGTGGAGCGGGTGCTGTCGCTTGGCCATTTTGTGCTGACACAGGAGGTCGACGAGTTCGAGCGGCAGGCCGCCGCCTATGCCGGGGCCAAGCACTGCATCGGGCTGAACTCCGGTACCGACGCGCTGATGATCGCGCTGTGGACGCTGGGCATCGGTCGGGGGGACGAGGTCATCACCACGCCAGTTTCGTTCGTCGCGACCACCGGCTCGATCGTCCATGTCGGTGCCACGCCGGTCTATGCCGACATCGGCGACGACATGAACATTGCCCCCGAACAGATCGAACGACGGATCACCCCGCGCACCAAGGCGATCATGCCGGTCCACTGGAGTGGTCGCATCGCTGACATGGACGCCATTCTCGACATCGCCCGGCGGCACAACCTGATCGTAATCGAGGACGCCGCCCAAACCATGGGCGCGCGCTACAAAGGTCGGCACGGTGGCACTTTTGGTGCGGCCGGTGCCTTCTCGGCGCACCCGTTGAAGAATCTCAACGCGCTCGGCGATGGCGGCTTCCTGATGACCGACGACGACGAGATTGCCCGCAAGGCGCGGCTCTACCGGACGCACGGCCTGCAGGACCGCGATAATTGTGTGCTCTATGGCGTCAATTCCCGGCTTGACTCACTGAACGCCGAGGTCCTGAAGTTCCGGCTGGAGCGGTTAGATGGGGTTCTGGCACGGCGGCGGCGCAACGTCGAACTCTACCGCAGCCTGATCAAGTCCGGCCCGGTCCGCATCTTCGAGGACAAACCCCACGAGCAGAACGCCCACGTCATGTTCCTGGTCCAGGCCGAGAACCGCGACGGGTTGAAGCAGCATCTGGCTGCCCACGGGATCGAGAGCCTCGTCTATTACGGTCGCGCTCTCCACCTGCACAAGGCGGCCGAGAAGCTGGGTTACAAGGCCGGCGACTTCCCGGTTGCAGAAGCCCATTGCGACCGAGTGCTCGCTCTGCCCCACCATCAGCACCTGAGCGAGGAGCAGATCGCCTATGTGGCTGAGACGGTGAACCGCTTCTATGGCGTCTGAAACGGAGACGGTGGTCGGCGGTCCCGTTCTGGTCGTGGCTCCCCACGGCATGGACGAGGTGCTGGGTTGCGGTGGCACCATCGCCCGGCTGACTGCCGCCAACCGCCGCGTGGAGGTGCTGGTCCTGTTCGGCGGCGGAATCGGCGGCAACACTGCCATCCGTGCCGCCGGACTGCGGGTGGCCGCGCTTCTGGGATCGGAGCCACCCCGTTACGCCGACTTTCCGGAGAACCGTAGCGATACGCTTCCGCTTCTCGACGTGGTCGGAGTGGTGGAGCGCACGGTGACGGAGCTTCGACCCGCTGAAGTCTATGTCAGTCACGGCGGCAATCTGAACATCGACCACCAGACTGCTTTCCGCGCCGTCGCCACCGCTCTACGACCGGTGCCAGGCACGCCAGTCCGCCGACTGCTAGCCTACGAAATTCCGTCCAGCACCGATTGGGCACCGCCTGGCTTCGGCGAGCCGTACCGTCCGACCTGTTTTGTCGACATTGCCGACCATCTTGACCGCAAGTTGGCGGCTCTCGATGTATACGGTCCAGTAACCCGACCCTGGCCGCATGCCCGTTCGCGCAAGGCGGTCGAAGCGCTCGCCCGCAGCCGTGGCGCTTCGATCGGTCTGGCTGCGGCGGAGGCGTTCGTCCTTCTGCGGGAAGTGTTAGTGATAGACAATCCAGCGGATAAGGTTGTGGCAAATTAAGGATTTGTTCGCTATGACCCGACTAAGGTTTCAGCGAAGTTCCGATTTGGTTGTGGAATATGTTTTTCAGTGGAAGCCGGTTGCGTGCGCGTCCGGTCTGAAAGAGCTGTGGATCAGTCCTTCGACTGCCGGGCTTATTCGGACGACGGCAGAGACAGGCTCAGAGGGGGTATAGGACGCAATGCCGCACGCCAGTCAGTTCTTTCAGGAGGTTCGGCAGATTGCTGAGCGGATCGATCAGGACCGTATTGAACGGATGGTGTCCGCTCTTGTTGACCTGCGCGAGCGTGGCGGGCGTCTGTTTCTGGTCGGCGTCGGCGGCAGTGCGGGTAACTGTTCTCATGCCGTCAACGATTTCCGCAAGTTGTGTCGGATCGACGCATCCGCTCCAACCGACAACGTGTCCGAACTGACCGCCCGCACCAATGACGAGGGGTGGGAGACGGTGTTCTCCGAGTGGCTGGCGGTCAGCCGCGGCAACGAGCGCGACGGGCTGTTCGTGCTATCGGTCGGCGGCGGCGATGCCGAACGTGGGATCAGCGTCAACATCGTCCGGGCCGTCGACGAGGCCAAGCGCCGCGGCATGACGGTCTTCGGGATCGTCGGACGCGCGACCGGCCATACCGCCAGAACGGGGGATCACGTGATCGTTGTGCCGGAGGTCAATCCGGCTCACGTCACCCCCCTGTCGGAAGCCTTCCAGGCGGTGGTCTGGCATTGCCTGGTTTCTCATCCCGCCCTTCAGGCCTACGGCACGAAGTGGGAGGGGGCGGTCGCCGGGCAGAAGGCCGCTCCATGAGCCATGCCGCCGTCTTCCTCGACCGGGACGGGGTGATCAACCGCGCGATCGTGCGGAACGGCAAACCCTATCCTCCTCCCGATCTCGATTCCTTCGAACTCCTGCCGGGGGTCGCTGACGCGCTCACCCGCCTGAAGGGGGCCGGCTACCGGTTGGTCGTCGTCACCAACCAGCCCGACATCGTGCGCGGGACGCAGGATGGCAAGGTGGTGGAGGCGATGCATGATCGCCTGCGGGCTGAACTGCCGCTCGACGGCATTGAGATGTGCTGCGACGAGACATCGGACCGCTATAAGCCGCAGCCGGGCATGCTGCGGGATGCCGCGCGCGACCTCGGGATCGACCTGTCGCGCAGCGCTATGGTCGGCGACCGCTGGCGCGACGTCGACTGCGGTAAGGCCGCCGGATGCTTCACGATCTTCATCGACCGGGGCTATGCTGAATCCCTGCGCGCCGCTCCAGACGCCGTGTGCGACGGGCTGCCGGCTGCGGTCGACGTGATCCTCGACCGGATTTCCCAACCCACCACCCTGACGCAGGTGCCGCAATGACCGCGCTGAACGACCTCTCCATCAAGATCTTCGCGGACGGGGCGGACCTCGGAGGGATGTTGGCAATGGCCGCGAAGCCCTGGATTCAGGGTTTCACCACCAATCCCACCCTGATGCGCAAGGCGGGCGTCACCGACTACAAGGGGTTCGCCCTTCAGGTGCTGGAGGCGATCGCCGACCGGCCGGTTTCGTTCGAAGTCTTCGCCGACGACCTGCCGACCATGGAGGCCCAGGCGCGCGCGATCGCGTCCTGGGGGACTAACGTCTACGTCAAGGTCCCCGTCACCAACACCAAGGGGGTCTTTACCGGCCCCATCTTGACCCGCCTGTCGCGCGACGGGATCAAGCTGAACGTTACCGCCCTGATGACCGCTGCCCAGGTGCGCGCGGTCGCCGAGGCCCTGGCACCCGGAACGCCCGCCGTGATCAGTGTCTTTGCCGGTCGGATCGCCGACACCGGAGTCGACCCGGTCACGGTCATGTCGGGCTGCGTCGCCGACCTGACGGACCGGCCAGAACTGGAGCTGCTGTGGGCAAGCCCACGGGAATTGCTGAACCTGATCCAGGCCGATGCGGTCGGTTGTCACATCATCACCATGACCAATGACCTGCTGGGCAAATTGCCCTTGCTCGGCAAGGACCATGACCAGTATTCGCTGGAAACGGTCGAGATGTTCCACCGCGACGCGACCGCTGCGGGTTACGACATCCCGGTCGCCGAAGCGGTCGGGGCCGTCTGACCCTCTGACCCACCCCGTAAGAGAGAAGCACGTCGATGAACCGCAACGTTCTGATCACCGGAGGGGCCGGCTATGTCGGCAGTCTGCTCGCCCCGCAGCTCCTGGCCGCCGGATACAGCGTCACCGTCTACGACACCATGTATTTCGGCTGCACTCATGCCCCGCATCCCCGGCTGCGCGTGATCGAGGGGGACATCCGTGACACCGCAGCGCTGCGCGAGGCGCTGTGGGGCGTGGACACCGTGATCAACCTCGCCTGCATTTCCAACGACCCCAGTTTCGAGTTGGACGAGGGGCTCAGCACCTCGATCAACTACGACAGCTTCGAACCGATGGTGGTCGTCGCCAAAGAGCGCGGCGTCAGGCGTTTTATCTACGCCTCCTCCAGCTCGGTCTATGGCGTCTCCGACGCTCCCGACGTCACCGAAGACCATCCGTTGGTTCCACTGACCCTGTACAACAAGTACAAAGGCATGTGCGAGCCGCTGCTGTTCAAGCACCAGTCGGACGATTTCACCTGTGTGACCATCCGTCCGGCCACCCTGTGCGGCTACGCCCCGCGCACCCGGCTCGACCTGTCGGTCAACATCCTGACCAACCACGCGGTCAACAGCGGCAAGATCACGGTGTTCGGCGGCAGCCAGTTGCGTCCGAACCTGCATGTCCAGGACATGTGCGACCTCTATCAACTTCTGCTGGAGCTGCCGGTCGAGAAAATCGCCGGGCAGACCTTCAATTGCGGGTTCGAGAACAAGTCCATCATGGACATCGCCCACATCGTCCACGACGTGGTGCGCCAGGAGTTCCCGGATCGCGGCGAGATCGAGATCGTCACCACTCCGACCGACGACATCCGCTCCTATCACATCAATTCGGACAAGATCACCCGCGTGCTCGGCTTCAAGCCCAAGCACGGGATTGAAGACGCGGTGCGCGACCTCTGCCGAGCCTTCCGCGAAGGGCGGTTGCCGAACAGCATGACCGACGAGCGCTATTTCAACGTCAGGACGCTGAAGAGCAAGCAGGCGGCATGAATATGAAACCCCTCGCGGTCGTCACCGGTGGAGCTGGCTTCATCGGCAGCCATGCAGTGGACCTGCTGGTGGAGCGCGGGTTCCGCGTCCACGTGGTCGACAACATGACCGGCGGTCGGGTCGCCAATCTCGCGCAGCATGCAGCCAACCCCGACGTGACGGTGGCCGAGCGTGACATCCGCAGCCTGGAGCCCGGTGATTCCCTGTTCGACGGCGCGCGCTTCGTCTTCCACTTCGCCGGCATCGGCGACATCGTGCCGTCGATCGAACGGCCGGCGGAATACATGTCGGTCAACGTGCAGGGCACGGTGGCGGTGCTCGAGGCGGCTCGGGCGGCGGGGGTGCGCAAGCTGGTCTATGCGGCCTCCTCTTCCTGCTACGGGCTGGCGGTGACGCCAACCCGAGAGGACCATCCGATCGATCCGCAATACCCCTACGCCCTCAGCAAGTATATGGGTGAGCAGGCCTGCTTCCACTGGCATCGGGTCTATGGGCTGCCGGTCAACACCATCCGCATCTTCAACGCCTATGGCACCCGCTCGCGCACCTCGGGAGCCTATGGTGCCGTGTTCGGGGTCTTCCTGCGCCAGAAGCTGGCTGGCAAGCCGTTGACCGTGGTTGGGGACGGGACACAGCGCCGGGACTTCCTCTACGTCACCGACGTGGCGGCAGCCTTCTACGCCGCAGCCGACACCGCGAGGACTGGCGAGACCTGGAACGTTGGGGCGGGCAATCCGCAGCCGGTGAACCGACTGGTCGACCTGATCGGTGGCGAGACCGTGCACATCCCCAAGCGGCCAGGCGAGCCGGACTGTACCTTCGCCGACATCGGCAAGATCACCACCGAGTTGGACTGGCGTCCTGTCGTCTCCTTCGAGGAGGGGGTTGGTCGGGTGCTGGCCAACATCGACTATTGGCGCGAGGCACCGCTGTGGGAGCCGTCCTCCATCGCCACGGCGACCAGGACATGGTTCGAGATGCTTGATCGGGGGCAGCCATGATGCAGGAGCACACCAATTTTGCCTTCCGGCACAAGGTCAAGACCCCGACCGAGGTGCGCGAGCTGATCGGCCCGCGCCCGCGCGAGCGCAAGGTGATCATGTGCCACGGCGTCTTTGACATCGTGCATCCCGGACATCTACGCCACCTGATCTACGCCAAGTCGAAAGGCGACGTGCTGGTGGTCAGCATCACCGCCGACAAGCACATCACCAAGGGCAACACCCGCCCTTACGTGCCGGAGGAACTGCGCGCCATAAATCTGGCCGCCTTCGAGATGGTCGATTACGTGGTGATTGATCAGGAGGCGACGCCGATCGCCAACATCAGAACCATTCAGCCCGACTATTTCGCCAAGGGCTACGAGTATGTGAAGGCCGGTCTGAACCCCAAGACCGCCGACGAGGTGGCGGCGCTGGAGAGCTACGGCGGCGAGGTGCTCTTCACGCCGGGAGACATCGTCTATTCCTCTACCCAGTTGATCGAACTGGCGCCGCCGGCCATCGGTTGCGAGAAGTTGCTGATGCTGATGGAGGGCGAGGGGATCGGCTTCTCCGATCTGCGCGACGCGCTCGCCCGGCTGGAGGGGCGTAAGGTCCACGTGGTCGGCGACACCATCGTCGACAGCTACACCCAGTGCAGCATGATCGGCGGCATGACCAAGACGCCGACCATGAGCGTGCGCTACGAGGAGCGGCAGGACTATACCGGCGGTGCCGCCATCGTGGCCAAGCACCTGCGGGCGGCCGGTGCCGACGTCACCTTTTCCACCGTGATGGGCGACGATGCGCTGCGCGACCATGTGCTGAAGGATCTGGAGGAGCAGGGCATCCACTGCCTGCCGATCATTGATCCGACCCGACCGACCACCAACAAGAACGCCATCGTGGTCGGCGGTTACCGGCTTCTGAAGATCGACACGCTGGACAACCGGTCGATTTCGGAGCGGATCCTGCGCGAACTGACCGCCAACTTGCGCGACACGCCGACCGACGCGGTGATCTTCAGCGATTTCCGCCACGGCATTTTCAACCGCACCACCATTCCGGAGCTGACGGCGGCGATCCCGTCCCGGTGTTTCCGGGTGGCCGACAGCCAAGTCGCCAGCCGCTGGGGCAACATCCTGGAATTCCAGGGCTTCGACCTGATCACGCCGAACGAGCGGGAGGCCCGCTTCGCGCTCGGCGACCAGGACTCGACGATCCGCCCGCTGGGCAGCGAACTCTATGCCCGCGCCAACTGCAAGACGCTGATGCTGAAGATGGGCGACCGCGGGATGATCACCTTCCGCAACGCCAGCCCGGAGACCCGTAACTTCTTCACTCTGGAAAGCTTCGCCGACACCGCTGTCGATCCGGTCGGTGCCGGCGACGCCCTGCTGGCCTACGCGACCCTTGCCCTGATGGTCACCGACAATGAGGCGATTGCCAGCATCCTCGGTGCCTTCGCCGCCAGCGTGGAGTGCGAGCTGGACGGCAACATCCCGGTCACGCCGCAGGCGGTGTCGCGCAAGATCGACGCGGTCGAGCGCGAGATCCAGTACCGATGAGCGACGGCATGCGGGTCGTCGTCGTCGGGCTCGGCATCCAGGGAGCCAAGCGGCTGCGCGTGGCAGGATCGGATGCGGTTGCCTCCGTTGATCCGTTTCGCGCTGAGGCCTCCTTCCGCGACATCCGCGCAGTGCCCCTCGACTCCTACGACGCGGCCCTGGTCTGCACTCCGGACGGGGTGAAGATGGAGGTGCTGAGTCATCTGTTGGGTCATGGCAAGCATGTGCTGGTGGAAAAGCCCCTGATCGACGAGGGAGGGCCGCAGGCGCTGCTCCAGCTTGCCGAACTCGCCCGAACCAATGCCGCCGTCTGCTATACCGCCTACAATCACCGGTTCGAGCCGTATTTCATCCGAATGAAACGGCTGCTCGACAGCGGGTCTCTCGGCCGTATCTACCGCTGCAGGATGTTCTACGGCAACGGCACGGCGCGTGACGTGCGCAATTCGGCCTGGCGTGACCGCGATCCCGGCGTGTTGCCCGACTTGGGATCACATCTGCTCGACACCGTGCTGTTCTGGTTCGGTCGACCGGACACCCCGTTGCGCGTCGTCTCCTGCAACCGCTTCGAGAACCGGGCCTTCGATCATGTGGTGGTCGGTGCCCCGGCCGGGGCGATGCCGGAGATCGAGCTGGAAATGACCCTGCTGTCGTGGCGCAATCACTTCACCTGCGACATCTTCGCGGAGAACGGCTCGGCCCACATCGAGTCGCTGTGCAAGTGGGGGCCCAGCACCTTCACCCATCGCCGACGCAAGCTGCCGAGCGGTCGCCCCGATGAGGAGGCGACGGTCCTGGTCCAGCCCGACCCGACCTGGGAGGAGGAGTACGCTCACTTCAAGGCGCTCTGCGCCGCGGCACCGCAGGCCGGAGGGGGCGGCAACATCGACAACGACCTGTGGCTCAACGACCGGCTCAACGCGTTGGCAGCCATGGCCCTGGAGAAATCTCCCCCATGAAGTCTTCCGCATGACCGCCCCTGCCACGGGCGTCCTGGTCATCGGCTTTGCCGGAATGACTCATCTCGGCGTCAATTCCGCCGCCGCCGCCGCCGCGCGCGGGTTTACGACTGTCGGCTTCGATCTGGATCCGGCGCGCGTCGCCGCCCTGGCCCGGGCCGAACTGCCGGTGCTGGAACCCGGACTGCCGGAGCTGTTCGCCGAACACGGCGAGCGGCTGCGCTTCACCGCCGACGCGGCGGAACTGGGGCGGTGCGATGTCGTCTACATCGCCTGCGACGTCCCGACCGACGATGTCGGCGGCAGCGACCTGACGCCGGTACGCGGGTTGATCGCCACGGTGGTGCCGACCCTGCGCCCGGATGCCACGCTTGTCGTGCTTTGCCAAGTGCCGCCCGGCTTCACCCGCGCGCTTGGGGCGGAACTGGGCCGCGTCGACGGCAGCCTGATCTATCAGGTCGAGACGCTGATCTTCGGCCGTGCGGTGGAGCGCGCGCTCCACCCCGAACGCTTCATCGTCGGCACCGCCGATCCGGCCCGGCCGCTGCCCGCCGCCTTCGCCACCTTCCTCGGTGCCTTCGGCTGCCCGATCCTGCCGATGCGCTACGAGAGCGCCGAGCTGGCCAAGATTTCGATCAACATGTGTCTGGTCGCCATGATCAGCACTGCCAACACGCTGGCCGAACTGTGCGAGCGGATCGGTGCCGACTGGTCGGAGATCGCTCCCTCCCTCAAGCTCGACCGCCGCATCGGCCCTTACGCCTATCTCCAGCCCGGTCTTGGCATCGCCGGCGGCAACCTGGAGCGCGATCTCGCCACCGTCTGTCGGCTCGCCGACGAGCACGGCAGCGACGCCGGCATGGTCCGCAGCTGGATCGCCAACAGCCGCCACCGCCGCGACTGGGCGCTGCGCACCGTGCAGGAGCGGGTAGTGGCGCGGGTCGCCGACCCGGTGTTCGCGGTGTGGGGGCTGGCCTACAAGCAGGACACCCACTCCACCAAGAACTCGCCGTCGCTGGCCCTGTTGAGCGGGCTTGGTCCCTTCGTGGTCCAGGCCTACGATCCGGCGGTGGCTGCGGACCCGGCCTTCCATCCCCGCATCGTCGGTGCCGCCGATCCGCTCGACGCCTGCCGGGGGGCCGACGCCCTGCTGGTGATGACCCCCTGGGACGCCTTCCGCGCGGTCGATCCCCGGGAGATCGCCGCAGCCTTGCGCGGTCGGGAGGTGATTGATCCCTACGGCATCCTCGACTCTGCGGCTTGCCGCACCGTTGGCCTGACCCACGTCACGCTGGGCTGCGGGACGGATGCCGACGAAACCTGACGAATCCCCTTCCGACGAACCAGACGGACGAGTGCTGCGATGCTAACCCACCATTTTGCCGATCCCGCCGACCCCGCCCGTGTCGTCGTTTTGGGAGCGCGGGGCTTTGTCGGCGGCACCCTGGTCGCCGCGCTGGAGAATGTCGGTATTCCCGTGCTGGCTCTGGGCAGCGCCGACCTCGACCTTGCCGCCGAGGGAGCTGGATCTGCCTTGGCTGGGAGGCTACAGCCGGAGGATTCGCTGGTCTTCCTGTCGGCGCTGACTCCCGATAAGGGCCGCGGCATCGCTTCCTACCTGGCCAACCAGCGGATGGGTGCCGCGGTTGCCGAGGCGGTGGAGCGGGTAACGCCGGCCCATCTGGTCTATCTCAGTTCCGACGCCGTCTACCCGATGACCGCCGGTCTGGTGAACGAGGAAAGCCCGGCCGACTGCACCGACCTTTACGGCGTGATGCACCGGGCACGCGAGTTGATGATGGCGGCCTCGTGCCGGGCTCCGCTGGCGGTGCTGCGACCGACGCTGATCTACGGTGCCGCCGACACCCACAACTCCTACGGTCCCAACCGGCTGCGCCGCGCGGCCCGCAAGGACGGGCGCATCACCCTGTTCGGCGAGGGCGAGGAAACGCGCGACCATATCCTGGTCGACGATGCCGTCGCCCTGATCCTGCGCGTCCTGCGTCACCGCAGCGCCGGCCTATTGAACCTGGCGACCGGCCGGTCGGTGTCCTACCGCGACCTGGCGGACAAGGTGGCGGCTCTGTTTGACACGCCGGTGGAGGTCGTCGGGACCTCACGCCAGAACCCGGTGACCCATCGTCATTTCGACGTCACCGCCCTGCTGCGCGCCTTTCCCGGTTTTGCCTTCACTCCACTGGACGAGGGGTTGGCGAAGGCCCACCGCGAGATGATGGCCGGAGCATGAGCATCGGGGACGGACATCCCCACCTCGACCTGACGCGGATCCTGCGTCCCGGCGATGGGGTCGGTGCCCTGCTGCTGCTGGAGGACGGACGCTATCTGTTGCAGCGGCGTGACTGCATTACGGGAATCTTCTTTCCCGATCATTGGGGTTGCTTCGGCGGTGCCATCGATCCCGGCGAGACGGCAGAGCAGGCCCTAGTGCGCGAGTTGGCGGAGGAAACTGGGCTGGACGCCGACTTGCTGCCGGTGCGCTATTTCTCCCGCTTCGATTTCGATCTGTCGTTTGCTGGTTGCGGTCGCATCTTCCGCACCTTCTTCGAAGTGCAGGTGAGCGGCGACGCGCTGTCCCATGCTCGGTTGGGGGAGGGGCGCGAGATGCGCGCCTTCAGCGCCGCCGAGGTTCTGTCATTGTCGCCCGTCACACCCTACGACGGGTTCGGGTTGTGGATGCATATCAACCAGGGCCGCCTGCGGCCCGCCGTTTGAACCGGGGCGACCACCATGGCCGAAGTCAATCTGCTGAACAGCATTCCCAGGATCGCCCGTGACGTCGGTGCCCGGCTCATTGACAAGGAGGAGAACCGACGGCTGGCGATGAAGTTCGGGTGGGAGTATTTCGACGGCCCGCGCGAGCAGGGATATGGCGGCTACCGTTACGACGGGCGTTGGGTCGCGGTGGCACACCGGATTATCAACCATTTCGGGTTGAAGCCGGGCGACCGGGTGCTCGACATTGGCTGCGCCAAGGGCTTCCTGGTCAAGGACCTGGCCGATGCCCTGCCGGGACTGGAGGTTTGGGGGATGGATGTCTCATCGTACGCGCTGGAGAACGCCCATCCCGATGCTCGGACGCGTCTGCTGGGCGGAAGCTGCGACCGGCTGCCATTTGCCGATGGCAGTTTCACCGTGGCACTCGCCATCAACTCTATCCACAACCTTGACCGCGACGGCTGCCTGATGGCATTGCGTGAGATGCAGAGGGTGGCACCGCGTGGAGGCTTTGTTCAGGTTGATGCCTATCGCTCAGAGACGGAACGTCTTCTCCTTGAAGATTGGATGCTGACTGCCCGGACTTATCTCGATCCTGAAGGATGGAAAGCGATGTTGTCGGAAGCCGGCTATTTTGGCGACTGGTACTGGACCATTCTGGAAGCCGATCCGGCGTTTATCCGGCGCTGATGCCATACGGACGTAAGCGTCGTGGAGTTGCCCTGGAGAAGTGGAGAGTATCCGTTTTGATCAAGCTGTTTTCTGCTTCCAGTTTGTTCCTTTTCGCAGGAGTGCGTTGGCGATGGTGACGAGCTTCCGCATGACGGCGGTGATGGCGAGTTT
>NZ_RXMA01000035.1 GCF_003966125.1 Azospirillum griseum
CGACCAGGCGCAGACGGTTGCGGAAATCGGTCGAACGCAGGTTGGAGTCCTTGTCCTGACCAACGATGCCGGCCTCGAAATAGGCGTCACCGCCGATGGTCATGTCGAACTTCGATTTCGACTGCGCAAACGCCGAACCCGACGCGAGCGCGACGGCGGCAACACCAACCATAAGAGCAATGCGTGACATTGGTATTTTCCTCCAGACATGGCGGATGGGCCGCCCCGTCCGTGGCCCTTGTCGGGCCACTGGCGTTCCTGATGCCCGCGCGCGCAAACCAGCGGACCGTTGAGCGTGGGCGATGAAACGAAGCGGGGCTTGGCCCGTGGGGAAAGGCCGAACCGGCGGAACCAGCCCGACCCGTGGCGGTCGCGCGCGGGAAGGCCGCGCGCGCCGTCCGTGATCCGCCCGTCCCACCGGTCAACCAACCGACGGGACGGGCGGAAATCCGGTCCTGAGGGGGTCTTACTTGGCCAGATCGACGGCTTCGGCCAGCTTCTTGACCGCGTCCTGCGAGGTCATGGTGGAGTTGAAGTGCGAGGTCACAACGTCGAGGAACGCGCCGCGCACCGCACCCGGAACCGCCATTTCGTGGGCCATCGACGGGACCAGACCGTTGCCGGACACCGCCGACTTCAGATCGTCCATCGACTTGACGGCGCATTCGTCGAACTTGTCGCGCGCCATGTCCTGGCGGGCGGGGATCGACCCCTTCAGCACGTTGAAGGTTTCCTGGAACTTCTGGCCCAGGATCAGCTTGGCCAACAGGGCTTGACCGGCGCTGCGGTCGGCGTTGCCCGACTTGAACATGACGAAGCTGTCGGAGTTGACGATGTAGCCCGCCTGACCCGGAATTTGGGCGCAGACGAAATCCTTGCCCGACACCTTGCCAGCGGCCAGCAGCTCGCCCTTGGCCCAGTCGCCCATGATCTGCATGCCGGCCTGGCCGTTCATGAGCAGGGCGGCGGCGCGGTTCCACTCGCGACCGGGGAAGCCATCGTCGATGTAGCCGCGCAGCTTGCGCATCTGGTCGAACACCTTGACCATCGTGTCGCTGGTCAGGGCCTTCTTGTCCAGCTCGACCAGAGCCTTGCGGTAGAAGTCGGGGCCGCCCAGGCCCAGCACGACGTTTTCAAACAGGGTGGCGTCCTGCCAGGGCTGGCCGCCATGGGCCAGCGGGATGATGCCCGCCGCCTTCAGCTTGTCGGCCACGGCGTTGAACTCGTCCCAGGTTTTGGGCGCGGTGACGCCGACCTTGGCGAACACCTGCGGGTTGATCCACAGCCAGTTGACGCGGTGGATGTTCACCGGCACGGCGACGTAATGGCCCTTGTAGCGGATGACGTCGAGAATCAGCGGCGGCAGAACCTTTTCCCAGCCTTCGGCCTTGGCGACGTCGTCCAGGTTGGCCAGCTTGTCCTGCGCGGCCCAATCCTTGATGTTCGGCCCCTTCAACTGCACGGCGTTGGGCGGATCGCCCGCCAGCACGCGGGAGCGCAGGACGGTGCTGGCCGCGTCGCCGCCACCACCGGCCACCGGCGCGTCCATCCATTTGCCGCCCACCGCTTCGAAATCCTGACGCAGGGCACCGGCGGCCTTCGATTCACCACCGGAGGTCCAATAATGCAGAACCTCGACGGTCGGCTCGGCCTTGGCCGGAGCGCTCAACAGGCCACAGGCCAGCACGGTGGCCAGCGCGGTCATCGCAACTTGCGGCGTACGCAGAAAGCGCATTTTGGACGTTCCCCCTAAACATGTTTGGTTGGGTGTGCGCCGGTTCGGTGGCTTTTTGGTGGCGTTCGGCCCGATCACCGGTGCGGCGCTTGGGGCAAACTCTAACCGCTGGGCCGTTCGATGCACGGACAATTTGGTAACAGTGCCTTTTCACCAAAGCGCCGCTGTTACACAGCCGTTACAAAGCGGTGGGCGCGGTCGAAGCGGTCGGCGGCCTATGATCGCCCTCGCGGATGATCGGCGGGACGCGCTACACTTCCCCCGATCCCCGCCGCCCGGCCCCGCCGGGCACGACCGCAGACAGACCGAGACCCATGGAACGCGCACGCCATCTGTTGATCGTGGACGACGACCCCGAGATCCGCGACATGCTTTATGATTTCATGGTGAAAAGCGGTTTCCGCGTGTCCACCGCCGGGGACGGGCGGGAGATGGCGAAGGTGCTGGCGCAATGGCCGGTCGATCTCATCATCCTGGATCTGATGCTGCCGGGGGAGGATGGGACCAGCCTGTGCCGCTCCCTGCGCGCCAAATCCACCACCCCGGTCATCATGCTGACCGCCATGGGCGGGGAGGTGGACCGCATCGTCGGGCTGGAGGTGGGGGCCGACGATTACATCATGAAGCCGTTCAGCCCGCGCGAGTTGCTGGCCCGCGTGCGCGCCATCCTGCGCCGCTGCGGCAGCGTCGAACCGCCCAAGGAACGCCCGCGCGTGCTGGGCTTTGCCGGATGGTCGCTCGACCAGGGGCGGCGGGAGCTGCGCACACCCGACAATGTGGTCGTCCATCTCAGCCATGGCGAATACGCCCTGTTGCTGACCTTGCTGGAACGGGCGCAGCAGGTGGTGGAGCGCACCGAATTGCTGGAAAAGCATCGCGGCGACACCTCCATCCCCTTCGACCGCAGCATCGACATCCAGGTCAGCCGCCTGCGCCGCAAGCTGGAGGAGGGGCCGAGCGGCCAGAGCCTGATCAAGACCGTGCGCGGCATCGGCTATCAATTCACCGCCGCCGTGGCCGATCTGGGCGAGTCCGGTGCGGCGATTGTCCGCAACGCCGGTTGACGGCGCGCGCGACGGATGGCGTTCGACCCGCCCGTGATGGAGGATCTGCGCCGCCGCCTGCGGTCGGCCCGGCTGCGCCACCGCATCCTGCTGGCCTTTGCCCTGCTGCTGCTGCTGACCCATGGTGCCGCCCTGCTCATCAACCGGCTGCTCGACGACCGCGCCCAGGATCTGTTGACCGCCCACCGGCTGGGACCGGCGATGGCGGCGGCGGTGGAGGCGGCGGACCGCGCCCTGTCGGACGGTGTGCCCGCCGGGCCGGATTTGGCCATTCACCAGACCGCGAAGTTTGATTCCGCCGATCTGCTGGTGCAGTGGCGGCCCCCCGGCTCGCCACCCTTGCCGACCGGCTGGGCGCTGACCCCGGTGCCGCAGGCCCCGCGCCCGCTGCTGGTCGCCGCCGAACGGGCGATGCCGCCGCCCCACCCGGTTCCGTCCACCACCCTCGCGCTCGCCCTGTCGGCCCTGTCGGAGCAGTTGGCGGCGCAGTTGCGCGACGCGCGGGTCTACGCGCCGCTTGGAGGTGGGGACGGTGGGGCGGTGGCGGACGCCGGATGGTTGGAGTTTTCCAGCCACCGCCATTGGCGGGCGCGCACCACCCCGTTCGGCCTGCTGATGGGCGGGGTGACGGCGGTCGGGCTGGCGGTGGCGCTGCTGCTGTGGCTGACCGGCCGTCTGGTCCACCCGCTGGAGGCGTTGGCGGCGCAGGCAACCCGCCCCGACGACCGCCTGCACCCCCGCCCCCTGCCGGAGGACGGGCCGGAGGAGGTCGCCGCCATCGCCCGCGCCTTCAACCGCACGCGCGGCGTGCTGCGCGACATGATGGAGGGGCGCACCCATCTGTTGGCGGCGATCAGCCACGATCTGCGCACCCCGGCCACCCGGCTGCGGCTGCGCGCCGAATATGTGGAGGATGAGACCCTGCGGGCCAAGATGATGGCCGACATCGACGAAATGGCGGCGATGGTCACGGCGACGCTGGAGTTTCTCAGCGACGATGTGCTGCGCGAGGATGTCGAGGTCGTCGCCTTCGCCAGCCTGCTGCAAAGCCTGTGCGACGATTACGCCGACACCGGTTCGCCGGTTTCCTACCAGGAGCCGCCACCGCTGCAATTCACCGCCGTCCGCACCATTTTCGGCGGCGGCGGTCCCACCCCCGACCGTTTCGACCAACCGCGCCCGCTGCGCCTGTCGGGCCGCCCGTCCAGCCTGCGCCGCGCCTTTGCCAACCTGATCGACAACGCGCTGAAATACGGCGGGCGGGCCTATGTCAGCGTGGACGCCGACAGCGCCGAGATCATCGTCGATGTCTGCGACGACGGTCCCGGCATCCCGGAGTCCGAATTGCAGAACGTCTTCAAACCCTTCGTCCGGCTGGAAGGCTCCCGCAACCGCAAGACCGGCGGCAGCGGGTTGGGCCTGTCCATCGTCAAATCCATCATCGAGGCGCACCAGGGCCGGATCGAGCTGTCCAACCGCCCCGACGGCGGCCTGCGCGTGCGGGTGACGCTGCCCCGGATGCTGTGATCGTCTTCAGGATCGCGATGGCAGCGGGCGCATCCCCATGGCAAAGCGCAAGACGGGACTCCGCACCGCCACCGCGACGCAGGCCAGTGACAGCGCCAGGGAGGATCCGGTCAACACCACAAAGCGCAGCAGCGCCGGAGCCGTCCAGTCCAGCATCTGGAACCCCAGCGCCAGAATGATCGTCTGGTGCAGGATGTAGAAGGGCATCACCCCTTCGGCCAGCGCGGCCGTGCGTGGCGAGGGGGCATCGAGATGGCGCTTGGCGAAGCCGACGATGGCCACCAGCGCGGCCCAGGTCACGGTTCCCCACACGGCGTGGAACAGCAGGCTGTCCCACCCCAGATCGGGGCGGTAAATGTAATGGTCAAAGCCCGCGTGCTCGGCGAAGAAGCCCGCCGCCGGGAACACGATGAGGGTCCAGGCCGCCGCCCACCAGCGCACCCGCACCGCCCGTTCGGCAAAGCGGGGATCGGCGGTCAACCCCGCGCCGTACAGGAAGATCAGGCCCCAGAAAACGAAATCGGCCCAACCGATGTAACCGGGATCGAGCGGGCGGCCCAACGCGCGCTGCACCACCAGGGGCAGGGCGGGCAACACGATCCACCACAGCCCCCAGGGGCGATCGGAAAAGCGCCGCAGCGCCCCGCTCCACGCCGGGCGGCGCAACAGGGCGAAGACCGGGATCGACGACAGCGAAATCAGGAACAGGACGCCCAGGAACCACAGATGCGTTCCCACCGCGCCAAACCAGAAGGGGGAGCGCATCATGGCGGTGTCGAGCCAGACGCGCGGGAAGTAGTCGGCCAGAAACGCCAGATACCCGCCGGTGTGGCCGGAAAACTGGATCGCCTCCCAATAGCGTTGGGGCGGGATCAGAACCGGCGCGCACAGCAGGAAGGGGATCAGCAGACGGGTGAAGCGTTCCCGCGTGTAGTCCCCGAAGCTCCGCTTGCGCAGGGCCAACGCCGTTCCCGCCCCGGCCAGCAGGAAAAACAACGGCATGATCCAGTAATTCATATACACCGTGATCAGGGTGGCGATGAAATGATGATCGGGTGATTTCACATGCCACGGCAGATCATCGAAAAAATGATTGTTGTGGAACAGGAAGACCGAGAGGATCCCGAACACGCGCAGCGCGTCGAGATAATGCCACCGTGCCGTTGCCGTCATGCCCGCCCCGCTGATGATGAAGACGCTGTTTGATCAGCTATCCGCAGGACATTTCATCGCGTCAACACGGTTGTGTCGTTGCACGTTGCGCGTTTCCGGTGGGCCGCCTTTGCCAAGCGGGCTTGCGCAAGGGCGGGCCGCGCGTCACTTTGCTGCGTACGCACAGGAATGAACGGAGCGGCGCGATGACGGTGGAACGGGATGGGCTGAAGACGCGCGTCGGGCAGGCCCTGGGTGAAAGCCGGGCCGATCTGGTCATCAAGAACACGCGCTTTCTCAACGTCGTGACCGGCGAGATTGCCGAGGGCGACATCGCGCTGTGCGGCGACGTCATCGTCGGCACCTACGAACGTTACGACGGGGTGGAGGAGATCGACGGGCGCGGCCTGACCGTGGTTCCGGGCTTCATCGACACCCATCTCCATTGCGAATCCACCTGCGTGACGCCGGGCGAGTTCGACCGCTGCGTGCTGCCGCGCGGGACCACCACGGCGATCTGCGACCCGCACGAGATCTGCAACGTGCTGGGCGAGGAGGGCTTGCGCTATTTCCTCGACAGCGCGGGCGGCACGGTGCTCGACCTGTTCGTCCAGCTCTCCTCCTGCGTTCCGGCGACGGAGCTGGAAACCTCCGGCGCGCGGCTGGAGGCCCCCGATCTGGTCCGTCACATGAACCACCCCAAGGTGCTGGGGCTGGCCGAATTCATGAATTTCCCCGGCGTCTTCCACAAGGTGGACGGGGTGCTGGACAAGCTGGCGGCGTTCGACGGGCGGCACATCGACGGTCACGCCCCGCTTGTGACTGGCAAGGAGCTGAACGCCTATCTGTCCTGCGGCATCCGCAATTGCCACGAAACCACCAGCGCCGCCGAAGCGATGGAAAAGCTGCGCAAGGGCATGCAGGTGCTGATCCGCGACGGGTCGGTGTCGAAGGACGTGCACGCGCTCGCCCCGGTCATTTCCGCCGAAACCTCCCCCTTCCTGGGCTTTTGCACCGACGACCGCAACCCGTTGGACATCGCCGAGGAAGGCCACATGGATCACCTGATCCGCAGCGCCATCCGGCTGGGCGCGCCGGTCGCCCATGTCTACCGCGCGGCCACCTGGTCGGCGGCGCGCGGCTTCCGCCTGTTCGACCGGGGGCTGGTGGCGCCGGGCCAGCGCGCCGATCTGGTGCTGCTCGACGACCTGGAGGAGTGCGCGGTCAACCGCGTCATCCGGGGCGGCCGGGTGGTGACGGCGGACAGCTTCGCCAACCGCCCCAGCGTCGCCCCGGTCGGCCTGGATTCGGTGAAGCTCGACCCGGTGGAGGAGGGGGATTTCGCCGTTCCAGCGGGCCAATCGGTGCAATCGGTCATCGGGCTGCTGCCCGGCAAGATCATCACCGAACACCGGCGGATCGAAATGACGCCGGTCGCGGGCCGTCTGGTCGCCGACCCGGCGCGCGACCTGTTGAAAATCTGCGTTTTTGCCCGCCACGGCAGCAACCGCAACATCGGGCGCGGCTTCGTCCAGGGCTTCGGCTTCGCCGAGGGAGCCTTGGCCTCGTCCGTCGGCCACGACAGCCACAATCTGTGCGTCGTCGGCTCCAACGACGCCGACATGGCCATCGCCATCAACCGGCTGATCGCGCTGCAAGGCGGCTTCGTCGCCGTGCGCAACGGTCGGATCGTTGGCGAACTGGCCCTGCCGCTGGCCGGTCTGATGAGTCTGGAGCCGTTCGAAACGGTGGAACACAAGCTGCGGGCCTTGCGCGCCGGGGTCCGCGCCATGGGCTGCCCGCTGGCCGAACCCTTCCTGCAACTGGCCTTCCTGCCGCTGCCGGTGATTCCGCACCTGAAGATCACCGACCGGGGCATGGTCGATGTGGACCGGTTCGAACTGATCGCGGCGTGAGCGGGCGGGTTGCCTGATTTTTGGGCGACCGCCTGCGACGTGGGCGATGCTTTGTGGGCAATGGGTGTGACGATGCGCCGGATTGCCCGGCATCGGGCGTTGGCACAGGCTTTGCCACGTTAAGGCGTATCTGTCCAACCACGCTGACACCGCATGACCCATCTGGCCCCCGTGCTCCTGGAAACCACCCCCCTCCTGCCGGTCCGCCCGCCCGAAACCGTGTCGATGCGCACGCGCGACGGGGTGCGGCTCGACGCCGACCTGTACCGCCCGGATGCGGCGGGAGTCTGGCCGGTTCTGCTGCTGCGCGTCGCCTGCGGGCGGCGGACGGCGCTGACCAGCCATTACGCGCACCCCCGATGGTACGCGGCGCGCGGCTATGTGGTGGTGGTGCAGGACATGCGCGGCTGCGGCACCTCCGACGGGCGCTTCCGCCCCTTCGACGCGGAGGCGGAGGATGGGGCCGACGCGGTGGCCTGGGCGGCGTCCCTGCCGGGATCGTCGGGGGCCGTTGCGCTCTATGGCTGCGGTTATGCCGGGTTGGCCCAGCTTCTGACGATGGCGGAGGCCCCGCCCGCGCTGCGCGCCGTCGCCCCCGCCTTTGCCGGCTGGGATGTCTTTTCCGATTGGGCCTATGAGGGCGGGGCGTTCCGTCTGGCCGACGCCATGGGCTGGGCCTTGCGCGTCGCGGCGGAGGCCGCGCGCCGGGTGGAGGATGGCGTGGCCCACCGCGCGCTCAGCGACGCCGTCCGGCGTTTGCCGGTGGACGACGAGATTCCGGCCCGCCCGCAGGCGCTGCGCGATTACGCCCGCTACGCCCCCCATTACGACGATTGGCTGACCATGCCGGTGCCGGGGCCAAGCTGGGACGCGCTGTCGCCGCGCGCCCGGCTGGCCGACATGCCGACCGACGTGGCGGTGCTGACCATCGGCGGCTGGTTCGATCCCCGTCTGGCTGGATCGCTGGACGCCCATGACGCGCTGGTGGCGCGGTCGCGGGCACCGGTGCGGCTGGTCGTCGGCCCCTGGACGGCGGCGGGTCCGCAGGACGGGCCGTCCATCGACAGCCTGCAACTGGCCTGGTTCGACCGCGTCCTGAAGGGCGAATCCGCCCACGCTCACGAACGCGGCGGCCCGGTGCGGTTGCAGGATCTGGAAAGCGGGCGGTGGCAGGACCTGCCACAGCTTCCCGCCGCCGACACCACCTTTTGGCTGAACAGCGACGGGCTGGCCAACCGCCAGGGCGGGCGGCTGTCGGCAGACCCGGGGGAGGTGTCGGCGCTGGACGTCATCGTCCACGACCCGCGCGGCCCGGTCCCGGCGGTCGGCGGCCACGCCGTGCCGGACGCCGGACGCGTTGACCGCGCCGGGGTGGACCGGCGGCCCGATGTGGCGGTCTACACCAGCCTGCCGGTGAGCGAGCCGTTGACCCTGGCCGGGCGCGTCGCCCTGGATCTGTGGGTGGAGGCCGACGCGCCGTCCTTCGACGTCAACGCCGTGCTGTCGGTGCTTCGCCCCGATGGCCGGGTGCTGCCGCTGACCCACGGCCACGCGCGGGTGGAGCCGGGCGACCCGACGCGGCCCCTGACCATCAGCCTGCGCGCGGTCTGCGCCACGCTGGCTCCCGGTTCGGCGTTGCGCCTCAGCCTCGCCGGGGCCTGTTTCCCCGCCTATCCGATCAACCCGGGCACCGGGGCGGAGCCGGGCGAAACCCGCCGGGTGGACGAACAGCCGATCACCCTGCTGATCCACAGCGGGCCGGACCGCCCGTCACGCCTGCGCTTGCCGCTGTCGCGCGACGCGTTGCGGTAGAACCGAGGCGGCAAAAACCGTCAGGCCGGATCGTCGAACGGGGTTGTCGGCGCGTCCGGCCCCTTGGCCACGGCGGCCAGACAAATGTCCAGGCTCTGGTCGAGGAAGCGCATCATCAGGTCGCGGAACGGCGTCTTGTCGCCGACCGACCACGCCCGTTCGACCAGATCGTTGTACAGGTCGCGGTCCTCCGCCCGCACCACCACCGGCGGATAACCCGCGCGGTTCAGCAGCAGATTGCACAGCAGCAGGGCGGTGCTGCGGTTGCCGCTGTTGAAGGGGCGGATCGCCATCAGCCGGTGATGAGCCTCGAACGCGGTGTCGGGGGCGGGGTCGGCGCGGCGCAGCCAGCCCGACAGGGCCGACATCGACACGCGCAGCTTGGCCGGGTCGGGGGCGTTGCCGGTGTCGTCGTCCTTGGGCGGGGCGTTGCGGTACTTCCCGGCCTCGTCGTCCAACCCCTGGTGCAGCACGCCGTGAAAGGCGGCGATGGTGCGCTCGTTCACCACGCCCGCCGGTTCATAGGACAGGCGGGCCATCAGCTCCAGCGCGCTGCGGTGGTTCAGGGTGAAACGCTGCTCCTCCACCGCGCGGTGGCGCAGCAGGGTTCCGCGCTCCAGGATCGCCTTGATCTCGCTGCGGGTCAGGGCCACGCGCTCCAGCCCCACCGCCGCGATGGTCAACTCCACCTCGAACCAGTCGGCCAGATCATGGACGGTGTCCTGCGGCAGCGGTCGGGCGCTGTCGAGCACCCGTTTCTTGTCCGCGATTTCATCCTGCATGGCCATGGGCCGCCCCTTCCGCGCGCAACCGGCTGTCCTGGCGCAAGGGGCCGGAAAAACCGGCCCCCCTGCGGGGATTTGCCGCTTTGTGTCGGCACCGTTGCCGGTTTTAGGATCCCTGTCAAGTCATCCACAATGGTACGGTGCGGGCTTGGCGCGCAGGGGGAGGGTGGATCCATGGATCATGTGGTCTGGGATGAAACGATGAGCGTCGGCGTCCCCGTGCTGGACGACGAACACCGCCATTTGCTGAGGCTGTTCAACGGCCTGTTGGAAAGCGGCATCACCCCCGCCAACCGGGAGGAGCTGTCCGCCCTGCTGGCCAGCCTCAACGACTATGTCGCCGTTCATTTCGCGCGGGAAGAGGCGCTGATGGTCGATGGCGGCTATCCCGACCTGGACCAGCATCTGGCCGCCCACCGCTATTTCGCGGGCGAGGTGGCCGGGCTTCAGGCCGAATTCGACGGCGACAACACCACCATGCTGCGGATGGACCTGATCCTGCTGCTGAAGGACTGGTTCGTCGAACACATCCAGCAGACCGACGCGCTGTACAAGCCCTATGTCGGACAGGGCAGGGCATTCGCCTGAAGCATTGCGCGCCCGACCGGAACACGAGTGGCCACGGATTTCGCGGATTTTTTCACGGATTTCGCGGAATGTGTCTCAGAGCCGCCCTGTTTTCGATCCGGGAGCTAACCCATAACGGGACGCGTGAGGCGAATGGGGGCAGAGATCCGTGTAATCCGTTCTTTTGTCCGTGTAATCCGTGTCTATTTTTGTTTGCGTGACGATGCTTGCACGCTCAAGCGATTGCCCTGCGGACGGGCCTGAGATCCCGCCCCGCAACGCAAAACTCTGGCGCGCGGGCGAAGCTGTGGCATAAGGGGCCACCCCTGCCACCGGAAGCCGACCCGCTATGATCCGCCTTGAGAACATCACCAAGCAGAACAGCCACCGCATCCTGTTCGTGGAGGCGTCCGCCGCGCTGAACCGGGGCGAGAAGATCGGCCTTGTCGGCCCGAACGGGGCGGGAAAGACCACGCTGTTCCGCCTGATCAACGGCGAGGACACGCCCGACGACGGGCAGGTGTCGGTCGAAAAGCACGTCAGCATCGGTTATTTCAACCAGGATGTCGGCGAAATGGCCGGCCGCAGCGCGGTGGCGGAGGTGATGGACGGGGCCGGGCCGGTCAGCGTCGTCGCCGCCGAACTGGCCGAGCTGGAAGCGGCGATGGCCGACCCTGACCAGGCCGACGCGATGGACAGCATCATCGAGCGCTACGGCGAGGTCCAGGCCCGCTTCATGGAGCTGGGCGGTTACGAGCTGGAAGGCCGCGCGCGCGAGGTGCTGGCCGGTCTCAGCTTCAGCCAGGAGATGATGGACGGCGACGTCGGCGGCCTGTCGGGCGGTTGGAAGATGCGCGTCGCGCTCGCCCGCATCCTGCTGATGCGGCCCGACGTGATGCTGCTCGACGAACCCAGCAACCATCTGGACATCGAAAGCCTGATCTGGCTGGAAGGCTTCCTGAAATCATACGATGGCGCGCTGCTGATGACCTCGCACGACCGCGAGTTCATGAACCGCATCGTCACCAAGATCATCGAGATCGACGACGGCACGCTCACCAGCTATTCCGGCGACTACGCCTTTTTCGAACGCCAGCGCGCCTTGAAGGAAAAGCAGCAGGAAGCCCAGTTCGAACGCCAACAGGCGATGTTGGCCAAGGAGATCAAGTTCATCGAACGCTTCAAGGCGCGCGCCTCGCACGCCAGCCAGGTGCAGAGTCGGGTCAAGAAGCTGGACAAGATCGAACGGTTCGAAATGCCCAAACGGCGGCAGGTCGTGGTGTTCGATTTCCCGCCCGCCCCGCGTTCGGGCGAGGACGTCGCCGTGCTGAAGAACGTCCACAAGGGCTATGGCGACCGCCGCATCTACAACGGCTTTGACCTCACCATCCGCCGCAAGGAACGCTGGTGCGTGATGGGCGTCAACGGGGCGGGCAAATCCACCCTGCTGAAGCTGATCGCCGGGGTGACGGAGCCGGACAGCGGCAGCGTCACCGTCGGCGGCAGCGTGAAGATGGGCTATTTCTCCCAGCACGCGATGGAGTTGTTGGACGGCGACCAGACGATTTTCGAGTCGCTGGAGGCCAATTTCCCCCAGGCCGGGCAGGGTGCCTTGCGGGCCTTGGCGGGCTGCTTCGGTTTTTCCGGCGACGATGTGGAAAAGAAATGCCGGGTGCTGTCGGGCGGTGAAAAGGCCCGGCTGGTGATGGCGATCATGCTGTTCAACCCGCCGAACTTCCTGGTGCTGGACGAACCGACCAACCACCTGGATCTCGACACCAAACAGATGCTGATCGCCGCGCTGTCCAATTACGAAGGAACCATGCTGTTCGTCTCGCACGACCGGCATTTCCTCGCCACCCTGTCGAACCGGGTGCTGGAACTGACGCCGGAGGGCATCCACCAATATGGCGGCGGCTACACCGAATACGTCGCCAGCACCGGCTACGAGGCCCCCGGCCTGCGCAGTTGATCGGTTCGGAGCGGCCCCTCTTCCCAGTTGGGCAGAGGGGCCGTCCGCCCCGTCACCGCGCCATGTTGATGACCGTCAACTGGGTGAATTCGGCCAGCCCCTCTTCGGCGAATTCGACGCCGATGCCCGATTGTTTGGCCCCGCCAAAGGGGATGGTCGGGCCGAAATCGAGGTGGGTGTTGATCCAGACCGTTCCGGCCTCCAACCGCTGGGCCACCGCCGCCGCGCGGGTCGGGTCGGACGACCACACCGACGCGCCCAAGCCATAGGGGGAGGCGTTGGCCCGGCGCAGCGCGTCCTCGGCGTCCGTCACCCGGATCACCGGCAGGATCGGCCCGAACTGCTCCTCGTCCACCAGACGCGCGCCGTCCTGGATGTCGCGGACGATGGTCGGGCGGATGAAGTAGCCGGGGCGGTCCGTCACCGCGCCCCCGGCGATGATGGTCCCGTCGCGTGCGGCGTCCGTCAGGAAGCCCAGTACCTTCTCGTACTGCGCCCGGTTCTGGAGCGGGCCGATCCGCACATCGGGATCCAGCCCGTCGCCGACCACCGCCGCCTCCGCCAGCCCGGCCAGTTCGGCGGTCAGCGCGTCGTAAATCCGGTCCTGCACATACAACCGCTTGATCGCCAGACAGACTTGACCGGCGTTCAGGAAGGCCCCGGCGAACAGCTTGGCCGCCACCGCCTTGGGATCGACGTCGTCCAGCACGATGGCGGCGTCGTTGCCGCCCAGCTCCAGCGTGATCCGCTTGATCGAGGACGCCGCCGCCGCCATCACCTTGCGCCCGGTTTCGGTCGATCCGGTGAAGGTCACTTTGCGCACGTCGGGGTGGGTGGACAGGCGCGCGCCCAGATCGTTGGCGTCGGTCACGACGTTGACCACGCCCGGCGGCAGCGTGTCGGCGCACAATTCGCCAAAGCGCAAGGTGGTCAGCGGTGTGGTCGGGGCCGGTTTGATCACCATGGTGTTTCCGGCCAGCAGCGCCAGCGGCAGCTTGAAGCCGACGATCAGCAGCGGGAAGTTCCAGGGGATGATCGCGCCGACCACGCCCAGCGGGCGGCGGTGCAATTCCACCCGGCGGCGGTCGCTGTCCTCCACCACCCGCACCGGCAGGTCGAGCGCGGCGGACTGCCGCAAAAAGGCTTCGGTGTAGGCGATTTCGGCGGTGGATTCGGCCAGCGGCTTGCCCTGCTCCTGCGTCAACAGCCGGGCAAACTCCCCGGCCCGCTGGTTCAGCGCGTCGGCCAACCGCAGGATGGCGGCGCGGCGGTCGGCCAGCGGTTGGGCGCTCCAGGCCGGGAAGGCGTCCTTGGCGGCGGCGACCGCCGCGTCGAGTTGCGCCGCCGACGCGCGCGGGGCCGTGGCCAACAGCGCGTCGGTCGCCGGGTTCACCACCGGCATGGACAGGTCGCCCGCGACCAGACGGCCGCCGATCAGCAGTTTGAAATCCGACATCAGATGGGTTCCGGGAGCAGGGAGAAGGACGGTTTCCGACACGCGTCGTGTGGAAACGCGCCCGGAGTATCCCCAGCCCCGGCGGGGCGATCTATCCGCTATGCGAACGGATGAATTTTGTTGGACGGCTCCAGCCGCTCAGGCCAGCACCGGCGCGCGCCGCTTCAGCGTGTCCGACGGTTTTTCGCCGTACATCTGGAAATAATAGGTCGAAAAACGGCCAAGATGCCAAAAGCCATGATCCATGGCGATTTCGGCGATGGTGGTCTGGCGGGGGTCGGCGCTGCGCAGCGCCCGGCGGGCGGCGTTCAGGCGGATCATGCGAAGATATTCCTTTGGTGACATGCCCATGATGTCGGCGAAGCTGTATTCCAGCATCCGCGTCGTCACCCCCACGCCCTGCGCGATCTGGGCGACCGACAGCACATCGTCCGGGTGGGCGGCGACGAAATCGCGGGCGCGGTTGACCAGGGCCTGACGCTGCGACGGGCCGATCATCCGCTCGCCGTTGCGGTCGCTGGCGATGCCGTCGATGATCTGGTGGCAACGGTCGAGGATGCCCATCACCAGCCCGGTGCGCCGCATCGCCTCCGTTCCCGCCGCCTCGTCGGCCAGCAGGCAGGCCAGCTCCATCCGCAGGGCGGCGGCCCAGGGTGAGGAAAAGGTTCCGCTGGTCAGCGATTCGGCGTTGGGGGCGGGCAGGCCGGGCAGCCGTTTGGGGTCGAGCGCCACCGCCAGGATCGACATCGGGCCATAGCACAGGAAATCGCACAGCCGCGCTCCCCGGAACAGGATGACGTCCCCCGCCCCGACCGTCTGGCCTTCGAAGCGGGCGGGGGCCGACTCCAGGCTTGGCACCCCCAGCACCAGACTGTCGGGCGGCGGGGCGGTGTGCTGGTGCAGGCGCAGGTTGGTGGTTTCGTGGATCAGGCGGACACCGGGCGCGTCGATTTCGCGCAAGCGCCCGGTGAAGCGCCCGGCCTCCAACTGGCTGTAATGCTGGGTCCACCCCTGCAAGGCCCGCTCCTGCTCGCTGACGTCCGCTGCGGTGTCCTGCACCACCCGGATCGCTGGCTGGCTGTTCATCGTCGATGGCTCCCGGTGGCAAGGCGCGCGACGAGGCGCGCACGCTGGCGGACGTCGGTCAAACGCGGTGCAGATGTTTGTCTGGGGACGGGCTGATTTGGATCGCTTTCCCGACCAATGTCAAACAAGATTGTTTGTTAAATAATCATTCGGCTGGTCGCATGGTGTGTCGCCCAAACCACGCGCCCTTCGGCCGGAATGCCCACACAGGCAAGCAGGGATTCATCAAAACTTCAAGTCAATTCGAAAACAAATGGAAATCAAGTTCTTGTGAGTGTTTTAAAACCACGAATAGATTAAAAACAAAACGCACAGCGTTTGGATTTTTTCAGCCAGTCAGTCCAATTTATGATTATAGATAATCATGTTTTTAAAACACCAAGAACACAGCCTCAGTCAAAGCGCTGGGGTGCCGACAAATCCGCCAAAATCAACATGGATATTCCAAAAAGTAAGCAGGCCGCAACTGGTCTGTGATCGAAAAAAGGGCAGGCAACCCGCCTGTTTTTCACCGCGTGGGCGGAAGATATGGGGGCTGACGCAAAATTTTAAAGAGGGGGATTGTATTTCGCATAGCGGATAGATCGCGGCCGAACCGTCGCCCCACACTCACCTCCTCATTCAACGACGGAGCGCGGAGGGCCTTTCATGGGGGCGAACACCGACGCGATGATACTCGGAGCCGGTCCGGCGGGCGTTGCCTTGGCGCGTCTTCTGGCCGCGCGTGGCTGGTCGGTCGCGGTGGTCGCGGCGCGGCGGGCCGACGCGTGGGAAGGGCTGTCGCCGCGCGTCATCGTCGGTTTGCAACGGGCGGGCTGCACGGCGGCGGTGGGGGTGGCTGGGGACGCCGCCCCGCGCCGCGCCGGGTGGAACGGCCGGATCTCCGCCCTCAATCACGAACATCTGGTCGACCGCGCCCGTTTCGACGCCGCGCTGTGGCAGGACGCGCGCGCCGCCGGGGTGCGGGTGATCGAGGCCACGGTCGCCACGCTGCGCCGGGGGGAGCGGGGCGGCTGGACCGCGTTCGACGCCCACGACACCCCGCTCGCCAGCGCCGGTGTTCTGGTGGAGGCGCGCGGGCGGCGGGCACCCGCCACCGGCCTGACCGACGCCTGCGGCCCGCGCACGGTGGCGGTGGCGCGGGTGTTTCGCGGCCCGCCGGTTCCGGCGGCAAGCGCGGCGGTGTCCTTCGCCGACGGCTGGGCCTGGATGGCGGCGGCCCCCGACGGGCGGCGGCTGGCGCAGATCGTCGTGGACGCCGGGTCGGTCCCGCCCCGCCACCGCCTGTCGGCCTTCCACGCCACCCAATTGTTGCGGGTACCGGAGGCGGTGGAGTGGCTGGCCTACTGCGCGCCGGAGGGGGAGGCCAGCGCCCGCGACGCCACGGCGGTGCTGCGCGGCGGCTTGGTCGGGGCCGATTGGCTGCGGGTGGGCGACGCCGCCTTCACCAGCGATCCGCTGTCGGGGCATGGCGTGCACAGCGCCGTCGGCAGCGCCTTTGCCGCCCTGGCCGCGCTCACCACCCTGCGCGACGGGCCGGAGGCGTTGCCGCTCGTCCGCCGTTTCGTCGAGGAACGCAGCGCCGAGCTGTTCCACCACGCGGCGGCGGTGGGCCGGGCCTTTTACCGGATGGAGGAGCGCTGGGCGGATCGCCCCTTCTGGGCGCACCGGTCTGCCTGGCCGGACGATTCGGCGGACGCCCCCGCTCCCGTGGTCCATGGCCGCCGCGTCCAGCCGGTCGTCGTCGATGACCGTGTGGTGGAACGCGAGGTGCTGGTCACGCCGCGCCTGCCGCGCGGGGTTCTGACCATCGAGGGGGTGGAGCTGGCCCCGCTGCTGCGGCTGCTGGCCGATCACCCATCGCCAACGGATTTTGCCGCATCGGATGACACCGCATCGGCGGTCGCCCGGCGCGTCGGCCAGCCGCCCGCCCCGGTGGGGGCGGCGCTGCTGTGGCTGCGCCAGAACGGTTTCCTGCAAGACGGAGTGTCCGGCGGCGGCCTGCCGACCGGCTGACAAAAAAGGGGGAGAACAGAGGGATGCGTCGCATGAACGGACCACAGCGCCGCCGCAGGCGGGCAGGGCTTTTGACCGGCGGCTTGGCCGGAACGCTGCTGATCGGGACCGGCGCCTGGGCCGCCGAACCGCCCCGCCCGGACGAGGGCAACGCCAAGCAGATCATCACGGAACGCTGCTCCACCTGCCACGAACGGCAGGCCGACGGCAGCCTGCACCGCATCGATCACGTCCGCAAAACGCCGGAAGGCTGGACGATGACGCTGTTCCGCATGAACCAGATCCACAGCGCCAACCTGTCGCCGGAGGACAGCCGCGCCCTGGTCGCCTATCTGTCGGCCCGCCAGGGCTTGGCCCCGGAGGAAACGGCCCCGTACCGCTACATCCTGGAACGCCTGCCCGCCGTCGTCGAAACGCCGATCGCCGACGGTGATCTGTCGGTGATGTGCGCCCGCTGCCACAGCGCCGCCCGTTTCGGCCTGCAACGGCGCGACGCCGACGAATGGAAGCGGCTGGCGAATTTCCACCTCGGTCAATTCCCCTCCATCGAATATTCGTTGCAGGGCCGCGACCGCAAATGGTGGGAGATCGCCTCCACCCAGACGCCCCAGGTCCTGGGCCAGAAATTCCCCTTCAAGACCAAGGAATGGGCGGATTGGCAACAGGCGGCCAAGCCCGATCTGGCGGGCGTCTGGGCCGTCACCGGCCACCGCCCTGGCCTGGGCCGCTACGGCGGGACCGCCACCGTGGCGGTGGAGCGCGACGGCTACAGCGTCCGCTACGACCTGACCGACGCGGGCGGAAAGCCGCTGAGCGGGACCGGCAAGGCCCTGGTCTACACCGGCTATGAATGGCGCGGGACCGCGACGCTGGGCGGGCAGGAGGTGCGCGAGGTCTTCGCCGCGTCCAAGGACGGCCAGAGCCTGAGCGGCCGTTGGTTCCTGCCCGACCATGACGAGGTCGGGGCCACCGTCACCGCCGTGCGCACCGGAACCGCCCCGACGATCCTGGGCTTCAGCCAGGAGCATGTGAAGACCGGGACCAGCGCCCGCGTCACCGTGTGGGGCAGCGGGCTGGACGGCGGCCCGGTCGATTTCGGCCCCGGCGTCACCGTCAAGACGCTGTCGCAGAGCGCCACCGCCGCCGTGGTCGAGGTCGCCGCCGCCGCCAACGCCGCCCCCGGCGCGCGCACGGTCAGCGTCGGCAAGGCCAAGGGCGGCGGCTTCACCGTCTACGCCGCGTTGGACAGCGTCCTGGTCGAACCGGCCTTCACCATCGCGCGGGTCGGCGGCAATGGCGGGGCCACGCCCCCGGTGTCGGCCCAGTTCGAGGCCATCGGCTATCTGAACGGGCCGGACGGCAAGCCGGGCACGGCGGACGACATCCGCGTCGGCGCGCTGCCCGCCGCCTGGACGCTGGAGCCGTTCAACGAAGCGGCCAAGCTGATGGAGGATGTGAAGTTCGCCGGAACCATCGGCCCGTCGGGCCTGTTCGCCCCGGCGCTCGCCGGTCCCAACCCGCAGCGCGCCTTCGGCACCAACAACATCGGTGATTTGAAGGTGGTGGCGACGGTCAAGGACGGGGCCGCCACGCTGACGGGCGACGGCCGCCTCATCAGCACGGTGCAGCGCTGGAACGATCCGCCGATCCGCTGACCCGTCCCGCTGATCGACCCGCCGAAGTCCCCTTCTGGCCTCCAGACCCGGAGCATTCCGCATGAGCACCTTGCAACTGGCGCGCAACAACGTGCGCGACCTGACGGTCGGCGACCGGCGCATGCTGTTCCACGTCCCCACCAGCGGCCTGTTCGAACTCGACGCCGTCAGCGGCCGTCTGATCGACCTGTTCGCCGAGTTGGGGCAGGTGGGTGAAGACGACATCCGCCGCGCCTTCGACGGCGTGGCCGACCCCGCCCTGGTGGTGGAAACCCTGCGCGAACTCATCACCCTGCGCGTCATCGACGATGGCGTGCCCGGCCCGGCCAAGGCCCCGATCTCCATCAAGGAATTTCCCCTCAGCACCGTCGTGCTGAACGTCAACACCGGCTGCAACCTGAGCTGCACCTATTGCTACAAGGAGGATCTGACCACCCCGGCCAAGGGCGAACGGATGGGGTTCGACACCGCCGCCCGCAGCGTCGATCTGCTGTTGCAGGAGGCCGCCGCGCGCGACAGCGTCAACGTCGTCTTTTTCGGCGGGGAACCGCTGACCAACCTGCCGCTGATCCGTCAGGTGGTGGAGTACGCCGAACAGCGGGGCCGCGAGACCGGCAAGCGCATCGATTTTTCCCTGACCACCAACGCGGTGCTGCTGACCGAAGAGATCGTCGATTGGCTCGACGCCCACCGCTTCGGCATCACCATCAGCATGGACGGGCCGAAGCCGCTGCACGACCGCAACCGCAAGACCGTGAGCGGCAAGGGATCCTATGATCTGGTGTCGGCCAAGGCGCGGATGCTGCTGGCCCGCTACCGCTCGCGGCCCATCGGCGCGCGGGTGACGCTGACCGCCGGGGTCACGGACGTCCAGGCGATCCACGATCACCTGAAGCACGACCTCGGCTTTTTCGAGGTCGGTTTCTCCCCCGTCACCTCGGGCGGCATGACCGCCTTCAACCTGAACGGGGACGAGCTGGCGCAGGTCTTCGCCAACATGAAGGCGCTGGGCCAGCGTTATGTCGATGCCGCCAAGCGCGGGGAGAACATCGGCTTTTCCAACATGCACCAGTTGATGACCGACCTGTCGGAAGGCACCACCAAATCGCTGCCCTGCGGGGCCGGGTTGGGGATGCTGGCGGTGGACAAGGAAGGCGACCTGCATCTCTGCCACCGCTTCACCGGATCGTCCCAACCGACCTATGGCAACGTCGAGGATGGCATCGCCAAGGACAGCCTGGGCGCGTTCCTGGAGGGCATGGCCAACCGCACCGGCACCGATTGCGAAACCTGTTGGATCCGCAAGCTGTGCGCGGGCGGCTGTTACCACGAATCCTACGCCCGCTACGCCGATCCGGCGCACCCGACCTACCATTATTGCGACCTGATGCGCGACTGGATCGATTTCGGGATCCGCGCCTACGCCGACATCACGGTCGCCAACCCACGCTTCATCGAACGGCACGTCGCGCCGCGCAGGGGGAATTCATGAAACACCTCAAGCCCTTGAACAAAAAGGCCACCCTGGTCGATCAGGCGGTCGAGAACGGCCAGATGGACGAGGTCGTCGCCATGCAGGTGGTCGTCGGCTGCGCCGCCACCTTCGATCCGGGGTGGGAGGTTGACCCCTTCGGCAGCGTCGCCGCGCTGTGCGCGCCGATGGAAGCCGACCTGTATGGCTGTTCGGACCCTTGCTGGTGGCCCGCCCAGGTTCCCGACACCATCAACACCTATCCCGATTGGAACGCCAAGGCGGCCTCGGCGCAAAACGACTGGCGCGCGCTCCAGTCGGTGTTCCCGAAGAAATGACCGGCGGGGGAGACGCAAGCATCATGAACGCATCCATCATCCGGCTGGGCATCCGGCGTCTGGTCCGTCAAAGCCCGGCCATCCGGCGTCTGGCCGTCGCCCTGTGCGGCGTCGGTCTGCTCGCCACCGGGCCGCTCGCCACCGCTCCGGCGTCGGCCAAGGAGTATCTGGTCACGGGCGTCAAGCCGAACGGTCTGGTCGTGATCGACCCGGCGGCGCGCAAGGTTGACAAGATCCACCGCATCCCCGGCGGCGGGGTGGCCCCCGGGACCATCGTGCCCTCGCCCGACGGCAAGATCGCCTACGTCATCACCAACCACCTGGACAGCGTGTCCGGCATCGATCTGGACAGCGGCAAGGAGGTCTTCCGCGCCAATTTCTCCAGCGGGACCGAGCGGGTGAAGGCGATGTTCGGCATGGACATCAGCCCCGACGGCAAGGAGCTGTTCGTGTTCCAGGCCCCGGTTCGCCTGCTGCCCGGCGAATACAAGGTGGAAGACACCCGCATCGCCGTCTTCCGCACCGCCGACGGGGTGGGGGCCAAGGCCGTGCGCACGTTCCCCGCCCCCCGCCGCGTGGCCGTCCTGGCCTTTTCCAAGGATGGCGGCACGCTGTGGGCGCTGGGCTGGGATCTCTACGCCATGGATCCGAAGACCGGGGCGATCCGCGACACCCACAAGCTGCTGAACTGGACGCGCGACAATTTCGGCCCGCCCGACATTCTGGACGTCTGGCCGCAGTTCGAACAGGCGGCGGTCTTCTCCACCCCTTATTTCACCAGCCGCACCGATCTGCCGCCGACCGATCCCAGCGCCTTCAAAACCGGGATGCTGACGCTCGATCTCGCCTCCGGCACCGTGGCGACCAAGGAGTTCGAGGACACCAGCGCGGTGATCTTCTCCTCCGTCGTCAACCCGGCCAAGCGGGGCGAGGCGTTTTCGGTCTACACCCAATTGTCGAAGATCGACGCGGCGGGCGGCGCGCTGGTCAAGCGGGTGGATCTGCCGCACACCTACTACTCCATCAACATCGCGGGCGACGGCAAGGAGGTCTATGTCGGCGGAACCGCCTGCGACATCGGCGTCTACCACCCCGACAGCCTGGACCGCATCGGCCAGATCGAAATCCCCGGCTGCCCGGACCAGGGCGTGGCCTCCCTGCGCATGGTGAAACGCTGACCTTTCCTTGACCGTCCCTCCATCCCCTCTCCCCACCGGGGAGAGGATTGGGGTGAGGGGGCCGCAAGGATCCATCAGCCTCCGCGCCCCCTCCTCCGCATCGCGTCAACGCTTCCCAGAACGTTCCCAAATATGGAACACGCCTCTTGTTCCCAAATATGGAACGCGGTAAAAAGTGTTATGCAGATCATCGCGCTCCGAACGCTGAAGCTCTTTTGGGAGCGCCACCCCCAGGCGGAAGCGCCCCTGCGCGTCTGGTTCAGCCGGGTCAAAGCGGCGGCGTGGAAGGGGCCGGAGGACGTGAAGGCCGAATTCGGGAACGCGGTGGATTTTGTCGCCGACAACCGCATCATCTTCGACATCGGCGGCAACAAGTACCGGCTGATCGTCCATGCGTCCTACCGGTTTCAGCGCGTGCTCGTGAAGTTTGTCGGGACGCACAAAGAGTATGACGCGATTGACGCGGAGAACGTGACATGACGACGGACATCCGGCCCCTCAAGACCGAGGCCGATTATGACAAAGCCTTGGCGGACATCGAAGCCTACTTCGAGCGGGAACCGGAGCCGGGCACACCGGAGGCCGACCGCTTTGATCTTCTGGCGCTCGTCATCGGTGACTATGAAGCCAAACATTGGCCCATCGAGGCCCCCGACGCCCCCGACGCGCTGCGTGAGCGGATGGAGGCGCGCGGCCTCACGCAACAGGATCTCGCCCGCGTGATCGGCTCCAAATCACGGGCCTCCGAAGTGATGAACCGCCGCCGACACCTCACCTTGGAGCAGGCGTGGAAGCTCCACCGCGAATGGGGGATCCCGGCGGAGGCTTTGCTCCGCCCTTACCCCCTCAAGACTTTGCCGACGACCGGGCTGTCTTCCCGCTGACGGTCCCGCGCCCCTTTTTACCCATCCTTGCCGCTCATCCCGCCTTCGGTTAGGAATAATTACCCGAATAGTCACGGAGGCCCCGCCATGCCACCCCCAACCAGCCGACGCGTGCACCCGTGGAACAGTGTCCTGAAAAACGTTGCACGGTGTTTCAAACGTTCCATTCGCCCGTTCCACGGCCCGGCGTGACCGACGCGCCAATGCCTGCCCGCCCGCCCGATCTGCCCGCCGACACCGCCCCGCTGCGCTGGGTCTGGTCCTTTGTTCGGCCCCAGCGGGGCGCGCTGCTGGCGTCGGTTGGCCTGTCGCTGGTGGCGGCGGCGGTTGGGTTGGCGCAGCCCTGGTTGACCCAGCGCATCGTCGATGACGGGCTGCTGGCGCGCGACGCGTCAACCTTGGTCACGCTGGCGCTGGCGATGGTCGGGGTGGGGCTGCTCGCCAATCTGCTGGGCGGGGTCAACCGCTGGATTTACACGCGGGCGTCGGCGCGGGTGCTGTTCGGCTTGCGCGAAAGCCTGTACGGCCATTTGCAGCGCCTGCCGCCGCGCTTTTACGCCCGCTGGTCGGCGGGCGACGTGCTGAGCCGTCTGGACGGCGATCTGGCCGAGGTGCAGCGCTTCACCGTCGATGGGCCGCTGTCGGCGGTCAACGCGCTGTTCACCCTGGCCGGGTCGGTGGCGCTGATGGCGTTGATCGACCCGGCGCTGACCATCATCGCCTTTGTCCTGCTGCCGGGGCAGGTGCTGTTTCTGCGCGCCGCCCGCCCCTGGGTGGATCGGACCACCCGCGCGGTGCGCGACGGCACGGCGGCGGTCAGCGGCTTTTGCGTGCAACGGCTGTCCGCCATGAAGCTGATCCAGTCGGTGGGGGCGGAGGCGCAGGAGGCGCAGCGCCTTGCCGGGTTGAATCACAGCCTGCTCGGCCATGTGCTGCGGCAACAGATGGTGTCCTTCGTCACCGGCGGCGTGCCGGGGCTGATGGCCTCGGCCAGCACGGCGGCGGTGTTCCTGTGGGGCGGGTTGCGGGTGATCGAGGGGGGCATGAGCCTGGGCGCGCTGATCGCCTTCACCGCCTATCTCGGGCGGGCCAGCGGGCCGGTGCAAAGCCTGCTGGGGCTGGTCACGGCGGCCCAGCGCACGCGGGTGTCGCTGGACCGGGTGGGCGAGCTGTGGCGCGAACGCCCGGCGGTGTCGCCGCCCGCCCAGCCGCTGGACCTGCCGCCCGGCCCGCTCGCCCTGTCGGCAGAGGGGGTGACGTTCGGCCCGGACCCGGCGTCGCCGGTGCTGCGCGGTCTGTCGCTGGCCGTTCCGGCGGGGGCGAAGATCGGCATCCTCGGCCCGTCGGGGGTGGGGAAATCGACGCTGGTCGATCTGCTGCACCGGCACGAGGATCCGCACAGCGGGCGCATCCGCCTGAACGGCGTCGATCTGCGCGACCTGTCGCCCGCCGCCCTGCGCGGCCGGGTGGCGGTGCTGGGGCAGGACGCGCCGCTGCTCCCCGGCAGCGTCGCCGACAATCTGCGCTTTGGCATGCCCGACCTTGCAGACGACGCGCTGCGCGCGGCGGTGGCGGCGGCGCAACTGGCCGATTGGCTCGACCGTTTGCCGCAAGGGCTGGACACGCCGGTCGGGGCCTGGGCGTCGGCTCTGTCGGGCGGGCAACGCCAGCGAATCGCGCTGGCCCGCTGCCTGCTGCGCCGCCCCGACCTGCTGGTGCTCGACGAGCCGGTCTCGGCGCTGGACGCCGACTCCGCCGCCCGGTTGACCGCCGCCATCGACCGGCTGTTCGCCGCCGACGCGGGCACCCCCTGCACCCGGATCGTCATCAGCCACCGGGCGGAGGCGCTGGTCGGTTGCGACGCCGTCTATCGCCTGGAGGATGGCCGTTTGCACCCGGTCGCGGCGGCGGAGGCGGCCTGATGCGCGTCGCCCTCCTCGACAGCGGCGTGCCGCCCGGTCTGCCCGTCGCCGCGCGCGCCGCCTTCGCCCTGGCCGATGATGCGGTGGTGGAGGTTCCGCCGCACCCCGACCGGGTTGGCCATGGCGGCGCCGTCGCCGCCATCGTCCACGCGCTGGCTCCCGACGCCGCGCTGCTCGACGCCCAGATCTTCGCCGACGCGCCGACCTGTTCGGCGGCGGTGGTGGCCGCCGGGTTGCGCTGGGCGGTGGGGCAGGGGGCGGTCCTGGCGGTCATGAGCTTTGGCCTGCCCGCCGACCGCGCCGTGCTGGCGGCGGCGGTGGCCGAGGCGCGCGAGGCCGGGCTTTTGCTGCTCGCCGCCCGTCCGGCGCGCGGTGGCCCGGTCTGGCCCGCCGCCTACCCCGGCGTGATCGCGGTGACGGGCGACGCCCGTTGCGGGGTGGGGGAGCTGTCGCGCCTGCCTGGTGCCTATGGGGCCTGCCCGCGCCCGTGGGGCGAAACGGCGGACACGCCGCCGCGCGCGGGCGGGGCCAGCCTCGCCGTTGGGCATCTTGCCGGGCTGCTGGCGCGGGCGGGGCCGCTGCAACCGGATGCGGTGGCCGCCGCGCTCACCCCTTTGGTCCGCTGGCACGGGCCGGAACGGCGGGGAGCGGCGGGGTAGGAATACCGTTTACGGAGCGCGCTCCAGCCGGATCGTCACACGGGTCCCCGCGCCGGGGGCGCTCTCCACGCTCAGCGCCGCGCCGATCAGGTCGGCCTGTTCGCGCAGGCCCAGCAGGCCGAAATGGTTGGCCTGATCGGCCAGCGGGTCGAAGCCGTCGCCGTCGTCGCGCACGGTCACGACCAGCCCCGGTGCCTCACCGTCGCGTTCCTCCCCGCACACCACCGTCACGGCGATGCCCGGCGCGTTGGCGTGGCGGACGGCGTTGCGCAACGCCTCCTCGATCATCCGATAGAGGGTTTCGGCGGTCTGGCCGGTCATCGCGTCCGCCGCCTCGGCCACCTTCAGGCTCAGGATGGAGGCGGTGCGGTCCTGGATCTGGGCGACCAGCCGCGCCAGCGCCGGGCCGAAGCCGTCGTCGCGCACGGGCGAGTAGCGCAGTTGCGACACGGCGCTGCGGGCGTGGGCCAACCCCTCCTGTGCCGCCTCGTCCGCCCGCCGGATCTCGTCGGGCAGGCGGGAGGGATCGACCTCCACCAGCTTGCGGATCAGGCGGATTTGGGTCAGCAGGCCCAGCAACGTGTGGGCGACCGTGTCGTGCAGATCGCGGGAGATGCGCAGCCGTTCGCGCACGATGGCCGCCGCGCGGGTTTCGTGGCTCAGGCGTTCGATCTCGCGCGTCCGCTCCTCCACCCGCGCGTCCAACCGCTCGTTGATGCTCGACAGGTCGGCGTTGGCCTGTTGCAGCGTGTGGACCAGCGAGGCGATGGACCGGCCGATCCGTCCGGCCTCGTCCCGTCCGCGCGGGCCGACAAAGCCGGTGGTGCGCCCGGTGCGCAGGGCGTCGGCGGCCTCGGCCAGCCGTTGCAGGCGGCGCATGATGCCGCTGGCGATCACCACGCTGGCCAGCGTCGCCACCAGCCCGCCCAGCGCGATGGCGGTGAAGATCGACACCGACGCGCGGTCGGCGGTGCGGAACGCGGTGGCGACCGGCTCGCGCACCATCACGCTCCACCCCAGGCCGGGGAAATCGGCAAAGCCGCCGCTGCGCGCCAGCCCGCTCAACCGCCCGTCCTCCACGCTGTGGCCGGTGGCGAAGGGCAGGGCCGACAGATCGACCCGCCCGCCGCGCGGCGTGTGGTCGGACCCATGCAGCACCGTGCCGTCGATGCCCAGCAACAGCACCTCCGCCCCCGGTCGGTCCTTCAGCGTCGCCAGCGTGCCGCGCTGCAAGGCTTCGATCCAGCTCCAGCCCAGCGTCACCGCCAGCACGCCCCGGATGTTGCCCGCGCGGTCGTGGATCGGGGCCGACAGCTCGACGAAGCGGCGCGGCTCGCCGTTGCGCAGCGGCGGCAGCAGCCGGTCGAGCAGCAATTCGCGGTGCACGTCGCCGATGTACGGCCCCAGGAACGCCCCGGTGAACCAGGGCCGGGCCGACACCGATTGCCCGACCAGGATGCCGTCGGTCCCGGCGACCACGGTGCCGCTCAGGTCGATGATCCCCACCCACTCGATCTCGCCCAGCGCGCCTTTCAGGTCGCGCAGCGCTCGGTCGGCCTCCGGTCCGCCCAGCGCGCCGTCGCGCACACCGATCAACGTGGCCGACGCCGCCACCCACTCCCGCCGTCCGGCCAGATTGGTGTCGATGGTGTCGATCAGCCGCTGGGCGTGGGTGGCGTAGAGCAGGCCGATTTCCCGCTCCAGCGCCGTACGCGCGTCCCGCATCGTCCAGAAACCGACGAACAGCGCCACCGCCAGCGACACCAGTGCGATCGACCAGCCAATGGCCGCCGCCAACCGCCAGCGCGGATCCAGCGCGCGCAGCACACGGCGCAACCGCGCGAGCAGCGGGTGGCGGTTGTCGCGTTCGAAAGTGACGTTCGTCATGCGCGCTCCGTGTCTTTCGTCAGTGTCGCGTCTGGCCGTTTTGGGCGCATGCTGGGATCAGCGGAAGGATGGGGACCATGAAGCACAAGCGATGGTTGGCCGTCGAGACGCTTGCAAGGGATCTTGACCGACGACGGCGACGCGCCTTTCCTGGATGACCTGATGGAACCGGACCCCGTGATGACGCCGATCCGCATCGTGATCGCCGAGGATCAGCAATTGATCCGCCGCGCCTTCGCCAACCTGCTGTCGCTGGAACCCGACATCGAGATCGTCGGGCAGGCCCCCGATGGCGCGGAGGCGGTGGAGCTGTGCCGCCGTTTCCGCCCCGACGTGGTGCTGATGGACATCCAGATGCCGCGCCTGGGCGGGATAGCGGCGACCAAGCTCATCCTGTCGGAATTTCCCGGCACGCAGGTGGTGGTCCTGACCACCTTCGACACCGACGATCTGGTGTTCGGCGCGATTTCCGCCGGGGCCGCCGCCTATCTGCTGAAAGATGCCTCGGAAACCGAGATCCTCGACACCATCCGTGGCGTGATGCGCGGCGAAACCCGCATCTCGCCCCACATCGCCCGCAAGCTGTTCGAGGAGCTGCGGCGGTCGCGCGCGGTCGACCTGCCCAGCGGCGCGGCGCTGCCCGACCTGTCCGACCTGACGGAGCGGGAGCGCGCCATCCTCGACCTCATCGCGCAGGGGCAGAGCAACCGGCAAATCGCCGCCAGCCTGTTCCTGGCCGAAGGCACGGTGAAGAACTACGTCAGCCGCATCATGGACAAGCTGGGTGTCCAATCGCGTACCGAACTGGCGGTGAAGGCCGTGCGCGCGCCCAAAGCCTGATGGCTTCCGCCGGGCCGCGCGTGCTTTTTCCAACACCCGTGGCCGCTGTCCCGGTGATGCGGTACAAGCGGGGGGATCAGGACGGCGAACGGGGCGGCGCGATGGTTGGCAACGCGAGGATCAACGGATTGGGCGTTCGGGCGGCGGTGTGGGGGCTTCTGGCCCTGCTGGGCTGCGGCCCGGCCCTGGCAAACGACAGCACCGGCTTTCTTGGCACCGGCGGCATCGAACTGGCCCGCACCGACGCGATTGAGATGCGGTCGGAGGATTTGCGCATCGGGCTGGACGAAATCCGCGTGTCCTATGTGTTCCGCAACGTCACCGATAAACCGGTGGACACGCTGGTGGCGTTCCCGCTGCCGGACATCGACCTGTCGCGCGGCCTGACCGAAGCGGCTTGGGGCTTTCCCCAGCAAGTCGATGATTTTCTGGGGTTCCGCCTGTGGATCGACGATCAACCGGTGCAACCCGCCCTGGAGCGCCGGGCGATCTTCAAGGGGCGGGATGTGACGGACCGGGTGGCGGCGGCCGGGGCGCTGGCGCTGGTTCCCTGGGCAGCCGGTGCCTACGACCAGATCGCCAAGACCTTGGATCCCGCCGCCCTGGCCCGCCTGCGCGCCGATGGCCTGATCCAGGCGGGGGAGGACGACAACACCCCGCAATGGCGGTTGCGCGCCCGCTATCACTGGCGGCAGATTTTCCCGCCGGGGCGCGATGTGCGCGTGCGCCACGTCTACCGCCCCTTCGTCGGCACCGCCCTGATCGGTCGGGTCGCGTCGATTGACGGTCGCAAGGCGGTCGGGCGTTACCTGGGGGACCGCCCGGACCCGAGCGGCGACCGCTATTGCCTGGACGCCGCCACCCGCCGCACGCTCGCCGCCGCACAGGCCAAGCATCCGCCGCCCGCCATGCCCTACAGCGCGGCGGAGATCGAATACATCGTCACCACCGCCCGCAACTGGCGCGGCCCCATCGGCCGCTTTCACCTGACCATCGACAAGGGCGCGCCGGACAATCTGGTGTCGCTGTGCTGGAACGGCCTGACCAAAACCGGCCCGACCACCTTTGAATCCACAATCACGGATTTTGTCCCCGACCGCGACATCCGGTTGCTGGTGTTTGTGCGGTCGCAAGCGCCGTAACCAACGGGAACGCCGCATGACACCGAAGAGACCCGACACAGCGCTGCACAATCGCTTGACCGCCTGGAGACCAAACGGCGCTTGGAAAGGTGTGGAGCTGTGTCACGCCTTTTACCGGGATCATCATTTTCCCCTGCACGCCCATCCCGACGTCCACATCGCCTTGATCGAATCGGGTCGCTACCGTTTCCGCTGCGACGGGCGTCCGCAACAGGCCAGGGCGGGGGATCTGGTGATCCTGCCCCCGGATACCCTCCATGATGGCGGTGCGATGGACGCGGCGGGCTATGCCTACCGCCAGATCCTGATTCCCCTGGCGCTGTGGACCGGTGCCGCCGGGCAAATGGGGATTCCCGGACGATCCCCGGTTCGCCGCAACCCGGAGATCGCCCGGTCGCTCCGCGCCGTCTTCACCGCCTGGGACCACCGCGATCCGTTCCAGTTCGACGCCACGTTGGCGCGACTGATCGGCCAAATCGTCACGACGGGCGGCACCGAAGCGAACGATGGTGCATTGACGCGGGTCACGCCCAGGTTGTTGGCGCGTGTCCTGGACATGATGCGGCAGGACTTGGCGGAACCCTGGACCCTGGCCAGCTTGGCGGCGGCGGTTGGCACCAGCCGGTTCGTTCTGTCGCGCCGGTTCCGCCAGCATTACGGGTTGGGTCTTCACGATTGGTTGATGGACGCGCGCCTGCGGCAGGCCCGCCACTGGCTGGCCGTCGGCATGCCAGCGGCGGAGGTGGCGGTCGCCTGCGGCTTCACCGACCAAAGCCATCTCGCGCGCCGTTTCAAGAAGGGGTTCGGCATCACGCCCGGACAATTCACAACCTTCTGCACATCCGTACAATCCTGACGCCGGTCCAGAAGCGTAACGTCGCCCCGATTGCCCAGCCCCCAAACCAGGAATCAACGGGATGACGTTGCCAAACCACGCGGATGTTGAAGCCGCCCACACCCGCATCCGCCCCTGGATTCGCCACACGCCGGTGATCGCCCCGGCGGAACGGGCGGGTGGTTTCCCCCCGTCCGTTCTCTTCAAGCTGGAGGTGACGCAGCGCACCGGCTCCTTCAAGGCGCGGGGCGCACTCAACGCCATGCTGGCGGCCCCGGTTCCGGCGGCGGGTGTGGTCACGGCCTCGGGCGGGAACCATGGTGCGGCGGTGGCCAATGCCGCCTTGCGCCTGGGACACCCGGCCACGATCTTCGTTCCCGAAACCGCACCCCAGGTGAAGGTGGATCGTCTGCTCCGCTGCAACGCCTCGGTTCATCGGGTGGGCCGCGTCTACGCCGACGCCTACAACGCGGCGGTCGAGCACCAGCGGCACACCGGCGCGCGGTTCCTCCACGCCTATGACGACCCGCTGGTCATCGCCGGTCAGGGAACGGTCGCGGCGGAATTCCTCGCGCAGGCCACAGGGACCGACGGTTTTGGCGGGTTGGACAGCGTGCTGGTGGCGGTCGGCGGTGGCGGTCTTCTGGGTGGCGTCCTCGCCGCCTTGGCCCCGCATGGCGTGCGCGTGGTCGCGGTGGAGAGCAGCGGCACCCCCACCCTGGCGCGGGCGCTGGCGGCGGGTCATCCGGTCGAGGTCGAGGTGCACGGGATCGCGGCGGATTCACTGGGCGCGCGCCGCATCGGCGATCACGGCTTCGCCCTGGCGCAAGCCCATCTCCACGCCAATCTGCTGGTCGAGGACGACGACATCCGCACCGCGCAGCGTTGGTTGTGGCAGGACATGCGCCTGATCGCTGAAGCGGGTGGGGCCACCGCGCTGGCGGCGCTGACCAGCGGGCGCTATCAGGTTGCGCCGGGTGAGCGGGTCGGCGTGATCCTGTGCGGCGGCAACACCGATCCGGCGACCGTCCTCTCCTGATGGCACAGGGAAAACCGCTTGAGAGGCAAATGATCGGCGATAGTGACTTTCGTCATGTCGCAATGTGACGCCCGGCAGCTATCCGGCGGATGGTTTCGTCTCGATACTGCACCCTCATGAACGGGCCGTCGCGGCCCGCCACGGGGAGGTCGGGGCATGCGTCGGTCCATCGCCACCGTGTCGCTCAGCGGCACGCTGCCGGAAAAGCTGGAAGCCATCGCGGCGGCCCGCTTCGACGGTGTGGAGATTTTCGAACCGGATCTGACCGGCTTTCCCGGTCGCCCGCGCGACATCCGCGACATGGCCGCCGATCTGGGCCTGACCATCGAACTGTTCCAGCCCTTCCGCAACGCCGAGGGGGTGGATCGCGCCGGGTTTGACCGGGTGTTGCGCCGCCTGGACCGCAAGCTGGACCTGATGGAGGAACTGGGCGCGCCGCTGATGCTGGTCTGTTCGAACGTCGAACCCTACGCCATCAACGACGACGGTCTGGCCGCCGAACAGCTTTGGGCGATGGCCGAACGGGCCGGCGCGCGCGGGCTGCGGCTGGGGTACGAGGCGTTGGCCTGGGGAACCCATGTCTCCACCTTCGATCACGCGTGGCGGATCGTGGAGCGCGCCGACCACCCCCATCTCGGCCTGATCCTCGACAGCTTCCACACGCTGGCGCTGCCCCACGACTGGAGCGGCATCGCCGATCTGCCGGGCGAGCGGATTTTCTTCGTCCAACTGGCCGACGCGCCCCGTTTGGACATGGCCACGCTGATGCTCAGCCGTCATCACCGCTGTTTGCCGGGGCAGGGGGAGCGCGACGTCGGCGCGTTCACCGACGCGGTGCTGCGCGCGGGCTACACCGGCCCGCTGTCGCTGGAGATCTTCAATGATTCCCTGCGCAGCGCCCCGACCCGCCAGACCGCCAAGGACGCCATGCGCTCCCTGCTGCATGTGGAGGAGCGGGCGCGGCGGTTGGAGGAGGCGCGCCGGGCGGACGCCGCGTCCCATCGCCCCGCGCCGCGCCGGGTGGAGCTGTTCGACCCGCCCGCCCCGGCGCGGCTGGACGGCGTCGCCTTCGTCGAGTTCGCCGTCAACCACGCCACGCAAGCCGCGCTCGCCGCCGATCTGCTGCGCCTGGGCTTCCACCGTCTGGGCCGCCACCGCAGCAAGGACGTGGATCTGTACGGGATGGGCGACATCCGCTTTGTCCTGAACGCCGAAGCCCACTCCACCGCCCATTCCTATTACCTGCTGCATGGTGCGTCGGTCTGCGCCATCGCCTATGAGGTGGACGATCCGCTGCGCGCGGTGGGCCGGGCCGAAGCCTTCGGCTGCCACCGTTTCGAGGGGCGCGTTGGCCCGAACGAACTGTCCTTGCCCGGCATTCGCACCGTTGGCGGCGAGCTGGTCTATTTCACCCGCCGCCGCGCCGATGGCTCGATTGATTTCGAGACCGACTTCCGGCTTGAGACTGGCGACGCGCTCCCCACGCCCACCGCCCACCGCATCGACCACATCGCCCAGGTGCTGCCGGAAGGCGCGCTCGATTCGGCCGTGCTGTTCCATCGCACCGTGCTGGACATGGAGCCGGAGCCGGTCGTCACGCTGGCCGATCCCTTCGGGCTGGTGCGCAGCCGGGCGATTTCCGACCACCGCCGCCGGGTGCGTTTCCCCCTGAACATCGCCAGCGGGCGCAACACCGGGGCCGCCCGGTCGGTGTCGACCTATCTGGGGGCGGGGGTGCATCACATCGCCCTGGAAACCGCCGATCTGTTCGCGGCGGCGGAGCGCCTGCGCGCCAACGGCGTGGAGATTCTGGCGATCCCGGCCAATTATTACGACGACCTCGCCGCCCGTTTCGACCTGGATGACGATCTGCTGGCGACGATGGCGCGGCTGAACATCCTCTATGACCGCCAGGGGGATGGGGAGTTTTTTCAGCTCTACACCCAGCCGTTCCAAGGCCGTTTCTTCTTCGAACTGGTGGAGCGGCGCGGCGGGTACGACCAGTATGGCGCGGCCAACGCCCCCATCCGCATGGCCGCGTCCAGCCAGCCCGGCACCTTCGACACGCTGGTCGGGTGAGGGGCGGACCGATGGAACAAACTCTTCCCTTTGACGGGTCAACCCGGCTGTTTTTCACCATCGGCCACCCGGTGGCGCAAATCCGCATGCCCCGGATCATGCCGCCGGTCTTCGCCGCACTCGGCCTGAACGCGGTCTGGTTGGCGTTGGACGTGCACCCCGGCGATCTGCGGGCGGCGTTGGACGGGCTGCGCCGCGTGCGCAACCTTGGCGGCCTGTCGGTGACGATCCCGCACAAGCCCGACGCCCTGGCCTGCGCCGACCGGGTCAGCGACCGGGCGCGGGCGGCGGGCGGGGCCAACCTGCTGCGGGTGGAGGCCGATGGCGCGCTGACCGCCGACATGGTGGATGGTCTGGGCTTCGTCGAGGGCTTGCGGGCGCGCGGGTTTGATCCCGCAGGGCGACGGGTGTGGCTGGTCGGCAGCGGCGGGGCCGGGGCGGCCATCGCAGTGGCCCTGTGCGAAGCCGGAGTGGCCGCGCTGTGCCTGACCGATCTGGATCCGGCGCGCGCCGGGGCCTGTCTGGAGCGTCTGGCGGCGCTGCATCCGGCGGTCTCCTTGACCCTGGCGAGCGCCGATCACCCGCCGGACGGCTGCGATCTGGCGATCAACGCCAGCCCCTGCGGCCTGCGGGTGGACGACCCCTTGCCCTTTGATCCCGCCCGCTTGCCGCCCGGCGCGCTGGTAGCCGACGCCATCATGAAACCGCCGGTGACGCCGCTGCTGCGCGCGGCCCAGGGGCTGGGCCACCCGATCCAGCCGGGCCGCGCGATGCTTGACCACCAGATCGCCCCGCTCCTGCGCTTTTTCGGGGTGGAGGCCGACCCGCAACGGGTGCTGGCCGCCATTCCAGCCTGATTCATCGGTTTGATCCATTGCCTGTTTCACACACCACACCGCGACCCAAAAAACACCCAAGGGAGGACATCACAATGCTGTTCAAGACCATGGCCGCCGCCGTCGCCCTCACCGCCACCATGACCGTTTCGGCCTTGGCCGGGACCGTCAAGCTGATCGATGTGATCGAGCTGTCGGGGCCGGGTGCACCCGCCGGAACCAACTGGAAGAACGGGTCCGATCTGGCAGTAGCGGAAATCAACGCCAAGGGCGGCATCCTTGGCCAGCAGATCGAGCTGATCCATTACGACAGCCAGACCAACCCCGGCGCCACCCGCGCCGCCGTGCAGCGCGCGGTGGACGAGGACGCCTATGTCGTGTTGGGGCCGATCTTCTCCGGCCCGATCAGCGCTTCCATGCAGATCACCCAGCGCGCCGCCGTGCCGCAGATCGTGGGCGGCGAGGCGGCGGCCTTCACCCGCCAGGGCAACAACTACATTTTCCGCACCTCGCTCAATCAGGCCGATTCCATGCCGAAGCTGGCCAACTACCTGCGCGACGAGGTGAAGGCCAAATCGGTCGCCGTGGTCTGGATCAACAACGATTTCGGCAAGGGTGGTCGTGACTCCATGATCCCCGAATTGCAGAAGCGTGGCATCCAGGTCGCCGCCGACATCGCCACCGAATCCGGGCAGGCCGATTTCGCCGCCGACGCCATCAAGGTGAAGAACGCCAACGCCGACGCCGTGTTCGTCTATCTGAACGAGGAGGAAAGCGCCCGCTTCCTGCGCGCCGCCCGCCAACAGGGCATCACCAAGCCGATCATCGGCGAAACCACCCTGCTGGGGGCTAAGGTCATCGAACTGGCCGGAGAGGCCGCCAACGGGGTGAAGGGCCATGTCGGCCTGCTGGTGGACGCGCCCAAGCCCAGCCTGGTGGAGTTCGGCAAGAAGTACGCCGCGAAATACGGCTTCACCTCCGACCACAACGGCATCAAGGGCTACACCGCCGTCTACACGGTCAAGGCGATCTCCGAGCGGATCGGCAAATTCGACCGAGAGGCCTTCGCCAAGGCGCTGCACGGTGCCCGCATCGACGTGGCGCAGGAGCCGGGCATCCTGATCGACACCAAATGGACGGCCACCGGCGACGTGGACCGCGAAAGCTTCCTGATTGAAATCGTCAACGGCAAGCCGGTGGTCAAGGCCACGCTGCCGATGATCAACCCGTAAGTTACGCCACGCGACCACCACCCAACCCCTTGATCGGGGATTGGTTTGCGGGGGACTGGGCACACCGCCGTCGGTCGGCCCAGTCCCCCTGTCGCGCCCGCCGCGTGGTCAACACGCACACGCGGCGGGCGCGCCCAACCTGTCAAAATTTCACGGAGGCTGACTTGGACCAGTTCCTTCAGCTCATCGTCGCCGGGCTGGCGACGGGCGCGATTTACGCGCTGGCCGCGATCGGCTTCACCCTGGTTTGGCAGACCTCCCAAACCATCAATTTCGCCCAGGGTGAGTTTGTCATGCTGCCCGCCATTCTGGTGCTGACTGCCGCGCATCTCGGCTTGCCGATGGGGCTGGCCTTCATCGTCGGCAGCGCGGCGTTCGTGCTGCTGTTTGGCTTCGGCTTCAAACGCTTCCTGGTCGAACCGATGCAGCGCCACGGCGTGCTGCCGCTGGCCATCGCCACCATGGCGCTGTCGGTGCTGATCAAGGAAGCGGCCAAGAACGGCTTTTCGGCGGAGGCGCAGCCCTTCCCCTCGCTGGTTCCCGAGGGATCGGTGTCGGTGCTGGGGGCCGCCGTGTCGGTGCGCGACATCGCCATTTTCGTGGTGGCCATCGCCGCCATCCTGGGCCTGCAAGCCTTCATCACCCACACCCGCACCGGACGCACCATGCAGGCGACCGCACAGAACCCGACCGTCGCCCGCATTCTGGGCGTGCCGGTGGAGCGGATGATCCTGCTGACCTTCCTCATCAACGCGGCCCTTGCCTTGATTGCCTCCTACCTGATTTCCCCGGTCTATCTGGCGAAATTCTCCAACGGCGAAACCATCGGTCTGGCCGCCTTCATCGCCGCCATCGTCGGCGGTTTCAACCAAATCCGGGGGGCGCTGGCGGGTGGTTTCCTGATCGGCCTGATCGACAATCTGGCCGCCGCCTATGTCTCCAGCGCCTACCGCACCGCCGTGCCGTTGGTGGTGCTGGTCGTCGTCATCCTGGTGAAGCCGGAAGGGCTGCTGGGCCGCAAAGAGGAGCGCACGGTATGAGCCGCAAGCTGAACACCGATCTGCTCATCATCCTGATCGCCGTTCCCATCCTGTGGTTCGCGCCGTCCGGTTTGAAAAGCTACGGCCTGTATGTCGTGTCGCTGTGGCTGGTGATGTCCATCGCCGCCATGGGGCTGAACCTGACCTTGGGCTACGCCGGTTTGACCTCGCTGGCGCAAGGGGCGTTCCTGGGCATCGGGGCCTACGCCACGGCGATCCTGACGGCGAAGGCCGGTTGGCCGTTGCCCGCCGCCTTTCTGGTGTCCACCGGCCTGTCCTTTCTGGTCGGCGTCGTGCTGGGCTTCCCGGCCTTGCGGGTGAAGCACCATTATCTTGCCTTCGTCACCCTGGCCTTTTCGGTCGTCGTCTTCCTGGTGGCCCGCAACGAGCAATGGCTGACCGGCGGAGTCTATGGTCTGGCCAACATCCCGCGCCCGGTGCTGTTCGGCACCGATCTGGGCGGCGGTCTGGCCTTTTACCGGACGGTTCTGGTGGTCACGCTGGCCTTGACGCTGGTGATGTGGTGGCTGCTGCATTCGCCCTGGGGACGCGCCTTCCAGGCGTTGCGTGAGAACCCGTTGCGCGCCGCCAGCCTGGGGGTGGACATCCGCGCCTACACGCTTCTGGCCTTCGCCATCGGTTCGGCCTTTGGCGGGGCGGCGGGGTCGCTCTACGCCCCCCTGGTGGAGTTCATCGACCCGGCCCCCTTCGCGCTGTCGGCGTCCTTCGTGCTGCTGTTGACGGTGGTGGCGGGCGGGGCGGGGTCCTTCTTCGGTCCCTTCGTCGGTGCCTTCTTCTCCTACATGCTGCCGGAGCTGCTGCGGGCGACCGGCGGCTGGTACCTCATCATCTACGCCGCCGTCGTGCTGGTTCTGGTGATGGTCAGCCCGACCGGCCTGTTGGGCCTGATCGACCGCTGGCGCGACCACCAATCCCAACGCCGCGCCGCCGCCATCCGCGCCGCCGCCCGCCCGACCTTGGCCAGCGCCGACAAGCCCACATTGGAAAATCAGGGAGCGGCCCCATGACCCGCGTTCTGGAAGTCAACAGCGTCAAGAAGCATTTCGGCGGGGTGAAGGCGGTGGACGGCGTGTCCTTCCACGTTGACGAGGGCGAGATCCTCGGCCTGATCGGCCCCAACGGCTGCGGCAAATCCACCCTGTTCAACTGCATCCTCGGCCAGCTCACCCCGACCGAAGGCACGGTGACGCTGGACGGCAAGCCGATCACCGGCCTGTACCCGGCCCAGCTCAACCGGCTGGGGGTGTCGCGCACCTTCCAACTGTTGCAGGTCTTCCCCAACCTGTCGGTGCGCGAAAACCTGATCCTGGCCGGGCAGGAGCACAAGGGCACGATGCTGCAACGGCTGTTCGGCCCGCGCGACGCCGGGTTGACGGTGGACGCCGACCGCATGATCGCCTTTTTCAAGCTGGAGCATCTGGCCGATCAGAAGGCGGGCGGCCTGTCCTATGGTCAGCAAAAGCTGTTGGACGCCGCGATGGCCTTCATGGCCGGGCCGCGTCTGGTGCTGCTCGACGAACCGGCGGGCGGGGTCAATCTGACCATGCTGGAAAACCTGAAGGAGCGGTTGCAGGCGATCAACCGCGAATTGGGCGCGACCTTTGTGGTGATCGAACACAACATGGATTTCGTCATGAGCCTGTGTTCGCGCGTCGTCGTGATGGCCGAAGGCAAGGTGCTGGCGGAGGGAACCCCCGCCGCCGTCCGCGCCAACCCGGCGGTGATCGAGGCCTATTTGGGCCATTGAGCGTTGTTGCACGCGAGCGTTTTTGCAAGGACTGGCACGCCATGACCACACCCGCCGCCACCCCCATCCTGACCCTGTCCGACATCGTCGCCGGGTACGGCAAGATGACGATCCTGAACGGGACCAGCTTTTCCGTGCCGCGCGGCTCCATCACCACGGTGATCGGGCCGAACGGGGCGGGGAAATCCACGGTTTTCAAAACCATCTTCGGGCTGCTGAACGCGCGGGAAGGCCGCGTCACCTTCGATGGCCGCGACGTCACCAACCGTCCGCCGCGCGACCTGCTGGAGGCCGGGATCTGCTACATCCCGCAGGGCCGCAACATCTTTCCGGAACTGTCGGTGCGCCACAACATCGAGTTGGGGACCGTCGCCGCCGGGCGCGGCATCACCGACCTGCCCGCCCGCATCGACGCCGCCCTGGATCGCTTTCCCATCCTGCGCCAGAAGGCCGACCAACAGGCGTCCACCCTGTCCGGCGGGCAACAGAAGCAGTTGGAGATCGTGCGCGGCCTGCTGCTCGACCCCAAGCTGATTTTGATCGACGAGCCATCCATCGGCCTGTCGCCGATGATGGTGGCGGAAACCTTTCAAATCCTGCTGGAACAGCGCGACAAGGGCGTGTCGGTGCTGATGATCGAACAGAACGCGCGTTCGGCGCTCGCCATGTCCGATTACGGGCTGGTGCTGGAACTGGGACAGACCCGCATGTTCGACACCGCGCCCGCCATTCTGGCCGACCCGCGCGTCGGTCAATTGTTCCTGGGCGGGGGCTTTGCCAGCGACGCCAGCGAGGCGGCGTGATGCGGCGCACCGATCTGGACGGGCTGGTGGCCCTGGTCACGGGCGGGGCTTCGGGCATGGGGCTCGAGCACGCCCGGCTGATGGCGGCGCGCGGGGCGCGGCTGGCCATCACCGACGTCAGCGGCGTGGCGCTGGAAGAGGCGCAGGCCCGCATCGTGGGCGAGGGCGGGGTCGTGTTGCCGCTGCTGGCCGACAACCAATCGGTCGGCAACGCCCGTCGCGCGGTGGCCGACGCCGAGCGGGCCTTTGGCCGCATCGACATCCTGGTCAACAACGCCGGAATCAGCGGAAAGGCGCTGCCCATCGCCGACATCGACGAAGCCGCCTTCGACCGCATGTTCGGCACCCACGTCAAAGGAGCCTTTTTCTTCACCCAAGCGGTGGTTCCAGGGATGAAGGAGCGGCGTTTTGGTCGGATCATCAACATCTCGTCCAACTTCGCCATGTCCGGCAGCGCCGGGGCCAGCCATTACACCGGAGCGAAGGCGGCCTTGCACGGGCTGACCCGCGCCTGGGCGGTCGAACTGGCCCCGTGGGGGATCACCGTCAACACGGTGGCCCCCGGACTGGTCGAAACCCCGTTGACGCTCGACAGCCTGGGCGCGGACGAGGTCGCCCGCCGCGCGGCCCAATTCCCCTTGGGCCGCATCGCCCGCGCCGAAGAGGTTGCCTACGCGGTGGCATGGCTGGCTGGTCCGGAAGCCGCCATGATGACCGGCCAAGTCGTCAGTCCGAACGGTGGCGTGTCCATCGTTGGACTCTGAGCATAAGCGATTTCCATAATGAATATTATGGATTTTTTGTGTGCGGGCGGGGTGGGGTCTACCCTGACGCGAAATTCTTGTTTTAAAACAAGAGCTTAAGCTTTAAAGTTGGCGCGGACCAACCATTTTCACATGTTTTCTCTGCAGGTCGTTGGGAGGGGAACTGCCCGGCATCTCTCGATCGTTCACCGGGAAATCCGGCGGCCCTTTCATCACAACCAGAAAAAGACGGATCGGGCGACAGGCACCCGATCCGCAAGTCCTCTCGCCAGGAGAGAGCCGAGAGGTTGGAGGACAACACCAGAAGAGACATCCGGGAAACGTCACCCCGGATACGCACGGTCGGATAAACACCCCACCGCGCGGTGCTCAGCCGGCTTCCGTCTCAAAGAAGTCGGCTGGTTCTGTCACCGCCGCTTAGAAAGCGAGGTCGGTGCGGGCGAGGAAGACGTTGCCCTTGTCGTTGCCGCCAGCGACGTCGGAGCGGATCTTGAAGTGGTCGAATTCCGGACCGACCGACAGGCCGGGGGCGACGACGTAACGGGCACCGATGGTG
>NZ_RXMA01000036.1 GCF_003966125.1 Azospirillum griseum
CCGGCTCCCGCCCCAGCGCCGACGCCCGCGCCCGTTCCGGCTCCGGAACCTGCCCCGGCTCCCGCTCCCGCGCCGACGCCTGCACCCGCTCCGGCTCCCGCCCCTGCGCCGACGCCCGCGCCCGCTCCGGCTCCGGAACCTGCCCCGGCTCCCGCCCCAGCGCCGACGCCTGCGCCGGCTCCGACTCCGGAACCCGTTCCGGCCCCGGCGGCTGAACCGGCGAAGACGGCCTCGTAAGGATTGGCGGGACGGCGGCGCGGCCATCGCCCGCCGCTGTCCCCCTTTCCACCCCGGCCCCGCCCAGTCGCGGGGCTTTCTTCGCGCTCGATTGTTCACTTTACGTTCTTATCCATCCGCGTTACCCTCAGCGGCATGGACGAGCTTCAGCGACAGAAGACCAAGGGGCGCGGGGCGATCAGCAACGCGACCGCGCGGTACGAACGCGAAACCCGCGTGCTGACCGACGACGGTTGGGGCGAGAACGAGGCGCTGACCGACCGGGTGACGACGCGGGTGGCCCCGGCCTCCGCCCGGACGATCATCAGCCGCAACCAGTCGCCCGACGTGCCGTTCGACCAGTCGATCAACCCCTATCAAGGCTGCGAACACGCCTGCATCTATTGCTTCGCCCGCCCGACCCACGCCTATCTCGGCCTGTCGCCGGGGCTGGATTTCGAAACGCGGCTGTTCGCCAAGCGCAACGCGGCGGATTTGCTGGCCGCCGAACTGCGGGCCAAATCCTATGTCTGCCAGCCCCTGGCGCTGGGGGCGAACACCGATCCTTACCAGCCGATCGAACGGACGGAGCGGATCACCCGCCGGATCCTGGAGGTGTGCCGCGATTTCCGCCAACCGGTCAGCCTCATCACCAAATCGGCGCTGGTGGTGCGCGACCTCGACATTCTGGGGCCGATGGCGGAGGACGGCTTGGCCTCCGTCGGGATGTCGGTGACGACGCTCGATCCCGCGCTGGCCCGCATCATGGAGCCGCGCGCCAGCAGCCCGCCGCGTCGGATCGCCGCCATCCGCGCCTTGAGCGACGCGGGCGTGCCGGTGGCCGTGCTCGCCAGCCCGATGATCCCGACGCTGAACGACCACGAACTCGAAGCCATCCTGACGGCGGCACGGGAGGCGGGGGCGGGGGCCGCCAACTACATCCTGTTGCGCCTGCCGTTGGAGATCAAAGACCTGTTCGAAGAGTGGCTGCGCGCCCATGTCCCCAACCGCGCCGACCGGGTGATGGCGCTGGTCCGCGACACCCGCGCGGGCGCGCTCTATCAGGCGGAGTTCGGGACCCGGATGAAGGGGAGCGGCGTCTACGCCGACCTTCTGCGCAACCGCTTCCTGCTGGCGCGCAAAAAGCTGGGGCTGGAGGCCCGCCATTTCCGCCTGGACTGCACCCAGTTCAAACCGCCGCCCGCCCCGGGGGACCAACTGTCGCTGTTGTGACGGCCCCCAACACCAACACCGTCACACCCCGAGATAGCGTTCCTTCAGGGTCGGGTCGGCCAGCAGCGCGGCGGAATCCCCGCTCCAGGCCAGACGGCCCTTTTCGATGACGTGGTGGCGGTCGGCCAGCCGGGCCAACGCCGCCACGGTCTTGTCCACCACCAGGATCGCCTGGCCTTCCGCCTTCAGCCGGGCCAGACAGTCCCAAATCTCGGCGCGGACCAGCGGGGCCAGCCCCTCCGTCGCCTCGTCCAGGATCAGCAGGGTCGGGTTGGTCATCAGGGCGCGCCCGATCGCCAACATCTGCTGTTCGCCGCCCGACAGGTTGCGGGCCAGATTGCCACCGCGTTCGGCCAGACGCGGGAACAGGGCGTGCACCCGCCCGATGGTCCAGGGATTGGCGCGGTTCTGGCGGTTGGCGGCGGTGGCGATCAGGTTTTCCCGCACGGTCAGGGTGGGGAAGACCTGACGGCCTTCCGGGACCAGGGCGATGCCCGCCCGCGCGATGCGGTGGGGCGGCAGGCCCGCCAGCTCCACCCCCTGAAAGCGCAGGCTGCCGCCGGTCGGGCGCATCAGGCCAAGGATGGAGCGGATCGTCGTCGTCTTGCCCATGCCGTTGCGGCCCATCAGGGTCACGACCTCCCCGGCGGCGACCGACAGGCTCATCCCGAACAGAACCTGACTCTGGCCATAGGCGGCGGTCAGGCCATCGATGCGCAGCAGGGGTTCCATCACACCGCCTCCCCCTCTTCGCCCAGATAGGCCTCGCGCACGGCGGCGTCGGCGCGGATCGCCGCCGGGCTGCCGCTGGCCAACGCCGCCCCCCGCACCAGCACGGTGATGCGGTCGGCCAGCGCGAACACCGCGTCCATGTCATGCTCCACCAGCAGGATGGTGACGCTGCCCTTCAGCGCGGCCAGCAGATCGACCATGCGGGCCGACTCCTCCGGCCCCATGCCCGCCATCGGCTCGTCCAGCAACAGCAGCTTCGGCCCGGTCGCCAGCGCCATCGCCAATTCCAACTGGCGCTTTTCGCCATGCGCCAGGGCGGAGGCCGGAACATCGGCCCGCGCCGCCAGCCCCACCCGCGCCAGCACCGCGCGGGCCGGGTCGCTCAAACGCCGGTCGCGCGCCGCGTCGCCCCAAAAGCGGAAGCTGTGCCCGGCGTGGGCCTGCACCGCCAACGCCACATTGTCGAGCGCGGAAAAGCTGGGAAAGACCGAGGTGATCTGAAAGCTGCGCGCCAGCCCGCGCCGCGCCCGCTGGTCCACCCCCAGCGCGGTGACGTCGCGCCCGTCGAACAGGATGCGGCCCGAATCCGGTGCCAATTCGCCGGACAATTGGCCGATCAGCGTCGTTTTCCCCGCCCCGTTCGGGCCGATCAGCGCGTGCAGCTCCCCCGCCGCCACGCTCAGCGACACATGGTCGGTCGCGGCCAGCCCGCCAAAGCGTTTGACCAGGGATTGCGTCTCCAGCATCGGCGCGGCGGACGGTGATGCCCCGGTCATGCCCGGTTCCCCCCGGTGACAAGGCCCCACAGCCCCTTGCGGGCGAACAGCACCAGCGCCAGCAGGATCGGCCCCAGCACGATCTTCCAATGCTCGCCCAAGCCCGCCTGGACCAGATTCATCGCCTCCGGCACGAACTCCTCCAGCAGCAGCAGGGCGGCGGCCCCCAGCACCGGGCCGATCAGCGTGCCGATGCCACCCAGCACCACCATGACGATGAGATCGCCCGACCGGCTCCAATGCAGATATTGCGGCCCGACGAACAGGGTGGCGTTGGCCAGCAGCGCCCCGGCCAGCCCGGCCAGCGCGCCCGCGATGACAAAGGCCGTCAGCTTGTAGCGCGTGACGGGATAGCCCAACGCCCGCATCCGCCGTTCGTTGTCCTTGGCCCCGCGCAGGACCCGCCCGAACCGCGAATTCACCAACCGCCAGCCCAGCCCCAGCGCGACCACCAGCAGCCCAAGCGTGACGTAGTAGAAGGTCGCGTGATCGGCGATGTTGGGGCCGCCGGGAAAGCTGGTGCGGCTCCACAGCGCGATGCCGTCGTCGCCGCCATAGGCCTTCAAGCCGGTCATCAGGTAGAACAGCATCTGAGCAAAGGCGAGCGTGATCATGATGAAGGGCACGCCGCTGGTGCGCAGCGAAATCGCCCCGATGGGCAACGCCGCCAGCCCCCCGGCCAGCATGGCCAGCGGCCAGACGATGTACCCGTTCGTCGTCCCCGGCCAGCCGAACAGCGTCGATCCATCGGCCTGATGGGCGAACAGGATGCCGACCACATAGCCGCCGATCCCGACAAAGGCCGCGTGCCCGAAGCTGACCATGCCGCCAAAGCCCAGGATCAGATCCAGGCTGACCGCCGCCAGCGCGAACACAAGAATCCGCGCCCCCAACCGCAGATAAAACGGCTCCCCCGCCCACGCGGCGACACTGGGCAACGCCAGCGCGGCGATCAGCAGACCGGCAAGAACGACACGGGGCAACAGGACGGATCGGGTCAGGGGGGGCATGGAGGCTTGCGGCGGGAGATGCATCGGGGAGGGTGATTTTTGACACAGATGAACACAGATAAACACCGATGAACGCGGATCCGCGCTGGCTTTTCGCTTACAGCGTCACTCGCTTGAAACCCAGCCGGGAGGATCCGAAATTCAAGATCAACCCAGTGTTCAGGCCACTTGCCCGCAGATAGTTCAACGTTTGCCCAACATGTGCCGAGGCGATGGCATCCACCGCCTTGATTTCGACAATCAGTCCATCCGCGACAATCATGTCGGCCACATAACGCCCGACCACGGCCCCTTTGTAGTCAACCTTGAACTCAACCTCCTCACGCACCGGAACGCCACGGCTGCGCAGCTCGTGCGTCAGCGCTTTGCGATACACCGCCTCCAAGAAGCCCCGCCCCAGCACATTGGCAACCTCAAACGCGGCACCAATGACCGCCTGAGTCAGTGGGTCTTTTCCAACAGCGCCTTCCACATCCATGGTCATCCGCGTTCACCTGTGTTCACGATCAAAACAGTTGCATCAACTACCATAACGAGCGAAACAGAGCGTGAGAAATATTTTTTGACACAGATGAACACAGATAGACACAGATGAAAATGAATCAGACAAAGATGTCGAAAACAGTCGCTCATTCAAAACAGAAATACTGAAACAAGCCCTTTCATATCAAATAAATCAACAATTCTCTTATAAAATAATATTGCTTTATCCATTTTCATCGGTGTTTATCTGTGTTCATCTGTGTCAAAAAAATCCCCACCGCCCCACACAGCGGCGCGGACAAGCCACACCACCCCGCCAAACAGCATCACAGTCAGCACCCTTCAACAGAGCTTCCCGCATCCACGTTCATCGGTGTCCATCTGTGTTCATCTGTGTCAAAAATCCCCACCGCCCACACGGCGGCGCGGACAAGGGGCATGCCCACCAGACGAGAAGGACAGGCGCGATGACGGGTAAGGATGCGGTGGTGTTGGTCAGTGGCGGGTTGGATTCCACGACGGTGCTCGCCATCGCCAAGCATCAGGGCTACCGGGTTCACGCCTTGAGTTTCCAGTATGGCCAGCGCCACGCGGTGGAGCTGGAGGCCGCCAAGCGGGTGGTCGCCGCGATGGGGGTGGAGCGGCACGTCATCGCCAGAATTGATTTGCGCGCCTTTGGCGGGTCGGCGCTGACCGACGCCATCGACGTGCCCAAGCACGACAGCGCCGCCAGCCTCGACAGCGGCATCCCCGTCACCTATGTGCCTGCGCGCAACACGGTGTTCTTGTCCTTCGCGCTGGCCTGGGCGGAAACGCTGGGGGCGTCGGACCTGTTCATCGGCGTCAACGCGCTGGATTATTCGGGCTACCCCGATTGCCGCCCGGAATACATCGCGGCCTTTGAAACGCTGGCCAACCTCGCGACCAAGGCGGGGGTGGAGGGGCAAAGCCGCTTCAAAATCCACGCGCCGCTGATGACGCTCGACAAGGCCGGGATTGTCCGGCGCGGGCTGGAACTGGGCGTCGATTACAGCCTGACCCACTCCTGCTACGACCCCACCCCGGCGGGCGAATCCTGCGGGGCCTGCGACAGTTGCCTGTTGCGGCTGAAGGGCTTCGCCGAAGCCGGTCTGGCCGACCCCATCGCCTACGCGGATCGGGCATAATCAGCCGACTGAAGACTCACCCAACCGGAAACAGCCCCTTGGGCCGCACCGCCAGCACCAACGCCATCAGCACATAGATCGCCATCGACGCGGCGGCGGCCCCCGCCGCGTTGGCGCTGGCGCTGTCCATCACCAAACGGAAGCTGGCGGGCAGCAGCGCCCGGCCCAGCGTGTCCACCACGCCGACCAGCAACGCCCCGGCGAAGGCCCCGCGAATGGAGCCGATGCCACCGATGACGATGACGACGAAGGTCAGGATCAAAATCTGCTCGCCCATGCCGACCTGAACCGCCAGCACCGGCCCGGCCATCGCCCCGGCCAACCCGGCCAGCCCGCAGCCCAGCGCAAAGACCAGCCCGAACAGCAGCCGGACATCGACGCCCAGCGCCATCACCATCTCGCGGTTGGTCGCCCCGGCGCGGATCAGCATCCCCACCCGCGTCCGTGCGATCAGCAGCCACAGCCCCAGCGCCACCGCCAACCCGACCGCCAGAATCGCCAAGCGGAAGGCCGGGTAGGTCAGCCCCCACAGATCGACGGTTCCGGCCAGCGCGGCGGGCGGGTTGAGAAAGATCGGCACCGGGCCGAACAGGATGCGGATCAGCTCGTTGAAGAACAGGATCAGGCCGAAGGTGGCCAGCACCTGATCGAGATGGTCGCGGCGGTAGAGCGTGCGCAGCGCCACCGCCTCCACCGCCAGCCCAAGCAGCGCGGTCAGCAGCACCGCCAGCGCCAGCGCGGGCAGAAAGCCGCCCAGCACCGGGACCAGCGCCGCCGTCAGATAGGCCCCGACCATGTAGAAGGAGCCATGGGCCAGATTGATGAGGTCCATGATGCCGAAGACGAGCGTCAACCCGGCGGCCATCAGGAACAGCATCACCCCCAATTGCAGCCCGTTCAGCCCCTGTTCGGCCAGCAACAGCGCATCCATCGGCGCACGCCCCTTCTCACACGATCCCGAACGCTCACGTCCCGAACGCTCACTTCATCGGGCAGTCTTTGGCGTAGACGTCGCCATGGTCGGTGAAGACGGTGCCGATGATGCGGTTGGTCAGCATGCCCGACGCCTCGCGCACGACCTCACGCTGGTAATAAGTCTGGATCGGGTAATGGTTGGTGTTGAAACGGAAGGCCCCGCGCACCGATTCGAACGGAGCCTTGCGCAGCGCGGCGCGCAGCGCGTCCTTGTCGGCCAGCTCGCCCCCCACCGCCGCCACCGCACCGCCGATCAGGCGCGCGGAATCATAGCTCTGCGCGGCGTAATAGGACGGGATGCGCCCGTATTTGGCGCGGAAGGCGCTGACGAAGGCGCGGTTGGCCGGGTTGTCGAGATCCGGCGACCATTGCAGCGGGGCCTTGATGCCCAGCGCGGCGTCGCCGATGGCGGGCAAAATGTCCTGGTCGAAGCTGAAACCGGGGCCGGTCAACGGGATCTGGCCCAGCAACCCGGCCTGGTCGTACTGCTTCAGGAAATTGATGCCCATGCCGCCGGGGTAGAAGATGAACACGCCGTCGGGCTTGGCCGCCTTCACCTGGGCGATCTCGGCGGCGTAGTCGAGCTGGCCGAAGGGGGTGTAGACCTCTCCCACCATCTCGCCCTTGAAGGCGCGCTTGAAGCCGGTGACGACGTCCTTGCCCGATGGGTAGTTCGGGGCCAGCGCGTAGACACGCTTGACGCCCTGCGCCTGGGCCGCCGCGCCCGCCGCCTCGCCGATGCTGTCCACCGGCCAGGACACGTTGAAGAAATACGGGCTGCACTGCGCCCCCGCCAGCGCCGAGGTTCCGGCGTTGGGGCTGATGAGGAAGACGTTGCCCCCCGCCAGCGTCGGCATCATCGCCAGCGCCAGATTCGACCAGATGATGCCGGTCACAAACGGAACCCGCTCCTTCTCGGTCATGCGGGCGGCGAGCGAAACCGCCACGTCGGGCTTTTGCTGGTCGTCGGCCTCGATCACCTGGGTGTCGAGACCGCCCAGCTTGCCCCCCGCCTGCTCGACCGCCAGGGCGAAGCCGTCGCGGATGTCGGTCCCGATCACCGCCCCCGGACCCGACAGGGTGGTGATGAGACCGATGCGCAGCGGCTCGGCGGACAGGGCCGGAACGGCGGACAGCGCCAGCGCGGCGGACAGCAACGGGGCGATGAGGCGGGCACGGATCATGGTGGCGTCACTCAAAGCAGGATGAAATCGTCGCAACGGTCCCTCTCCCGACAGGCGGGAGAGGGATGCAGCATCCTCACTTCATCGCGCAATCCTTGGCGTAGGCGTCGGCGTGGTCGGAGAAGACCGTGCCCGCCAACTTGTTGGTGACGGCCCCGTCGGCCCCCTTCACCACTTCGCGCAGATAGATGTTCTGGATCGGGAACTGGTTGCTGTTCAGGCGGAAGGCCCCGCGCAGGCCGTCGAACTTGGCCGCCTTCATCGCGGCGCGCAGCTTGTCCTTGTCCTTCAGGTCGCCGTTCACGCCCTTCACCGCCGCGTCGATCAGCAGCGCGGCGTCATAGCCCTGGGCGGCGTACATCGACGGCAGCCGGTTGAACTTCGCCTTGAAGTCGGCGACGAATTTGGCGTTGGCCGGGGTGGGCAGATCGGGCGACCATTGCGCCGAATTCTTCGCCCCCAGTGCCGCCTCGCCCACCGCCGCCAGAATGTCCTGGTCGAAGGAGAAGCCGGGGCCGAACAGCGGGGCCGCCGCCTTCAAGCCCGCCTGCTCATACTGCTTGATGAAGTTGATGCCCATGCCGCCGGGGTAGAAGGCGAACACCGCGTCCGGCGCGGCGGCCTTCACCTGCGCCAGTTCGGCGGCGTAATCGAGCTGGCCGACCTGAGTGTAGACCTCGCCCGCGACCGTGCCCTTGTAATAGCGCTTGAACCCCGCCAGCGAATCCTTGCCCGCCGGGTAGTTCGGGGCCAGCAGATAGACCTTCTTGAAGCCGGAATCCTGAACGTGCTTGCCCATCGCCTCGTGGATGGTGTCGTTCTGGTAGGCGACGTTGAAGAAGTAAGGATTGCACTGGGCACCCGCCAGTTGCGACGGCCCGGCGTTGGGGCTGACGAACAGGGTCTGCCCGGCGGCCAGCGTCGGCATCATCGCCAAGGCCAGATTGGACCAGACGATGCCGGTGACGACGTTGACGCGGTCACGCTCGACCATGCGGTTGGCCAGACCGACGGCGACGTCGGGCTTTTGCTGGTCGTCGGCCTCGATGATCTGGGTGTCCTGCCCGCCCAGCTTGCCGCCGAGATGGCCGACCGCCAGCGCAAAGCCGTCGCGGATGTCGATGCCCAGCCCGGCCCCCGGACCCGACAGGGTGGTGATCATCCCGACCTTCAGCGGGTCGGCGAGAACCGGGGCGGAGGCCAACAGCGCGACGGCGGAGGTCACGGCGAGAAGCGAACGGGTCACGGCCAAGCACGTCATGGGTGGTCCTGCCTCCTGGTTCAATGATGCGGGTCGATGATCGGGTGAGCGATGATCGGGTGGGCGATGATCGGGTGGGCGATGACGGATCAGCGCCGAACACTCATGCGGCGCGGCTCTGCGACGGGAAAACGGACGCCCCCGCCACGCGGCGGGCGTCGGCCCAGGCGCGCGCGGTGGTCGGACGCCCATCGGCGTCGATCAGGCCACGGGTGAACAACTCCTCGGCGTGGCGAATGAAGAAGGCGGCGGTGCTGGGCCGCTCCCAATGCTCCATCCAATTCTGTTCAAGAAAGGCGAGGACGCCGGGCTGGCCCAACTCCACCTCCCACAGCACGCCCAGCAGCGAGGTCTGCTGCTCCTCGTGCATGCAGTCTTCGAAGCACAGGCGCTTGTCGGCGCGGGCTTCCTTGCGGGCGGTGGTTTCGGGGCCGGGGCCAAGGCCGTAATCGATCAGGCTGCGGCGTTCGGGGGCGGCGCACAGCCAGTGCGTCACCTCATGCACGATCACCGTCGCCTCCACATCGGTGCGGATGACCTTGCCGTCCCACATGAAGGACCGGCTGGGCGGCTCGTCCAGCGTGTCGATGCCGTGGGCGTGCGCCAGCGCGACCGCTGCGGCCCGATGCTCGGGGGTGTCCACCCCGCCGCCCGGCTCGTCCGCCGGTCGGACCGGCCAGGTGGCGGCGATGCGGCGGAACACGGCCAACGGCACGGGATGGTCGGCCAGATGCGCGGCGAACGCCGCGATGGCCACCGGCATGTCATCAGGAGCGATGGGGGAGAGGATCATGCCGTGTATGTGCCGAACCGCACCGCGCGGTGCAAGGGGAAACCGCGCCCCACGTCCCCCCTCGCACAGCCCTGCGCCACCGTCCGCGCCGCCTGTGATCCGCGCCGCTTACGCCGCCCGCATGTCGCTGAGGAAGCGCGACACGAAGCCGCGCAGGTCCTCCGCCTCGTGGTTCAGCCCGTCGGCGGCGGTCAGCACCTCGCGCGAGGCTTCGCCGGTGGAGCTGGCCGCTTCCGACACGCCCGCGATGTTGCCCGACACCTCCTGCGTGCCGCGCGCGGCCTGCTGGACGTTGCGGCTGATCTCCTTGGTCGCGGTCCCCTGCTCCTCCACCGACGCGGCGATGGCGGCGGAGATGTGGTTGATCTCGTCGATCACCCGCGCGATGTCGGCGATGGCGGCGGCGGCCTCGCGGCTGACCTGCTGGATGCTGGTGATCTGGTTGCCGATGTCCTCGGTCGCCTTGGCGGTCTGGTTGGCGAGGTTCTTGACCTCGCTGGCCACCACGGCAAAGCCCTTGCCCGCCTCCCCGGCGCGCGCCGCTTCAATGGTGGCGTTCAGCGCCAGAAGATTGGTTTGGCTGGCGATGTCGTTGATGAGCTGCACCACCTCGCCGATGCGCTGGGCGGCGTCGACCAGACCGCGCACCGTGCTGTCGGTCTTCTGGGCGGTGGCGACCGCCTGCCCGGCGATGCGCGCGCTGTCGGCGACCTGACGGCCGATCTCGGCGATGGAAGAGGCCAGCTCCTCGGTCGCGGCGGCCACGGTTTCCACATTGCCGGTCGCCTCGTTGGAAGCGGTGGCGACGGCGTCGGCCTGCCGGGTGGTCTGTTCGGCGGTGGCCGACATGGTTTGCGCGGTGGCCTGCAACTGGGTCGCCGCCGCCGACACCCGGCCCAGCGCGGTCAGCACCAGCCGGTCGAACTCCTGCGTCAGCCGGTCGATGCGCTCGCCCCGCGCGCGGCGCGCCTCGTGCTCGGCGTTCTGGGCGGCGGCCATGCGGTCGCTCTCGATCAGGCTGTCCTTGAAGATGGCCAGCGCCTTGGCCATGCCGCCGATCTCGTCGGCGCGATCCAGGCCGGGAATCTCGACCGTGCGATCGCCGCCCGCCAGCCGGGTCATCCGGTCGGTCATCGCCACCACCGGGCGGGACAGGCCGCGCCCGATCAGAACCGCCGTCAGCAGCCCCAGCGCCGCCGCCGCCAGCGAGGCCACGATCATGATCTGGCGGTATTGGCTGATGGACTCGTCGGCCTGTTCACCCAAGGCGCGCTGTTCGGTGACGCTGGCGATGGTGAGTTGCTGGGCCTCCTGCGCGATGGCGGTGCCGACCGGCAGCAGAACCTCGCGCACCAGCCGGTCGCGCCCGGTCGTTGCCTCCACCATGCGGTTGAAGGTGGTGATGTAGACGCGCAGCATGGCGGTGTAGGACATCGCCAGCTTGCGGCGGTCGAAATCGGTCAGTTTGGCCATCATCGCGGCCCCCCGGCTCGACGCGTCGGTGAATTGCGAGCGGGTCTGGCTGGCCAGCTGCGGCGTGCCGTCCACGCTGAAACGGGCGGCGGTGATTCGGGCGGCCAGCATGTGGCGCAGCGCCATGCCCGCCAAATAGGCGGCGTCGGCGTCCCCGGCGGAACTGGCGCTGTCCATGATGGTGTCCAGCGCGGTTTCCAGGCGCGGCCCGATTTCCGCCAGATCGGCGGCTTCCTTGGCGCGCTGCTCCTGGAACTCCATCACCTTGGCGAAGGCGTCCTGATACTGGGCGATTTCCTCGGCCATGTGATCGACGGTGGCGAGCAGTGCCGGATCGGTGAACAGCCCGCGCGCCTGCGTGATGGCGGCAGCGGCCTCCCCCGCCTGCTGGCGCACGGCCTGACCGACCGCCTCCTCCCCGTTCAACAGAAAGGCGGTGGCCTTCAGCCGCATGTTCAGCATCAGCGCCTCGATCCGGCCCAGCGCGTTGGTCTGCTGGCCCAACCGGCCATAGGTCTGCACGGTTCCCGCCGATTCCGACAGGGCAACGACGCCGATGCCCCCGACCAGCATGAGAAACACCAGAATCCCGGCGCTCGACGCGGTGATCTTGGCACCGACACTCAGACGATTGAACAGGTTCATGGCGACAGACCTCCATCGGCAAGGGCGTCGGCAGAAACGCTCGGCTGTGAACGAACGAAAAATTGCCGCGTGAAACAGGACAGCCCGCGTTCACAATTACACAAAGCGTGCCACACACCAGCGTATGGTCCTTCCAACCTGCACAAGCCTCGGCAGGCTACGGGAAACCGCCATGTTCCCCGCGATGGAATAAAGCGCTAACAAGGGTGTTGACCCATGCGGCAGCACCGCGTTCGCCCAAAGGCGCGCCAACCGGCGTTTTTTTGGGCATTTGCGCCAGAAAGAGGGCGTTTTGAAGAATCCTATGGAACGTGATATACGCCAAAGGGCGCAGTGGTCCGCCGGAACCACCGCCCGTTTCGCTTCGTTCCGGCGCGTGATGCACTGATACGACGGCTGGCCATGCCCATTTCCGACGCGCCCGTTGCGGCCACCCCGACCGCTGGCGGCGAACCGGCCCGCCGCTGCAACCGGCCGAGCCATCCCCGCCTGTCGGTGGTGATCCCCTTCTACAACGAAGGCCCCAACATCGCCGCCCTGTTCGCCCGGCTGGTTCCGGCGCTGGACGGGCTGGGGGTGGGGTGGGAGGTGGTGTGCGTCAACGACGGCAGCCGCGACGACACGCTCGACCGACTGCTGGACGTTCACGATGCCGATCCCCGGATCAAGGTCGTCGATCTGTCGCGCAATTTCGGCAAGGAGCTGGCGCTGTCCGCCGGGCTGTCCCACACCACCGGCGATGCCGTGGTCCCGATGGACGCCGATTTGCAGCACCCGCCCGAACTGCTGCCCGCCTTTCTCGACAAATGGCGCGAGGGGTACGACGTGGTTGTCGCCGTCCGCCACGCCCGCGTCGGGCAAAGCCTGAAACACCGGCTGTTCGCCCGTATGTTTTACTGGGTGTTCGACCATCTGTCCGAAATCAAGCTGCCGCGCGAGGTGGGCGACTTCCGCCTGATGGACCGCAAGGTGGTGGACGTCATCAACCGGATGCCGGAGCGCACGCGCTTCATGAAGGGCATCTTCGCCTGGGTCGGTTTCCGTCAGGCCGCGATCCCCTATCACCAGGGCGAACGCGCGGGCGGCGACACCAAATGGGGCTTCCTGAAGCTGCTGCGCCTGTCCTTCGACGGGTTGACCGCCTTTTCCACCTTTCCCCTGCGGGTGTGGAGTCTGGTCGGCATGGCGGTGTCGGGGGTGGCCTTCGTCTACATCCTGATCCGCCTGATCCGCACGCTGGTCCACGGCATCGACGTGCCCGGCTATGAATCGCTGCTGGTCGCCGTGCTGTTCCTGGGCGGCTTGCAGCTCATCACGCTGGGCATCATCGGCGATTATCTGGGCCGCGTCTTTGCCGAGGTGAAGGGCCGCCCGCTCTTCATCATCCGTTCGGCCCACGGCTTCACCCCGGAGGATGGCGTGGGCGAACCGCCGCGCCGGGGACGCGCGCCATGAATTACCATGTCCGGCTGCGCGGGGCGCTGACCGAGGCGGCGGAACCGCTCTCCCCCCGCGCGCCCCGGCGCGACGGCGCGCTGTGGGACGATCTGACCCGCGCGCTGCTGCTGGGCGTGCTGGTTCTGGCCGCGCTGACCTTCCTGTCCTATGGAATCAGCACGGACGAGGAGGTGCAGCACATCTACGGCAAGAAGCTGCTGTCCTATTACCTCAGCGGCTTTCAGGACCGTTCCGCCTTCCATTTCAAGGATCTCTACCTCTATGGCGGGTTGTTCGATCTGGTGACGGCGGTGCTCGTCCCGATCTCCCCCTTTGAAGAGTATGAGACGCGCCATCTGCTGTGTTCGCTGGTCGGCGTGCTGGGCATCGCCGGGACCTGGCGTTACACCCGCCTGCTGGCCGGGCCGCGCGCCGGTTTCATCGCGGCGGCCCTGCTGACGCTGAGCGGCGTCTATTACGGCGCGATGTTCAACAACACCAAGGATGTGCCCTTTGCGGCGGGCATGGTGTGGACGCTCTATTTCGCCACCCGCATCCTGATCCAACTGCCCAAGCCCAGCCGCAGCGCGGTGTTGAAATTCGGTCTGGTGCTGGGGCTGACGCTGGCGATCCGGGTGGGGGCGGTGCTGGCCGGATTCTATCTGGCCGTCGCCATGCTGCTGCATTTCGCCCTGGTCGCCCGGCAGGAGGGGATCCGCTGGGTGCTGCACGACACCCGTCTGTCCTTCGTCGCGCTGTTGCCCGCCATTCCCGTCGCCTACGCCATCATGGCCTTTTTCTGGCCCTGGGCGGTGCAAAAGCCGCTGAACCCGCTGGAGGCGTTGCAGGTCGTCTCGCATTTCCCCATCGACATCCAGACGCTGTTCATGGGGCAGATGGTCCATTCCAACGACCCGCCGATTCTCTATCTGCCGGTCTATCTGGCGGTGAAGCTGCCGGAAGCGGTGCTGGTCGGGGTGGCGGCGGCGCTGCTGCTGTCGGCCGTCTGGCTGCTGCGCGGCGGGCTGCGGCGGACGGGGGCCTTCACGGCGGTGCGTTATCTGCCGCTGGCGCTGTCGGCCTTTCTGCCGATCCTGCTGTTCATGCTGATGCGCCCGTCGGTCTACAACGGCATCCGTCATTTCCTGTTCCTGGTCCCGCCGATGGTGGTGATGGCGGCCATCGCCGCCGATCGGCTGTGGGCGATTTCGGAACGCGGCGGCCGCGCCTTCGGTCAATGGTTCGCCTCGGCGATGACCGTCATCGCCGTGGTCTACGCCTGGCAGCTCGGGACCATGCACCCGAACCAGTATGTCTATTACAACCAGTTCATCGGCGGCGTGCGCGGGGCCGACGGCCAATATGAGCTGGATTACTGGGGCAACTCCCTGCACGAAGCCTTGCAGGAGCTGATCGAGTTCGTGGAGCGCGAGAACGACGGCCACGCCCCGCCGCGCCAATACACGCTGACCGTCTGCGGCAACACGCTGGCGGTGCGGTTCGAGCTGCCGCCCTGGCTGAAGCTGGTCAACGGCATCGAACCGGATTGGCGCAAGGCCGATTTCTTCCTGGCCTTCACCCAGGTCAAGCGCTGTCCATCGCTGCTGGACGGCCACCCGATCTTTGAGATCGCGGCGGACGACGTGCCGCTGTCCATCGTCAAGGACCGCCGCCCACCCGCCGCCGCCATCCCGACGGAGTGAGCCGCCGCCCGGCGTTCCCGGCCCGCCTCACGCCTCAATGCAGGCGGGGCGGCGGGGCGTCGTCGTCGGGCCGCTCCACGCTGGCGCGCGGTTGGGCGATCGGGCCGGATTGGTGGTGCGCCAGCCGCCACGCCCCATCCTCGCGCACGAACAGGTTGCTGGCCGCCAGCACCGCCCCGCCCAGCAGCTCCTCGCACAGCACCAGCGCCGATTCGCCGTACAGCATCACCCGCTCGTTGCGCGGGCGGACGATCACGCCGTCGGGCGCTTGCAGCACGTCGCGCCAACTGGTCAGAACCGCCTCGCGCCCGATCAGCGCGCCCCAACCGGGATGCAGGCAGGACACCGGCAGCCGTTCGGCCCACAGCGCCGCCATCGCCGCGACGTCGCGGTTGGAAAAGGCCCGGTAAAAGGCCTGGTTGAGCGCCAGCAGGGTGTCGCGGTCGGTCATTCGGTGGCTCGGAAACGGGACGGAGAGGCCGGGGCGGACCGGCCTTATAGACCGTCGCGCCGCAAATGCAACAGAACGCGCGCGGTCGTGTCCAACGATCATCCCCCCAGACCCCGCATCAATCAACCTAATCCGACCCCGCAATTTTCCCCGTTTGCCAGCGCGTCGGCGTCGCCGCAGGATCGGACGCATCCTGTTTCCCCGGCCCCGCTTCCGAAACCAAAGGGTACGACCATGCGCAGCCTCAGCTTCATCACCGCCGACGTCTTCACCGACCGGATTTTTGGCGGCAACCCGCTGGCGGTCTTCCCCGATGGGCGTGGGGTGGACGACGCGACGATGCAGGCCATCGCGCAAGAGATGAACCTCAGCGAAACCGTCTTCGTCCTGCCGCCCGAACAGGCGGGGGAAACCCGGCGTCTGCGCATCTTCACCCCGGCGATGGAGCTGCCCTTTGCCGGGCACCCGACCGTCGGCACCGCCATCGTGCTGGCCCAGACCGGTGAACTCGACGGCCCCGGCCCCTGGGACATCGTGTTCGGTGAACGGGTCGGGCCGGTCCCGGTGCGCATCACCACCGCCAGCGCCGACGCGGCGATGACCGCCACCCTGTCGAGCGCGCGGCTGCCGACCGCGCTCGACACCGTGCGCGACCCGGCGATCCTCGCAGCGCTGCTCGGCCTGCCGGAGCGGGCGGTCAGCGGGGCGGCGCTGGATCCCGCCGCCTACAGCGCCGGGGTTCCCTTCACCATCGTGCCGGTCGCCTCGCGCGCCGCGCTGTCGGCCATCGCCTTCGACGTGGCGGTGTGGCGCGCCCATCTGGCCGAGCAACCGGCCCCGCACATCTACGCCATCGCGCCGGACGACGCGGACCCACAGACGATTCACGCCCGCATGTTCGCCCCGGCGATGGGCATCACCGAGGATCCCGCCACCGGCGGGGCGGCCACCGCGCTGGCGGGTTATCTGTTCGACCGCCAGCGCCCCACCGCCGACCGCACCGTCTGGACCCTTCTTCAGGGGGCCGACATGGGCCGCCCCAGCACCATCCACCTGACCGCCGACCAGTCGGACGGCCGTCTGTCGGCGGTCCATGTCGGCGGCGGCGCGGTGATCGTCAGCCGGGGCAGCTTCACCATCCCGGCGTAAGCCACCCCACACACAACGCGCACGGCCCGGCGGACCACCCCCATGGTCCACCGGGCCGCTGTCGTCGTTGCCGAACGGTCGGGTCGTCAGGCGGTGACGTTGACGCCCGCCGTCTTGGCGGTGCCGGACGACGTTGCGCTGGCCGCCGCCGTGCCGCCGTCGCTCTTGCCGTCGGTCAGCCCTTCGACCGGGACCGACAGGTCGAGCGTCATGTGGGTGACGCCGTTCTTGCTGGTGGTCGGCTTCAGCACCGCCAACCCCTTCATGCCATCGCCGCCCGCCTTGGCGGCCATGCCGTTCAGCTTGCCGAGGATCGACTTGATCTCGTCCTCGCTGAAGCCCTCGCCCCGCACGATGATGCCGGTCGATTTGCCGGTGGCGGTGGTGGTGGTGGATTCCATGCCGACGGACCCCGAACCGCTGCGGTCCAGCACGCCTTGCAGCCGCTGTTCGTCCTTGCGGAAATCCAGCGTCGATTTGGCGAAGGAGATCTGAACCTTGCGGTCGCCGTCCTGGATGGTCAGCTCCATGCCGTGCGACTCGATGGACCATTGCGAGCGGGCCGCCGTCATGTCGACGGCCATCTTGCTGAAATCCATGTTGGCCAGCTTGTCGTTCAGCGCGTTGCCAAAGCCGGACGTGGCGCTGTTGACCTCGTCCTCGGACATGCCAAGGGCACCCAGCACATCGCCAAGCCCCTGCTTCATCGTGTCGATGGCCTTGCCGAACAGGCCGGACAGCCCCTTGCCATGGTCCAGCGCATTCTGCAGCAACCCTTGCGCCTGCTGGGCGCGTTCCAGCGAGCCGCCGGTTGCCCCCGTGCCTCCGCCCGCCGCGCCCGCCGCCGCGCTCTTGGCCCCTTGGCCGGTCATGCTGTCCAGCAGCGATTCCATCGACTGGCTGATGGTGAAGGCGGGCGAACCGGTCTTGGCCGGGGTTGCCGCCTTGGCGTCGCCCGTCTTGGCCTCGGTCGCCTTGGGGTCGGCGTTTTTGCTGTCCGCCGCCTTGCGTGTGGTGTTGGTCGTGGTCGTCAGCGCGTTGGTCGTGCCGCTCGGACCACTCAGTTCCGAGTAATACATGGAAAGCCCCCGCATCGAATTGTGTCCCGTATGCGGAAGACTGAGACCGGCACCCTTTACCACACGTTAATTTAGAAAAATCTTTGCACGCTTTGGTGGCTAATGTTTCGAGAGCGAAGCGTTTGCCTCACGCGCTCGTCACCGTCGGTCACAGAGTGAGCATGGACGGGGATGGGGCGGGGATGGGGCGGGCGGGATTGTCTCTGGCTCCCGCCGCCCCAACCGGGCAAACAGATCAGCCGCGCGTCAGGCGGATGATGGTCGCGATCATGCCAAAGGACCACAGAACGGCGGGCAGAACGATCCAGGTCGGGTGGAACAGAATCGCCAGCGGCATGATGAGCAGCAGAACCAGCGCCGGGAAAACGACGAAGGGCGAATTGCCCCAATTGTCGATCAACCCGGACGGGTTCTCGTCCACTCCAAGAAAATCATCGGCGTAGGCAGCGTGATCCGTCATCTCATTCACCCAAATAAATTACGGTTATTCTCCGGCCCTGTCTTCTGACAGAGCATTCCCTGTTCCCGCACTGCAGCAGGACGCGTGTTTTTACGCCAAAGGGAATAGGATGACCAGCCTTGACCCGCGCTGATCTTGTCAGCGTCCGCTGCATGGCCGGTGGCGACGGGGGCCGACGGGGTTTTGCTTCCCCGTCGGCGGGTGGGATCAATCCACCAACTCGATCAATGCTTTGACCGTATTGTCCGCCCCTTGGGCGATCTCCGCCAAGCTGGAGTCCAGCATGTAGCAGGGGGAGGTCGCCACCTTCAGCCGCCGGTCCACCACCACCTCGCCCGCCGCCGTGACGCGGTGCTTGGCCCCCATCGACTCCAGCGCGGCGGCGGTCCCGGCCTCGTCGCCGATGGTCACTTCCACGCCCTCACCACCCAGCAGCCGGGCCAGGATGGCCGGGGCGATGCAGAGCGCGCCAATCGGCTTGCCCGCCGCGCGCATCGCCGCGACCGCCGCCGCCGCATCGGGGTTGACCGCGCAGTCGGCCCCCTTGAAGGCGAAATCGCACAGGTTCTTGGCCGCCCCGAAGCCGCCGGGGAAGATCAGGGCGTCCACCGCATCGGCGCTGAACGCACTCAGCGGCTGGATCTTGCCACGCGCGATGCGGGCGGCCTCCACCAGCACGTTGCGGCTTTCGCCGGTCTCCGCGCCGGTCAGATGGTTGATGACGTGGGCCTGCGGGATGTCGGGGGCGAAGCAGAGCGCCTGCGCCCCGGCCTTGCTGATCGCCAGCAGGGTGCAGACCGCCTCATGAATCTCCGCGCCGTCATAGACGCCGCAGCCCGCAAGCACGACGCCGATCCGCAAGACTTTGTCCGACATGGGTGTTTCCTCCGGTGCTGTCCGTTCGATGGGGGCAGGCTACCCGATGGCCCCACGCCCGGCAAACGCCCCGCAAATCGGATCGCCGGGTGGGATGGCGTGTGATACCCTCTCGCAACTCAATTTAAGCGGGATCGTCGCCCATGCTCCACCTCCGACTTTCACCCACCTGGACGTTGCTGTCCGTCGCCGCCCTGGCCCTGTCGGGCTGCGCCACCGCGCCCGACGCTGCCAAAACCGGTACGGCGTCTCCGCTCTCCGACACCGACCGCTACGTCCAGGCGGTGGAACGCTCGGCGGTGTATGAGGAGGCGAACGTCCGCCCGCTGCGCCCGCTGACCTACCCGATGGCGGCCCTGACCCTGACCAACAACCCATCCTGGGCGGTGGGGCAGGAGGGCAAGACCGTCACCCTGACCAACAGCTACGGCACCTGGGTGACGGTGGAACCGGAGGTCAAGGAGATCTGCAAGACCTACAAGGCCGGGGAGGTGATCCAGAAGCTTCACTATCTGCTCGGCCTGCAACCGGCGGTCCCGTCGGACAGCAACGCCAAATTCGTCCGCATCAGCATCGCCCCGCAATCCGTCGGCCCGACCGGCAACGGCGTCTTCCGCCCCTGCCCCGATCCCGACCCGACCAAGACCGCCTGCGCCAACACCATCAACGGCCCGCAGGCCTTCGTGTCCTGGTTCGCCAACCAGCAGGTGTTTTCCTACCGCAAGGGGCCGGACCTGAAGCAGACCGGCTACCCCTGGACCCGCCTGGGCTACACCTACAATTGGGATCCGCAGGCCAGCGACATTCGCGGGGCGCAGGAATACATCGTGCCCGGCGGCACCAAGGTGACGGTGGTGGAAATCGTCTCGCCACAGGAGTATTGCGCCCGCTGACCGGTCCCGGTCACGCCAACGGCTGATCCAACCGGCGGGGAAGGGTCAGCCGGAAGCAACTGCCCCGCCCGACCTCCGTGTCCACCGCGATGCGCCCGTTGAGCGTGCGGGCAAGCGCGTTGTGGACGAAATGCAGGCCGATGCCCGATCCGATCCGGCGGTCGGTGGTGAAGAACGGATCGAAGATGCGGGGCAGCGCGTCGGGATCGATGCCGCACCCGTCATCGGCCACCTCAAAGATGACCCGATCCGCTTCGGCGCGGGCCGTCAGGCGGACCGCCCCTCCCGCCCCGTCGGGATAGGCGTGGGTGGTGGCGTTGCGCAACAGCGCCGTCAGCACCTCCGCCAGCAGGGACGGGTAGCTGTCGATCACCGGCTCGCCGTTCTCCGCGCCGTCCTCCGCCCCGATCACCTCGGTGTGGATGGGGTGATGGGCAACCGCGCGCTCCGGAAAGGCGGCCAGCGCCATGTCGATCACGGCGGACAGCGGCACGGTGGAGCGGTCCTGCTCACCCGGATCGGCCGCCACCATCTTGAAGCTGCGGACCAGCCCGGCGGCGCGGTCGCAACTGTCCACCACATGGCCCGCCGTCTCGCGGGTGGCGGCCAGATAATCGCGCAACGCCTGCGCCCGCAGCTTGCCACCGGCCAACGTCGCCTCCATCGCGGCGGCCTGATCGACCAGAAAGCTGGCGGCCACCAGCGCGTTGCCGATGGGCGTGTTCATCTCGTGCGCCATGCCCGCCACCAGCCCGCCCAGCGCCGCCAGCTTTTCCGCCTGGATCAGGCTGTCCTGCGCGGCCTTCAGATGGCGCAACGCGTCCTCGGCGCGGTCGCGCTCCACCCGCAGGGCGTCGTTGGCCCGCCGCCGCTCCTCCTCCTCCTCGCCCAACCGGTGCAGCAGGCGGTTGTAGGCGGCCATGATGTCGCCGATCTCGTCCCGCGTCGCCACCGGAACCGGTTGCCGCAAATTGGGGTCCTCCGCCCGCCGGATGGCGCGGACGAAGCGGGTCAGCGGGCGGCCAATCGCCACCGCGTGCGCCACCGCCGCGCCCACCGACAGCGCCACGATCAACGCCGCGACCAGGCTGGCGTCCGACATCAACCGTTCGCGCACCGTGCGATGGATTTGCCGGTCGTTGTAGGCGATGAACAGCCGCCCGATGTAGGCGGCATCCCCCGCCACCGGCGACAGGATGGGGGTGGTGATCGTCCAATGCCCGTCCCCCGCCGCCAGCGCCCCACCTTCGGCGATCACCGTGTTGAAATTGTCGGTGACGCGCACGCCGCTGACGTTCGGGTTGACCAGGATGGCGTCGACGATGCTCTGCGTGTTGTCGCTGCGGTAATTCCACAGGGGCAGCGCCAGCGCCACACCCTCCGTCGCCGCGACGTTCATCATCTCCTGGCCAAGTTGCCGCTGCAAATCCTGGGCGTTCAAATAGGTGGACAGCCCCGACGCCGCCACCGAACAGAGGACAACGATGGGCACGACCAGAACCAGGAACTTCATCAGCAGGCTGCGTGAGCGTGGCAACATCGTTCCGTTCGTTCCGCCCTGGCCGAATGCTGCGCTGCACTGCGTCTTGACAGCCCGCGTGTCTCACGCGTGAATATCCAATGGTCTTATCACGGTTCCGTCGGGTTGCAACATCCCAATGGACCAGTCGCGTTCAGACAAGAGCATAGGGACAAAAGCATGAGGCAACACGCGGCCCGCCGTCTGGGTCTGGCGGCGCTTTTCGCTCTGTTGGCCGGGTCGGCGCAGGCCGCCTGTTCGATGACCGTTGCCTGGGAATCCTACGGCAAATACAGCAGCCGCGCCGCCGACGGGGCGTTGGTCGGCATCGACATCGACCTGATGCGCGAGGTTGGCAAACGCATCGGCTGCGCCATCGCCTTCCGCGAAATGCCGTTCAAGCGCGTGTTGATCGAGATGGAAAACGGCACCGTGGACGCCTCCACCAGCGTCAAGCCAACACCCGATCGTCTGGCCTACGCCCATTTCTCCGCCCCTTACTATCACCAGCCGATGACGCTGTTCGTCAAAAAGGGCAGTGCCGGGCGTTACACCCTGAAATCCCTGGCCGACGCGGAGGCGGCGAAGTTCCGCATCGGTGTCATCGGCGGCTACTATTACGGCGACGAGTTCGAAGGGCTGCGCGCCAAACCCAGCTTTGCCGCGCTGGTGGAGGAGGCGACGGACTACGCCACCAACATCCGCAAGCTGGTGGACAACCGGGTGCAAGGCATCATGGGCGATTCCGAACCCGTGGTGCTGGAGGAGGCGCGCAAGGCCGGATTCGACGGGCAGATCGAGCTGTACCCGATCGCCCTGCCCAACCCCGGCCTTCACCTGATGTTCGCCCGCAAGACCGTGCCCGCCGACCGTGTGGCCGCCATCGACGCCGCGCTGGCCACGATGAAGGCCGACGGCACGCTGGCCGCGATCATGGCGCGCTACGGTGACTCATGACCCTGCGCGGATCGCCCCCTCCGCAACGCCGCCCGATGGCCGGACCGCAAGCGCGAGCCGCTGGCTGGCGCGCGCTGTGGTGCGCGACCGCCGTTGTGGTGCTGGCGGTCGTGGCGGCGACCGCGTGGCCGGTCCCGGCGCAGGCGGGGGCGGTGCTGGACCGCGTCCTGCAACGCGGGCGGCTGATGGTCTCCGTCGATCCCAGCTACCCGCCGCTGTCCTTCACCAACGGCGAAGGGACGCTGGTCGGCTTCGACGTCGATGTCGGGCGGAAGATCGCCGAACGGCTGGGGGTGGAGGTTGGCTTTGAAACGCCCGACTGGTCGGCGGTGCTGTCGGGCCGCTGGCAAGGGCGGTGGGACCTGTCGGTCGGGTCGATGACGCCGACGCTGGAGCGCCAGCAGAAGCTTGATTTCCCCGCGATCTATTACAGCGTCCCCGCCGCCCTGGTCGTCCACGCCGGCAACCGGACGATCCGCAGCGCCGCCGACGCGTCGGGCAAGAAAATCGGCGTGTCGGAATATTCGACCTACGAAAGCTACCTCACCCAAACCCTGGCGATCAGCGTTCCCAACACCCCGCCCTTCACCTTTCAGATTCGGGACGCCCGGATCGCCCGTTTTCCTGACGAATCCACCGCGCTGAAAGCGTTGGCGACGGGCGACGGGCGGCTCGACGCCGCTTTGATGGCCTTGCCCCCCGCGCTCGCCGGAATCCGCGACGGTTTGCCGCTGCGGGTCGCCGCCCAGCCGGTCTTCGTCGAACCGCTGGCCGTGGCCATCGAAAAGGGCGATCAGGAGTTTGGCAAGCGCGTTGCCCAGGCGGTGGAAAGCCTGCACGCGGACGGCACCCTGTCCCGCCTGTCCACCCAATGGTTCGGCACCGACTTCAGCCATTGAGGCCACGCCCACGCTTTCGAAGCGTGGCACACCGTGCTAGGACAGGGGCGAATTCCCGATCCTGCCCAACGAGTCGAACCGCCCCATGTCCACCGCCGTCCGTTTTGCCCCCAGCCCGACCGGCCGCATCCATGTTGGCAACGTGCGCCAGGCGCTCGTCAACTGGCTGTTCGCGCGCAAGACCGGCGGCAGCTTCCTGTTCCGCCTGGACGACACCGACGAGGAGCGCTCGACCCAAGAGTTCGCCGACGGCATCGCCCGCGATCTGACGTGGCTGGGCCTGACCTGGGATCGTTTCGCCCGCGAAAGCGACCGCTACCCGCGTTACGACGAGGTGGCCGAGGCGCTGAAGGCCAGCGGGCGGCTGTACCCCTGCTACGAAACGCCCGAACAGCTCAACCTGAAGCGCGCCAGCCTGGTGTCGCAGGGCCGCCCGCCGATCTACGACCGCGCCGCCCTGCGCCTGACCGACGCGGAGCGCGCGCAGTTGGAGCGCGACGGCCACAAGCCGCATTGGCGCTTCAAACTGCTGCCGACGGCGGTGGAATGGACCGATCTGGTGCGCGGCCCGGTGCATTTCGAAGGATCGCTGCTGAGCGACCCGGTGCTGATCCGCGAGGATGGCCGCCCGCTCTACACCCTGACCAGCGTGGTGGACGACATCGATTTCGCCATCACCCACATCATCCGGGGCGAGGACCACGTCGCCAACACCGCCGTGCAGATCCAGATCTTCGAGGCGATCGGCGGGACCGTCCCCCAGTTCGCCCATCTGCCGCTGCTGACCGACGCCGGCGGCGGCGGCCTGTCCAAGCGGTTGGGCAGCCTGTCCATCGACAGCCTGCGCGACGATGACGGGATCGAGCCGATGGCGGTGAACAGCCTGCTGGCCAAGCTCGGCACCTCCGACCCCATCGAGGCGCGCCGGACCCTGGACGAGCTGGTGGCCGATTTCGACCTGGGCAAGATCGCCCGCAGCACGCCGAAATTCGACCCGGAAGAGCTGACCCGCCTGAACGCCCGCATCCTGCACCTGACCCCCTTCGCCGAGGTGGCCGAACGCTTGGCCGCTCTGGGCCTGGACGGGGTGGACGCCGCCTTCTGGGACGCGGTGCGCCCGAACCTGACCCGGATCGAGGACGCCCGCGACTGGTGGAGCGTCACCCACGCCCCGGTCGAACCGGTGGTCGAGGACGCCGATTTCCTGCGCGCCGCCGCCGAGCTGCTGCCCGCCGAACCGTGGGATCTCACCACCTGGGGGGCCTGGACCAACGCGGTGAAGGGGGCCACCGGCCGCAAGGGCAAGGACCTGTTCCTGCCGCTGCGCCGCGCCGTCACGGGCCGCGACCATGGACCGGAATTGAAGAACCTGCTACCCCTGATCGGTCGGGCGCGCGCGTTGCGCCGCCTGAACGGCGAAACCGCCTGATCCCTTCACCATCCTTTTGACAGGAGCGCAAGACCGTGCCGTTGGACCTCTACAACACGCTGACTCGCCGCAAGGAGCGCTTCGAGCCGCTTCGCCCGGACCATGTCGGCCTGTATGTCTGTGGTCCCACGGTCTATGACACCGCCCACATCGGCAACGCCCGCCCGGTGGTGGTGTTCGACACCCTGTATCGGCTGCTGACCCGGCTCTACCCGTCCGTCACCTACGTCCGCAACATCACCGACGTGGACGACAAGATCATCGACCGCTCGCGCGACAGCGGCGAACCGATCGAGGCGCTGACCCAGCGGACGACCGACCTGTTCCACGCCGACATGGGCGCGCTGAACGCCCTGCGCCCGACCATCGAGCCGCGCGCCACCCACCACATCACCCACATGATCGCGTTGATCGAAACGCTGATCGGGCGCGGCAACGCCTACGCCGCCGAAGGGCATGTGCTGTTTTCGGTGCCGTCGATGCCCAGCTACGGCCAGTTGTCGCGCCGCTCGCTCGACGACATGATCGCCGGGGCGCGGGTGGAGGTGGCCCCCTACAAGCGCGACCCGTCCGACTTCGTCCTGTGGAAGCCCAGCGCCGACGATCAACCGGGCTGGGACAGCCCGTGGGGCCGGGGCCGTCCGGGCTGGCACATCGAATGCTCGGCCATGGCCAAGGAGCATCTGGGCGTCACCTTCGACATCCATGGCGGCGGCCTGGACCTGATTTTCCCGCACCACGAGAACGAGATTGCGCAGAGCCGCTGCGCCCATGGCACCGACCATCTGGCCCGCTATTGGGTGCACAACGGCTTCGTGACGGTCGAAGGCGAGAAGATGTCGAAATCCCTCGGCAACTTCTTCACCGTTCATGATCTGCTGGACGAGTTCCCCGGCGAGGCCATCCGCCTGACGCTGCTGTCGGCCCATTACCGCCAGCCGCTGGACTTCACCCGCGACGGCATCCGCCAGTCCAAGGCGACGCTGGACCGCTGGTATCAGGCCCTGCGCGGTGGGCCGCTCGCCCAATCCGCCGACGTACCGTTCGACGTGCTGGCCGCGTTGGAGGACGACCTCAACACCCCGCTCGCCATCAGCCATCTGCACGAGTTGGCGGGGGCGGTGAACAAGGCGGCGACCGACGCCGACCGGGCGGCGGCCAAGGGGGCCTTGCTCGCCGCCGGGGCGCAGCTTGGCCTGTTGCAGAAGGATCCCGAGGCGTGGTTCCGCTGGTCCCCGACCGGCAGCGGCCAAGGCCTGAGCGACGCGGCCATCGACCAGTTGATCGCCGACCGCAAGGCCGCCCGCGCCGCGCGCAACTTCGCCGAGGCCGACCGCATCCGCAAGGAGTTGGCCGACCAGGGCGTGGTTCTGGAAGACGGCCCGCAGGGGACGAGCTGGAAGCGGGCCTGAACGGAATCCAGGACTGCAAGCCGGAACCGCAGGCCCGCAACCCTTCCGTGAAGAGTGCGTGATCCCCTCTTGGCGCGGTGGGGGAATGGGGCAACATTTGGGGTGGGTGCGCCGGGGCCGCAATCCCCGACACACCCGCCCGATCAGCGGTTCAGGTCATCAAGGAACGCCTTGACGACCTGCAACAGCAGGATCAGGAGAGCAAGGATCTCTTTCATCCTCTGCACCTCCTCCCAAAATGATGGCCCAATGTACGGCGGCGGTGGCTGCCCATCCGCCACCGCGTCCGCCGCGTCAACAAAGTACAACCCTACATTGGTGTGTAACGCGCCCATTTCGCGCGCCATCATCAGGCGAGTCGCATCAGCGCATCCAGAGCGTGTTCCGACTCACCCCATCACCGCCCAATAGGCCAGGGAGATCGACAGCGGCGACAGCAGGCTGGAGATCAGCAGCGACATCGACACCAGTTCCTTGCCCGACTGGTAGCGCTCGGCCACGCCATAGACGTTGATGCCGATGGGCAGCGCCGCCGCCGTCACGGCGGGGGCCAGCCATTCGGGCGGCAGGTGGAACACCTTGACTGCCAACACCCAGGTCAGGGCCGGGTGCAAACCCACCTTCATCAGAGCCATCACGGTGGCCGGCACCAGTCGTCCGGTCAACGGGCTGTAGGCCAGGGCAGTCCCCAGCGTGAAACAGGCGCAGGGCAGCACGGTCCCGCCGATCAGCGTCGCCGCCTTCATCACCGCGTCGGGGACCGGCAGACGCAAGGCGTTGGCCGCCAAACCCAACGCCATCGCCACGATCATCGGGCTGAGCAGCGTCGCCTTGATCGCGTTCAGCGAGGTCTGAAGCGGTCGCCCGCCCTTGCTGCGCTGGCTTTCGGCGATGACGGTCACGGTGGTGAACAGCAAGGGCGACTGGAACAGGATCAGCAGCATCAACGGCAGCGCCACACCCGACCCATAGGCGTCCATCAGAATCGGCGCGCCCAACAGGCCGATGCTGGAAAAGGAAGTGGCAAAACCGACAATCGCCATCTCATCGCGGCGTCCGGCCAGCCAACGCCAGCCGGACCCCAGACCGAACACCAGAAAGGCGGCGATGAAGAAGGAGCCAACGAACCCCCATTCGACCGGATCGGGAATCGTCGTTTTCGCCATGGCGGAAAACAACAGCCCCGGCAGCGCATACAGGCCCAGAAAGCGGGAAATGCCCTGCGACAGCGCGTTGCTGAAATTGCCAAACCGGCCGGCGTAAAAGCCGACCAGAATGAGCAGGAACATCGGCAACACGATCTGGACAATCAGCGTCATGACGGCTCGCACCCGAAGCCGCGCGGCTCACAACGTCCGCGACCGGTCGATGGTGGTTGGACGACGTCCCGACGTCAGCGGGCACCGGGGGTGAGGATCAGTTCCGGCTCAGGAAGCCCCAGAACATCAACCAGCGTCCGCCCGGACTCCAACTGTTCCGACAGATACTGCTCATGCGCCAGCAGCGCCATGCAGCGTTCCAGCACCTCGTCGGCCACCGCCAGCGGCACGACGGTGATGCCATCGTCGTCGCCGATGATGAGATCACCCGGGTTGACCGCGATGCCGCCAACCGCCGCCGTCACGTCCATCTTGCCGCCGAACGCCTTGTGCGGCCCGCGTGGGACCGCACCGCGCGAAAAGACCGGAAAGCCGATCTGACGGATGTCGGCCAGATCGCGCACCGATCCGTCGATGATCAGACCGCCCACCCCGCGCGACCGGCAGCTCCGCGCCACCCATTCACCGGCCATCGCCACATCGTCCAGGCCACCGCCCGCGACCACCACCACCTCGCCCGGCCGGGCGATGCTGCAGGCGGTCAGCAGCATGCTGTTGTCGCCGGGCATCGGCACAACGGTGCGCGCCTGCCCGCAAATCCGCATGCCGGGCGCGCAGGGCTTGATGCTGGCATCCATGCTCTGGCAGCGGTTCTGCGTGTCCGACGCGATGCTGCTGGGCACCTTGCGCCACTGCTCCAGAACCTCAACCGAAAGGTGAGGAAATTCGACGTGATAGCGTTGAAGTGCCATGGAACAGCCTCACTCCTTCGTGGTCGGACAAGTCTGGGGCGCAACACAGGCCGCGCGCCTGTCCGTTGGAACGGCCGCCTGCGGATTGAAAAAGCAGATAAAATCATCGGTGCCGGGCGTGAACCGACAACCAAAACACCGAAAGTGGAAGACATTCGCAATCAAGCGCCATCAAAGCATCACATCGCTCACCACGAAATTGTCCTTCAGTGTCTGATGCGTTGCGAAACACAACCATGGATTTTTACGCCCAGCGGCCAACCTTTTGCGTCCACATGCGCAAGTAGGTTGACAAACTGTAAATGATGACACGATCAAACATCAACTGGATTATCCTACAGATATCAAGGCGTGCATCAAGTCAGGGATAGCCTTTAGATTGTTGATTCTCTGATCCGCGATTTTGACCTTGCGCCTTACCCGCCGCGATCAAGGATAGCGTGCCTTGTTTTGAATTGACGCTCTTATAGATTGTATCTTGCGTGATCGCCGTCCCCCTTCCCCGGCGCGCGGGAGGGAGTCGACGCCATCTGTTGCAGATATAAAGATATCTTTATGCTTGCAGCATTTCACAAGCGCTGCTACACCCTGACGCCATGCAGGCGTGGCCCATCCGGCCCGCCGGACCATCCCCGCGCTCAGGAGACGCCCCATGGCCGCCGCCGCCTTCACCGACTACAAGGTCAAAGACATCAGCCTCGCGGCCTGGGGCCGCAAGGAAATCGCCATCGCCGAAACCGAAATGCCGGGCCTGATGGCGCTGCGCGCGGAGTTCGGGGAGTCCAAGCCGCTGAAGGGCGCGCGGATCGTCGGCTGCCTGCACATGACCATCCAGACCGCCGTCCTGATCGAAACGCTGACCGCGCTGGGTGCGACCGTCCGCTGGTCGTCCTGCAACATCTTCTCGACCCAGGATCAGGCCGCCGCCGCCATCGCCGCCGCTGGCATCCCGGTCTTCGCCTGGAAGGGCGAGACGGAGGAAGAGTTCTGGGAGTGCATCGAGGCCACGCTGCGCGGCCCGGATGGCTGGACCCCGAACATGATCCTGGACGATGGCGGCGACGTCACCCAGATCATGCACGACAAGTATCCGGAGATGCTGGACGACGTGCGCGGCCTGTCGGAAGAGACCACGACCGGCGTCCACCGTCTGTACGAGATGATGAAGAAGGGCACGCTGAAGGTTCCCGCCATCAACGTGAACGACAGCGTCACCAAGTCGAAGTTCGACAACCTGTATGGCTGCCGTGAATCGCTGGTCGACGGTATCAAGCGCGCCACCGACGTGATGATGGCGGGCAAGGTCGCCGTGGTCGCCGGGTACGGCGACGTGGGCAAGGGGTCGGCCGCCTCGCTGCGCAGCCAGGGTGCGCGCGTCATGGTGACGGAGATCGATCCGATCAACGCGCTCCAGGCCGCGATGGAAGGCTATCAGGTCGTGACGATGGACGAAGCCGCCCCGCTGGGCGACATCTTCGTCACCGCCACCGGCAACGTGGACGTCATCACGCTGGAGCACATGCGCCAGATGAAGGACCGCGCCATCGTCTGCAACATCGGCCACTTCGACAGCGAAATCCAGATCGACTCCCTGCGCAATTACAAGTGGGAAGAGGTCAAGCCGCAGGTTGACGAGGTCGTGTTCCCCGACGGCAAGCGTCTGATCGTTCTGGCCCAGGGCCGTCTGGTCAATCTGGGCTGCGCCACCGGCCACCCCAGCTTCGTGATGAGCGCCAGCTTCACCAATCAGGTGCTGGCCCAGATCGAGCTGTGGACCAACGCCGCCGCCTACGAGCGCAAGGTCTACGTCCTGCCCAAGCATCTCGACGAAAAGGTCGCCCGCCTGCATCTGGAGAAAATCGGGGCCAAGCTGACCACCCTGACCGAAAAGCAGGCCGCCTACATCAGCGTGCCGACCGAAGGCCCGTACAAGCCGGACCACTACCGCTACTAAAAACAGCGGTCTTGGATTGAAAAAGGGCCGTCCCGGTGGGGCGGCCCTTTTTCGTTGCGCGGCTTTTGACGGGGTGCGGCCCTGGCCGGTCCGCGCGCCGGATCAGCGCCGGATCATCGGGGCCAGATCCTTGCGGATGCCCGCGTCCAGCCGGGCGTTCAGATCCTCGATCATCCGTCGGGTGATGTCGAGATAGGTGGCCTCGCGGTCGGCCAGCGCGATGTTTTCCGGCACGGTGGTGGAATAGGTGACGGTGGCCCGCGTCATGCCGCGAAAGGCCCCGGCGCTGTAGTCGGGCATGTCGCCCGCCACCTCGACCTCCAGCCGCCCGTCGTAACGCTGGGCCTGATCGTTGGTGAAATAGCCCTTCACCCCCTGGGTCTTGGGCAAGGGGACCTCGATGATGCTGGCGTCCTTGATGGTGACGCGCACCCGCCCGGCCCCGCCCGCCGCCTGCAGCCGTTCCGACGCCCAGCGCCGCACCGCCTCCGCCGGGGGAACCGCCGACCGCTCCTCCACATGGGTGCCGCCGCCGGGCCGATGGGCGTTGACCAGATCGACGCCCCCGGCGCTGAAGCGGATCGGGCCGAAGTTCGAAAAATCAATCGGGCGCGGGGCCGGGCGCGGCGGCGCGCTCTGGCAGGCGGACAGCCCCAGAACGGCAACGGCGGCAACGGCGAACAGGGAACGGCGGGAGGGCATGACGGCTCCGAATGGGAACGGACAGGATTGGCCGCTTATATAAGCGGCCAAGCCGTTGCGCGCACCCCATCCCCAGCGGTCCGCCCGCGAAATATCACCCCCGCCGCCGGGTCGCCAGCGCGATTCCCGTGGCGATCAGGGCGATGCCGACGCCGTGGTACAGGTGCGGCTGTTCGCCCAGGAACAGCACGGCCAGCAGGCTGCCGAAAACCGGAACCAGATGGATGGCCAGACCGGCGGTGTTGGCCCCGACCAGCTCGACCACCCGGTTGAAACAGAGATACGCGACGATGGACGGGAACAGCGCGACATAGCCGACCGCCAGCGCGGTCAGGGCCGTCGGTTCCACCGCGCGCACGGTCGCGGTTTCCCACAGATAGAAGGGCAGCAGCTCCACCGCGCCGATGGCGAAGGTGGCCACGACAAAACTCAAGCCATGCACCGCCGGTTTGCGGCGCAGGCAGGTGGTGTAGGCGGCGTAGATCACGATGGCCACCAGCATCCACACGTCGCCCGCGTTGAGTTTCAGCCCGAACAGCACCGCCGGGTCGCCGTGCGAAATCAGGGTGGTGGCCCCCACCAGCGACACGACGATGCCCAGCCCTTGGGCCGGTCGCACGCGGTCGTGAAACAGCAGCCAGCTCATCAGCACAATCAGCACCGGCATGGAGGATTGCAGCATGACGGTGTTGAGCGCCGTGGTGGAGTTCAGCGCGATGTACTGAAAGGTGTTGAACAGGCCGATGCCCAGCGTGCCCAGCAGCAGCACGTCCTTCCACCCCGCCAGCAGCGGGCGCAGATCGTGGCGCAGATGCTTCCAGGCAAAGGGCAGGATGATGAGCGTGCCCAGGGTCCAGCGCCAGAAGGCCAGACCGATGGGCGGGACCGCCCCGGCCACCGCCCGGCCCATGACCGCGTTGCCCGCCCAGAACAGGGGCGGCAGCATCATCAACAGCCACGCCTGATCGATCAGGCGGCGGTTTTTGGCTGGAGCAGCGCGGTCATCGGCCATGGCGGTCTCAGCTGCGGCGGCGCGGGGAGGCGAAGGCCGCCGACGCGGCGGCGACCGCCGAGGAACCGGTGTCGTCGCTGCGGAACACGCTGGCGCGGCTTTCGCGGCGCGGCGGACGCGGGGAATCCTCGCGGCCCTCGCGTTCGGCCTTTGGCGGCTGGCGGAGTTCGGCGTCGAGTTCGGCGATGCGCTTGACCAGGGCCTCGCGAATGGCGGGGGCGGCGTGAGCCTTCAGCGTCGCAAGCTGCTCCTTGAGCTGCGCAACCTGCCGCTGCTTCTGCTCGCGGGTGCGCTTGATGGCGACGTTGTCGGAATGCTGGCCCTCGAAGGAGCGCATGGAAAAGCCTCGTTGTAAGAAGAAAGCAAACGATCCGCCCCGGCCCGGATGAACGGCCTTCGGCGGGAGCGCGGATTATTGGAAGCGACCGGCGGCAAAGCAAGCCTGACTTCGCCTTGACATTGCGGAAATCGGGCGCAAGCCCGCCGGATCAAGCGGACAGCGCCATCATGGCGCAGATCGTGACGTGGAAAGGGCGTCCCTCTTGCGAGGGACGCCCTTTCCGAACCAAAGCGTTGGATCGCCCTGGGACTTCTGAATTAGAAGCCCATGTCGTCCATGCCGCCCATGCCGCCCGGCATGCCGCCGCCCGGAGCAGCCTTCTTCTCCGGCTTCTCGGCGATCATGGCCTCGGTGGTGATGAGCAGACCGGCGATGGAGGCCGCATCCTGCAGAGCGGTGCGGACGACCTTCACCGGGTCGATGATGCCAGCGGCGACCAGATCGGTGAACTCACCCTTCTGGGCGTCGTAGCCGAAGTTGGTGTCGGTCTGGTCGAGCAGCTTGCCGACCACGATCGAACCGTCGGTGCCCGCGTTGTAGGCGATCTGACGGACCGGGGCCTGGAGGGCGCGGCGGATGATGTCGATGCCGACGCGCTGTTCGTCGTTGGCCGGGGTCAGCTTGTCGAGCGCCTTGGAAGCGTACAGCAGCGCGGTGCCACCACCGGCAACCACACCCTCTTCCACGGCGGCGCGGGTGGCGTGCATCGCGTCGTCAACGCGATCCTTGCGCTCCTTCACCTCGACCTCGGTCGCACCGCCGACGCGGATGACGGCGACGCCACCGGCCAGCTTGGCCAGACGCTCCTGCAGCTTCTCGCGGTCGTAGTCCGAGGTGGTTTCCTCGACCTGCGCGCGGATCTGGCCGCAACGGGCTTCGATGTCGGCCTTGTCGCCAGCGCCGTCAACAATGGTGGTGTTCTCCTTGGAGATCACGACCTTCTTGGCGGTGCCCAGCATGTCGAGGGTGACGTTCTCGAGCTTGATGCCGAGGTCTTCGGAGATGACCTGACCACCGGTGAGGATGGCCATGTCCTCCAGCATCGCCTTGCGGCGGTCGCCGAAGCCCGGGGCCTTGACGGCGGCGATCTTCAGGCCACCGCGCAGCTTGTTGACCACCAGGGTGGCCAGCGCCTCGCCTTCGATGTCCTCAGCGATGATGAGCAGCGGACGCGAGGACTGGACGACGGCTTCCAGAACCGGCAGCAGCGGCTGCAGGCCCGACAGCTTCTTCTCGTGCAGCAGGATGAAGGGGTTTTCGAGGTCCGCAACCATCTTGTCGGCGTTGGTCACGAAGTACGGCGACAGGTAGCCGCGATCGAACTGCATGCCTTCGACGACGTCCAGCTCGGTGTCCAGGCTCTTGGCCTCTTCCACCGTGATGACGCCCTCGTTGCCGACCTTCTCCATCGCCTTGGCGATCATCGAGCCGATTTCGGCTTCGCCGTTGGCGGAGATGGTGCCGACCTGGGCGATCTCGTCGTTGGTCGTGACCTTCTTGGCGCGGGCCTGGATGTCGGCGACGACGGTGGCGACGGCCAGATCGATGCCGCGCTTCAGGTCCATCGGGTTCAGACCGGCGGCGACCTTGGTCACGCCTTCGCGGACGATGGCCTGGGCCAGAACGGTCGCGGTGGTGGTGCCGTCACCGGCCAGATCGTTGGTCTTCGAGGCGACCTCGCGGACCATCTGGGCGCCCATGTTCTCGAACTTGTCGGCCAGTTCGATTTCCTTGGCGACCGACACACCGTCCTTGGTGATGCGGGGAGCGCCGAAGGACTTTTCGATCACGACGTTGCGGCCCTTGGGGCCGAGCGTGACCTTGACCGCGTCGGCCAGGATGTCGACGCCACGCAGCAGCTTTTCGCGCGCGGAGGGGCCGAACTTAACTTCTTTGGCAGCCATGTCTCAATTCCTCTGAGTATCGAATGTCGAAACGAAGATGGGCGAAGGAAATCAGCCTTCGATCACGCCCATGATGTCGGATTCCTTCATGATGAGGAAATCCTGACCTTCGATCTTCACTTCGGTGCCCGACCACTTCCCGAACAGGATGCGGTCGCCGGCCTTGACGTCCAGCGCGACAACTTTGCCCGACTCGTCACGAGCGCCGGGGCCGACGGCGATGATCTCGCCTTCCTGCGGCTTTTCCTTGGCCGTGTCGGGGATGATGATCCCGCCCTTGGTCTTGGTATCGGACTCCAGACGCTTGACGACAACGCGGTCGTGGAGCGGACGGAACTTCATGGAATGCCTCCTTGGATAAGGCTGGGTCGTGATCTGTTTGGTCCGGGGAGTGAGTGTTAGCACTCACCCCCGGTGAGTGCCAGACAGCTAATCGAAGCCGATGGGGGATTCAAGGGGCTTGCCGCCGATTTTTGCGCAACCGCTGCGGGATTTTTGGTCACATCCGGCCAATGCGCTGATTTTTCAACGTTTATCACCGATATCATCACCATCCGCCCCTTCGCTGTCCGAAAAAAATTCACGGATCCGCCGCCTTTTCGATGCCCCCTGTGACTCGCGTCACAGCGAAGACCGACTCATTTTCATAAAATTTTACCCAATTCATCCACTCCAGGCGCACCGCCGAGGCACACCGATGGGAGACGACGACATGGCCAGCCTTGCCAAACAGAATGTGGACCGCCGGGAACGCGACTTGTGGCTGGCGGAAGCGTTGCTGGAGTTCACCACCATCGCCGGGCTGTTCGCCCTGCTGTTCGCGCTGTTCATCCTGATCGGCGCGGTGCAGGAAACGCCGATGTGACCAGCCGGACAGCGCCCAACCGCACCAACACCATCGGAATCGAAACCATCCGTTCCGCGCGCAGTGTTTGACGCCAACGGATCGGCGGGCCACAGTGGCGAACACCCGACCAGTTTCGTCAGGAATGCCGCCCGTGACCGCCTTCACCGCCGACCGCCACAGCCCCGCGACCGCCTTTGACCGGCGCGCCAACCGCCCCATCGCCCTCTGGCTGCTGGTCTGCGCCGCGATGGTTCTGGCGATGGCGGTGATCGGGGCGATCACCCGCCTGACCGAATCGGGTCTGTCGATGGTGGAATGGAAGCCGCTGATCGGCATCCTGCCGCCGCTGTCCGACGCCGAATGGCAGCGCGTGTTCGATCTGTACAAGGGCACGCCGGAATTCCGCATCTTCAACAACCGGATGGATCTGGCCGGGTTCCAGGAAATCTTCTGGTGGGAGTGGTTTCATCGGCTCTGGGGCCAGATGATCGGCTTTGTCTTCCTGATCCCCTTCCTGCGTTTCTGGAGTCAGGGGCGGATCGCGCCGGATCTGTGGCCGAAACTGGCCGGGCTGTTCCTGCTGGGTGGTTTGCAGGGGGGAATCGGCTGGTTCATGGTGAAAAGCGGGCTGGTCGATCAGCCCAACGTCAGCCATTACCGGCTGGCCCTGCATCTGGGGACGGCGATCCTGATTTACGCGCTGTTGCTGCGCACGGCGCTGGGGCTGCTCGATCCGCTGCCGCTGGCCGGGTGGCGGCCCGAATCGGCGGGCTTGCGCCGTCACGCCCGTTGGGCGTTGGGGCTGGTCGCCGTGACCATCGTCTGGGGGGCCTTCGTCGCCGGGTCGCGCGCCGGTTACGCCTACAACACCTTCCCGCTGATGGAAGGCCACCTGATTCCGCCGGAAATCGCCAACCTGACGCCCTGGTGGCACAACCCGTTTGAAAACACCGCCGCCATCCAGTTGATCCACCGTGGCCTTGCCCTGGCGAGCGGGCTGGTGATCCTGGCCTTGACCGTCCGCACGCTCGCCGCCCGCCTGCCCGGCCGCGCCGGTCAGGCCGCCCACGCGGCGGGTGGGCTGGTGCTGGTGCAGATCGGCCTTGGCATCGCCACGCTGCTGACCGTGGTGTGGATTCCGGTGGCCGCCGCCCACCAGGCCGGGGCGATTCTCGTCGTCTCCGCCCTGGTCTGGCTGCTGCACGAGCTGCGCCCGATTCGCCGCGCGTAAGGATGCGGCGAATCGGCGAGGCTCCCATCCGGTTGAGCGGTTCAGGTTGAACGGGTGATCCCGCCATCGACGCGGATGTTCTGCCCGGTGATGTAGGCCCCGCCCGGCGAGGCGAGAAAGGCCACCGTCGCCGCCACCTCCGCGCTTTTGCCATAGCGCTGCAACGGGATGCGCTGCCGCCGCTCCTCGGTTTCCGGCAGGCTGTCGATGAAGCCGGGCAGCACGTTGTTCATCCGCACATTGTCGGCGGCGTGCTGGTCGGCGAACAGCTTGGTGAAGGACGCCAACCCGGCCCGGAACACGGCGGAGGTCGGGAACAGCGGGTCGGGTTCAACGGCGGCGTAGCTGGAAATGTTGATGATCGCCCCGTCCTTCTGCGCGGCCATGATCGGCGCGACCAGCCGGGTCGGGCGGATGACGTTCAGCAGATAGACCTCCATCCCGACCACCCAATCCTCGTCGCTCAGCCCCAGGACCGGGCCGCGCGGGCCATGCCCGGCGCTGTTGACCAGGACGTCGATGCGGCCCCAGCGCTCCAGCGCGCCATCGACCAGCCGTTGCAGATCGTCGGTGGAGCGGTTGGAGCCGGTGACGCCGAAGCCGCCCAGTTCGCCCGCCAGCGCCTCCCCCTTGCCTGAGGAGGACAGGATGGCGACGCGGAAGCCGTCGGCCGCCAGCCGCCGCGCCGCGTCCGCCCCCATGCCGCTGCCCCCGGCGGTGATGAGCGCCACCTTGTCGGTCCGAATGTCCGTCGTCATGTCAGGCCCTTTCCCACTGCGGATTGCCGATGCGATGGTGTCATGCTACGGCGGATGCGCCGCCGCGCTCCAGACAGGCTTTCTTCTTTCTTTCAGTAGAAAATCTACAGGATGCCCGCACCGCCACCCGACCCGACCGCCGCCCCGACTCCGCTGCCGCCGCTCAACGCGCTGCGCGCCTTCGACATGGCCGCGCGTCATTCGAACTTCCGCCTGGCCGCCGAGGCGCTGGGAGTGACGCAGAGCGCGGTGGCCCAGCAGGTCCGCCATCTCGAAGCCCTGTTGGGCCTACGCCTGTTCGAACGGCGCGGCGGCGGGCTGGTGCTGACCGGGGCGGGGCGGACCTACGCCGGGCAGTTGCGCCGCGCCTTCGACCTGATGGTTGACGCCACGGCCAGCCTGCGCCCGGCCCCGCTGCGGCTGACCATCAGCGTGACGCCGACCTTTGCCTCCAAATGGCTGATTCCCCGCCTGCCCACCCTGACCGCCGCCCATCCCGATTTGGATTTGCGCGTGCTGGCCGCCGAGTCGCTGTCCAACTTCCAGACCGACGGGGTGGACATCGCCGTGCGCCAAGGCCGCCCGCCCTTCGGGCCGGGGCTGGTCGCCGACGCGCTGTTCGATCAGGAGCTGGTGACGGTGTGCAGCCCGGCCTGTTTCGCCGCTCTGGGCGATGGCCTCCCCGCCCCGCAAGCGTCCGGCCCGCTGCCGCCCACCGCCCTGGCCCGCGCGGTTCTGCTGCACGACGCGCACAACCAGTGGCCGGAGTTCCTCGCCGCCGTCCTGCCGGACGCCCCCACGCCGACCGCGCGCGGCATCCGCTTCAGCCACAGCGCGCTCGCCATCGACGCCGCGCTGGCCGGGCAAGGGGTGGCGCTGGTCAGCCGCTGTCTGGTGGATCGGGATTTGGCCGACGGGCGTCTGGTCCGCCCCTTCGCCGGGACGTTGACCGGCCCCTTGGGCTTCCACATCGTCAGCCCGCGCAAGCCGCGCCACCCGGAACCAACACAACGGGTCCGCCGCTGGCTGCTCAACCAAAGGCCACTGCTCAGCCAACGGTCAGCGGACACCGACGCGTAAGGATGCGCGCGCGGGGTCAGACGCGGGGCAAACGGGGAAGGGTCAGCCGCCCTCGGCCAGATCATACATGGCGTCGAGATCGGCGATCAGGACCTTGTTGCCTTCCTGGAGCGAGATGACGCCGCCGGTCTTCAACTGGGTGAAGGTCCGGCTGACGGTCTCGGTGGTCAGGCCCAGATAATCGGCGATGTCGGCCCGGCTCATCGGCACGAAGACCGGGTTTTCCTTGTGCCCGCGCCGCGCGGCGCGCTGCGACAGCATCAGCAGGAAGGAGCAGATCTTTTCCTTGGCCGTCTTGCGGCCCAGCAACAGCATCTGGTCCTGCGCCGCCGCCAACTCGTTCGACGCCATGGAGAACAGGCGGCGCTGCATCTTGGGAAACTCGTCCATCAGCGCGTCGATCTTCTTGCGCGGGAAGCGGCAGAGCGAGGCGCTGGTGACGGATTCGGCGGTGTAGGCGTAGCTTTCGTTGACCGACAGGCCCAGGAAATCGCCCGTCACCAGAAAGCCGGTGATCTGGCGGCGGCCATCGGGCAACAGCTTGTAGAGCTTCACCGTGCCCGACGTGACGTTGTAGAGCGAATCGGCGGTGTCGCCCTCGCTGAACAGGGTGTGACCGGCATCGACCCGCACGGTTTGCAGGATGTCGGCCAGACGCCGCACCTCTTCAGGGTCCAGCGCGGCGCAGACCGTTAAGCTGCGAACCGGGCAGGCCCCGCAGGGATTCATCTCCGTCGAAGCGCTCTTGTCACGAGCGCGGCCCATGTCGAAAGGTGGCATGGCGAAACCCAGCCCAAAACCGTGCGTTGGGCCATATTGGTGGCAATCGTTGGGAATCGCAACCGTGCCGACGCACCCCCCCAGGGCTATCGCATTTGGCCGAGGATGGCTCTGGCGTATTCGTCGGACCAACCTGCCCGCTTTCGCCTGGCTCGGATTGAGTCG
>NZ_RXMA01000037.1 GCF_003966125.1 Azospirillum griseum
CGAGTCTACCCGCAGCGACTCCCGCTGAAAATCCCCGACCGCACCACAAGCCAAGCCGATTCATCTATTTTGAATCGGCTCCTAACACTTATCGCGCTCTCCTCTTGCTACACCCGCCGACTCTCATGAATTTTTTCGGTTAGGTCTATGATTGCCAGAACAAACAATGGCGACAGCATGACGACATAGCGATCCACCGCCCGCCCCGCCCCGTTTGCATAGGCAATGCAAAAAAAAGACGCCATTGCGAGTCCCAGACCGACAGAGGCGCAGACTTGATCCAGCCCGAGCAAGCGATGGCGCATCGCCCAAACGACGTACGACGCCCACAACAGCGGCAAATTAAGCTTGAAGAACGCGCTGCGAATCATCAGCGGATCCCAAAGCGTCGGCAGTTGGTCGATAAACCTATTGAACCAGCCGAGCGGAGAAATCTGATGCGTGTCTGTTGGAAGCGTGGGGAAAATCCACCCTCGCAGCGCAACGTACAGGGCGAGGGAAGCAACGCACGCCGCTATGAACGCATGCAGAAACCTTTTCCTGTTTTGCGACAAGACACGACGAAGACAGACGCGTTCGGTCATGGACATGATCAAGAACGCCAACGGCAGCATTTCACGTTGGAAGATACACAGCAGCAATAAGGGAAAAGTCGACCAAGCCCAGAAATCGTCCCGTCTCCGCAGCGCCCAAATCAACGCGGCGAGAAACCATGTCCAGCCTTCCGTCAACGGCGAGACAACATAAAAAAGCGTCCCCCCCGAAAGCAGCAACAACCCAAGCGCGGCAATCCCCCATATGCTGACCGGCAAAATTTTGTTCGAATCTGCGGTTGCAGCCACGGTATAGACAATCATACCCGTCAACCAAACTCCGATCGTGTTGGCGACAAGCAAAGCAAAGAAGACATTCGCCGAGAAGGTTATATTACCCATGATGGAATGATAATTAAACCAAATATCTTTATCGAAAGTAATTCCTATCTCAAGAATAAAGCGAGCAATCAAAGTGGTCATTTGGCGCATGGCGAACGGTGCCCGCACGGCATCAAATTGCAAAGGCTTCAAAACCATTTCGTGGTAGCTGGAAAAATCACTCATCCCGCTCCATGGAATGCTGTATTTGTGCGTAAAAAATAACAGAGGGTAGACGAGCAATCCGCTAATAAATGCTCCCACCAGTGAGATGTGCGGCCAGGTCGAGGAAAGATTCGTTCGCGGTTCGGAACCCAGGGTCGATCCACTCATTTCTGGATGCTTTCCGAGCGTCACTCCTGCTTTCCGATTTGCATCGCTTCCCTCTTGGGCGTGATTGATTCGGGAGACGGACGCGCGAACGCCGCTCAGCCCCGCTTCGTCGCTCGGTTTGAAATGGGGACGCCCGTTATTCTGGTTTTCCGCCACGCCTTTCCCTACCTTTCTGAGCAATCCTGATCGTCTTTTTGGCCAATAGGAATGGCACAGCTCCGAACCGCGGTGTCATTCCGTCGATGTCGTCCTCCCTTGGCCGCAAGCGCTGGGCGACGACGCCGAACTTGGCTCGACAACCGCGTGCGAGGCGCAAATCCCACCACATGGCTCGCCACAAGCCAACCCGCCGCACCGCTTCGGCGTCGTCGAGCGGCGGCAGACCGGTGAGGATTGGCGACAAAACAGGCAAGAGCCGGGTTGAAGCCTCGAATGCGCCGCTTTCGGGCAAATCAGCCGGTGCCCTGAACAACTGGTGCGCCAGCACCGTTGTCAGAAGCAATCGTCGGTCCGCCCCGATCCGGTCCGCTGCCGCCAAAGCGCCGGGCCACACCTCCGGCCAAACCCGAGCCGCGACGGCTATATCGTACAGCCATCCGAGTTTGCGGCATAAATGCTTGGTGGCGTGCAAAGCGAGATAGGCCAGCCCGACCTCAGGGGAAAGCGTCCGCACAACCGTTCCACCGATCATGACGTTCACCGCGCTCTCGAACGGGCGCAGGACGCGCAACGGGCATTGCGCCTCGTGATGGGCGAGCCGGACATGCAGATCGATGATCGGGCCTTTTGCTTGGGGAAAAAAGCTGATTTCGGCACCATCGTCGAGCCAGTCTGGTGCTGACCGGACCGGGTGCCATCCCATGTCCCGCAGCACGGCGGCGGCGGCGGCGCGCGCGTGCGGGTGAACCAGCAGGTCGACGTCGGCAGAGGCACGGTGGAACGGATCGCCGTGCAGCTGTTGCGACAGGACGCAGCCCTTGAAGGCCAAGACCTCCACCCCCGCGCTTTTTAGCGCTTCGGTCGCACGGATGGTCGCGGCCGACCGCTCCATCGCCCGCAACACGGCATTTTTGATGTGGAGGCGCAGCAGGGTGCGCGTTTCTTCCGGTGGCTCCGCCATGGCGGCGATTTGTCGGCCGACCGACAGTTCCAGCCGATGGCGGCGCAAGACGTCGACCAAGGCGATCCAGTCGAGGCCGGGCGGAGCCGTGGCTTCGGTTCCTGGAGCGGAAGCGGCGACGTCGCAGATGAAACGGGCTTCGGGCGACAGCCAAAGGCGGACGTCAGTCATTGCCGCCGATCCAAGGGACGAAAACGATGGCGCGGGCCGTCAATAGGCTCCAAGGCGGCCCCACACCACGGGAATTGTCCGGACCAAAATGGCAACATCGTGCCATAATGTCCAGTTCTTGACGTACCAGACGTCGAGCCGCACCCGCTCATCATAAGAAATCTCGTTGCGTCCGCTGACCTGCCACAACCCTGTCATGCCGGGTCGGGTCTCCAGATAATAAGATGCGTCTCGACCGTAAAGCGCCAGTTCCCCGTCCGTGACCGGACGCGGACCCACCAGACTCATTTCTCCCCGCAGCACGTTGAACAGCTGCAGCAGCTCATCAAGGCTGGAGGCGCGCAGGAAACGGCCAAACGGGGTGACGCGGGGGTCGTGTTTCAGTTTGCAGGTTTCCCGCCATTCTGTTGCGGCGGCGGGATCGGTCGCCAACAAGGTTTGCAACAGTTGTTCGGCGTTGGGAGCCATGGTGCGGAACTTCAGGCAGTCGAATGCCCGTCCGTTGCGACCGATGCGGCGGTGGCGGTACACCACCGGGCCGCCGTCGCGCATGATCAACAGCGAAAAAACCAGAAAGACCGGGATCAGCAGCAGAGTCAGCGTGGAGGCGGCGACCATGTCGAAGGCGAACTTCAGCGCCCGCCCCAGCGGCTGGGCCAAGTTGTTGCGCGCCGCCAGCAGCATCACGTCGCGGCTAAAAAAATAGATCCGGTCGAACCCCAGCACCGGCAGCCCCTGCAACGTCGGGGCGACCGCGAACGGCAGGCGGCTGCGGGTCAGGTCGGCGATCAGATCCTCATGTTCGGCCAGATCGGCGTCGGACAACGCCAGCACCGCCAGTTGTGCCCGTTCGCGGGCGTAGAACGCGTCCCACGAACCGGCCATATCCTCCTCCACCGCCGACAGTGGACGCACGCCGACGATGTTGTAGCCCAGCGAGCGTTCAAGGCGCAGCGCCTCTGCGGCGCTTTCCGCCGTCCGCCCGCTGCCCACCACCACCACTGGCAGCTGCCACAGGCCGTAAGCATCCAGAAGCACCGCCGCCACACGCCGCAGCGTCGGCGTCAGCGGTACAGTCAACAGCCACGCCTGTCCCAGCCACAGGCGGGAGAAGTCGGATTTGAATGCGAACATCAAAAAGCCGTCGGTCAGCAAGCCCAGCAGGCAACCGACGACGACGTCCTGCATTGCACTCCACAACGGCAGTCGGCGGCGATAGTGGCCTCTGCTCTGGAACCACAACAGCATGCACAGGCCGAGGCAGCCGAACTGCGCCAGCCGCAACCCGACCCCATCTCCCAGCAAATCACGGTACGGGCGTTCGAACACCCATTCATTGATGGCGAGCGACAAAACCGCCGCCAGCAGAAACGCCACCGCTAACGCCAGAACGTCGGCGAAAACCAGCGCCGACTGTCGGACACCGTTCAGGCGGGACAGGCGGGCGGGGTACGTCGCCGCTTCGATTGCTTGAACCTGATGCATGCGCGAGGTGGTCCAATGTTGCGCTCGGGTTGAAAATTGTGACGGCTGGCGGAGCCTCTGCTCTACAACGTTGAATTCTGCGATTGATCGACACCGTTTCCGACATTGTATGTTCCATACGACGTTCGGCAATCGTTTCGTCGCACAATGATCGGGCTTTGCCGAGCACCGTCGGCACAAGGGGCTGAACAACCGGGCGGGGAACCTTCATCAGGCCAACCGGTGGCGCGAGTGGCCGCGCAATCTCTACATTGCTCCAGGCCCCTGCGCTTTCGCTCGGTCGGTCGTCGACACGTTGACGGTGCCCTTGCGCGGGCGCTTGCGGCTTCGCAAGGGTGAGGCCAACCATCCGGTCGGCCCCACCCGCTGTTCTCAGAACGCCTTCAGCTTTTTCCAGGCGAAGACAACCATGCGGGCCAGAAGCCAGCCATGGGTGAAACGGGAGATCTGGGTTTCGCCATAGCTGCGGTCGGCGTAGCGCACCGGCACCTCGACGATCTTCAGGTTCTGCTTGGCCGCGCCGAAAATCAGGTCGAAGTCGCCGAAGGGATCGAAATCGCCGAAATAATGGCGGTTGGCGACGATCGTCTCATAATCCTTGCGCCACAACACCTTGGTGCCGCACAGCGTGTCGGTGAAGCGCTGGTTGAGCAGGAAGGAGAAGATGCGGGCAAAGGCCCGGTTGGCCAGGAAATTCAGGAAGCGCATCGCCTCGGGGGCCATCGGGTAGACCAGACGGGTGCCGTTCACGAACTCGCCCCGGCCGGACACCATCGCCTGATAGAATTTCCCCATGGTTTCCGGCGGCACGGTCAAATCCGCGTCCAGGATGATGAGGATGTCGCCCCGCGCCACCGCGAACCCGGCGCGCACCGCGTCGCCCTTGCCCTTGCCGGGCTGCTTCATCACCTTGATGTCCCAATCGGGATGGGCGTCGCGGACCCGCAGGCACTCCTCATAGGTGTTGTCCTGGCTGTTGCCCTCGACATAGATCACCTCGATGTCGGGGGCGAAGCGCGGCAGGCGGCGGATGGCGTTTTCGATGTTGCCGCGCTCGTTGCGGCAGGGGATCAGGATGGTGACGGACGGCGGCTTCCCGTCCACCGTCACCGGGGTGCCCGACGGCAGCGGCCGGGCCACCACATAATTGCGCACGCACAGCCGCCGAACGCCGGGCAGCGGTGCCACGTAACGGTTGACCAGCGTGCCCAACCCGAACAGGCGCTTGGGCAGCAATTGACGCCAGTCGCGGCGCACCGGCTCCCACCCCGCCAGATCCAACAGATTCACGATGTCGCTGGTGGACAGCCAGTTCTGTTGGCCCTGGGGCATGCGCATGCCCAGCTTTTCCGCCACCCACAGGAGAGGCTCCCACAAACGGGAGTGATAGCTGACGATGATCCGGGTTTTCGGGGTGGCGACGCGGCGCAACAGCCGCAGCGTCTCCTCGATGTCGTCCAGGAAGCCGACGGTTCCGGACAGCAAGATGTGGCTGAACGGACCGTGCAGACCGTTGAGGCTGGCCGGATCCTCGGCGTTGGCGGTGTGGAACTCCAATCCGGGATGGCGGGCCTTGGCGGCCGCGATGGTTTGCGGGCTGAGGTCAAGGCCAACCCCCCGCGCCGGTTTCAGCGCCGCCAGCGTGTCGCCAAGGCCACAGCCGATCTCCAGCACCGACGCGCCTTCCGGGATCAGGAAGCGCAGATAGGTGCGGTCGGCGTCATGAAAGGCCCGGTTGCGCTCCATCCACGTCTCAAGCGTGGCCGCAAGGTCGTCGAAACGGGCGCGCAGCCGCTCCTGACGGGAAGACAAGGGAGTCGGAACCGCAGCGTCACCAAGACCGGCGGCGTGGTCGGGAAGGGGGGAAAAAAGGTCAGTCATCGCGGCGGGTCCGTCGGAAAAGCGTCGGGCTTGGTCGGGGTGGCGGTCGTTTCACCGCGCAGCAAAAGCCAGAACAGGCCGCCGGGCAGCGACAGGATGGCGATCGACAGCCCGATCAGCAGGGAAACCAGAAGAGCGGCGCTGGGGTCGAAGCCGAGCAGCGCGAAGCCGGCGACCATGGCCCCTTCGCGCACCCCCCACCCACCCAGCGAGACGGGCAGGGCGGCGGCGACGATGGCGGCGGGGACGATGGCCAGACCGTCCAGCCACCCCAGGGGCAGGCCGATCGAACGGGCGAACAGGATGGTGGCCGCGATGGTGGACAGGTGAACGCCAACGCTGTGACCCAGCCCGATCCAGCCGTCGCGGCTGGTGGCAACGCTGCGCAGATGCGCCGTGACCGTGCTCACAGCCCCCCAAAGGCGGCGCACCATGGCGTGCTTGCGCCAGGACGCGGGCAGGGGCAGCCGATCAACCGGGATTCGACCGACCAGCATCGAGACCGCCAGCAGCATGACCAGAACCACCGCACCGCCAAGCACGGTGGTGGCGACGGCGGGCGGGGCCACCGCGATCAGATGCGGCAAGCCGACCAGACCGATGGCGACCACACCGAGCAGCGCCAGCGTGCGGTCCGTCAGAAGCGCCAGCATCACCGGTCCCGGCGGATGGCCCAGCCTCCAGGTGAACCAGCCGCGCAGCAGGTCGGCCCCGACGGAGCCGGGCAGGATCTGCCCCAGAAACCCACTGGCCATCTGCAAGCGAAAGGCGGTCCAGCGTGTCAAGCGAAAGCCGGCGGCAAGACCCACCGATCGCCAGCGGAAGGCCGCCAATGGAAGGGTCAACGCCTTCACGACAAAGCCAGCGGCAAACAGCCAGGGGTCGGCGTTCGACAGGCGCGCCACGATGCCGCCCCAATCGGCCCCGGCGGCCAAAAGCCCCAGCACCACAAGCGTGACCGACAGCTTGACCAGCAAGGCCCGGCGCGCGCCGCTTCCCCCGCCCGAACCGGGGCCGGGCGGGCCGGAACGGGCAAAAGAAGGATCGAGAAGGTCCTGAGACATCATCCACGCATGGAAACCGGGCGTTCAAGGCCGCCAAAGCCGCCGTTGTAGCGGCTTGCGCCCCGATTGTCACTTCCCGACCGATCAGCGCAACTCCACCCGCCGTTCCTCCTGGAGCACCGTTTCGCCTTCATGACGCAGCGTGACCATCACCCGATACACCCCAGTGGGCCAGGGGTCGGCGTTCGGTGGCCGAATGTCGGCGTTGATGAAGAGAACCGCCAAGGGCCGGGGCACGGTGCCTGTGAGGCGATGCAACCGCTGACCATTGGGGCCAATGGCCTCCACCGTCACCGCGTCCCCCCGCCGTCCTCCCATCAGCTCCACCCACACCCCCAACGGGCCGGGACCGGCTGGCAAGGGTTGGCCATAACCGCCGTCCCGGGCGGTGTCCGCCTTGGGCGTTTCCCGTGCCAGCCCAGCGCCCAGAAGCGCGCTTGGTCGATAGACAAGCGTCCGGCGCGCTTGATCGCTCCACAATGCGCCGATCGGAATCCCACCATCGCTGTTGCAAGCGGGCAGGGCAGGGGCGGGCAGGGCGGGGGAGTCCTGGGCCGTGGTCCCGATCACACGCCCGGTGTAGGGATCAATGCCCTGGCCCGCGCGGCGGACACCAAAATCAACATGGGGAAATTCGGTGTTGCCCGACAGGCCGATGCGGCCAAGCGGGCGCCCGGCCTCCACCCGGTCGCCAGGCCGAACGGTCACGCTTCCCTGCAACAGGTGGCTGTATTGGGTTTCCCAACCGTTGCCGTGATCGATCACCACGGCGTTGCCCGCCTCCTTGCCTTCGGGCGCGCGACCGCTCTGCCGGATGCTGACGTCGGCCACTCCATCGCGCGTGCGGGTCACGGTTCCGGCGGCGGCGGCGACCACCGTCACACCGCGCCGCATGGCAGCGAGATCCGTCAATCGGAAATCAACGCCCTTGTGTCCATCATAGGTCAGGCGGCCACAGGCAAAATCCTGCATTCCCGACCCTGGATCGACATCAACGTAATTTTGGACAAAGCAATCGGCACCGATGTGGCACCGCACGGGGACGTTGAGAGCCGGCGGGGGCCCCCGGTCCTGGGCGTGGGCCTGGACCACGGATAGAAGCATCAGCCCTGTCAAGCCAAGCACGAGCCGCGTTTCCCACCACCCGAACACCACTCCCAGCACGTCAGCCTCCTCACGCTTGCAAGACAACGTCGCCGCCACCTCTTATCTCTGCTTTTGACAGGGCGTTCGACAGGATTGTGCCTGAAAACGGCGAAGCCCCGGCCATGGCTTTTCCTGGACCGGGCAACGCTGTTGGGAGTAGGCATGCGGTAAGACGTGCTTGGCTTGCGCGCCAAGGTCACGGCTCCACCGCTCTTCGTCCGATGGATCCTCCGTGCCGTTGTTCGCCCAGATTCTGCGCCTGCTGCTCGTGCTGCTTGCTCCGCTGTGGCTGTCGATGATGACGGAGGCGTTCGATCTGCGTGTCGCGCTGTTGCCGCACTTGCGGCGCGTTGAAACGCCGTTGACTCCGGTGGTGCTGGCTCCTCCCGACTGGCAGGAACACAGCTATCTGCGGGCAAACCCCGATGTGGCGGACGCGGTCCGCAAAGGGGGGCTGGCGAGCGGTTATCTCCATTATCTGGAGCATGGCCGGGCGGAAGGGCGGCATGGTGGCTTTCCCGTTCAGGAGATGGTCCCAGCACCAGCGGCGGCCGCTTCACCAACGCCTGTTGCCGCAGAATCCCCAACCATCACAAGCACGCCACCTTTACCGGTTTTTTCGGAAAACCCACCGCCTTCCAGCCTGGCACCTGCCAGCCCAACGGTTGCGGATCCGGTGGTGACGGTGGCTTCTCCCCCACCGCTTCCGCTTTCCAAACCGGCCCCGCCTGAAGCCGCCGTTGCGGTCATGCAAACGGGAAAAGGGCCGGTCGACGTTGCGCTTCCCGGCGTGAAGCCCACTCTCCCCCCGCCGACGGCAGGGGACCAACGGCGTGTGTCCGGCATCCGCATCGCGAACAGGGGGGATGGAATCCGCATCGTGCTGGATCTGGATCAAGACGCCCGCTCTGGCAAACCGGTGTCCCTGCCGGATGGGTGGCTGGCGGTTCCACTGCCCGAAACGCGGTGGCCGATATCACCGGCGGGGCGGCTTGCACCAACGGCGCTGAGCTACCGCACCGAACGGGATGGCAATGGCACACGCCTGTTTCTGGGGTTTGAGCCGAACGCCGGCGGGACGAACGGGCGTTTGCGGTTGATCGCGCTGTCGAAGCTTCCCCCGGAGCAGGGGCGGGGTCATCGTTTGGTGATCGACGTTGCGCCATCGGCTAAGGGTGGATGAGTCCCATCGGTGCTTGAGACTGTTGGCGCGGCGCTTGGGCACGATGCGCGCGATCAATATCATGAAAACATGATCATTTTTCATGATATTTTGGCTTGGCCAATGACGGTGATCCATACGGTCTCATGACCACCCCTGAATTCTTAACATCTTGTTTTAAAACAAGAGTTTCACTTCAGGATAGAACCCACCCGCTCGCCATAAGGAAAATCCATAATTTTCCTTATGGAAAATAAGACCGCTCACAGGACAAAGTCAAAGATCGAGAAGCTGTAATTCGCAATGTTCACCTGAATCCGGAAATCGGACACACCATCACCAGTGACCTCACCGTCAATCTGCGTCACGGTGCCAACGGTCTGGTAACGCAACTGGCCTGCGGCGCTGAACGCGGCGGTGCCGATGAAGGTGAAGGCATCGTTCACGCCGCTGGTGGACGCGATCGCATCGATGTCCGACACATCAATCCGGTCGCCTTCCGCACCAACCGTGGCGTAGGAGGCCAGTCCCTGCAGGGCCTTTTCCGCCACCGTGCTGCCGTTGAAATTGATGATGATGTCCGGCACCGTCAGGGTGGATTCGTTGAGATTCCGAACCGAAAAATAATCAACCCCGGTGCCGCCATCCATCAGATCGGCACCATAACCGCCGACCAGCGTGTCGTTGCCCGCGCCGCCCAAAAGGACGTCTTCATAAACCGTCACCGTGTCGGTCGAATCCACGGTGATCTCATGGGTCCGATCCGAATAGATGTCGCCGAACAGAAGATCGTCGCCGTTTCCGCCGCGCAGCGAATCGCCGCCCAACCCACCATAGAGCGTGTCGGTGCCGGATCCTCCATCCAACCAGTCATTGCCATTGCCTGAGTCCAGCCAGTCGTCGCCATCCTCCCCCATCAACGTGTCGTTGCCGGTGATGTTGATGATGTCGCCCCGCAGGGTGTCGTTCCCGGCCCCGCCAAACAACGCGTCGGCCCCGGCTCCCCCCTCCAGACTGTCGTTCCCGTCTCCGCCCAGAAGCGCATCGTTTCCTGTGTTGCCGAACAACGCGTCATTGCCCGCGAGGCCGGTGATGGTGTCGTTGCCAGAGCCGCCGCCCAGAGTGTCGGCTCCTACGGTTCCGATCAGGTAATCGTTCCCGGTTGTTGCCGCTGCGGATGCGGTCAACCCGGTCAAGGATGTCTGGCTGACGGAAACCAGCGACGCGATCGGGTAAAGGCCATCGGTGGCCTGGAGCAATTCAACGTTGGTCAAGGTATCGCTGCCATCAGCCCCGGCGACCACCAAATTGCCATTCGCATCAAAGGACAGCGAGTAGGCGGCAAGGGCACCGGTCAGCACGAACGAGTCAATGCCGGCTTTGCCATCCAATGCGTCATCCCCGCTGGTGCCGCTCACCGTGTCGTTGCCGGTGGTCCCGGTAAGCGCGGTTGTGGCCGCTTGGGGCAGAAGCGCATCCGACACGGACGCGGCGGCCAACCGACGGCCTTCGCGAAAACCCGATATGATGTAGTGTCGTTTGGCTCCGTCCAGGCTGCCACCGACGGCGGCGGCCACATCGGGGTTGGCGGCCAGATAGGCGGCGGCATCAAAGACGGTGGAACGCCCTTCCAACCGCCCGTTCAGAATGTAATGGCGCGTTGCGGCGACCGTATCAGCCCCGAAGGCGGCAATCAAATCCCGGTTGGCGGCCAGATAACCAAGCCCATCAAAGCTTGTGGTGCGCCTTTCCGCCAACCCATAACGACCATAATGAGAGAGCGCGGCCAACGGGTCAGGGCCCAAAGCGGCGGCGACATCCGGGTTGGCGGCCAGATAACCATAGGGGTCAAACCCGGTGCCACGCCCTTCGCGGGCACCGTAGGTGATGTAATGAGCCCGCGCCCGAACAAGATCGGTTCCAAAGGCGGTGAGAAGATCTGGATTGGCTCCCAGATACCCCAGAACGTCAAAGCCGGACGTCACCCGGCCCTCATTGCGACCGGCCCAGGCGTAATGCCGGGCGGCCGCCACCACATCGTTGCCAAAGGCAACGGCCAGATCCCGGTTGGCGGCCAGATAGGCGCGCGCATCAAAGGCAGCGGCGGTCAGGGTCGTGGTGACACCGTCGATCGTAACCCGCTCGACATCCGTCAGAACATCGGTGGCCACGCCCGACACCACCGCGTAGCGCCGTGCGCTGTCATCCAGCGCCACCACCACCGGCGTTTCCGCAAGCGAAGACCCGTTCTGCCACACGTAACGACGGGGGTCGGCGGTGTAGACCGCGCGGTCGGTTCCTGTACCCCCATCAAAGCTTCGCCCACCGGGGACCCCCAGATAAACGCTGTCGTCTCCGCTTGATCCGACAAAAGCGTCAATCTGCTGGAACAGGCGGGCACCCAGACGGTCGAGCGTGCCGCTGGTCAGGGACACGCTTGCCCCTTCGATCCGATACCGCAGAGTCCCGGCCGCATCCTGATCGGTCAACACCGTCACCAGAACGCTTGTGCCAGAGTTGGTGTAACTGAGGATTGTGCGGTGCGCCCGTCCGGACACCTGCCGGATGATCGTTGCGCTGGTTGCGCCCACCAGCAGCGCGGTGGCCTCAGGGATCAAGGCGAAAGCATCGGCAACGAACCCGGCGCTCAGCCGGGATTCATCAAAATCCAGCGCAAACCCCTGCCCTGCCACCAACCGCGCCATGCGCCCTCTCCGTCAACGGTTCAACGGACAGCGTCACGGTTGGACCGGAACGTCCATCCCGGCGGTCTCCTGAACGGAGACCGCCATTGGACGGGTCAGGGATCAGATGACCTGGAGATAGGCCGGATCCAGCGCACCATGACGGAAGGGGATCCAATCCTTGTGATCGGCACGGTATTGCAGACCATAAGGATTCTTGAAAAAGATCTTCTGCAGCGGTTGACCACCCTCGGCCTGGGTGCGCTCATGATCGACCAACGGCGACGGGGCGAACAGCTTTTCCCACAGTTCGGCGTTGTCGACGTCACGACCGGCGTTCTTCACATAATCACGGGCCGTGTCGCTGAGCTGCCACGCCTCTTCGACCATCGCGTAATAGTCCACAGTACCCTCGGCCATGGCTTTCAAACTCCAACCTGCGTTGCACAGAACTTCCGCTGACATAGCGCATTTTCGGGACCAAAGGAACCACCCGCGCGCGCAAACATTTCATCGGACTGACGCGTGTCTGCGCGGTTCACAGACGGTCAGCGATGGTGCGGTCGATCACGGATGGGGCGGAGCCGCCGCGCAAACGCTTTCCCGACCGGCGATCCCCATGGGCAGACGGTTGTTGTGGGGAAAACGCCAGCGACAACCGGTCCCATGGCCGCAAGCGGCGCAGACGGACAACCACCGCTCCCCCAACCACGAGGAAACCGATCACGCTGACCGCAAGGCCTTGGGTGCCGCCAATCAGCAGTCCGGCCAGACCTGCGGCCCCCGCCAGCAGAGTGCGCACCCCCACGGTGATCGCGGCTGACCGGGTTCCTGGGACCAATCGCGGCAGCAGCACCAGCAACAAGCCACTGTCGATCGCGGCGCGCAGACTCCAGGCCGCAGCGGCACCGATCGGGCCAAACCGTTCGGCCAGCAGCCACAGGACCACCAGATAAATCGGGAATTGCGCCATCTGCAACCTTGCGGTCACATCAACGCGGCCAATGCTGTGGATCAAGGTGTGGGGAACGTAAGCGACGGCGTTGAACAGGGCGCCGAGCATCAGAACCGACAGCACAAGCGTGCTGTTGGCGGCAAAGCTTGGCCCCAACCAAAGGCTCAACGCCGTTTCACCTCCAACGAACACACCGGTTTGAATCAGCAGGAAGACCCCGAGCGTCAGATGACCGCCCGCGTCCAGAATACGCCCCAGGGCGGACGGGTCGCGGCGAAACAGCCCGGACGCCAGAGGAAACAGAGCCAGCGACAAGGCACCGGAGATCACGATCAACCGGATCAAAAGCTCAAAGGGCGTGGTGTAGAAGGCCACAGCTGCCGCCGGAACAAGACTGAACAGGATGAAGCGGTCCGCATACAGCATCACCGAGCCGACCAGATTGTTCAGCATCATCCAGGCGCTCATCGTGAACAGCCCGCGCAAGGATGGCCGCCCCCAACGGTGCGGACGCAGCAGATCCGGCATCTGCTGCACCGCGAGAACCCCATAGGCGATCAGCCCGACGAGACGCCCAAGCGCAATCGCGCCAACGACAGGGACAAGGCTCTGGCTGAAGGGCAGGATGCACAAGGGTCCCAGATAATTCAGCATCCCAACGGCCATGCGGACCAGGCTGATCGGACGGAAGCGCTGGTGCGCCTCCGAAATGCCACGCAACCCCACCGACATCAGCGCGATCGGCACAATCGCGGCCGCCAGCAGCAGGGAGACCCGGACCTCCTCCACCGTTGAGCCCCCGCTTTCCACATGGAAAAGGGTTGTCAGAAAACCGGATGACAACGCCATCGCGCCACCGGTCAGAAGCCCGATGCCGCTCATCATCGCGATGGCGGGGCCGGCAATGCCGACGACACCGCTGTCCTCCCGCTCCGAACCCGGGCGGTGGTGGCCGAGACGCTCAGCGACAACCTGCACCAGCGAACGGCCAAGCCCAAGATCCAGAAGGCTGAGATATCCCAAAAGCGTCCAGATCAGGGTCAACGCCCCGAAACGCTCAATGCCGACCGCTGACATCAGCAGTGGAATCGATATCAAGGCCGCCAGCATCGGCAGCCCTTCACCAAGCAGATTCCAGAGCGTGTTGCGCAACAAAATCAACAATCCGTAGGCGGAGGACGAAACGAACAAACGGTACGACCATAACGCCACGCCGACATCCGACCGGGGCGCAAGGCTGGTCCACCAGCTTTATTGTTATCGGGTCATCCTCTCCAAAAGGCTAACGGAAAAGCGGGAGCATACCCGCCGGCCACCCTTGAGCGATGGTCAGGACAGTGCGGCAACCAAAGCGGTGACGACCCGTTCCACATCGTCATCCGCCATCGCGGAAAACAGCGGCAACGACAAGGTGCGCCTGTAATGGGTCATGGCACCGGGCAGATCGCGATCGCCATAGCGCGCGCGCCAATAGGGTTGCCGATGCACAGGAATGTAATGCACCTGGGACCCAACGCCCGCGCTGCGCAGCCCAGTCATCACCTGGGCACGGTCGCGACGGGTCATCGAAAAATCAATGCGGACCGCGCACAGGTGCCAGGCCGGGCGGCACCAGGGAACCAGGGCCAGGGGCAAAACCTGCGGGGCAAGCGGGGCAAGCCGTTCCGCGTAGCGCGTCATCAGGGCTTGACGGCGCTCGACCAACCGATCCAACCGTCCAAGCTGGCTCAACGCCAAGGCGGCGTGCAGATCGGACAGCCGATGATTGAACCCCGGCTCGTCCATTTCATAGTACCAGGGGTTGGGCGCGCCGTCCGCATCCAGAGCGGCGACAGGATCGGCAAACCCCTGACCGGCCTCTGGCACCCGCATCATGCCGTGATTGGCCAACCGTCGGACCCGAGCCATCAAGGCCGGATCGTTGCCCGTGACCGCCCCGCCTTCACCGGCGGCGATGGTCTTGACCGGATGAAAGGAAAAGACGGTCAGCGCGCTGTGGCGGCAGGCCCCGACAGGCACGGTCTTTCCGGTTTCGTCCACATCCAGCGTTCCAACGGCGTGGCACGCGTCCTCGACAACCACGATTTCCTCGGCAGCGGCAAGCGCGCCAAGATCCGCCATCGGTGCGCTTTGCCCGGCGTAATGGACCGGGCAGAGCGCCCGCACCCGCCACCCGGCGCGGCGCGCCCGCGCAATGGCGGCTTCGGCTTCGGCGACCCGCATCAAGCCGGTGTCGGGATCGACGTCGGCAAAGGCCACCTCGGCCCCGGCGTGCCGTGCCGCCGACGCCGTGGCCAGAAACGTGTTGCTGGGGACCACCACGGCATCTCCGGGGCCAAGCCCCAAAGCGGCATAGGCCAAACGCAAGGCGGCGGTTCCATTGGCACAGGCGACCGCCTCCAACGCTCCGACGCGCGTGGCAAGCGCCGTCTCGAACGCGGTCACGGTCGGCCCCTGGGTCAGCCAGTCGCCGCGCAGAACCGCTGTCACCGCCGCGATGTCCTCGTCCTCAACAGACTGCCGACCATAGGGCAGAAAGGGGGACAGCGCGCTCACGGTGCCTCCGACAACAGAACGCGCAACCGTTCGCCAGTCAACCAATCGTCGTTGCCATCGCTGGCGTAGCGGAATCCGTCGGCGACCGGACGGGCGTTCAACCCTTCATAGGGATCATGACGCCAGAAGGCAAAGGCCGGTTCGATCACGTAACGATCAGGCAATTCGTAAGTCTGGCGGGAATCATCCTCGGTGATCATCACCTCGTGGAGTTTTTCGCCAGGCCGGATGCCGACGATGCGGTGAGGCAGGTGAGGGGCCATGGCCAGAGCCAAATCGGCGATGCGCATGCTGGGGATTTTTGGAACGAAAATCTCCCCACCCTGCATCATCGCAAAACAGGACAGCACGAAATCGACGCCATGCTGCAACGTGATCCAGAAACGGGTCATGCGATCATCCGTGATCGGCAGATGGTCGGCTCCGCTGGCGATCATCTTGCGGAACAACGGCACGACGCTGCCACGCGACCCGACCACGTTTCCATAACGCACGACAGCGAAACGGGTGTCCTGAGAACCGGACAGGTTGTTTGCGGCGATGAAGATTTTGTCCGACGCCAGCTTGCTGGCTCCATAGAGGTTGATCGGGTTGGCCGCCTTGTCCGTGGAAAGCGCGACCACACGCCGCACCCCAGCCGACAGCGCCGCCCCCACCACATTCTCGGCACCGTAAACATTCGTGTTGATGCATTCCATAGGGTTGTATTCAGCCGCCGGCACATGCTTCAGAGCCGCCGCGTGAACGCAGAAATCAACACCGCGCATCGCCAGATCCAGACGCGCCCGATCGCGGACATCACCGATGAAAAAGCGCAGGGTCGATGCCCACTCCGCCGGCATCTGTTGCTGCATCTCATACTGTTTGAATTCATCACGGGAGAAAATGATCACCCGGCGTGGTTTGGCGTGCCGCATCACGGTGTCCACAAACCGCCGCCCGAAGGAACCGGTTCCCCCCGTCACCAGAATGGAACGCCCATCCAACAGGCGCAGACCCGCCCACAGATCGTTCTGACCGTCACCCTTCGGATGTTGCGCCTGGGGGTTGCTGGGCATTGTCGTCACGGTCGATTCCATCCCCAGTTTCATCCATCATAAGGGCACCAGCGCGGGTGCTGGTCCGACAGCATTGACACTCAAACGATGCCGACCATAGCCAAATCTTTCTGATGATCGGGTTAATTCAGGATATTCGCGGATGCAAGGGGACAGAATCGGAAGGTGACACCCGAAAGACCCGACGGCTCTGGCTGCCCAGTGGGGGCTGCGGTGTTCAATCAGGCGTTCGGCACGGATGGCATGCACTTAAAGACGCCCATTGTGCAGATCCTCAAGCAACCGGATTTGCGCGGGCAGGCAAACGGTTTCAAGATCAAAGCGCTCCATCACTGTCTCTCGCGCGGCGATGGACAGGGCTGTGCGTCGATCCGTGTCCTCCAAAACGCTTTCCACCCGGCTCACCAAGGCGTCGGGATCAAAAAAATCGGTCAGCAGCCCGTTCACGCCATCCTCTATGACTTCGGCAACCGGCGGCGTGGCGGACCCAATGATCGGTGCACCGCAAGCCATGGCCTCCAGCATCGACCAGGACAACACAAAGGGGTAGGTCAGATAGATGTGGGCGCGCGACACACGCAACACCGACAAATACTGATCATAGGGCAGTTTGCCCAATGTGTGCAGGCGGGCGGCCTCTGGCCGTGGCGTTCCGGTGGAATCCAGCATGGTGTCCCGCCACAGGGTGTCCCGCCAGGTTCCGCCACCTTGAGGCGGCGCGCCGTAACTGATCTCGTCGCCGCCAACCATCAGAATGTGCAGATTTGGGCGGCGACGCAGCAACTCCACCGCCGCCCGCATGGCGGTGGGAAACCCTCGATAGGGCTCCAGATTGCGGGCGACATAGGTGACAATCTCGTCCTGTCGCGTCAGAACGCGCCCATCGGGCAGGGTGACGCGGGCTTGCGGATCCGGGCTGCACAGGGCGGTATCCACCCCATCATGCACCACGGAGATGCGTGGCTGGAACGCAACGGGATGCTGGGCACGTTGCCAAACCGTTGGGCTGATCCCCCAATCCATGGCGTCCAGACCGGTCAGCAGAGCCGCGTTTTTGGCACGGACCCGGCAACGGGTTTCAAGGGTGACGGGGTGTTCCGGGTCAAAACCGACATCGGCCCCCTCCGCCCGGTAGAAGAATTCGCAGTAGAGCATCAGGCGGGCGTTTGGAAACACGTCCTTGAGGAACAGCGCCTCCCCCCATCCCGGATGCGCGCAAATGACGTCCGGCACAAAGCCGTCCTGCTTCAGCGCCATCCCGGCCCGCACAGCCCCTTGTCCGTGCAACACCTGCCCTTCGAACAGGCGAAGATAAGGATGGGTGGCCGGACCGGGTTCGCGGGTCGGACGGTAAAGCACCGTCCGCACCCCCATTGGCAAATCACGCCTCGCCTTTCCAATGAAAGCGACGCGATGGTCGGGGTTGGCCGCAAAGCAGCGGATCAGGTGTTTGTACTGCCCCGGTGTGTTTTGGTGGACAAACAGAATCCGCATCGGTTTGGCGCTGTGAAGGCAAAGACAGGATCGTGGTGGGACGGAGGGGAAGGAGCATCACAACGACGCCCTCCTTCACCAGCGCCGGATCAAGCCATCGCCACGCGCTTGGGATCCTTCTTCCACTCCTCCATCAGGACCTGGGCCTTATGGCGCTCCTCGCTGCTCAATCGATTGCCCAGTTCGTGCGCCTTGGCTTCCAACCCTTCGCGGTCCGGTCCGGGTTGGCTGGCGGCGGCGGCCATGATGTACCAGACATAGGCCTGCGTCGGGTTGTTGGCCTTGTCCGCCGCAGCGTACAGCATGGCCATGTTGATCATGGCGCCTGTGTGCCCTTGCGCGGCGGCTTTGCGCAGCCAGTCGATGCCCTCGACCAGTTCCGGGCGTCCACCCCACCCGTGCGCCAGCATCAGCCCCAGATTGACCTGGGCACCAACATTGCCCTGCATGGCCGCCTTGCGGTACCAGACCGCCGCTTCGGCGTGATCGACCTGCCCGGCCAGCCCGTTGGCGTGAATCAGGCCCAGATTGAATTGGGCGTTGACGTTGCCCTTGTCGGCCGACAAGCGGCACCATTTCAGCGTTTCCCGGTAATCCTGTGGCACGCCGTGCCCGCGCGCGTACAGAAGGCCCAGATTGACCTGGGCCACCGCGTGCCCTTGCTCCGCCGCCTGCCGGTAACAGTCGGCCGCGCGCGCCGGATCGGCGGGCACCCCGGTTCCATGTTCAAAAATGACCGCAAGCGCCAACTGGGCGTTGACAAAGCCCTGACCGGCGGCACGCTCGTACCAGGCGATCGCCTGCTCCATGTCGCGTTCCACGCCATGGCCGTTGGCATAGAGCGACGCAAGGGCGTGCTGTGCCGCAGCGTTCCCCTGCTCCGCCGCCTTGCGATACCAACCCGCCGCAACGCCATGATCCTGCGGGACGCCCTGACCGAAAGCGTGCAGCAGGCCCATATGATGCTGCGCTTCGGCGTGGCCGCGCTCCGCCGCCTGGCTGTACCAATGGACCGCCTGAGCGATGTCCTGCCCGACCCCCAAGCCGTTGGGGTAGAGCAAGGCCAGATTGGCGTCTGCGGCGACCGGATTCGCCTTGGCCACCGTTTTGTACCAACGCACCGGCAACGCGCTGTCCTGTTGCGCGCCTTCGCCGTTGGCGTAGCACAGAGCCAACGAGAACTGAGCGTCGGGGTTTCCCTGCTCCGCTGCCTTGCGGAACCAATAGGCCGCGTCTCCAAAATCACGAACCACACCCAAGCCACGGGCATAAAGCTGACCCATGCGGTACTGCGCTTCGTTGTTGCCGCGTTCGGCCAACGGCAACCAGTGGGCAACAGCGGTTGCGTAATCCTCCGCGTCGAACGCCGTCAGGCCCTTCTGGAAGTCGGGCTTCTTCACCGCAGCGTTTTTCGATTTCTTCATGTTGCCGAACACAATCAAGGCTCCCGCATGCTTTCGTCGACCCCGCGCAGAATGGGCCGCAGGAAATAGGTGATGATGCGGCGTTCGCCGACCTTGATGTCGGCTGTCACCGGCATGCCGGGAATCAGGCGGAAATTGGATGGCACATTGTCCAAGGACGTCGTCGTGAGTTTGACCTTGGCCCGGTAGTAAAGGGTCGATGTCGGATCGTTCTTGTTGGAGAAGGAGTCCTCGCTAATGGTGGCCACCTCCCCTTCCAACGATCCATGTTGAAGGTAGGGGTAGGCCTCCAACTTGACCCGCACCTTGTCACCGATCTGGACGAACGCAAGGTCGCGCGCGTCGATGTGCGCTTCAACCTCCATCGGCGCGCCGATCGGCACCAGGGTGAACAGCGCTTCGGCCTCCTTGGCAAGGGAGCCTGAAGCGGCGGTCGGGGCCACCTGAAGCACAATCCCGTCAACCGGGGAGTCGAGCTGGATCAGGGACTGGCGGCGACGCGCCTTGGTCAACTGCTCCCGCATCGCTTCGCGTTCGTTGCGCTGGGTGGTCAACTCCTCGATGATTTTTGTGCTCCATTGCTGGATGAACACATCCCGCTCAGAGAGGAGCGCTTGCAGATCGTGACGGTTGCCCTGCAGTTCGTTTTGGTTGAGGACCAGATTGCGCTCGATGTCGATGCGGTCGCTGGTTGCCTGCAAAAGATTGAGGCGGCTGCCGACCTGGGTCGCCAGCAAGGAGGAGCGCATGTCCTCGATCTCACGGACCACCTTCAACCGTTCGGTCAGATGCCGACGGTCCATTTCGTATTTGGAGACGTTTGACTCAAGCCGTGCGATCCGCTCCACATAATTCTGCAATTGCGCCTGGCGCTGGGCCTGGCGCTCGCGCCACAGCGCCTGTTGCAGAAGGCCGAAGCCATAACGGTCCTCGCTCGCCACAAAGGGAGCACCCTTCTGCTCCGCCTCCAGGCGCGCGATCAGGGCGTCGGCGTTGGCAAGACGGGACTCCAGCTGCAGAACATCGGCCTGGGTAAAGGTCGGATCCAGTGTGGCCAGCACATCGCCCTTCCGAACGACGTCCCCCTCACGAACCATCACCTTCTTGATGAACGCCATTTCCAGAGGCTGGACCAGCACGTTCGGTTCGGTGGACACCAGCTTGCCCTGCGCCGCGACAATCTTGTCGAGGTAGGAGAAACTGGCCCAGGCGATGGCCGCGACCACGAACAGCGCCAGGAGATGCAGCGTGATGCGCGCCAGAAAGGGATCGGGACCGTTCTGGATGGCCTCTGTGTCTTTCTGGAAGGCTCCAATCGCCGCCTGTCCACGCGCCTTGGCGCGCTTGTCAACCGGCGCGGGTTCTCTTGGTTGAACCGCGTCGTTGGCCGGAACACGCGCCGTCTGGATTGTCGCAAGCTTCTGTGCCGTCAAGGGGACGCGCTCCTAGATGTGCCGGTTCTGCTGATGCCAGAGATGCTGATAGATCTCACAGCGCTCCAACAGAACGTCATGGCGACCGCTGTCCACCACCTTGCCCCGGTCCATCACCAGGATGGTGTCGGAGGGCACGAGCGAGGACAGGCGGTGCGAGATGATGATGACGGTCCGCCCACGGGCGATGTTCATCAGGTTGGCCTGGACAATGGCCTCGCTCTCGGCATCAAGGGCCGAGGTCGCCTCGTCCATGATCAGGATTTTCGGGTTGGTCAGCAGCGCGCGGGCGATGGCCAGACGCTGGCGCTGCCCCCCCGACAGGTTGGAGGAGCCTTCCTCCAGCATGGTGTCGAGGCCCTTGGGCATCCGCTCCACAAACTCGTCGGCCCCGGCCAGTTGCAGCACCTTCAGGATTTCTTCGGTCGTGGCGCTGGGTTTGGCCGCAGACACATTTTCACGGATGGTGCCTGTGAACAGGAAATTGTCCTGCAAGACCACACCGATCGACGCGCGCAGATGGTCGAGATCATATTCGCGCAAATCACGCCCATCGATGCGGATCAACCCCTCCTGCGCCCGATGCAGCCCCTGCAACAGACGGGTCAGCGTGGTCTTGCCCGAGCCGCTGCGCCCCATGACGCCGAGAATGGTCCCTTGCGTCGCGGTGAAGGACACACCATCCAGAGCCGGGGGGGTGGTCGGAGCGTAGCGGAAGCGGACCTCCTGGAACTCCACCGTGCCCGCCAGAGGGGTGCGCAGACCGCGTCCGGTCCGCCCTTCCTCAGGCGGGTGGTTCATGATGGTCCCCAGCATCTGCACGGAAATCGACACCTCCTGCACCTGCTGGACGAGCTGGGCCAACTGCATCAACGGTTGGGTCACGCGCCCGGCCAGGATGTAAAAGGCAATCAAGGCCCCCATCATCAACTCACCATTCAGCGCCAGATAGGTGCCGAGGCCAAGCAGGCTGGCCATCATGAGCTGGTTCAGGGGCTGGGCCACCGCCTGCCCGATGATCATGATCCGACCGACATCGAAACGCTGTTCGGCGGCGCGCGCGACGCGATGGTCCCATTCCAGCTTCTGGCGTGAATCCAGCGCCAGGGACTTCACCGTGCGCATGCCGTGGATGTTTTCAATCAGGAAGGACTGTTGCCGAACCTCCGCCTGGTACAAATCCTTCAACCGCCCTTTGATCAGGGGAATCATGATGCCGATGTTGAGGGCCATCAGAACGGTGAAGGCCAGCACCAAAAGGGTCAATGGCAGGCTGTACATGAACATGATCGGCAGGAAAATCACCAGCGACACCATGTCCAGCAGGGTCATGAACAGCTGACCGGTGAGGAAATTGCGGATCCGTTCGGCCTGTTGAACGTTCTTGACAACCTCACCCGACGACACCCGCTCGAAATAATGCATCGGCAGGCTGACGAGCTTGTTGAAGACCTGAACGTTCATCTTCGCGTCGATCTTTTTCGTCGCGTACAGCATCAGATACTGACGCAAATACGAGAAGATCGTCTCGAACAGGATAACCCCGACCATCCCGACCATCAGCACGCCCAAGGTGCCCATGCTGCGGTGAACCAGGACGCGATCAATCACCAACTGGAAGAAAATCGGCACGGCCAGGGTGAACAGGCTCATCAGGATGGCGGCGATGCCGATGTCGCGGAAGATCCGGCGATGACGCAGGATTTCGACCAGAAACCATTTCAAGCCGAAAGGCTGTTCGGTGTCGGTCAAACCATAGTCGCGCTTCAGCAGCACGACTTCGCCAGCCCAGGCCTGATTCAATCGGATCCGGTCCACCGGCAGGATGGTTTCCTGCCCGACCAGCGGATCCTGCAGGATGGCAACGTCGGTTTCGCCCTGCTTGCCAAAGCCCAGAACCACCATCGAGTTGCCATTGCGCAGCCGCAAGATGGCAGGAAAGGCGTCCTGGAGCTTGCCCAGATCCTCCCACTCCAGGGTCGTCGCCTCGGCCTTGAGGCCAATCGATTTGGCCACACGCAGCAACCGGGCGGTGTCCAGTTCCTCATTCCCGATCACATTGCTGTGCCGCAGCCGCTCTGCGGACACATCAAGGCCACGCTGACGCGCGACAACGGCCAGGGAGTGCAGCCCGGTGTGAGCGCACGGAACTTCCGCAGCGAGAGTCATGGGAACCGCCGTAGAGAATAAGGAACAGATCGCGAAAGCAAGGTCTTCATACCGTTCGATCACCCGGTCCGCATCGACCAAGCGCTCCTTCTGGCCGGAGGCACAGCGGAGCGCGCGCGTCCGCCACTTGCGGACATGCCTACCCACGCAATCACGGTCAAATAGCAGAAGAGGCGGGACAGCGGCAAGTCATCTGTCCAAGCCACCTCAATTGGCTAATCTTTGTTCCCACGACCAGCCCCTCCCCTGCCCTCGCGTGGTTGGAACGAGATGCCGCTTGCGAACAGCCGCTGGTCATTGCTATCGACCGAGGCACGAACACACGCGCTCAAGGCGCGCAGAGAGCGGTCCGCCCGATGAAGAAGTCGCCACGCAAACCGGCCAAAGCCACCAAGCGCCCGGCCTCCCCCCCGCAACCGGCTTCCCCGCGCGCGGCGTTGAGCGCGGAGGCGGCCTTTGCCGAGGCGCTGACCCTGCACCGCAACGGTCGCGTCGCCGAGGCGGAGGCCGCCTACCGCGCATTGCTCGCCACCACCCCCGAGCACGCGAACGCCAACAACAACCTTGCGATCATCCTGCGCGCGCGGGGGGCCTGGGACGAGGCGCTCGCCTGTTACCGCAGGGCGCTGGATCGCAACGCGTCCGATCCGTTCGTGCACAGCAATTACGGCTGTCTGCTGCTGGACATCGGCCGATCCGCCGACGCGGAAGCGGCGCTGCGCACCGCCGTCCACTTGAAGCCCGACTACGCCGAAGGGCATTTCAACCTTGCCAACATCCTGCGCGCGCGCGGCGAGCGCGACGGTGCCCGCGCCGCCTATGAGGAGGCGTTGCGGCTGAAGCCGGGAATGCCGTCCGCGCTGTGCAATCTGGGCGACCTGCACAAAGGAGCCGGTGAGCTGAGCCGCGCGGTGGAGTGCTTCGTCGCCGCCCTCAAGAGCGACCCGTCATCCGCCGAAGCGTGGAACAATCTGGGCGAAACCCTGAAGGAGATGGGCCGGATCGAGGAGTCGATCTCCATCTTCCAAAAGGGGCTGGAGGCGCACCCCAACCACGCCCTGATGCATTCCAACCTGCTGCTGGCCCTGCACTACACCCCCGGGGCTCCGCCGGAGACCGTTTTCAAGGCCCACAAGGAATGGAGCCGCCGACACGCCGACCCGTTGCGGCCCGCTGGAAAGCGGCACGCCAACCCTCGCGATCCGGAGCGCCGCCTGCGCGTCGGGTATGTGTCGCCCGATCTCTGCGCCCATTCGGTCGCTTTCTTTGCCGAACCGCTGATCCGTGAGCATGACCGGTCCCGCTTCGAGGTGTTCTGCTATCACACAGCGGCCCGTACGGACGCCTTCACCGAACGACTGAAAGAAATGGCAAGCGGATGGCGTTCGCTGGTCGGGGTGGACGACGCCCGCGCGGCGGCGGCGATTGAAGCGGATGGAATCGACATTCTGGTCGATCTGGCCGGGCACACCGCCAACAACCGCCTGCCCCTCTTCGCGCGCAAACCGGCACCGGTTCAGGTGAGCTGGTTGGGTTATCCCGACACCACCGGGATGGAGGCCATCGATTACCGCCTGAGCGACGCCATCACCGAACCGGAAGGGATCGCCGACCGGTTGAGCGCGGAACGCATCGTCCGCCTGCCACGCGGCTTCCACAGCTACCGCCCCCCCGTCGATGTCGCTCCTCCGGCGGCACCGCCGGTTCTGGCCAGCGGGAGCATCACCTTCGGTTCCTTCAACAACACCTCGAAAGTGACCGGCGAGGTGGTGCGGGTTTGGTCGGAGATCCTGAAGCGGGTTCCGGGATCCCGCCTGATCGTGAAAAGCGGCCAGATGGGCGACGACGAGACTCGCCGCCGTTACCTGAACACCTTCATCCAATGCGGCGTTGCGGCGGAGCGTGTGGAGCTGCTGGCGCGCATTCCTGCCGCCGACAGCCATCTGCGCGCCTATGACCGGCTCGACATCGGTCTGGACCCCTTCCCCTACAACGGGACCACCACCACCTGCGAAGCGCTGTGGATGGGGGTGCCGGTGGTGACATGGGCCGGGCAGACCCACGTCGCGCGCGTGGGGGCCAGCCTGCTGACCCATTGCGGTTTGGAGGAACTGGTCGCCCAGGACGAGGCCGGTTACATCGACAGGGCCGTCGCGTTGGCCGGGAACCCGGACCGTCTGACCACGCTGCGGCAAACCATGCGCGACCGGCTGTCCACAGCCCCCCTGACCGACTATGCGGGGTTCGCGCGCTCGGTGGAAACCGCCTACCGAACCATGTGGCGGACCTGGATCAACACCCCACGCCAGGGATGACGCGGGTTTGGGACCGCGCCCCCTGCCAAACGGGCGGCAGGGGGGCTTGGCGTCAAAGGAACCGTGGGATCAAAGCCCCCGGAGTCCTCCACGGTCGACATTCTCAAGGAACCAACGGTAGGTGATGGCAAAGCCGTCCCGCAGATCGGTCGGGGCGTTCCATCCCATGGCGGCCATCCGGCTGACATCCATCAGTTTGCGCGGGCTGCCATCCGGCTTGGAGGTGTCAAAGCGGAATTCGCCCTGATACCCGACCACATCGCGGATCAGTTCGGCCAGGGCACGGATCGACACCTCGGTGCCTGTGCCCAGATTGACGTGCGGTTCATCGGAGTAATGGCGGGCCAGGAACACCAGGCCATCGGCCAGATCGTCCGCGAACAGGAACTCGCGCTTGGGAGAGCCGGTTCCCCACATCTCGACAAAGGGCAGCCCCTCCACCTTCGCACGGTGGATCTTGGCCAACAGGGCGGCGGCGACATGCCCGCCCTGCAAATCAAAATTGTCGTGCAGACCATACAGGTTGGTCGGCATCGCCGAAATGAAGTCGCAGCCATACTGCCGCCGATAGGCCTGGCACAGTTTGATGCCGGCGATCTTGGCGATGGCGTACCACTCGTTGGTCGGCTCCAGCGGGCCGGTCAACAGCGCGTCCTCGCGCATCGGCTGTTCGGCCAAACGCGGGTAGATGCAGGACGACCCCATGAACACCAACTTCTTGACCCCGGCGCGGTGGGCACCGTGGATGATGTTGGTTTCGATCATCAGATTGTCATACAGAAACTCCGCCGGACGGGTGGAGTTGGCCAGAATGCCGCCCACGGTCGCCGCCGCCACGAAGACCAGATCCGGGCGGGCCTCGGCCATCCAATCCTCGACGTCGGCCTGTCGACGCAGATCGACCCGATCACGGCCGACGGTGATGACCTCGCACGCTTCCCGTTCCAGCCGACGGACAATGGCGGCACCAGCCATACCGCGATGCCCGGCCACCCAGACCTTTTTGCCCTCCAGGGCGAAGCTCTCTTCCGTCCGCACGTGCACACCATGCCGCAATGGGAAAATCCGCGATGTCCTAACACCGGGACGGGGGGAAATCCAGCCCGCTCGACGCATTTTCCCGACACCGGGCACAGACCTCAAACGGAATCCGTTGCTGTCCGTGACGTGAGCCGCCCTGGATTTCTTGACAAGCGCCGCCCCAACGCGAGATCGTCCGCCGCCCGCCGTTCCAACGGATCGGACGGCCAGAACAGGGTTCCCCCGCATGATTCCGAACTTGGCTTTCACCTGGCAGCTCACGGAGGTCCATGGATGGGGCCTGGTGGGCGTCCACACCGCGCTGTATCTGGCGGATCAAGGCCGCCCGCCCCTGCTTCTGGAACGGCCTCTGATGGGGACGCTGCGACCGGAAAACCGCGCCCGCCTCCAGGCGCTGGAAGGCCCCTACCAGCAGATCACGGCCATGGCCGACCAGGCCAAGGGACACACGCTTCTGCTGAAGGAGTTCGATGTCCTGCACGCGTTGGGCAACGGCTTTACGGCCGGGGGACCGTCGGCGCGGTTCCGGGGGCGGCGCAACGTCGGCGTCATCGCCTACGAAGACACGCACTTCACCCCCGAGGTGATGGCCCGTGCCCGCCAGTATGACCGCATCGTCGTCCATTCCACGTTCAACCAGAAGGTCCTGGAAATCTGGGGGTTCGACAATGTCACCCTCGCCTTCCAGGGGATCGACCCGACCGAAATGGTGGAGGAAGCGCCCAGCGGTCGTTTCGGCGACCGTTTCGTGATCTTCTCTGGTGGCAAGCTGGAGTTCCGCAAGGGGCAGGACATCGTTCTGGCCGCCTTTTTGCGGTTCCGCCAACGCCACCCTGACGCGCTGCTGGTCACAGCCTGGCAAAACGCCTGGCCCGAGGTGGGCATGACCATGGCCGAATCCCCGCTGGCCCCACGCCCCCCCCACGTCCAGCCCAACAACATGATCGATGTCAAGCGCTGGGCCTTGGAGAACGGGGCCGACGAGGTTGGGTTCCGCGATTTGGGATTCCTTGGCCGACACCAGATCGCCGGGGTCCTGGCCGATTGCCACGCGGCGGTTTTCCCCAACCGGTGCGAAGGGGCAACCAATCTGGTGGCGATGGAGGCGATGGCCTGCGGCGTCCCGGTGATCCTGTCCAACAACACAGGGCATCGGGATTTGCTGAAAAGCCCCACCCAAGGCGATGATCTGTGCCTGACGCTGGATCGGCAAATGCCCGTGACCGACCGCGACGGCAGCCGCTTCGGTTGGGGGGAATCCTCGGTCGATGAATTGGTGGAAGCGCTGGAGCGGCTTTACACCGACCGCGCCGCCGCCAAGGCCCGGGCCAACCGTGCGAAGGCCTTCATCCGCACCGAACGCACCTGGCGCGCTTTCGCGGAAAGCTTCGTCAACGCCACCCAGTAACGCCGCAACCGCACCCCTGTTCCCACGAACCCACACGAAACGGGGATGGGGGCGTCAGCGCCCCACCCCATCCAACAGGTTCAGCAAACGGCGGGCGGCGGCGTCCCAGGTGAAATTCTCCACCAGATGGCGGGCGGCGTCACGGCGCTCGCCATCCGGATCGCGGATGATGCGGGACAGGGTGTCGACCGCCGCCTCCTCGTCGGGGTGCCACCAGTCAAGCCCATGGAAAGGCGGGTAATAATCGTCGCTGTACGGCATGCGCGCCGGACCAACGGTGGTGGGAATCAGGTGGGCCACACGGTCGTTCAAATAGGCGGTGTAGGCGCTGTGCCGGGGCGCGATCAGCCCGGCTCCCAGACATCCGGCCCGCGTGATCGGCAAATCCCACCCCTCGCCATGCGACAGGCTGAAATAATGGGTCGCCATGGCGTAAAGGGAGGAGATGCTGGTGTCGTCATAGCGATGGAGCAGAAACGCGATCGGGGCCGCATCCTGCAACCGACGGCCCGTAACCGCTTCGGAGCGCGCGACCAGCGGCGCGATGTCACGTTGCAGTGATGTTCCGCCTTTTCCGATCTTCAAAACCAGAATGGCGTCGTCGTCGGCGCGCGTGGCACGCAGCCAAACCCGCAGCAGCCCATCGATGTTTTTCCGGGCAATGAAATCAGAGATGTTGAGCACCCGCAGCCGGTAATCCGACAGGGCACGACCACGCGGCCCGGAAATGACCGCCGGACGGGCCGACACATCGTTTGGATTGGGGGCGATTCCTGGCGGGCAGACCTGCACGCGATCCTCCGGATGTCCGGCGGCGATCCAGGCAAGGCGCGAGGATTCGGTTGGAACCAGCACCAGATCATGGCCACGGTTGCAAGCGGCCCAGGAGGCGGGAATGCGCGGCCCCTCGAACATGGTGTAGTTGACCGTCGGCACACCGGGAATCGCCTCCACCAGAGGCGGCGTCAGCATGCTGACCGCCAAGCGGGCACGGATCGGTTCGCCCAGCCGTCGCGCAGCCGCCCGCAGAACAGGGTCGTCGAAGGAGGGACGCCACTCCTCCTCACCATACAGCCCCGCCAGGCGCAAAGTCTGGCCGCGCCCCATCAAGGCCCGAACGAAATGCTGGGCAAAATCCCCATACCCCGACAGCACGGAGAATGGAGCGCGCACGAGCAGCCCATCAGGAAGGCCGGTGCGTTGGGCATCCTGCGCGATCGCGCCATAGAGCCGTGCGCGCGCCAGAATCCGCTCTCCTTCGACCGTCAAGGTGCCCACTCCCTCCGTCATGACCGCCTCGGCCCGCTCCGGCTGGCCAAGGGACAACAGGGCGTTCGCCAAGTCGTTGCGGATCGATGCGCGGGCCGCGTGGTCTGCGGGCAGGCTGTCGTCGAGCACCCGCGCCGCCTCCGCCGCCATGCCCGCGCTCCGCAGCGTCACCGACAATTGCCCAATCAAGGTGAGGTTGCCGGGTGTCAGCGACACGGCGTGACGGATGTGACGCAAAGCCCCGTCGACATCCCCGCCATCGTGCAGCGTGCCCGCCAACAGGCGATGGGCATCGCCATGCTCCGGCATCAGGGTGATGGCGACGCGAAGCTGCTGGGCCGCAATGTGGGGCGTTCGCCCTTGCAGCGTCACCGCCAGATTGATGCGGGCCTGGACCATGGCCGGGGCCAGCGTCACCAGCCGCCGCAGCAGGGCCTCCGCCTCGTCCACACGACCAAGCTCGAAGCGGATGGCTCCCGCCAGATTGAGCGCGCTCTCATCATGGGGGTGATCGTGCAGCCACGGGTCGAGCATGGCGAGCGCGTCGTCACGACGCCCAGCCTGATGCAGTTCCCTGGCGCGCGTGATCTCAGGTCCCATGATACACTCCTTGGCCGGACAGGCGGGGGCAACAACGGCAAGGGAAAGGTGCAATCGCCGTCGAACCTTGCGGCGCGGCATAGCACGCGGCATTTTTGCGGGTCAATCGGTGCGGCTGGTGCAAAACCCCAGCAAAGCCCGATGATCGTCGCTGCGCTCACCCCGTCACCCTCAACACAGCCGTTCCCTTACGGAAAGACCGTCGTCTATGAAGCTTCTGATCGTTGATTCCCATCAGTCCAAAGCCAGCGATGCCTACAGCGAGACCGAAGGCATGGGCGGGATCATCTCATCCTTGCTCTATCTTTCCGACAGCCTGGCTGCCGAAGGCCACGAGGTGAATCTGGGGATCCTCAGCGAGCCGACGCGGCGCAAGAGCGGTGTGACCGTGCTGGACTGCACATGCATCCCCACCTCCTTCCTGTCCGACATCGACGCCGTCATCGTCAGCAACAACGCGCTCAATCTGCCCATGGTGAAGCAGATCGTCGCACCGCATGTGCCGGTTTTTCTCTGGGTGCACATCCAGCACAATGTGATGTTTCATGATCTGGGCTGTCTGGCCCATTACCTGGATACAGACTACGCGCTCTTGGCGGATGGCATCGTCTTTGTCAGCGAATGGCAAAAGCAGATCTTCCTGCGCGAATTCCCGAACACGATTCCGGCGGAACGCTGCTGCGTGATTCGAAACGCCTGCAACCCCTTTGTCCTGCGTGGTCCCGCCAGCCTGACGGATGCGACCGACACCCTGTTCACGCGCAAGCGCGCGGCGCTGGAGGTGGCGTATGTGTCAGCCCCCACACGCGGGTTGGACACGTTGCTGGAGATCTGGCCAACGGTTCGGGCCGCATGCCCGAACGTCCGTCTGGCCGTCTATTCGGGGCAGTCGATCTATGGTGTTCGCAAAGAGGCCGACCAGTATGGTTGGTTGAGCGATGGCATGCCCGACGGCGCGGAATACCGTGGCCCCCTGTCCCATGCCAATCTGGCGGAACGGCTGTTCGACACCGCCATTGTCGCCTACCCGACCGCGTTCGAGGAAACCTCCGGCATCGCCCCCATCGAAGCCCTTGCCGCCGGGTGCAGTCTGATCTGCTCCGACCGGGGGGCCTTGCCGGAAAGCACCGCCGGTTTCGCCACCATGCTTCGGTATGACGACGCCAACCTCCCCGCCTTCAAGGACGCCTTCACCGCCGCGCTGATCGCCAAAATCCGGCAATGGGAAAGCGGCGATCCGGCGCTGAAAAACAGAATGCACCAGCAGCGCGCCGCGTTTACCGCCAACTACCAATGGAAAAACCGGGCGCTGGAATGGATGTCCCTGATCGCCATGCAACAGAATCTGTCCTGACGCCCGCTCTGGGGCATTCGGGCCGACCCGCCGGATGCCCCTCAGTCTGAACGGTGCTTGCGCGCCGCGAAAATGATCGGCGTCTCCCAATGCAACCGACGGGCAAGCCACACCGCAGGCCGCAACAGCCCGGAACGGTGGACCAGCGTGACGATGCGCTTGGCGACCGACAACGCGGCCCACTCGCCAAAATCAAGCGTGCGCAACCGCCGTTCAAACACCTCCCACCCCCATCCCAGCACCTCCACCCCACGGTGACGGGACAGCCAGCGGTCGAACCAGCGACGGTCGATCAGATTGAGCGTATCGACATAGGCCGGATCGCGCCCGAACAGCCGGACATAGCGCTTGGCCAGCCAGGCCGGCATCCCCGGCAGCCACAGGATGCCGTAATGGCCCTCCCACCAGGAGCCGTAATTCGGGACCACGATCAGCAACAGCCCCCCGGGCTTCAACACCCGCAACGCCTCGTCCAGCACCGCGCCCGGATTGCCGACATGCTCCAGCACGTTGGAGGAATAAACGATGTCAAAGCTGGCGTCGGCAAAGGGGATCGCCTCGCCCGTGGCGTCGCGCACCGCATTGACCGGCAGGTCATAATGGTCGATCAACCGGCGGCAAACGTCCAGGGTTGAGCTGTATTCCCCCATGCTGGGTTCAATGCCGTGGATGTCCAGCCCATGGGCGACGCGCCCGCGCACCACGGTCATGCCGCACCCCGACCCCACCTCAAGGATGCGGGCGGTCCCGGCATCCAGACCGGCGGCGGCGGCGGCCCGCCGGATCTCATCGATCTGTTCGTCCGCGCGCGCCTCGGACAACATGTCGCGCACCACATCCGCGACCGGCACGCGGGTGACACCACCGATGAAGCCGCTGTCGATGTAGCCACGGGACAACAGACGCCCCAACTCCGCCCAATCGGGCGGCACCGGAGGACCGTTGCGTCCCGTCGCCGCGTCAGCCATTCTTGGTGGCCCGGATCACGAAGATCGTGGCGCTCTTCATACGCCCCAAGCGATCCTGAATGCATTCCGCCTTGAAGCCGTTGCGTTCGAACAGCGCGATGATCTCTTCAATCGAATAGAAGGTCTTGAAGGGCGGATAATACCAATCCTCGACCTGGGCCTGAATCGAGACGTTGTCGGCACGACGGTTGATTTCCTGCCCCTTCAACAGGCAGGCCAGCTTGGTCAGACCGGTGAAGAAACCACCGACCAGCTTGCGCCGGGCGGGCGTGTCCATATAGGCGCGGCAAAAGTGACGCACCGCCTCATGCACCGGCGACAGCCAGGTCTTCAGATACAGGCCGAGATAGACGGTTCCGCCCGGCTTGGTGATGTCCATCAGGTTGCGCATGACCTTCATCGGGTCGGGGGCCATCATCGCCACCCCCCAGCACCACACCAAATCCACCGGCCCCAGGGACAGGTCCAGTTCCTGAAGATCCTGGTGATGGTATTCGATGTTGGAACGCTCAAAGCGGCGCCCCTGCTCGCGAGCGGTGGCAAGGCTGTCGGACGACACATCGACCGCCACCACCTTGTCCGCCATTTCCGACAGGATGACCGAACAGATGCCGTGACCACAGCCGGCATCCAATGCGGTGCCAATCTTGCGCTCGCTCAGCGTCTCCAGCATGTATTTCTTGGTCTCGTCGTAAATCGGCACGAAACGAGGCCAAAAATCGTCGTAAAATTCCTTGGTGGCGAGGTCCATGGGGCTGTCCTTCCGCCCACTCAGGGCGTCGCTTTCGCTCGGTTGGATGATGCGGTGTTAGGGAATGGCCGGATCGGGCGATCTTGTCCAGGGGGAATAGGGTTGGATCCGCTTTGCCGCCGCATCGGGTTCGACAAACAAACGGGCGTTGGGGTTCAACAGGGCGGCAAGCTGGCTGAAACCGCTTTGCGCGCTGACCCCCAACACATCGGCGTGCATCAGGACGTGGAAATCCTGGAGAAACTCCAAGCCCTGCCACGGTTCCGCAACGTCCGCCAACGACAACGGCGCGAACTCCGCGAAATCCGTGATGATCGCCGGATCGTCGGTGGCGATGTACAGAACTGGACGGTCCAGCGTTGGCCACAGCGCCTTCAGCCAATCGACGTACCACACGGTCTCGGTGATGGTGTAGCGGAACCAAACAAAGTCACCACGACGGATGTGCAACGCGATCACCGTGTTGCCCCGGTCGCGCAGCGCCTGCATCGCCGGTTCGACATGTGGCAACCATTCCGGACGCGGTCGCAACCAGGATTGCACGCGCTCCCGCCATTCCTCGCGATGCTCAAACAGGAACAACGGTGACAGGATGTCCACATCCGGGCGCGGATCGTTCCGCTTGCCCGTCACCAGATCGTTCAAAATGCGCCGTGCAAAATGAAATGGCTTCAGCCCGCCGCTGGGTTTGGGGTCGTCGAGATCGAAATAATAACCACCGACCCAATCCGGCGTTTCCAGCCGATAGCCGAACGTCTCGGTGTAGAGCCGCAACAGCACATACTCAAGGGCGTTGTGCGCGAAACGGCCATGGGTGGCGAGGGTCGACGAACAAACGCGTGGCTGTGACGGATCCGGGTTGGACGGTCGGTCCAGCCGCTTTCCCTGCCGCGCCAAGACCTGCCGCAACCCAGCGATCGATTTCACCGTGAAAAAGCGGCTGCCATGCCCATGGACGTTCGCCAGAACCTCCACCGCGCGATCCACCGCGCCTTCGGCCAGCCAGCTTTCCGCGACGGCGGTCAGGCACTCGATGCGGTAGATGTTGGGATCGCCTTGGGCCGGTGCCCGGTAGTCGGCGAAAAACCGCCGCGATTCCGCGAAACGGCCCTGCCGCACCAGCAAGGCGGACAGCATGTCGATGGCACCCGGCACGTCGCTGTCTGCGGTTGTCAGGGCCAGACGCAACGCCCGCTCCGCCTCGCCATCGCGACCCAACCCGATCAACACATCGGCCAGCCGCGTCAAAGCCAAGTGGACGCCACCCTTTGCCGCGCGGGCGTAGCTGTCCACCGCCGCCTCGGGCAGGCCGGCGGCGTGCTGCGCGTTGCCCTGGTTGTACAGAGCCGTCCCCCGATCCGGCTCCAACAAAAGGGACCGGCGGAAGCACACCAGCGATTCATCCAAGCGGCCCAGTTCGAGCAGCAGATTGCCCAGATTCATCTGGGGGGCGGCGAATTCCGGACGCAAGGCAATCGCCCGGCACTGGCACAGCATGGCCTGATCGACGGCACCATCCTGTCGCAAAGCGATACCCAGATCGTGATGGGTGTCCGCACGTTCGGGATTGAGGCGCAGGACCCGGCGGAACGCCACCGCCGCCGTCGCCCAGTCGCGCGGACCGCCCCGGCTGGCGAGCAAGGCACCCACCCCATGATGAGCCGCCTCCATCGCCGGATCGATCACCAGCGCCCGGCGCTGGGCCGCCGCCGCCGCATCGACCTGCCCCTGATCGGTCAGGATGGCGGCCAGATTGCAACAGGCGTCGGCCATGTCCGGCGCGTGTTGCAACGCCTCGCGGATCAAGGCCGCCGCCTTCTCGCGGTCCCCTCGTCGGCGCTCCACCAACCCCATCAGATGCAGGGCGTGCGCGTTGCGCGGGTCAACCTCCAGAATGCGGGCGCTCAGCGCGCTCGCGTCGTCCAAGCGCCCCGAGCGGTAGAACCCGACGACGATCTGCAGAGCTTCGGCGACGGTGGTCATGAGGATCCGTGCGATGCGGCCCGGTGCGCCGGTGCATCGGCAACCGTCCAGCCGGAGGTTCTAAAGAAGCCACAGCCACCAACGGCGGCCGGGCCATTCGGCGGGCACCCTATCTTTCCAACCCGCAAGCGGCAACTGTGTTTCGCGCCGGGCAGCGGCTGCAGGGCGCGGGTCCTGCCAAGCTCAAGAACCTTGCCTTGCCAAGACCATTTGAGGATAGTGCCCGATCATCAACGCTGTACAGACAAGGGTCGGTCCTTTGCGCAAAGTTGCCCTCATCACCGGTGCCACCGGGCAGGATGGTGCCTATCTCGCCGAGCTTCTTCTGGGCAAAGGCTATGTCGTTCATGGCATCAAGCGCCGATCCTCGTCCTTCAATACGGGTCGGGTCGAGCATCTGTACCGTGATCCGCACGAGGAAGACGTCCGCTTCTTCATGCATTACGGCGATCTGACCGACAGCACCAATCTGATTCGCCTGGTGCAGCAGGTTCAACCGACCGAGATTTACAATCTCGCCGCCCAAAGCCACGTGCACGTCAGCTTCGAGACGCCCGAATACACGGCCAACGCCGACGGCATCGGCACGCTCCGGCTGCTGGAGGCGATCCGCATTCTGGGGATGGAAAAGACCGCCCGTTTCTATCAGGCCTCGACCTCCGAATTGTATGGCAAGGTGCAGGAAACCCCGCAGCGGGAAACTACCCCCTTCTATCCCCGCAGCCCCTACGCGGCGGCCAAGCTGTACGCCTATTGGATCACGGTGAATTACCGCGAAGCCTACGCCATGCACGCCAGCAACGGCATCCTGTTCAACCACGAAGGGCCGACGCGCGGGGAAACCTTCGTCACCCGCAAAATCACCCGCGCGGTTGCCGCCATCGAACAAGGCAAGCAGGATTGCCTGTATCTGGGCAATCTGGACGCCAAGCGCGACTGGGGCCATGCCCGCGACTATGTCGAAGGGATGTGGCGCATCCTGCAACAGGACGAAGCGGACGATTACGTGCTGGCGACCGGTGAAACCCATTCGGTGCGCGAGTTTGTCGAGCTGGCGTTCGGTCATGTCGGCCGCACCATTGACTGGCGTGGGAATGGGGTTGACGAGGAAGGCGTGTGCGCCAAGACCGGCAAGACCATCGTCCGCATCGATCCGCGCTATTTCCGACCGACCGAAGTGGATTTGCTGCTGGGCGATCCCAGCAAAGCGCGCGCAAAGCTGGGTTGGACCCACACCACCGCGTTTCCCGATCTGGTCCGCGAGATGGTCGATGCCGACATGCGGTTGACCGCCAACGGCGACAGCCATCGCTGATCCGTTCGCCTGTGTCGGCGAGGTGCCAATGACCGTTGCCCAGCCCATCAACGGCCTTGCCGGAACCGCTCTGATTTTCGGGGTGTCCGGACAGGATGGGGCCTATCTGGCCCATCTGCTGCTGAGCAAGGGCTATCAGGTCCACGGCACCTCACGCGACCGGGAGATGTCCAGCTTTGCCAATCTGCGGCAACTGGGCATTTTGGGCCGCGTGATCCTGCATTCGGCGGTGCTGACCGATTTCCGCAGCGTTGTGGAAGTCATCAACCGTGTCCAGCCAACCGAAATCTACAACCTCGCCAGCCAGGCATCGGTGGGCCTGTCGTTTGATCAACCGGTTGAAACTCTGAACAGCACCATCACCAGCACCATCAACATTCTGGAAGCCATCCGCTTTCTAAAACTGGACAGCCGTTTTTACAACGCGTCGTCCAGCGAGTGCTTTGGCAACACTTCGCTTCCCGCCGACGAATCCACGCCATTCCACCCACGCAGCCCCTATGGGGTGGGAAAGGCGGCCGCCTTCTGGGCGGTGGCCAATTACCGCGAAGCCTATGGTTTGTTCGCCTGTTCCGGGATCCTGTTCAACCACGAATCCCCGTTGCGGCCGGTTCGCTACGTCACCCAGAAAATCATTCGCGGCGCCGCCGACATCGCCGAAGGCAAGGCCGACCATCTCGAATTGGGTGCCCTGTCGATCGCCCGCGACTGGGGATGGGCACCGGAATATGTCGAGGCCATGGCCCGCATGCTGCGGCATGACAGGCCGGAGGATTTCGTGATCGCCACCGGTGAAACCCACCGGTTGGAAGATTTTGTCGCTCAAGCGTTCCAGGGTTTTGGTTTGGATTGGCAACGGCATGTCCGCAGCGATCCAGCCCTCTTGCGGCCAACCGACATCGCGCACAGCGTTGGCAACCCCGGAAAAGCGGAGCGGCTGTTGGGATGGCGTGCCGAACGCCGCATGGCGGATGTCGTCGCGGCGTTGGTCGAAGCCGAAAAGGCCCGACGGATGAACGGCTGATCGGGTTTTTCCCAAGACTCACAGATCAAAGGACGGTGCCATGTCGGCAAAAAGCAAACTCGTCATCAACGTCGAGGTGGATGACCGCACCGTCTTGTTCCCCGATGGAAAGTTTCTATCCCACATCGCCCTGCACGACGAGAGCAACAGCAACGAAGAGCTGTTGCGTTTGGAGGGGGTGTTTCTGTTCAACGAAAGTCGCCTGGAGCCAGAGATCGTTTCCCTTCCCGTGGAGGATGCCCGCGAGTTTGGCCGCTCGATCCTGGACGCCGTGTTTCAAGGACGCACCCAGCATGTCCTGTCGGAGCGTTCAAAAATTGCCGTGGTCTTCAACCCCAACGGCTTCGTGCTGCGCTTTGGCGAAGGCAACGCGCTGCGTGAGCTGTTCATCGGTTCCCCCGCCATCGTCCGCCTCGCGCAAGGGGTTCTGCGCATGGCCGATCGGATGTCAGCTCTCCACCCGCATTGATCCTTGAGCGCCTCCCCAAACAACGGAGGCAAGATCGGTTCTCTTGAACAAGCGGCGATCAGATGCAGTGGGAGTATCCGGAATTTCGTGCTCGGCGGGGCGGGTTTTAATCTCAGGCGCTCATCGCCTTTGAGAAACGCTCGCCGAACATGACGGC
>NZ_RXMA01000038.1 GCF_003966125.1 Azospirillum griseum
GGTTGCACGAATTGCTCCCGTGGAATTGGAAAGCCGCTCAAAATATCAGGAAAGCAGCCTGACCGCGTCACTCGCCGGATGGTTACGATCATGAATGGCGAGGAAACGCTGGACTTGGCCGGGGTCTTTGAAGCGCTTTCTTTGCCGTTCGCGTCGGCGGGTGGGTTGGTGGGAGTTCTCGGCCCGGTTGTTCAGACCCTTGTGCTGGCGATGCTCCCCGCCCATTCCCAGTTCCCGCTTGGCAACGGCATAGGACTTCAGCTTGTCGGTGACCAGCACGCGGGGCGCCCGGCCCTGCTTCTTCAGCAGCTTGCGCAGCAAACGCTTGGCCGCCTTGGTATCCCGGCGGCTCTGAACCAGCACGTCGAGCACGAAGCCGTCCTGGTCGACGGCCCGCCACAGATAGTGTTTGCGACCGCCGATGGTCAGGACGACCTCGTCGAGATGCCATTTGTCGCCTCGCCGCGGCGCCCGCCGACGCAACCGGGTGGCGATCTCGGGACCGAACTTCCGGGCCCACTGGCGCACCGTCTCGTAACTCACCGTGATGCCGCGCGCCGCCAGCAGCTCCTCGACCATCCGCAGGCTGAGCGGAAAGCGGAAGTACAGCCACACCGCCGCCGCAATGATCTCGGCGGGATATCGGTAACCGGCATAGCGGGGAATTGGGCGCGTCGTCATGCCGTCCCATACCTCGCCATCGCCGATAACGGCAACCACCTTTCAACAAGTTAACGATGCCGGCTGGACACATGGATGCATCCTTCCCGGCCAATTCGTACGGATTTCTGTCTTGCGCCGTAGGGGCCGTCCACACATGGTTTCTTTGACGACATCAGCTTGCCACCGATTCGAGAAGGTGGAAGGGCCGTCCACCACATCACCTCAGTTCAATCTGTACCAAAGTCCTTCATGGCAACATTCTCACTTTGGCTTACGAAACGCTTCCATCGTAGCGATCAACTGCAGCAACAACTGATTGGCGGCAGGCGAAAGCTGCCGACCCAGGCGAGTAACGATGTGCGCCTCAGCCTTTGAGAGCATTTGATGTTCGATCGGTATGGCAGCGAGTTCACCAGTTGCGATTTCCTGCGAAACCGCGAAGGCAGGCAGAAGGCTGACGCCAAGATCCGCACGCACGAAGTGCTTGATGACCGAGATCGAGTTGGTCGTCAGCTTGGGATTCAGTCGAACCTTGTCAACCTGTTCCGCAAGTTCAATGATTTGGCGTGTTCCATAGGACCCGTGCATCACGGCCACGTCATAAGACGCCAATTGCCTGAGCGTCGGGGATTGCCCTGCTTTCGTGATCGGATGCTGCGGAGCGACGATAACGCACATTGGTTGACGCACAACGGCCCGCGAGCGTATCCGGGGCGTCACCGGAGGGTTGTAGACCAGCCCGATGTGAGCGATGTCCTCAACAACTTGGCGCAGCACATCGTTTGTGCCCGCCAGATTCAGTGTCACCGTCAATCCAGGGTGGTTCCTCCAGAATTCCTCTAGTGGACGAGCCATCAGGTCGCTGACGAAACCTTCACCAAGGACCAGATCGACGTGGCCGTGCGACAGACCCCGGATGGCTTGAAATTTCGCAAGCACATCGTCCTGATTTGATCTGTGTTGACGGTAGTAGTCGACCAAGATTTGACCCGCATCCGTCACCTTGACGCCTCTGCCATGCCGCTCCAGCAAAGTGATCGAAAGCTCGCTTTCCAACTGCGCGATCTGCCGACTGACCACCGACGGATTCATGTCCAACTTGTCCGCTGCGGCGCGCACCGACCCCGCGAGCACGGCTTCGTACAGGTAACGGACACGGCGATCGTCAAGCATATCGCGGGTCTCCCATAAGGCTCTCCGTTGCTTTCAAGTCAACGGAACTTTACTCCCGTTGACATTGTTCGCCATCAAATTTTCGCTGAACCTTCATGCTCCACAGAAGGGACAGATCGGTTCGATCCATGTCAAACCTTGCTCCTCTTCCGCCCTTGGATTTGCTGTGTCGGCAAGCCGACGCACTCGCCCTGAAAACTCCCGCGCTCGCGCCAATGCTGCGGCGAGCGGTACGCGACCGGACGTCCTTCGCGGACGCTCTGGCTCACCGCCTGGTCGACGCGCTCAAAGCCACCGTTCCCGTAGAACTTGACGTGTTGGAACTTTTCGGAGGGATTCTCGCCGACCAGCCCGCGATCGTGGAGGCGGCGTGGTCGGACCTTCACAAGCTCGCGAGCACCAATCCGGCATGTCCGAACGCGCTGGCGGGGTTTCTGAGCTTTCGCGGTTTCCAGGCGGTGCAACTGCACCGAATCAATCACGCGCTGTGGTTCGACGGACAGGAGGAGCTCGCGGCCCTGTTGCAGAACTGGGGCGCGATCACCTACGCGATCGACATCCATCCGCAAGCCCGCATCGGACGCGACGTGTTCCTTGATCACGGCGTCGGCACCGTGATCGGCGCCACAGCTGTGATCGAGGACGGAGCCAACATCTGGCACGGCGTCACGCTCGGCAGCACGCTCACACAGGCTGGCGACCGGCACCCTAAGGTGCGTCGCGGGGTCACCATCGGCGCGGGTGCCACGCTGCTGGGCAACATCGAGGTCGGCGAGGGGGCGGTGATCGCCGCAGGCAGCGTGGTGCTGCACCCGGTCGATCCATTCACTGTCGTCGCGGGCGTGCCCGCCCGCCCGGTCGGAACCGCCAAGAGGCAATTGGACGCGATCGCGGCCAAAAGCCCGGAGGCGGGGGATGGCGGCACGTCCTGTGGTGGGAGACCCGCATGAGCAACCAAACGCTTGGCATCGATCACCCCGTGGTCACGGTCCGCGATCATGCCGCCGCCTTGCGGCAATACCGCGCTATCGGCTTCAGTCCCTCGCCGGTGTCGTATCATCCTTGGGGCACGGTGCTGTCGCTGCTGATGTTCCGCGACAATTTTATCGAACTGATCGGCGTCCACGATCCCGCACTGTTCGGCACCAACGCAGTCAACGGTTTCTGCTACGGGCGTAACGTCGGACTGTTCCTTGAGCGCGCCGAAGGCCTGGGTCTGGTCGCGCTGCACAGCACGGATTCAGACGAAGACCATGCACGCCTCGTGGCGCGCGGCCTGAGCAGTCAGGGGCGCATCGACTTCCGACGGGCGATGAGAAAGGCCGACGGCACGCCTGACACCGCCGTCGTGTCGCTCGGACTGTTTCTCAACGAGCGGCATCGCGACGTTTCGCATTTCATCTGCCATCAGCACCGACCCGAACTGATCTGGGTGCCCGAATGGCAGAGACACCCGAACGGCGCTCACTCGGTCGCTGCGGTAAGCTATCTCGCGCGCGATCCGCAGGACTTGGAGGAGCGCTTCACCGCGCTCTATGGGGCGGACAGGGTAAAGGCGCTGGAGGACGGCCTGCACGTCGATGCGGGTTGCGGCGCATTCCGCGTGCTGAGCCCTGGCGGCGCTGAGCGGAGCTTGGGCGACCTGCCTCTGCCCTGGTGGGCCGACGGAGCGCCCCACGGCATCGCCATCACGGTGGCGACGTCCCGCTTCGATGAACTCGAATCCCTCTGGCGCGGCAATGGCATCGATTCCCAACGAAGTCCGAGCGGCTCTCTGCTGCTGGAGCCGCGCCTGTGCGGCAACGTCATTCTCGAGTTCGTCGCCGGTTAGGTAATGCTTTTCTTCCTCGGCGCGCGCCGGGGATCCCGAATCTTTCGCAGGAGATATCCGTGCTGACAGTCGGTGTGGTTGGTTTGGGCAATATGGGCCGCGGTATGGCCCTTTCGTTACTGCGCGGCGGCTTCAAGGTCGTCGGCACGGACGCATCGGCGGACACGCGTCGGGCGCTGGCTGGTGAGGGCGTCGAAACGGTCGACACGGTGGCCGAAGTCGCGTCGCGCGCCGAGGTCATCGTCCTCTCGCTGCCCACCGCCGCCATCGTAACGGAGGTCGTGACCGGCTCCGGGGGGCTGCTCGCCTCGGCGCGCGACGGCGTTCTGGTCATCGATACCTCCACGTCGCATCCCGACACCACGCGACGATTGGCGCGCCAGCTCGCAGAGGTCGGCATGACACTGATCGACGCGCCGGTCAGCGGTGGCCCCAAGGCCGCCATCACCGGCCAGTTGACCATGGTGCTCGGCGGCGGAGAGGCCGACATCGCGCGTGCGGAGCCCGTGCTCACCGCGATGAGCACCAAGCGCGTGCGTGTCGGCGACGTCGGCGCGGGCCATGTGGCCAAGATCGCCAACAACCTGATGTGCGCGGCACACCTGATCGTCGCTGGCGAAGTAGCCCGCCTGGCGAAGAGTGCGGGGGTGCCGACCGAGCAACTGCTCGAAGGCATCAACGCGGGATCAGGACGCAGCGGAGTCACGCAGGTCAATTTCCCGACCTGGGTGCTGAACGGTGCCTTCAACTCGGGCTTCACGATGAAGCTCATGCGCAAAGACGTGCGCCTGGCGGCCGAGCTTATCGACCAGACCGGCTTACGACTGCCGCTGGCCGCCGAGGTGGCACGCCTGTGGAGCGAGAGCGCCGAAAGCATCGGCGACGATGAAGACTTCAACCGCATCGTCGAGCTGGGCGCGGAATGCACCCAGGCTTGAGCAATCACGAATTGGACGGACACTCCCTCATGCCCACAAGCCTCGGCCAACAATTGCTCGCCACGCTGGCGCCCTTTTTTCCCGATGCCAAGACCGTCGGCTCCTGGATCGGCGGCGAATACGTCGCCGGTGCCGGTGACGCTATCAGGCTGGTCGATCCGGCCACCGGTCAGGAATTCCTGAGTTACGCCGATGCCGGCGTCGATGTGGTCGCCAAGGTGACGCAGGCGGCGGTCGCTGGTCAAACTGCCTGGGCTGCCCTGTCGGCTGCGCAGCGCGGCCGCGTGATGTTTGAGATTGGCCGTGTGCTGCGCGCCCATATCGAACCGCTGGCGCAACTCGAATCACTGTCGGTCGGCAAGCCGATCCGTGACTGTCGCGGCGAGGTGACCAAGGTCGCCGAGATGTTCGAGTACTATGCCGGCTGGGCTGACAAGCTTCATGGCGAGGTGATCCCAGTGCCCAGCGGTCACCTCAATTACACCCGGCGCGAGCCCTTCGGCGTGCTGCTGCTGATCACCCCCTGGAACGCTCCGGTCTTCACCTGCGGCTGGAACGTCGCCCCGGCCATCGCCGCTGGCAACGCGGTGCTGCTCAAACCGTCCGAACTGACGCCGCTCAGTTCGCTGGCGGTCGCCGCGCTGGCCGAGAAGGCCGGGCTGCCCAAGGGCGTGATCAACGTGATCACCGGCTACGGCCACACGACCGGTCAGGCCGCGATCGCCAGCCCGGTGGTCAAGAAGGTCGTCTTCGTCGGCTCGCCCGCCACCGGCGGGAAGATCGCCGCCGCATCGGCCCAGCGCGGTATTCCCTGCGTGCTCGAACTGGGCGGCAAGTCGGCCAACATCGTTTTTGAGGACGCTGATCTCGCGCGCGCCTGCGTCGGCGCGCAGTCGGCCATCTTCGCCGCGGCCGGGCAGAGTTGCGTCGCCGGTTCGCGGCTGCTGGTGCAGCGTGGCGTCTATGATCGCTTCGTCGCCATGCTCGCCGAAGGTGCCCGCCGCCTGCGCACCGGCGCGCCCCTATCCCCCGACACCGAGGTCGGTCCGATTCAGAACGCCAAACAGTACGAGCACGTTCTTGGCATGATCCGGTCGGGTCTGCGAGAGGGTGCCGAAGTGGTCGAGGGCAGCGACGGCAAACCCGCAGACCAGGGCTATTTCGTGCGGCCGACGGTGCTGAAGAACGTGCGCAACGACATGGAGGTGGCGCGCACAGAGATCTTCGGGCCGGTCGTTGTCGCCATCCCCTTCGACACCGAGGAGGAAGCCATCGCCATCGCCAATGACAGCGAATTCGGCCTGGCCGGCGCGGTGTGGACGAACAATGTCGCGCGCGCCCACAGGGTGGCCGCGCAAGTCAAAGCGGGAACCTTCTGGATCAACACCTACAAGGTCATCAACGTCGCCTCGCCCTTTGGCGGTTTCGACGCCAGTGGATACGGCCGCTCCAGCGGGACCGATGCGCTGCACGAGTACACGCAAGTTAAGAGCGTTTGGGTCGAAACCTCGGCGAACCCCGCCGTCGCTTTTGGCTACGCACCCGGCATCGGTGCCTGACCCGGCACCACTCCTATTTTTTCCGACCCTGGCCATCTCGAACTCTCAAAGGAGCCTCCATGACAGCCCCCTTGACTGTAGCGTCCCCCACGCGCGGAATCGTCGGTGCCGACCAGATCCGTCTGTTCGCCGCAGCCTTCCTGATTGTCTTCATCGCCGAGTCGATCGGCAACGTCAGCCTGCCGCTGGGTCATGCCAAGGTGGTGCTGCTGCCGTTGCTGTGGGCGCTGCTGCTGGGCGCTATCTGGGGGTTGGCCAGCCGACGCCTTCCGGAAACGCTGGGAATCGCCGTACCGTTGCAGCGCACGGCCTCGTCGATCTTGGAACCGGCGCTGCTGCTGTTCATCGCCAAGCTCGGTCTGTTGGTGGGTGGATCACTGCCGAAGCTGGCGACCGCCGGCTTCGGTCTGGTGTTCCAGGAGTTTGGCCATTTCTTCGGCACTGCAATCTTTGGGTTGCCCGTCGCGCTGATGCTGGGCATCAAGCGCCAGGCCATCGGTGCCACCTTCTCGGTCGGCCGCGAGCCCAGCCTTGCCATCATCGGCGAACGCTTCGGTATGCAATCGCCCGAGGGTCAGGGCGTGTTGGCCGAGTACCTTACGGGGACCGTGTTCGGCGCGGTGTTCATCGCGCTGCTGGCCGGCTTTCTGGCCAGCCTGAACATCTTCAACCCACTGGCGCTGGCGATGGGTGCAGGCGTAGGCTCAGGCAGTATGATGGCAGCGGCCTCGGGTGCCATCGCCGCGCAGCAGACGACGCCGGAACTGGCCCAGGACGTGGCGACGTTCGCCGCCGCCAGCAACCTGATCACCACCACGATCGGGACCTACTTTACGCTCTTCCTGTCGCTGCCGTTCACGATCTGGGCCTACAAGAAGCTTGAACCCATCATCGGGCGCACGACGAAGGCCAGCATTGAAGCGGTCCCCGCCGCCGACGCGCAAACCCAGCACGAAACGCCTTCACTCAGCTTCGGTGCACGGGCGCTGACCTGGATGCTGGTGGGCGCGTTTGCTCTGGTGGGCAACTGGATCACCTACAAGACCTCGCCCGCCGACCCGATGGTGCTGGCAGGCATGGCCATCATCGTCGGCACGGTCTTGGTCGGCCATGGTTTGTACCGTCTTACGGGAGCCAAGGTTCCGGCCGTGATCTGGGTGTCGCTCGTGGGCATGCTGCTGACCTTCCCGCAGTTCCCCTTTGCTGCGCAGATCGCCGCGATGACCGGGAAGATCAATTTCCTGGCGCTGGCCACCCCGATCCTCGCCTTCGCGGGCCTGTCCATCGCCAAGGATGTGCCAGCCTTCCGGCGTCTGGGCTGGCGCATCGTCGTCACGTCGCTCGCAGCGAACGCCGGCACGTTCATTGGTGCCACTCTGGTCGCGCAATTCTTCATGCACAAAATCGTCTGAAGGTCGACACCGCCATGAAACCGATGAGTTCCGAAACCGTCGACGCCATGCGCGTCTGGCGACGTGATCTTCACGCCCATCCAGAGCTCGCATTCAACGAGTTTCGCACGTCGGACCTCATCGCCCGAGAACTTGCCGCCATGGGCATCACCGTGCACCGGGGGTTGGGCAAGACAGGCGTGGTGGGAACGCTCTCTACGGCGCAGGGACGGGCCATCGCGCTCCGAGCGGACATGGATGCCCTGCCGGTCAAGGAGCTGAACAGTTTCGACCACTGTTCGCGCCATGTCGGCACAATGCACGCCTGCGGCCATGATGGACACAGCGCCATGCTGCTCGGTGCCGCGCATCATTTGGCGACCAACCCGAATTTCCACGGAACGGTCCACTTCATTTTTCAACCCGCCGAGGAAAGCGAGGGCGGCGGTCGGGCGATGGTGGAGGAAGGGCTGTTCGAGCGTTTCCCCTGCGATGCGGTGTACGGCATGCACAACTGGCCGGGGCTCCCAGCCGGGACGTTCGCGATCAACCACGGGCCAATGATGGCCGCGCTGGACACTTTCGAGGTGACGGTGCAGGGGCGCGGCACGCATGCGGCGATGCCGGAACGTGGCATTGATTCTTTCACCATCGTCGCGCATATCACGCTTGCCCTGCAATCCATTCCCAGCCGCATGCTGAGCGCGATGGAGTCCGCCGTGATCAGCCTGACGCAGATCCACGGCGGGGATGCCTGGAACGTGATTCCTGATCAGGTCGTCATGCGTGGCACCGTGCGCTGTTTCTCACCGAACATTCAGGACCGGGTCGAGGAAGCCATACGGGTCATCTGTCGATTAACAGCCGAGGCGCACGGCGCGACCGCCATCCTCACCTACACGCGCGGCTATCCACCGACCATCAATACGGTTGGAGAAACCGATGTCGCCATTGCCGCGGCGCGAAGGGTGGTCGGTGACGCCAACGTTCAGATCGACTGCAAACCGTCAATGGCGTCGGAGGACTTCGCCTTCATGCTGCAGGCCAACCGAGGAGCCTACATCTGGATCGGTGCCGACGGCGCACAGCCGTCAGCACCGCTGCACAACCCGCGTTATGACTTCAACGATGACACGCTCAGTATTGGTGCCGCCTACTGGGTAAGCTTGGTCGAATCCGTGCTCGGGGTGACTGATGTTTAGCAGGCTGCGGAAAATGAGTAAGCGGCTACGGAACGCCGCCTTGTCTGGAGAGAGGTGATCGGCGAAGAGCGAGGGGACCGGAGGCTCCAATGGAGCGCCATTGGAGGCTCGCCTGATGTCGAGAGTTGAAATCATCACCAGCCGCGGCGAGCGTCGGCGGTGGAGTGCAGACGAGAAGGCCCGTCTGGTGGCCGAGGGCATCGTCAACTTGTCGAGAGGCTGGCAGAGCCAAGTTACAGCGGACGGCAGCGGTCTTCTGATCACGCGGCCATCGGCACGCCGACGACCTCGGCCCAGGTGGCGAAGGCCTGGGTGCGGGCGGTGCGGTAATCGGATGCGGAGCGGCTGTCTCGGCGCAGATGGAAGAGGTTGTTGATCGGATCGTGGATGGAGAGGAAGCGCTGCACTTGGCGGGGTGACTTGAAACGCTTCATCTGGCGCTCCCGCCGTCGGGTTGGCTGGTGAGAATTCTCGGCTCTGTTGTTCAGCCCCTTGTGCTGGCGGTGGTCCACCCCCGGCATGATCGCCCTTTTGGCGGCGGCGTAGGACTTGAGCTTGTCGGTGACCAGCACACGCGGTGCCCGGCCCTGCTTCTTCAGCAATTTGCGGAGCAAACGCTTGGCCGCCTTGGTGTCGCGTCGGCTTTGGACCAGCACGTCGAGCACGAAGCCGTCCTGATCGACCGCCCGCCAGAGGTAATGCTTGCGACCGCCGATGGTCAGAACGACCTCGTCGAGGTGCCACTTGTCGCCCCGGCGCGGTGCCCGGCGGCGCAACCGGGCGGCGATCTCGGGGCCGAACTTCCGGGCCCATTGGCGCACCGTCTCATAGCTCACCGTGATGCCGCGCGCCGCCAGCAGGTCCTCGACCATCCGCAGGCTGAGCGGAAAGCGGACGTACAGCCACACCGCCGTGGCAATGATCTCGGCGGGATAGCGGTAGCCAGCGTAGCCGGGATCAAGGCGCGTCGGCATGCCGTTCCACACCCCGAACAGACCGCCTCCGCAACTGCGGGGCAACAAGTTGACGATGGCGGCGCACCGTCTCGTAACTCACCGTGATGCCGCGCGCCGCCAGCAGCTCCTCGACCATCCGCAGGCTGAGCGGAAAGCGGACATACAGCCACACCGCCGTGGCAATGATCTCAGCGGGATAGCGGTAGCCAGCATAGCGGGGATCAAGGCACGTCGTCAGGCCGTTCCATACCCCGAACAGACCGCCTCGGCAACTGCGGGGCAACAAGTTGATGATGCCCCACTGTCGCCGCCCCCTTGTCGGATGTGGCCCAGGAAATCATCCACCTGATCCAGCAGGCGGGCGGTTTGGGTGGACAGATGGTCGGTGACGGTCAGAACAGACGTGGCAGTCTGGCGCGCCTCGATGGCGACGCTGCGCACGACGCCGATGTCGTCCGAGGCGCAGGCCGTGCGGCTTGCGGCCACGGCCACGCTGCGGGCGATTTCGGCGGTGGCGGCCCCTTGTTCTTCAATACCCGCCGCTACGACAGCGGTGATTCCGTTCAACCGGGCGATGGTGTCGGCGATGTCGTGGATGGCGGCCACCGCGTCGCCGGTTGCCGATTGGATCGCGCTGACCTGGGCGGTGATCTGGTCGGTCGCCTGGGCGGTTTGCGATGCCAACGCCTTGACCTCGGACGCGACGACGGCAAAGCCGCGACCGGCCTCCCCCGCCCGCGCGGCCTCAATGCTGGCGTTGAGCGCCAAGAGATTGGTTTGACCGGCGATCCGGGCGATGAGGTCGGCCACCTCGCCCACCCGCAACGCCAGATCGTTCAGGCTGCGGATGACGCCGTCGGTGCGGGCCGCGCGCTGGGCCGCTTCGCTGGCAATTCCGGCGGTTTCACCGATGCGGTCGGCGATCTCGCGGATCGACAGGGCCAGTTGCTGGGCGGCCTCGGCGGCGGTTTCGACATTGTCCGACACCTCTTGCGCGGCGGTGGCCGCGCTGCCAGCCAGTCGGGATGAGTTTTCCGACACCTCGGCCATTCCAACAGCGCTGTGGCGCACGCTGCCCACCGCCGCCGACACCGTTTCAACCACGGTCTTCACCCGCCCCTCGAAACGGTCAGCCAGGGTCAGCATGTCGTTGCGGCGCTCCTCGGCGGCCCGCTCGCGGTCCTGGTCGGCACGGGCGCGGGCGGCGGCAACCTCGCTGGCGGTGTCGCGGAAGACCTGGAGCGCGGCCCCCATCGCGGCGATCTCGTCGGTGCCGCTCACCACCACGGCGGCGCTCAGGTCCCCCGCCGCGATCCGACCCATGGCGCGTTGCAGGGTGATCAGGCGGCCCACCAGACTGCGCCCGACATAGAGTTGAACCACCACAACCGACAACAGAAGGCTGGCCACCGCGACCAGGATTTGGGTCAGGCGGTTGGACTCCATGCGCCCGCGCGCGCCGTCGGCGGCGGCCATGATGGCGCTTTCCTCCGCCTGGATCAGGGTCACGACCAACCCACCAAGGCGCTCGGTCAGCGCAGCGTTGCTGCGCACCAACCCCAGCGAGCGCTCCAGCGCCTCCAATTCCTGTTGGCGCACATCGGTCACGCCACCGCCATCGGTCGCCAGCGCCCGCCAGTCAGCCAGCGGCGTTTCCAGCCTAGCCGCCAGGTCCGGCGGGGTTTGGCGCAGGGTGTTGTCGAGATAGTTGAAGCGCAGGATCAGCTTGGCCTCCAGCGCGCTCAAATGGCGGGTGTCGGTGGTCAAAGACGCCTCCACCAACATGCCACGCACCGCCGCCGCCTCTTCCAGAATGGAGGCCACCGGCTTGGCCTGGGCCGACACCGCCGCCATCTCGTCCAACCCGGCGCGCAGGGCGTCCGGTGACGGGGCGGCGTCCGGGGCGCGAAGCTGCGCGCGCAGCGCCGCTTCGCGTTGGGCCAGCGACGCCCGCCAGGGGGCGGCGAATTTCTGCACCTCCGCCTCCTTGGCGAGGATGGCGGGCAGCAGGGCCGTGCGCTGAGCCGCCAACTCCACCCGCTCGCCCGCCGCCTGGTCCAGTTGGGCCAGATTGTCGAGCAGCGCGGCGGCCGCCTCGCCCAGCGCATCGAGTGACTCGGCGCTGCCATGGGCGCGCAGACGCTCGAGCGATTGGGCGAAGGTCTGCGCCTCCGCCTTGATCCGCGTCGACACCGCGTCGCGGGCCTCGGCGGTGTCGGCGGCGGCCAACGCCGGGGCAAGGGCAACCAGCCGTTCGGCCAGCCGCGCAACCGTCAGCCCGTCCTTCATCGATGGAACCGCACGGTCGACGATGCCATCCAACGTCTGTTGCAGGCTGCCGTAACCCAGCAGCGCCACCACCGCCGCGACCAGCGTTCCCGACAGGACCACCCCGATGGCCACCGAAACCCGCCCCCGCACCCCCAATCGCCAGCGGCGTGGTGCCGTCCGTTCCATCCCATTCATGTGTTTTTCTCCTTTGACGCCCAAGGCGGGGTCAACCCGACCGACGCAGAACCGGTGTGCGGCGGGCAAACCAAACCGTCGCCCACAGCGGCCCGATCATCACCAGCGCCCCCAGCGCGTAGACCAGAACCGATCCTCCCAGGGTGAACAGGCCGCCGGCCAGCATCGGCCCCAACAACCGTCCCAGACTGCCCATGGATTGATTGACCCCCAACAGGCTGCCCACCTCGCCCTCCCGCCCCTCGCGCGACACCAGGGCGGCTATGGTCGGCTGGGTCAGGCCAAAGCCAATGGCCAACAGGCTGTTGGCAACTACGCCCAGCGACCCGCAGCCGGGAATCGCCATCGCCAGCAGCCCACAAATAATCACCGCAACCCCGGCCACCAGCGCCCCGGCATCGCCAAAACGGCGGACGATCCGCCCGACCCCCAGCAATTGCACCGCGACCATCACGGTGCCGACCGTGGTCATCAACAGCCCCACCTCGTGCGGTCCCCAGGCGAAATACTCCTGTGCCCACAGGGCGACGGTGGCGTTGACGCCGGAAAAGATCAGGGTGGTGGCAAAAAACAACCCGGTCAGCACGCGCAGCCTTGGTTGCGCCAACAGGCCGGGAAACTGCTGCAACGACACGCCCCGCCGCTGCCGCTGATCCCGCGACACAGCGGGTTCGCGTGCGAACAGCGCCACCACGAGAAAAGCCACCGCGCACAGCGCCCCGGCAGCGACAAAGGGGTGCGCGCCCGGCGGCGTGTCGGACAATTCCGCCAGCAGGCCCCCCAGAAGCGGGCCAAGGGCGAAGGACACCCCTGACACCACCCCCATGGCGGCCATGCTTTTGGAGCGTTCCTCCGGGTCGGTGCGGTCGGCGATGTAGGCCTGCGCCACCGCCATGTTGGCCGAGGACGCCCCCTGCACGCTGCGGCACAGGAACAGGGCCAGCAGCGAGTCCGCCTGACTCATCCACAGATAGGCCCCGACCGACACCATCATGCTCCAGCACAGCACCGGTTTGCGCCCGTAACGGTCGCTGACGCGGCCCCACAACGGTGCCGTCACCATCTGTGTCAGCGAAAAGGCGGAAAACAGCGCGACAACCGCCAGCGGCGACGCCCCGAACCGCTGGCTGTAGAAGGGCAGCAGAGGCATGACCAGCCCGAAGCCGACCTGGGCAATGAAGACCACGAGCAGGACCGGAAGCATGTCCGACCGCAGCATCCGGTGTCGTCCCAACTTGTTCAAACCGATCATGCCGATCACGCGTCAGAACGGGTAAGTCTGGTTGGGATCCTCGACGGTGATCCACCGCAATTCGGTGAACTCCGCGATCCCGGCCTTGCCGCCGAAGCGGCCATAGCCGCTGTCCTTCACCCCACCGAACGGCATCTGCGCCTCGTCCGACACGGTCGGGCCGTTGATGTGACAGATGCCGGTCTCCAACCGCCGGGCCAACGCCATCGCCCGCCCGATGTCGCGGCTGAAAATGGCGGAGGACAGGCCGTATTCGGTGTCGTTCGCCACCCGCACCGCCTCGTCCTCGCCCGCCACCCGGATGACCGACTTGACCGGACCGAAGCTTTCCTCGTGGTAGATCCGCATGTCCGGCGTCACCCGGTCGAGGATGGTGGCGGCGACAACGCTGCCGTTGCGCTCACCGCCGCAAACCAGAACCGCGCCCTTCGACACGGCGTCGGCGATCAGCGCGTCCATCGATTCCGCCGCCGCACGGCTGACCAGCGATCCGAGAACCACCGGTCCGCGCGGATCGCCCGCCGTCAGGGCGGACGCCCGCGCGCCCAACCGGGCAACGAAAGCATCGGCGACCCGATCGTCCACCACCATGCGTTCGGTGGACATGCAGATCTGACCCTGGTTGGCGAAGGCCCCGAAGACCGCCGCGTTGACCGCCGCGTCGAGATCGGCGTCGTCCAGCACCAGCAACGAAGCCTTGCCGCCCAACTCCAGCAGCGCCGGTTTCAGATGGCGGGCCGCCGTCTGCGCGATGATCCGCCCAACCGCCGAGGAGCCGGTGAAATTCACCCGTCGCACGGCGGGATGGGCGATCAACGCCTCGACCACCGCCGCCGCGTCCTGCGGGGCGTTGCTGATGACCGACACCAAACCCGGCGGAACCCCGGCCTCGACGAAGACCTGACCGATCAGTCGATGGATGGCCGGGCATTGTTCCGACGATTTGAGAATGACCGCGTTGCCACAGGCCAGTGGCATGGCCAGCCCGCGAACGGCCAGAATGACCGGCGCGTTCCACGGCGCGATGCTGAGAACCACCCCGACCGGCTGGCGCACCGCCAAGGCCAGACAGCCCGGCTTGTCGGCGGGAATCACCTCGCCTCCGATCTGGGTGGTCATCGCCGCCGCCTCGCGCAGCATGTCCGCCGCGAGATGGACGTTAAAACCGGCCCAAGCCGCCGTACCGCCGGTTTCCGTCACCACCAGACGGGTGAACTCGGCAGCCTTGCCATCCAGGATGCGCGCGGCTTCGGTCAAGCGCCGCCGCCGGTCGCCCGGCCCCAGCGCCGCCCAGGCGGGAAAGGCCGCCGCCGCCGCATCCGCCGCCGCGCGCGCGTCCTCGACCGTGGCGGCAGCGGCGCGGCTGGCCACCCAATCCGTCACCGGATCCCGCCGGTCAAAGGTCGCCCCGGTGGAGGCGGGACGGCCGACGCCGCCAATCAGAAGATCGACTGTGTCCATCGGTCGGGGGTCCTTGCTCACTTGGCGACGGCGCGGTAGCCGTCGTGCTTGGCGTCGGCGTTGTCGGCGGTGACGGTGACGACCGAACGGCCCGGCGTGATCCGGCGGGCGATCACCTCCTCGTTCAGTTCCAGGCCAAAGCCGGGGCCTTCCGGCGGCAGGGCGCAGCCGTCCTTGTAGACCGGGCCGCCATGGACGATGTCCTCGTAGGCCGTCGCCATATCCTCCAGCGACTCACCGCGCCGACGCAGCGGCCCGACGATTTCGTGGATCATGGTGGAGGTCCAGGCGTTCGCCGTGGCCAGATGCAGATGGGCGATGGTTTCCAAGCCTGACCCGGCCATGGAACCGATCACCACGGGATAACCGCAGGCTTGCGCGGTGGCGATCCAGCGCAACGACTTGACGAAGCCGCCCGCCTTCACCGGCTTCAGCAACAGGCCGTCGGCAGCCCCTTTGCGGTGGATCTCCATGATGTCCGTCGGGGTTTGCGCCGCTTCATCGGCGTAGACCGGGAAGGTGCAGGTTTCGCGCAGGCGGGCCATGCCGTCGAGATCCCAGGAGGGCAGCGGCTGTTCGATCAGGCCCGGACGGAACTCGGCGAAGGCTTTCACCCCGGCCAACGCCTGTTTGAAGTTCAAGGCCCCGTTGGCGTCGAGATCCATCGGGATCTTGTCCTCAATCGCCTTGCGCACGGCGGCCAGACGCTTGCACTCATCGGCCATGCTGTTTCCAGTCAGACCGATCTTGATCTTGATGAGCGCGAAACCCGAATACACGGCGTCTGCCGCCCATTCCCCGAGAATGTCGGGATCCCGTTCGGCGCTGACATAGCCCAGGCGGATTTTTTCCACCGTGCGGCCACCGAGCAGTTGATAGGCCGGCACGTCCAGGACCTTGCCCTTCAGGTCGTGCAGGGCGAAATCGACCAGCATTTTGGCCTGGCCGTTGTTGCGGACCAGATGATCCATCTTGTCGACGATCCGTTCGATGTCGAACGGATCGGACCCCAGCAACACCAGCGGCGCGATCACCTCCTCAATCACGGCGATGATCGACCCCTGGGTCTCGCCGTTGTACCAGGAGGAGGTGTTGCCGGTGTCACCGATGCCGACATGGCCACTGTCGGTGGTGATCTTGATGACGACGCTGTTGTTGCGCAGCTTGGCGTTCTGACCCGGACGCGGGCCGAGCGTGACAGGAAACAGCTCGATCTTGACGATTTTCATGGTGGGGAACTCACAAGCGAAAGGGGAGCGGGAGCCGCAGGCGGTGTCCGCGATCAGGCGGACGGGCGCTGCGGGGCCGCATGGGGGGTGGGGCGGGTCGATTGGAAGGACACCTCCTTCCAAACACCGTCGCGTTTCAGCCAGACTTGGGTGCAGATGGAACTGACGACGATCGGGTCGCCGCCCTGTGGACCGAGCACGGTGTTGACCATGTCCCCGGTCAGGATGGCGGTGTCGCCAAACAGACGCAGGCGCAGATGGTCGCGCGTGATGGCGACAAATTTCAGCCCGCCTTTGACGTAATCCAACAGATCCTGCCGGGTCTGGATCACACCGGTGGTGTGGATGTGGAGGTAATCGTCGGCCAGAAGATCAGCCAACGCGCCCCAATCGGCGGCGATCATCGCGCGTTGGCGCGCATCCTCTAGCGCGAGGATGGCCGCCTTGTCTGCGGCTTGGGGGTCGGTGTCTTCGATCAGCGCGGTGGTCATCGCGGGGTATCCTGCCAGTTCGGTCAACAGCTTGTCAGCCATTAAATCATACGTTCGATGAATTTTTAACGATGGTGAGGTCCCGTGGACCTTGCCCGTCAGTGATGGTGCCCATGCACGGCGCATCGGTGGGGAATGCCGGGCGCACGGCCTCTGATCTTGTTGCGGAAGGCCCAGCGAGCTTCCATACGAGCGGCGAAATTCTCCACCACCGGCGTGCCGGAGAACTCGGCGTAGAGCACGCCGACATTCTGCGCCAGGAAATCGGCGCGCTTGAGATGGGCAAAGCGCCCGAGATGGTCGAACAGGTCGAGGGCGGCGTCCTCCACCGGCATGCCCGCGTCGTAACGACGGCGCGCCTCGTCCTTGATGAACAGTGCGTAATCGCGGTGGCGACGCACCTCCTCGGTGCCGCAGACCCCGCCATGGCCGGGCACATACACGGCCGCGTCCCAGGCCAGCAGCTGGTCGCACACCGCAATCCAGTTGCCGATGTGCGGGTGATTCATCACCAGATGGCAATCGTTGAACATCAGATCGCCGGTGAAGACGACGCCACTGTCGGGCACATGCACCAGAACGTCGCTTTCGGTGTGGGCCGGCCCCATCTCCACCAGCTCGACCCGCTTGTCGCCGACCATGACGGTCAGGGCGCGGTTGAAGGTTTCGGTCGGCGGCACATAGGTGACGCCGTCCATCTGAAAGTCGTCGGCCCCCATCTCCGTCATCAACTGGCGGGCGCCGCCGGTCAGCTTGTCGATGCCCTTCACCATTCGCTCGATGTGGCGGTAGGTGTTGGCGCAGCCGTCGGTCATGATGATCCGCGCCCCATTCATCAGCGTGTTCCCCGCTGTGTGGTCCGGGTCGGAATGGGTGTTGACCAGGGTGCCGATGCGCTTTGCCGCCGGGGTCGCCGCCGCCATGCACGCCAGCATGTCGCGCGTGCGCGGCAGATCGATCAGCGTGTCCACCAACAGCGACTGGTCGCCATCCGTCACCAGTCCGGCGTTTGACAGGCAGAACCCCCCGTCGGGTTGAAGCCAGCAATACAGCCCGTCGGCAACCTGATGAAGCCCCTGGGTGAAGGTCCAAGACTGTGTGTGGACGGCGGTCATGACGCGGCCCTCCCGGTGCGGCGCAGGATGCGGTTGCGCAGGATGCCGATGCCATCAACCTCCAGTTCGATGACGTCGCCATCGTTGAGGTAACGGTCGTTCTCCATGCCGCAGCCGGTTCCGACCGTTCCCGACCCAAAGAAATCGCCGGGATAGAGCGTGGTCGACTCGCTCATGTGGGCGATCACCTGTTCAAAGGTCCGGCCCATGGTGTTGCTGGAGGAATTGCACCAGACCTCGCCATTGACCCGCGCGATCATGCGCAGATTGTAGGGATCGGGGATCTCGTCGGCCGTCACCAGACACGGCCCCATGACGTTGCCGGTGTCGAACTCCTTGCTTTTGCCGCCAAAGCGCGCCTCACGCGCCTGCATGTCACGGGCGGACAGGTCGTTGAACACCGTGTAGCCGAAGATGTAGGAGCGGGCCTGATCGTAGGGGATGTCCTTGCCGCGCTTGCCGATGTAGAAGCCGAATTCCAGCTCGAAATCCATCTGTTCGGAAAAGCTCGGCCACTCGATGTCATCCTCCGGCCCGATCACCGCGTGACGGTTGCAGGCGTGGAAGCGTGGAAGCTCGTAATAATCAGCGGGCAGCTTCAGCAGCCCCTGATCGACAAAGCGCTGGAACGCCGCCTCGGGATCGACCTCCTTGGCGGCGCGGCGGCGGTAGTCGCGCTGCATCATGTTCAGCATGTGTTGGGGAAAGCAGGCCCAATCGCGGATGGATTCCGGTTTTGGCACCGGAGCGGCCAGACGCACCGCCGCGCGGTCCAACAGGTCATCCGCACGACCGCGCTGCGCCGCCGCCACACAGTCCCGCGCCCGGCCGAGCGCATCCTCGCCAGCGGCGATCAAGGCCAGCATCGACGCGAAATCCGCGTCGCCCGCCGTGGCGGCGGTCAGATCAACAACGCGCGTGTCGCCATCGATCAAGGCACCGACGCGCTGCGGGCCATCGGCCCGCCCCGCCGGGGTGAAAGTCACAAGACGCATGGAACCCTCCTCGCACCCAAATTCTTTTCAAAACCACCCAAGGCCACGGCCTCCCGGCTTCACGCCGGATCGGACAGCGGTGCTGCGACGCCGACCACTCCCGCAACGACAACGCGGTCGATGGCATCGACGTCCATCCCCAGCCATTGAGCCAGAACACGGTGGCTGTCCTCGCCCAGCCGGGGCGGGAAGCGCGGGGCATCCTCCGCCGCGCCCCCGGTGAAGCGGTCGTCAGACAGCTTCATCGGGTTGCCAACCAGGGCAGCGGATCGGCCATCCTCCGTGTCCATCTCCACCACCATGCGACGGCCATGGGCGCGGGCGTCGGCCAGCGCCTCCGGAACCGTTTTGATCGGCGCGGCGGGAACCCCGGCCGCCGACAGACGGCCGACCCATCCGACGGCGGTGTCGGTCAGGAAGGCCGGTTCCAGGATCGCCCACAGCGCCTCCTTGTGGCGCAAACGCTCCCGACCATTGGCAAAACGGGGATCGTCGATCCGGTCGGCCAGCCCAAGGCATTGGCACAGCCCGCGCCACATGCCTTCGGTGTTGGCCGTCACCACCAATTCACGCCCGTCGCCCGCCCGGAAGGAGCGGTAGGTCGGAATGGAATCATGCCGTGCGCCCTGCGGCTTGGGCGTCGTTCCGGCGACCAGCGCGTAGGCCCCCTGATAGGACAGCATCGACAATTGGCAATCGAGCATCGACACGTCGATCAACCGCCCCTGCCCGTTCACCGCGCGCGCGGCGAGCGCCGACGTGACGGCGATGGCGGCGTACATTCCGGCAACCATGTCGCCCGCCGGAATGCCCAGCCGCACCGCCGGGCGTCCCTCTTCACCGGTCAGGCTCATCACACCGGACAGGGCCTGCACGATCATGTCGTAGGCGGGAAGGTCGCGCCACGGGCCGGTCTGACCGAAACCGCTGATCGACGCCCAGATCAGGGCCGGATGCTCCCGCCGCAGCGCTTCGGGATCCAGCCCCAGACGCGTGGCGACGCCGGGGCGGTAATTTTCGATCACCACATCGGCCCGTGCGATCAGGCGGCGCACCAGCGCCACCCCGTCGGGCGATTTCAGATCAATGGCGATGCTGCCCTTGTTGCGGTTGCAGCTCAGGTAATAAGCGCTGTCCTCGCCCACGAAATGGGGTGGGATGGCGCGGCTGGAATCGCCGCCGTCGGTCCGTTCGACCTTCAGCACCTCCGCCCCCAGATCACCCAGAATCTGGGTGCAATAGGGGCCGGACAGGAAGGTGGTCAGATCGACGACGCGCAGCCCGGCCAGCGGTGTTGCGGCGGCGGTCATGACGCGCGCTCGAAGATGTGGACGGTGCAGGCCCCGTGGTCCAGGCCGGAAATGCCGCCGCCGGTGACGTGGGTCAACGCCAGGCGGGCGTTCGGAATCTGACGCGCTCCGGCCTGATCGGTCAGGTGCCAGAAGGCTTCAACCACCTGGGCGACGCCGCTGCACCCGACCGGGTGGCCCTTGGCCAACAGTCCGCCGCTGGGGTTGACCACCGTGCGCCCACCCTGGCTGGTCGCCCCCGACCGCAGCAGCGCGGCGGAATGTCCCGGCTTGCACAGGCCCAGCGCCTCGTAATAGACCAGCTCGGCGATGGTGAAGGCGTCGTGCAGTTCGACCAGATCGAGATCCTTTGGATCGACCTCCGCCACCTCATAGGCCTCTGCCGCTGAATGATAGGTGATCTCCGGGCGGAGCATGTCGCGAAAGCCGGTGGTTGCGGTCCCGGAATGCAGGACCGACGCCCGCACCCTCAGCCCCGACTTGCCCAGACGGCGGAAACGCCCTTCGGACACCACCACCAGGGCGGCGGCCCCGTCGCCGGTTGGACAACATTGGAACAGGGTCAGGGGATCGCAGATGACGCGGGAGGCCAGAACCTCCTCCACCGTCGCCGCCTTGCGGATCTGGGCAAAGGGGTTGGTCATGCCGTGCCGCCGCGCCTTGACCGCCACCGCCGCCAGATCGGCCGGTGTGGCGTCGCGTTCATGCAGGTAGCGGCGCGCGCGCATGGCGTAGAGAGCGGGCATGACCATGCCCTGCCGCACCTCCCAATCCTCCGTCACCAGCGGCAGGGTGCCGCCGCCGAACTGGGTCAGCTTGTCCACGCCGATGACCAGCGCGACATCGACGATCCCCGCCTCGACCGCCTGGCAGGCCGCCTGCACCGCCGACGCACCGCCCGAACAGGCGTTGTCGATGTTGACCACCGGCACGCCACCGATTCCCAGATCCTTGACGATCCGCTGGCCGGTCAACATGCCGCCGAAGGCGTGACCGCAATAGACCGCCCCAATGTCCGCACGGCTCAAGCCGGATTCGCGGATCGCCCGCCGCACCGGCGGCACGGCCAGCCCGGCGTAGGAGGCGTTGGTGTGTTTGCCCATGGGGATCATCGCCCCGGAGAGGATGTAGGCCGACATCAGCGCATGTCCTTTTCTTCAACGCTCGCGGGGGCAAAGCGCCAGCCATCCCCCGTGTCGGGGACCAGACGCACCACCTGATCGCAGCGCAGTTCCGCCGGATCACCATCGATGGCGGCCAGAACGCGGACGTTCTTCGGCAAATCGACGTAACCAATGGTGTAGGGCACCTCCCGCGTCGCCGAGACATGGACGACCGAAAAGGAATAGAGCGTGCCCAGGCTGTCCAAGGCCGCCGGGTGGATGTTCGTTCCGCCGCAATTGGGGCAAACCGGACGGCTCGGGGCCATCCGCGCGCTACAATCGCCGCACTCCCCGCCCATCACCGTGTGTTCGCCCAACGGCGTTCGGGCAACCAGCCTCTCCGTTTCCCCCAGATCAAGGTTGGGCATGGTGTCATCGGGCCGTTCTCCGGCGGGTTTGTCGTGTGTGTCCATGATCGCGGTCTCCCAACACCGGCGCGCTCAGGCGGCCGGAACACTGGCGTCTTTGGTCAGGGGGGTGGGGCGGGGGGTGGCGTGGTGGGAGTCCCCCACCAGCAGGACGCTGGCGAGCGCCGGAACCAGGATCAACGCACCCGCCATGTTGACGAGGAAGCAGAAGGCCAGCAACACGCCCATGTCCGCCTGGAACTTGATGGGCGAAAGGATCCAGGTGGCCACCGCCACCGCCAGCGTCACGCCGGTCAACAGCACAACCCGCCCGGTGAAGCGCAGGGTTTCCAAATAGGCCGTCGACAGGCTGGCCCCGGTTTTCAGATGCACCCGCAGGATGCTGATGATGTACAGGGCGTAATCGACGCCGATGCCCACCCCCAGCGCGATGACCGGCAGGGTCGCTACCTTCACGCCGATCCCCAGCTCGGCCATCAGCGCTTCGGCCAGGATCGAGGTCAGAACCAGCGGAAGGATGGCGCAGACCACCGCCCGCCAACTGCGGAAGGTGACGAAGCACAGCAGCGTCACCGCGCCATACACCCAATAGAGCATGTCGCGGCTGGCCTCTTCGACCACCATATTGGTGGCGGCCTCGATCCCCGAATTGCCCGCAGCCAGCAAAATCCGCGCGCCCGGTGTCGGGTTGTCGGCGATGAAGCCCTGGACGACGCCGATCACCCGTTTCAGCGTCGCCGCCTTGTGGTCCAGCAACGACACGCGGACCTGCGACAGCGTGCAGGCGCGGTTCACGAACTCCAACGGAGCGGTGCCCGACAGCGGATTCAGCGCCGCTTGGTTGGGGGTCAATTCGAACCATTTCGGATTCCCTTCGGCCCCCAACTGGGTCATCAGCCGGGCGAAGGACGACAGGCTGGCGGTGGTCGCCACCCCCGGCTCTTGCCGCAACCGCCATTCCAGCGCGTCGATGGTGGCCAGAACCCCGTAATCGGTGCATTTCTCGGCGGGTGTGGCGACCAGCAGAATGAGCGTGTCGGTGCTGGTGGCATAGCGCGCCGTCAGATAGGCGTTGTCGAGGTTGTAGCGGGAGTCCCTGCGCAATTCCGGCGCGCCGGGGTCGATGTCGCCGATCTGCACCCCCTTGGCCACCACCCAGCCGCCGCCCGCCACGGCCAGCGACGCCGCCAGCGCCCCCACCGCCCAGCCGCGCCGGGTGAAGAGGTCCAGGAAGCGCCAGGCGGCGTTTCCGCCAGCATCGGTGCTGTCACGCAGGCTGCGCTGCGCCGCCGCCGGGCTGACACCGGTCACGCTCAACAGCACGGGCAGCAGGATCAGGTTGGTGAAGACAAGGATGGTGACGCCGAGACTGGCGGTCAGCGCCAGTTCGCGGATGACCTCGATCTTGATGATGAGGAGAACGGCAAAGCCGACCGTGTCGCAGACCAGCGCGGCAAACCCGGCAAAGAACAGGCGGCGGAAGGTCAGGCGGGCGGCGGTCAGCCGGTCGGCCCCACGCCCGATGTCCTGCATCACGCCGTTCATCTTCTGCGACCCGTGGCTCATGCCAATGGCAAAGACCAGGAACGGGACCAGGGTCGAATAGGGGTCCAACTCCAGCCCCAACAGCGGCAAGAGGCCCAGTTGCCACACCACCGCCGCCAGCGAGCAGGCCACCACCAGCACGGTGGAGCGGGCGCAGCGCGTGTACCAATAGACCACGGCCATCGAGATCAACACGGCGAAGGCGAAGAAGGTCAGGACCTGCACCGCCCCGTCGATCATGTCGCCAACGATCTTGGCAAAGCCGACGACGCGCACGCGGATGACCCCGGTGGAGTGGGTGGCTCGGATCTCCTCCAGCTTTTGGGAGAGCTGCCGGTAATCGATGCGCGGATGCCCGGCCCCGTCGTTGAGCGGGGCGAGGATCAGGCTGGATTGCCAATCGGTTGCCACCAACCGGCCGATCTGGCCGGACCGTTCGATGTTCAGGCGCAGACGCGCCATCGCCGCCGGAGAGCCGTCGAATTTGGAATCGATGACCTCGCCACCTTCCAGCCCCTCTTCCGTCACCGCCAGCCAGCGGGTGTTGGGGGTCCAGATCGACATCATGTAGGGCCGGTTGACGCCGGGCAGCAGATAGACGGCGTCGTTGACCTTCTGCACGGTTTGGAGATAGGCGGGGTCAAGAATGGAACCGCCGTCGGTCCGTTCGACGATCACCCGAAGAACATTGCCTTGCGAGGCCAGATCGGCCCGGTTGTCCATGTAGGTTTGGATGAAGGGATGATCGACGGGAATCATCCGTTCGTAGCTGGCGTTGACCGTCAAGCGGGTCATCTGGACGCCAAGCCCCAGCGTGATGAGCGCGCAGACGACCAGGATCGCCACACGGTTGTTGAACACCAGCCGTTCCAGCCAGGTGCCGGAGCGCGGATCCAAGCGCAAGGTGTCTTCGGAAGCGCCGACCCGCAGCCCATCGCTTTCGGTCATCATGATGGTCACTCCTTGCCGATCAGCACGTCGGCCGGGATCCGCTTTGGTCCGGCAACCCCAACCGCGATGACGGTCCCATGTTCGGTGACGTCCAACCCCGCGATGGGGGGAAGCCGCAACGCCAGCGGCGTCAGCTTGGTCAAACCGGCATCGCTGACCGCCAACCCGCCGGATTGGTCGGCCAACAGCACCCGCCCGTCGGGCAGGGCCACGCCGCCGGTAAAGGCCGCCTGCCCCGTCCAGGCGATGGGACGCCACGTCGATCCGCCGTCGCCCGACACGAAGACGCGCCCACGCAACCCGTACAGCACCAGCCGCGCACCGCTGCGCAGCGCGCCGAAAAAGCTGCCTTCATAAGGCGAGGTCAATTCCTCGAACGGGCCGTTGCGGGTGGTGGCGCGCAGCAGCAAACCCAGTTCGCCCGCCACCAGCGCGCCGTCCCCATCGCTTTGGATCCCATACAGATGATGGCCCTGCCGGTGGCCCAGCCGGGCGCTGATCGACGACCAGCGGGCACCGCCATCCTGGGTGGCAAAGGCGATGCCGTTGGCCCCGATCACCGTCGCCCGTTGCTCGTCCTCCACCAGAAGATTGAGGAAAGGCCAACCCGGACCGTCGGCCCGCTGGCGTTCAACCATGCGCAGCCACCCCGCCGCCATGGCGTCGCCAGGGTGGCGGGCCGCTTCCTCCTTGGCCGCCGCCAATTCCAGGTCGTTCGCCGTGATGCCGCTCAACTGGGTGATCCAGGTCTCGCCGCCGTCGCGCGTGTGCAGAACGACGCCGAGATGACCGGTGGCCCAGCCGACGCGGGCACTGGCGAAGCGCACCGCCGTGAGCGTGACGTCCACGGTCGTCCGGGCCACCCGCCACTGCGCGCCGTCGTCGTCGGACAACAGGATCAGGCCGTGCAGACCAACCGCCACCATCCGCTTTCCAGCGCGGGCGACGGCGATCATGCCGATCCGCTCCGGTTGGACCGGAATGCGTGCCGGGTGGCTCAGAACCCGATGGATCGCGGCGGTGGCGGGAGCGGAGAGCGAACCGTCGGTCGCCGGGCCGTTCGGCACCGCCGCCAGCGGCGTGGACGGCAGGGCCGTCCACGCGATGGCAAGGCCGGAGAGGGCCAAGCCAACCGTCATGACACCGGCGGTCAAGGAACCGGGGGTGTCGCAACCGCATCGGCCAAACCACCGCCGTGCCGCGCGTGAGTGTGTGCGCGTCATTGTACGGAAACCGCGAGTGAGGGTTGTGGGAGCGGGGCGAGCCGCCGCGTCAGTCCAGCCCCTCGGCGGAGACCGCCGCCGGGGTGAAATAGCTGGCGGGCTTTTTGGCCTCCTCCCCGAACACGACCGCGCCGGGGGCCACGTTGTTCAACGTAAAGGCGACATAGCCACCGGCCTGGAGGTCATAGGCCAGACGCACCCCCAACATCGCCACCTTGTCCTTGGGATAGTAGAACATGGTCCCGATCAAGGATTTCCACAGCTTGCCGTCGGCGCTCCACTGATCGGTGACGGACAGGATGCTGGAATCCTCGTCGATGTAGAGGCGGCGCTGTGTCACGACGTGGCGAGCACCAGCCTTCAGCTTCATGTCGACAACCCAGACGCGATGCAATTCGTACCGCACCAGATCGGGGTTGGCGAAACTCGGCCCCAGCACCTTGTCGATGTTCGGTTCCAACGACAGGCCGTTGTTGTTGTAGGGGATGTAGAACTCCTGCCGTCCGACCAGCGTCACGTCGTAACGGTCGGGCATGCCGGAATAACCTAGCGCGTCGTCGAAGTTGGTCAGACCGCCGCCGACCGTCGTGTTGGGCGTGTCGTAGTTGGCCTGCGGGAATTTGCGCAAGCGCCGTTGTCCCTGCTGGTAAATCCAGGTTTGCTGTTGGCTGGCCATGTTGTCGAGCGGCGCGTAGAACATCATCGCGTTGCCCGCCGCCGAGGCCGGAGCGACGATGCGCCCGCGATTCATGTACTGGTATTCGCCCTTCCACGGATCCTCGCGCCCGTCCGGGTAATAGGGCGGGTAGGTGACGTAAAAGGTGCCGCCCTGCACAAGGCTGCGCGCGCCAGACGCCGAGGTGTAATAGGATTGGGAGGTCATCTTCGCGTCGACGCCGCGATAGGTGTATTGCTGGTTCCAGATCGCCTCCTCGCCGCGCTTGACGATGGGGAACGGGATGCCGCCCTTCCAGTTGCTGGCGACGTTGCCGTCGGGCGACAGCTTTGCCGTGGTTGCGTTCCTGAAGGTCGCGTCATAGACCGACTGCGGCGCGCAGTAGGACCGGCGGCTGGGGTACACGACGATCTTGTAGCCGGGATAATTCTCCAACATGTACCGCGCACCGTCGTTCAACTTGGCGGCGTATTGACCCATGTTGGCCTTGGTGATGGTGAAAAGCGGCTTGTCGCCCGCGTAGGGATCGGGTGGCAAACGGCCGTCGATGTAGTCACCGGTCGGCGGGCAACCGCCGGTCCAAGCGGGGATGGTCCCGTCGCCGTTTCCGGTCTTCAGACCACCGGTTGGGGTCAAGGTGGTTTTGAGCTGTTCGGCGTCCTGCGCCGTCACCGCCGCCAGAGCGGCGGGCGCGCCCAGCAAAGCCAGACCGAAGGCACCGGCCAGCGTGCGAGTCACAATCGTCATGGTTCGCGTCTTTCCTTGTCCGCAGGCCCAGGCTCAGAAGGAGCGCTTCACCGAGGCCAGCACATAGTCGCGGTCGGCGGCGATGTTCTGGGTCTTCGAGCCGACATAGTGGCGGTAGGTCACGTTGGCGCTCCAAGCCGTCTGATAGACCGCTCCAACTGTGAATTGCATATGACCGCCGTGGTTGTAGTTGAAGTTGAAGGTGTTATCGACCGCAGACCGTTTGGTCAGCGTCATCGTGGCACCGATGGCGGCGTTGATGTCCACGTCGGGGAACACCTGCGTCCATGTGGGCGAGATGAAACCGGAAAAGCCGACGGCGGTGCGCGCGGCGGTTGGATCGATGGCGATGGTCTTGGCCCCGGTGGTCGGGTTGGTCAAATATTTGCCATCGTCCACCGAAACCAGATGCTGGACCGCGACCTCGCCCATGATGATGCCCGCATCCCACAGCCCGTTCGGCTTCAGGTAGCGGATCAGCGAAGCCTGTCCGTGCAGGGATTTGCCAGTCGGGATCGACGAATAGGCGTAGGACACCGTGTTCTGCGAGAACGGCATGTTCCAGCGCATCGACACTTCGCCGCCCAGGTTGAAATCCTCGAACAGGGAGGTGTTCAGGCTGGCCCCGACGATGTTGACGTCCTGCGGGTAAATCCATTGATAGGTCCCGACCGACCCCGGATCGTTCGACTTCGGCCCTTGGATCATCGACGCCCAGCGCGAGGGGGCATGCACATAGTAGAAGCCCCAATCACGATCGTTGGCTGGGTCCGAGTAGCGCAGGGCGACGCCGAAATCCTTGCCGAAATTCGGGGCGCGTTTGTCGGACACACGGTTGATGTTCAGGCGGCACACACCGGTCAGCGCCTCGCCGCCGACTCCTCGGGTGCAGGCCGCGCTCGACAAACCGGCGATCTGGGCGGCGATGATCTTGTTGCCGCCGTCACCGATGCCGTCGAAGGTCGAGAAGTAGGATCCCGCCGGTGCCACCCGGTCGGTGCGGAACTCCATGTTGTAATAGCCTTCGAGGCTGAAGCCGTGATCCAGTTCCACCGTGCCGGAGAGCTTGGTCTCCGGCATGCTCAATTCTTTCAACAGCGGTTGGCCCATCAGCGGGGCCTTGGCTCCGTTGAAGGGGGCCATGCCCCACGACACGCCGTTGTTGATGAACATGTTTTCGCCCCACAGCAGCGTGTGGCGACCCAGACGGAAATGGACGTTGCGGTCGAACAGTTCGCCCTTGCCCTGCACAAAGGCGTCGCTCAACTCCGCCCCCAGCCCCAGAACATGGCGCGTTGAGTCGGTGAAGCGGTCCAGGCCGGTTGTGGGGTAGGCGTTGGACTGGCTGACGGCCAACGGGGCGTGCGACCCGCGATAGACCCCGTCGTACCAGGCCGTGCCGCTGAGACGAAAGGCCAGCTCGTTTTCGTTGTGCAATCGCAGCGACAGTTCCGACAGCAGGTCGGTGCGCTTGGTGATGAGATCGCCGCGCTTGAAGGACAGATCGCCGTCGTTGTTGCTGAGGCGGTTGGTGATCACGCTGGCTGGTGAACCCGCGCGCATGCCGATGGTTCCGACCACGGTGTTGGTCCAGGTCAGATCATAGGCGTCGTTGTTGACCAGCTCCGCCGCCGACACGACTGACGACACCCCGGCGACGCAGACAGCGAACACACCCAACCGGCCCAGGCGTCGGATGCGCAAGCGCGGCTTACCTGTGGGTGATTGGCTTGATGATGGCAGAGCCAATGGTGGCGGACATGATTTTTGAGACAACGTTCCCTCCCCCCGAAACGCGGTGGTTGCGCAAGCCCTATGCGTCGCCACGGATCAAAACCGTGCGCATGGATGTGCGGATCAAAGCAGCGGCGCGGTGCGCCAACGCTGTTTGGTTGGCTACCCAGTGCATCCGCTGTCTTGGGTATCGGCCCTCAGGGCCAGATTGTTGCCACAACTAACAAAGGCCGCTGCCCTTGGCAACATGATTCATACGTTCGTTTAAATTTTGTCCGCCGCCGCTCCGTTGCGCCCTTTCACCGCAGACCCTACAATGTTATGCTAAAACACAATGTGTGGCGCGTCTTTTATATATTGTTTAATATCAATAGTTTGATGGAAATTGCATCCGATACTCCATGTCCACCCCATGCCGATCTGCGGCTGCCCCGGGCAGAGTGATGACTCAAACGCACAATTCCCCTTGCCGAATTCATACGTTTGATTAATTTATGAGCCGAACAATGAGCGCGCCCAGCAACGGGATGGCCCGCCCTTTTCAGCGGCTGCCCCCACACGGCACCGCGCCCACGCGATGTCAACGACACAAAGGATCAGCCTTCCATGAAGCTCGTCACCTTCAAGACCGCCGATGGGCGCACCGCTCCCGGTGCCCTGCGCGACGATTTGGCAACCATCGTCGATCTGGGCGGAGTGTTTTCCAGCATGCTTGATCTGATCGACTCCGGTGACGAGGGGCTGGCGCGCGCGCGGGCGCTGGCCGCCACCCCCGACGCCCCGACGCTAGCCCTGGCGGATGTGACGCTGCTGTCGCCCATTCCCACGCCGCGCCGCCTGCGCGATTGTTCGGTGTTCGAAGAGCATGTTCAGGGCGTGGCCCATTGGGCGCGCACCAACGGCATCGGCCTGCTGGCCGAGGTGCCGAAGGTCTGGTACCAGCACCCGATCTATTACAAGGGCAACCACCTGTCGGTCGTGGGGCCCGAGGCCGATATTCCCTGGCCGGGCGACGTCAAGATGTTCGATTACGAGTTGGAAATCGCCTGCGTCATCGGCAGGCGGGGCAAGAACATCCCAACCGAGTCGGCGTTCGACCATGTGTTCGGCTTTATGATCTTCAACGATTTTTCGATCCGCGACGTGGCCGGGATGGAGCTGCCCGGTCTGTTCGGCCCGGCCAAGGCTAAGGATTTCGATGGCGGCAACGCGCTCGGCCCCTGGTTGGTGACGAAGGACGAGATCCCCAACCCCTACAATCTGGTCATGACCGCGTCGCTGAACGGCGAGATCATGGGTGTGGCCAACACCACGCGCATGCATCACCGCTGGGACGCCATCGTCTCCTACGCCTCGGCCTATGGTGAAACGCTGGTCCCGGGCGAGGTGATCGGGTCGGGCACGGCGGGCGGCGGCACGCTGGTGGAAAAGGGACGCAAGCTGGCGATCGGCGACGTCGTGGAATTTTCCATCGACGGGCTGGGCACCCTGCGCAATCGCATCGTTGCCGGTGCCTGACCCCATGCGGGCCGTGGCGCTTTCCGTTGAATTGACCGGCGATTTTGTCGATGGTGAGCGGATTGTCTTCCACCATTGGACGCCCACCTGTGACCGATCCAGCGCCACAGCCCACCAAGAGGGTGCGCAAGCCCCGGCGCCCCCACTCCTCCGACGCGACGATCAAGGATTTCCTGGACGCGGCGGAAACGCTGTTTGCCAAGCATGGCTACGAAGGCACGACGATCCGCGCCATCACCGACGCCGCCGGGGCCAATCTGGGAACCATCCATTACTATTGGGGATCGAAAAAGGCGCTGTTCAAGGCGGTGTGCGAACGCCGCCTGCGCCCGATCACCGACGAACGGCTTCGTCTGTTCGACCAGTGCGTCGCCCGTTCGGTGGACGGCGTGCCGATCCTGCGCGAGGTGGTGGAGGCGACGCTGATGCCGGTGCTCTCCTCCTACAACCCGCGCGACACAGGCAGCAGCGTGTTCGGCGAACTGATGGTGCGCACCCTGACCGACCCCGCCCCCGAGGTGCGCGAGGTGATGGAACAGCTGTTCGACGAGGTGTCAATCCGCTGCATCCGCCTGCTGCGCCAATGCTGCCCGCATTTGGACGACGAGTCGTTCTATTGGCGGCTGCATGGGGTGTTCGGCCTGACTCAGTACAGCTACTCCGGCCGCTCGCGCATTGTCCATTTGTCCTATGGCCGGTTCCTCGGCACCGATCTGGACATGGGCCTGCGCGAGCTGGTGCAGTTCGTCGTGTCGGGCCTCAGCGCTCCCATGACCACACCCGACACCGCCACCACCCAACACCGTCGCCGCCCGCCGCATTGACACCCGCACTGCCCTCGATGGGCCGGGATCGGTGGGGCGGCGCGCCCAACCGCAAAGGACCTCATCGATGAGCCGCTGGACCTTCACCAAGGGGCTGCACGATCTTGGCAACGGCTGTCTGGCCTATCTGCAACCCGATGGCGGGTGGGGCTACAGCAACGCCGGTCTGATCGTGGACGGCGACCGCACATTGCTGGTCGACACTCTGTTCGATAAGCCGCTGACGGCGGAGATGCTGGCCAGCATGCGGTCGGCGATCCCGGCGGCCAAGCGGATCGACCGCGTGGTCAACACCCACGCCCACCCCGATCACACCGCCGGAAACGCCCTGGTCGCCGATTCGGAGATCATCGCCTCGCTCGCCACCTTCGAGGACATGAAACGCATGTCCGAAGGCGTCGATCCGATCCAGAAAATCATGACCAACTGGCAGAATTTCGGCGAGGCCGGAGCCTATCTGCACGAGGTGATGGGCAGCCGCTTTGACATCGCCGAGCGCGAGCATGTTCTGCCGACCCGCCATTTCGACAGCGAAATGGACCTGACCGTCGGAGACAAGCAGGTGCATCTGAAGAAAATCGGTCCCGCCCATTCGCGCGGCGACACGCTGGTGCATGTGCCCAAGGACCGGATTCTGTTTTCCGGCGACGTGCTGTTCAACCAGGTTCACCCGGCCATCGTGTCGGTCAACATCGCCAATTGGATCGAGGCCTGCGACCATGTGCTGACGCTGGACGTCGATGTGATCGTGCCCGGCCATGGCCCCATCGCCGATCTCAACGCCGTGCGGACGCAGCGGGATTACCTGCAATATTTCCAAGTGGAGGCGCGCAAACGCTTTGACGCCGGGATGCCGGTGGCCGAGGCGGCGCTCGACATTTCCATCGACGCGTTTCGTGGTTGGGCAGACGAGGAGCGGATCTTCATCACCGTGGCCAACCTCTATCAATCCTTCGGTGCCCCGCCACCTCCGATGCTGGACATGATGGCGCTCGCCGGGCGCTACCGCCGCGACAAGATGGCCTGCGGCCCCGGTTGCACCCATCAACACCACAGCCACACACACGGCGGTTGACCGATCGATCCGCAACGACAATGCGCCCCGGCCTCCGACGCCGAGACGATGGGAAGAGACGACAATGAGCAACGCAGCCGACACCGCCGCCCCGCCCCTGGCGGATACGACCATCCGTCCCGACGTTTCGGCGGCACGGGCGAATTACGTCCTGGCCCTGCTGGCCGTGGTCTGGGCGATCAATTTCTTTGATCGCAACATCCTGAACGCGCTGTTGGAACCGATCAAACGCGATCTGGGGGTGTCCGACACCATGCTGGGCTTCATGTCCGGCTTTGGCTTCGTCATTCTGCACGTCGCCATGAGCGTGCCCATCGCCCGACTGGCCGACCGCATCGGACGGGTGCCGGTGATCTCCACCGGGCTGGCGGTCTGGAGCCTGATGACCGCCCTGTCCGGCTTTGCCACCTCTGCCACGCAGCTCCTGATCGCGCGGTCGGTCGTCGGCATCGCCGAGGCGTCCAACGGTGGACCGACCCAGGCGCTGCTGTCGGATTACTTCCCCGCCGAACGGCGGGCGCAAGCCATGTCGGTGCTGTCGATCGCCACCTTCGTCGGCATTTTCCTGGCGTTCGCATTGGGGGGCTATGTCAACCAGCATTACGGTTGGCAAACCGCGTTCTTCGTCGCCGGGGTGCCCGGGCTGTTGGTCGCAGTGGTCGTCCGCCTGACGGTGCGTGACCGCATGGCAGCCCGCCCGACCACCAACGGAACAGAAACCGATCTGCCATCCTTTGGTGAAACCCTGCGCTTCCTCGCAGCCCAGCGCACCTATGTGCTGGTGGCGATCGCCCTGTGTTTTGCCGCCTTCTGCAACGCGGTCATCGTGTCCTGGTCGTCGGCCCTGTTGCAGCGGGTGCACCATCTGAGCACGGCGGAAGCCGGGATGATCATCGGCCCGATCATGGGGCTGTCGGGCATCGGCGGCGGGTTGGCCGGGGCGGTCATCCTCAACCGGCTGTGTCGCCGCGACATCCGTTGGATGGTGTGGGCACCCTGCTTGGCCTTCCTCGTGTCGATCCCGGCGATGGTTGCCTTTTGTCTGTCCAACGACCGCAGCGTGACCTACGCGGCGTTGGTGCTGACCGCAGTCTTTGCCGGTTTTGCTATCGGCCCGACCGCCGCCGCCGTGCAATCGACGGCCAAGACGCGGATGCGGGCGCTGGGCGGTGCCATTGCGCTCGCGCTGTCCAACCTGTTTGGCTGGGGGCTGGGACCGCTGGTCGTCGGTGTGCTGAACGACGCGCTGCACCCAACGTTTGGCGATCAGGCGATCCGCTACGCCATGTTGGTCGGAGCGGTCAGCATGATCGGCGGTGCGGTCATCTACAGCCTCGCCGCCCGCAGCATTCGCGCCGATGTCGCCGCCTGCGCGGATTGATTCCGACGCCCGTATGCGTCTGGCAGGCCTTTCAATTACCCACAAGTTCGGCGGCGTTGCCGGGGCGCGGCCTGAGGTCTTGCGGCCGGGGAATCTGGTGTGATTCTGTCCCTGGCTCCGAATCACAGCCGGGGCGCGGACGACCATGCAGGAGACGAACAGAGGAACCGGATGGGCAGGAGCAGGTGAGCGCCCGGGAAGCTGGGTGGACGAGGAGATCGCGGAGGGGCAACTTCCTGACAAACGCTTGGACAGGAGGCTGCGCCAGGTTTTCGACCAGATTGGTGGCGCGATGGGCCAGACCATACCCCGAGCCTGCCAGGACTGGGCGAACACCAAGGCCGCCTACCGGTTCTTTTCCAACGGCCGGGTCAGCGAACATGCCATTCTCAAGGGGCATTTCGAAGCGACGTGTGATCGGGTGGCCGCCGCCGACGGGCCGATCCTGGTTTTGCAGGACACGACCGAGTTCACCTACCAGCGGGAAAAGCCGGAACGGATCGGTTTCACCAAGAGCGTCAACAGCGGCAAGGACAAGGCTGACCGGCTGCGCCATCATGCGGTCTGCGGATTGCTGATGCATTCCAGCCTAGCGGTCACCACCCAGGGGGTGCCGCTGGGCTTGGCCGCAGTGAAGTTCTGGACCCGCGACAAATTCAAGGGCGCGGCGGCGCTGAAGCGCAAAATCAACCCGACCCGGGTGCCGATCGAGACCAAGGAAAGCTATCGGTGGTTGGAAAATCTTCGCCAATCCAATAGCCTGCTCGGCGATCCTGGCCGGTGCGTCCACGTCGGCGACCGCGAGAGTGATATCTGCGAACTTTTCTGCATCGCTACGGAGTTGGGAACGTCTTTCCTGGTTCGAGCCCAAACCGACCGGCTCGCCGACGACGGCGGACATACCGTTGCGGCGGAGTTGGCCGATGAGGTGGTATGCGCGTCCCATGTCGTCGAGTTGCACAACGACAAGGGCGAGGCCGTGCCCGTGACGTTGGACGTCAAATTCCGGACCATCGACGTCCTGCCGCCGATCGGGAAGCAGAAGAAATATCCGGCACTCAAGCTGACCTACATTCACGCCTACGAACGCGACGAACCGGCAGATCGGCCACGCGTGAGCTGGAAATTGATTACAAACCTTCCGGTGCGCACCGCCCAGGAGGCGGTGGAAAAGCTCGGCTGGTACGCCTTGCGCTGGAAGATCGAGGTCTTCCACAAGATCATGAAGTCCGGCTGCAAAGCCGAAGACGTCAAACTGCGCACCGCGGAGCGGCTCGTCAATCTACTGGCCGTGTTCTGCATTCTCAGTTGGCGGATCTTTTAGAGCAGATGGCGTTAAATCGGAATCGATTTCACGCGTGAATCTGCTTGATAAATCAAAGCTTAGAGGGCCGTGTTGTTTCACATTTTAGAGCATCGAGCGTAGATCACCATGAGCAGCCGCGCTTCGCCAACGCCGGCACCAGAGGTCGCGCTCACGGCCCTGGAGGTCCAGATCCTCGACCGTCTCGCGCCCGACAAGTCATCCGCCAACGCCTCATCGCGCGGCTTGACGTTCTATGCCGTGAAAATCACCCGCTTGGGCGGCTATCTCAATCGCAAGAGCGATCCGCCGCCCGGCAATACGGTCATGTGGCGCGGGCTGACACGCCTGACCGACATAGCCCTCGGCATAAGCCTCGCCGCCGAACTTGTGGGTAATTGAAAGGTTCACCGGAGGCGTACGCGATATCTCCTGCGACGAGGACAAAAGCCGGATTCGGGACAACCCCGGCATCATGGCTCGGGCCCGCAGCTTCACCCTCAACATCCTTCAAAAAAACGGTGTCACCAACGTTGCCCAGGCCATATGGAACGGTGCGATAAACCTCGATCACATCCTGGCCTACAAGTGACCCTCCTCCGAATCGGTGGACACCTCTGCTAAGCTCCAGATGGAGCGGAGAGGTCAAGAATGACGACGACACGGCGCATCTTTACGGACGAGTTCAAGCAAGAGGCGGTGGCGCTGTTGGCCAGCAGTGGCCGCTCGCTTGCGCAGATCGCCCGTGAATTGGGAGTGCAGCCCTCGGTGTTGCGGAAATGGCAGCGCCGCCTCACCGGGTCAGGGGGGCCGCCGATGCCCCCCATCCAGCGAGCGGCGGCCCCCCTGACCACTGGCGCCGATCAAGCATCGGAAATCGCCCGTTTGAAACGCGAACTCGCCCGCGTCCAGATGGAACGGGATATATTAAAAAAACTGTGGCCATCTTCTCGGAAGCACCGAGATGAGGTTCCGAATCATTGCGGACTGCTGCGACGAATACCCGGTTCGGGTGCT
>NZ_RXMA01000039.1 GCF_003966125.1 Azospirillum griseum
GATACGACAAAACAGACACAAGCTTCGCCGCTGCCATCAACCTCGTCGCTACCGTCTTGGCAACACGCTGAATGTCAACAGGCCCTAGGAGCAACATGCGACTGGCGCATGTCTACCATTCAGCAATGGTAATACCAGTTCTGGTGCGCCGCAGCATATTCTGCGCCTGCCCATTCTCGGGGCGTTTCCTCCCTAGACTTTCAAGGGCCGCAGGCTTCTGCGGCCCTTTTCTTTTGGTCAGTCGGGGGATGGCGCGCCGAAAACGGGATCGGAGTCGCCCCAGCGGTCGCGGTACACCAGTTCCTCCAACGCCACGCGCTGACGCCAGCCCTGCCGCTCCAAATCCGGGGTGGTTTCGAAATGGCTGACATAGCCCAGGCAGAGATAGGCGATGGGCACGATGCGATCCGGGACCCCCAGAATGGCTTTCAGCGCCGACTCGTGCAGGATGCTGACCCAGCCGACTCCCACCCCCTCCGCCCGCGCCGCCAACCAGAGATTTTGCACGGCGCAGACGCAGCTGTAGAGGTCCATCGTCGGCATGTGGGTGCGGCCCAGCACCACCGGGCCGCAGCGCTCGCGGTCGCAGGTGACGAGCAGGTTGACCGGGGCCTCGCGAATCCCCTCCAGCTTCAACCGGCTGTACAGGACACGGCGGTCGCCGTCGAAGCGGTCGGCGGCTTCGGCGTTGGCGGTGGCGAAATCGGCGTGGATGCGCTCCTTCACCGCCGGATCGGTGACGAGCAGGAAATTCCACGGCTGCATGAAGCCGACCGAGGGGGCGTGGTGGGCGGCGCGCAGGATGCGGCCCAGAACGTCATCGGGGACCGGATCGGGCGTGAACTGCCCGCGCACGTCGCGGCGGCTGAAGATCGCCTTGTAGAGCGCCTCGCGCTCGGCCAGCGTGAAGGCGTCGTCCATTGGTCAGCGCCCCGCGTCGGTGGTCGGCGCGCGGGCGATCAGATGGAAAAAGGATCCCATCGCCAGACCGCGCCGCCCACCCAGATCGCCCAGATCGCCGCCATCGGCGGCACGGGCCGACACCAGCGGCGCGTCGTCGCCGCGCGACAGGGTGGAGGCGTAATGGAACTCATGCCCCATCAACAGCGTCCCCGCCGGTCCCAGCGGCCCATCGGCCAGCAGGGTGGCGCGGCGATAACCCAGATGCAGCTTGCGCTTGGCAAAGCTGGTCCGCACCCCCAGCAGCCCGGCCATCGGGTGGACGGTTCCGTCGGCATCCTCCAGAGTCTCGCCCATCGCCATGTAACCGCCGCATTCGCCATAGATCGGCTTGCTCTGCGCCGCCGCGACCAGACCGGCGCGGAAACGGGCGGCGGCGGACAGGCGGGCGGCGTGCAGTTCGGGATAGCCGCCGGGCAGATAGACGGCGTCGCAGTCGGCGGGCGGCGGCTCGTCAGCCAGGGGAGAGAAGAACGCCAGCTCCGCCCCGCTGGCCCACCACCCGGCGATCAGATGGGGGTAAACAAAGGTGAAGGCGGCGTCGCGGGCGATGGCGATCCGTTGGCCCAAGGGCGGCATGGCCGGGGCGTCGCTGCCCCGCCCGGCGCGCGACGGCGTGGCGAGCGCGGCCACCCGGTCCACATCGACATGCGCGGCGACGAAACGGCCCAGCCCGGCCAAGCGCTCCGCCAGATCGTCGGTTTCCCCCGCCTGCACCAGCCCGAGATGACGTTCGGGCAGCGCCACGCCGGGGCTGCGGGGCAGGGCACCCAGCAGGGGAATGCCCAACGCTTCGATCGCATTGCCCGCCAGCGCGGTGTGGCGCGGGCTGCCGACGTTGTTCAGAACGACGCCACCGATCCGCACATCATCGCGGTAGCTGGCGAAGCCCTTGACCAGCGCGGCGGCGGATTGCGATTGCCCCTTGGCGTTGACCACCAGCAGCACCGGCCAGCCGGTGCGGGCGGCCAGATCGGCGGTGGAGCCGTCGCCGGTCGCCCCAGCCGCCGCCACCCCGTCGAACAGCCCCATCAGCGCCTCGCACACCAGCAGGTCGGCCCCGTCGGCGGCGCGGGCGGCCAGCCCGTCCAGCAAATCCGGCCCCATCGCCCAACTGTCGAGGTTGACGCTCGGCCGCCCGGTCGCCGCCTGGTGAAAGGCGGGGTCGATGTAGTCCGGCCCGGCCTTCAGCGCGCCCACCCGCAGGCCGCGCGCGCGCAGTGCCACCAGCAGGCCGAGCGTCAGCGTGGTCTTGCCGGTTCCTGAGGCCGGGGCGGCGACGATCAGGCCGTCAGCCATGGGTGGGATCCTCATGACCAGGCACCTCGTGATAGGGCAGCCAATCCAGTTGCGGGCGCAGGCGCACCACCTCCCCCACCACGACGATGGCGGGCGGGTCGAGGTCGCTGGCGGCGAGGTCGGCGACGCAGGTCCCCAGGCTGCTGACCAAGGTTTGCTGGTCCGGCGTCGTCGCCTTCGTCACCACGGCGACCGGCGTGTCGGCGGGCAGGCCACCGGCCATCAGTTCCGCGACGATGTCGGGCAGGCCCTTCCACGCCATATAGAGGATCAGGGGCGAACCGGTGGCGGCCAACGCCCGCCAATTCGGCCCGCCGCCCAGCGAATGACCGGTCGCCAGAATGACCGCCTGGTTGGCGCTGCGGTGTGTGGCCGGAATCCCGGCATAGGCGGGACCGGCCACCCCCGCCGTCACCCCCGGCACGACGCGGAAGGGAATGCCCGCCTCGGCCAGCGCCTGCGCCTCCTCCCCCCCGCGCCCGAAGACGAAGGGGTCGCCGCCCTTCAGCCGCAGAACCCGGTGGCCCTCGCGCGCCAGCTCGATCAGGCGGTTGGTGATGTCGTCCTGATGGGCCGACGGGCGTCCGCCGCGTTTTCCGGCGAACTCCAGCCTTGCCGTGGGCGCGGCGAGCGCCATGATCCGTTCACCCACGAGCGCGTCGTGGACGATGACGTCGGCTTGCCGTAGACCTTGCAGCGCCAGCAGGGTCAGCAGACCGGGGTCGCCGGGACCGGCCCCGGCCAACCAGACGCTGCCGGGGGCAAAGGGAACCAGCAGGGATTCGGGCAGCGACGCATCGAACGGCGACCCGGAAATGGATGACGTGGCGGGCATGGACGACGACCTGGACTCAAGCGTGGAAACGGGTGTGGACGCGGGCAAAGTTGACGCCAACGATACACCTTTGCGGCGCGGCTGGACGACGGGAACCTGCGCCACCGCCGCCGCGCGGGCGGCGACCGAAGCGCTGTTCGGCGGCGATTTCCCCGATCCGGTGACGGTGACGCTGCCGGGCGGGCAGCAACCGGCCTTCGCGCTGGCATGGACAGATCGGGGAATGGACGCGGCGACCGGGCCATGGGCGGCGGCGGGCATCGTCAAGGACGCGGGCGACGACCCGGACGTCACGCACGGTGCCCTGATCCGCGCGCGGGTCTGGTGCGGCCCGGCGGGATCGGGCGTGACCTTCCGCGCGGGCGACGGCGTCGGCACGGTGACGCTGCCCGGCCTGCCGCTGGCGGTCGGTGAACCGGCGATCAACCCGGTCCCGCGCGCCATGATCGCCCAGGCCGTGCAAGAGGCGGCAAATCAGGCCGGGCAACCCGCCGATCTGGTGGTGGAGGTCGGGGTGGAAAACGGCGCGGTGCTGGCCAAACGCACGATGAACGGGCGGCTGGGCATCGTCGGTGGCCTGTCGATCCTGGGGACCACCGGCATCGTCGTGCCCTATTCCTGCGCGGCCTGGATCGCGTCGATCCAGCGCGGCATCGACGTGGCCCGCGCGGCGGGCCTGACCCATGTCGCCGCCTGCACCGGCAACCGATCCGAACAGGCGGTGACGGCGCGTTACGGCTTGTGCGAGCAGGCGCTGATCGACATGGGCGACTTTGCGGGCGGCACGCTCAAGCATCTGCGCCGGCAACCGATCGCGCGGCTGAGCCTGTGCGGCGGCTTCGCCAAATTCGGCAAGCTGGCGCGCGGGCTGCTGGATCTGCATTCCAAACGGAGCAGCGTCGATCTGGATTGGCTGGCCGATCAATTGGCCCTGTTGGGGGCGGCCCCCGATCTGATCGCGCAGACCCGCAGCGCCAACACCGCCGCCCAGGTGCTGGGGCTGGCGCAGGAGGCTGGGATCCCGCTGGCCGACCATGTGGCCACCCTCGCCCGCGCCACCGCGCTCGCCACGCTGGACGGGGCGCCGGTGGCGGTCGAGGTGCTGATCACCGACCGCCAGGGAACCATCGTCGGGGGTGCCCCCGGCTGGTGAGGACAGGCTCACGCGCCCAACCCCCGGTAACGGCGGACGTGGCTGCCGTCGTAGAGGGCGCTGCACCGGAAATCCTCCATCGCCAGCGCCGGGCCGACCAGGATCAGCGCGGTGCGCTCCATCGGCGCTTCGGCCACCCGCGCGACCAGTTCCGACAGCGCGCCGCGCACGACGCGTTCGTCCGGCCAACTGGCGCGGTAGACCACCGCCGCCGGGCAGTCCGCGCCATAGAGCGGGGTCAACCGCTCCACCACCCGGTCCAGCGCGTGGATCGACAGATGGATCGCCAGGGTTGCCCCCGACGCGCCCAGCACCTCCAACGTTTCGTTGGCGGGCATGGCCGAGGCGCGCCCCTCCGTCCGCGTCAGGATCAGGGTCTGGCTGACCTCCGGCAGGGTCAATTCACGGCCCAGCGCGGCGGACGCGGCGGCAAAGGCCGGAACGCCGGGGGTGATGGTGTAGGGGATGCCCAACTCGCGCAGGGCGCGGGTCTGCTCCCCCAGGGCGCTGTAGATCGACAGGTCGCCCGAATGCAGCCGGGCGACGTCCAACCCCGCCGCGTGGGCGGCCTGGAACTCGGCGACGATCTCCTCCAGCGTCAGCGGCGCGGTGTCGACGATGCGGGCGTCCTTGGGGGCGTGGGCGATGATCTCCGCCGGAACCAGCGACCCGGCATACAGGCAGACCGGGCAGGCGGCGATCAGGTCGCGCCCGCGCAGCGTCAACAGATCGGGCGCGCCCGGCCCGGCCCCAATGAAATGAACGGTCATGGCGTGGACTCCGAAAGGGCAAGGGCGGCAAGGGCGTCGGTGGCGAGCGCGACGGTGGCGCGGGGGGTGGAGCGGCGGGGCAGCAGCAGACGGCCAGATGGCCCGACGGCGGCCAGCGCCGCCGCTTCGGCCACGCTGGCCAGCCCGACCGCCGCCGCCACGGTGGCGGAGCGGGTGACGGTGCGGTCCTGCGCGGCGGCGAGCGATGCCGCGTCGATCACGGTGACGGGCAGATCCAGGCGGCGGGCGGCGTCGGCCACGCCCGGCTCGTCGCGCTTGATCGCGGGAACCGCCAGACGGACGGCGGCGCGCTGGGCGGCGGTCAAGGCCGCCTCGTCAAAGGCGGCGGTCAGCAGCCCGGCGATCTCCGCCCCGTCGCAGCCCTTGCGGCAACCCACACCGGCGGCGATCATGGCTTGTCCGCCCGCCACAGCGTCACCGGCATGAAGGGCTTCCAGCCCCGGAAGCCGCCGACCGGCACGGCTCGGCTGACGCTGATCTGGGTCAGTTCCCCACCCAACTGGCGTTGGGCGTCGTAGAGCACCGCTTCCCCTTCCAGCGTCACCGCGTTGGCGACCAGCCGTCCGCCGGGTTTCAACGCCGACCAGCAGGAATCGAGCACGCCGTCGTTGCTGACGCCGCCGCCGATGAAGACCGCATCGGGGGCCGCCAACCCGTCCAGCGCCGCCGGTGCCCGGCCCCGCACCAGTTCCAGCCCCGGCACGCCGAGCACGGCGGCGTTGGCGAGGATGCGGGCCTGACGGTCAGGGTGCGATTCCACCGCGAAGGCGCGGTTGGCCGGGTCGGTCAGCATCCATTCGATGCCGATGGAGCCGGACCCGGCCCCGACATCCCACAGGGTTTCGCCGCGCCGGGGGGCCAGCAACGACAGGGTGACGGCGCGGACCTCCCGCTTGGTGATCTGCCCGTCGTGATCGAACCAGGCGTCCGGCAGGCCGGGGGCGAGCGGGTGGATTCGGGCGTCCGGACCGGCGACGCAGTCCACCGCCAGCGTGTTGAGGTCGGCCACCGGCCCCAGCGCCTCGGCCTCTTGGTCCCACGCGTCGGCGCTGGCGCTGCGTTGGGCCTCGCGCGGGCCGCCCATCGCCTCCAGCGCGGTCAGGCGGGACGCGCCGAAGCCACGAGCGCGCAGCAGCGCGGCCAGCTTGGCCGGGGTCGTTCCGTCCCAGGACAGAATCAACAGCCGCGCATTCGGTTGCAGATGCGGAATGACCAGCTCCAACGGGCGGCCATGCAGGGTGAGGCAGCGCGTGTCCTGCACCGGCCAGCCCAGCCGGGCGCAGGCGAGGCTGTAGGCCGAGGGGGCGGGCAGCACCATCATCTCGTGGGCCGGAACGACCCGCGCCAACGTGGCCCCGACGCCGTACCACAGCGGATCGCCGCTCGCCACCACGCAGACCGGCTGCCCGCGCCGGGCCAACAGGCCGGGCAGGGCGTCGGTCAGGGGCGACGGCCACACCACCCGTTCCTGCCCCGGAACGACCGGTAGAAAGGCAAGATGCCGCGCCCCGCCATAGACGCAAGCGGCGCGTTCGATCACGGCGCGGGCGGCGGGCGACAAGCCGTCCCAGCCGTCTTCGCCGATGCCGACGACGGACAACCAGCGCGACGGCGGCGGGCGGTCCGGGAGTGTGCTATCCATGGCGGCGCATCCTGCGGCGATCCAACGATGGTGACGTGACGTGTTGAACGCTTTGATCCTTGGCGGGACCACCCAGGCGACGGCGCTGGCCCGGCGCTTGGCCGGACACGCGACGGTGAACGCCACCGTGTCGCTCGCCGGGCGCACCAAAAACCCGGTGTTGCCGCCCCTGCCGACGCGGATCGGCGGATTCGGCGGGGCCGATGGGTTGGCGGCCTATCTGGTCGAGCACAAGGTCGGCGCGGTGATCGACGCCACCCACCCCTTTGCCGATCAAATCTCCGCCAACGCGGCGGCGGCCTGCGCGCGGACCGGCGTACCGCTGCGCCTGTTCAGCCGCCCGGCGTGGCAGGCCGGTCCCGGCGACCGCTGGATCATCGTCCCCGACATGGCGGCGGCGGCGGCGGCGGTGCGGGATTGGCCCGATCCGTTGAACGACGGCTGCGTTTTCCTGACCATCGGTCGGCAGGAGGTCGCGGCCTTCCTCGCCGCCCCCGACCACCGCTATCTGATCCGCGCCGTCGATCCGCCCGAGCCGATGCCCGCCTTGCCCCGCGCCCGCCTGATCCTGGAGCGCGGCCCCTTCACGGTGGAGGCCGAAACCGCCCTGATGCGCGCCCACAGCGTTGCCGTCATCGTCAGCAAGAACAGCGGCGGCAGCGCCACCGACGCCAAGCTGGAGGCCGCGCGGCGGTTGGCCCTGCCGGTGGTGATGGTGGACCGCCCGCCCGGCCATGGCGTGCCGGGCCTTCCCGATCTGGACGCGGCGCTGGCGTGGCTGGAGGGGTTGGCCGGAGGCTGAGCGGGATTTGACACGACGGGGCATCCCGCTCACCCCCGGTAATGGCGTGGGGTGTAGACCCAGGGCTGGCCGTTGGGGCGGGGGACAAGGCGGGTGTGCGACGCGCCGATGATGACCAGCGTCTTCATGTCCGCCTGTTCGGCCTGCACCGCGCCCAGGCTGGTGATGGTCATGACCTCATCCTCCCGGCCCACGGCGCGGCCCAGCACCACCGGGGTGTCGGGGCTGCGGATGGCGCGCAGCGCGTCGAAGGCGGCCCCCAACTGCCAGGGCCGGGCGCGCGAGATCGGGTTGTAGAGGGCGATGACGAAATCCGCCTCCGCCGCCAGACGCAGGCGCTTCAGCACCACATCCCACGGCTTCAGATTGTCCGACAGCGAGATGGCGCAGAAATCATGCCCCAGTGGCGCACCGGCCCGCGCCGCCGCCGCCTGCATCGCCGACACGCCGGGATCGACGCGCAGGTCCAACGTGCGCCACGCCGGGGGGGCGTCGGGATCGTCCAACGCCTCGAACACCGCCGCCGCCATGGCGAACACGCCGGGATCACCACCCGACACCACCGCCACCTTGCGGCCCTGCGCGGCCAGATCGAGCGCGAAGCGGGCGCGGTCCAGCTCCACCCGGTTGTCCGACGCGTGGCGCACCTGCGGCCCCGGCGGAACCCGGTCCACATAGGGGAAATACCCCACCAGATCGGTGGCCTCGGCCAGATCGCGCCGGGCCTGCGGCGTCAACCACTCCTCCGGCCCCGGCCCCAGCCCGACGATGGTCAGCCAGCCGGTCATTCATACACCCCTTCGGCCCGCCGCCCGTCGCCGGGGATGACGATTTGCGAGAAATAGGGCGCGCTGTCCGGGGCCTCGGCCAGCGGCATCACCCGTTGTTCGACCATGCTGGCCCGTTCGACGTACCACGCCCGGTCGGTCAGCCCGGCGGCGGCGATGGCGCGGCGGACCTTGGGCAGGTTGCTGCCCAGCTTCATCACCACGCTGGCCTGCGCCCCGGTGATGGCGCGCAGCAACGATTCCTCGTCCAGCGTGCCGGGGATGACCGACAGCACGTCGTCGCGCAGCATCAGCGGGCGCGGCAACAGGGAGGCGCTGGCCACCATGCTGGTCACGCCGGGAACGACCTCTGTCGGGAAGCGGGTGGAGAGCCGCAGGAACAGATGCATGAAGGAGCCGTAGAAGAACGGATCCCCCTCGTTCAGCACCGCCACCGACCGACCGGCGGCGAGATGGACGGCCAGCCGTTCGGCGGACTCGTCGAAAAAGGCTTCGATCTGGCGGCCATAATCCGGGTGATCGGGCGGCAGTTCCACCGTCACCGGGTAGACCATCGGCACCTCGACATGCTCCGCCGTCACCACCGCGTCGGCGATGCGGCGGGCGTGGCCGCGCGTGCCGCGCTTGCAGAAATAGGCGACGACCGGACAGGCGGCGATGCGCTTGACCGCCTTCAGCGTCATCAGGTCGGGATCGCCGGGGCCGACGCCGACGCCGTAGAGCCGACCAAGGTCCGGGGTGGGGGTGGTGAGCGGATCGCCGGTCATTCCACGTCGCTCGCCAGGGCGTTGACGGCGGCGGCGGCCATGGCGCTGCCGCCGCGCCGCCCCCGGATCGCCAGATAGGGCAGGCCGAACGGGTTGGCGGCCAGCGCGTCCTTGCTTTCGATCGCCCCGACGAAGCCGACGGGGAAGCCCAGCACCGCCGCCGGTTTCGGCCCGCCCGCCGCGATCCGCTCCAGCAGATAAAACAGCGCGGTTGGCGCGTTGCCGATGGCGACCACCGCGCCGTCCAACCGATCCCCCCACAGGTCGAGCGCGGCGGCGGACCGCGTGTTGCCAATGCGCCCGGCCAATGCAGGAACCGACGGGTCGCGCAGGGTGCAGATCACCGGGTTGTCGGCGGGCAGCCGGGCGCGGGTCACGCCGTGCGCCACCATTTCGCTGTCGCACAGGATCGCGGCCCCCGCGCGCAGCGCGCGGCGCGCGGCGATGCCGACGTCGGCGGAAAACATCAGGTCCTTGGCCGCGTCCACCATGCCGCAGGCGTGGATGACGCGCACCGCCACCGGCTTCAGATCGTCGGGCAGGCCCGACAGGTCGGCCTCCGCCCGGATGGTGGCGAAGGACTGGCGGTAAATGGCCGCTCCGTCGCGAATGTAGTCGTAGAGCGGCTCAGACACCGGACAACTCCTCAGCAGACAAACCGACGACGCACGCCAGCGCGTCGTCGGGTGACAGGTTGGCGCGCCCCACCCCCGCGTCCGGCAAACCCAGGCCGGGGCGGGCGCGCAGCGCGACATCGTACAGGCCATCATGCGCGGTCAGCGTCACGTCGGCCACGCCCGGATGGGCGCAGCCCTTGGCGCAGCCGGAGACATGCACCATCGCCACCCGGTCCAGCAAGGGGCCAGCGCGGTCGGCGATGGCGAGCGCCAGGGCGTGGGTGTCGGTGGTCCCAACGTCGCAACCGGTGACACCGCTGCACGCCGTCAGCTTCAAGCGCCGGTCGTCGTGGCGCAGAATGCCGCCGTGACGCGCCGCAATCTCTCCGGCGTCCGCCGTCGGATCGACCAGCAGCAGCGCCCGCCAGGGGGTGAGCCGGATCCCGGCCGCCGCATCGGCCAAGGCCGCCAGCGCGGTGGCGGTGAGGCGACCGAAGGGAAAGGCGACGGTCAGGGCGTTGGCAAGACCGGGAACGGGTCCGCCGAAACTCCGCATCAGATGGGGGGCGCTCCCCCTCTCCCCGACACCCTCCCCGGCGGGGAGAGGGGACAGCAGGGGAGAGAGGCGGGCGGCGAACGGGCCGGGGCCAAGCGCGGCGACCAAGGTGGCCATGCGGCGCGGCGGGTCGGGCAGGGTCGCCCGCAACGCCAGAAAGGCACGCCCCAGCGCGGCGGCAACGTCCGGCACCGCACCGGCCGGGCACAGGCCCAGCGGCGTGGCGCTGGCACGGGTTCCGCCGAGCGAGACGCGCAACCACGCCCCGTCCACCGCGTCAAACCGCACATCGGTTCGGCTGTCGGCCAGATGGGCCAGCCCGCCGCCGCAGACCAGCCAACCGAATTTGGGCGGCAGGGCGTGCAGCGCCGCATCATCGGCCAGCCGGGCGTCCAGCGCCCGCGCGATCCCGCCCACATCCATCACCGCGCCGGAATCCAGCCCGGCGGCGGGGGCGCACAGCACGTTGCGCACCGCTTCACTCGCCGCGTCGCGGCCGACATAGCCCAGAGCGCGCAGGGCGTCCGTCACCGGGGCGAGCGTGTCCACCGACAGGCCGCGCAGTTGCAGATTGCCGCGATGGCTCAGGTCGATCAGCCCGTTGCCATAGGCGTGGCCCAGATCGGCGATGCGGCGGGCGTGCTCGGCGGGCAGACATCCGGCGGGAACGCGCACGCGCAACAGCACGCCGTCGCCCACCGCCATCGGGGCGAGCACGCCGGGGCAGGTGCCGCGCCGACGCGGCTGGTTGCGGGCGGCCCCGGGCGAGACGACCGGCTGGGGCAGGGTTTCGGTGGCGGTCATGCGGCGTTCTCCCGGCGCAGGCGCAGATCCTCCGCCGTGGAGTTGCGGCGGGGGTGCCACAGGCCACGGTCGAGCGCCTCGCTCATCCGGGCGAGAATGTGCCGGGAGGCCGCCGGGTTGGCATGGGTCAAAAAGTCCCACACGGCGGAATCCTCGACATAGGCGTCGAACAGCAGGTCGAAATGGGCCGGGCGCACCGCGTCGGTGGTGGCGGCGAAGGCGAACAGGCTGTCCACGCTGGCCGCCAGTTCCGCCGCGCCGCGATAGCCGTGCCGCATCATCCCGGCGATCCAGCGCGGGTTGGCCGCGCGCCCGTGCAGGGTCCGCGCGATCTCCTCGGCCAAGGTGCGCACGGCCAGCGTCGCCGGGTCGCTGCTGTCGAGGTGGTACAGGGCGGGTTCGGCCCGGTCCAGCGCGGCGGCGGCGGCGAACCCGCCCTCGAACTGCATGAAACCGTCGGTGGACAGCACGTCGTGCTCGCGCTGGTCCTGGTGATGCACCAGCGCGTCGGCCCCGCCAACGCGGCGGCGGAACTGGGCGGGCAACGTCACCCCGTCAAGACCCGCGCCATAAGCGTGGCACCCGCCATCGAGATAGGCCAGACCGAAATCGGCCCGCGTCGTCCAATCGCCGCGCGCGACCATGCCCGACAGCGCGGTCCCATAGACGCCGGGGGCGGCCCCGAACACGCGCGCGGTGGCGCGGCGGCGGGCGTCGTCGTCCGCCAGCCCCTCGGCGATCAGGGCGGCGGTTTCGGCCCGCGCGGTCGCGGCCAGCGGGTTGACCGCGTCCTCCTCCTCCGTCAGTCCGGCGACGGCGCGCGCCGCCTGATCGAACAGGGCGATCTGTTGGGGAAAGACGTCGCGGAACAGGCCGGAGATCCGCAACGTCACATCGACGCGCGGGCGGCCCAGCACGCCGGTGGGCATGATCTCGTACCCGGTGACGCGGCCCGAGCCGTTTTCCCACAGCGGGCGCACCCCCAGCAGGGCCAGGGCCTGCGCCAGCTCGTCGCCGCCGGTGCGCATCGCCGGGGTTCCCCAGCAATCGACGACCAGCCGCCGGGGCCAATCGCCGTGATCCTGCAAATGGCGGGTCAGCAGCGCGTCGGCGGCCTGCCAGCCCAGCGTCCAGGCGGTGGGCGTCGGCACCCCGCGCGGGTCGAGCGCGTAGAGATTCCGCCCGGTCGGCAGCGTATCCGCCCGCCCGCGCGCCGGGGAGCCGCCGGGGCCGGGGCGAACGAACCGGCCATCCAGCCCGGCCAGCAGGGCAGTCATTTCGGCGTCACCGCAGGCGTCGATGGCGGCGGCGGTGGTCGCCGGATCGCGCTGATCGCGGGCGACGGCGGCGGTCAGACGGTCGCGCCGCTCCCCGTCCGGGCTGCGGCCAAAGACGTGCAGCCCATCGCGGATCTGCATCTCCTTGATGTCGCACAGATGGGCGTCCAGGCGGCTGAGGATGGCGTCGGGGTCGTCGTCAGCGCGCAGGTTGCAATCCGCCGCCAGACCGGAGGACCAGGCCAACTCCAGGATCCGCTCCCGCAGCATCCCCAACCGGCGCGGATCCAGCCCGGTGGCCTGGGAATACTCGTCGATGGCGGTTTCCAGCTCGGCCAGGTCGCCGTGCAGCCCGGCCTCGACCGGTGGCGGGGTGAGGTGGCCGATCAGCACCGCGCCCAGACGGCGGCGGGCTTGCACCCCCTCGCCGGGGTTGTTGACGATGAAGGGGTAGAGCACCGGCAGCGCCCCGCCGACGATCTCCGGCCAGCAGTCCGCCGACAGCGCCACCGCCTTCCCCGGCAACCATTCCAACGTGCCATGCGCGCCGATCTGGACCAGGGCGTGGACACCGACGGCATGGCGCAGCCACGCGTGAAAGGCGACATAGCCATGGCTGGGCGGGGTGTCGGGGTCGTGGTGCTGGGCGGTGGTCAGCGGCCCATGGCCCCGGCTGGGCTGCACCGCCACCACGGCGTGACCGCACAGGCGGGCGCGGGCGTGGAACGCGCCCTCCGACAGCGCCGGATCGGCCGATGGCGGCCCCCATTCCGCGCTGATGCGCGCGCGCACCGCCGCCGGAACCAGGGCTTCGTAGGCGTCGAGCGACAGGATCGGGCGGGTGGGGCCGGTCAGGTCGGCCATCAGGGCCGCGCCATCGGCGGGCGTGTCGCGCAGGGTGTAGCCCTCGGCGCGCAAGCGCTGAAGCAGGGCCACAACACTGGCCGGGCTGTCCAACCCCACGGCGTGGCCGATGCCGCCGCCGGGGCCGGGATAGTCCGACAGGACCAGCGCCACCCGGCGTTGCGCGCGCGGCGTCCGCCCCAACCGCACCCAGGCGGCGGCGAGATCGGCGACCGCCTCCACCCGGTCGGGCAGCGGGCGCAGCGATGGAACGGCGAATTGCAGATCGGGGTCAGGGTCGCCAACGGTCTTGAAGGCGATGGCGCGGGTGATGATCCGCCCGTCCATCTCCGGCAACACCACGTTCATCGCCAGATCGGACGGCCCCAACCCGCGCGCCGACGCCCGCCAACCGCTTTCCGGCGTGGTCGGCAGAATGGCTTGCAGCACCGGCGTGCCGTTGGCCTCCAACGGCGATCCATCGGCCTGCGCGGCGGAAAAGCCGGTGGTGTTGACCACAACCGCCGCGTTGCGGTGGGTCAGCGTCGCCCGCACCCAGGCGGCACCGTCGGGTTCCTTCAGGCTGGCGACGAAGAGCGGCAACGGGGCCAGGCCGCGCGCGGCCAGCGCGTCGCACAGCGCCCCCACCGGCTCCAGATCCCCGGCCAGCAGGTGGGAGCGGTAGAAGGTGACGGCCACCACCGGTGCGTCCGCCGCCACCGCCCCGCGCCAGCCGTCATACAGGCCAAAGCGCGGGACCGGAACCGGATCGCGCCAGGGGGTGGGATGACCGGCCAGCGTGGCCGCGCAGGCCAGCAGATGGCCAATGTTGTCCGGCCCGCCTTCGGTGAAGAAGCGCCAGAGCCGTTGCGACTCCTCCGCCGACACGGTGCCGAAGCCGCTGAGGTTGGGGTCGGGAACCGCCTCCCCCGGCAGAACGGCCAGCGGAATCCCCCGGTCGCGGCAAACCTCCGCCACCCGGTCGAGGCCATAGCGCCAATAGCCGGTTCCGCCCAGCAGGCGCAGCACCACCATCCCGGCCTTGGCGATCACCGCATCGACGTAGAGATCGACCGACAACGGATGACCCAACCGGTTCAGGTTGACCAGCCGCAGCGACGGCAACCGCGCCCGCCCGGCCCGCCACGCGGTGGCGAGCGCGGTCAGATCGCTGTCGGAAAAGGACAGCATGACCAGCGTCGCCGGAGTCTGCCCCAGATCTTCGGCCTGGGGTCCGGCGTCGAGGTCGTCCTGACGGGCGGCGAGCAGATGCATGGCGGTGCGCCCGGATCCGTGGCGTCAGCCCGCGATGGCGCGGCGGACGGCGTCGTGGTCCAGCCCGGTTTCGCCGATCACCACCAGACGGCTGCGGCGCTCCTCGCCCGGCTTCCACAGCCGGTCATAATGGGTCTGCACCCGCACGCCGACCGCCTGAACCAGCAGCCGCATCGGCTTGCCCGGCACGTCGATGAAGCCCTTCATCCGCAACACGCCGTGCAGGGCGGCGACGTCGGCCAGCCCCTTCGCCAGCGCCTCCGGGTCGGGCTGGGCGGGCAGTTCCACCACGAAGCTGGTGAAATCGTCGTGGTCGTGCCCTTCCTCCTCGTCGTGGTGGCTGGGGCGGTTGGCGAGGTCGTCCTCCACCGCCGCGCCGACCCCCAGCAGCACCAGCGGATCGACCGCGCCATGGGCGGCGCGGATCAGCTTGGCGTCGCGGTTCAGGGCCTCGCGGATCAGATCCTCCACCCGGGCCAGATCCCCGGTCCCGACCAGATCGGTCTTGTTGACGACGATCAGATCGGCGCAGAGCAACTGATCCTCGAACACCTCTTCGACCGGGGTTTCGTGATCGACGGTTCCCGACGCCTCGCGCTGGGCGGCCAGTTGGGCGGGATCGGGGGCGAAACGGCCCTCGGCCGCCGCCGCCGCGTCCACCACCGCCACCACGCCGTCCACCGTCACCCGGCTTTTGATCGCGGGCCAGTGGAAGGCCTGGACCAGCGGCTTGGGCAGGGCCAGGCCGCTGGTTTCGATGACGATGTGTTCGGGCGGGTTCGGGCGGGCCAACAGCTTTTCGATCGCCGGAACGAAATCATCGGCCACAGTGCAGCACAGGCAACCGTTGGCCAGCTCGATCACGTCGTCGTCGGTGCAGGTCGGGTTGCCGCAGGCGCGCAGAATGTCGCCGTCAATGCCGACGTCGCCGAACTCGTTGATGATGAGGGCCAGACGACGGCCGTCAGCGCGCTCCAACAGGCCCCGGATCAGCGTGGTCTTGCCGGCCCCGAGAAAGCCGGTGATGACGGTGGCGGGCGTCTTGCCGGCCACCGTCTTGCCTTGAACGGACATGGGCGTTTGCCTTTATTCGAAAGCGTCGCGGAAATCGTCAGCGGCGACAAACCGACTCATCATGAAGCCACAGGCCGATCCCAGAACGGCCCAGAACAGCGCGGCGCTGCCCAGGGAGGCGGTGACGAAACGCGCCGCCAGTTCAGGCGGGACCGCGCCCGCCGGGGTTTCCGGGTGCGGCGCACCGATCAGGTGGGGGAGAAGGATCGCCGCCACCCCGGCGGCCACAAGGGCAGGAACCCGCGCGAAGGCCAGCGCCAGCAAACCGCCTGCCGAGCAGGCCGCCGCCGCGAACCACCAGAGCTGACGGGCTTCGAGATCCGCCCCGCCCATGCCGGGCAGTTCCGGCGGCAGGCCATAGGCGGGGGCGAGCGCGAACGCGATGAAACCGCCAGCCCCCCACAGCAGGCCCCGGCGCGCATCCACCCGGTCGCCCATCAGCAGCATCACCCCGGCCAGCAGCAGGCCATAGCCGACACCGGTCAGCAGGTTGGCCGCGATGGTGGTCAGCAGGCGGTTCAACGCCTCTTCGGTGGTCGCGGGAACCCCCTCGCCCAAGCTGCGTTCGGGTGTTGCGTGCCCATGATGCTCATGCCCCGTCGCGGTGGGGGCAAGGGTGGACGCAACAGGCGCTGCGGTCGGCGATGGAGCCGGGGGAACCGTCACCTCGTATTTTTCGGCTTCCAGAATCAGCGGGACGGTTGTCGCCTGCTGAACGACGGAAACGGCCGTGCCGGAGAGCACGCCCGCAACCAAGGCGGCTGAAAACAGCCGCCGTATCAGATCCATGCCCCTGGCTTAGTGGCAGGGGAACGCGAAGGAGTGACGGGCGTCGTGGGCCGCGTCGTGGATCTGCTGCGGCTGCGCGAAACCGACACCGTACAGAATGAAGCTGCCGAACAGCATCGCGGCAAAGGCGGCGGCGGCGGTGCGGCTGGTGGTCGCTGCGGTCGAGCGGAGCGAACGGATGGTCATGGCTTCGGTTTTCCTTGTGTCCCGCCACACCCGGCGGGGTTGGAATCGTTGCGCGCGTCCGACGGCAGGTTTCCTGGCTCGCGGGTCGTCGCTCCGTGTCTTCCGCCTTCCCGGTCGTTCGACCAGTGGCATCAGGAAGAGGAACTCGCCGCACACAGTTGCGGGGGCAGCCACGGCATGGGGAAACGGCGCAAACCGGCTCCCGAACCGCATTCCCTATTATCCAGGCAACACCAAAGGCGGCGTCACCCGGCACCGTCGGACCACCACCATCGCAGCCAGCAACCCCATTTGCAAGCGCGGATGCGCGGCGGCGGTTTTCAGAAGCCCCGGCCGGAACCGACCAGCCGCATCCGACCGGCGGGCGACAGGTCGGGCAGAACGGCGAAAACGGTTTCCTCGGTCAATTCGCTGATCTGGCGACGCTTGGCGCGGGCGGCCTCGGCGGCGGCGCGAACGGCGGCGGCGTCGAAATCGGGGCGCTCCAGCAGGCCGCGCACGGCCTGCCCGGCGACGCGGTACTCCTCGCTCAAGGTCTGGAAGCGCGGGCGCAGCGGTTCGAAGGCGGCGCGCAGGCGGGCAGCGTCGCCGTCCGACAGGTCGGACGCGATCCGCTCGACGAAGCGGTCGGGCATCGGGCGGTAGGGCGGCGGTCCCGGACGGTGCCACCAGCCCAGCAGCATCGCCCCCAGGAACAGGTTCAGCGCCACCGACAGCAGGGCCAAGGCGCGCAGGCCCCGGAGGGAGCCGGTCAGCGATCCGGTCAGCGGACGCAGGGTGGCCAGCCCCTTCATCACCGGTGGCGTCATCGGGTGTCTCCATCGAACAGCGTGGTCACATCGTCGCTCAACAGCGCGACCTCGGCCCCGCGCGGCTGATTGGTTGGCGCGGTCAGGCGGTGCCCGGCCTGCCAGCCCAGCGTCAGCAGCGCCATGCATAGCGCGGCCGCCGTCCAGCGCGGCATCCGCCCCAGCAGCAGCACCATCAGCGTCTCTTGCGGGGTGGCGCGGGCGGCCTGCCCCACCCGCGCCAGCAGGCGGGCAAGGCGGGCGTCGTCAATGTCCGGCGGCGCACCGGTCAGACGGCGGTCGAACGCCGCTTCGCGCTGTTGGGCGGCGCGCAGCGTCGGGTCGGTGGCGAGTGCCGTCTCGGCCCCGGCCCGCAATTCCGGCGGCCAGCGCGTCGGGTCGGCCCCGAACTCGGCCAGATGGCGGAGGAACTGGCTCTCGGTCATGATGGCTCCCTCCCGGCGTTCAGCGCCGTTTTCAGCGCGACCCGCGCGCGGGCCAGCAGCGAGGCAAAGGCGCTTTCGCGCACCCCCAGAACATCGGCGGCCTGCCGCTGGCTCAGGCCATCCTGATGAAACAGCACCACGGCGGCCCGCTGGCGGTCGGGCAGCGCGTCCAGCGCGCGGGCCAGACGGTCGGCCTCCTGCCGTTCGGCGATGCGGTCGAGCGCGTCCGGCCCGCTGTCGGCGATGGTGTCGGCGGCGTCCAACGGCGACCAACCGGGGCGGCGGCCCCGGTCGATGGCGAGGTTGACGACAATCCTGTGCAACCAGGTGGTGAAGGCGGCGCGCGAACCGTCCCAGCGCGCCGCGTGCCGCCACACCCGCAAGAACGCCTCCTGCGCGATGTCGTCGGCGTCGGCCGGGTTGCCGGTCAGGCGTTGGGCCAGCGTCACCGCGCGGCGCAGGTGGCGCGCGGCCAGCCGATCGAAGGCGGCGGCGTCACCGCCCGCCACCCGCGCCATCAGCGCCTCGTCGCTGTCCTCCGTCCCGGTCATCGCTGCGCCGTCCGCCGTCGTCTGCGGCAGGGGTACGGCAAGCGGCCAGGAAACGCACCTGTTCGTTTGCGCTCTCCTTTGGTCATTCCGCCGGGGTGGAGGCTGCGGGTGGGGCGGCCAGCGTGTGGCGACCGCGTTTGCGGCGCAGGGCCAGCTTTTCCAGGGTCAAATAGAGGACCGGCGTGGTGTAGAGCGTCAGCATCTGGCTGACCAGCAGCCCGCCCATGATCGCCACGCCCAGCGGGCGGCGCAATTCGCCGCCGGTCCCGTAATCGAAGGCCAACGGGACCGCGCCCAGCAGGGCGGCCATGGTCGTCATCATGATCGGGCGGAAACGGACGAGTGCCGCCTCGCGGATCGCCTCGAACGGCGGCAGGCCGCGTTCGCGTTCGGCCTCCAGCGCGAAGTCGATCATCATGATGGCGTTCTTCTTCACGATGCCGATCAGCAGGATCAGGCCGATCATCGCCACGATCGACAGATCGTACCCCGCCAGGATCAGCGCGATCAGCGCCCCCAGCCCGGCGGATGGCAGGGTGGCGAGGATGGTCAGGGGGTGGATCAGGCTTTCGTACAGAATCCCCAACACACCGTAGATGGTCAGCAACGCCGCCAAAATCAGGAACGGTTGGCTGGATTGCGATTGCTCGAAGGCCCTTGCGGTCCCCTGGAACCCGGCGCGGATGCTGGCGGGCATGCCGATGTCCTCCGCCGCCCGCGCGATGACGGCGGTGGCCTGCGACAGCGACACGTCGGGGGCGAGGTCAAAGGTGAGGTTGGCGACCGGAAAGCCGCTCTGGTGCTGGACGGAGGACGCCTGGTTGCCGATGACGACGCTGGCGACGGTGGCGAGCGGAACCAGACCGGCGCGGCCCGGAACCATGATGGTCTTGAGCGCGTCCGGCCCCAGCGCGTCCTTGGGATCGACCTCCAGCACGACCTTGTGCTGGTTCTGCGCCAGATACATGGTGGAAACCTGACGCTGGCCGAAGGCGTTGTAGAGGGTGGATTCCAGCGCGCTCAACGACACGCCCAGGCGTGACGCGGCGTCGCGGTCCACCACCACATTGGCCTGAACCCCGCCATTCTGGCGGTCGTTGGCGACGTCGATCAGCTCCGGCAGGGTGCGCATCTTTTCCACCAGCCGGGGTGCCCACAGATTCAGCGCGGTGATGTCGGTCGCTTGCATGGAATAGACATACTGGCTGCGGCCCTGCCGCCCGCCGATGCGGATGTCCTGCACCGGGGTCAGGAACAGTTGCACCCCCGGCACGCGGGCGGCGCGCTGGCGCAGGCGCGGCAGCAGAACGGACAGCTCTTCGCGCTGGGACCGGGGTTTCAGGGTGATGAAGACGCTGCCGGAAAAGGCCCCGCCCGGCCCACCGCCGCCAATCGACGCCCCGACGCTCTCGATGGCGGGATCGCCGGTCAACGCCTCCTGCAAGGCGCGCTGGCGGGCAAGCATCGCCTGGAACGACACGTCGGGCGGCGGATCGGAAAAGCCGATCAGCATACCGGTGTCCTGCTGCGGCACGAAGCCCTTGGGCACCTGCCCATACAGCCAGACGCTGACTCCGGCCACCGCCACCGTCAGTACCAGCATGCTGCGCTGATGCTCCAACACCCAGGTCAAGCCGTCGGCGTAGAGGCCGAACAGACGGTCGCCCAGCCAATCCAGCGCGCGGGCAAGGCGGCCCGGCGGCTTGCGGTCGGCCTCCGCGTTCAGCAGATGGGCGCACATCATCGGCGTCAGCGTCAGCGACACCACGGCGGACACCAGGATGGCGACCGACAGCGTCACCGCGAATTCCCGGAACAACCGCCCCATGATCCCGCCCATGAACAGGATGGGGATGAAGACGGCGACCAACGACAGGCTGATCGACACCACGGTGAAGGCAACCTGCCGCGCGCCCTTGATCGCGGCGGTCAATGGATCCTCGCCCGCCTCCAGACGGCGGACGATGTTTTCGATCACGACGATGGCGTCGTCCACCACAAAGCCGACCGAAATGGTCAGCGCCATCAGGGAGAAATTGTCTAGGCTGTAGCCGATGGCCCACATCGCGGCAAAGGTTCCGGCCAGCGACAGCGGCACGGCGGTCGCCGGAATGACGGTGGCCCACAGCCGCCGCAGGAACAGCGCCATCACCATCACCACCATGGCCACGGTGACGGCCAGGGTCTTTTGCACATCGGCCACCGACGCGCGGATCATCGGGGTGCGGTCGCTGCGGATGGCGATCTGCACGCTGGACGGCAACCACCCGGCCAACACCGGCAGTTCGGCGCGGATGGCGTCCACCGTCTCCACCACGTTCGATCCGGTCTGCTTCATCACATTGACCAGAACGGCGCGCTGGTTGCCGTACCACGCGGCGGTCCGGCTGTTTTCCGGGGCCTCGATCACCTCGGCCACATCGCCCAGGCGGATGGTGGCCCCGTTCTTTTCGGTGACGATCAGGTTGCGGTAGGCGTCGGCCCCGAACAGCTGGTCACTCGCCCCGATGGTCCAGCTTTCCGCCACCCCGTCGAAACTGCCCTTGGGGCCGTTGGCGTTGGCCCCGGCGATGGCGCTGCGGATGGTGTCCAGGCTGATGCCCATCGACGCGGCGGCGGCGGCGTTGGCACGCACGCGCACGGCGGTTTTCTCTGCCCCGCTGATGGTGACTTGGCTGACGCCCTGGATCTGGCTCAGCCGTTGGCCGATGACGGTTTCGGCCAGCGAAAACACCTCCCCCGGCGGCAGGCTGGCGGAGGTGACGGCCAGCACCATGATCGGCGCGTCGGACGGGTTCATCCGGCGCAGGCGCGGCGGGTTGGGCAGGTCGGCGGGCAGGTCGCCGCCCGCCGCGTTGATCGCCGCCTGCACATCGCGGGAGGCGGATTCGATGTCGCGGCTCAGGTCGAACTGAATGATGACGGCGGTGCTGCCCATCGTGCTGTTGGAGGTCAGCTCCGACACCCCGGCGATGCGGGCCAGCCGCCGTTCCAGCGGGGTGGCGACCGACGCCGCCATGGTTTCCGGGCTGGCCCCGGGCAGGCTGGCGCTGACCACGATGGTGGGAAACTCCACCTGTGGCAGCGGGGCCACCGGCAGGAAGCGGTAGGCGACCAGACCGACCAGCAGCAATCCGATCATCAGCAGCGAGGTGCCGACCGGGCGGTGGATGAAGGGGGTGGACAGCGCCATGGCCGGTTACTCCGCCGCCGCCCGGTCGGGAACGGACCCAACGGCGGGCGTGGTGGCCTTGCGGGACGGGCGCAGGAAACGGCCCAGCCGGTCCATGTAGAGATAGACCACCGGCGTGGTGTAGAGCGTCAGGATCTGGCTGATGAGCAGGCCGCCGACGATGGCGATGCCCAGCGGGCGGCGCAGCTCCGACCCGGTCCCATGCTCCAACGCCAGCGGCAGAGCGCCCAACAGGGCGGCCATGGTCGTCATCATGATCGGGCGGAAGCGCAGGAGCGACGCCTCGTAGATCGAGCGTTCGGGCGGCAGGCCGCGTTCGCGTTCGGCCTCCAGCGCGAAGTCGATCATCATGATGGCGTTCTTCTTGACGATGCCGATCAGCAGAACGATGCCGATCAGGGCGATCAAGGACAGGTCGTGACCGGTCGCCATCAGGGCCAGGATCGCCCCGACCCCGGCGGACGGCAGGGTGGACAGGATGGTGATCGGGTGGATGGTGCTTTCGTACAGCACGCCCAACACGATGTAGACGGCGACCACCGCCGCCAGAATCAGCCAAGGTTGGCTGTCGAGCGAGGCGCGGAACTCGGCGGCGGTCCCGGCAAAGCGCGCGGTGGCGGTGTCGGGCATGCCGATGCTGGCGCGCGCCTGCTGGATCGCCGCCACCGCGTCGCCCAGCGCCACACCGGGGGCCAGGTTGAACGACAGGGTGACGGAGGGGAATTGCCCCTGGTGGGTGATGACCAGCGGGGCGGTGGTGCGCGTCACCTTGACCAGCGCGTCGAGCGGGACCACCCCGCCGCCGGTGGCGCGGACATAGAGCTTGGACAGCGACACCGGATCCATCTGGAAGGAGGGTTCAACCTCCAGAATGACCCGATACTGGTTGGTCTGGGTGTAGATGGTGGAGACCTGCCGCTGACCGAAGGCGTCGTACAGCGTGTCGTCGATGGCCTGCGGCAGCACATGCAGGCGCGAGGCGGCGTCGCGGTCGATGGTCAGATAGACTTGCAGGCCATAGGGCTGCTGATCGGTCGCCACATCGGTCAATTCAGGCCGTGCGCGCAGGGCGGCCAGCAGGCGAGGCGTCCAGTTGGTCAGCTCCTGCGGGTCGGCGTCCTGCAACACATACTGGTATTGGGTGCGGCTGACCCGGCTGTCGATCTGCACATCCTGCGCGGCCTGCATGAACAGCGAGATGCCCGACGCGTCCGCCGTAGCCGCGCGCAGCCGGGCGATGATCTCCTCGGCCGAGGCGTTGCGCTGGTCGCGCGGCTTGAGCGCGATGGTCAGGCTGCCGCTGTTGGTGGTGGCGTTGACCGATCCGGTGCCGACGAAGCTCGCCACCGCCGCCACATCGGGGTCCTGGCGCACGATCTCGGCGATGGCGCGTTGCCGCTCGCTCATCGCCTTGACGGAGATGGAGGGCGCCGCCTCCGTCACGCCCAGGATGACGCCGGTGTCCTGCTGCGGCAGAAAGCCTTTCGGGACCGCATCGTACAGCCACAGGGTGGCGATCAGCGTGGCGATGGTGACGGCCAGCGTCAACGGCTGATGGCGCAGCACCACGTGCAGCGACGCGCCATACCCGCGCAGCAGTGCGTCAAAGAGCCGTTCGCTCCAGCGGAACAGGGCGTTTTGCGGCTCCTCCTCCTGCGGCTTCAGCAGGCGGGCGCACATCATCGGCGTCAGAGTCAGCGAAATCACCGCCGAGACCAGGACGGCGATGGACAGCGTGATGGCGAATTCGCGGAACAGACGGCCGACCACCCCGCTCATGAACAGCAGCGGGATGAAGACGGCGATCAGCGACAAGGTCAACGAGACGACGGTGAAGCCGATTTCCCGCGCGCCGGTCAAGGCCGCCTGCATCGGGGATTTTCCCTCCTCGATGTGGCGGACGATGTTTTCGATCATGACGATGGCGTCATCGACGACGAAGCCGGAGGCAATCGTCAGCGCCATCAAGGACAAATTGTCGAGGCTGAAGCCGCACAGCGCCATGATGCCGAAGGTGCCGATCAGCGACAGCGGCAGGGCGGCGGCGGGGATGATGGTGGCCCACGCCTTGCGCAGGAACAGGAAGATGACCAGCACGACCAGACCGGCGGTCAGCACCAGCGTCTTTTGCACATCGGCGACGGAGGCGCGGATGGTTTCCGTCCGGTCGGTCAGCACCGCCATGGTGATCTGCGGCGGCAGGGCGGCTTGCAGCGACGGCAGCAGGGCACGGATGCGGTCCACCGTGTCGATGATGTTGGCACCGGGCTGGCGCTGGATGGTCAGGAGCACCGCCGGTTTGCCGTCGTGCCACGCCGCCAGTCGGGTGTTTTCCACCGAATCCACCACCGCGCCGATGTCCGACAGCCGCACCGGCCCGCCATTCTTGTAGGCGACGATGATCGGGCGGTAGGCGGCGGCGTTTTCGATCTGGTCGTTCACGCCGATGGCCCAGCTTTGGCGCGGCCCGTCGAAACTGCCCTTGGGGGCGTTGACGTTGGCCTGGGTGATGGTGCTGCGCACATCCTCCAGCGTCAGGCCCAACCCGGCCACCGCGCCGGGGTTGACCTGCACCCGCACCGCCGGGCGCAAGCCGCCCTCGATCCCGACATAGCCGACGCCATCGACCTGCGACAGCTTTTGCGCCAGCAGCGTGTCGGCGGCATCGCTGATGGTTTCCAGACGCAGGCTGTCGGCGCTGAGGGCCAGCACCATGACCGGAGCGTCGGCGGGATTCACCTTGTCGTAGACGGGCGGGTTCGGCAGCCCCTTGGGCAAGCCGCCCGCCGCCGCGCTGATGGCCGATTGCACGTCCTGCGACGCCGCGTCGATGTTGCGGGTCAGGTTGAATTGCAGGGTGATGGTGGACAGGCCGAAGGAGCTGGTCGAGATCATCGACGCGATCCCGGCGATTTGCCCCAATTGCCGTTCCAGCGGGGCCGTGACCGACGAGGCGATGACCTCCGGTGACGCCCCCGGCAATTGGGTGGTGACGCGCACCGTCGGGAAATCGACCGTCGGCAGCGACGAGATGGGCAGGGCGCTGTAGCCCAGCAGCCCCAGCAGCACCACCGCCATCATCAGAAGGCCGGTGGCGACCGGGCGCAGGATGAAGGGGGCCGACAGGTTCATGACGGCTCCCGCGCCGGACGGGGTTGCGCGGCGCTGTTGCTGGCCGGGCCGCCGGGGCCGTTTTCCGGCGGCGACGCGCCGTCGGTCGGCGGTGGGCGGCGGCGCGGCGCGTCGAGGTTGTTGGGATCGCGCGGCGCGCGGTCACGCGGGCGTTCGCCGTTGGCGTTCGCCGTGGGCGCACCGGCCGGGGCGGCGTTGGGAGCGGCGGAGCCGGTCGGGGTTTCCGTTGGCGACGTCCCGCGCGGCGGTGGATCGACCAGACGGACGCGCGAGCCGGGTTGCAGGCGGTATTGGCCATCGACGACCACCCGTTCGCCGGGGGTCAGGCCCTCGTCGATGATCGCCTTGTTCTCCTCCAGCCGGGCCACCTTGATCGGGCGCTGCTCGACGGTCTGGTCGTCCTTGAGGACATAGGCGAAGGTCCCCTGTGGGCCGCGCTGCACGACGGTCCCCGGCACGGTGGTCGCCCCACGCCGGACCGACGCCAACAGCCGGACGTTGACGAAGCCGCCGGGCCACAGCCGTTGCGGGTCGTTGGGCAGGGTGGCTTTCAGCCGGATGGTGCCGGTCCCGGTGTCGATCATGTTGTCGATCACCGCCAGCGTTCCCGTCCCCAGCACGGCCTTGCCCTCGCGGTCCAGCGCCTGCACGGTCACATCGCCGCGCGACTGGGCGTCGACGATGGCGGGCAGCAGCTTTTCCGGCAGGGTGAAGACGACGGCGATGGGCTGCACCTGGGTGATGGTGACAAGGCCGCTCTGGTCGCTCGACCGCACCATGTTGCCCTGGTCGAGGGAGCGCAGGCCGATCCGCCCGCTGATCGGCGCGGTGATGGTGGTGTAGTTCAACTGGACCTGCACCGCCTCGATCGCCGCGTCGTCGGCGCGCAACTGCGCCTCATACTGCGTGACCTGGGCGCGCTGGGTGTCCACCGTCTGTTTCGCCGCGAACTCCCGCAGGCTGAGGTTGCGTTCCAGATCGCGGCGGGCGTTGGCGAGCAGTGCCTCGTCCTGCGCCTTTTTCGCCAGGGCCTGGGCCAACTGCGCCTGAAGCGGGCGGGAATCGATCACCGCCAGCACGTCGCCCGCCTTGACGATCTGGCCTTCGCGCAGGTCCAGCCGTTGCAGCTCGCCATCCACCCGCGCGCGGACGGTGACGCTGTTGAAGGCCTGGACGGTGCCGATGCCGTCAAACCAGATCGGCACATCCTCCCGCGCCACCGTCCCGGCCTGCACCGCGACGACGGAGTTGCGCGCGCCGGGGCCACCGCCGGGAGGACCACCCGGCCCGCCAGGGGGAGGCCCGCCTGGCCCACCCGGAGGGGGGCCGCCGGGCGCACCGGTCGTGGTCCCGGGATGAACCAGCTTGTCCCGCACGGCGTAGCCGACGCCGCCCACCAACCCGGCCAACACAAGGCCGGTGATGACCGGCTTCCAACGCATACCCATGATCGTCCTGACCGTCGTCCGAGAATCTCACCACACAAGAGACCCATGATACGGGCGAAAGCGCGGCACTCGTCGGTCGGTCGGGTGTTATTTTTCGGGGATGGGGATGTTTTCGGTCGGAAGCGTGTCCGGCGGCGGGGCGGGCGGGGGCGGCAGCAGGGCGTGGGCCAGCCGCAAGCCCACATCGTCCCGCCCGTTCTCGTCACCGTTCAGGATCAGCAGGATCGTCCGGTTGACCTCGGGGTAATGCCAGGCTTCGCAGCGGAAGCCGCCCAGACGGCCGGGATGGCCCAGCTTCTTGCCCCAATCGCTGTCCTCCACGACCAGACCAAAGCCATAACCCTCGTCGTTCTCCTCCCCCGCGCGGTCCTCCACCATCGCCGCCAGGGTTTCCGGGCGCAAAAGACGGCCCGGCTGGCGGAACAGCGCGCTCATGAAGCGATCCAGGTCGGTGATGGTCGTCGTCACCGGGGCGTCGCCCAACGGGCTGGAATAGGCGTAGGCGCTGGAATCGACGCGCGGACGCCCCTTCTTGACCGCTGCCTGATAGCCATGGGCCAGGTTGACCTCGCTCAACGCAGCCCCCAGCGTGGTGGCGGTCATGCCCGCCGGGCGGAAAATGCGGGCGTTCAGGGACTCGGCCAGCGGCCGCCGGTCGAGTTTTTCAATGATCCGGCCCAACAGCAGGAAATTGGTGTTGGAATAGGCGTATTGGCCGGGCGTGGTCGGGGTGCCGCAGGGGGATTTGGTCAACGCCTCCTCCACCGTCCAACGCGGGCTGGGGTGGCGGGGAACCGGCGTCTTGGCGTTGCGCAGGCAATCGGGAATGCCCGACCGTTGGCTGAGCAGGTCGCCCACAGTCGCCGTGGCGAGATGGGGCAGGCGGGCGGCCCCCGGCAGACCGATCAGGGGCATCACCGGGCTGTCGAGGGACAGTTTCCCCTCTTCCACCAACTGCAACACCGCAACCGCCGTCATCATTTTGCCGGTGGAGGCGATGTGGAAACGGGTGTCGGGGCGGACCGGACGCGGCTTGCTGGCGGAGGCTTTCGGCAGTTCCGCCACCCCGGCGGCGGCGATCTGCGGCGGCCCGTCGGGCCCGGACACCAGCAGCACACCACCCGGCGCGCCATAACGCCGGAGTTGGGCGGCCAGCGCCTCGTCGAACTGGGCTTGCGTCACCGCGTGTGACGGTGGGGCCGGGTCGGGGGCGGGCGTCTGGGCCATGGCACCCCCGACGCAGGCGACGGCACCACCGATCAGAGCCAGAATCGGCGCACGCGACACGGAACAGGGCAGGGGCATGAACGGCAATCCGAATGTTGTGCGGATCGGCGGTGGCGTCAATTGACCAACCCGACGGCCAGATTCACCACCAAGGCCAGAACCGTGGTGTTGAACAGAAAGGACAGGATGCCGTGCATCAACACCACCCGGCGCAGAGGGGCGCTGCGGGTGATGACATCCGACACCTGCGCGGTCATTCCGACGGTGAAGCTGAAATACAGAAACTCCAGATAATCCGGCTGGTCGTTGCCTGGAAACTCCAGCGGCTTCGCGCCAGCCCGGTGCGGGCTGTCCAGCCAGTAGTCATGGGCGTAATGCTGGGCGAAAAAGACGTGCAGAAAGCCCCACGACAGCAGGACCGTGACGGTGGCCACCCCGGCGACCGCCCCGGCGTGCGGCGATCCTTTGGCCGTCACCAACTCCACCCAGATGGCGATCAGCGTGGCCGTCGCCACCAGCATCGCCCCGGCCAGCACCCCCACCTTGCCGGGATCGAGCCGTTGCGCCCGCAACCGGATGGATTCGACGCTGGCCCGCAGCATGACCGGAGTGGACAGCAGAAGATACAGGGCCACGCCGCTGTCCCAACCCACCAGAGCGGCGGTGACGGGCCGCACCCACAAGCTGCCAAGGACCGCCAGAACCAGCGCCAGAGCGGCTGCGATCAGCAGTGACGGGCGGTTGCCCAGATGACTGACGACGTGCCGCACGCTGCGCCGCGCCCGCCCGACACCCGACGTCATCGGTTCCGGCTTCAGTTGGACGCCGGATACAGCGGCAACAGGTTTTGCTGACGCCGTTGGAACCGCACCAGTTCCATCGCGGTCAACGGCTTCACCCCAAGGGCGCGGTTGACGGCGGCGACCTCAAACATCAGCGCCTGTTGGTGGAACAGCACGGCATAGGCATCGCCCAGACGAAAGTCGGGATCCCACATGTGGATGGCCTCGGCCCCGGCCCCGTTCACCTCAATGATGGTGAAGGCTTCACCCCGCTGCAAGCGTTCAACCGACTCGAAACGGATGTCGAAGCGGCCAAAATGGAACCCGGGCATCGCATCGGCGATCTCGTCAAAGCGCGCGGTCAAGGTGGCGGTGACGTGGGCGCAGGCGTCCTTGTACAGCCCGCCGACGCGGCTGCTGCCGACCAGGGACAGGCGGACGATCTCACCCTCCGGCGGCACCTCGTCCAGCCGGTCGGCCAGGGCCTGATGATGCAAATCAGCCTTCCAGGCGGCGCGCGGGTCGCGCGCGATCAAGACCCGCAAGGTCGAACGGCCATCGCCAACCACATGCGGGTAATAGCGGAAGGTCATGGAGAAGATGCGGCCCGACAATTCACCCGGCTTGCGCACGTAAAACACCCCGGCCTCTCCGGCGTGGGGCACATAATCCTGCAGAATCACCCGGCAATTCTCGGGAAACTCCGACAGATAGCGTTTCAGATCGGCGACGTCCTGAACCAGACGCACGCCGATGCCGCGCCACCCGATGTCCGGCTTGGCCACCAGCGGAAAAGCAACGCCGCTTGCGGCCACCACGGCCGCCAACTCCGCCTCCGTCAGATCCGCGCGGTTGACCAGATCGCGGGACTGCGCCACCCACTGGCGCGCCTCCGGCCCGATCAGGTCGATGCATTGGATTTTCGACTCGCCCAACAAGCCGCCCGCTTCAATCGATGGGTTGGCCGCCGTGGGCAAGGACAGGCTACGGTGGCGAAAACCCAGCGCAAACCATTGAATGACCAGGGGGATGTAGAACAGAAGCGGCGGAATGCGTTCGGCGAAACCAATGGTTTTGGATCCCGCCGGAACCACCGGCATGCCGGGCAGAGCAATGTCGTGCGGGGTGGGCATCCCCTTCAACGCGGCGGGCAAATGCGGTTCGACCGCGCGGTACAGCCGTTGCCAAAGCCCGGAGGCGGCGCAGCGCATGGTGCGCGTGCGCAGGCCGACGATCACCAGGACCACCGCCAGACCGATGGCCTGCATTTCAACCGCCGCCGCTTCAAGAGAGGATGTCATCAGCGTCAGCAGCAACCAAACGTGGATGGTGGCGGTGATGAGGGTGATGAGGATGAAGCGGACAAACGGGACCTTCATCACGCCGCAGGCGAAATAGGTGGGGAACAGAACGCCCGGAACCAGTCGGCATGTCACCAACGCGGGCAACAGATTGCGATCCAACGCCTTTTTGCAGCGCTCCAGCAACGGCCCCTCGGTCCGTCGCCGCAGCCACGCGCTGCGCAGCGACAGAATGCCCAAACAGTAAATCAGCAAGTCCCCGGCGATGATGCCCCCCAGCAAAGCCAGAGCGGCCACACCAATGTTGAGCGTGCCGACACTGATAAGACTGGCTCCCGCCGCGATGGCCACATCCTCGTGCAGCAGAGTCAGCAGGGCGAGTCCAAACAACAGGGGGAAATCGGACAAAGCTGTTATTGGTTGCAATGCGGCAAACACGGGGCGGGCGATCCGTCTGATTGGCCATTCGGCAGAGGATATGAGGGGCAAATTACATAAATTTCCCTTAGCTTCACATTAAAAGTTTTTTGGAACTCCGCGTCACCGACAATTCACCCCTATAACTATATAAAATCGTTATACCAATGATCGCAATTATGTGTTTGTGGATATGGCAAGAACACGGCACACTGTCCTTCGTCACCCAACCCCGACCGGGTCAACGCCCCGGCCTTGATAAGCCCCGGCTTTCAACAGCCTGACACCCAGGAGACGCACCGTGAAGACCATGCAGTGGGACGATCCCTTCCTTCTCGACGCCCAATTGACCGAGGATGAGAAGCTGGTGCGCGACAGCGCCCGCGCCTACTGCCAGGACAAGTTGCAGCCGCGCGTCATCTCGGCGTTCCGTGAAGAGCGCTTTGACCGCGACATTATGTCCGAAATGGGTGAATTGGGCCTCCTGGGGCCGACCATCCCAGAGGAATATGGCGGGCCAGGCGTCAACCACGTTGCCTATGGTCTGGTGGCGCGCGAGGTTGAGCGGGTGGACAGCGGTTATCGTTCCGCCATGTCGGTGCAATCCTCGCTGGTCATGCACCCGATCTATGCCTATGGCAGCGAAGAGCAGAAGAAGAAATGGCTGCCCCGTTTGGCCAGCGGTGAGTTGATCGGCTGCTTCGGCCTGACCGAGCCGGACCATGGGTCCGATCCCGGTGGCCTGAAGACCCGCGCGACCAAGGTCGATGGTGGCTATCTCCTGTCCGGTTCCAAGATGTGGATCACCAACTCGCCGATCAGCGATCTGGCGGTCGTTTGGGCCAAATCGGACGCCCACGACAACAAGATCAAGGGCTTCGTCGTCGAACGCGGAACCAAGGGATTCTCCACCCCGAAGATCGAGGGCAAGCTGTCGCTCCGCGCCTCCGTCACCGGTGAAATCGTGCTCGACGAGGCCTTCGTGCCGGACGAAAACCTGCTGCCGAACGTGTCGGGTCTGGGTGGGCCGTTCGGCTGTCTGAACAAGGCGCGCTACGGCATTGCCTGGGGCGTTCTGGGTGCCGCTGAATTCTGCTGGCACGCCGCCCGTCAATACACCCTGGACCGCAAGCAGTTTGGCCGCCCGCTGGCCGCCAACCAGTTGATCCAGAAGAAGCTGGCCGACATGCAGACCGAAATCACGCTGGGCCTGCAAGCCTGCCTGCGCGTGGGCCGGATGATGGATGACGGCAGCTGGTCGCCGGAAATCATCTCGCTGATCAAGCGCAACAACTGCGGCAAGGCTCTGGACATCGCCCGCGTTGCCCGCGACATGCACGGCGGGAACGGCATTTCCGAAGAATTCCAGGTGATCCGTCACATGGTCAATCTGGAAACCGTCAACACCTACGAAGGCACCCACGACGTGCACGCCCTGATCCTGGGCCGCGCGCAAACCGGCCTTCAGGCGTTCTTCTGATCGGACCCACCCGGCCGGTCCGCGCTTGGACGGGCCGGGTGATCCGTTTGTGTGTGACACGTGTGATCGACCTGCTGTCCTACCCCTCCCCGATCCTGGTCGGGGAGGGTTTTTTACGCTCGGGTTCTGGCCAAAATTGGTTCAGGCCGCGCGCGCGTCCGCGTTCGCCTGATCGCGCACTTCGGTCAGGAAGCGTTCGACCTCGGCGGCCAGGGTGCGGGTCTGGTCGGACAGGCCGCGCGCGGCGGCCAACACGTTGGCGGCGGTGGCACCAGCCATGTCGGTGGTGCTGGCGAGCGACCCGATGGTGGTGGAGACGCCTTGCGTCCCCAGGGCCGCCATTTCCACCGCCCGCGCGATCTCCTGCGTGGCGGAATGCTGTTCGCGCACCGATTGGGTGATGTCCCCGGCGATGCCGTCGATCTCGGTGATGGTCTTGCCGATGGAACCGATGGCGGTCGCCGCCTCCCGCGTCACCGCCTGCATGGCGTTGACCTGGGCGGCGATCTCGTCGGTGGCCTTGGCGGTCTGGTCGGCCAACCCCTTGACCTCGGTCGCCACGACGGCGAACCCCTTGCCGGCTTCCCCGGCGCGGGCGGCCTCGATGGTGGCGTTCAGCGCCAGCAGATTGGTTTGTTTGGCGATCGCGTGGATCAGGCCAACCACCTGGCCGATCCGCTCGGCGTTGCTCATCAACCCCTGCACCGTCGCGTTGGTGCGGTCGGCGTGCGACACCGCTTCGCTGGCGATGCGGGCGGAATGGCCGACCTGCTCGGTGATCCCACCGATGGAACTGGCCAGTTCGGTGGCGGCGGCCGCCGCCGACCGGACGTTGCCCTGGATGTCGTCCGATTCCCGCGCCACCGTCTTCGACTGGCCGGACGCCTGCTCCACCACACCAGCCATTTGACCGGCGCTGTCGGCCATCCCCGCCGCCGACGCGGCGATGCCCTCCACCAAGCGGATGACGGTGCGCTGGAAGCGGTCGGCCATGGCGATCAAGGCGACGCGCTTGGCCTCCTCGGCCTTCGCGTCGGACACGGCCTGTTCGGCGTTCATCCGTTCGATGGCTTGGGCGTTGTCGCGGAAGACACGGACCGACCCGGCCATCGCCCCGATTTCGTCGCGTCGGTCAGTGCCTGGCACCGTCACGCTGATGTTGCCCGACGCCAGATCCGCCATCGCCGCCGCCATCGCGCGCAGCGGCTTGATGACCATGCGGCTGAGCAGCAGGTTGAGCAAACCGATCTGCACCACCAGGGCGATCAGGCAGATGGCGATCTGGTTGCGCATCTGGTTCAGGATGGCGTCGATCTGCTGGTCGATGCTCCAGGCGATTTGCAGGGCACCGACCAAGCGGTTGCTTTTCCCGGTCACGACCGGAACCGTGATGATGATCTGCCCCTTGGCGGACCGGGCCTGCGCACCCTTGCCCGCCAGAACGGCGTCGACCAGATCCTTGTCGGCGGTCAGGTCATAGGGGGCAAAGCGCGGGTTGCTGAAGGTTGCGAGTTCCCCGCTGGGAGCCATCGCGCGCAGCGAGGTCAATTGCACCTCGTTGCTGTTGGCCAGCGGCAGGAATTCCGTCTCGATGGACGCCCCATCGCCCGCCACAAAGCTGGTTTTCGTGGCGTTGGCCAGCATGTCGGTCTTCACGCGGGCGTCGTGGGTCGCCAACCGCACCGCGTCCTCATACTGCATGGACGCCTGCAACCCCATGATGACGACAAAGCCGCCGACGATGGCCGCGACAAAGGCCGCCGTCACCTTGCGCCCTATGGTCCAGACCGGACGCGTTTTCGCACCAACCGTCACCGTGTGCTCTGCGGTTTTCGCGTCCATGGGCATCGCAACGATCCTTTCCCGGCGAAAGATGACGGACGCCAATCAAGGGCGGCGTCCAAGCATGGGGGTGCATGCCCATCGGCGAAATGACCGACAGAGCGCGCGAGGTCTTGGAAAAATGACAAAATTGTTTCAAACTGCCCAAAGAGGATACTCTCGGGACAGTGCCGGATCCATCGGGCTTTTCCCTGAACCACGGCGTTATCTGTTGGTTTGAAGATGCTCTTTGATTGAATTAGGTCTTAGGTCTGAAGACAGAAGACTGAAATACTTTAAAGTCACTCTGTATTCTTGAGAAGGACAACCGCCGGATGATCGCCCGGCGGCTGCCTCCTGTTTCAAAACGCCTTGGGCATCAAAACACCCTGGGCATCACAATTCAGCGCCCATCACCGGGACCGTTCACCCGCGATGCGGAACCCGTTCCTTCCAGAAAAGCGGCCCGGCCCGTTCATAGATCCACGGATACTGGTTGACCATTTTCCGTGCGATGGCGATGCGGTAGGTGGTTGCGGTTATGGCGGCGATGACGATGGTGTGGACGAGGAAGCCCCAGGGGGCGAGGAGTTGTTCGCCCGCCAGGCCCCAGGCGA
>NZ_RXMA01000004.1 GCF_003966125.1 Azospirillum griseum
ATCAGCCGCTCCTGCAAGGTGGTTTCTTCAACGACCTCAGCTTGACACCATTCCCCGGTGAAAGGGCCGTCCACCACATCACCTCAGGGAATCCCTCAGAAAATACCCGATTCAACTGGGTCGAGAGCCGTTCTAAGAGACGGGCTGTATGTTCCGTTCTCCACATTTTCAGGGCAACTCCAATCCCGGTTCAGATCGCATAGACTGTGAAAAACCTCACAGATATCGATTGCTTCAGATGCGAAGCTTTCCTGGTCATTGCTCTGGACAAGGATGAACACGAATGACCACCCTCTCCGTTTCCAATCGCTCCACCATTCGTGGCGCTGACGGTCGCCTTTATTCCATTACCGCCAATGGCGTTTCTGAGGTTGTGGAAAATCAAACCGCAAGCGCGCGTTCCGTGATGCGTGCGGGCGAACGTGCGTCCTTTGACACGGCCGACCTGGAATCGGGCCGCATGGTCATCACCTCAGGTCTTTGATCTGGAACGCTGCGCTTGACCGCTGTCCAGGCGTCGTCGCGCCCATAAAGTCCGGATGCCCTCTCGACATCCTGTCTTGACGCGCAAAGACAACCTGGACCGGCAGCCTTCCTGGCACCCTCCTTCGACAGCGAGCGGCGATGCCTTTCGATTTTCTTCCCAATTTCGCAGCGACGGCGACGGATGCGGTGAAGGCCCACACGATGGGCACGCATCGCATTGTTGCACCGGAGCAGACTTTGGCCCGGGTTCGGCCCTTTCTGCCGATCATGGGCATCACGCGGATCGCCAACGTCACCGGCCTGGATACAGTGGGCATTCCGGTGGTCATGGTGACGCGGCCCAACTCCCGCTCCATTTCCGTGTCACAGGGAAAAGGGGTGACGTTGGCCGCTGCCAAGGCGTCCGGTGTGATGGAATCAATAGAAAGCTATCACGCGGAACGCATCACGCTTCCACTGAAGTTCGCGAGCTTTGAAGAGTTGCGCTGGACCCATCCGGTGGTTGATGTGGATCGGCTGCCACGTTTGTCCACCAGCACTTACAGCCCGCACAGCCCAATTCTATGGATTGAGGGCACGGATCTGCTGAGCGGTGGTCCGAAATGGGTGCCGTTCGAAACCGTGCATCTCAATCTCACCACGCCGATGGCTCCCGGCCATGGCAGTTTTCTAACCAGTTCCAATGGTTTGGCGTCTGGCAATCATCTGGTGGAGGCCACCAGCCACGCCATCACTGAATTGATCGAGCGGGATGCCGCCACCCTGTGGCGTCAAACGGGTGAAGCTCGGCAAAGCGCCACCCGGATTGATCTTGCGACGATCAACGATCCGGTCTGCCAGTCGCTGATCGACCGGTTCGATGCCGCTGGTGTTGGTGTTGGTGTTTGGGACATCAGCAGTGATGTCGGACTGCCAGCCTTCCTTTGCCGAATTACGGAGCGCGAGGACAGCCCACAGCACGCCATTCGCCCGGCATCGGGGATGGGCTGCCACACGGCGCGTGACATCGCTCTGTCGCGTGCATTGACCGAGGCTGCCCAAAGCCGTCTGACCTTTATTGCCGGTGCGCGCGACGACATGCCGCGCGCGGAATATGACCGTCACCTTGACATGAGTCAGTACCGCCGCTGGCAGGACCGGATTGTGTCGGGGAGTGGGAATAAGCCCTTTACCGACTGTCCAACTCACACCGCCACAACCATTGATGCGGATTTGGCGCACCAGTTGGAGCGTTTGCGCATGATCGGTGTTGATGAGGTGGTTGCGGTCGATCTGACCAAGCCGGAGTTTGGCATCCCGGTCGTTCGCGTTGTGATCCCTGGACTGGAATCTTTGGACGAATCACCGGATTATCTTTTGGGAGAGCGTGGTCAGCGCGCGCATTCTCTGGTTGAGGATAAGGTAGCATGAGCGATATCTATGTTTTCCTTGGCCCGACTCTCCCCCGTGAACAGGCCGAACGGGAGTTGGATGCAACGTTCCTGCCTCCGGTGGCTCAGGGAGATGTGATCCGTGTGTGCGCTGATCGGCCGAAAGCCATCGGAATCATTGATGGTTATTTTGAAAACATCCCGTCGGTCTGGCACAAAGAGATCCTCTTCGCGATCCAATCCGGGATACCGGTTTTTGGTGCCTCCAGCATGGGGGCGTTGAGGGCTGCGGAACTCCATCCATTTGGCATGATCGGGGTCGGCGCAATTTTCGAAGCGTATCGGGATGGGCGACTGGAGGACGACGACGAGGTGGCGGTGGTCCATGGCCCTGCTGAACTGGGCTATCCCAGCCTGTCGGAAGCAATGGTCAACATCCGCCGCACTTTGGCGGACGCAGTGGCCGCCGATGTCTTAAGCCAATTGACGAGCTTGAAGCTGGAATCCATTGCAAAGGAGCTGCCCTACCGCGAGCGTGGTTATGGCCGTGTGCTTCGGCTTGCCACAGATATCGGCCTGCCTGCCGATGAACTGGCTGTTTTCAAGAGTTGGCTGTCAATCGGTCGCTTCGATCAAAAGCGGGAGGACGCACGCTTGATGCTGGCAACGATGCGCCGCAGCTTGGGGCGTGCAGACGCTGCACCGCTGGCGCGTTTTCATTTCGAACGCACCTCCCTTTGGGATCGAGCCATGCAGGATGTTGCTGCCTCGTGCACCATGTGAGATCAATCTGGGGGGAATGATCTGGCTTGGTTGTTTTCAACCCTTGCAGCACGCCACAAAGTTTGAGAGCGTTTTGCGTGAGGCAAGGGTCAAAGCCCCAGGTTGGAGTGGTGCATGAACACATCAACGGACGTCGCGTTAATTTTGCGGCGCAACCGTCTGCTCGAAGAGCTTGACGCGATTCAAATGGCTGAGTTGCTGACCCTTGGCTATGTTGGTCGCTTTTCTCATGACCAGATGATTTTCGAAAAGGGCGATTCGGGAGACTGTCTTTACGCGGTGCTCAAAGGACAGATCGCAATCCGCACATCGTCGGCTGACGGCAAGACAATGCTGCTGAACATCCTGAACAGTGGTGATGTTCTGGGAGAGATTGGATTGCTTGATGGGCGCGAGCGCACCGCAAGCGCCGTTGCGATTGGCCCAACCGAGCTGTATCGGATTGATCGCAACGATTTCATCCCATTTCTTGAACGTCACCCACGTCTGTGCACACGCATGATGATTGTGCTGTGCGAGCGATTACGGTGGGTGTCTGAAAACATCGAAGACGCTGTGTTTCATGATGTGCCTCGGCGTTTGGCCCGTCGACTTCTTCATCTGGCGGACAGTTATGGCCAGGAAAGCCCTTTGGGGGTGCGAATCACACAACCCATGTCCCAGGAAGCTTTGGCCAACATGCTGGGCGTGACCCGTGAAATGGTGAACAAAAGCTTAGGTGCCCTGCGCAAATCCGGGATCGTGACCTACGCTAAAGGCTTCATTGTCATCAATAATCTTTCGCTGCTGAAGGATATGGCCGGAGACGCGGAACGAGTCCCCTGACCCAACCGTCACCTGCTTGCAGTTTTGTTCCCCAAATCTCGTTCAATCGGGCTATAGTTTTACCGTCGGGGGGCGAGCCAGCGGTCAGGAAGAGGACAAACGGTCATGTCAGGCAAAGATGGTGTAGAACAGCACAGAAAACAACCAAAGGACGTTGCGTCTTTGGTGTCCCGTACGTTGTCGGTGGATGGTCGCATCATCCATGTGCGGTTGGAACCTTCCTATTGGGAAGGGCTAGATGAGATATGTCACCGTGAAGATTTGAGCGTCGATGAGTTGTGCGCCGATGTTCAGGATCGGATGGAGCAGCAATCACGCCGTGTTGGCGGTCAAGGCAGTGTTTCCTTGGCCAATGCGCTGCGTGTTTTTGTCGTCGGCTATTATCGGCAAGCAGCGACCGAACGTGGGCACAACCGGGCTGGTCATGGTCAAGGGGATCCGTTTGCCAGCACTCCATTTGCCGACACGCCCTTTGACCGAAGGGCTTCTCACTACGACGTTTGACTTTCGTTCGTTGCGATCGCACCCGCACGAACGTGCAACGGGGACTCTGACACACAGACAATCCCCGTCATCAGCGTCCGCGATCATTTTGACCGCCGCATCGCTGAATTGTTTTGGTCGGTGCGTTCAGTTTCCCTGACGTTTGGTCAAAAGGCCACTCAGCAGATCGGACAGGGTTTCCCCCAAGCGGGTCTGGTCAGCAACAGAAAGCGTTGAAATCACGCTGGAAAACTCTTGAAGTGGATCAAAGCGCAGAAGATCACGCGCCTTTTCCGTGGGGTGAAGCTGCATGACCCGACGGTCTTCCGGCACCGGAACGCGGACCAACAGTTCTTTGTTCACAAGCACTTCCACCATTTGCGACGCCGCCCCACGCGTGGTTGCGTGAAAGTCGGCAAAGGCGGATACCGTGCGCTGCTGGCTGGCCGCTCCAGCAAAATACCGAAGCGCCGTCCATTGTGACGGCTTCAGCCCATGGGTGTAACCCAGGCTGTCCGCAAGGTGGGCGATGTGCATCACCGTTTCGGCAATGGCTTGGGGTGACGCCATGGCAACCGGCGCACCTGACGCACGCGGAGAGTCTGACGGGGCCAAACGGTCGCTTGCGGGTCTGCGCAATTCCACCACACTCATCATCATCGCTCTGCAAAGTCGAGACACTATACGATGTGGCGTGCGTCAGTCCCAAAGGACCGGGACCACACCCTCCATCGACGGTCCGCACTTTAGTGGGACCACGTCGAAAACAAAACTGTTCTTGTCATCATCCGATGGTTGCATATTGTCGCACCCAAAGCCCGCCCATCGCGAGCGGATGCCCGAGCCCGGCGCTCGGGATCGGCACCGACAAAAACGCATGGCGATTTGGCTGGCGTCCTCCCGCGTTCGCCTGTATACGCGCGAGATGACCGCATCATCCGTTTCCAAGTCCGCCCCGAAGGTCGGCATCGTCAGCCTTGGCTGCCCGAAAGCGCTCGTGGATTCCGAGCGCATCCTCACCCGTCTCCGCGCCGAAGGGTACGAGATTTCGCCGTCCTACGACGGGGCCGATGTCGTGCTCGTCAACACCTGCGGGTTCCTGGACAGCGCCAAGCAGGAATCGCTCGACGCGATTGGCGAGGCGATCAAGGAAAACGGCAAGGTCATCGTCACCGGTTGCCTGGGCGTGGAGCCTGACGTCATCCGCCAGACCCACCCGGACGTGCTCGCCGTCACCGGCCCGCACCAGTATGAACAGGTGGTCAGCGCGGTGCACGCGGCCCTGCCGCCCAAGCATGATCCCTTCACCGATCTGGTTCCGCCCGAAGGGCTGCGGCTGACCCCGCGCCACTACGCCTATCTGAAGATTTCCGAAGGCTGCAACAACCGCTGCACCTTCTGCATCATCCCGTCCATCCGTGGCGATCTGGTCAGCCGCCCGATCACGTCGGTTCTGCGCGAGGCGGAAAAGCTGGCCGTGGCCGGGGTCAAGGAGTTGCTGGTGATCTCGCAGGACACCAGCGCCTATGGCATCGACACAAAATTCAAGGAAGAGATGTGGTACGACCGGACGGTCCGCACCCGCTTCCTCGATCTGTGCACCGAGCTGGCCAATCTGGACCTGTGGGTGCGCCTGCATTACGTCTACCCCTATCCGCATGTGGACGAGGTCATTCCGCTGATGGCGGAGGGCAAGATCCTGCCCTACCTCGACATTCCGTTCCAGCACGCCTCGCCCACCGTCCTGAAGGCGATGCGCCGACCGGCCTCGCAGGAAAAGCAGCTCGACCGCATCCGCAAATGGCGGGAGGACTGCCCCCATCTGGCCCTGCGCTCCACCTTCATCACCGGCTTCCCCGGCGAGACGGAGGAGGATTTCCAATTCATGCTGGATTGGCTGAAGGAAGCCCAACTCGACCGCGTCGGCTGCTTCAAGTATGAGGCGGTGGACGGGGCCAAGGCGAACGAGCTGCCGGGGGCCGTGCCGGAAGAGGTCAAGCAGGAGCGTTGGGAACGCTTCATGGAGACCCAGAAGGCCATCAGCGCCGAACGGCTTCAGCAGAAGGTGGGTTGGACGCTGGGCGTGCTGATCGACGAGGTGGACGAGGATGGGGCGATTGGCCGCTCCTACGCCGAAGCCCCGGAAATCGACGGCAACGTCTTCCTGAACGGCGAAACCACGCTGAAGCCCGGCGATCTGGTCGATGTCACCATCGAACACGCCGATGAATATGACCTGTGGGGCAGCGTCGAACGGGTGATCTGACGCCCCCACCGCTTTTTCGGAGCGCTTGCGATGCCCGTCTCGCCGGACGACGCCAGACTGATGGACGTCCTGCAAGGCGGGCGTTGCTTTTATTGCGGGGAGATGGTCGGAGCCAAGGCCACCTTCGACCATCTGATCCCCCAGGCCTATGGCGGGATCGACGACCCGGCCAACGTGGTGTTGGCGCACCGCCGCTGCAACCAGCGCAAGGGCGACCGCCTGCCCACCATCGATGAGCTTGACCGGTTCTTCCAGGACCGCCGCACCAGCCGCCTGGGCGTCTGGCCGCCGTTGCGCGCCCTGCGCGACGCCGACGAGGGGCTGGAATGGATCGCCGTGGCGCGAGCCATATCGCAAGAAAAGTAAGTTATAATTTATTCGTTATACCAGATTAAATTCTATAATTTTCTCATATTTTCCAAGCCGACGTTCCGTGCATACTTCCCCCAGAGCAATCAGGGGCGGGACCGGACAAGGCCACCCCGATGCAGCCAGCAGGAGGCATGATGAGCGGTCGGTTCGACGTGGTGATCGTCGGTGGTGGCGTGATGGGATGTTCGGTGGCCTATTATTTGGCGTCCGACCCGGCCTTCGGCGGAACCGTGGCGGTGGTGGAGCGTGACCCGACCTACCGCACCGCCTCGTCGGCGCTGTCGGCCAGCTCGATCCGTCAGCAATTCTCCACCCCGGCCAACATCGCCATTTCGCAATACGGCATCGAGTTTCTGCGCACCATCACCGAGCATCTGGCCGTGGACGACGACCCGGTCGATCTGGGTCTGCGCGAGCCGGGCTATCTCTATCTGGCGACGGAGGCCGGGGCCGACATCCTGCGCCAGAACCACGCGATTCAAAAAGCCTGCGACGTCGATGTCGCCCTGCTGACGCCCGAGGAACTGACCGCGCGCTTCCCCTGGATGTCGGTCGATGGGTTGGTCGCCGGGTCGCTGGGTTTGAGCGGCGAGGGCTGGTTTGACGGTTACAGCCTGATGCAGGCCTTCCGCCGCAAGGCCAGGGCGCTGGGCGTCACCTTCATCACCGCCGATGTCGTCGGGCTGGACCGGGACGGCGACCGCATCACCGGCGTCCGCCTGGACAACGGCGACCGGCTGGGCTGCGGGACCGTGGTCAACGCCGCCGGTCCCAAGGCCCGCCGCGTGGCGGAATTCGCCGGGATCCCGCTGCCGGTGTCGGCGCGCAAGCGCTGCGTCTTCGTCTTCGACTGCCGGGAACCGCTGCCCGCCTGCCCGCTGGTCATCGACCCGTCGGGCGTCTGGTTCCGGCCGGAAGGCGCGCAGTTCATCTGCGGCGCGCCGCCGCCCGCCGACCGCGACCCGGACACCGACGATCTGACCGTCGAACACGACCTGTTCGACGACATGATGTGGCCCGCGCTCGCCACCCGCGTCCCGGCCTTCGAGGCGATCAAGGTGACGGCCTCCTGGGCGGGCTTCTACGAATACAACGACGTCGATCAGAACGCGATCCTCGGCCCGCACCCGGAGGTCGCCAACCTGCTGTTCTGCAACGGCTTCAGCGGCCACGGCCTGCAACAGGCCCCGGGCGTCGGCCGGGGGCTGGCCGAACACATCATCCATGGCGGCTACCGCAGCCTGGATCTGTCGCTGTTCGGCTATCAGCGCCTGCTCGACAACCGTCCGCTGCTGGAAACCTGCGTGATCTGACCGGCCGGAAGTCCACCAGGGTTGACGAGGGTTGACAGCGGGGCGTCCGGCCCATGATTTGAGCGGATCGGATCACCAGAGGACGCCCCGCACTTGGCCCCCGCGATGTTCAAGCGCTTCACGCTGCATTTCACCCGCCCGCTGCCGGGCCTGCGCCCGGGACGGCCCGAACGCGACGCCATGGTCGAGCGGGTGAAGCGCTTCGCCAGCGAAAACGGCATGGCGGGCGATCTGCACTCCATCGCCCCCAACGCCGGGTTCGGCATCCTCGACATCCGTTGCACCGACCGGCTGGCCCGCCGCCTGTCCGACCTGTCGGAGGTCGAAACCGTTCAGGAACGCTGACGAACCGACCGCCACCCTATCCGGCCAGATCGTGCAGGATCGGGCAATCCGGGCGGTCGTCGCCGTGGCAGGCTTCGGCCAGACGGCGCAGGCTGTCGCGCATCGCCGTCAGTTCGGCGATTTTCGCTTCCAACTCATCCATATGGGCCTGCGCCACCCGCTTCACCTCGGCGCTGGAGCGGTCCCGGTCGCGCCACAGCCCGACCAGGGTCTGGATTTGCTCGATGCTGAACCACAGCCCACGGGCGCGCCGGACAAAGCGCAGGACATGGACCTCCGCCGGGCTGTAAAGCCGATAGCCGGAGGCGGTGCGCCCGGCCTGCGGGATCAGGCCGATGGATTCGTAATAGCGGATCAGCTTGGCGTTGACGCCCGACGCCTTGGCGGCGTCACCGATGGTCACGCCCCCAGTTGCGGCCCCTCCGTTTCCCGCGCCCTCGTTTCCAGTCTTGTCCATCACGCCCCCTCCTTTGGCAGGGTCCAGCCGCGCAGACTGAGCGCGTTCACCATGACGCTGACCGAGCTGAGCGCCATCGCCGCCCCCGCCAACACCGGGCTGAGATGGCCCGAGGCCGCCAGCGGAATGCCGACCAGATTGTAGGCGAAGGCCCAGAACAGCCCTTGGCGGATTTTGCCGTGGGTCCGCCGGGCGATGTCGATGGCCCCGGCGACCAGACGCGGATCCCCGCGCATCAGCGTCACCCCGGCGCTGTGCATCGCCACGTCGCTGCCGGTCGCCATGGCGATGCCGACATCCGCCGCCGCCAGGGCAGGGGCGTCGTTGATGCCATCGCCCACCATGGCGACGCGCGCACCTTCCCCCTTCAGCGTGGCGATGACGGCGGCCTTGTCGCCCGGCAGAACCTCGGCGAACACGCGCTCGATCCCCAGGGTGGCGGCCACAGCGCGCGCGGCTCCCCAACCGTCGCCCGTCACCATCACCGCCGCCACTCCCTGTCCACGCAGCGCGGCGATGGCGGCGGCGGCGGTCGGCTTCACCGTGTCCCCGAAGGCGATCAGGCCCAGCACTGTCGCGGGTCCATCGGCCCCATCCCGCTCCACCAGCCAGGAGACCGTCCGCCCGGCGCTTTCCAGGGCGGCGGCCCGTGGCCCCAGGGCGTCGTCAGCGCCACCCCACTCCGCCACCGCGCGGGCGTTGCCCAACAGCAGGGCGCGCCCGGCCACCACCCCCGTCACCCCGCGCCCGGCCAGCGCGCGGAAGTCGGTCACCGGTTCCAGTGGAATGGCCTGGGCGGCGGCCTCGCGCACCGCCTGGCCCAACGGGTGCTCGCTGGTCGCCTGCAAGGCGGCGGCCCGCCGCAGCAGATCCGCCGCATTCCCTCCCGCCGCCGGAACCAGATCGGTCACGCGCGGCGTGCCTTCGGTCAGGGTCCCGGTTTTGTCAAACGCCACCAGGGTGACGGCGTGCGCCCGCTCCAACGCCTCGGCATCCTTGATGAGCACCCCCTGACGGGCCGCCGCCCCCATCCCCACCATCAGGGCGGTGGGTGTGGCCAACCCCAGCGCGCAGGGGCAGGCGATCACCAGCACCGACACAGCGGTGACGATGGCCTGTTCCGCGTCGCCGGTCGCCAGCCACCAGGCGACGAGCGTCGCCCCGGCCACCGCCAGGACCGCCGGAACGAACACCGCGCTGACCCGGTCGACCAATCGTTGAATCGGGGCCTTCGACGCCTGGGCGCTGTCCACCAGCCGAACGATGCGGGCCAGCGTGGTGTCGCCCCCCACCGCCGTGACCTCCACCGTCAACGCGCCGTCGCGATTGAGCGATCCGCCGGTGACGCGTGCGCCCGGCTCCTTGTCCACCGGCAGGCTTTCGCCGGTCAGCATGGACTCGTCCACGCCGCCACTGCCCTCCACCACCGTGCCGTCCAGCGGAATCCGCTCCCCCGGACGAACGCGGACGCGGTCGCCCACCCGCACCCGCTCCACCGGAACCTCGCGTTCGCTGCCGTCGCGCCACAGCCGGGCGGTGGCCGGGCGCAGATCCATCAAGGCGCGGATCGCCGCCACCGTCCGTCCCTTGGCCCGCGATTCCAACGCCTTGCCCAGCAGCACAAAGGCGATCAGCACGGCGGAGCTTTCAAAATACAGATGCGGGCTGTGGCCGGGATGGGCGGTGAGCAGGGCGTACAGGCTCAGGCCCCACGCGGCCGAGGTCCCAAGCGCCACCAACAGGTCCATGTTGCCCGCCCCAGCGCGCAGGGCCTTCCACCCCGCCCGGTAGAAACGCGCGCCAAGCCCGAACTGAACCACGCTGGCCAGCGCCAGTTGCGCCCAACCGGGCAGCATCCAGTCGGCCCCGAACAGGTCGCCGACCATGCCCAAGGCCAACGGGGCCGCCAACCCGGCGGCGGCCAGCGCGTGGAACGCCTCCCGCCGGGCGTGGGCGGCGCGCGGGTCGTCCGAACCGGTCCCGCCCGCATCGTCCATCGGCGTGGCGGTGAATCCGGCGCGCTCCACCGCCGCGATCAGCCGGTCGGCGCCGGTGGCGCTGCCGAACACGACGATCTGCGCGCGTTCGCTCGCCAGATTGACGTTGGCCTGCTCCACGCCCGGCACGCGCGCCAGCGCCTTTTCCACCCGACCAGCGCAGGAGGCACAGGTCATGCCGCCAATGGTCAGGGCAATGTCCCGCCGTTCCGCCTGGAACCCGGCCTTTTCGATGGCATCGGCCACCGCCCGGGCGTCGCCCGCACCGGAAAACACCACCCGTGCCCGCTCCGTCGCCAGATTGACGGCGGCCTCCGTCACGTCGGGCAGGCGCGCCAGCGCCTTTTCCACCCGCCGGGCGCAAGAGGCGCAGGTCATGCCCGACACGCCGATGTCGATCACCGCAGCAGGGGCGGGCGCGAGGGCTGGTGAGGGTGGGGTCGCTGTGGTGGCGCTGGTCATGGCCGGTCATCCTTCCGTGTTCACCCCCCGCCCGTTCGTCGCATCGGGTTTGCCGCAGGGGGGGCCGCGCACCGGAGCATCGTGCTTCCAGCGATTGGAAGGTCAAGGGGGAAAAATGCCGCTGGCGGACCGGCTTTCCGACGGGGGAGCGCTGGAGCGGGCGCGCCGCCGATCACGGGCATTGCCGGAGCCGGGCACCCTCTGGGATTGTTGGAAACCATCCCCATATAGGGGGGATTCCCTGTTCCGGCGATTGGGCGGTTTTCGTGCGCTTCCCTGACCTGACCGGCGTGTTCGACGTCGGCACCCTTCTGGAAACCAACGTCCGTCTTGGCGTGACCGGCCTGCGCCGGGCGGGCAAGACCGTGTTCGTCACCGCCCTGGTGGACAATCTGTTGAAGGCCGGGCGGCTGCCCTTCCTGGACGTGGTGTCCAGCGGGCGGTTCCAGGCGTCCCGCCTGCGGCCACAGCCCGATCCCGACGTGCCGCGCTTTGACGTGGAAGGCCATCTGGCCGCCCTGGCGGGACCGGAACCGCGTTGGCCCGACACCACCAAGGGCATCGGGCAGTTGCGCGTGTCGATCCGCTACCAACCCGGTTCGGCCCTGCTGCGCACGGTGCAGCCGGTGGCCACGCTCAACCTCGACATCGTCGATTATCCCGGCGAATGGCTGCTCGATCTGCCGCTGCTGCGCCTGAGCTTTGCCGAATGGAGCGGCCTGACGCTGGATCTCGCCCAGCAGGCTCCGCGCGACGGGCTGTCGGCCCTGTGGCGTCACTGGCTGGCCGACATCGACCCGACCGCCCCGGCGGAGGAAACGGCGGCGCGGCAGGGGGCGGCCCTCTACACCGACTATCTGCACGCCTGCCGCCGGGCCGACACGCTGTTGAGCCTGATCCAGCCGGGACGCTTCGTCGAACCCGGCGACATGAAGGACGCGCCGCTGTTGACCTTCTGCCCGCTGTCCGGCGGCCTCGGCGGGCGCGGCAGCCTGTGGGAGCTGATGGAGAACCGGTACGAGGCCTACAAGACCAACGTCGTCCGCCGGTTCTTCACCGATCATTTCGCCCGGCTCGACCGCCAGATCGTCTTGATCGACGTGCTGGGCGCGCTGAACGCCGGGCCGTACGGCATGGCCGACATGAAACGCGCCCTGGAACTGAGCCTGGAGCCGTTCCGTCATGGGGCCTCGGGCTGGTTCGATTGGCTGTTCGGCAGCAAGATCGACCGCGTGCTGTTCGCCGCGACCAAGGCCGACCACATCGCCGCCCACCAGCACGCCCATTTGCGCGGTTTGCTCGACCAATTGGTCGGCAACGCCCGCTCGGCCATCCGTTTTGACGGCGCGGCGGTGGAAACCATGGCGATCGCCGCCGTGAAATGCACCGAAAGCGTGACCACCGAGCATGAGGGGCGGCAACTGCGCTGCGTGCGCGGGACTCCGGTGGGGCGCGACCGCCCGACCGTGCTGTTTCCCGGCGAAATCCCGGACAACGCCGACGCCTTCCCGCCCGGCCGCGAGCATCCTTACAATTTTCTGCCCTTCCGCCCGCCCGCCGATCTGGGGCGCGACCCGCGCGGCCTGCCGCACATCCGGCTCGATCAGGCGCTGCAATTCCTGCTGGGGGATTATCTGGAATGACCGACCCGGCCCACGATTCCGCCCCCAGCGCCCCGGCCACCACCGTTGCGGCCCCCGCCGCCGCCTGGATTCCCCCCATGGAGTTCGCCGCCGAGGCCGCCCAGCCGCTGGCGGTGGCGGAGGAACAGGCGCTGCTGTCGGCGGGCGCGCTCGTCCCCGCCGCAAGCGAAACGGACACCGTCGCGGATGACCCGATCCACCCCGCGCCGCCGACGCCCCCGCCGCAGCGCCGGGCGCTGCGGTGGCTGGTGGGCGCGATGGCCGGGCTGTTGGTGGTGGGCGTCGGGTTGGACACCGCCGACACCCTGGCGCGCGCCTTCGCCGCCAGCGCGGCGCTGGGCCTTCTGGTCGCGCTGCTGCTGACGGGGGCCGGGCTGGCGTTGGTCGGGTTGCTGGTGGGGGAATGGCGCGCCCTGCGCCGCCTGCGCGCCATCGAATCCCTGCGGCGGGAGGCGGAACGGCTGACCCTCGGCCAACGGCACGGATCCGCCGGGTCCTTTGCCGGGGCGCTGACGGCGCTCTACGCCCCGCGCCCCGAATTGCAGGGGGCGTTGACCCGCCTGCGCGATCACGTCACCGACGCCCACGACGACGGCGAGATCGTGCGCCTGCTGGATCACGAGTTGCTGACCCCCATCGACCGGATGGCGCACCAGCGGGTGTTGCTGGCCGCGCGCGACACGGCGGTGACGACGGCTCTCAGCCCGTCGGCGCTGCTGGATCTGACCGTGGTGCTGTGGCGGAACCTGAAACTGGTCCGCGAGATCGCCGCCCTGTACGGCGCGCAGCCCGGCTACATCGGATCGGTGCGGCTGCTGCGGCGGATGCTGGCCAACCTTGCCGTCGCCGGTTTGACGGAAAGCGCCCATCATCTGGCGGTGGAGGCGCTGGGCGGGACCATCGCCGCCGCCATTTCGACCCGGATGGGGCAGGGTGTCATCAACGGGCTGCTGACGGCGCGCGTCGGGCTGACGGCGATGCATCTGTGCCGACCCATCGCCTTCGGCCCCGGCAACCGCCCCAGCCTGACCCGCATCCGCAAGGAGGTTCTGACCCTGCCCCAACAGCTGCTGTGACGCGCCGGTTCAGGCGCTGGCGGTTTCGCCCTGCGGGTTGCGCACGGTCCCGATCATGTGCAGGGAGCTTTGCAGGGTCAGCTTGTCCAACGCCTCCACCCGCAGGCTGGAGAAGATCTTGATGCGGCTTTCCAGCTCGACATAGGCGCGGCGGAAGGCACGGCGGATCTTCTCCTCCGACCCCTCGGCGGTGGACGGATCCTCAACCCCCCAATGGGCGGTCAGCGGCGCGCCGATGAAGGCCGGGCAGGTTTCGCCCGCTGCCTTGTCGCAGACGGTGAAGACGAAATCCAGCGGCGGGGAGCCGGGCATCGCGAACTCCTCCCAGCTTTTGGAGCGCAGGCCGTCGGTCTTGTAGTTGAACGCTTCGAGCGTGGCCAGCGTGTGCGGGTTGATCTGTCCCGCCGGGTTGCTGCCCGCCGAATGGGCGATGAAGCGCCCGGCCCCCCAGCGGCGCATCAGGCATTCCGCCATGATGCTGCGCGCCGAATTGTGGGTGCAGACGAACAGGACGTTGTAGATTTTGTCGGTCATGGCCCATCCCCAGGATCAGGCCCGCCGCAAGGCACAGGCGGGCGGCCGCATCCTGCCGCGCCCGGCCGTCCCGGCTCAAATCAAGCTTTTGTGTCAGTCGCCGCGCGTGGCCGTCACCGCGCCGCTTGGCCTCAATCCAGCATCGGATAGCCGGTTTCGATGCGGACCAGCGCGGCCAGCAGCGGCGCGCCGATGTCGCGGCGCACGAAGTTGCTGGATTTTTCCGCCGCCCCGACCGCCGCCTGGAAGCTGCGCCGCCACCGGTCATCGCCGTACAGGATCTTTTCCGCCTTGGCCTTTTGCGCCAGCAGACCGGGGCGGCGTCCGCCCGCGTCGTCGGTCAGCTTGCCCAACCGCTTCATCAGTTCGGTTGCCGTCGTGCTGTCGCCGCGTTTCAGCGCCGCTTCGATCAACTCGGCGTAGGCCTCGCCGCGCGTGTCGATGTCGGCCACCTGCTCGGCGTAGGACAGGGCCGGGCCGCCCTCTCCCCGCCGGGCCAGACGGCCCAACACGGTGGGGATGGTCCAGGGGTTTTCATCCTGCACCGTGCGCAGCAGCGACAGCGCCAGGGTGACGTCCCCCATTTCCGCCGCCGCCACCGCCAATTCGGGCGGGCAGCAGTCGCCGCGCGTGTCCTTGAATTTGGAAAACTGGGTTTCGACCGCGTTCAGAAACAGGGTGCGGGCCTGCGCCTCCTTCCCGGCGCGCAGCAGGGTTTGCGCGACCAGCCCCAATTCCCAGGCGCAGCCATGCCCGGTGGCGTAGCTCTTGGCCTCTTCCGCCAGGGCGTTGGTCAGGCCCAGATCGCCGCGCCAGGCGGCGGCCTTGGCGATGTCGGCCAGATTGTAGAGGCGGGTGGAGCAATCGGCGATCTGCCGGGTGATGTCCAACGCCAGTTGGGTTTGCCCCATCAGGGTCAGCGCGCGGGCCACGAACAGATCCTGCCCGGCGCTGTCGGTCACGCCGCCCCGGCGCACCGCGCTGACAAACGGAGCGACGATCTCCTTGGCCCGCCCGGAATCGCCGATCTGGTGGTAGGCGACGGCCAGCGACAGCCAATCCCAACGGGCGGCGGAAATCGGCGTTTCCACCGGTGGCAGCATTTCGCCGATCCGGTGCAGGAAACACAGGCTGGTCAGCGGCTCGTTGCAGACCATGGCGCGGATGCGGGCGCGGAAATCGTAAAAATCGAAATCGCCGACAAACTGATTGGTGACGAGCTGCACCGCCAGCGCGCTGTCCGGGTATTTGGCGACGATGTCGGCGAACAGCTTGTCCGCCTCTTTCAGCAGCCGAGCCTCTTCCGCCACATCCAGGCTGTTGTCCGCCTGCTTGATGAGTTGCAGCGCCTGGATGAACATCCGGTTGGCCGGGCCGGATTCCTGCGCCCACGCGCCACCGGTCGCCGTCAGAACCAGAAGGGCAACGGCGACCAGACAACGCCCCAAACACAGAGGCAGACGGGCAAAGGCTGAAGCCATGACAGTGTGGATTCGATCTTACAGGCTGGAGATGATGCGAACGTAATTGACCACACGTTGAACATTGGGAACAGAGCGTGCGTGTTGAATCACGCGATCCAATTCGGGCTGCCCCGTGGCTGTTCCCATCAGATACACCACGCCGTCAACCGTATCGATGCTGTAATTCTGGCTGCGAATGTCCAGATCTATGGTCAATTTTGTCCGCAGTTGCGTGGTGATCCAGGTGTCTTTGGCGCTGTCGACAACACCGCCACCGGAGTCAACCAACACCTCGTTGATCACCTCCTTGACCCCATCCGCCTGCCAGCACAAGCGGACGAGATCCTGGCGCGTCTGCTCGTTTGGCGACCGACCGGTCAGCAGCACGCGACCGTGGTCCACCGTCAACGTCACTCCAGAGGACAGATCCACCGAGTGCTGAAACCAAAGATGGTTGATGGTGGCGCGGATTTCCGTGTCGGTGGCGAACCCCTTCAGCCCGCGATGCTCCGAGGCGGCCACAGCGGCACCTCCGACCCCGCCGATCAGCAGCGGAGTGCAGGCGCTCGTGGTTCCGGCGCAGACCAGCGCGATTCCGAAAAGCGACACGAAACGGTTCAATCTCGCCACAGCCGACCTCCCCCTGCTCGGTCCATCGCCACCGGTTCCCGCGCTCTGGTTGCGAGGTCGGCGGCGGGAAAAGGTCATGGTGTGGGAGACTTGGCAATGGGGAATCGGAGATGATTTCCGAGACACTGTCGATTTCTCCTCAAGTGATGCACGGATGTTGCACTTGCCGCGCCTGCGAAAGGAACATGGTGGCGCATTCAGGCGAATTGACGGTGGGATAGGACGGCGGCGATTTCCCGCGCCAGCACGCGCGCCACCCGCCGACGGGCGTCGGGCGTGCGCAGCATCTCCTCATCCTGGGGGTTGGACAGGAAGCCGGTTTCCACCAACAGCGATGGCACATCCGGTGCCTTCAGCACCGCGAAGTTGGCTGCGCGCATGGGATTGTCCAGCAGGCGCAAATCCCTTCCCGCCCCCCGAACCAAGGTTTGCCGCGCGACCAACGATGCATTTCGGGTGTGCCTGGCCGTCAGGTCACGCAAAATATCCTTCACAATCTGCCGCCCCGCCTTGCTGTCGCGCCCGCCAAAACGATCCGCCTGGTTTTCCTGTTGGGCCAGACGGGACGCGAAGCTGTCGGATGCCTTGGTGGACAGGGTGTAGGCCGACAAGCCCCGTGCCCCCACATTGGGTGCGCTGTCGGCATGAATGGACACGAACAGATCGGCCTCTGCCTTGCGGGCAATCGCCACGCGATCATCCAACGCCAAAAAACGGTCATCACTGCGGGTCAGTCGGGTGACGACGCGATGCCGGTCGATCAGCAGGCGCGCCACCTCACGCGCGATGTCCAGCGTCACGTCTTTTTCCTGCGTGCCGTGCAACCCAATGGCACCGGGATCCGGACCACCATGGCCGGGATCCAGCATCACCAGTCGGGAACGGGGCGGTCGACCGGGGGAGCGGGGCAGTGGTTTGTTGCTCGATTGTGGGCCTGCCATGCGCTGTTCGGCGGATTGGGCCAACGAGGCGGGGCCCCACAACCGCAACGCCACAGGCACCCCTATGACCAACGCCAGCAGTCGTCTGCGGTCCATTCGTTGAACACCATCTTGCATCAGGTTTGCCGGAATTCCACACAAGCAACATCCATATTTTGTTAACCAATGGGGTTGCCGCAAACTCTTGTCAAGGCTTGCAGGATTGGAACGAGATTGTCGTGGGTGAATATTAACCCTTCATCTGCGACGGTGTTGAAAACACCCTGTTCATCTCCCGATCAGGGAAAACCATTGCTTGAAGGACGTTGCAAAAAAGACTAATATTTATCAATCAGCACAGGAGGTGCCGATGTTAAGGAAAGCCCTGTTCAACATCATCCGCCAGGAACAGCGCGAGGTTGAAGACGAACTCGAACGCGAGGAACGTCGCTCCGTTCCCGATTCCAGTCGTCTTGTCGGGTTGAGGCAAGAGATGACCAGCCTCCGACGCGAGTTGGAACATTATCAAGACGTGTGACGGTCCGCTTGATGATTGGTGGTTGAGAGCAGCGCGTGGTGTTTCATATTGAAAGCGCGCTGCTTTAACCAAATCATTGTGTCTATGCGTTCGGCTGTGGCCTCGCAGGACGCGGAAAAATGGCTGTGGCCTGCCAACCGGTTGTGATTCTCTTTGTTCGAAGAGAATGCGGTCGTTGAGGGGATGATGCGGGGCTCGAACGAACGCAGCGAAGGTCTTTTCAGCTATGTGAACTGCGAGGCTCGGGTGCAGGCTGATCATCGCTTGCTGCCGATTTCGAAGCGCGCTCCAGACGCCGCAGCGCCGACCCGTCGAAATCCTCCCGCAACCTGATCGGACGTCCGATTCTCACGTCCTCCCGAGGCAGGACGTCATCGATTCAGTCTTTCACCAGATTTGGAATCGATGGCGTTAAGTCAATATCACCGAAAACTGGCGTAACTTTCATGTTTTTGGGCTTTTTCTTGAAGTAATGCATTTGCTTTTCTAAGGCGACCCTTCATGTTCAATGAAGTGGCAATTTGGATTGCCTCTTCGATCAAAGCAGTAAAAACATTGGGTGCATCAACCGCGCTGTTGGAAACAGACGCTTGAAGAAGTTTGCAATCGACAACAAGGGCAAGCTGACTCGCTGGCAGTGCGTTTTTTTCTGCTTCGTCTATGAGATTGAGCGCATGATCGGGTTTCCCCATCTTTATGAGAGCTTCTGCATGCCATAATTGAACTTGCGGCAGGCTCAAACGTGGATGAATGGCGGATTTTGACCGACCATGACGAGTGAAACAACGATAGCTTTCCTCGAAAAACATCAGGCTTTCGCTTTCACGATACAGGAAAGCTGAACAATAACCCAAGCCAGCGTTTATCAATGGAAGCCAAAGGGGGGATCTGGCCAGTTTACAAAGCTCTTTTGATTCAAAAAAATATTTGTACGCATGATCATGTTTACCTTCTGACAGGAGTATCCATGCAAAATGCACATAAGAGAATATGCGCGAAAAAATATGTCCAGACTGATCGGCAATATTGATAGCGCACTCAGCGTGCTTCCGAGCCTCTTTGTAATGAACCATCTCACAAAATGAGCGGGAAAGGAGGCTGTTTGATGTTACGGCTGCCGAGGCGGCAAGTCCGAATCGATCAAACAAGTCAGAATCTCCAATGAGAATGTTTGCTTGTTCAAGAGTCTTGCAAGCTTGGTCGAAATGTCCTTTATCAATTAACACGCCACCCAGCCGCACCAAAAGTTGAATTTGTGTGTCTCGCTCTGCGCTGTTTGAAAGGGCGGATAACCCTTCACGACACAAACCAATCGCCTCTTCGAGTCTCCCATCCGCCCACACAAAGGATGCCAGCATAGAGGACGCTTGGGCGCATCCGCGACGGTTGATGTGTTTGTTTGAGAGGGATTTTGCGCGGTTGATGGCCTCCTGAACGTCCGTTGCACCCGATGGCAGCAGAACGCGCGGCAATGCAATGGACAATTGAATCATCCGCAAGACGTTGCGTTTGGTCTCTGGCAAACGCCGCAAGGCTTCTGTGCTGGCTTCGTAATTCTGTCGAGCGCTTTCAAATTTGGACTGTTCTTCCGCGTGCTGCCCGGCCCTGCGGCCATAGGCATAGGCCAACGGCCATTCCTCCGCCTTCAGGGCGTGGTGGGCCATCAGGACCAAGCGGTTGGGCAGATCATGGTCACGGCGCTGGCACAACGCCTGCAGGATCCGTCCGTGGAGTGCTTTCCGTTCGCTGATGGGCAGCGTGTTGTAGGCTGATTCCCGCATCAGAGCGTGATTGAAGCTGTATTCCAGATTGGGCAGCAGGCGGGTCCGGGTGATGAATCCGGCGCGCTCCAAATACCCCAATTGGTCATGCAGATCGGCGCGCGGTGTTGCCTCCATCATCCGCAGCAGCCCGACATCGAAGGTTGGCCCGATGACCGCCGCGTTCAACAGCAGGCGGCGGGGTTCGGGACCCATCAGATCCATGCGGGCGGTGAGAAGGCTTTGCAAAGAGGGCGGCAGGTTTAAGGCCGTGCTGGGATCGGCCAGACAATAGGAACCGGGGGAACCGCAGATGGCCCGCCTCGCCTCGAGAGTCCGCAGCATCTCCTCCAAATACAGCGGCACGCCCCCGCTGTGGTCGGCGACCTGCTGTTTCAGGGGGGCCAGGCTCCAATCGGTGCCAAGCCAATGATCGAGAAACTCCTGAACCTGTTGGCGGTTCAGAACCGTCAGGTCAAGGCTGCGCACCGAAGCGGGAGGGGTCCAGCCCAGCGGTGCCGTGTCCTCCAGGCGCAAGTCCGGCGGCCGGGTGGTGGCGATCAGCAGCAGGCGGCTGTGGCTGCCGGGCAAGGCGGTCAGGAGCGCGTCGAGCAGGCGAACCATGACGGGGCGGGTCCAATGCGCGTCCTCCACCAGAATCAGCATTGGCCGTTGGCTGACCGCTTGCGGCGAGGACAGGTCGAGCACAGCCCCAACCAAGCCGTCGATCGACCATTTCAACCGTTCCATCGGGTCAAGGCCAGCCCACAGGGGGGTGAGCGCCGGGGTGTCCAGCAGTTGCCGTATGGCGTCCCCGGCCAGGACCCCGGCCCGCCGCTCGGCGGCGGCGGCCAGTTCCGCAGCGGCGTTGACGGTTCCGCCAATCGCCTGAATGGCCAGGCTTTGCGCCACCGCTTCCAGATCATCGGGATCGCCCAGGCGGCGGATCGGCATCTGTGACCATTGCAGCACCGTCCATCCTCGGCTGCGCGGCGCGCGCAAAAACTCACCGACCAAGCGGGATTTGCCGATGCCTGCGTCGCCGCGCAGAATCAGGGAGGAGGGGATGCCCGCTTCCGCCCGATCCGCCAGCGCGAAGATGGTTGCCACCTCGTCGCGGCGTCCCAGGAACGGGGCATTGGTGGACCGGAGCAGATCGGTTGCGGTGCGGCGAATCGCCCGCGCGCCCTCCAGGGCAAAAACCGGCACGGGTTGCGCGCCCTTGGCCAGCGTCAGGCTGCCCATCGGTCGCGCCGCGACGCCGACCGGAACCAGATCAAGCGTGTCGCGGCTCAACTGGGCGCTGTTGGGTTCGGCGCGCTGTTGCAGCTTGGCGGCCAGATGCACGCATTCCCCAACCGCGCGGTAATCGGCCCAGACCCCGTTGGTCATGACGTGGGTGATGACATCGCCGGAACTGATGCCGATCCGCACCTGAAAATCGGGCAGGTCCAGCGCCTCGACCGTGGAGCGAACCATGTCCTGCGCGGCCAGACAGGCTCGCAACGCGTGGTCTTCCAACGCGTTCGGCGCGCCGAACACGGCCATGAAGCCATCCCCCAGAAGTTGCGACACCATGCCGTTGTAGCGTGGCACCGCTTCCACCAGACTGTTCAGGATGGTCAGCAGGGTGTGGTCGGCGTCCTCCGGATCCCTTCCGGCGACCAGGGCGGACGAACTGACGATGTCGACGAACACGGTGGTCAGGATCTTGCGCTCAGGAGTCTTGCCCCGCAGGGGGCGCGTTGCTGCAAGAGTTGCCTGATGCCCGATGCCGTCTGTTGTCTTGGTGTTCGCCGCCATGCCCGCCGCCATGTCCGCCCCCTGCGGAATTCGCGTTAACATATTAGAGCATGTATTTTTCGATTTGTGGATATTCCAGCGCCACAGCGCGGATTCTTTTTCACCTCTCGCGATTTCTGCATACCAGCGTATGCAATTCATATAAACAGAAAGCGCCGGAAATACTCCCGGCGCTTTCTGTCTTTGCAACATTGAGAATGTTGCGTGATGACTGTCAACGACGAATGGCAAGTCCTTCCACTTGCGAGACATCGCGCACCGCGCCTCGATCTGCACTGGTCGTCAAGGCTGCGTATGCGCGCAATGCAGGAGAAACAACGCGTTCGCGCGCAACCGGCTTCCAGGCGTCCACACCCTTGGCGTTCATCGCGTCGCGGCGGGTCTGCAAGACCTCGTCGCTCACCGCCAGACGGATGCTGCGGTTGGGGATGTCGATCTCGATCCGGTCGCCTTCCTCCACCAGGGCGATGGCCCCGCCGCTGGCCGCCTCGGGCGAGGCGTGGCCGATGGACAGGCCGGAGGTGCCGCCGGAGAACCGCCCGTCGGTCACGAGCGCGCAGGCCTTGCCCAGCCCCTTCGACTTCAGATAGCTGGTCGGGTACAGCATTTCCTGCATGCCGGGGCCGCCGCGCGGGCCTTCGTAGCGGATGATGACGACATCACCGGCCTTCACGGTGTCGCCGAGAATGCCCGCAACCGCGTCGTCCTGGCTTTCGAACACGCGGGCCGGGCCGGAGAAGACCAGGTTCGACTCATCCACGCCCGCCGTCTTCACGATGCAGCCTTGTTCGGCGATGTTGCCGTACAGCACGGCCAGACCGCCGTCCTTGCTGAAGGCCGACGCCACGCTGCGGATGACACCGGCGTTGCGGTCGAGGTCCAGTTCCGGCCAGCGGCGTTCCTGGCTGAATGGAACAACGGTCGGGATGCCGCCGGGCGCGGCCTTGTAGAGGGTGTGCACGGTCGCGTCGTCGGTGCGGACCACGTCCCATTGATCGATGGCCGCCCCCAGGCTGGGGGCGTGGACGGTCGGCGTGTCGCGGTTCAGCAGACCGGCGCGGTCCAGTTCGCCCAGAATGCCGAAGATACCGCCCGCGCGGTGCACGTCCTCGATGTGGACGTTTGACATGGCCGGGGCGACCTTGCACACGTTCGGCACGCGGCGCGACAGCCGGTCGATGTCGGCCATGGTGAAATCGACCTCGCCTTCCTGCGCGGCGGCCAGAATGTGCAGGACGGTGTTGGTGGACCCGCCCATGGCGATGTCCAGGGTCATTGCGTTTTCAAAGGCTTCCTTGGTGGCGATGCCGCGCGGCAGGGCGCGGGCGTCCTCCTCCTGGTACCAACGGCGGCAGAGATCGACGGCCAGACGGCCGGCCTTGAGGAACAACTCCTTGCGGTCGGCGTGGGTGGCGAGGATGGTCCCGTTGCCGGGCAGCGACAGGCCCAGCGCCTCGGTCAGGCAGTTCATCGAGTTGGCGGTGAACATGCCGGAGCAGGAACCGCAGGTCGGGCAGGAGCCGCGCTCCATCTCCGCCGCTTCCTCGTCCGAGACGGTGGGGTCGGCGGCGGCGACCATGGCGTCGATCAGATCGACCGCCTTCACCTTGCCGCGCCAATTGACCTTCCCGGCCTCCATCGGCCCGCCGGAGACGAAGACCGCCGGGATGTTCAGGCGCATGGCGGCCATCAGCATGCCGGGCGTGATCTTGTCGCAATTGGAAATGCAGACCAGCGCGTCGGCGCAATGGGCGTTGGCCATGTATTCCACGGCGTCGGCGATCAACTCGCGCGAGGGCAGGCTGTAGAGCATGCCGCCATGGCCCATGGCGATGCCGTCATCAACGGCGATGGTGTTGAACTCCTTGGCCACACCACCGGCCTTTTCGATTTCGCGGGCGACGAGCTGGCCCAGATCCTTCAGATGGACGTGGCCCGGAACGAATTGGGTGAAGGAGTTGGCAATCGCGATGATCGGCTTGCCGAAATCGCCGTCCTTCATGCCGGTGGCCCGCCACAATCCGCGTGCGCCCGCCATGTTGCGGCCGTGGGTGGAGGTGCGGGAACGGTAATGCGGCATGGGGTGTGTCCTCAACTGATCGCGTCGGTGCGGTTTCGCGAAAGGAATGGGATGAAACAGGTGGGCACCTTAGCAATCTCCTGTCTGTGATTCCAGAGCGGCAACGCCCTCGGCCCCACCCCGCCCGGCGTAGCCCAGCCATGCGCAAACCAAAAGGCCCATTCGGGCGGGGTTCCAACCGGGGCGGACTCGTGGCACAAGGCGGGAACCCGATCCTTTGCAGGCCGCTCCGCAACATGACACACGCTTCCGCCGTCTCCTCCGCCCTGGACCGGTTGGCGCGCGCGCCCTGGTGGACCCTGTGTCTGGGATTGGGCGTGCTCATGGCCGCGTCGGTTTTGACGGTTGGGTTCCGATTGCCCTACTGGGTTCATGCGGATCAGGATTTGGTGCTGGCCTACCATGGCCTGCTGTTTGCCGATGGTCTGCCGCAGGAGTATTTCGACCATCCCGGCTACGTCTATTTCCTGGTGATCGATGGCTGGTATCGGCTGTTGCACGCGCTTGGCCTGCTGCCGGTCGCCAACCTGTCGGCGTTGCCCCCCATCGCCGATGCGACGGCCAACGCAGCGGCATGGCAATCCTTGATCGAAGCCGGGCGGGCGCTGTCCATCGCGTTGACCGCCCTGTTCGCCGTGACCTACGCCAGTCTGGTGCGTGCGTTGGTCGGGGATCGGCGCATCGCCCTGTTGGCCGGGCTGCTCTTGGCCTTTGGCGTCGGGTTGACCGCGCAGGGACGGCAGATGCGCACCGATCTGCTGTCGGCGGGGTTTGTCGTCACCGCCCTGCTGCTGGTGCTGGTGGCGGTCCGTCAGCCGTCCAACCGCAGCGGGCGGGCGCTTCTTGGGTTGGGATTGGCCGGGCTGCTGGTCGGTTTGGCGATGGCGACCAAGGTGCAGGCGGTGTTTCTGGCGCTGGGGTTGCCGGTCGCGGCGCTGCTGTTTGGGCGTCGATCCGAGACGGCTTACGGAGGTGACGGGGGGTGGTCACGCACGGGGCTGTTGATGGCGGCGGCAGCGGTGGCGGCGGTCCCGGCCGTTCATCTGATCGCGCAGGGCATCGCCGATTGGGGACAGGCGGTTTACCCCTACAAACCGGTCGGCGCGGGGTTGAGCGGGCGCTATCAGGGGGTGGTCGCCGGGTGGGTGGCGTTGGGTGTCCTGCTGCATGGCTGGGTCTGGCGGGTGCCGCTGCGCCGGACGCTGGCAGCCCTGGCGGCGGTGGTTCTGGGGGTGGCGTTGGGGCTGCTGGTTCTGGAAATCCGTTATCACCAGCAGAACGCCATCGCCGTTGCGAATTTCATCGAGCACATGTTTGTCTTCACCTCCTGGCGGCACGCCAGTGCCTTGCAGGAGCAAGGGCAGGTGGTGGGCGAGGGGCTGCTGGCCCTGTTGGCCAACGGCATCGGGAGGACGCTGGCGATCCGTACGATTGTCCTGCACCCCGACAACATCCCGCAAACCATCGTGGTCGAGTGGTTCGCCCTGGTGGGGGCGGCGTTTCTCTGGCGGCGGGGCGAGCGGCTGGTGGCGATTCAGGCGCTGTTCCTGCTGCTGACCGCCTGGGGGTTGGAATCGCTGTTCTCGTTGCGGGGTTTCCAGCGGGCCTACGCCGCCTACACCGATCCCCTCGCGATCCTGTCCGCCGCCTGGGTGTTGGCGCGGATGCCCGGATTGCTGGACTCCCCACGGGCACGGCGCTGGATTCTCGGCACCGTGGCATTGGTCATCGTTGCCGGACACATCTGGCCAATCCGGGAAACGCGCAAGCTCCCCAATCCGACCAGCCACTGCGAATGGATTCCCACCTACATGCCGCGCGTTGAGCCTTTCCCCTTCTGCCGCTGAACCGGCGAGGGACCGTCAGGCGCGGGCCTGATTGATGGCGTCCATCACCCCGGCGCAATCCATGGCGTCGAACTCCGGGCGGTGATGAACGATGACGCGCGGACCAGAGCTGTGGATCGGGTTCGACGCGTCGGAAAAGACGGCGACGGTCGGACAACCGACGGCGGCGATCAGGTGGGTCGGGCCGGTGTCGTTGCCGACCGCTGCCCAGGCCCGCCGCGCCAAACCACCCAACTCCGGCACGCTGGTCTTGTCGGTCAGGTCAACGGTTTGCGGGCAGAGGTCGGCGATGGCGCGCGCGATGTCGGCCTCAATCGCCGTGCCGATCACGACCGGCGTCACCCCCCGCTGAACCAGCGCGTTGGCGACCTCGGCATAGCGCCGCATCGGCCACCGCTTGTCCGGCCGTCCGGAAGAGGAGCCGGGGACCAGCAGAGCGAAGGGGGTGGGGATGGCAAAACGCCCGATGTCGGCGTCCAGCCAACGCAAATCCGGGGCCTCCTCCAGCACGATGCCAAAAGGGGCGAGCTGCCGCGTGTAGCGTTGCAGCACAGACACCTTGCGCCGCCCATCGTAACGGTCGCTGTGTGAGGCACCTTTGGCCGTGCCCGACCATTCCGGCCAGGGACCGGGGAAAAACAGCCGATGGTAAAGGTCGGTGCGGGTTTGCGCCTGCAAATCATACACCCGGTCAAACCGCCCGGCCCGCAGCGTGCGGCGGATGGCCAGATAGGCCGACAGCGACCGTTCGCGAGGGTCCTCCAGAACCTCATCAAACAGGCCGCTCATCCGGGCCAGCGGTGCCAGCGATGGAATGGTCAGCAGGGTGAGGTGATCCCCGGCGTGATGGCGGCGGATCGCGGCGAAGCTGGTCTGGGCGAGGAAGAAGTCGCCAAACGCCCCGAGCTTGATGACGAGGATCCGTCGGGGCGCGACGGGATTGAAGGCAGGGGTGCCGTTCATCGGTTGTCCGCCGGAATCCGGGCCGCCAAACGCAGCGTCAACCCGGCGGCCAGAAAACTGGCCATCCACCAGGGTTGCCACACGCCATAGGCGGTGCTGATCATCGCCAGGCTGGTCGCGAACAGCGCCAGAGCAAAGGGTTGGTCGCCCGGCTCCATCCGCTTGACACCGTTGAGCAGCAATAGGGCCAACGCCAGCGCCAAACCGGCCCCTATGCCACCCAGTTCCAGCCAGACCTGGAGAAAGGCGTTGTGGGGGTGAAGCGGCAGCAAGCTGTCGGTGATGGGGGAGAAGCGCGACACCTCGCCATGCGGCGGCAACGCCCGTGACGCGTCGATGCCTTGGCCCAGCAGCGGCGTGTCGAGCGCACGGGTGGCGGCCATGCCCCAAATTTCGATGCGGTGCTGGGCCGACGTGAAGAGCCAGGGCGCTCGTGTCAGATCCAACCCACGGTCAAACAGCAGAACCAGCGGCAGCACAGCGACAAAGGCCACCACAAGCACGCCCCCCATCAGCCGCCGCGCGATCACCCCCGACCAACGGGCCAACCCGTAAACGGCTAACCCGATGCCAATTCCAAGCGTTGCCGAACGGCTGGTCAAGGGCAGGCAGAACGCGGCATACCCGACCGGCAGCGCCAGCGCCCAGTTGCCTCGGCTCAGCAGCCGGTCGATCACCAGAGCTGCGGGCCAGACCAGCAGGCAGAGCAGGGCGGAACTCCGCTTGGGAACGTTGGTGTAAAGGATGATCGCGGCCTCTTCCGCCGTGCTGCCGTTCCACCAGCGATAGATTGGAAAATTCAGCAGGATCTCGCTGCCGAACACCGCAACGCCCACCAGAAGGCCGATCAGGAACAGGCGGGCCAGCCGCAGCGCCTCGACACCGGGCAGTTGCGACACCCAAGCCCCACCAAGCAGCGCACCAAGGGCAATGTAACCCAGCTCGGCCACGGTGGGAACGGATCGGGGTGACGGACTCCACAAGGTGGACACCAGCGCCAGAACCAGAAAGGCCACGACCAGAACCGCTGGAACCGCAGCCCGCGCGACACGTCCCAACGCCTGCCGCCGGATCAAACCGGCCAACGCAACCACGGCGGTGAGAATGGCCCAGACCGGCAAACCACGCGGTGCCAAGGCGGCCAAGGGGCCAAGGGCCACCGCGATGAACCCGCTGGCCGCCCACAACAGGCGCTCGGGCACGCCATCGGGGGCGGTGTGACGCGACAAAGGGATGGCCATGGACACACGAGCGGGCTGTGGCGGCGGATCGGTCGCGACTTAACAGAACTCCTGCGGAGAAAGCAACCGGCCCAGAGTCATGGGGTTGGCGACCAACCGCAGGCGGTCAGGGCCGCGACCATATGCGCCGGTGGGGAAGCGACCACCGCGACCGCCGGGTGTTGATGGGCCAACTGGAACGCCAACGAGCGGGCGAGAAGGTGCAGATTGCCGAAGGGCAAACGCTCCGGTCCATAAAACGGCTCCCCCACCAATGGGCAACCGATGGCCGCGCAGTGCACGCGGAGCTGGTGGGTCCGACCGGTGCGCGGCGACAGTTCCAGCCATGACCGGCCATTCTGCGCGTCGACACCCAGCACGCGGTAGTCCGTTATGGCCGTTTGACCTTCCGGATCCGTCTGAATGGTCCAGCGGCCGGGTTCGATCACCTTGCGCAGCGGCAGGTCGATCACGCCCTCGGTGTGGTCCGGCACCCCATCGGCCACCGCCCAATAGGTCTTTCTCACATGGCCGGCGGCGAACATCGCGCCCAAGCGCTTCAGCGCCCACGGTGTCCTGCCCAGGATCAGGCAACCCGCCGTGTCGCGGTCCAGCCGGTGCGCGAGTTTTGGTGCGTCGCCGTTGGCGTCCGCCAAAGCGGGGAGATAAAGTTCCAGATGATCGACAATCTTTCCGGCCTTGTGCACCGCCAGCCCGGCGGGCTTGTCGATCACGCAGAGCCAAGCATCATCATACAGCACGCGGGCGCGCAGCGAGTCGGGGGTCAAGGTGGGCATCATCGCCGCACCATGGCGGCAGGCGGTCGTCCGCGCAACCCCACAGCCGATGAAACGCGTGCAATGACGAAGGGTGTCACGGTGTCGCGGCGTGACCGGACGCTGGAATAATCGCGCGTGACCTGTGTTTGTGGTGTCATGGTGGTGGTCACGCTGGTCTTTGGAAGGTTTGTTGCGCCTGATGCCAAGGCGTGGCAGAAAGCCGACAGAGCGGCGGCGCTGGCACCAAGCTGGTCGAAATCCGATCTGTGAAGAAACTGTTTCAACGATAAGAGAAGCTCAATGCGTAAACCCGTGCGCAAGGTGGTGTTTCCCGTCGCTGGTCTGGGCACGCGCTTCCTGCCCGCCACCAAGGCGATCCCTAAGGAAATGCTGCCTCTGGTGGACCGTCCGTTGTTGCAGCACGCCGTGGAAGAGGCGCGGGCGGCTGGCATCGAGGATTTCGTGTTCGTCACCGGCCGGTCCAAGCGCGCCATCGAAGACCATTTCGACGCCGACACCGAACTGAACCGCACCCTGGAAGAGCGTGGCAAGGCCGACGCCCTGGAAGAGGTGCGCGCCAGCGAAATCGCGCCGGGCCGCTGCTTTTACACCCGCCAGCAGGTTCCGTTGGGTCTTGGTCACGCCGTGTGGTGCGCCCGCGCGGTCATCGGCAATGATCCCTTCGCCATCGTGCTGCCCGACGATTTCGTCCAGGGCAACACCCCCTGCCTGAAGCAGATGGTCGAGGCCTATGACGAGGTCGGCGGCAACGTGGTCGCCGTGGTCGATGTTCCGCGCGAACACACCAGCCGCTACGGCATTCTCGATGTTGAGAGGGACGATGGTCGTCTGGCCACCGTGCGCGGCTTGGTCGAAAAACCCAAGCCCGAAGACGCGCCTTCCACCCTGTCGATCATTGGTCGCTACATTCTCCAGCCCGAGATTTTCGAGCATCTGGAGTTGCAGCAGCGTGGAGCGGGCAACGAAATCCAATTGACCGACGCCATGGCCAAGCTGATCGGCAACCAGCCCTTCCACGGGTTGCGGTTCGAAGGCACGCGCTTTGACTGCGGCGACAAGGTTGGCTTCATCGAGGCGACCGTTGCCTACGCGCTCAAGCGGCCCGACATGGCCGACAAGGTGCGCGAGATGCTGCGGAAATATTGCTGATCCTGCGAGAAGAGTGGACAGATGCACCCGCCGCCGTTTCTGAACCGAACGGCGGTGGGCGTCTGTGTTTGGGCGATGCTCCAAACCCGCCCTCAGGGCGACCGACTGATGGTTGAGACAAGAGGCACACGATGCGCATCGCAATGATCGGAACGGGTTATGTCGGCCTCGTGTCCGGCGCCTGTTTTTCGGAATTCGGCGTTCATGTCACCTGCGTCGACAAGGACGCCGACAAGATCGACCGTCTGAAGCGTGGCGAAATTCCGATCTATGAACCGGGCTTGGACGATCTGGTGGCGCGCAACGTCGCGGCGGGCCGCCTGTCCTTCACCCTGGATCTGAAGGAAGCGATGCAAGGCGTTGATGCTGTGTTCATCGCCGTGGGCACGCCGTCGCGCCGGGGCGATGGGCACGCCGATCTCTCTTATGTCTATGGCGCGGCGGAAGAGATCGCGCGCAACCTCGACCACTACACCGTGATCGTGACCAAATCGACCGTGCCGGTCGGCACCGGGCGCGAGGTTGAGGCGATCATCCGCAAAACCGCGCCGAAGGCTGAGTTCGACATCGCGTCCAACCCGGAGTTCCTGCGCGAAGGGTCGGCCATCGGCGATTTCATGCGGCCCGACCGTGTGGTGATCGGGGCCACCTCCGACCGCGCGGCGGACGTGATGCGGCGGCTCTACCGTCCGCTCTACCTGATCGAAACGCCCATCGTCGTCACCTCGCTGGAAACGGCGGAGTTGACGAAGTACGCGGCGAACACCTTCCTGGCCGCCAAGATCACCTTCATCAACGAAATCGCCGACCTGTGCGAAAAGGTCGGGGCCAACGTCCATGACGTGGCGCGCGGGATCGGGCTGGACGGGCGGATCGGCAAGAAGTTTCTCCACCCCGGCCCCGGCTATGGCGGGTCCTGCTTTCCCAAGGACACGCTGGCCCTGGTCCGCACCGCCCAACAGGTGGGCAGCCCGTTGCGCATCATCGAAACGGTCGTGGACATCAACGACAAGCGCAAGAAGCAGATGGCTCAGCGCATCATCGCCGCCTGCGGCGGGGATGTGACCGGCAAGACCATCGCCGTCCTGGGGGTGGCCTTCAAGCCCAACACCGACGACATGCGCGACAGCCCATCGCTCGACATCGTCCCGGCCCTTCTGGCCGCCGGGGCATCCGTGCGCGCCTACGATCCGGCGGCGATGCATGAGGCGGAAAAACTGCTGCCCGGAGTGGCCTGGGCGAAAGACGCCTACGCCGCCATCGACGGGGCCGACTGCGTGGCCATCCTGACGGAATGGAACGAGTTCCGCGCGCTGGACCTCCGCCGCATCAAGGCATTGCTCAAGTCTCCGGTCATGGTGGACCTGCGCAACATTTACAACCCCGCCGACATGGCTCAGGCTGGCTTCGTCTACAGCTCCATCGGTCGCCCCGATGGATCGGCCGAAAAGCCCACCGGCTCCTCGGCCCAGTCCACGCTTTGAACGACAGCGCCCTACGGAGGAAAAACAACATGAGCGCCGCCCATATTTTCCATCCCACCGTGCTGCGTGAATACGACATTCGCGGCATCGTCGGCTCGACCCTGAACCCCGCCGACGCGTTGGCCGTGGGCCGCTCTTTCGGCACCGTGGTCGTGCGCAAGGGTGGCAAGACCGTTTGCGTCGGTTACGACGGCCGTCTCTCCTCGCCCACGCTGGAAGAGGCGCTGGTTGAAGGATTGATGTCCACCGGCCTGCATGTGCTGCGCATCGGCCTCGGCCCGACGCCGATGCTGTATTTCGCCACCCGTGACCGCGAAGCGGCGGCCGGCATCATGATCACCGGCTCCCACAACCCGCCCGACTACAACGGCATCAAAATGATGCTGGGCAAGGGACCGGTCTATGGCCAGCAGATCCAGGAACTGGGCGCGCTCGCCGCCGCCGCCGATTGGGAGGTTGGGGAAGGCTCCTCCGAACAGATCGACGTGCAGGACGAGTATGTCGCCCGCCTGTTGAAGGATTACGACGGTCTGCGTGACCTGACCGTCGCCTGGGACGCGGGCAACGGGGCCAGCGGCGAGATCCTGCGCCGCATGACCGCCAAGCTGCCGGGCAAGCACATCCTGCTGTTCGATGACATCGACGGCACTTTCCCCAACCACCACCCCGATCCGACGGTGGAAAAGAACCTTGTCGATTTGAAAAAGGCGGTGGCGGAGCACGGTTGCGATCTGGGCATCGGCTTTGACGGTGATGGCGACCGCATCGGGGCCATCGATCATCTGGGCCGCGTGGTGTGGGGCGACCAGCTCGTCGCGCTCTACGCCGCCGAGGTGCTGAAGAGCCATCCGGGTGCCACCATCATCGCCGACGTCAAGGCCAGCCAGGCCCTGTTCGACGAGATCGCCAAGCATGGCGGCGTGCCGCTGATGTGGAAGACCGGCCATTCGCTGTTGAAGGCGAAGATGGCGGAAACAGGATCGCCGTTGGCCGGTGAGATGTCAGGCCACATCTTCTTTGCCGACAAATGGTATGGCTTTGACGACGCGCTCTATTGCGGCATCCGTCTGGTCGGGCTGGTCAGCAAGGGCGGCACCACGCTGGCCGCGCTGCGCGATGGCCTGCCCGACATGCTGAACACGCCGGAAACCCGCTTCCAGACCAGCGAAGAGCGCAAGTTCGCGGTGGTGGAGGAGGTCAAGGGCCGGTTGACGGCGGCAGGAGCCAACGTCAACGACATCGACGGCGTCCGCGTCACCACCCCCGATGGCTGGTGGTTGCTGCGCGCGTCCAACACCCAGGACGTGCTGGTCGCCCGCGCCGAAGCCTTCAGTGAAGAGGGCTTGGAACGTCTGAAGGCCGCGCTGATCGAACAGCTTCTGGCTTCGGGCATCGAAGCCCCGTCCTTCGATGGCGGCGGAACGGCGCACTGACGCGGCGTTGCGAACCGACGCTGATCCCGGTGCCTGCATGAAAAAAGCCCGCGTCCGCTTCGGACGCGGGTCTTTTGTTCGTGCGCGACGAGCGGGTCTTCGATCCCCCGGTGGCGTTACGGGCGATGCAGGCGGGCCAGCAGCGCCGGGTTGTCCCAGGTGGGTTGCCGGTCTTCGATCACCACGCGGTGGGGCATGGGATCGTCCCGCTCGACCGTCACCTCGACCCACCGCGGCACAAGCTCGTTGTTCAGATCGTCGAGGATGGCGACCGCCAAAGCCTCCGGGCTGGACAGGCCGTCGAATGGATGCCCCAGATAGGCGGCGAAGCCGGATGCCTCCAGGATCAGGCGATCCGGGACCATGCGGATGAGCAAGCGCGATCCGGGCAATGGCTCGCCGCGCAACTCCACCAGAAAATCATGACGGCTGTCCGGGGATGGGGCCGTCGCCAGCGCCTCCCGTCTCACGCCGACACCCCCAGCGCGCCGCGCCCGGCGCGCGTCAGCTTGACCCAGCTCTTCGCCCCGGATTGGAAGGACAGGCCGCCGGTGTAGCCCACGGCGCGGACGCTGTCGGCGAAGACCTGGATCAGTTGCACCTTGAGGTCTGGTTGCAGGGCGGTGTGGCTGCGCAGGATCAGATCGAAGTGGTTGGGGCGGACCAGCCCGTCCAACTGCATCGGCCCCAGGCGGCTCATCTCCAGATCTATGAGGAAACGGCTGCCCGGTTTGGTCTTGTCCTTGCCTTCGGCCTTCTCGTCATCGCCCTTGAGGGGGTGGACGTAGACCTGGATCGGCTTGACCCCAGAGCTGTCCAGCATCGGCAGGGTGAAGGGCCGCCAATCGCCGGGCAAAGGATCGGCGGCGTTCTGCTTCAGACTCTCAAACTCCTTGTCCAACTGGGCAAGAAGATCACGGCGGCCAGACCGCTCCAGCGCCTGTGCCGCGTCTTCCCCCAACCAAGCACGCGCGCCCCCGCCCTGGATCGCCGCCATGAAGAAGCTCAGCGCGGCGGTCAGCTTGCGGTTGGGCTGGGGCATCGTCGTCTGCAAGGAGCGGGCAAGCGCAGGGTCACTGTTCATCAGCGCGGCCATCACCTGACGCATGGCGGGCCAATCGCGCTCCGTCATCGGGGCCAAGGGATCACCACCCGGTGGGGCCAGCGCCTGACCGGCTTGAGCGCGGTCGGTCAAGGCGGCGGTGACGGTCGTGCCCTGCGGCAGGCTGGCCGGAACGTTCAGCGCCAGCATGCCCTGCTTGGTGGCGAGAATCGGTTGCCCTTGCGGCGTGGAACCGGCGACCGTCCCATGCAGGACCTGGGTGTCCGGGGCTGAATCACCAGGATCGGCCGTTCCCTGACCACCATGGAGCGAGGATTGACCGGACTGCCGCCCGTCAAACGGCGATTCCTGCGGGTTGGTTCCTTGTGAGTGGGGCAGGGTCACGGTCAGAATTTTCAGCGCCACGGTGGCACCGCGCGGCAGGTCTGGGGCTTCCGAACGGGACTCGGCAGGCGGTGGTTTCAACGTCGGTGTTTCCGCCCCCGGATGAGCGGCGTCACCGCCCAACTCGACCGGGGTGTCGAACAGGGGAGTGGATGACGTCGGCGATGAAGCCGATGCCGCTCCCCCTGGGGCTGCCGGAGCCGCGCCATTGGGGGGCGCCGAGGAGCCTCCGACCGTTGTGGCAGCGCTTCCTCCCGTCATGGCTGAGGTGGCTGTGGTTGGTGTGGTGGCTGCCGGGGCCGGGGTTGGCCTGGACGTTGCCGCCGCCAACACAAGCGCCGGAACCACCGTTCCCGCCGTCAACAGCGGCAGGGCCGGAACCGATACGGTCGCTGTCGGGGGTGGCACCAGCACAGCGGGCGTTGCACCGTTGCCGGTTGCCGCCGTTGCTGAGCCGCCGGTTGTGGCGGTTGTCGTGGTCGCTTGCAGAAGGATGAGGGCGGTGGGTTTGGCCGCTTGGCCGACCGCGCTGCCCGGAGTGATTTGCAGCGTGACGGGCTTGTCCACAGGCAGCGGTGTCGGGCTGTCAAGCACCACCTCTCCGGCAGCGGTGCGCACGCGGGTCAACCCGTCCGGGGTTTCTCCGGCCACAGTGCCGGTCAACACCACCGGGCGGGCGATGTCCTGCAGCCGCTCCGGCAGTTTGGCGACCGAAGCCTCGGCCACCGGCGTCTGCGCGGCGGTGGAGGAGGAGGTCCCCGCCGTGGCAGCCGCCGATGACGGCGACGATGGGATCGCCCCGCCCATCGCTCCGGTTACGTCGGTGAACTGGCGAGAAGCCGCTGAACGATGGCTTCCACATCGCGGGCGGCATCACTGCTCGGCGACCGGGTCAGCAGCGGTGTCTGGTTGCGGATGGCGTCGCGCACCTTCAGATCGCGGCGAATGATCCCGGCCAACGCCGGTTTGTATTTCAGGAAGTTTTGGCAGGCCTTCAGAATCGTCCCATAGGTCCGCTCCCCATCCTTCACGCTCTGCGCCATGTTGACGACGATGCGCAGATCCGCCGACGGATTGGTCGTGTGGGTCAGCTTGATGAAGGCGTAGGCATCGGTCAACGAGGTCGGCTCGTCGGTCGTCACCACCAGGGTGACACCGGCCGGACCGGACAGGGTGCGGACGGTGCGATCCACCCCAGCCCCCATATCCATCACCACGCGGTCGTAATCCTTGGCCAGTTCCAACAAATCGTTGCGCAGGCTGGACAGGCGCTGACTGGGCAACTGGGCCAAGGTGCCGGACCCGGATCGACCGGCGATGATGTCAAAACCGGTGTCGGCAAAGCGCTGCGCCGCCTTGGCCAGCGTGACCTCGCCGTTGATGACAGCGCCCAGATCATTCTTTGGCGAGAATCCAAGCTGGATGTCCACGTTGGCGAGACCAAGATCGCCGTCGAACAGCAACGTGTTGAGGCCCGCGCGGGTCAGGGCGTGGCTGAGCGTGATGGAAAACCACGTCTTGCCGACACCGCCCTTTCCACTGGCCACGGCGATGACGTTGACGCCGCGCAGGGGGCGAACGTTCTTGAGAGCGGCAGCGGCCGGGAACACCGGATCGTTCATGGCAGAGTCCTCGACGCAGGCGAACTGACAGCTTTGGCCTTGGTTGCGGGCTTGGTGGGGCGTACGGCGGGCTTGGTGCGGGAGACCGGTTGCGGCTCCCGCTCCTCCGCCTCCGCCGGTTCGGCGGGGGGAATGATCATGCGGGCGAGCGCCATCGGGTTGAGCGAGGTCAACCCCTCCGCCACCTTGGACGACACGCTGGCGTCGCAGAAGGACAAGCGCGCCCGATGGGCGATGGCCAGCAGGCTGCCCAAACGGCGGGCGATGTCCAGACGCGTCACCAGCAGACGGCGCACGCCCACTGATTTGAAGGCCAACGCCATGTCCGACGCTTCCAGCGCGTCCAGACCGGCGGGCAGGACCAGAACAGGCTCAACCTCGCCCGCCGACAGCAGCGCGCGCAGATCGTCCATGTCCTCTTCCGAAAACGGGTTGCGCCCGGCGGTGTCCACCAGAACGAGGTCGGTCTTGCTGTGAACGGCGTAGGCCCCGGTCAGCGCATCGGGATCCTCGACCGTCGCCAGCTTCAGCTTCATCAGGCGGGTGAAGGCGGCGAGCTGATCCACGCCACCGGCCCGCACCGTGTCGGTGGTGATGACGCCAACCGACCGCTTGCGGAACACCGCCCGGGCGGCGAGCTTCGCCGCCACCAGCGTCTTGCCGCTGCCGGGTGGCCCCACCAGAACCAAGGGCTTCACCGCCGTTCGGCCATCAGGCAAAGGGTTGAAGCTGTACATGGAATCGATGGCGGATCCCAGCGCCAGACAGGGATCGTCGGTGTCCAGGTTCGACGCGGCGTCGATCAACTGTTCGGCCAGGGCGGCGGGCACGCCGTGACGGTGCAGGGCGTCGGCAACCGCCTCGCCCACATCAATTTCGGGTTCAACCGGCTTGGCCGGTTTGCTGGGTTGGCGGCTTCGCGATTCCTGCGCAACCGGCAGATCGTCTTCCTCGACAGCGGCGGTCACGCGGACCCCGCCGCCTTCCTCCTCGCGCGTGGCCACGATGATGGCGTCGTCGCCCAGCGACTGGCGCACCATCCGCATGGCCTCGGACATGGTTTTCGCGTGGAAGGACTTCAGCCGCATCGGCGGAGCCTTCGATCAGGCGGAGGAAGAGCGGGTCGCACCATGTCAGATCTGCCCCAGGGTCTTGATCCGCGCCTTGGGGTGAATCTCGTTCTGCGACATGACCACGGTCGTCGGCCGGAACCGCTCGACGATCGAGCGGACGAAGGGCCGAATGAGCGGGCTGGTCAGAAGAACGGGGCTTTCGCCCATCATGGCGTGTCGCTCGAAAGTTTGACGGACGGAGGTGATGAACTGCTGCAGGCGGGAGGGAGCCATCGTCAACTGCCGGTCGTCGCCATCACCCACCAGCGACTCCGCGAACGCCTGCTCCCATTCGGGCGACAGGGTGACGAGGGGAATGAAACCCATCTCGTTCGTGTTCGTGTCGCAGATCTGCCGGGCCAGGCGCGAACGCACATGCTCCGTGATCTGGGTGATGCTGCGCGTCTGACTGGCCGCTTCGGACACTCCTTCCAGGATGGTGGGAAGATCCCGGATCGAGACGCGTTCGGCAAGGAGATTCTGCAACACCCGTTGCAATCCGCCCACAGTGATCTGATTCGGCACCACATCAGCGATCAGCTTCTGGTGTTCCTTGTCGGTTTCGTCCAGCAGCTTCTGCGTTTCGGTGAAGGACAACAGCTCCGGCATGTTGTCCTTGATGAGTTCGGTCAGGTGAGTCGTCACCACCGTGGAGGGATCGACGACGGTGTAGCCCTTGAACAGCGCCTCTTCGCGATAGCCGGGTTCGATCCAGATCGCGGGCAGGCCGAAGGTTGGCTCCACCGTGGTTTCGCCGGGCAGGCTCATCGCGTCGCCGCGCGGATCCATGACCAGCAGCATGGTCGGGCGGATGTCGCCGCGCCCGGCCTCGATCTCCTTGATGCGGATGACGTAGCTGTTGGGCGGCAATTGCAGATTGTCCTGAATGCGGACGGCCGGCATGACGAAACCGACCTCGCCCGCAATCTGCCGCCGCAAGCCCTTGATCTGATCGGTCAGCCGATGGCTGCCCGCTTGAGGCTGGTTGATGAGCGACAGCAAACCATAGCCCAACTCAAGCCGGATGAGGTCGATGGCCAGCGCGGTGGCGATCGGTTCGTCGGCCATCTGCGCGCCGCCCGGCCCCAAACCGCCGCTGGCCGAACTCGCCGCCGCCGCTTCCTCCGCCGCGCGCTCGGCCTCTTCCGCCTCCTTTTTGGCCCGCAGCTTGGGCAGGTAATACGCCGCACCGCCAACCAGGGCGATGATGGGCACGAAGGTCAGCATCGGCATGCCGGGCAGCAGCGCCAAAACCAGGATTGCGCCCGCCGACAGGGCGAGCGCGGAGCTGTGGCCGGTCAACTGGCCGACCACCGCCTTGTCGGTCGATCCGCCGGCACCGGCCTTCGACACCAGGAAGCCCGAGGAAATCGAGATGACCAGCGCCGGGATCTGCGAGACCAGACCGTCGCCGATGGTCAGCTTGGTGAAGGTGTCCAGCGCCTCCATCACCGGCATGCCGTGGCGGATGACCGCGATGGACACGCCGCCGATGATGTTGATGAACATGATCATCAAACCGGCGACGGCGTCGCCCTTCACGAACTTGGACGCGCCATCCATGGAGCCGAAGAAGGCGCTTTCGTCCTCCAACTCCTTGCGGCGGGCGCGGGCGGTGGCCTCGTCGATCATGCCCGCCGACAGATCGGCGTCGATGGCCATCTGCTTGCCGGGCATGGCGTCCAAGGTGAAACGCGCCGCCACTTCGGCGATGCGGCCCGAACCGGCGGTGATGACCTTGAAGTTCACAATCGTCAAAATGCCGTAGACGATCACACCGATGATGAAGTCGCCCGCCATCACGAAATTGGCGAACGCCTCGATCACATGCCCTGCTGCCGCCGTGCCCTCATGCCCATGCGTCAGGATGAGACGGGTCGACGCCATGTTCAGCGACAGCCGCAGCAGCGTCGTGATCAGCAGAATGGTGGGGTAGGAGGACAGATCCAGTGGCCGGGTGATGAACAGCGTCACCATCAGGATCAGGATCGACACGGTGACGCTGATTCCCAGCATCATGTCGAGCAGGATCGACGGCAACGGCATGATCAGGCCAATGACGATCATCATGATGCCCATGGCCATGATGACGTCGCCACGCTTCAACGAGGCCTTGGCAACCTGGAACATTTCGCCGAACGCAGCCATGTTCCCGGATCCACCGGGACCGCCGGATCCACCGGGGTTGTGTTCGGTCAAGGCCATGCTCTAACTCCGCCCTTCAGCCGGTGGACCAGGAACCGGTCACGCCGTCGCCCGCTCGTCGTTGCCCGGAGCCGGAACGGCGCGCCCTTCATCCCCATACTGCTTGAGCTTGTTGCGCAAGGTGCGGATGGAGATCCCCAGGATGTTGGCAGCGTGGGTGCGGTTGCCAAGACAATGGGTGAGCGTTTCCAGAATCAGATCGCGCTCGACATCGGCAACGGTCCGCCCGATCAACGCCTGAAGCGTGGAGTTTCCGTTGCCGTAGCCCGGTCCCTTTGCCCCTTTCGGCCCATAACTGGTTGGCAGCGCCGCCGGCGGAGCAACCACAAGCGGCTGCGTCGGTTGCGCCGGGGCGGCCGGAGCCGTTGGAGCGCTCGCGACCGGAACCGTACCACCCGGCCCGGCAAAGGGGTTGGCCACCGGCGAGTTGGCCGGGATCGACGCCTGTGCGCTGCCTTCCGGGGCCAGCATCTGGCTGGTCAGCATGATCGCTTCCGGTCCGACCTCCTCCCCGCGTGACAGCAGGACGGCGCGGTGCATGGTGTTTTCCAGCTCGCGCACGTTGCCACGCCAATGGTGGGCCTTCAGCATCAGCAGCGCGTCTTCGGTCAGGCGCTTGTCGCCCAGTCCATTGGCCTCGGCGTATTTCTTCAGGAAATGTTCGGCGATCAGAGGGATGTCGGCCGGGCGTTCGCGCAGCGACGGGATGGCGACCGAGAAGACGTTCAGGCGGAAATACAAATCCTCGCGGAAATTCCCGGCCCGGACCTCCGCTTCCAGATTGCGGTTGGAGGTGGCGATCAGGCGGACGTTGACCTTGACCGGCTGCGAGGAGCCGATGCGGTCGATTTCCTTTTCCTGGATGGCGCGCAGCAATTTGGCCTGGAGACGCGGGTGCATCTCCGACAATTCGTCGAGCAGCAGGGTCCCGCCGTTGGCTTCCTCGAATTTACCCAGACGCCGGGCGACGGCCCCGGTGAAGGCCCCCTTCTCGTGGCCGAACAGTTCCGATTCCAGCAGATTTTCCGGAATGGCGGCGCAATTGACCGCGACGAACGGCTCGTTCGACCGGCGGCTCTTGCGGTGGATGTAGCGGGCCATCAGCTCCTTGCCGGTCCCGCTTTCGCCCGTGACCATCACCGACGCGTCGCTGGGGGCGACCTGATCGGCCAGGCGCAGAGTCGCCATCATCGCCGGGTCGGAGCAGACGATGGAATGGCTTTCCTCGGCCACCGCCTCCAGCACCGCCGCGATCAGCTCGGCGTTGGGGGGGAGCGGCAGATACTCCTTGGCCCCGGCGCGGATCGCGCGCACGGCGGCGGCGGCGTCCGTGCCGATGCCGCAGGCCACCACCGGGATGGTGATCCGCTCGGCCTTCAGGCTGTCGATGAAGGCGGCGATGTCCAGCTTGACGTCGATCATCACCAGATCGGCACCGGTGGCCGACCGCAAGGCGTTCAACGCCCCTTCGATGCTGTCGGTGTGCGACACCTTGGCCCCGCGCTTCATGGCGATCTTGCCAGCGGCGGTGATGTAGCCTTCCAACGTTCCAACGATCAGCAGACGCATGGCGTTACGCTCCCACTCTCGGGGCTTCCCGGTCGAAATACTGGATCCGCTTTCCAGGCGGCAGGACGGCGTTCAGAAGCATTTCCAGACGCCGGGGGTTTTCCTGGCGCGCGATGGAAACGGCGCCGATGGTGTACAGGGTCTTGACCAGCGCGTCATCCTCCGCCGCGCGCTCGACCTTCGCGGCGAGCGGGGCGAGAACGACGTTGCCCAGAACCGCTCCGTAAAAGGTGGTCAGCAGCGCCAGCGCCATGGCCGGACCGATGGCCGAGGGGTCGTTCAGGCTTCCCAGCATCTGAACCAGACCGACCAGCGTGCCGATCAGGCCCATCGCCGGAGCGACTTCCGAGGCGCGGCGCAGCACACCGGCGCTTTTGCCAAACCCACCGGCGGAAGCGTCCACCTCGCCGGTCAGCATCCGTTCCATCACATCGGGAGGCAGCCCTTCTGTGATGAGAGTCACACTGCGATGAAGAAAGGGTTCGGCGCGCAGTTCCGGCAGCACATTCTTCAGGGTTTCCGGCCCGGCCCGCCGCGCGGCTTCCGCCAGCAACAGCACCTGCCGCGCCACCCCCTTGGGATCAAGCGTGTGATGGATCAGCACGGCGGCAGCGTTCTTCCACGCCACGGCCACGTCACCCAACGAAAAGGAGGCTGTCGTCACCGCCAGCGTTCCGCCCAGCACGATCATCAGGGAGGGGGGATCAACGAACGCCCGCAGAGAGCCGCCCGACATGATCGCCACCAGAATGACCGCCGCCGCCGCCGCCAAACCGACCAGGGTCGCCACGTCGAAACCGCCGCGCAAGCGGACGCTGCGGGCCGGAGCCGCTGGCATGGGAGCTGAAGCGACAGGAACCGCCCGCACGGGATCAGGCCGAACACTCTCGCGCGCCGTCTCCGGCGCGCGCGGTTCCGCCTTGGGCGGCGGCTTGGCGCGCGGGGTTGGGGCGGTGTCGGAACTGTTGGTCATCAGCCACGATCCGACTTGATGATTTCTGTCATGGTCACGCCCAACCGGTCTTCCACCACCACCACTTCGCCACGGGCAACGAGACGGTTGTTGACGTAGATGTCGATGGCCTCACCAACCTTGCGGTCCAGTTCCACCACCGCCCCACGCCCCAGCTTCAGCAACTGGGCCACCTGCATGGTCGATTTCCCCAGCACAGCCGAGATCTGAACCGGGATGTCGTAGACAGCCTCCAGATCCTTGGCTACGCCGGAGCCGTATTCCTCGGCATCGCCGCCGCCCATGTCATTCAGCGAAAAATTGTCGCTCGGCATGTCGTCCGACCTCCTTGTTCCCGATCCCCGTTAGACGGGGGCCGGTGCCTCCAGCAGGCGTTCGGCGCAGCGTTCGATCTCCGCCATCAGTTTGGCGGTGTCGCGCTCCACACCCCCTTCGGCCCATTCGATGCGGCAGCCGCCCGGGGCGACCGTTGGATCGCCGATCACCATCAGCTTGGCTCCGAACCCTCGCGCGCCCACCGTTTGGTCCAGATGGTCGCGGATCAGGTCAATGGTGTCCTCGGCCACACGGATGATGAGGCGCGGCTCGTCGATCAGGTCAGTGAGGCAGGCGCGTACCATGCCCTCCACCTCCACCATACCGCCACGCCGCGCCCATTCGGGCATCAGCTTGCGCACGATGGCGAATGTCAGATGCACCGGCTGGTCGGCTCGCGCGGCGTTGGTCCCATCGCGTTCGGCCAGCAGATGCGCCACACCGTTGCTCAACTGGTCGAGCGCGTTTGCGATGCGGGCGTTGACGGTGGCCTCGATCTCCGCCTTCCCGCGTTCGTAGCCTGCGGTCTGCCCGGCAACCATGCCTTCGCCAAACCCCTTGCCGTATCCGGCCGACGTGCCCTCCGACTTCCCTTCGGCGAATCCCTCCGCCTTGCCTTCGGCAAAGGCTTGATTGCGCACGGCCTCCAATTCGGCCTCGCTGAAGGTCGGTGCGGGTGGTGGTGGCGGTTCCTCCGGCGCGACGGACAATTCGGGTTCCGGTAGATACTCGTCGTCATCAACATGGGACATGCGGTGGACCGCATCCACGTCAAAGGACTCGTCGAAGAGGAACTTGCGAACGCTCATGTCCGCACCATTCCGATATCAGGATGAACGCGGGTCATCGCTCAGCTCTCCTGATACAGCCAGTTGCGCAGGATCGAGACGGCTTCTTCCGGATGTTTGTCAACGATCTCACCAACCTTGCGCAGCGAGGAGGCGCGGACGCGGCCTTCCACCCGGTTGATGTCGATCATCTGCTCCAGTTCTTCGTCGGCTTGGGCGGCCTCCAACGCCAGATCCTGAGCCAAGGCTCCGGTCGGAGCGGCCAGCGCCGCCGGCATGCCGGTCTGGTCGGACAGCAGGCGGTCCATCTCGTCGTCCTCCTGCATGTCGGCCCGTTCAAAGGCGCGGGAGATCAACGGACGGATGACCAACAGAATGATGAGCACAGCGACGATGCCCAACACCACCATCTCAGCGATGCGGAACACATCATCCTTGCCCAACCCCATGAAGAGGTCTTCCGGCTTCTGCATGTCGTCTTCCGGCGACCAGAAGCGCATGTTGATGACCTCCAGCGTGTCGCCGCGCACGGCGTCCAGGCCAACAGCCGACCGGACCAGCGCCTTGATGCTCTCAATCTCCTGCTCGCTGCGCGGCTGATAGGCGGGCGGGTTGTCCTTCGACAGCTGATAGGTGCCATCGACCAGGACCGCGACCGACAACCGGCGAACCTGGCCGCTCTCCCGAACATGGGACTTGGAGGTCTTGGAGATCTCGTAGTTGATGGTTTCTTCAGCGCGCCTGGATTTGTTCGACGAGAGCGGGCCGTTGGTGTTGCCCGATTGCGCTGTTGGCAAGTTCTGATCCACCGTGACCGGTGCCAACGGATCGCGGTCGCTGCTCTCGTTCGATTCATTGACCGTCTGGGTGGAGCGGACGACCTGACTTTCCGGATCGAAGATGTCCGACTGGGTGGTGATGCGGTCGAAATCCAAGTCCGCCGAGACCTCGGCACGAACCTTGCCATAGCCCAGCGTGCGGCCCAGCAAATCCTCGACCGTACGGGCCAACCGGTTTTCGTAAGCCTGCTTCTTCTCGTCCGCGTTCGCCATCATGGCGTCGGCGGTGTCGTTGCCGGTCCCGCGCGCCAGCAGTTTCCCCTTGTCGTCCACAATCGAGATGCGGCTGGGATCGAGATTGGGAACCGACGCGGCGATCAATTGCTGAATCGCCTGGATGTTCTCGCGCGACAACTGGGCACCGGGGCGCAGTTTCAAAAAGACACTGGCGGTGGCCGGGTTCTGCTGACGGGCAAACAGCTCACGTTTGGGCAGCACCAGATGAACGCGGGCCTGCTGGACGCCGTTCAAGGTCTGCACCGTGCGCGCCATCTCACCTTCCAGCGCGCGCAAGTGGTTGATGTTCTGCATGAAGCTGGTTGCGCCAAAGCCTTCGGACTTGTCGAACAGCTCATAGCCAACCGATCCACCCGACGGCAGCCCTTGCGCCGCCATTTTCATGCGCACCGGGCCAACCTGATCGGCCGGAACGGTGATGCGGGTCCCGGTTTTGTCCACCGTGAACGGAATCTTGGACGCTTCCAAGCTTTTCGCGATGGCCGCCGCCTCGTTGGGTTGAAGTTCGGCGTACAGCAACTCCATTTCCGGCGTGGAGAGGCGCGTCGTCAGGTAGACGAAGAAGCCGATCAGCAGCAAGCCAACGCCGCCGATCGCCGCAAGACGAGCCGGGCCAAGGTTGCGCAAGGTCTGGATCAGATTGTTCACGCGCCATCCCCACTTGGAGTCCGTCCGGGCATCCTCACTCCATCCATCTGTTTCGCGTTCGCAACAAGGATGTCTGCAAGTTCCGCGCCGATCCGAGGAATCACCTTAGCATGCTGGGGCGTCTTGATGAACAGAGGGTTAATGAGGCGGCATATTTTGCCGGGTGATCGGCAAAATATGCCTAGCGGTGTGGTGGCTTTTGCCGGATGCAGGGGCAGGGATACCACTCCGCCTGCTTCCTTCGGTTGATCAAAATTTGATAAAATAACCAATCAAGACGCGTATGCTTATTGGCTAAGTATTGGACCGATTGTCTCTGACTGACGGAGTAAATTCATCCGCTGAGGTTGACAATTGACCTTGATTGTCTTAGGTGGGTTAAAAATCATGCCCGTGATCCGACGAATCAATCTCCGGTATCAGTCGCTCTCGATCTGGACGCGGTTGGCTTGTCTTTTTCAGGATGGGCGTCTGTCAAATCATCCGAGGGGACTGCTATGAAAAGACGTGGACGCGAAAAAAAGGAAGGCCTGAACGACGTCGACGTTTTTGTCGGGCAGCGCTTGCGTGAGTTGAGAATGCTGGCGGGATTGAGCCAAAGTGACGTTGCGTCGGCCCTTGGCCTGACGTTCCAACAGCTTCAGAAGTATGAACGTGGCTTCAACCGGGTGTCGTCCAGCCGACTCTTCAAGCTTGGACAGTTCTTCAAGGTCCCTGTGTCGGTCTTTTTTGATGGCCTGGAAGGCCGCACGAACACCGGGGATGGCGAGGGCGGCGCGCAGCGCTCAACCGAGACCGAGACAACCTTGGGATCACGCGAAGCGCTGATGCTGGCGCGTTATTTCCAAAGCATCCCCGACCCGCTCATCCGTGCGGCAATCCTGGAGTTGGCGGAGCGGTGCTCCGGCCAAATCGGTGGCGATGCTTTGCCGACCGAATCGCTCGCGGATCAAACCGATGTCGGATTGCTCGGCGTTGGAGGAACCAACCCTGGCGGGGTTGTGTAACCGGTGCCTCGCCTGATCTGAGTCACGAGCCGCTCCAACTCCGCCAGAAACCTCTGGGCGGCCTGTTGGGGCGGCCATGGCTCCCACGCGGTGCAACCATATCGCGCGACCAGGGGGTCGACAGCACGCGGTTTGAACGGAATCTTCAAGGTCCTGCGCACTTCCTCCGGCGTCCAACCGACAACATGCACCGCTTCGCTGGCTGCAGCGATTCGATCCGCGCGCTTGTGTGCTTTTTTGTCCTCCACCGTCCAAGCTGGCAGGGCGTAACGACGAAAAACCGCTTCTTCGAGTCGCGCTGACAACGCCCTGAACCCTTCCCCCAGAAATGGTTTGAGGACGCTGATGCAGTCGAATCCCAGCAACCCTTCCTCGGCATCGTGCAGCAGTTCTCTCAACTCGCTGCGTGGGTCCAGGCCCGTGGGGGAGGCGTTGCGACGCAGCAACATCACAGTGATCGAGTGTTGGGCAACCGACAAGGGCAAGGGCCAGACAGAGTGACCGCCCCACCGGTATGTACGGGCAAGGCCCAAGGCAAGGTCGCCGTCATCCCAATCGAACGGCGTCGGGTTCAGCAGGTCCAAACGTCGCCCCGAAGGCATTCGAACCCAGGCGCGTGCCTTTGATGTCATCTGATTGGATCACTCCTCTGACCGTTCCGAATGATCTGCCAATCCCAAAGCCAATTACGGCAAACACGGACCGCTGCCAATCACCACAATCATGCCGCATGGCAGCCGACCGGACAGCGAACGACGTCTACGCAGAGGCGGGCGACATCCTGCGGAGGATGCACAGGCGGCTTTGAAAATTAATTGTCAATTAACAGGACTCCCACTACCTTGTAGGCGTCTGGGTTTGCCGTTTCGCGATTGCGTGCACAGTCCATGCGGTCTTAACAGAAATTTTTCACGGTTGTTGAGGGGAGGGCGGAATCATGTCGGACGGTTTGTCGAGCGTCAGCCAGATGGTTTCGGACCTCAACAAGTCTCTTAAGAACGCCATAGCCAGCGTCCAGTCCCAGCAATCGGCGCAAGTCCCGGCGTCTGAAGTTCAGAGTTATGAAAAGCAGGTTCGCAAATCGTCGTCGAACAGCCGCATGTTTGCAACGGATATTGGCATCCTGTCTAAGGGTGTGACCCGCCTGAACGTTGTCGGGACCTTGGGGGCCAATGATCCGGTCGACTTCTACAAGTTCCGCGTCACCAGCAAGGGTGAAGCGACGATGGGCCAGATCGGCGATCAGGGCGTCAATGTTCAGTTGCTGAACAAGACGGGGCAAGTTGTTGCTGACAGCAACAAAAGCGCTGGCAAAGCCTATGAGTCGTTCCGTAACCTTCAGCGCGGTGAATTGAGCCTGGATCAGGGGGATTACACGGTGCGCGTCACCCGAGAAAAGGGTGAAGCGGCAAAAGACGCTAAGAATTACGCGATTCAATTCAGCATGGGAACGTACAAACAGGACTACGACACTGTTGCAAAGGCTCCACGAAAGGGCGACAGCCCGTTTCAGATGAGTCAGGCTCAACAGCAGATGTTGGATGGTTTGAACTCAGCGATCAGTTCAATGAATTCAATTCCGACTGGGCAGACAGGGACCCAAAAGCTGATGGGAAGTTTCAGTCTGTTTGCATGACTTGTTGGCTTGGTCTGGTTGCTTTTTGGTCTCCAGAACCGCCTAACACGCGTGGGCATGAGGCAATCTTGGACCTTTCCCGTCTTTACGCTTGAGAGGTTGATTGCGGCAGAGCCGCCGATGGGTTGCTTGCTGCACTGAACCCCTGTGAACACGCGAAGCACAGCGCCTTTCTGAATTTCTGTGTTCAGTGACACACCGACCTATGCTGTCGAAGGTTGATTGGATGGCGGTTTGACGACGCTGCCATCCATCACATTCGATCAATGACCTGGATCGCGCTTCGTCGTAAACTGCGGAAGGAGGCGGACGTTTTGCAGGAAAGGACAGTCGGTTGAGGTCTGAGGACACGCTTGCCAACATTGACGTGGCCGTTCTGGCCGGTGGTTTGGGGACCCGGATCCGTGGTGTGTTGGGCGACACACCAAAGGTGCTGGCCCCGGTTGCTGGACGGGCGTTTTTGGGCCATCTCCTTGACTATCTTGGCGGCTTTGGTGCGAGGAGGGTGGTGCTCTGCCTTGGGCATTTGGCCGACCGCGTGACCGCCTGGTTGGCTCGGGGCGATTCCGCCGGATCCATGGATGTGGTTTGCCAGATTGAGCCGCGCCCGCTGGGAACGGCCGGTGCCCTTGGTTTCGTGCGTGGCGAATTGCGATCCGGCACCGTTCTGGTCGTGAACGGCGATACTTTTCTGGATGCCGACCTGCGTGCCTTCGTTGCTTCACATCGGTTGTCCGGAGCCGAAGCGTCGGTGTTGTGCGTGACCGTGGAGGATGCCGCCCGATATGGCCGGGTGGAGATCGGGCCTGACAGCCGCATCCGCCGCTTCGTGGAGAAGTCCCCGGGAAGCGGCACGATCAACGCCGGTGTCTACCTGTTCTCCACGGCATTCCTGGATCGCTTGATTGCGGAGGGGGCCGTGTCGCTGGAACGCGACGTGCTGGAAAAGGCACCGCCCGGCAGCCTGCACGCCCACATCGCCAAGGCGCGCTTCATCGACATTGGCACACCGGAAAGCCTGGCGGCGGCGGGCGGCGTGATAGTCGGGGGCGACGTTTGATCGTCAACACCCTCTGGCCGCGCATCGATGTGCGATGGCGATACCGCTCTGCCCCAAGGCCGTCCCATCCCGGCGCACCCATCTGGACACACGACCTGGAACACACCACAATCGCCCATCACGTGCAGTTCCAGGGTCCTTTCTGACCAAACGGCTGCGCAGACGGACAAACACCGATGGCCATCATCCTCGTCCGCGCCGATGCTTCTCCCGCCGTTGGTACGGGGCATGTGATGCGATGCCTTGCCGTTGCGGAAGCGCTGCGCGACGAGGGGCACGAGGTGTTGTTCGCCAGCGCGGAATCCACTCCGGCGATGGATCAACGCCTGGATCGTGACGGCTTTCGACGGATCGCCATCGCCGGGCCGGTGGGGGAAGCGGCGGATCTGGCCGCCACCCGTTCAGCCTTGCGGCGGGAGCATTGCACGGCGGTGATGCTGGACGGTTATCGCTTCGGCGAGGCGTACCGCGCGGGTTTGCAGGCCGCCCGCATCCGGGTGCTGGCCTGGGACGATCTGGGCGACGGCGGAGCGCTGTACGCCGATCTGGTCGTCAACGCTGCCCCGCAGGCCGACCGTCTTCCCTACGACCGCATGGCCCCTGGCGCGGCGCTGCTGCTTGGCCCCGGCTACGCCCCCCTGCGGCGCGAGGTGCGGTTGGCGGCGCGAGAGGCGCGGCGGGCCATCGCTGACCGACCTGTGTTGCTGCTGACCTTCGGCGGCTCCGACCCGTTGGGCCTGACCGGGCCGCTTCTGGAACGGCTGGCCGCGCGGCGGCCGGAGGGGTGCCGTTTGCTGGCGGTGGTGGGTGGCAGCAACCCGCGCGCGGCGGATGTGGCCGCCCTGGCCGAGCGATTGGGGCCGGGTGTGGCGGCGCAGATCGATTGCCCGCGCATGGGCGCGGTCATGGCCGAAACCGGGCTGGCGGTGTCGGCCGGTGGTGGCACGATGGGGGAATTGGCCGCCTTGGCGGTTCCGACTCTGCTGGTGGTGACGGCCGACAACCAGGCGATGGCCAGCTGGGACGCGGCGGCGCTGGGCTGGTGCGACGCGGTGGACGCGCGCGGCGGCGACGCGGTGGCGGCGATTTCCGACGCGGCGCTGGCGCTGTGGACCGACCCGACGCGGCGGTCTGCCATGGCGGCGGTGGCCGCAGGGCTGCCGTTAGACGGAGATGGCGCGATCCGCATCGCCCGTGCCCTGACCGCCCCGCGCGCCCGCAGCCAACCGCGCATCCGCGCCTGACGCCTCACCGTTTCCGGGATGCGCGCATGGCAGACCCGCCATCCGGTCGGCGGGCGTGACGCGATCCGTTGCTTACCCCTATGATCCGTTCAACGGCGCAACAGGTGCCGACCAAAAGCAATCCAGGGCAAAAAAACGACCAGGGGAGTCAACGCCATGCTGCCGGAGGGTGACAGCTATGAGGCGGTGCGCGATCGCTTTGTGTGGCGCGTGCCGGACCGTTACAACATTGCGGTGGATGTCTGCGACCGCTGGGCGGACGCCGATCCCCAGCGGTTGGCTCTGATCCACAAGCGCCGCGATGGCGGGGTGGAGGAGTACCGCTTCGCCGATCTGCGCGCGCGGTCGAACCGTTTCGCCAATGTCCTGGTCGGGCAGGGGGTGGCGCGCGGCGACCGGGTGGGCATCCTGCTGCCGCAAGCCCCGGAAACCGCGATCTCCCATCTGTCCGTCTGCAAGATGGGCGGTGTCGCCGTGCCGCTGTTCGCCCTGTTCGGGGTTGAGGCGCTGGAATACCGATTGGCCAATTGCGGGGCGCGCGCGGTGGTGACGGACGCGGTGGGAGCCGCCAAGATCGCCGCGATTCGCGACCGCCTGCCCGACCTGCGCGCCGTCTTCCGCATCGACATGGCCGACGGAGAGGATGGCCCCGCCCCTGAGGGGTGCCTGGACTGGCACGCCCTGACCGACGCCGCGTCCGACGTCTTCGCCCCGGTGGACACGGCGGCGGACGATCCGGCGATCATCATCTACACCTCCGGCACCACCGGCCAGCCCAAGGGGGCGCTGCACGCCCACCGCGTGTTGCTGGGCCATCTGCCGGGGGTGGAGATGTCGCACGACGGGTTCCCGCAAGCCGGGGACCGGATTTGGACGCCCGCCGATTGGGCGTGGATCGGCGGTCTGCTCGACGTTCTGTTGCCCGCCTGGCACCACGGCGTCACCGTCGTCTCGCACCGTTTCGAGAAGTTCGACGGCGAGGCGGCGTTCCGTCTGCTGGCGGACTTCCAGGTGCGCAACGCCTTCCTGCCGCCCACGGCGCTGAAGATGATGCGGGCGGTCAACGATCCGGCCTCCCGCCACGCCTACCGGATGCGGTCGGTGGCCAGCGGTGGCGAGACGTTGGGGGCGGAGTTGCTGGAATGGGGCCGCCAGACCTTCGGCCTGACCATCAACGAATTTTACGGCCAGACCGAATGCAACATGCTGGTGTCGTCCTCGGCCCGCTTCATGCCGCCCAAACCGGGGATCATGGGACGCCCAGCCCCCGGCCACGATGTCGCGGTGATCGACGGGCAGGGCAACCGCCTGCCGCCCTACAGCCTGGGTTTGATTGCGGTGCGGCGGCCCGATCCGGTGATGTTCCTGGGCTATTGGAACAACCCGACGGCCACGGCGGCCAAATTCATCGGTGACTGGCTCATCACCGGCGACCAGGGCGAGATGGACGAGGAGGGCTACATCCGTTTCGTCGGTCGGGACGACGACGTCATCACCTCGGCCGGCTACCGCATCGGTCCGGGTGAGATCGAGGATTGCCTGATCGGCCACCCCGCCGTGCGCATGGCCGCCGTGGTCGGCGTTCCCGACCCGCTGCGCACCGAAATCGTCAAGGCCTTCATCGTGCTTCAGGACGGGGTGGAGGTGGACGACGCGCTGGTCGCCTCGATCCAGGAGCATGTCAAAACCCGGCTGGCCGCGCATGAATACCCGCGCGCCATCGCGTTCCTCGACAGCCTGCCCATGACCACCACCGGCAAGATCATCCGCCGGGAACTGCGCGAACGGACCCAATGACCGAGCTGTTGCTGTTGACCGCCGCTTTTCTGGCGGGCGCGATGAACGCCGTCGCGGGCGGGGGAAGCTTTCTGACCCTGCCCGCGCTGATCTACGCCGGGGTCCCGCCGGTGGCCGCCAACGCGACGGGAACGGTGGCGCTGCTGCCGGGCTACGCCAGCGGCCTCTATGGCTATCGGCAGGATGTGACGCCGGTCGGCGACGTCGGCTTGCCGCTGCTGGCGCTGGTCAGTCTGGCCGGTGGGCTGGTGGGGGCGGCGCTGCTGCTGGTCACGCCCGACGCGGTGTTTCGCGGCATCGTGCCGTGGCTGCTGTTGGCGGCGACCGGCCTGTTCGCCTTTGGCGGTGCCCTGGCCGCCCGGTTGCGGTCGGTCGGCTTGCACGGGCGCGGCGCGCTGCTCGGCACCCTGTTCGCCGTGTCGGTCTATGGCGGCTATTTCAACGGCGGCTTGGGCATTCTGCTGCTGGCGCAGTTGAGCCTGTTCGGCATGACCAACCTGAACGCCATGAACGGGTTGAAGAACCTGTTTTCCACCGTGCTGACCGCGATTGCGGTGGCGACCTATGCGGTCGGTGGGGCGGTGGATTGGCCAAAGGCGGCGCTGATGGTGCTGGCGGCGGTGGCGGGCGGCTATGCCGGGGCGCGGGTTGGCCGCAAGATTCCGCAACCGATCCTGCGCGGCGGCATCATCGCCGTGGGGTTGACGATGAGCGCGCTGTTTTTCGCCAAGTGACGTTTCACCAACTGACCGGCGACAGACAAGGATGGGTGAAATCGGGTGGCGCGCGCGTTACAGTGCGCCTCCCCGTTCCGTCCTTTCCGGTGCGTCCGCCATGCTGTCCGTCTCCAATCTCGATCTGTTTTACGGCGACGCCCAGGCGCTCGACGGTGTGACGCTGGAGGTGGCGGAGGGATCGACGACCGCCATCGTGGGGGCGAACGGGGCGGGCAAGACCTCGCTGATCCGCACGGTGGCCGGGATCCTGAAGCCCGCGCGCGGCAGCATCCGCTTTCGCGGGCAGGAGATCGCCGGGCTGCCCAGCCACGCTGTGTGCAATCTTGGTGTCGGCCAAGTGGCCGAAGGGCGGCAGATTTTCCCCAGCCTGAGCGTGCGCGAGAATCTGGAGATGGGGGCGGTGATCCCGCGCGCGCGCGCGTCGGCCAAGCCGACGATGGAGCGGGTGCTGGCCCTGTTTCCCCGCCTGCTGGAACGGATGGATCAGGCGGCTGGCACGCTGTCGGGCGGCGAACAGCAGATGTTGGCGATCGGCCGCTGCCTGATGGGCAAGCCCGACCTCATCATGTTCGATGAACCCTCGCTCGGCCTGTCGCCCGCGCTGGTGCAGGAACTGTTCCGCATCATCCGCGCGCTGGCCGCCGACGGCATGACCATCATTCTGGTCGAGCAGAACGTTGCGGCCTCGCTGAAGATAGCCCAGCGCGCCTATGTGCTTGAAAATGGCCGGGTGGTGCTGTCGGGCAGCGGGGTGGCGTTGCTGGACGATCCGGCGGTCAGACAGGCGTATCTCGGTTTGTGAGATGCGACGAACCGGCGGGGCAACCGACTGCCCCGCCGTGGCAGGACATCAGAGTGTCTGCGCTTCCAGCGCATAGGCCATCAACCGTTCGACCGAACGGGCACGGTCGCCGGTTTCCGCGTAACGGCTGCGGGCGAGCGCGGCTTGCTCCGCGCGGAAGGTCGGGTTTTCGGCCAGCGCGACGGCGCGGTCCAGGAACGCCGCCTCATCCGCCACGATAAAGGCCGCCCCAACGACGCTTGCCACGTCACCACCGGCGGGCGTGACCACCGGCAAACCTTCGGCCAAGGCAAAGGCCGCGCTGCCGCCACCGCCAGAGCGGGCGGGATTCAGATAGGCCGTGACCACCCGGTACAGCGCGCGCACATCATCCACATGGCCCAGCACATCGACGCGAGCGGCGTTGCGCAGCGCGGCAACACGGGCGGGCAGACTCTCCACCGCGCCGGCAAAAGCCACCCTTGCGGTGGGCACGCGGTCGAGCAACGCGTCGATCTGGGTCAGGAAAGCGCTGTGGGCGTCGTGATCCAGCCGGTTGCCGACGGCAACATAGACCGGCCCTCCCTCGTCCAGTCCGAAATCGCCCCGGGTCAGCGGCGCGCCGCCATCGGGCAGCCGCCAGCCGAACGAGAAGGGACGAAAGCGATCGCGAACCTCGTCCGGCCAACCGTCCGCGCTGTCTTCCGGCCCCCATCCCAGAATGAGTCGGGCCAGAGACGGCGGCACGCCGGTCGAGGTCGGCAGACAGACCACCGGGCGGGTGCGGGCGAACAGGTCGGCGATGGTGTTGGCACCACCAAAGGACACGATCACATCGGGGTCGAACCCCTCCACCGCGTCAATGATGGCGTGCAGCTTGTCCTCGTCGAAATGTTTTTGCGGGAAGGAAATCATCCGCACCTGGGCACCAAAAGCGCTGATGGTCTGGTTGCCCGTGTAGTCTTCCGACACGTTGTAACTGTATTCAGGCACAAAACCATTTTCGCCCGCCACCGCCATGGCGTTGGGGTTGATGATGACGACCTCGCATCCCTGTTCGTTCTGCAAGCGGCGGGCGTAGTCAAAGGCGTCGACCGTCGGTTGGTGGCCCTGGCCCAACATCTGGTTGGTGATGACCGCCACCCGCTTGATGGTTGTGCGCGGCTGGGCACGGCGGACGCGAACGGCCAAGCCATAACGCCGGGAGGTTTCCGTGACCAGCAGGCGATAGAATTGCCGAAGCGGGCCGGTTGAAAAGGCGCCGAGATCGCCGGAACGCGCTTGCCCCTGAAACAACTGCATCGCCATACCCCAATAGGCGTAATGCAGCGAAGGCACGGAAAACCGCAGCGGATCGTCGAGAACCGCCTGAACCAATGCCTGGTAATGCGCGACGTCCCCCGACAGCAGGAACAGAAGAGAATTGCGGCGCATGACATCGCCCATTCCATACCCGGCATCAACCACCGCCGCCGCCGCACGGCGAGTGTCGTCGTCGTAACGGCGGATCAGGTTGGCCAACGCCCCAATGTTGTTCCACCCTTCGCCCTCGTTGGTCAGCAGGGTCAAGGCGCGGGCGAAGCTGAGCGCCGCATCGTGGGTCCGACCACAGGCGTGGAGGGCATGGCCGAGATTGGCGTGGAACAGGGGGGAACCAGCATCGCTCACCACCGCCTTGCCGATCAGATCCGCCGCATCGGCGGCCCGACCGCTTTGCAGGGCGATCACGCCCAGCAGATGCAGCGCATCGGGGTGGCCGGGCGATGCGTCGAGCACATCGCGATACAGCCGCTCGGCTTCTTCGGTGCGACCGGCGCGATGATGTCCGGTCGCAACGGCCAGCGTCTGTTCGATCATGTCCATGGTGGCGTTCCTGTTGCCGGGTCGCAAACCGACCCCTGGTACGGCGACGGGGAGGACCGTCGCCAGTCGATCCGGCAAATCTACCTTGTTTGGCGTTGATGCGGGAAAATTTCCGCATCGGCGTTGTCAGGCGTTGTGTCCTGCGCACTGCCCTGTGTTTCCTGCCGAAACATGCTATTGGCTTATGGTGGCCGATGGCTGGAAGCGGTGGGAAAGCGGGGCATGAACCGGAATCAACGCAGGGCGTCCAACGCCGGTGGAAGCGGACCCGTCGCGCTGGCAAAGGCAAACGCTCTGGTGGGGCAAGCCGTTCCATTGCATCAGGCCGGGCGGTTGACGGAGGCGGAAGCCCTGTACCGGCAGGCGCTGGCGCTTCAACCGCGCCATCCCGACGCGCTGCATCTTCTGGGAATGATCGCCTGCCAAACCGGACGCTTCACCGAGGCTGCCGACCGCATCGGTCAGGCGGTGGCGGCCAACCGCACGGTTCCCGATTACCACGCCAACCTTGCCTACGCCCTCCATGCCTTGGGTCGGGTGGGGGAGGCGGAAGCGGCGGCCCGCGCGGCCTTGCGTCTGCGCGCTCCGTTCCCGGAGGCCGCGAACACCCTGGGCAACGCCCTGACCGCGCAAGGTCGCTTCGACGAAGCGGCGGTGGCCTACACCGACGCCTTGCGCGCCCGTCCTGATTACGCCGACGCCATGGGCAATCTGGGGGCGGTGCTGCAACGGCTGAATCGCCCAACCGAGGCAGAACCACTGTTGCGGCAGGTTTTGGTTTGGTTTCCCCATCGCTCGGACGCGCGCACCGCCTTGGGGTTGGCATTGCTTGATCTCGATCGGGTCGAGGAGGGGGAGGCCGCCTTGCGCACCGCGCTGGAACTGCGACCGGACAACGGGGGGGCTGCCTTGGCTTTGGCGTTGGCCGTTCAGCGTCGGGGGGGGCGGGCCGACGCGTTGCACCGCCGCAGCGCCATCCTGACACCCGGCGAGGCGGTGGGATGGAACGGTTGGGGCCTGTCGCTGCACGCTCAGGACCGGTTGGCTGGGGCCGTCAACGCCTTCCATCGCGCCTTGCGGCTCGTGCCCGACCTGACCGAGGCGTGGACCAACCTTGGCAACACCCACCGCCTGCAAGGCCGGACCAGGGAGGCGATGGCGGCGCAACAACGGGCCTTGGCGCTGCGTCCCGATTACGCCGCCGCCCATTCCAATCTTGGGCAATCGCACCAGGATTATGGCAATGACAGGGAGGCGGAAAGCGGTTTCAGCCGCGCCTTGCTTTGTGATCCCGGCGAATCAACCGCCCGCTTCAACCGCGCCCTGCTGCGCCTGCGGCTGGGACGGATGACGGCGGGGTGGGCCGACTACGCAGACCGCTTCACCTCCGGACGGTTGGGAGCGCTGCCAGCGCGCTCCATGCCGGAATGGCAAGGACAGGATCTGCCTCGCGGTCGGCTGTTGGTGTGGGGAGAGCAGGGGCTGGGGGACGAACTGATGTTCGGTTCGATCCTGCCCGATCTGGTGGGCAGCGGGCGGATCGGGCAGGTGGTGATTGAATGCGATCCCCGTCTGGTCGGGCTGGTCCAGCGTTCCATTCCGACGGCGGTCGTGCGGGCCGCGCTGACTGGCCCGGTGGAGGCTGACGCGCATCTGCCCTTTGGCTCGCTCCCCCGGCTGTTGCGCGCCCGGTTGGCGGATTTCCCGGCGCGGAACGGTTGGCTGCGCCCCGACCCGGCGGAGGCCGCGCTGTGGCGCACTCGCCTGGACGCTCTCGGGCCGGGGCTTCGGGTCGGTATTGCCTGGACCAGTCGCCGTGTCACCGCCAGCCGCCGGACCGCCTACACCACGCTTGCCCAGTGGGAGGCGGTCTTGCGCCTGCCCAATCTGCACCTTGTCAGTCTGCAATACGACAAGCGCGAGGACGAGATTGCTGAGGTTGAGCGACGGTTCGGCGTGACCATCCACCGTTGGCCTGACCTGGACCAGACCGCCGATCTGGAGCGGACCGCCGCACTGATCGCCGGTTTGGATTTGGTGCTCACCGTGGCGTCGTCACCGGGTGAATTGGCGGGGGCGCTGGGAATTCCGGTTTGGCGGATTGGTGGGCCGGACTGGACGCATCTGGGGACTGGGACACGACCCTGGTTTCCCAGCATGCGCAGCCTGGCCCCGAAGACGGGAAGCGATCTGTCCACGGCTATAGAGCAAGCAAAACAAGATCTTGTTCGATTGAGTGGAGATTATCTGTGAAGATCGACGCTGTGTTCGCCGAGGCGTTGGCGCGGCATCAGGCCGGCGAACTGGATGCAGCGGAGGCTCTGTACCGAAAGCTTTTGCGGGCGCACCCCCACCACGCCGACGCGCTTCATCTGCTCGGCGTTCTCATGCATCAAGTGAATAAAAATGATCAATCAGTTGATTTAATTGATAAAGCGATCAAACTGGACGCTCGGCATGCCGATTTCCATGGCAATCGGGGATTGGTGCTTCAGGCGCTGGGGCGGTTGCCTGAAGCGGTGGCCGCGCAGGAACGCGCCCTGTCGATCAACCCCAACCACGCCGGAGCACACTTCAACCTTGCCTTGGCGCTGGCAGCCCTGGGGCAACGGGAGCGGGCGGCTCCGCATTACGCAGAGGCCGCCCGGCTCTCGCCGGGGTTGGCCGACGCCCATCTCAACCTGGGCGCTTTGCTGCATGACCTCGGGCGCTTTCCCGAAGCGATCGCAGCGCACCGGGCCGCCATCCAGCGCCTGCCGGGCGACCCCCGCCCCTGGACCAATCTGGCGGCCAGCCTGCGCGCGGTCGGCCAGATCGCGGACGCGCACGCGGCCTTGGAGCAAGCGATGGCGCTTGGGGGTGCCAATACCGCCAGCGCCATCGCCGCGCTCACCGGGTTGGCCGCCAGCCTGCACGCCGCCGGACGGTGGGAGGAAGCCGCCGCGCGTTACATCGAAGCTCTGAAGAGTGATCCAGATAATCCTATTATTCTCAATAATTTCGGCCTTCTCCTTCAAGCGATGAATCGATTGGATGATGCCGCCTACTGCTTCGACGCGGCGCGGCGCGGACAGCCTGATTTTGCCGAACCCTATGACAATCTGGGATCCATCCGCGCCGCACAGGGCCACCCGGCGGAGGCCGAAGCGCTGCATCGCGCCGCGTTGGATCGGAAAGTCGATCTGGCGGGTGCGTGGAACAATCTGGGCAACGCACGCATGGCGCAGGGCCGGGGGCTGGACGCGTTGCCCGCTTGGTGGAACGCCATCGCGCTCGACCCTGGTCGACCGGAAGCCCTGTCCAATTTGGGCAACGCCCTGCGCGACGCCGAACGCTTCACCGAGGCCGAGGCCAGCCACCGGCGGGCCTTGCAACTCGATCCCGGCGGTGCGGTGTTGTGGAATAACCACGGGCACGCCCTTCATGGGCGGCAAAACTTTGCCGAGGCGGTGCGCCGCTACCGCCGCGCCCTGGCACTGGAACCAAGTTACGGCGAGGCCTGGAACAACCAAGGGTTGGCCTTGCAACGGATGGGCGATCCGACGGCGGAGCGCAGCTATGACCGCGCCCTGTGCTTGCGTGGCGATCTGGCGCTGGCCCATTTCAACAAGGGGCTGTTGCGGCTGGAGCGCGGGGATCTGGCAAACGGCTGGGCCGGATACGCGTGGCGCTTTTCCTCCGGGCAGGTTGGGGCAGGGCGGCAACCGCGTGCGCAGGCGTGGCGAGGCGAGGACTTGACCGGTCGACGCCTGATGATCTGGGGCGAGCAGGGGGTGGGGGACAGCATCCTGTTCTCTGGCCTGTGTGCAGAGATCGCGGCCCGAACCCGCTCCACCATCATCGAGGTGGATCGTCGTCTGGTCCCGCTCTTCGCCCGTTCCTTTCCCGGCATCCTCGTTCGCGCCGAAGAGATCGACGGGCGGGGACGGGAAACGCTGATGATCGCCGATTACGACCGCCACGTGCCGATGGGGTCCTTGGCGCGGGTTGTCCGCCCCAACCTCAGCGCCTTTCCACCCCGGCTTGGCGGCGGGTGGTTGGTTCCCGACCCCACCCAGTTGAGCCACTGGCGCGAGCGTTTGGCGGGTTTGGGGCCGGGGTTGACCGTCGGCATCGGTTGGCGCAGCCAGCATCTCACGACGGAACGCCGCCACGCTTATCTAGACCTCGATCACTGGGGGCCGCTGTTCGCCATCCCGAATGTCCATTGGGTGGTTCTGCAGTACGGCGATTGCGAGGCGGAGGTTGCGGCGGCGGAGCGCCGATTCGGTCTGCGCCTGCACCGGTGGAGCGATCTGAACCTGAAGGATGATTTTGACGGGGTCGCCGCCCTGATCGCGAACCTGGATCTGGTGATCTCTCCAGCGATGTCGGTGGGGGAACTGGCCGGAGCGGTCGGGGCACCGGTCTGGCGCTTTGGTACGCCGGATTGGACCCAGCTTGGTGCCCGGGTCCGCCCCTGGTTTCCCACCATGCGCCTGATACAACCCCGTCCGGGAACCGCTCTGATCGACACGCTCGACCAGATGGCGGGGCTGCTGCGCGCGTTGGCCCCCGCCCCGTCATCGCCTTCACCGGTTGCGTCGCCCGTTCCCCTCTCCCCCGTTCCGCCGCAACCTGATCCGGCGCTGATGGCGGCAGCGTTGACGGAGGGGCTGCGGCATCATCAGGCCGGGCGCTTGGAGCAAGCCGACGTCTGCTACCGCCGCGTCCTGGATGCGGACATGCATCATCCGGACGCGCTCCACCTCGCCGGGGTGGTGGCGCATCAGCAGGGACGGAACAGTCAGGCGGTGGAACTCATCGGGCGGGCCATCGACCGGCGGGGCGACGTTGCCGACTATCATGGCAATCTCGGCTCGGCTCTCCAAGCGCTGGGCCGCTTGCCCGAGGCTGCCGCCGCCTATGAGCGTGCGTTGCGGCTGCGTCCTGTCTTTCCCGACGCGCTGAACAATCTGGGCAGCGCGCTCCAGGAGTTGGGCCGTTTGCCGGAGGCAGAGGCGCGTTACCGTGCGGCCTTGGCCCAGCGCGCGGACTACCCCCAGGCGCTTGCCAATCTTGGCACCGTGCTCCACGCCATGGGGCGGCGGTCGGAAGCGTTGGCCTGCCTGACCAACGCGGTCGCGCGCGACCCTCAGGCCCCCGACGCCCGGCTCGGGTTGGGGGCTCTGCTCAATGATCTGGGCCGGGCGGCGGAGGCGGCGGACCAGTATCTTGCGGCGTTGGCCCAGGACAATCAGGACGCCGAGGCCCATGCCGGGTTGGGCGTGGCCCTGTTCCATCTTGGTCGTCGCGACGAGGCGGCGAATCATCTGGACCGGGCTGTGGCCTTGGGGGTGGAACGGTCGGCGACGTTGGATTTGCTGGGGGCGATCCGGCGCGGGCAGGGTGATCCGCTGCGGGCCGAAGCCCTGCACCGCCGCGCCCTGGCTCGGGAACCGGAACGCGCGGCCAGCCACAGCAATCTGGGACTTGCCCTGTCGTCGCTGGGTCGGCTGGGGGAGGCCACCGACCAGCAGCGTCGGGCGCTCGCCCTGTTTCCCGCCTTCGTCGAGGCGCTGAACAATCTGGGCGTTTTGCGGCAAGGTCAGGGGGAACGCGATGCCACGGCGGTCACACACGCCATCGCCTGCCACCGCCGCGCGGCACGCCTGCGCCCAAACTCGGCGGAAAGTTGGGGAAATCTGGGGGCTGCGCTGCTGACCGCCAAGCAGCACGCGGCGGCGGCGGCGGCCTGCCGCGTCGCCGTAGCGCTGTCGCCCACGCTGGCCGGGGCCTGGACCACCGGCGGGGCGGGGTTGAAGGCACTGGGGCGCTTTGCCGAGGCGGCGGTGCAGCATCGCCGGGCCTTGCTCCTTTCCCCAACCCACGCACGGGCCTGGTCCAATCTGGGAACCGCGCTTGCGGGGTTGGCACGCTGGGATCATGCGCAAGCGGCGCAACGGCGGGCCTTGGCGCTCAACCCCGCCCTGGCCGACGCGCAGCTCAACCATGGCCATGCCGCGCAGGTCTGCGGCGATTGGGCGACGGCAAGGCGTGGCGCGGAGCGCGCCTTGCGCCTGAATCCGGCGCGCGTGGACGCGCGGATGAATCGGGCGTTGCTGCGGTTGGCGGCGGGTGATCTGACCGGGGGCTGGGCCGATTACACCGCCCGCTTTGCCAGTGGGGAGGCCCAGCCCCGCCGCTTCTCCCTGCCCGCCTGGGAGGGGGAGGAACTGGCGGACCGGACGATTCTGGTGTGGGGTGAGCAGGGGGTGGGCGACGAAATCCTGTTCGCGACAACCCTGCCCGATCTGTTGACGCGGGCGGGACGGGTGATCGTCGAATGCGATCCGCGCCTGCACCGTCTGTTCGCGCGCGCCCTGCCCGGTGCCGTGATCCGCGCCCCGACCGACGACCCGCGCGACGCCGATTGCCAAGCCCCGATGGGCGATGTCGCCGCAAGGATGCGGCCCGATCTGGCCTCCTTCCCGGTGGGCGCGGCCTTTCTGACCCCGTTGAACGAGGATGTTCGGCGCTGGGGTGAGCGGCTGGCGGCATTGGGGCCGGGGGTGACGGTCGGGCTGTGCTGGCGCAGCAGCCGGATCACGGCGGACCGTGCCGGCTCCTACAGCCGGTTGACCGATTGGGGGCCGTTGCTGACGCTTCCGGGCCTGCGCCTGATCAACCTGCAATACGACGACTGCACGGCGGAACTGGAGGAGGTAAAGCGGCGTTTCGGCGCAACGATCCAGGTCTGGCCCGATCTGGACCTGCGCAACGACCTGGATCAGGTGGCCGCCCTGATGGCCGGGCTGGATCTGGTCATCACGGCCCCGACCGCCGTTGGAGAGTTGGCGGCGGCGGTCGGAACGCCGGTCTGGCGGATGAGCGGTGGTGGGGATTGGTCACGGTTGGGAACGGCGGTCCGTCCATGGTTCCCGTCCATGACCACCCACGAGCATCGGGAGGGCCATGCCCAGACGATTCAGGTCCTCGCCGACCGTCTGTTGCGGTTGGCGAGGACCTGAGATCGGGCGTCACGGTCACAGGTCACAAAAACCCCGCCCTTCGTCAGCCAAACGGCGGAGCAAGGGCGACAGCGCCCAATGCGCGCCGCCCAGGGTGGTGTGATACCCCTCGATGGCCTTGGCGATCACCGGCAAACCAACTTGGTCGGCCCAGAACAGCAGACCGCCACGGTGGGCGGGAAAGCCGTAGCCGTGCAACCAGATCGCATCAATGTCCACCGGACGGGCGGCGATGCCCTCCTCCAGGATCTTGGCGGCTTCGTTGACCATCGCGTACAGGCAGCGGTCGCGGATCTCGTCATCGGACACCGGGCGCGGGGTCAGACCGCGTTGCGCGCGATCCTCGGCGATCAGCGCCTCCACCGCCGGATCGGGCAGTGGGTTGCGGCTGCCCGGCTCGTAGCGGTAGACACCGGCTCCGGTCTTTTGCCCGAACCGCCCCTGTTCGGCCAGGCGATCCAGCCAATTGACCGCTTGAGCCTCCGGGTCACCGGACGCCCGCCGTTGTTCACGGATGCGCCAACCCACATCAACGCCCGCAAGATCGGTCATGGCGAAATGGCCGAGCGGAAAGCCGAACGCCGTCAGCACCCGGTCGGCCTGCTCCGGCGTTGCCCCTTCGTCGACCAAAGTCATCACCTCGCGCCCACGCTGATGCAGGATGCGGTTGCCGACGAAGCCATAGCAGACGCCGACCAGCACGCCCACCTTGCCAATCCGCCGCGCCAGATCCATCACGGTGGCGACGACATCCTCGGCCGTCCGCTCCCCCCGGACATTCTCCAACAGCTTCATGACGTTGGCCGGACTGAAGAAATGCATCCCCACCACGTCCTGCGGGCGACGGGTGGCGTCGGCAATGGCGTTGATGTCCAGGGTCGAGGTGTTTGTCGCCAGAATTGCCCCGGCTTTGCAGACCCGATCCAGTTCCGCGAAGATGCGGCGCTTGACCTCCATGTTCTCAAACGCGGCTTCGATCACCAAATCCGCGTCGCACAGATCATCGTAGGACAGGGTAGGGTGGATCAGCGCCATGCGGGCGTCGACCTGCTCTGCGGTCAACTTGCCCTTTTGGGCTGAAGCCTCATAGATCCTCCCGATCGCCTGAACTCCCCGGTCGAGGGCGCCGGCCCCAGTGTCCAGCAACCGCACCGGAAACCCGGCGTTGGCAAAGCACATGGCAATGCCGCCGCCCATGGTCCCGGCCCCGATCACCGCCACCGTCCGCACGTCGCGCTTTGGCGTGTTGGCGGGCAGGCCGGGAACCTTGGCCACCTCCCGCTCGGCAAAGAAGGCGTGGATCAGCCCGGCGCGTTGGGGCGATTCCATGCAGGCCAGGAACAGAGCGCGCTCCCGCGCCACACCCTCGGCAAAGGGCAGGGTGACGGCGGCCTCCACCGCATCAACGCATCGCTGCGGCGAAAACAGGTGCGGGGCGCGCTTGTCCAGCGCCGTCCTTTGGGCGGTGAACAGCGCCGGGTCGATGCCGGTGATGCGATCGGTGCGGCCGCTGGTTGGATGGGCAGGCCAATCTTCCGCACAGGCGCGTTCGGCCACCCGCAACCCGACCGCCAGCGCCGCCTCCCCATCGTCCACCGCGTCGATCAAGCCATCGGCCAGCGCCTGGGCCGCCGACACCGGATCACCCGACAGGATCATGTCGAGCGCCCGGGTTGGGCCGATGAGGCGGGGCAGGCGCTGGGTCCCACCCGATCCGGGCATCAGGCCCAGCTTCACCTCCGGCATCCCCAACTTGGCGCTGCGCAGTGCTACGCGGTAATGACAGGCCATGGCAATTTCCAACCCCCCGCCCAGCGCGGTGCCGTGGATGGACGCAACGATGGTTTTGGGGCAGGCGTCGAACGCGGCGATCACCTCTGGCAGGATCGGCGGCTGATGCGGCTTGCCAAATTCCCGGATGTCGGCTCCGGCCATGAAGGTGCGTCCAGCGGCGACCAACAGCAACACGGCGGCATCCGCATCCTCAACCCCTTGAGCCAGCGCCGCCACCAATCCGGCGCGCACGGCAAGCCCCACCGCGTTGACCGGTGGGTAATCAACGGTGATGACACCGACACGACCAACGCGCCGATAGGACACAACGCTGTTCACCATGATTCTCTTGAACTCCCATCGAGCGCGGAGGTGAAAGAAGGCAAGCCATGAAGCCGCAACGAATTCAGGACCATCAGTGTAGCAGACGATTGAGGTTTGGCAAGTTTTTGGAATTTAATTCCATATGACGAAATAATGAGAAAATCCATAATTTTAGTTATGGAAAATATGATCCGCATCCCGATCCGGGATTTCCCTATGCAAAAACTGCGTCTTCTGCGCGCAGGACTCCCGCCGTCACCCCGTATAATCTTCCGAAAGCAACCTGGAGCGAACGGACACGGGCGTGCAGCCTAGGGAAGATGAAACGATATCCGACGAAGCGTTGATGGCGGACGCCGCTGCCGGAGATCGCAAAGCGTTCGGACTTCTGACGCGCCGACATCTGCGCCGCAGCATTGCCTTGGCCCAACGGGTTGTCGGCAACGCCAGCGACGCCGAGGAGGTGGCGCAGGATGTGTTTCTCCAGATTTGGGCCAACGCCGACCGGTGGCGGGGCGATGGGACCCGATTCACGACGTGGCTTTACCGGATCGTCGTGAATCGTGCCATTGATTACCGGCGGCGGCGAACCTTCGCCCCGCTGGACGCCGCCGAGGAGATGGCCGATCCGGCGTGGAGCGCGGAAACCCTGGTGGACGGTCGCAAGATCGGGGCTGAGGTGGACGCCGCCATCGCCGCTTTGCCGGACCGGCAGCGCGCCGCGCTCAGTCTTTGCTATCATGAGGAGATGAGTTGCGCGGAAGCGTCCGAGGTTTTGCAGGTTTCGGTCTCCGCCATGGAAAGTCTGCTGGTGCGGGCGCGCAAAACAGTACGCGCCCGGCTTCAACCCCTGATCCGTCAGAAGGACGGCGCACGGCCATGATGACGCTCAAACAGTTCACCCGTTACGCTTCGCTCCATGGGGCCGATCTTGACCGCTGGCCCGCCAACGCCGCACACGCGGCGCAGGAGCTGCTTGGCCACAGCGACGAGGCGCGCGCCATCCTGGCCGACGCGGCCTTGACCGACGCGTTGCTGGACGAAGCCACCAACCCGGCCGTGTCGTTGGAGCGGGAGCAGCGGGTGTTCGAACGCATCGCCGCGCGCATTGAGGAACAAGGCGTTCCGGACGCTGTGCCCTGGTTCATCGCCAAGCCACCCTTGCGCATCGTCCCGACGGTGGGGTTTCTCGCCATGATGGGATTTCTGGGGTTCATGACATATCATCAGGGCATCATCACTCTGCCGGGGGCTGCGCGCGCGCCTGACCTGTCGGGGGTGATGATCGTCAGTTCTTTGGGAGGCATACGATGACGCCGACCGCCCGGCGCCGTTGGCCCTGGTATCTTTTGATTGGGTCCTTGGCTGTCAATATGCTCGCCGGTGGATTCGTCGTGGCCCACGCCTTGCGCCCACCGCCGCCGAGCCCGGAACAGGCGATTGTCCGTTTTATTGACGATGTGACGCAGCGTTTGTCACCGGAAGACGCGGCGATTTTGCGCCGCGCCTTGGACGATGCTCGCCCGTTGTTTGTGCGGATGCACGCGGCACGCACGGACTTCGGAGCGCGGCTGCGCACCGAATTGATCGCCAGTCCGTTCGATCCCGAGCGGATTCGCGCCCTGTTTGACAGCAGCCGGGCCGCAGACGATGCCGTGCGCGCCGAGATCGAATCCCGCGTTGTGGAAACGATCAAGCGCCTGTCGCCGCAGGGTCGACTTGGGTTGGCCGAGGGCCACGGTCATTGAACAACAGTCATTGAACTCAGGAGGGGGGGCCGCAAGGCGCGGCCGCTCTCTTGCGCTCGCCATCCGAAGGCGCGTGATTCCTACTCTTTTGCGGCGCTGTGTTCCAGCAGGCTCAACAACCCGGCCAGCAGTTCGGCCGGGCGCGGCGGGCAACCGGGGATGCGCAGGTCAACCGGGATGACCGCCTCAACCGGGCCGACGCAGGCGTAGGAACCGGCGAACACCCCGCCATCGATGGCGCAGGCCCCGCAGGCAACGACCCATTTCGGATCGGGCGTGGCGTCCCAACTGCGGCGCAGCGCCTCCGCCATGTTTTTCGTCACCGGCCCCGTGACCAGCAGCACATCGGCGTGACGCGGCGACGCGACAAAGCGCAGGCCGAAGCGTTCCAGGTCATAGATCGGGTTGTTCAGCGCGTGGAGTTCCAGCTCGCACCCGTTGCAGGACCCGGCGTCCACCGCGCGGATCGACAGGCTGCGGCCCAGCCGCGCGCGGGAGACCGCATCGACCCGTCCGGCCAGTTCGGCCAGACCGTCGGTTGACGGGGATGGGGCCGGTTCCGTCACCGGGCCTTTGGTCAGCGCGCGCAGGATGTGGTTGAACACGCGGCGCTCTCCTTACAGATCATGGCCGGAATAGGAACCGTTGACCGACTTGTTGCACAGCGGGAAGTCGGCGACGATGTTGCCCTCGATCGCCGCTTCCAGCAGCGGCCATTGGAGCCAGGACGGATCGCGCGGGTGGCAGCGCGCCACCGTGCCATCGGCGGCGATCCGCACCCAGGTCAGAATCTCGCCCCGGAAGGATTCGACCAGCGCCATCCCTTCCCGCTCCTCCCCCACGGATGGAAGCCTCAACAACGGCGGCGGGGTGATGCCATCGGGGCCGCGCGGCACGCCGGGCATGCGCCGGATGATCTGTTCGATCAGCGACAGCGATTGCTCCACCTCGCGGATGCGGATCCAGACGCGGGCGTTGACGTCGCCCTCGGTCAAGACCGGAACCTCGAATTCCAGATCGGTGTAGGGGGCGTAGCCGGGGGATTTCCGCGCGTCCCCGCCCCGTCCCGACGCCCGCCCGACAAAGCCGCCCGCCGCAAAGCGGTTGGCAAGGCCGCGATGGATGATCCCGGTCGTCAGCGTGCGGTCCTGCAACGAGGCTTTGCCGTCATACACAGCGACCAGCGGGGCGAAACGGCGGCGCAGGTCGGCGACCAACTCCAGCAGCCGTTGCGGGCCGGTGGCGGCGATGTCGGGGGCAACACCGCCCGGAACCACGCAATCCATCATCAGACGATGACCGAAACAGGCGTCGGCGCTGCGCGCCACCGCTTCGCGCAGCGGGCTGAGATGGGCGAGCAGGAAGGCGAAGGCGGCGTCGTTGGCGATGGCACCGATGTCGCCCAGATGGTTGGCCAGCCGTTCCAGCTCCGCCATCAGCGCGCGCAGCCACACCGCGCGCGGCGGGATCGTGAGGCCCAGCGCGGCTTCCACCGCCTGGGCGAAGGCGATGGAATGGGCAACCGTGCTGTCGCCCGACAGCCGGGCGATGATCCGTGCGGCCCGCGCCACCGGTTGGCCGCGCATCAGGGCTTCCACACCCTTGTGGACATAGCCCAGCCGTTCTTCCAGCCGCACCACGGTTTCGCCGTTGGCGGTGAAGCGGAAATGGCCGGGTTCGATGATCCCGGCGTGGACCGGGCCGACCGGAATCTGGTGCAGCCCCTCCCCCTCGCACGGCAGGACCGGATAGGGCGGTGGGGCGGCGGAGTCGTCGGTGGGGGAAGGGCTGTCCGCCAGCGGATGGCGCAGGCCCCAGCGGCCATGATCCAGCCAGGGGCGCGGGTCGGTCAACCCCTCGGCCGTCACGCCGAACAGGTCCTGGATCGCGCGTTCCAACCGGATCGCCGACGGGCGGACGGCGGACAGGCTGGGAAAGCGCCCGTCCGGGCAGGGCAGCGTGACCACGGCCACCGCACCGGTTCCCGCCGTCTCGTCGCGCAGGGCGGCGTGGACGTTGACGCCCCCGGCGTCCGCATCGGCCCACAGCCCGATCAGGGCAAGGCCGCCATCCTTGTCCAAGTCGTCGATCAGCGTCCGCCAGCCCGTGCGGTCGGTGACGTGGCGCGGCCATGGCCGGTGCGCGGCGGCGCGCGGGCCGAGCGTGTTGAGCCGATCAAACAGGCGTGTGGTGTCAGTCTGGTCGGTCATGCGGCCCCCTCCCCTAACCCAGCAGCGCGGCGACCGCCTGGAACCAGGCGACCAGCGGGGCGGGCAACCACACACCGGCCACCAGGACCACGGCGAGATGGGCGTAGAGCGGCAGCAGCGTGCCATGGATCGGCGCGCCGCCTGTGGGCGCGCCGAAGCAGAGACGCTGCACCCGCAGGACCAGCGCGCCAAAGGCCACCGCGATGCCCAACACCAGCAGCACCCCCAACCAGGGCTGGCGGGCAAAGGTGCTGGTGATGAGCAGGAACTCGCTCATGAACACACCGAAGGGCGGCAGCCCGGCGATGGCGACCACCCCGGCCAGCAGGCCCCAGCCCAAGGCGGGGTGGCTGACGGTCAGCCCCCGGATGCCGTCGATCCGCTGGGTTCCGCTGGCCTGCACCGCGTGGCCGACGGCGAAGAAGATCGCCGACTTGGCCAGGCTGTGCATCGCCATGTGCAGCAGCCCGGCGAAATTGGCCAGCGGCCCGCCGATGCCGAAGGCAAAGGCGATGATGCCCATATGCTCGATGGAGCTGTAGGCGAAAAAGCGTTTGATGTCGCGCCGCCGGTACAGCATCAGCGCGGCCAGCAGCAGCGACGACAGCCCCATCACCATCAGCAGCGGCCCCGGTGCCAGTGCGGCCCCGTTGGCCGCCAACAGCATCTTGAAGCGCAGCACGGCGTACAGCGCGACGTTGAGCAGCAACCCCGACAGCACGGCGGAAATCGGCGTCGGTCCTTCGGCGTGGGCGTCGGGCAACCAGGCGTGGAGCGGGGCCAGCCCCACCTTGGTCCCATAGCCGATCAGCAGGAAGACGAAGGCGAGGTTGAGGATGTTCGGTTCGATCCGCGCGGCGTCGGCCAGCAGCCGGGTCCAGGTCATCGCCGCCAGCCCCGGCCCCATCACCGGCTGGGCGGCCAGATAGATCAGGATCGTGCCGAACAGGGCCAGCGCGATGCCCACGCCGCAGAGGATGAAGTATTTCCACGCCGCCTCGATGCTGGCCGCCGTGCGGTACAGGCTGACCATCAGCACCGTGGTCAGCGTCGCCCCTTCAATCGCCACCCACAGCACGCCCAGATTGTTGGCCGACAGCGCCAGCAGCAGGGTGAAGAGAAAGGCCTGGAACATCGCGTGGTAAAAGCGCAGGCGCAGCGGGTTGAGCGTGCCACTCGCCACCTCGTGCCCGATGTACCCGGCGGAAAAGACGGCGGTGGTCAGGCCGACGAAGGCGGTCAGCGCGATCAGGGCGACGTTGAAGGCGTCGAGCACCAGCATGGCGGTGGCCGCCGGTTTGGCGGTGAACAGGGCCAGCGACGCCGCGAACGTCACCGCGCAGGCCCCGACGTTCAGCCAGGAGGCCAGACGCCAGTTCGGGACCAGCGCCAGCAGCGCCGCCATCACCAGCGGCGCGATCAACACGATGGGCAGGGCCGGGGTCAATCGCTTTCCCCCCGAAAGCTCTCGATCTTGCGCATGTCCAGCGTTTCGAACCGCTCGCGGATCTGGAACAGGAAGATGCCGAAGATGATGAAGGCGACCATGACGGAAAAGGCGATGGACATCTCCACCACCAGCGGCATCCCCGCCACCCCGACCGCCGCCAGGATCAGGCCGTTTTCAATCGACATGAAGCCGACGACCTGGCTGACCGCGTTGCGCCGGGAAATCATCATCAACAGCCCCAGCAGCACCACCGACAGCGACAGCGCCAGATCCTCGCGCGTCAGGGCGGTGGCGTTCTCCGTCACCGGCAGCACCAGCAGGATCGACAGCGTGACCAGCGACACCCCCGCCACCATGGTCAGGCCGATCCCCAGCGCCGGTTCCACCGTGCGTTCGATGTGCAGCCGCTGGATGATCCGGTGCAGGGCCACCGGGATGGCGATGGCCTTCAGGGTCAGGGTCAGCAGCGCGGTGATGTAGAGGTGCGGCTCGTCGTGGGCGTAGGCCTGCCAGGCCGCCGCCCCGCTCAGGGCCAGGGCCTGGACGGTGAAGACGTTCAGCAGCGAGAACAGCCGCCGTTGATAGAGCAGCGCAAAGCTGGTCATCAGAACCAGCGCGCCGAGCAGATGGGCCGCGTCGTAACCGATGTCGATCACTCACACCCCCCGCGAGACGTAAAGGAAGATGGCCCCCAGCAGGCTGAGCAGCAGCGCCCCGCCCAGGAACTCGCCCACCCGGAACACGCGCATCTTGGCGATGCTGGTTTCGAACAGCGCCAACGCGGCCCCTGCCGTCGCCAGCTTGGCCAGGAAGCTCAGCAAACCGATCCACAGGCTGCCCTGCGTCGGCGTGGCCATGCCCCAGGGGGCGAAAACGCAGGCGATCACGGCGGCGTAGAGCAGCAGCTTGAGCATCGCCGCCCCCTCGATCAGGGCCAGATGGCGGCCGGAATATTCCAGCACCATCGCCTCGTGCACCATGGTCAGCTCCAGATGCGTGGCCGGGTTGTCGATGGGGATGCGGGCGTTTTCGGCGATCGCCACCATCACCAGCGCGATCAGCGCCAGCGCCAGCGACACCCGCAGGCCCACGGTCCCGCCCATCATGTAGACGGCGATTTCGGCCAGCGAGGTGGTGCGCACCAGCACGGCGACGGAAAACACCACCATCAGCATCGCCGGTTCGGCCAGCGCCGCGATCATCATCTCGCGCGAGGAGCCGATGCCGCCAAAGCTGGTTCCGGTGTCCATCCCCGCCAGCGCCAGGAAAAAGCGCGCGGTCCCCAGCAGGGCGATCAGCGCGATGAGGTCGCCGGTGGGGGCCAGCGCCAGATCGGTGGTGAAGACCGGGACCAGCCCGGCGGCCAGCCAGATGGCGGTGAACATCACATAGGGAACGGACCGGAACAGCCAGGACGCGTTGTCCGCCAACACCACCTCTTTCCGCAGCAGGCGGGCAAGGTCGCGGTAGGGCTGAAGCACCGACGCCCCCCGCCGTCCGACCAGCCGGGATTTGACCAGCCGGATCCAGCCGGTCAACAGCGGGGCCAGCGCCAGCACCAACACCATGTGCAGAACCTGATGGATCACCGCCGCGATCATGACCGCACCACCGCAACCAGGGCCAACACCACAACCAGCGCCGCGAACATCAGGGTCAGATAGCTGCGGATGGTCAGGAATTGCAGGGCATCGACATGGTCGGCCAGCCAGTTCACCGCGCGGCGCACCGGGGTGAACAGAAAGGCCCAGGCCGGATCGGTCCAGCGCACGGTCAGGCGGGCGGGGCGGGTGTCGCCCGGTTCGGGCATGTCCACCCGGTCGCGCGCGTTGAACACGGTGCCGCCAAAGGCGCGGCGGATCGGTTGGGCAAAGCTCGACGCGCTGTATTGTGACAGTGCGGCCGGATCCGCCCCGTCATGGCCGCAGCCCCAGGCGATGGAGCGCCGGACCCGGTCGGAGGCCCAGCGGTGGATCGCCAGCACCAGCGCGACCGACAGCGCGGCGATCATTGCCAGCAGGATCAAGCCGTTGTAGGAGTTGCCAATCGCCGAGGTCGGGGCCAGCCAGATCCAGGGCTGATAGCTGCGGTCGTCGAACGGCCCGGCCTGCACCATCGCGCGGACGGCGGGTTCGAACAGCCGGATCACCAGGGTGGGCAGCACGCCCAGCGCCACGCACAGCGCCGCCGGAATGGCCATCCCGGCCAGCATCGCCCGTCCGACCTCCCCCGCCCGCCCCGCCTCGGCGGAGCGGGGCCGCCCGAGAAAGGCGATGCCGTAGAGCCGGACAAAGCAGGCCGCCGCCAGCGCGGCCGCCAGCGCCACCGCCGCCCCCACCACGGCGATGCCGATTTTCAGCGACCATTCCGGCAGCGCCGGGGCGTTCAGGATCGCCTGGAACAGCAGCCATTCGCCGACGAAACCGTTCAGGGGCGGCAGGGCGGAAATCGCCGCCGCCCCGATCAGTGCCAGCACCGCCGTGGTCGGCATCCGGTGGATCAGGCCGCCCAGCCGGTTCAGATCGCGCGTGCCGGTGGCGGTCAGGATCGCCCCGGCGACGAAGAACAGCAGGCTTTTGAACAAGGAATGGTTGACGACGTGCAGCAGCGCCGCGCTGAGCGCCAGGGCGGCGATCACCGGGGTGTGGCTGGCCTTGAACACCAGGGCAAGCCCCAGCGCGATGACGATCACGCCAATGTTCTCGATGGTCGAGCAGGCCAGCAGCCGTTTCACGTCGTCCTGCATCAGGGCGTAGAGCACCCCCATCACCGCCGTGACCGCGCCCGCCGCCATCAACGCCCCGCCCCACCACCACATCGGCTCGCCCAGCAGGTCGAACAGGACGCGGACCAGGGCGTAGACCGCCACCTTGGTCATCACCCCCGACATCAGCGCCGACACATGGCTGGGGGCCGCCGGGTGGGCCAGGGGCAACCAGACGTGCAGAGGAACCAGCCCGGCTTTCGACCCGGCCCCCAGCACCACCAGCAGAACCGTCAGCGCCGCCGCCCCGGCCTCGGGCGGGTGCTGGCGGATGGCGTCGAAACGGTAATCGCCGCCCGTCCCCACCAGCAGGCCGAAGGCCAGCAGCAGGCAGGCGGTGCCGAGAACCGCCATCACCAGATAGAGCCGGGCGGCGTCGGGCGTGTCGGGTTCGCGGTGGGTGGACAGCACCAGCAACCAGGAGGTCAGCGACATGAACTCCCACGACACCAGAAAGCTGAAGGCGTCGTTGGCCAGCAGAACCAGACTCATGCCCGCCAGGAACAGCGGGAAAAAGGGCAGAACCGGCCCGCTTTCCCCGTGGGTGTGATCGGCCGCGTGGTGGGCAAGGGCGCGCGCATGCGCCCGCTCATACCCCCAACCGAACAGGCTGGCGGTGACACCCCCCAGCGCGACGACCAGCAGGAAAAAGGCGCTCACCCCATCGGCCCGCAGATGGACGCCGATCCAGGGCAAACCAATCGGCAATACCGCCGCTGCTACCCCGCCCCGCCCGACCAGCGCCTCAACAGCCCACAGCCCGATCAGGCCGCAGGCCGCCGCCGTACCGCCATACACGGCGGTTCCGACCCAGGGCGACCGGCGCGCCGCCACCCCGACCACCGCCAGGGCGAACAGCGCAAGAAGGGCGACGAACAGAAGCGTCACGGGATCAGACCTGTTATGGACCAAACCCACTGTTTGGATGGGGTCATAGTGTAAGGATATTGCCCATCGGTTTGGCAAGGGAAAACGACACCAGAAATTTTGTCCAATGGTCGCGATTGCCGTGATGATTTTGTGGCAACCGGCGGGGGAGCGGGGCCCCTCGACCGCGCTGTCATCACGGCGCTGGCCGGGTCCGCCCAATCGCGCTATAGGAGCCGCCGTCTTTGTCTCCAACAGCCAGCGCGGATTCCCCTGCCAATGCTGTCCATCAGCCAGCGCATCGCCGACGAACTGTCGGTTCGTGAAGCCCAAGTCGCCGCCGCCGTCGGCCTGCTTGATGAGGGATCGACCGTTCCCTTCATCGCCCGCTACCGCAAGGAAGCCACCGGCGGGCTGGACGACACGCAGCTCCGCACCCTGGAGGAGCGGTTGGGCTATCTGCGCGAGTTGGAAGACCGCCGAGCCACCATCCTGTCCACCATCCAGGAACAGGGCAAGCTGACGCCGGAGCTGGACCGCCAGATCCGGCAGGCCGACACCAAGACCCGGCTGGAGGATCTCTACCTCCCCTACAAGCAGAAGCGCCGGACCAAGGCGCAGATCGCGCGCGAAGCCGGGTTGGAGCCGCTGGCCGACGCGTTGCTGGCCGACCCGACCCGGACGCCGGAGGCCGAGGCCGCTGCCTTCGTCAACGCCGAACGGCAGGTCGCCGACGTTAAGGCGGCGCTGGACGGCGCGCGCCACATCCTGGTTGAACGCTTTGGCGAGGACGCCGAACTGGTCGGCCGTCTGCGCACCGCCATGGCCGAAAAGGGCGTCGTCACCTCCAAGCTGGTGGAGGAGAAGAAGGCCGAAGCGGCGAAATTCGCCGATTACTTCGATTTCTCCGAACAATGGGCCAAGATGCCCTCCCACCGCGCGCTCGCCCTGTTCCGGGGGCGTGCGCAAGGCGTGCTGACCATCGGCCTGGATCTGGTGGTGGAGGACGGGCAACCGCACCCGGCGGAGCGCAGCATCGCCGCCCACACCGGCATCCGCGACCAGGGCCGCCCCGCCGACAAATGGCTGTCGGACGTCGTGCGCTGGACCTGGAAGCTGAAGATCGGCCCGCATGTGGAAACCGATCTGATGGGCGCGCTGCGCGAGCGGGCGGAGGATGAGGCCATCCGCGTCTTCGCCCGCAACCTGCACGATCTGTTGCTCGCCGCCCCCGCCGGGCCGCGCGTGACCATCGGCTTGGATCCGGGCATCCGCACCGGGGTGAAGGTCGCCGTCGTCGATTCCACCGGCAAGCTGGTGGACACCGTCACCATCTACCCGCACGCTCCGCGCAACGATTGGGACGGCTCCATCGCCGTGCTGGCGGCGTTGGCCCATCGCCACAAGGCGGAGCTGATCGCCATCGGCAACGGCACCGCGTCGCGCGAGACGGACAAGCTCGCCGCCGACCTGATGAAGCGCCATCCCGAACTGACCCTCAGCAAGCTGGTGGTCAGCGAGGCCGGGGCGTCGGTCTATTCCGCCTCCGAAACCGCCGCGCTGGAGTTCCCCGGCCTGGACGTGTCGCTGCGTGGCGCGGTGTCCATCGCCCGGCGTCTTCAGGATCCCTTGGCCGAACTGGTGAAGATCGAGCCGAAATCCATCGGCGTCGGCCAGTATCAGCACGATGTCGCGGGCGGCAAGCTGGCCCGCTCGCTCGACGCTGTGGTCGAGGATTGCGTGAACGCGGTGGGCGTCGATCTCAACACCGCGTCGGTTCCGCTGCTGACCCGCGTGTCGGGCCTGAACGAGACCATCGCCCGCAACATTGTGGAGCACCGCGACCGCAACGGGGCCTTCCGCTCGCGCAGGCAATTGCTCGACGTCGCCCGGCTGGGGCCGAAGACCTTCGAACAGGCGGCGGGCTTCCTGCGCATCCGCGCCGGAGACAACCCGCTCGACGGCTCGGCGGTCCACCCGGAAGCCTATCCGGTGGTGGAACGCATCCTGAAGACGACCGGCAAGGATCTGGGCAGCGTCATCGGCGACGCCCGTTTCCTGCGTGGCCTGAACGCGGAGGAGTTCACCGACGCGCGGTTCGGCGTGCCGACGGTCGAGGACATCATCAAGGAATTGGAGAAGCCCGGTCGCGATCCCCGCCCGGAGTTCAAGACTGCCACCTTCCAGGAGGGGGTCGAGGAGCTGAAGGATCTGAAGGTCGGCATGATCCTGGAAGGGGTGGCGACCAACATCACCGCCTTCGGGGCCTTTGTCGACATCGGTGTGCACCAGGATGGTCTGGTCCACATCTCCCAACTGTCCACGACCTTCGTCAAGGACCCGCACAGCGTGGTGAAGGCGGGCGACGTGGTGAAGGTGAAGGTGCTGGAGGTGGACATCCCGCGCAAGCGCATCGCCCTGACCATGCGCCTGAGCGACGCCCCGCCCCGCCCCGCCCCTGGCGAGCGTAGCGGGACGGAGCGCACCGGTACGGGCAACCGTCCGCAAGGCAACCGTCCGCCGGGACAATCTGACCGCCAGCCTGACCGCCGCCCGGCCCCGCCGCCGCCCGCCGCCGCCAAGGCTCCCGCCAAACCGGCGGCCAAACCGGCCCCGGAGCCGCTCAACAACGCCTTTGCCGAAGCCTTCGCCCGGGCGCAGACGAAGAAGCGCTGACGGGTCGCTGAGAACACCGCCCGGCCCCCTGCGGGCCGGGCGGTGCGTCCGTCACCCTTGCGGTGCGGCGTCGGCCACCAGACGCAGGCCAAGCCCGCCCATGGCCAGCGCGGCCAGCCGGTCCACCCGGCTTTTGGAACGCAGATAGGCCGCGCGCGGCTGTTCGGCGGAAAAGGCCAGGGCAACGACGCTGTACCACCCGGTTTCGATGAGTAGGACCGAGGGCGGGATCGCCAACAGCAGCCAGCTTGCCGGATCGGCGGGCAGCAGGGCGGCGAAAATGCTGCCATAAACCACGGCGGTTTTCGGGTTGCTGACCTGGGTGACGAATCCCAGCGCGCAGGCGCGCGCCAACCCCTTGGGCGTGGTTGGCCCCTCCACACTCATCGGCAAGGGATCCGCCGCCCCGCGCCACAGCCGGTAGGCCATCCACAGCAGATACAGCCCGCCCGCCGTCTTCAGGGCCGCGTACAGCCAACCCACCTGCGTCAGCAGGCTGTGCAGCCCCAGCAGCGCCAGGGTGGCGAACAGCACGCCGCCCATCCCCATGCCGACCGCCGCCGCCAGACCGGCGCGGCGCGACACCGACACCGAACTGCGCGCGACCATCAGAAAGCTCGGTCCCGGGCTGGCCGCCCCGATCGCCAACGCCCCGACGATGCCCGCATACGCCACCAACGGATCCATGCCGCACTCCCTTTTGTTGGTTGTGGCGATGGTTCGGCCACGCCGCATCATGCTAGCGGCGCGGCGGCGCGTCCCCCTCCCCCTTGGCAAGGCGGCCATGCGCGGCCATCTGTGAGGCGCAAGTCGCAACCACAACGCAGGACGCGCGCATCATGATCGTCACCAGCACCGATTCGGTCGAAGGCCGCCGGATCACCCAGTATCTCGGCATGGTCGCGGGCGAGGCCATCGTCGGGGTGAACGTGTTCCGCGATCTCTTTGCCGCCGTGCGCGACATCGTCGGCGGACGCGCCGGGGGCTATCAGGACGCGTTGCGGGAGGCGCGGGAGGCCGCCTTCGCCGATCTGACCGAGTCAGCCCGCGCGTTGGGAGCGGACGCCGTGGTGGGTGTCGATGTGGATTACGAGGTTCTCGGCAAGGAAAACGGCATGCTGATGGTGTCGATCAACGGCACGGCGGTGCGCCTGTTGTAACCCATTGGTCACGCAACGCCGCTGGACAGCGCCGATGGCTTCCGTAAACTCCCGGTCCACAACATGAATCGGGAGGACGGGGCGATGCGGCAGGGGGCAACGGGGGCGTTGGGGCAAATCAAGCGGACTGGCGGCGGGCTGGGCAGCCGCCTGGCGCGCTGCGTCAGCGCGGCGGCGCTGGCGATGGGAATGCTGGCGGCGTCGCCGGTGTTTGCCTTGGACGGCATTGTCGAAAAGAAGACGTTCGAGATGCCGTCCCTCACCACCACCGGCGGGGCGACGATCAAGAACGTCCGCGTCGGCTGGGAAAGCTATGGCAAGCTGAACGACGCCAAGGACAACGTCATCCTGCTGACCCATTTCTTCAGCGGCAGCAGCCACGCCGCCGGGAAATACAAGGCGGAGGACGCGGCCCCCGGCTATTGGGACAGCATCGTCGGCCCCGGCAAGCCGCTGGACACCGACAAATACTTCATCATCAGCTCGGACACGCTGGTCAATCTGTCGGCCAAGGATCCCACCGTCATCACCACCGGTCCGGCCAGCATCAACCCGGACACCGGCAAGCCCTATGGCCTGACCTTCCCCGTCGTCACCATCCGCGACTTCGTCAACGTGCAAAAGGGCTTGCTCGACAGCCTGGGCGTCACCGGCGTGCAGGCGGTGATGGGCGGGTCGATGGGGTCGCTTCAGGCGCTGGAATGGGGCGTGGCCTATCCCGAGATGGTCAAGCGCGTCATCGCCGTGATCGGCGGGGCGGAGGCCGACCCCTTCCTGATCGGCTGGCTCAATCTGTGGGCGGCCCCGATCAAGCTCGATCCCAACTGGAACAACGGTGATTACTACGGCAAGACCGAGCCGAAAGCCGGTCTGACCGAAGCGCTGAAGCTGGTGACGCTGCACGCCCGCCATTGGAAATGGGCCGACGCCGCCTTTGGCCGCAAATGGGCGGAAGAGGGCAAGGATCCGCGCGCGGCGCTGGGCAACCAATACGCCATCGAAGCGTGGCTGGACAAGGCCGCCGCCGGGCGCGCCGCCGTCAGCGACGCCAACCATTTCCTGTATCTGGTCAAGGCCAGCCAGACCTATGTCATGGGCAACGGCGCGTCGCTGGAAGAGGGGCTGGCCAAGCTGAAGGCCCCCACCCTGCTCATCCCGTCGGCGGACGACATGGTGTTCCCGCCCGAACGCGGCATGCGCCCGTTGAAGGACCGTTTGGAAAAGCAGGGTGTGGCGGTGGAGTACACCGACGCCATCACCTCCACGCTTGGCCATCTGGACGGGGTTGCCAACATCGCCAAGGCGGGCGACAGCATCGCCAAATTCCTGGCAAAGTGACTTTGGCCGACTGACCAGGGCAGCGGGGGCGGTTCACGCCTCCGCTCCCTCGGGTCATGGCATCAGCCGTTGAAGCTCAACAGGCTGGGAGCCTTGTCGATGATCTCTTCCAGAATCATCGACGCGGTTTCCAGGTCGCGTTCCAGTTCCGGCCCCAGCTTGCCCGCGTAGGCCGGGTTGTTCAGCTTCTGGCTGGCGTCGTGCAGACTGCGCAACTCCGACACGAAAATCTCGCGCGCGCCCATTGGCAAAACCGAATTGGCGGACAGAACGAAGAAGAATCGCATGCTCGCGCGCACCAACAACGCCAGCATCACCATGTCCAGCCGTTCGAACTGATCGCGCAAGTCATCAGACCGCGAATCCACCAGATTGCGAAGGCGTTGCTCAATCAAAATAACAAGCGCCTGAAACTCCCCAACCTTGTCGCGAAACTCCCGATACGCGCTGAAGCTGTGTTTGCTCGCCTCACGTTCAGCCAACGCCGCGAGTTTGGAAGCATCGCGACACTGACGCTCCAACGCACCCAGCAATTCTTTGACTTCGGCGCGTGTGTATTGACGCTTGCTCATGGCACTCGAACAGACAAGGGACGGAAACAGATCTCAGGACTTATAGCACAACCCGCGAAGGCCAGCCTATCGCCCTCTCAACCCGTCTGCGACTCTTGTCTGCCGTCACTTCAGTGATCGGCGGCCACAGGCGCACCGGGACGACGGACCAGGGGCATGAACAGCAGAGCCGAAAAGAACACCCCGGCCATCAGCAGCAGGCAATCGTTGAAGGTGAGGACCAGCGCCTCCCGCTGCATCATCCCGACCAGCTTGGCCATGGCGGCGGCGTTGGCGTCGGCCACCAGACCGTCAAAGCTCGCGGCCAGACCGTCCAGCGTTTGTTGAACCTCGGCCCGTGCCAGATTGAGGTTGTCGCCCAGGCGGTTGGTGTGCAGCGCCAGCCGGTCGGTCAGCACCGTGTTGATCGCCGCCAGACCGATGGCCCCGCCCAAATTGCGCATCAGGTTGTACAGGCCCGAGGCATTCTTCAGCTTGTCCGGCGACAGGGTCCCCAGCGCAATGCTGTTGATCGGGATGAAGCACAGCATCAGCGACAGGCCGCGCACCGCCTGCGGCACAAACAACTCCCAAAAGCTGCTCTGGTTGGTCAGATGGCTGTTCAGCCAGACGCCGGTCCCGAACAGAACCAGACCAATGCCCAGCATTGCCCGCAGATCGAGCTTTTTCGACAGCGCCCCGGCGATGGGGGCGGACAGGAATTGGAACACGCCGGTCACGAACATGATCGTGCCGATTTGCAGGCTGTTGTAGCCGCGCACCCGCGCCAGAAACAGCGGCTGGAGATAGACCGATCCATACAGCCCCACCCCGATGATGAAGCTGTAGAGCGAGCCGATGGCGAAATTCCGGTCGGCGAAGGCCCGCAATTCGACGATCGGGTTGCGGTAGCTCAGAACCCGCCAGAAGAAGCCGACGCCGCCGACCGCCGCCACCACGGCCAGCATCGCCACCGCCTCATCCTCGAACCAATCGTTGCGCGGTCCCTCCTCCACCACATATTCCAGGCTTCCGAGAAAGGCCGCCATCAGGGCAAGACCCAGGAAATCGAACCCCTTGCGCAGCTCCGGATTGGGGCGGTCCACATCGACCAGGACCCACACCAGGGTGGTGACGATGATGCCCGGCACCACGTTGGCCAGGAACAGCCAGTGCCAGGACAGGCTTTGCGTCAGCCATCCGCCCAGCGTCGGGCCGATGGTGGGGGCCATCGTCGCCACCAGCCCGATCATCACCGACACGCCCGCCCGCTTTTCCGGCGGGAAAATGGCGAAGCTGGTGGCGAAAACGGTGGGGATCATTGCGCCACCGATGAAGCCCTGCAACGCCCGCCACACGATCATCGAGCCGATGCCGCTGGAAAAGGCGCAAGCCACGCTGGTCAGGGTGAAACCGGCGGCGGCGATGGTGAACAGAACGCGGGTGGACAGGATGCGCGAGAGGATCCCGGACAGCGGGATCATCACCACCTCGGCGATCAGATAGGAGGTCTGCACCCACGAGATTTCATCGGACGACGCCGCCAACCCCGCCTGAATTTCCGACAGGGAGCTGGACACGATCTGAATGTCGAGAATCGCCATGAACATGCCGACCACCATGGCGAAGAAGCCGATGCGGTCGCGCGCGGTCAGGGCGCGCGGCCCGGCGGAGTGGGGCGAAGCGGTCATGGAGAAGGATCCCTTGGGGGTGTTCCTTGGGGGGCGTTCTGGAACCGGTGCTGCTTGAACAGCGGGTTATTTGGCGGCAACCGCCTGCTTGCTGACCAACGCGCCAAAGACGCCGCCGTTCAGGGCGTGGGCGCTGTGGTCGCCGCTGCGGGTGTCCACCTCCGCCACCACCGACAGCCCGGGGCGCAGCAGGCCCGACAGGGCGTTGTCGCGCGGCAGGGCGATCCGCACCGGAACCCGCTGAACGATCTTGGTGAAATTGCCGGTCGCGTTTTCCGGCGGCAGCAGCGAGAATTTCGATCCGGAGGCCGGGGCGAAGCTTTCCACCGTGCCGTCCAGCTTTTGGCCGGGGAAGGCATCGACCGACACCGCCACGCTTTGCCCGGGCCGCATGTGGGCAAGCTGGGTTTCCTTGAAATTGGCGACGATGTAGACGTCCGGCAGCGGGACCAGCGCCAGCATCTGCACGCCGGGCCGGGCGTATTGGCCGACCTGCACGCCCCGGTTTCCAACCACCCCATCCACCGCCGCGCGGATGACGGTGTTGTTCAGGTCGCTGCGGGCGCTGTCCAGCGCCGCCTCGGCCTGGGCCAAGCGCGCTTCGGTTTCTGTGCGGGTGGCGCGTAGAACGTTGACCTGATCGTGTTCGGCGGCCAGGGCGGCGCGGGCCTTGGCCACCTGGGCCACCGCCTTGCGCAGATCCGCGTCGGAGGTCTCCAGCTTTTGCCGGCTGGTCCAACTGTCGCTGGCCAGCGACCGGTTCCGGTCAAAATCCTGCTGGGCGCGGCGCTGCTCGGCCTCCGCGCTCGCCAGGGTGGCGGCGGCCTGATCGATGATGGCGCGTTGCAGTTCCAGCTTGCTGTCCAGCGTCCCGAGCGCTGCCTTTTGCGCGGCCACCGCTGCTTCGGATTCCAGCAGCTTGGACCGGAAATCACGGTCGTCCAGCACCGCCAGCACGTCACCCGCACGCACCAACTGGTTTTCGGCGACCCGGACCTCGCGGACATAGGCCGAGACCTTCGGGCTGACGATGGTGATGTCGCTTTGCACATACGCGTTGTCGGTCGATTCCAGGAACCGCCCGGTGGTCCACCACCCATAGCCGCTGTACCCGGCACCGCTCAACGCCGCGATCCCGACCGCCGACAGAATGAGTTTCCGAACGCCCGTCGCCATCACCATCCATCCTTCGCACCCGGATCGGTTCGGCCCTGGTGCCTGCGGTCTGTCGCCGCACCACAAACTGAACCGTTCAGTTTAGTCTTGCCGGAGGATGGAGCGTCGACTACATCTTGTCAAGACCGAACTGAACGGTTTAGTTCTTAGAAGAGGGTTGTCGTCCGATGCGGAACGCGGTAGGGGCGATGCGGATTGCAACAGACGAGGCGTGCATGACCATTCTGGTGGCTCCTAAGCCCGAAGCGGGTTCCAAACCGGCCCAAATCCTGGAGGCCGCCGGAAGACTGTTTCTTGAAAACGGCTATGGCGCGGTCAGCATGGACGCGGTCTCGAAAAAGGCCAACGTGTCCAAGGCGACCTTGTACGCCCATTTCGGCAGCAAGGATGAGCTGTTCCGGGCGATGGTGGCCTGCGAATGCGCCAGTTCCACCCTGGAAGGCATCTGGGACCGGGCGATGGCGATGCCCGCCGCCGATGGGTTGCGCCTGATCGGCATCACCTTCGTCACATTCGTGCTGTCGCCCAAGGCGCTGGCCGTGCACCGCGTGGTGCTGGGCGAGGCGCACCGCTTTCCCGAACTGGCCCGCGCCTTTTACGAAGCGGGACCGGCGCTGATGGTGGCGCGGGTCAGCGCTTATCTGGAGGCGTTGAACGGCCGGGGGGAATTGGCGATTCCCGACATTGACCTCGCCACCCAGCAGTTTTTCGGCCTCATCAAGGCCAACCTGCACATGAAGCTGTTGTTGTGCCTGACCGAACGCCCCAGCGAGGCCACCATTCAGCGCTTCGTCGACGCCGCCGTCGATCTGTTCGTTCGGGGCTATGCCCCATCGGCAATCTGAGGGAACCCATTGCCCTAAGGGGTAGGCCACCTTGTCATCGGGAGTTGCATCGGCTAGCGTCCTCGCCATACAGGCGTAATCAGCTCGGCTGGAAAGGCGCATGAACGTCGATACGATTGTCATCGCGCTGGTGATCGCGGTGGTGGGGCTGGCCATCGGGGTGTCGGTGCTGCTGGCGTCCCTGAACTACCCGCGTCACATCCGTCACGCGCTGCAATCCTATGGCTACAGCAAGCTGTTGCTGGCGGTGGCGTTCATGATCGGGGCGTTCCGCGCCAATCTGCCAGCGGACGTTTTTGTGCCGCTGGCCAACGGGCTGGGCGGTGCATCGGTAACGCTGAATTACGTGTCCATTCGTCGTCTTCAGGAAAAACACGCGCCGCGCCGCTTCGCCCTTTGGGTCGGGGCGCTGTTGACGCTGGCGTGTTGCGCGGCGCTGCAAGTCAGCCCGAACGACCTGAATCTGGTGCGGACGATCAGCAGCGCCCTGCTGTGTGTGCTTTTGTTGCTCATCACCGTTGAGTTGCTGGTGTTGTACCAGGGGCGCGGCGTGGCGCATGTCATGTCCGGGGCGATCCTGCTGATGAATTTCGTCGCCCTGTCGGTGCGGGTGTGGATGAACGTCCGCTACATCGGCCCGGCCGACGACGCCGCGCTGAGCGAAACGGTGGAGCGCGTGGTCTATGCGGCCGTGTTCATCACCAACGTCATCGGGCCAGTGGTGTTTCTGCTGATGGCCAGCGATTCTTTCAACCGCGAACTGCAAGTGCTGGCCAACACCGATGGCCTGACCGGCGTGCTGACCCGCCGACGCTTTTTGGAGTTGGCGGAGATCGAGTTCGTCCGGGCCAAACGCTATGGCCGCCCGCTGACCCTGCTGATCCTCGACATCGACCGCTTCAAGAGCATCAACGACCGCGCCGGGCACCCGTTTGGCGACCGGGTCATCAAGGCGGTGGCGCAATGCTGCACCACCCATCTGCGGCCTGAGGATGCCATCGGCCGCCTGGGTGGGGAGGAGTTCGCCGTTCTGCTGCCGGAAAGTGGGCAGGAGGCGGGGGAACGCATCGCCGAGCGGCTGCGGGCCACCATCGAAGAGAGCGTTGGCGCGCTGGGGGCCGAACAAGGGGTGGCGGTGACGTGCAGCGTCGGCGGTGTGGCGCTGAGTTCCCATCACGGCGGCCTGTCCACCCTGATCGAGCTGGCCGACGCGGCGCTGTACGAGGCCAAGGACCGGGGGCGCAACCGGGTCTGCTTCGCCAACGCCCCCATCACCCGCAGCCTGTCCATGCAAGCCTGACGGCGGGCTTGTGAGAAAGACGGGTCTGCGCCAAGCCCGGCTTTACGCCCGCCCCGGCTTGCCCCATTATCCGCGCCACCCGCCCGGACGGCGATGCCGGGCCTTTTGACGAACAGAGCAGATGGTCGCGGTTCTTTCCAATCTCGGGTCCGGCGGGCTGGAGCCTCAGCGCGCGCAACTCACCCTCGGCACCAAATTCCGGCTCATCAATTGGGGGCTGGTTCTGCTGGTGGCCGTCATCACCTCGGTCGGGGTGGCGTTGCTCTATTCGGCGGCGGGCGGGCATTGGAAGCCCTGGGCGCAGCCGCAGTTGGTGCGCGCGGTTCCCGGCTTCGTGCTGATGCTGACCATCGCCCTGATCGACGTCCGCCACCTGATGAAATCGGCCTACATCATCTTTTTCCTGGTGCTGTGCCTGCTGGTGGCGGTGGAGATGATGGGCCGCATCGGCATGGGGGCGCAGCGCTGGATCGATCTGGGATTCTTCCAGCTTCAGCCGTCGGAACTGATGAAACCGGCGCTGACGCTGGCGCTGGCCCGCTATTTCCACGGCATCACGCTGGACCAGATCGGGCGGCCGTTGCTGCTGATTCCGCCCCTGCTGCTGGTCTTCACACCGGTGGCCTTTGTGCTGATGCAGCCCAATCTCGGCACCTCGCTGTTGCTGATCATGGGCAGCGGGGCGGTGTTCTTCGCCGCCGGGGTGCGGATTTGGAAGTTCCTGGTGGTGATCGGCGGCGGCGTGGGCGCGATCCCGGTGGCGTGGGAGTTCCTGCACGATTACCAGAAGCAGCGCGTCTACACCTTCCTCGATCCCGAAACCGATCCGCTCGGGGCCGGTTACAACATCCTGCAATCGAAGATCGCGCTGGGATCGGGCGGTCTGTTCGGCAAAGGATTCATGTCCGGCTCGCAAAGCCAGTTGATGTTTTTGCCGGAAAAGCACACCGACTTCATCTTCGTCGTGCTGGCCGAAGAGTTCGGCATGGCCGGGGCGGTGGCGCTGCTGGCGCTCTACCTCATCCTGTTGATTTACGGCTGGGTGATCGCGCTGAGCTGCCGCAGCCAGTTCGCCCGGCTGGTGGCGGTGGGGATGACGACTCAGTTCTTCCTGTACGTCATCGTCAACGTGTCGATGGTGATGGGGCTGATTCCGGTGGTGGGGATTCCGTTGCCGCTGGTGTCCTATGGCGGGTCGGCGATGATGACCCTGATGATCGGCGTCGGTTTGTTGTTGAGCATGTCCGTCCACCGCGAGATCCGCATTCCCAAGAGCGGCGTCACCGAAATGTGAGGGCGACGGTGGGGAGGCGGATCACGCCTCCTCCGCCCCCAGATAGGATTCGATCACGCGGGGATCGGAGACAACCTCGGGTGGTGTTCCGTCGGCGATCTTTTCGCCGTGGTCGAGAACGACGACGTGATCGGACAGCGCCATCACCGCGCGCATCACATGCTCGATCATCAGGATGGTGATGCCCTCGCGCCGGTTCAGGTCGCGCAGCACCGCCACCATGCGGTCCACCTCGGTGGGGCGCAGCCCGGCCAGCACCTCGTCCAGCAGCAGCAGGGTCGGCCGGGTGGCGAGCGCGCGGGCGACCTCCAGCCGCTTGCGGTCGGGCAAGGTCAGGCTGCGGGCCGGGCGCTGCGCCGCGTCGGCCATCTCCAGCCTTTCCAGCAGGGCGCGGGCCTGCCGACGCGCCACCTCGACCGAGCGTTCGCGGGCGAGCGCCCCGACCATCACATTCTCTTCCACCGTCAAGTGCCCAAAGGGCTTGACGATCTGGAAGGTGCGGCCGATCCCGGCGGCGCAGACCTGGTTGGGCTTCAGCCCGGTCAGCCGGGTTCCCTTCAGGGTGACGCTGCCCTCGTCGGGCGGAAACACCCCGGCGATCAGGTTGAAGCTGGTGGTCTTGCCCGCCCCGTTCGGGCCGATCAGCGCCAGGATGCGCCCCTCCGGCACGGTGAAGGACAGGTTCGACACCGCCTTCAGCCCGCGAAACCGCTTGGACAGGGACTCGACGGTCAGCAGGGCGGTGCTCATCGCGCGTCCTCCCCCTCGGCGTTGGCGCGGACCAGACCCAGGCGGCGGGCCAGCCACGGCCACACCCCATCGGGGCGGAACACGACGATCACCACCAGGGCGACGCCGTAGAAGAGTTGCTTCAGCCCCGGCAGCTCCAGCCCGCTCACCTCCAGCAGGAAGGTCAGCCCCTCCCCCATCGGGGTCAGGATGAAGGCCCCCAGGATCGGGCCGATCAGCGTGCCGATGCCGCCGACGATGGCGGGCAGGATGATCTCGATGGACCGGCCCATCGAAAACACCTGCTCCGGGAACAGGTTGTTGAAGTAGAAGGCCTGGAACACCCCGCCCAGCGCGGTCAGGGCGGAGGACACCGCCACGGCGGTCATCCGCGCGGTGAACAGATCGACGCCGACGGCCTCCGCCGCCTCCGCGTCCTCGCGCACCGCCAGCCATTGATAGCCCAAACGGCTGTGCAGCAGCGCCCGCGCCAGCAGCAACGCCGCCCCGGTCAAGGCGAGGATGACGTAATAGAACAGCAGCGGCGAGCCGCGCAGGTTCAGCGGGTCGCTGACCCCGGCCTCCACCGGCAGGAAGAAGCCGCCCGACCCGCCCAGCCATTGGATGTGGTCGAAGCCGACGCGCGCCACCTCGGCAAAGGCGATGGTCAGCAGGGCGAAATGGACGCCCTTGACGCCAAAGCGGAAGCCCAGAAAGCCGATGCCGCAGCCCGCCGCCACCGCGACCAGCATGGCCAGCAGCGCCCCAGCCCAGGGGCCGACGCCGAAATGGACGAACAGCGCGGCGCTGGCGTAGGCCCCCAACCCGACATAGAGCGCGTGGCCCAGCGACAGCAGGCCGGAAAAGCCCATCATCACGTTCCACGCCTGCCCGACATAGGCGAACCACAGCACGGTCGTCAGCACCGACAGCAGATAGCGGTCGGCCACCAGCGGGGCCAGCAGCAGCGCCACCCCGCCCAGCGCCAGCAACGCCGCGCCGCGCCCGGTGGCCGCCCCGGCGTTGGCCCCGCCCAACAGCGCGATGCCGACAGGAGAAGCGCCCCGATTCGTCATGACCGTTTCCCCAGCAGCCCTTGCGGCCGCAGCAGCAGCACCAGGATCAACACGCCATAGCTGAACAGCGATTTCAGCGACGGCGACAGCAGAAAGCCCGCCAGCGTTTCCGACACGCCGATCAGCACCCCGCCCAGCAGCGCGCCGGGCAGGCTGCCCAGCCCGCCGACGATGACGATGATGAAGCTCAACAGCGTGTATTCCGGGGCCAGTTGCGGCCGGGCATCGACCAGCAGCGTCATCAACGCCCCCGCCGCCCCCACCACCGCCGCGCCGATGCCAAAGGTCAGCGCGTACAGCCCATCCAGGTTCAGCCCGACGACGCGCGCGCCCAGCGGGTTGTCGGCGCAGGCGCGGATGGCCTTGCCGGTGCGGGTGAAGCGGAAAAAGGCGAACAGCGCCACGGCGATGCCGATGGCCGCCACCCCGGCGCGCACCCGCACGGCGTCGAGCAGCATCGGCCCGATCTCCAGCGTGTCGAAGCCATAGGGAACCATGACGTTGCGCGAATCCGGCCCGAACAGCATCAGCATGCCGTTGACCAGAATGGTGGCGATGCCCAGCAGCAGGATGAACTGCATGTGCTCCGGCCGCTCGACAAAGCGGTTGACCAGCCCGCGTTGCAGGCCCCAGCCGCAGACGAACAGCAGCGCGGCGACGATGGGGGCCGACAGCAGCGGGTCCAACCCGGCGTAGCCCGCCAGCAGCACCGCGCCATACATCCCCGCCACCATCATTTCGCCATGGGCGAAATTGACGACGCGAACCACGCCAAAAATCACCGACAGCCCCAACGCCGCCAGCCCATAGACCAGCCCGGCGAGCAACCCCGACGCGGCGATGTTCAGGTAATAGTCAATGGGCATACCGGACCGCATGGACAGCACAGGGGAACCAGCGGCGTACCAGCCCCACCCGTTCCAGGCAAGAGAAGATCGCGGCGACGGCGCGGGGGCCGGGTGAATGGACCCTATGAAACATGGTGCAACAGGTTTCGGGCGCGTGTTTCACGGTTCCACGGGGGGGCAGGGGCGGCGTTTGGGCGGGCGAGTGGAACGTTTGAAACACCGTGAAACAGGTTTCCAGCCTGTGTTCCAGTGTTCCACCGTCGCGCAGGGGCTGGGCGGGCGTGGGGGGATGGGCGGGGTGATGGGGGAACGGCATGGCGGCCTCGCGAATAATAGGCTGAAAATCCTATCAGAAGCGCGTGGAGGGAGCCATGGGGCGGTGCAATCGGTCAGAGTCGGGCGGACGATGCCAAGGGAACTCGGGTGATTGGATGGACGCGGATGACCGGGGCGCATTCAATCTCTGAGGATATGTCAAAGTTGGCCCTGCCGATGCCCAGAAAATGACGAAGACCGCTCGCTGAATGTCGACGGCCTCGCTGTCGCGAATAAGTAAATAGGCGGGTTAGTTGGGCCGAAGGGGCCTTGGGTCACAGTTGAAGTGCGGCTTGGCAGCTCATGATTGGTGCTCAAGTACGCCACCAACTTTTCATCGGTTCGATCTACCCCAGGGCGAACGCCGACAGGCATAACCGATGCGATCAACCGCAACCCGTTGAATCCATCACTCCTGCCTGACCTGAACCTTAGTGACGGCACATCAGTCGTTCCCCCAGTTGTATCAGCTTGACGAATGTAATGATGCATGTTACATGAATCCTCATGAACATCGAACGCCGCTTCACTTCTCGGGGGAACCCGTACGCAAAGGTCGCAAAAAGCGCGAATTTTTTTCGCGGCTGCACACCTGCATTGAGCTTTTCTGACGCCGATGACGCCTCAGCCGCTCTGATTTCTGCAGTTTGTTCAAGTGCATTCAAAGATGTTCCTGCCCTTGTAGAAGCAATTGTCGCATGGTCTCTCAATGATAGTCGGTTAATTCGCCAAGCCTTTATTGATCTTTCCAATCTAATCCCAACAAAATACATAGCTGAGTTAGGATTTAATCCTGAACAAGCAGCCCAGCTTACCAAAAAGCAAAGGGCAAATTTTTGGCATAATTTTGCAATTGAACTAACATCAGGTCAAATTGACAACGACACTGAGAGCGAGGAAAGCGAACCAGTTTATGCCGGTGGTGAGGCGCTATTCTCTCTGCCACCCATGGATTTTCGTACAGCAAGCTGGATATGGGGGCTCGACGGCAACGGATTTCGTGCTGACGACAACTTTGTATACGCAATTTATGCCTTTGGGCGCACAGCGTTTTCTCGCGTCGTAGGATGCATCAACCAATCGCGAAAGAGGCAGATCCCCTATCCCGCAAGCCGACCGCCGCTGACGCGTTGGCAGGTTATGACATTCTCATTACAAACTGGGCATCCCCCGCCGCTCTCCACGATAGACAATACCCACCCGAACCAAAAAGGTGAGTTACGGGTGGATTATTCTACTTTTCGTGGAGAAAAAGATGTCCATCGTCAGTTTTGCCGATCAGCAACTCGAAGACCTGTATCGGACAGGTACGTGCCGCAATCGCGGCCCGGACCTTATCGACCGTATTCTAATGGCCCTCGACCGCATGAACGCGGTCACTCGCCTGCAGGATCTGCACTTCCCGCGCTCTCTGCGCCTCACAAAAGATGTGCGTGAGCCCGACCGCTTCCGCATCCACGTCAAGGACTCGACATGGATTACATTCCATTGGCACCACCCGCACTGCATGGATGTGCGGCTCGAATGAACCATTGGAGGGGCGCATGAGCGTCGACCGTCGTCCTCTTGAACGGCGGCCGACGCCGCCCGGCCGATTCATCCAGAACGATATTCTGGAAGAGCATGGTCTCACTCAAGACCAACTCGCTCAGCGGCTACGCGTTTCCCGCTTGACCATCAACGAGCTGGTAAACGGCAAGCGAGCGCTTACCGCTGCAATGGCATTGCGCTTAAGTCAGCTGACTGGCCAATCAATAGAGTATTGGTTAAATCTTCAACAGGCAGTTGATATTTGGGATGCCCGCAGTGCATCAGGTGGCGAAGCCGTGAAGGAAATCGAGCCACTCACCACCTCTTCCAGCTAGATCCGCCGTCATATTGGGGGCACTACTCGAAAGTGATCGGATGGTCCGGAATTGGGAACACTGCGACGAAAACAGCCATTTTTGCGACACTCTGACGTGGACAGCGGCATGAAGGGTTGCATGGTTAGAGGGCATATTCCTGATGCGACGGATGGTGTAAGAGCGCAGTGAGGTGAAAGAGGAAAGTTCGCTTTTAGCGAATATCGCCTTGACGGACAATTCTCCAACAGCGATCATATCTGCATGAAGCTCGTGATCGAAGCCGCTGCGCTGAAGGTTCTGCTCCGCATGCCGAAGGGCGATGCGGCTGGGCTGCGGGACAAGCTGAAGATTTTTGCCGCCGCTCCGTATGACCCGCATCCTTGGGCGAAGGCGTTTGGCGGCGGGCAAGGCCGTATTCGGCATGGCGATTGGCGGGCCGTCTACCAGATCGACGGCGATGCCTTGTTGGTCACGGTGCTGAAGGTTGGGAACCGCAAGGAGGTCTATCGATGAATGCCCTGCCGATCACGCCGATTGCCGAGACGGCGGACAGCGTCACCCTCAGCCGGGCTGATTTCGAGGCTCTGGCCGATCTGGTGGCGGACGCCCAGGATCTCGCCGACGCCGAAGCCGTCAAGGCGCGGTTGGCGGCGGGGGAGACGGAGGCGTTTCCGTTTGAGGTCGCGGACCGCATCCTGGATGGGGAGCATCCGGTTGCGGTGTTCCGCGCGCATCGCGGATTGACCGCGCGCGGGCTGGCGGACGCCGCTGGCGTGGCTCCGTCCTATCTGTCTGAGATTGAGAACGGGAAAAAGCCCGGCAGCTTTGACGCGATGGCCCGCATCGCCGAGGCGCTTCGGGTGCCGCTGGATCTGCTGGCGCGTCCCTGAACGGGGTGGGATTGGGGTTGGTTGGGGTGGCTCCGCGACCAAAAGGACAGGTCTCGCGGCTTACCGGCGTTTCCCCCTCACCCAACCCTCTCCCCGGTGGGGAGAGGGCTTTTTGGTGGAGCGGGTTATTCGTCGTCGGACAGGACCGGCGGGCGGGGGGCGGCGTTGACCGGGGTGGAGAGTTGGGCGTCCACCACGGCGACGGCGGTCATGTTGACCAGACCGCGCGTCGTCACCGATGGGGTGACGATGTGGACTGGGCGTTCCACGCCCAGCAGGATCGGGCCGACATTCTGCGCCTCGCCCAGGATTTTCATCATGTTGAAGGCGATGTTGGCGGCGTCCAGCGTCGGCATGACCAGCAGGTTGGCTTCGCCCTTCAGACGGCTGTCGGGCAGGACCTCCTTGCGGATGGCTTCGGCCAGGGCGGCGTCGGCGTGCATTTCGCCGTCGATCTGCAGATCGGGCATGGCATCCGACGCCAGTTCATAGGCGCGGCGCATCTTGCGGGCCGACGGCGTGTCGGCGCTGCCGAAGTTGGAATGGGAGAGCAAGGCGACCTTCGGTTCGATGCCGAAGCGCTTGACCTCGTCCGCCGCCAGACGGGCGATTTCCGCCACCTCCTCGGCGCTGGGGTCGGCGTTGACGTAGGTGTCGGTGATGAAGTGAACGCCCTTTTGGGAAATCAGCGCGTTCATCGTCGCCGCGACCTTGACGCCCTTGCGCAGGCCGATCAGCCCGGCGATGTGGGCGAAATGCTCGTTGAAGCGGCCCGACGCGCCGCAGACCATCGCGTCGGCCTCGCCCCGGCGGACCATCAGCGCGCCGAAGACGGTCGGCTGGGTGCGCACGACGTTGGCGGCGTGGGCGGGTGCCACACCGCGACGGCCCATCAGCTTGCGGTAGGCTTCGGCGTAGCTGTGATAGCGCAGGTCGCGGATGATCTCGATCACCTCGACGTCGCGGCCGATCTTCAGGCGCAGGCCCATTTCGCTGATGATCCGCTCCACCACCTCGCGGCGGCCGATCAGGATCGGTTGGGCGATGCCGTCATCGACCACCACCTGGGCGCAGCGCACGACGCGCGGATCCTCGCCCTCGGCGTAGACCACGCGCTTGGGCGCGGTCTTGGCCTTGGTGATGACCGGCTTCATGAACAGGCCGGAGCGGATGACGTACTGGTTCAACTGCTCGCGGTAGGCGCGGAAATCGGCAATCGGGCGGGTGGCGACGCCGGATTCCATCGCCGCCTTGGCCACCGCCGACGACACCTCCACGATCAGGCGCGGGTCGAACGGCTTGGGCAGGATGTATTCGGGGCCGAAGCGCAGCGATTCACCGACATAGGCCGCCGCCACCACGTCCGACGGTTCGGCGCGGGCGAGGTTGGCGACCGCGTGGGTCGCGGCGATCTTCATCTCTTCGTTGACGGTGGTCGCCCCAACGTCGAGCGCGCCCCGGAAGATGAAGGGGAAGCACAGGACGTTGTTGACCTGATTGGGGAAATCCGAACGCCCGGTGGCGATGATCGCGTCGGCGCGGGCCTCGCGCGCCAGATCGGGCATGATTTCCGGCGTCGGGTTCGCCAGCGCCAGAATCAGCGGCTTGTCGGCCATGCGGCCCAGCAATACCGGCTTCAGCACGTTCGGGCCGGACAGACCGAGGAAGATGTCGGCCCCGTCGATCACGTCCGACAGGGTGCGGGCGTCGGTGTCCTGCGCGTAGGCGTCCTTGTACTCGTTCATCTCCTCGTTCCGGCCCTTGTGGACCAGACCGATGCGGTCCACCAGCCAGACATTTTCCCGCTTCACGCCCAGGCTGACCATCAGGTCCAGGCAGGCGATGCCCGCCGCGCCGCCGCCGGTGGACACCACCTTGACCGAGCCGATGTCCTTGCCGACCAGCGCCAGACCGTTCAGCACGGCGGCCCCGACGACGATGGCGGTCCCGTGCTGGTCGTCGTGGAAGACCGGAATCTTCATCCGCTCGCGGCAACGGCGTTCGACCTCGAAGCAGGCCGGGGCGGCGATGTCTTCCAGATTGATCGCGCCGAAGGTCGGTTCCAGACGGACGATGGTGTCGACCAGCGCGTCCACGTCCAGCTCGTTCAGCTCCAGATCGAAGCAGTCGATGCCGGCGAATTTCTTGAAGAGGACGGCCTTGCCCTCCATCACCGGCTTGGCGGCGAGCGGGCCGATGTTGCCCAGACCCAGAACGGCGGTTCCGTTGGTGACGACGGCGACCAGATTGGCGCGCGCGGTCAGCTCCGCCGCCTGGGCCGGATCGTTGGCGATGGCGGTGCTGGCAACGGCCACACCCGGCGAATAGGCAAGCGCAAGGTCGCGCTGGTTGGCCATGGGCTTGGTCGCGACCACCGCCAGCTTACCGGGGCGGGGGTTGCGGTGATACTCAAGCGCCATTGCGTCAAAATCGCCGGACATGGGGTCTCTTCCTCCGATTAACGTGAATTCGGTTAATTTCTTGAGGGGGTGTTATCCTGGTTGTCGGTTATAACGCAGGACCACCTCTTGTTCAAAACGGAAAGGGGGTGTTGTGGGAGGGTTGCAAAAAGCAAGGGGACGATTCGAACGCTGCCGAACCGCCCCTCGCACCTTACATGACCTTGCCGTTGGGGGCGCGGATCATTTGTGATCTTGCGCGCGCTTGCCCCTCCCCCTCCCGGATCAGATGCGGGCCAGCGCCGGTTCCTTGAAGTGTTCCTGATACTCGGCGACCGCCTTGCTCTCGTCGAACTCGCCTTCCATCTTGGCGACGACGACGGTGGCGACCCCGTTGCCGATCAGGTTGGTCAGGGCGCGGGCCTCCGACATGAAGCGGTCCACGCCCAGCAGCAGGGCCAGCCCCTCGATCGGCAGCACGCCGGTGGCCGACAGGGTGGCGGCGAGCGTCACAAAGCCGCCGCCCGTCACCGCCGCCGCGCCCTTCGAGGTCAGCATCAGGATGACGAGGATGTAAAGCTGCTGCCAGATCGTCAGATCGACGTTGAAGGCCTGGGCGATGAAGATGGCGGCCATCGACAGATAGATCGAGGTGCCATCGAGGTTGAAGGAGTAACCGGTGGGGATGACCAAACCGACGACGTGCTTGGAGCAGCCGAACTTCTGCATCTTCTCCATCATGCGCGGCAGGACGGATTCCGACGAGGAGGTGCCGAGCACGATCAGCAGTTCCTGACGGATGTAGCGGATGAAGCTCCAGATGCTGAAGCCGTACATCTTGGCGATGCCGCCCAGCACGACGAAGATGAACAACGCCATCGTGATGTAGACCGACGCCATCAGCTGGCCCAGCGCGGTCAGCGACGACACGCCGTATTTGCCGATGGTGAAGGACATCGCGCCAAAGGCACCGACCGGGGCGACGCGCATCAGGATGCCGATCACACCGAACAGCGCGTGGCCGACCTTGTCAAAGATGTCCTCGACGACCTTGCCCTTCTGCCCCATCGCGGCGAGTGCCACGCCGAAGACCACGGCGAAGAACAGGATTTGCAGCATGTCGCCCTGAACGAAGGCCCCGACGACGTTGTCGGGCACGATGCCGACGATGAAGTCGATGAAGCCGTGCTCCTTGGCCGAGGAGGCGTATTTCTGCACCGAATCGGCCTTCAACTGGCCGGGGACGATGTTCATCCCCGCCCCCGGACGGACGAGGTTGACGACCAGCAGCCCGATGCCGAGCGCGAAGGTGGTCACGACCTCGAAATACAGCAGGGCCTTGCCGCCGACCTTGCCGACCTTCTTCAGATTGCCGATGGAGGAAATGCCGGTGACGACGGTCAGGAACACGATGGGGCCGATCACCATCTTGACCATCTTGATGAACAGATCGCCCAGCGGCTTCATCTCCACCGCCAGCGACGGATAGAAATGGCCGAGCAGGATGCCGAAGGTGATCGCGGTCAGAACCTGGAAGGTCAGGTTGGTGTAGAAGGGCTTCTTTGTCGGCCCGTGGGCGGCGGTCGCGGCGCTCATGGTCATCTCCTCGTGGCGTTCCGGGTGGGGCGTCCGCTCTCTGGCGGGCTGCTCCCGACTTGGTTGCCTATGAAAGCAAGCGGTGGGCCAATTGCTGAATCCAGCAACATCAAGGATTTGATGGAAAGGCGTGGGCGAAATTCCGCACGACAAGCCGTTTCCCGATGTGCGAAAATCCGCACACGCAGGGCCGTTGCGACGGTTTGTTGCGGTGCAGCATAGGCTTTGGCAGCGTTCGACCCCATGTTCGACCGAAACGGGACATTTTCCGTCACCGCGCGGCTGGCGGCCCTGCTGACAGGGACGGTGCTGGCGCGGCCCCGGCGTCTGCTGCTGGCCTTGCTGCTGCTGGGCGTGCCGGTGGCGGCGGCGCTGGCGGCGGGCTGGTCCGCCGGGCTGGCGGAAGCCGACCTGCGCGAGCGGGTGGCGGCGCAACTGGCGCTGTTCGACGCCAATCTGCGGGCGGAGTTGGAACGCCACGCCGCCGTGCCGCTGGCCCTGGCCCGCGATGGCGAGGTCGCCGCCCTGCTGACCGACCCGACGCCGGAGCGGATCGCGCGGATGAACGACAAGCTGTCGGGCATCGCCCAGGCGCTCGACGCGTCGGCGCTCTACATCATGAACAGCGCCGGTTTGACCCTGACCGCCAGCAATTGGGACAGCCCCAACGGCTTCGTCGGCCAGAATTTCGCCTACCGGCCCTATTTCCAACGGGCGATGGACCAGGGCGAAGGGCATCATTTCGCGCTGGGAACCACCTCCTTCGTGCCGGGCTATTACACCGCGCACCGGGTGGTGGCGGAAAACCGCACAGTGGGCGTGGTGGTGCTGAAGGTCGCCTTCGACCGGCTGGAACGGGCCTGGGCACCGGGACAGGAAAAGCTGCTGGTGAGCGACCGCGACGGCGTGGTGTTCATCACCAACGTGCCGGAATGGCGTTACCGCGCCCTGCCCCGCCAACTGCCCATCGCCCTGCCCGTCCGTCCCGACGGCAGCAGCGAGGGGATGGACGTGCTGCCCTGGGCCTTTGCCGGGGCCGCCGACCGCATCGCGCTGGCCGACCCGGCGGGGGGCGAGCGGCGCTTCCTGCTGGCGTCGATCGCCATGCCGGGGGGCGATTGGACCTTGCACAGCCTGACCAGCCTGGACCCGGTGACGGCGCGGGCGCAGGGGGCCGGGCTGCTCGCCGCCGCCCTGACCGCGCTGGCGGCGATGGCGGTGCACGCGCTGGCCCTGCGCCGCGCCGCCCTGGCCGAACGGCTGGCGTTGGAGGAGGCGACCCGGCTGGAGCTGGAACGCCGCGTGGCCGAAGCCACCGCCGAGCTGCGCGCGACCGAAAACGAACTGACCCAGGCGGCCAAGCTGGCGGCCCTCGGCCAGATGTCGGCGGGGATCGCGCACGAGATCAACCAACCGCTCGCCGCCCTGCGCAGCTTCGCCGACAACGCCGTCGTGCTGCTGGACCGGGGGCGGCTGGACGCCGTGCGCGGCAATCTGGCCGAGATCGCCGAACTGACCGACCGCATGGCGGCGATCACCCGCCAGTTGAAGGGCTTCGCCCGCCGCGCCTCGGGCACTCTGGGGCCGGTGTCGATCCAGGGATCCGTCGCCCAGGCGCTGGCGCTGTTCGAAGCGCGGCTGCGGCGGGAGGAAGTCGAGGTTGTCTTGGACCTGCCCGACAGCCCGCTGTGGGTGGTGGGGGAGGATGTGCGGCTGCAACAGGTGCTGGTCAATCTGATCGGCAACGCCGCCGACGCCATGCGCGGCCGCCCGCTGCGCCGCCTGACCATCGCCGCGCGGGTGGACGCGTCCCCCACAACCGCGACCGGTGGGCCGGATCTGTGGTTGAGCGTGGCCGACAGCGGGACCGGCATCGCCGCCGCCGATCTGCCCCGGCTGTTCGTGCCCTTCTTCACCACGAAGGAGGCGGGCGACGGGCTGGGGTTGGGGCTGTCGATCAGCCACGGCATTGTCGAGGATCTGGGCGGCAGTCTGACCGCCGCCAACCAACCCGACGGCGGGGCCGTCTTCACCTTGCGTCTCAAACTGGTGGATCAACCGTTATGACCATGACCGACACGGCAAACGGGTGCGTTGTGTTCGTGGACGACGAACGCGCGGTGCGGCTGGCCGGTCAACAAACCCTGGAGCTGGCCGATTTCTCCGTCATCGCCTGCGACGGGGCCGAACGCGCCCTGCGCCATCTGGGGCGCGACTGGCCGGGCTGCCTCGTCACCGATCTGCGGATGCCGCAGATGGACGGGCTGACGCTGATGGCGCGGGTCCAGGCCATCGACCCGGAACTGCCGGTCATCCTCATCACCGGCCATGGCGACGTGCCGATGGCGGTGGAGGCGATGCGCAACGGGGCCTATGACTTCCTGGAAAAGCCCTTCCCCGCCGACCGGCTGACCGACACCGTGCGCCGCGCGGTGGAGAAACGCCGTCTGGTGCTGGAAAACCGCCGCCTGCGCGCCGCCCTGTCCGGTGGGGAAACCGCCGGCGTCGGCATCGTCGGGCGCACACCGGGGATCGAGCGGTTGCGCGCCACCATCGCGGCGGTGGCCGACACCGACGCCGATGTGCTGGTGCTGGGCGAAACCGGATCGGGCAAGGAGATGGTCGCCCGCGCCCTGCACGACGCCAGCGCCCGGCGCAAACACCCCTTCGTCGCCCTGAATTGCGGGGCGATGCCGGAATCGATCTTTGAAAGCGAATTGTTCGGGCACGAGGCCGGGGCCTTCACCGGCGCGGCCAAACGGCGGGTTGGCCGGATCGAGCATTCCAGCGGCGGGACCCTGTTCCTCGACGAAATCGAAAGCATGCCGCTGTCGCTTCAGGTCAAGCTGTTGCGGGTGATTCAGGAACGGGTGGTCGAACCGCTGGGGTCGAACGAGCTGGTTCCGGTCAATCTGCGCATCGTCGCCGCCACCAAGGTCGATCTGAAGCAGGCCGCCGCCGCCGGAACCTTCCGCGCCGATCTTTATTACCGGTTGAACGTCGTCGTCGTCACCATCCCGCCCCTGCGCGAGCGGCGCGAGGACATTCCGCTGCTGTTCCAGCATTTCGTCTTGCAGGCCGCCAACCGCTACAACCGCGACCCGCGCGCCCTGTCCCCGGCGCAGGCCCAACGGCTGATGGCGCAGGACTGGCCGGGCAACGTCCGCGAGCTGCGCAACGCCGCCGACCGCTTCGTGTTGGGGCTGGAGGATGGGGCGGCGGAGCCAACGCCGCGCCCACCGGTGTCGGGCGACGAGGGCGGCGGCGGTCTGTCGCTGGCCGAACAGGTGGACAGCTTTGAGAAAAGCCTGATCCAAGCCGAACTGGCGCGCCACAAGGGCAGCGTCAAAGCGGCGGTGGAAGCCCTGTCGATCCCGCGCAAGACCTTTTACGACAAGCTGAAGAAGTACGGGCTGAGCCGCGACGATTTCATCGAGTGATCGGGGCGCGGTCGAAGGATCGGCCCCCTACCGCTTCAGCAGATCGGCGAGGTCGAGGACCGCCCCGGCGACCTCGACCAGCCGCTTGTTCTGGTCCATCGCCATCTTGCGCAACGCCTTGTAGGCTTGATCTTCGGTCAGGTCGCGGTGGGCCATCAGCAGGCCCTTGGCCCGTTCGATCACCTTGCGGTCGTTCAGGGCGGCGCGCGACCGCTCCAGCTCCTCGTTCACCGCGCGGTAGCGGTCGAAATGGCCCGTCACCGTGTTGATGATCGAGCGGATCAGCTTGGCGCTCAACCCGTCCACGGCGTAGAGGCTCACCCCGGCGCGGATGGCGCGGGCCATCAGCGGGCGATCCTCCTCCCCGATCAGCAGGGCGACCGGGCGCGGGGTTTCCTGGTTGATCGTCATCAGATCTTCCAGATAATCGCGGTCGGGTGCCGCCAGATCGACGACGATCACATCGGGCCGGTGCTGGTGCAGGGCGGCGCGCAGATCGGTGTCCACCCCGATGACGGCGGCCACGGTCGCCCCGCTGTCGCGCAGGCTGCGTTCGACCAGGGCCGCCCGATCCGCGTCGTCATCCACCACCAGAACCCGCACCGTGTCCCCTTTCCCTTGGTTCACCATCGCCAGCATCGTTCAAACAGCAAAAGCCGGGCCAATCCGCCCAGCCCCACCCCACCGCCTCACGCCGCGCGGACCTTGTGGATGAAGCCGGTCAGGTCGCCGCGCAGGGCCTGGGTCAGCCGGTCCAGGTCGCGGGCGGCGGTCAGGACCTGTTCGGCCATGCCGCCGGTGTCGTCGGCGGTGTGCGCCACCCCCTCCACGCTGGTCGACACGGTGTGCGCGCCGTCGGCCACATCCTGGATGGTGGCGGCGATGCGGTCGGTCGCGGCCTCCTGCTGGGCCAGGGCGGCGGCGACGCGGGTGATGACGCCGTCCATGCGGGACACGGCGTCGCGGATGCCGCCGATGGTGTCCACCGCCGCCAGCGCCGCGTCCTGGATCATCCGCACCTGCTGGCCGATGTCGTCGGTGGCGCGCGCGGTCTGGGTGGCCAGACTTTTCACCTCTCCGGCCACCACGGCGAAGCCCTTGCCCGCTTCGCCCGCCCTTGCGGCTTCGATGGTGGCGTTGAGCGCCAGCAGGTTGGTTTGACCGGCGATCTCGTGGATCAGGCCGACCACCGCGCCGATCCGGTTGGCGGCGTCGTGCAGGCCGCCGACCGTGCCGTTGGTGCGCTCCACCTCCGACACGGCCGAAGCGGTGATGCGCAGGGACTCCTCGGTCTGGCGGTTGATGTCGTGGATGGCGGCGCTCAACTCCTCCGCCGCCTTGGCGACCGTGCGCACCCCGTCCAGCGATTGGCGCGAGGCCGAGGCCATGTTGAGCGAGCGCTCGCTGTTCTGCCCGGCCATCTCGGCCATCCGCTGGGCGCTGTCGCGCATCCGCGCGGCGGTGTCGGCCAGCACGGTCAGGGCGGATTCGCTGGCGTTGCCGAAATCATGCACGGCGTCCTCCACCGTCTGCTGCCGCAGATCGACGCGGGCGCGCTCGCGCTGCTGCTGCGCGGCCAGCGTGCTGGCCCCGCCCATCCCGTTGCGGTGCAGGCGCACCGCCTCCGCCAGCCAATCGGGGGCGGCGCTGTCGGGTGGGGTGGCGGCGCTGGCGCTGGCATTTGAGGCGCTCTCGCGCATGGCGCTGGCCACCCCCTCGGTCCAGCGGGCCTGCGCGGTCAGGCGGCGGCGGGTCCACCAGCCCGACAGGCGCAACAACGGCCCGGCACCGGCCAGCGGGGCGGCGAAGGCTTGGCGAGCCTGGGCGAGCGCGGCGGCGCAGGCGGCCCCCAGATCGTCGATCAGCCGGTCTTCCACCGTCTTGAGCGCGTCGATGCGCCGGGTGGCGGCGGCGAACCAGGCCGGGCCTTCGATCCCGGCCAAGGCCCCGGTCAGGCCGCCCTCCTGCACCACCCGCCGCATCCGCTCGACCTCCGGCTGGTCGGCGAGCGCGGCGCGCAGCGTGGCCGCGCGCTCCGGGCCGGTGTTTTCGACCACGATGTCGAAGGAGCGGTTCTGCGCGACGACCAGCGCGGCGAACCGGCGGTGCTGGGCGGCGTCGAACCGCCCGGCGGAAAAACCGGCGGCCCCGGTCGCCCGCTCCTGCCCCGCCTGCTCCTTGCCCTGCATCAGGTTGAAGGCGGCGATCAGGGCGCGTGAGACGGTCGGATCCGCCGACACGTCCGTCGCCGCCGAGACGATGCCGAGCAACGCGCCGATCAGACGGCAGAAACAGGCGAAGCTGTCCGCCGGTTCCACCGCCAGCCGCCCGGCGCGTTCCCGCAGCGCGGGCAGCGCGTCGAGATCGGCCAGGGCGGCGCGAATCCCGGCGAACAGGGCGGCCCCATGCGCCATGCGGTCGAGATCGTCGAAACAGGCGCGCAAGTCCTGCTCCCTTTTTTGGCATATCGCCGTTTGTGGGGCGATCTGCTCAGAAAACAGGCGTCCACCGCTGCCCAGATGGATGTTCCACACCCCCCGTTCCTTTTGCAGTTCGTGAATCAGGGCGGCGATGGCCGACACCACGGCGCACACCGCCGACACCTGTTCCAAATCCCGCACCGCCCGAAACCGGGCCGTCAGAACGAAGCGGGCGGCGGCGTGCCGATCGTTGCGCAGGACGGTGTGTTTCATGGGCGTCATCCTTTCCGGTCGGTTGTCCAGCGGGAGAATTTGGCTCTTCCGATGGAGGTCGGTGGCTTTTTGCGACGCAAAATGCGGGCCGTTTGGCGGAATGGGGACGACCAAAGGCGTTGGTCTTGGACTCTGCTGATTCTTTGGGCTGGTCGCCGTGTCGTTGGGCAGGGAATGGGCGGCGGCGGGCCGGGGCGGTGGGGAAGGGCTTTTGCAGCGCAAAAATGATGCGAGAACGCGCTGTGTTGTGTCGGTTTTCGTGAAAAGCCACACGCCGATCATGGGCATGACGAGGGCAAAACGCCCATTGTCTGCGCTGAAAAACCGTTGGGAAAGGCCGATTTTCATGGATGCGCCGCAGGGCGACGAAATGACACATGAAACGTCTTTACAGTTTGAGTTTTGTATCATATTTTTCCCGCACAGACAGTTTGCTGGACGCGCAAGCAATCGCGGGGACGCCGATGTACACGCAGGGTTTGGACAGCAAGGCCGATCAGGGCGCGCAACCGTCGCCCCGGCTGGTGACGGACAACGACATCCGTTTTCAGGAACGCATCGACGCTGAAGAAAAGATCGAGCCGCGCGACTGGATGCCCGACGGCTACCGCCGCACCCTGGTCCGCCAGATCGCCCAGCACGCCCATTCCGAAATCGTCGGCATGCTGCCGGAGGGCAACTGGATCACCCGCGCGCCCAGCCTGCGCCGCAAGGTGGCCCTGCTGGCCAAGGTGCAGGACGAGGGCGGGCACGGCCTGTACCTCTACAGCGCGGCGGAGACGCTGGGCGTGTCGCGCGACGAGCTGGTCGAACAGCTTCTGGCGGGCAAGGCCAAATATTCCAGCATCTTCAATTACCCGACCCTGACCTGGGCCGACATCGGGGCCATCGGCTGGCTGGTGGACGGGGCCGCGATCATGAATCAGGTGCCGCTCTGCCGCTGCTCCTACGGTCCCTACGCCCGCGCCATGATCCGGGTGTGCCGCGAGGAAAGCTTTCACCAGCGCCAGGGCTATGAACTGATGCTGGCGCTGGCCAACGGCACGGCGGAGCAGAAGCGGATGGCGCAGGACGCCTTGAACCGCTGGTGGTGGCCGTCGCTGATGATGTTCGGCCCGTCGGACGACCAGTCCGCCCACTCCGCCCAGAACATGGCCTGGAAGATCAAGCGCTTCTCCAACGACGAGCTGCGCCAGCGTTTCGTCGACGCCACCGTGCCTCAGGCGGAGTTCCTGGGCCTGACCATCCCCGATCCCGATCTGCGGCTGAACGCCGAGACCGGCCATTACGAGTTCGGGGCCATCGACTGGTCCGAATTCAACGAGATCCTGAAGGGCAACGGCCCGTGCAACCGCGAACGCCTGGAAGCCCGCCGCAAGGCCTGGGACGAGGGTGCCTGGGTGCGCGAGGCCGCCACCGCCCACGCCGCCAAGCGCGCCCAGCGCCACTTGAAAAACGTCGGCTGACGCAGCCGGGAGGGTTAGAGCCATGAACCACACCGCGAGCGACCGCAAAGACTGGCCGCTGTTCGAGATCTTCATCCGCCCGAAAAACGGCCTGAGCCACAAGCATGTCGGCAGCCTGCACGCCGCCGACGCCAAGATGGCGCTGGGCAACGCGCGCGACGTCTACACCCGCCGGGGCGAAGGGGTGAGCATCTGGGCGGTCCCCGCCGCCGCCATCGCCGCGTCCGATCCGGCGGACAAGGCCAGCCTGTTCGAACCGGCGGACGACAAGGTTTACCGTCATCCGACCTTCTACGAGATCCCCGCCGACGTGAAGAACATCTGACCGCAAGGGAATCCGGGATGACCATCGACACCCAACAGGCCCTGTTCGGCTTCGCGCTGCGGCTGGGCGACACCAGTCTGGTGCTGGGGCACCGGCTGTCCGAATGGTGCGGCCACGCGCCGGAACTGGAAGAAGACATCGCGCTGACCAACATCGCGTTGGATCTGGTCGGCCACGCCCGCCTGTGGCTCAGCCTTGCGGGCGAGGCCGAGGGCCAGGGCCGCGACGAAGACCGGCTGGCCTACCGCCGCGACGTGTTCGATTACCGCAACCATCTGCTCGTCGAGCAGCCCAACCGCGATTTCGGCCACACCATCGTCCGCCAGTTCCTGCACGACGCCTGGGCGGTGGAGCTGTACGAGCGCCTCGCCACCTCCCCCGACGCCGGGGTCGCGGGCATCGCCGCCAAGGCGCTGAAGGAGGTGCGCTACCACGTCCAGCACAGCGCGGAATGGGTGATCCGGCTGGGCGACGGGACCGCCGTCAGCCACGCCAAGACGCAGGAAGCGCTTGATCGCCTGTGGCCCTACACCGGCGAGATGTTCGAGGCTGACGCGGCGTCGTCGGCGCTGGCCGCCGCCGGGATCGCGCCCGCTCTGGCGGACCTGCGCGCCACCTGGGCCGCGCGCGTGGCCGACACGGTGGCCGAGGCGACCTTGACCCGCCCGGCCGACGGCTGGATGCACAAGGGCGGCCTGCGCGGCGAACACAGCGAGCATCTGGGCTATCTGCTGGCCGAGATGCAGTTCCTGCCGCGCGCCTATCCCGACGCGGTGTGGTGAGGGGGAGCGGGGCCATGGCGCAAGCGGAGCAGGCCGGGCGCGCGGACGCGGGCTGTTGGGGGCCGGAACCGGGGGCCGATCCCCTGGTGCTGACCGCCTGGACCGCGCTGGCCGGGGTGATGGATCCGGAGATCCCGGTGTTGAGCGTCGTCGATCTCGGCATCGTCCGGTCGGTGGAGCGTCTTGACGATGGGGCCGGGGATGGACGTTGCGATGGGCGGCTGGCGGTGACGGTGACGCCGACCTATTCCGGCTGCCCGGCCACCGGCGTGATCGTGCTGGAGGTGGAAACCGCGCTGGCGCGCGCCGGGCTGGACGCCACCGTCCGCGTGGTCATCGCCCCGCCCTGGACCACCGACTGGATCAGCGACACGGGCCGGGCCAAGCTGGCCGAGGTCGGCATCGTGCCGCCGCCCGCCGCTGGCAAGCGGGCGTTGACCGCGCCGCTGGAGGCCATCGCCTGCCCGCTCTGCGGATCGACCGACACCGCGCAGATCAGCCGTTTCGGCTCCACCGCCTGCAAGGCCCTGCACCGCTGCAACGCCTGCCTCGAACCGTTCGACGTGTTCAAATGCCATTGAGAAATGCCATTGAGTCAAGCGCCATCGAGCCAAACGCCAGTGAGCGGCTGCGCGACCGACAAGGAAGTCCACCCATGAGCACTCCCAGCTTTCACGCCCTGACCATCGGCGAATGCCGCCGGGAAACCGCCGACACCGTGTCGCTGCGGTTCGACGTGCCGCCCGAACTGGCCGACCGCTACCGCTTCGCCCATGGCCAGCATCTGACCTTGAAGACCAGCATCGGCGGGGAGGAGGTGCGCCGCTCCTACTCCATCTGCTCCGGCGTGGATGAGGGGGAATTGCGCGTCGCCATCAAGCGGGTGGAGGGTGGGGTCTTCTCCAACCACGCCAACGACGCCTTGGCGGCGGGGATGAGTCTGGAGGTGATGACGCCGATGGGCCGCTTCACCACCCCGCTCGACCCGGCGGCGGCCAAGACCTATGTCGCCTTTGCGGCGGGCAGCGGCATCACGCCGATCCTGTCGATCCTCAAGACCGTGCTGGCGCGCGAGCCGCGCAGCCAATTCCTGCTGATCTATGGCAACCGCACCGTCTCCTCCATCATCTTCCGCGAGGAGTTGGAGGATCTGAAGAACCGTTATATTGGGCGGCTGGCGATCCATCATCTGTTGAGCCGCGAACCGGAAGAGGCCGGGCTGTTGTCGGGCCGCATCGGGGCCGATCTGGTGCGGGAGTTGTGCTCTGGGCCGATCGACGCCGCCAGCGTGGACGCCGTGTTCCTGTGCGGCCCGCAGGCGATGGTGGAGGAGGTGCGCGACACCCTGACCGCTGCCGGAACCCCGGCGGAACGCATCCATCTGGAGCTGTTCGGCACCAGCGCGCCGCGCCGCGCCAGCGCCGCCCCGGCGAGCGTGGATGACCCCGTGGAGGGGGCGACCATCGCCATCCTTCAGGACGGCAAGCGCCGTGAATTCACCCTGGCCTATGACGGCGACACCATTCTGGACGCCGCCCACCGCCACGGGGCCGACCTGCCTTACTCCTGCAAATCCGGCGTCTGCTGCACCTGCCGGGCGAAGGTCCGGGAGGGCAAGGTGGCGATGGCCGAAAACTACTCCCTGGAGCCGTGGGAGGTGGAGGCCGGCTACGTCCTGACCTGCCAGTCCCGCCCGCTGACCGACCGGGTGGTGATCGACTTCGACGCCGCCTGAGCGGCCTGGAACGACCATAACGGACCAGCCAAAAACGCCCGCCCGCGCAACGACAACCAAGCACAATGGGAAACGCCCGCATGACCACGACCCCGCAGAGCCTGTTCGCCACCCACGAAGCCACGCTGCGCCAGGCGGTGGAGGCCTGCCGCAGCCGGGCCTATTGGTCGGCCTACCCGGAAATGCCCAGCCCGCGCGCCTATGGCGAGACGGCGGCGGCGGATGGCGAAGCGGCGTTGGCGGCCTACCGCGACCGGCTGTTTCCGCTCGACCAGCCGGGTATCACCGGAACGGCGGGGGGCGAACGGTCGCCCTTCGGCTTTGATCTGGGCGTCACCTACCCGGTGTCGGACCTGGACGCGCTGCTGGCGGCGGCCAAGGCGGCGATGCCGGGCTGGCGCAAGGCCGGTCCCGATGGCCGGGCGGGCGTGTGCCTGGAGATCCTGAAGCGGCTGAACGCCCGCAGCTTTGACATCGCCAACGCGGTCATGCACACCACCGGGCAAGCCTTCATGATGGCGTTCCAGGCCGGTGGCCCGCACGCGCAGGATCGCGGGCTGGAAGCGGTCGCCTATGGCTGGAAGGCGATGACCGATCAGGCTCCGACCGCGCGCTGGGAAAAGCCGCAGGGCAAGAACCCGCCGCTGGTGATGGACAAGCGGTTCGAGGTGGTCGGGCGTGGCGTCGGGCTGGTGATCGGCTGCGCCACCTTCCCGACCTGGAACGGCTATCCCGGCCTGTTCGCCAGCCTCGTCACCGGCAACGCGGTCATCGTCAAGCCGGGGCCGACGGCGATCCTGCCGCTGGCCATCACCGTCAAGATCGCCCGCGAGGTGCTGGCCGAGGCCGGGCTTGACCCCAACCTCGTCACGCTGGCGGTTGGCGACACCATCGCCAAGGATCTGGCCCTGCGGCCCGAGGTGGCGGTCATCGACTACACCGGCTCCACCGGCTTTGGCGATTGGCTGGAACAGAACGCCCGTCAGGCCCAGGTCTACACCGAAAAGGCGGGCGTCAACACCGTCACCATCGACAGCACCGACGACCCCAAGGGCATGGTCCGCAACCTCGCCTTCACCCTCAGCCTCTATTCCGGCCAGATGTGCACGACGACGCAGGTCTTCTTCGTGCCCAAGGACGGCATCCAGGCCGGGGCGGAGCGGATGAGCTTCGATCAGGTCGCCGCCGCGCTGGCTGGCGGGGTGGACAAGTTCCTGTCCGATCCCGAACGCGCGGTGGAGGTGCTGGGGGCCATCCAGTCGCCCGCCACGCTGGCCCGGATCGACCACGCGGCGACGCTGGGCACGGTGGTGTTGCCGTCGCGCGCCATCGCCCACCCGAAATTCCCCGACGCCCAGGTGCGCACCCCGCTGATCCTGACCATGGACGCCAGCGAGGAGGAGAAGTATGGCGAGGAGCTGTTCGGCCCCATCGCCATCGTCGTCAAGACCGAGTCCACCGCCGACAGCCTGGAGCGCGCCGCCCGCCTGACCCGGACCAAGGGCGCGCTGACCGCCGGTCTCTATTCCAGCGATCCGGCGGTGATCGAACAGGCGACTGAGGCGTTCGTCGAGGCCGGGGTCGCCCTGTCGGTCAATCTGACCGGCGGCGTCTTCGTCAACCAATCGGCGGCCTTCAGCGATTTCCACGGCACCGGGGCCAACCCGGCGGCCAACGCCGCCCTGTGCGATCTGGCCTTTGTCGCCAACCGCTTCCGCGTGGTGCAGAGCCGCGTTCCGGCGGCGACGGCCGCGTGAGGGGGGATCAGGCGATGAGCGAGGCCATGATGAGCGCCGAAACCCCGATCCTGCTGACCATCGCCGACGGCGTGGCCACCATCACCCTGAACCGGCCCGACCGGCTGAACAGCTTCACCGCCGCCATGCACGCCGATCTGCGCGCGGCGCTGGACCGGGTGGAGGGCGACGCCACCGTGCGCTGCCTGCTGCTGACCGGGGCCGGGCGCGGCTTCTGCGCCGGTCAGGATTTGTCCGACCGGGCGGTGGCCCCGGGGGCGGCCCCGCCGGATTTGGGGGAGTCGATCGAGACCAACTACAACCCGCTGGTGCGCCGCCTGCGCGCCCTGCCGATGCCGGTGGTTTGCGCCGTGAACGGTGTCGCCGCCGGGGCCGGGGCCAATCTGGCCTTGGCCTGCGACATCGTGCTGGCGGCCAGATCGGCCAGCTTCATCCAGGCCTTTTGCAAGATCGGGCTGCTGCCGGATTCGGGCGGCACCTGGACCCTGCCCCGTCTGGTCGGCCACGCCCGCGCCATGGGGCTGGCCATGCTGGGCGACAAGGTGACGGCCACGCAGGCCGAAGCCTGGGGCATGATCTGGAAGGCGGTGGACGACGACGCGCTGGCCGGGGAGGCGCTGGCGCTGGCCCGCCATCTGGCGACCCAGCCGACCAAGGGGCTGGCGCTGATCAAGCGGGCGCTCAACGCGTCCTCCACCAACGATCTCGACGCGCAACTGGATTTGGAACGCGATCTTCAGCGCGAAGCCGGGCGGAGCGAGGATTACCGCGAGGGTGTCGCCGCCTTCGTTGGCAAGCGCGCCCCCAGTTTTCAGGGACGGTGAGCGATGCTTCCCCTTCCCCCCACCACCATCGTCGGCGTCGTCGGCAGCGGCGCGATGGGCCAGGGCATCGCCCAGGTCGCCGCGCAGGCCGGGCACCCGGTGTTGCTGGTCGATGCCCGTCCGGGCGCGGCGGCGGCGGCCATCGCCGCCATCGCCACGGCGCTGAACGGGCTGGTCGACAAGGGCAAGTGCACGGCGGCGGAGCGTGACGCCACGCTGGCCCGCCTGACCGCCGTCGATGCTCTGGCCGATCTGGCCCCCGCCGGTCTGGTGATCGAAGCGGTGGTCGAGGATCTGGAGGTCAAGCGCCGCCTGTTCGCGGAGCTGGAGGGCATCGTCGGACCCGACGCCATCCTGACCACCAACACCTCCTCCATCTCCGTCACCGCCATCGCGGCGGGGGTGGCGCGGCCCGAACGGCTGGCCGGTCTGCATTTCTTCAACCCGGCCCCGCTGATGGCGCTGGTGGAGATCGTCAGCGGTCTGGCGACCGATCCGGCCATCGCCACCACCCTGTTCGACACCGCGCGCGCCTGGGGCAAAAGCCCGGTGCGCTGCCGCTCGACCCCCGGCTTCATCGTCAACCGGGTGGCCCGTCCCTTCTACGCCGAAGGGCTGCGGCTGGTGCAGGAACAGGCGGCCGACCCCGCCGGGATCGACGCCATCCTGCGCGAGTCCGGCGGGTTCCGCATGGGGCCGTTCGAGCTGATGGACCTGATCGGGCACGACGTGAATTTCGCCGTCACCCGCTCCGTCCACGCCGCCTATTTCGGCGACCCGCGCTTTCAACCCTCGCTGATCCAGCAGGAGTTGGTGGAGGCCGGGCGGTTGGGCCGCAAGAGCGGGCGCGGGTTTTACGATTACCGGCCCGGTGCCGAACGCCCGCCGGTCCCGGCCTTCACCACCGGGGCGCAGCCGGACCGGGTGGTGGTGCGCGGCGATCTCGGCCCGGCGGCGGCCCTGCCGGGGCTGTTGCGTGCCGCCGGGGTGGCGGTGGAGGAGGAGGCCGAGGGCCAGGCGGATGGGCCGGGCGTGCTGGTCGTCGATGGCGTCACCGTGGCGCTGACCGACGGGCGCAGCGCCGGGCAGCGCGCGGCGGAGGACGGGATCGCGGCGCTGGTGCTGTTCGATCTGGCGCTGGATTACGCCAAGGCCACCCGCATCGCCATCACCACGCGCAACGGCGCGCCCTATGACCATCTGACCACCGCCGCCAGCCTGTTCACCGCGCTGGGCAAGGCGGTGACGGTGATCGACGACGCGCCGGGCATGGCGGTGCTGCGCACCGTGGCGATGCTGGCGAACGAGGCGGCGGACGCGGTGATGCAGGGGGTGGCCTGTGCCGCCGATGTCGATACGGCGATGACCAAGGGGGTGAATTACCCGCTGGGGCCGCTGGCCTGGGCCGAACGGATCGGGCTGGCGCGGGTGTGCCGCGCGCTCGACGCCTTGGCCCATGTCTATGGCGAGGACCGTTACCGCGCCTCGGCCCTGTTGCGCCGGAAAATCTGGGAAGGAACCCGTTTCCATGACTGACCACACGACCGAGCCGGGCGTGACCCCGCAGGCCATCGCCGAGGCGGTGGGGCGCGGCATGTACGAGCGCGATTACTGCGCGCAGTCCCACGGCATCGCACTGGCCGCCATCGCGCCGGGCTTTTCCCGGATGACGATGACCGTGCGCAAGGACATGGTGAACGGCCACGACATCGGCCATGGCGGCATGACCTTCACGCTGGCCGACACGGCCTTTGCCTACGCCTGCAACGCCGACAATCAGGTGACGGTGGCGTCGGGCTGCTCCATCAGCTTTCCCGCCCCCGCCCGGCTGGGGGATGTGCTGACAGCGGAATGCCGGGTGGTGCATCAGGGCGGGCGGTCGGGCGTGTACGACACCGTCGTGACCAACCAGGATGGCGTGATCGTTGGCCTGTTCCGTGGCCAATCCGCCCGTTTGAAGGGGCAGCGGGTGGTGGATGTCGGCTGACCGACGGTGCCCGCCTCTCCCCTCCGGTTTGATTTTCAGGAGCCGTGTGTCATGACCGACGCCTTTCTCTGCGACGCCGTCCGCACCCCCTTTGGCCGTTACGGCGGCGGGCTGGCCCCGGTGCGCCCGGACGATCTGGCCGCCGTGCCGCTGAAAGCGCTGATGGAGCGCAACCCCGGCGTCGATTGGGCGGCGGTGGATGATGTGATCCTGGGCTGCGCCAACCAGGCCGGGGAGGACAACCGCAACGTCGCCCGCATGGCCGCCCTGCTGGCCGGTTTGCCGGAAGCGGTGCCGGGAACCACCGTCAACCGGCTGTGCGGGTCGGGGATGGACAGCGTCGGCATGGCCGCCCGCGCCATCAAGGCCGGTGAGGCGGAGCTGATGATCGCCGGGGGCGTGGAAAGCATGACCCGCGCGCCCTTCGTGATGGGCAAGGCCGACAGCGCCTTTTCCCGCTCCGCCGAGATCTTTGACACGACGATCGGCTGGCGCTTCGTCAACCCGCTGATGAAGGCGCGTTTCGGCATCGACAGCATGCCGGAGACCGCCGAGAACGTCGCCGCCGACTTCGCCATCAGCCGCGCCGACCAGGACGCGTTTGCCCTGCGCAGCCAGCAGCGCGCCGCCCGTGCGCAACGTTCCGGGCGCTTCGCCCGCGAAATTGTGCCGGTGGCGATCCCCCGTCGCAAGGGCGAGCCGGTGATCGTGGCCGAGGATGAGCATCTGCGCCCCGACACGACGCTGGAGGCGCTGGCCAAGCTCGGCACCCCCTTCCGCAAGGAGGGGGGCAGCGTCACGGCGGGCAACGCGTCGGGCGTGAACGACGGGGCGGCGGCGGTGATCGTGGCGTCGGCGGACGCGGTGCGCCGCTATGGCCTGACGCCGCGCGCCCGCATCGTCGGCACCGGGGTGGCGGGCGTGCCGCCGCGCATCATGGGCATCGGCCCGGCCCCGGCGACGCAAAAGCTGCTGGCCCGGCTGGGCCTGACCATCGCCGACATCGACGTGATCGAGTTGAACGAGGCGTTCGCCGCCCAAGGCTTGGCGGTGATGCGCCAATTGGGGCTGGCCGACGATGCCGACCATGTGAACCCCAACGGCGGGGCCATCGCGCTGGGCCACCCGCTGGGGGCCAGCGGGACCCGGCTGATCGCCACCGCCGTGGCGGAACTGGAAGACCGCAAGGCCGCCCGCGCGCTCTGCACCATGTGCATCGGCGTCGGCCAGGGCATCGCCATGGTTCTGGAACGGGTCTGATCCCGCCCCAGCCACAACCGGCCAGCAAGCGCCGGACGCGCAAGACCGACCGCGCCAGGATGAAGGGAGAAACGCACCATGACCACCCACACCGCCGCCCCCACGAGCGCGCTTGACCGGTACGAAACCGCCAGCCGCGACGAGATCGCGGCGATGCAGACGGAGCGGCTGGCCTGGTCGCTGCGCCACAGCTACGACAACGTCCCGGCCTTTCGCGCCAAATGCGAGGCCAAGGGCGTCCACCCCGACGACTTCAAGGAGTTGAGGGATCTGGCGCTGTTCCCCTTCACCGTGAAGGACGATCTGCGCCAGAACTACCCGTTCGGCATGTTCGCCGTGCCGATGGAGGACATCGTCCGCGTCCACGCCTCCAGCGGGACCACCGGGCGGCCCACCGTGGTCGGCTACACCCAGCACGACATCGACGTGTGGGCGGAGGTGGTCGCCCGCTCCATCCGCGCGGCGGGCGGCTCGCGCGGCGACCGCGTGCACATCGCCTATGGTTATGGCCTGTTCACCGGCGGTCTGGGCGCGCATTACGGGGCGGAGCGGCTGGGCTGCACCGTGATCCCGATGTCGGGCGGGCAGACGGAAAAGCAGGTCCAGCTCATCATGGACTTCAAGCCGACCATCATCATGGTCACGCCGTCCTACATGCTGAACATCGCCGAGGAGATGGTGCGCCAGGGCATCAACCCGCGCGAAACCAGCCTGCGCGTCGGCATCTTCGGGGCCGAACCCTGGACCGGGGCGATGCGGGGCGAGATCGAAAAGACCTTCAACATCCACGCCGTGGACATCTATGGCCTGTCGGAGGTGATGGGGCCGGGTGTGGCGTCGGAATGCGTGGAGACCAAGGACGGGCCGGTCATCTGGGAGGATCATTTCTATCCTGAGATCATCGACCCCGACACCGGCGAGGTGCTGCCCGATGGCTCCTATGGCGAACTGGTCTTCACCACCCTGACCAAGCAGGGCATGCCGGTCATCCGCTACCGCACCCGCGACCTGACCCGTCTGCTGCCGCCGACCGCGCGCAGCATGCGCCGGATCGACAAGATCACCGGACGGTCGGACGACATGCTCATCATTCGCGGCGTCAACGTCTTCCCGACCCAGATCGAGGAACTGATCTGCAAGGACCCGGCGCTGGCCCCGCATTACGAACTGGTGGTCAGCCGCGACGGCCATCTCGACAGCCTCGCCGTGCGGGTGGAGGTGAACCCCGAAACCCACCCGTCGGAATGGGACCGCCACTCCAAGATGCTGCAACACTCGATCAAGTCGCGCGTGGGCATCAGCACCAGCGTCGAGGTGGTCGAGCAGGGCGGCGTCGCCCGCTCCATCGGCAAGGCCAAGCGCGTGCGGGATCTGCGGCCCAAGGCGTGAGAGGAAGGGGCTGCGGCCCCTTCTCTTCTCCCCTATTTCCGGCCAGCCAGCATCGGCCCCAGCGCGTCGGTGACGCCGTTCAGCAGGATTTGCACGCCGACGCAGAACAGCAGGAAAGCGAACAGGCGGGTCAGCACGCGGGCGCGGGTGTGGCCCAGCAGCGCGACCAGACGGTCGGCGGAGCGGTAGGACAGCCAGATCAGGGCGGAAATCGCCAGGGCCGCCGCCGACATGCCCAGGAAGAAGGAGCCGAGCGCGGCGCTGTCGGTCGGGCGGGTCGATCCCAGCGCGATGGCGACCGAAATCGTCCCCGGGCCGGTTGTGAATGGAATGGTCAGCGGGAAGAAGGCCGACTCCTCGGCGGTTTCGGCCGGGGCGGCCTGCTCCTGCTTTTTGGCCTCGTGCGCTTCGGGGGCCGAGAGCAAGGCCCACGCCCGTTCGGCGACGACGAAGCCACCGGCGATCCGCAGCGCGGCCAGCGAGATGCCGAAGAAATTCAGCACATAGGCCCCGGCCCACAGCGCCGTCAGCATGACCAGCGCCGAATAGGCGCTGACCAGTCCGGCCAGACGGGCGCGGTCGCGCGCGCTGCGCCCGGCGGTCACTTGGCTGAAGATCAACGCCATGGCGATCGGGTTGACGATCGAGAACAGGGCGGTGAAGGCGAGAAGAAAACTGTCGAACATCGCGGGCCAAACTCAATCTTTCGGACCACCGACTATAGACCATTCAAGCCATTGGAAAAACCATGCTGCTGTGCGGAATCGCACAGTCGCCAAACGCAACCACCTATGCGATTGTATGTTGTCGTGTTTTTGATGGAGATGGTTGTGTTTTTTTCGAAAACTTTAAACGACTTCGCTCCTTCCCGCTCGATCGCTTCGGGCGCGGCGCGGCATCTGGGCGGATTGGCCCTGGCACTGGTACTTGCTTGCGGCGTTGTGGGTGGCGCGCGCGCGCATGGTACCCATGACGACGATCATCATCAGGATGGTCCACTGGCCGCGCAGGTGGCCCAGAGCGCCGGGGCGGTGACGTCCACCCTGCTGCTGGAAACCTCCACCCATGGCGACGGCGTTCCCATCGTCTACCCCAAGGGCACGCCGCTGATCACCGCGCGGATCACCCAGATTCCGCCTGGGGCGGTCATCCCCAAACACCGCCACCCAATCCCGCTGTTCGTCTACATGCTGGAAGGTGAACTGACCCTGCACGTCGACAACGGGACCATCCGCGTCGCCAAGGAGGGGGAAGCCTTCATGGAGGCGTCGAACTGGCATTACGGCCAGAACGCCGGGACCAAGACCGTGCGGCTGCTGGCCGTGTATCCCGGCGAGGTCGGTGCGCCGTTGTCGGTGCGGGCACCCGATCCCGCTTCCGCCACCGCTCCAGGCCCCGCCGCCGCGATGGAACCGGCCAAACCGGCCCAATAACGCGGGCAAACCACCGGACCGTGTGTGGAGCGTTGACCGCAACCCGTGCACAACGCTCCACATCCTGTTCACATCCGCAGGCAAAGTTGTTCAACGCGTCACCCGATTGTCTCTTTTCGAACGGTTCGGCGGTCGGATCGTTCATGCCCTTGCTCAACGGGTCGCAAGACCGGTTGGGCGGGCGGGTTTCAGGCAAGGAGACATCCGGTGATCAGCAAACTCCAGGCGGCGGCTCTCGCGGCTGTTGTGACTCTTCCCCTCGCTCTGACCGGCACCGCGCAGGCGGGGGCGACGTTCGACGGGGTGAAGCAGAAGGGCTACGTCCAGTGCGGCGTCAACCTGGGCCTGTATGGGTTCTCGGCACCGGATGACAAGGGCAAGTGGACCGGCCTGGACGTGGACGTTTGCCGCGCCGTCGCCGCCGCCGTGTTCGGCGATTCGGAAAAGGTGAAGTACACCCCGCTGTCGGCTCAACAGCGCCTGCCCGCCCTGCAATCGGGTGAAATCGACCTGCTGGCCCGCAACACCACCCGCACCCTGTCGCGCGACACCGCCAACGGCCTGAACTTCGCGCCGACCAACTATTACGACGGCCAGGGCTTCATGGTGTCGGCGAAGCTGGGGCTGAAGAGCGCCAAGCAGCTGAACGGGGCCACCGTCTGCGTTCTGCCCGGGACCACCACCGAACAGAACGTCGCGGACTTCTTCCGCGCCAACAAGATGAACTTCAAGCCGGTCGTGATCGAGAAGAACGAGGAGCTGCACAAGGCTTTCTTCTCCGGCCGGTGCGACGCCCTGACCTCCGACGCCTCGCAGCTGGCCGCGATTCGCGCCGCCGAGACGCAGAACCCCAACGACTACCTGATCCTGCCGGAGCTGATCTCCAAGGAGCCGCTGTCCCCCGCCATCCGCCAGGGTGACGATGAATGGGCCAACGTCGTGACCTGGGCCTTCTTCGCCATGGTCCAGGCCGAGGAAAAGGGCATCACGTCTGAAAACGTCGACGCGTCGATGACCTCGCCCGATCCCGACGTCAAGCGCCTGCTGGGCGTGACCGCCGGCAACGGCAAGGCGCTGGGGGTCGAGGAAAACTGGGCCTACACCATCATCAAGCAGGTCGGCAACTACGGCCAGAGCTTTGAGCGCAACGTCGGTGCCGGGTCGAAGCTGAAGATGCCGCGCGGCCAGAACGCGCTCTACACCGAAGGCGGCCTGATGTACGCCCCGCCCCTGAAGTAACGGGACCGCCCACGGCGCGCGGCGGCCCGGTTCCTTCCACGCGGAATCGGGGTGTCGCGGGGCGCGGGCATCCGGCGCGGCGCTGGCGGTTTGGTTCCAGCCTTTCCGGCAGCGCCGCTTCCTCTCCCCCGTACGGAGCGTGAGATGTCAAAACTGGTTCAAGCGCTGAACTCCGCGCGCGTGCGGGGCTGGCTGTATCAGGCGCTGTTCGTGTCCGGCACGCTGGCGGTCGGCTGGTATCTGGTCTCGAACACCCTGACCAACCTGTCCAAACGCGGCGTGGCCACCGGTTTCGGGTTTCTGAACCGCGAGGCTGGCTTTGAAATCGGCGAAAGTCTGCTGACCTACGCCGCGTCCGACACCTATCTGAAGGCGATGGTCGTCGGGCTGCTGAACACCCTGACGGTGTCGGCGGTGGCGATCGTTCTCGCCTCGATCCTGGGCATCGTCATCGGCGTGGCCCGGTTGTCGTCGAACTGGATGGTCGGGCGTTTCGCCGCCGTCTTCGTCGAGACCGTGCGCAACGTGCCGCTGCTGCTGCAACTGGTGGTCTGGTACACGATCATGAACCGTCTGCCCAGCCCGCGCGAGGCGCTGGAGGTGGTTCCGCACGTCTTCCTGAGCAACCGTGGTCTGAAATTCCCGACCTTTGTCGAGCACGCCGGGCATGGCTGGGCCTTTCTGGCGCTGGTGCTTGGCATCGTCGGCGCGGTGCTGGTCGTGCGGTATGGCCGCAAGCACCGGGAAACCACGGGCAAGCCCTTCCCCACCCTGCCGCTGGCGCTGGCCTCGGTCGTTCTGCCGCCGGTGGCGGTGTTCGTCGGCAGCGGTGCGCCCTTTGCCTTTGATGTGCCGGTGCTGACCGGGTTCAATTTCGAAGGCGGCGCGGCGGTGTCGCCGGAATTCACCGCGCTGCTGATCGGTCTGTCAGTCTACACCGCCGGGTTCATCGCCGAAATCGTCCGCTCCGGCATCCTCGCCGTGCCGCACGGCCAGACGGAGGCCGGGTTGGCGCTGGGCCTCAGCCCCGCCCACATCCTGCGCCTGATCATCCTGCCGCAGGCGCTGCGGGTGATCGTGCCGCCGCTGACCAGCCAATATCTGAACCTGACCAAGAACAGCTCGCTGGCGGTGGCCATCGGCTATCCCGATCTGGTCAGCGTCACCAACACCTCGGCCAACCAGACCGGTCAGGTGGTGGAAGCGGTGGCGATGATGATGGCCGTCTATCTCATCATCAGCCTGTGCATCGCTGGCTTCATGAACTGGTACAACCGCAAAGTGGCACTGGTGACGCGATGAGCAAGGACAGCATCCCGCAAAGCACCGCCGCCCTGGCCGCGTCTTTTGAAGAAGAACCGTCCCAGGCCTCGGTCACGAGCCTGCCCGGTGGCGTCACGGCGCTGAAACCGTTCGGCTGGGCCAGGAACAACCTGTTCAACACCAGGCTCAACACCGCGTTGACGCTGCTGTGCTGCGCCATTCTGTGGTTTTCCGTGCCGCCGATGATCAATTGGCTGGTGGTCAACGCCGTCTGGCTGGGCACCTCCGACGAATGCCGCGCGGCGGCCGGGGCCTGCTGGTCGATCATCGTCGTCAAGCACCGGCTGATCTTCTTCGGCACCTACCCGTTTGACGAGCAATGGCGGCCCTTCCTGGCCTGCGCCCTGTTCGTCGCCATGCTGGGGGTCAGCGGCGTGCGCGCCTTCTGGCGGGCCTGGCTGGCCGGGGCCTGGGCGCTGGTGCTGGTCGCCATGGGCGTTCTGATGTGGGGCGGCGTGTTCGGCCTGACCCATGTGCCGAACGACAAGTGGGGCGGCCTGCCGATCACGCTGATGCTGTCGGTCTTCGCCATCACGCTGGCCTTTCCGCTGTCGATCCTGCTGGCGCTGGGCCGTCAATCCTCGCTGCCCGCCATCCGGTCCCTGTGCGTCGGTTTCATCGAGCTGATGCGTGGCGTTCCCCTGGTCAGCGTGCTGTTCATGGCCTCGGTCATGTTCCCGCTGTTCCTGCCGGAAGGCGTGACGGTGGACAAGCTGCTGCGGGCGCTGGCCGGTCTGACCCTGTTCACCGCCGCCTATCTGGCCGAAGCCGTGCGCGGCGGGCTGCAGGCGATCCCCAAGGGCCAGTATGAGGCCGCCGACGCGCTGAGCCTGAGCTATTGGCAAAAGACCACGCTGATCATCCTGCCGCAGGCCCTGCGGATGGTGATCCCGCCCATCGTCAACCAGTTCATCTCCTGCTTCAAGGACACCTCGCTCGTCACCATCGTCGGCCTGTACGACCTGTTGACCGCCGCGACGGTGGCGACGACCGACCCGGAATGGCGTCCCTTCTTCGCCGAGGTCTATGTCTTCGCCGGGCTGATGTTCTGGATCTTCTGCTTCAGCATGTCCCGCTACAGCCAATGGCTGGAGCGCATGGCGAACCGCTACAACCGCCGCTGACCGGCCGTCTTCTGTGGAGACTTGTCACATGTCCGAGAACGCCGTCATCGAACTCCGCAAGGTCGGCAAGTGGTACAACAGCTACCACGCCCTGCGCGACGTCAGCCTGACCATCAAGAAGGGCGAGAAGGTCGTCGTCTGCGGCCCCTCCGGGTCGGGCAAATCGACCATGATCCGCTGCATCAACCGGCTTGAAGCCCACCAGACCGGCCACATCATCGTCAACGGCACCGAGCTGACCGACGATGTGAAGGCGGTCGAGAAGATCCGCCGCCAAGTCGGCATGGTGTTCCAGAACTTCAACCTGTTCCCGCACCTGACGGTGTTGCAGAACCTGACCCTGGCCCCGATCTGGGTGCGCGGCATGGCGAAGTCAGAGATCGAAGAGATCGCCATGATGTATCTGCGCCGGGTCCGCATCCCCGACCAGGCGCACAAGTTCCCCGGCCAACTCTCCGGTGGCCAGCAGCAGCGCGTGGCCATCGCCCGCGCGCTGTGCATGCGCCCGGAGATCATGCTGTTCGACGAACCGACCTCGGCGCTCGACCCCGAAATGGTCAAGGAGGTGCTGGACGTCATGATCGAACTGGCCGAGGAAGGGATGACCATGGTCTGCGTCACCCACGAAATGGGTTTCGCCCGGTCCGTCGCCGACTCTATCATCTTCATGGCGGAGGGCACGATCATCGAGAGCGGCAGCCCGGCGCAGTTCTTTGAAAACCCCAAAAGCGAGCGGACCCGCCAGTTCCTCGGCCAAATCCTGGAGCATTGAGGACGGCGGACGCGCACGGCGAAAGGAACGGAACGGCCATGGCGGCGACCATTGCCATCACCGACGACGATGCGGTGACACGCGAAACCCTGAAATCCTATCTGATGGACGAGGGGTTCTCCGTTCGGCTGGCCAAAAGTGCGGAGGAACTCAAGCAGCTTCTGGCCAGCGAAACCATCGATCTGGTGCTGCTGGACATCCGCCTGCCGCGCCAGGATGGCCTGACCCTGACCCGCGAACTGCGCGCGGTGTCGGAGATTGGCATCATCCTGGTGTCGAGCCGGGGCGAGAAGCTGGACCGGATCATCGGGCTGGAGATGGGGGCCGACGATTACATCGCCAAGCCCTTTGAACCGCGCGAGATTTTGGCCCGTGTGCGCAACCTGCTGCGGCGTCTGCAAGCGCCCGGCAGCCCGCGCGACGACCGCCGCCGCTGTTTTGCCGGATGGACGCTCTACCTCGACCGCATGCGCCTGACCGATCCGCAGGATCAGCCGGTGCGCCTGACCGGGGCGGAGTTCGAGCTGCTGTCCACCTTCGTCTGCAACGCCGGGCGGGTGATGAACCGCGACTATCTGTTGACGGCGACGACGCGGCGCAAGAGCGACGCCACCGACCGCACCATCGACAGTCTGGTTCGTCGCTTGCGCCGCCTGATCGAACCCGATCCGGCGGACCCGCGTTTCATCATCACCGTGCACGGGACCGGCTATCTCTTTGCCGGAGACGTCACCCAGGGCGCTTGAGCGCTTTTTGATTGTTTGTGTTTCGGGTACCCCGGGCCAACTCCCCCGTCGCAAGCGTTTCTCGCGGCGGCCTCGCGCTCGGCAGACTGCCACGGATGTTGCGGGTTTCTCCCCTGCCGACATCCGTGGCATTTTTTTGCGTGTTTTTTGTGCGGATGCACAATCACCGCACAGACATGAACTGCGAGTTGTCCAAGTGTTGTGGATTGTCCACTTGGAAACGACGATCAACCATTTGATGAGTGCGTCGCGAGCAGGTCTCTTCACTGGGCATGACGAATGTTTTTCTCATCTGTGGATGAAAATACACAACTCATTCACATTTCCCGCTCATGCTGTTCATAGACTGAAGCGATGATGTTCGTGTTGCAATCCAACAGCCGGTTGGCTGGCGGCCAGGGGAGCGGACATGATGGCGTTGGCGAAGGTGGATGACTCCGGGGCGCGGTACCGCTTCTGGACCTTGCGGCGGGCGATGATTTCGGTGGTCGGGGTGCTGGTGGCCGCATTGTTCGGCAGCCAGGCGTGGGTGTCCCAGCGCTACAGCGACTTCGCCGTCGCAACCTTCAACAGCAGCAGCGCCGCCACCCTCAGCGTTCTGGTCAACGACCGGGTCCGCAAGAATTACAGCGAATGGCTGCAAGGCCACGCCAACGAATGGAGCCGCGACGGCTTCCTGGTGGACAGCGTCAGCAAGCAGGAATACCCCAAGGTCGCCTTGGCGTTGAAAAGCATCTCCGCCCGTCCGGTGGTGGTGGACCGCGAGGTGAAACTGGTGGCGGTCAACGTGTTCGACGCCGAGATGAAGCGGGTGGCCGACATCGGCAACCGGGAAGAGGACTCCATCGCCACCGTTCCCAACCTGCTGGAAGGGCTGAAGGCCCGTGAACTGGCCGACAAACGCCGCCCGTCGGCCCAGCTGTGGCGCAACGACAAGGGCCAGCCGCTGTTCAGCATGATCATGCCGATCGGCGGTTTTCGCGTTCTGGGTTTTCTTGAAGTGGTGACGGACCCGTTGCCGATCCTGGGCAATCTGGGCGCGGTGCTGGGGGCCGACATCCGGTTCAAGGACAGCGCCGGGGGCGTGCTGTTTGAAACCTCCGGCAACAAGCATTCGGGCGAAACGGAGATGTCCACCACCACGGTCGCCATCGGCGGCGACGGCGGGTTGCCCTGGGCGACGGCGGAAATTTCGCGCGACAACAGCGACTTCATCGCCAACACCGAACGCCTGCGCAACGAGGCGATCCAGATGGTGGCGCTGTTTGCCGTGGCGGTGTCGCTGGCCGCCGCCGCGCTGCTGCGGGTGGCGGTGATCGCCAATCTGCGCAAATTCGCCCGCGCCATGGAACAGATCGCGGCGGGCGACCTGTCCATCGAAATTCCCCGCACCGGGCGCGACGAATTGGCGGTGATGGCGGCGGCGCTGCGCCGTCTGCGCGGCAGCGTCGAAGAGGTGCTGCTGATGAAGCGGATGGTCGATTCCAGCCCGGTCCCCACCGCCCTGCTGCGCACCGACGGGACGGTTGGATTCGTAAACCCGGCGGCGCGCGCCTTCTGCGCCGATCACGGCATCGACACCACATCGCCGGACCTGCTGGCGCAAGGCCCGACCTTCACCCAGCAATGCACCGACCCGTCGGCCCCGCCCAGCCTGCGCCGGTCCCTGCGGGTGGGCGACACCTCGGTCGAGGCGCATGTCGACACGGTGTGCGACGATCAAGGCAACGTGATCGGCAAAACCTTGTCCTGGACCGACGTGACCGAACAGGTCCGCTCCGCCGCGCTGTCCCGCCAGTTGATCGAGGACGTCCATCAGGTCGCTTCGGAGGTTGCCACCCAATCCAGCCAACTGCGCACCGTGGCCGACGCCCTGCGCCAGCAATCGGCCAGCACCATCGACCGCACGGTCAGCGCGGGCAGCTTCGTGTCGGAAAGCAACCGCAACGCCGCCACCTGCAACAACAGCGCGGTGGCCCTGATGGACACCATCAGCACCGTGTCGGGTCTGGCCCACGAGGCGGCGGACGTGGTCGGCACCACCATCAACGAATTGACCGCCGCGCGCGGCGTGGTGGAGCAGTTGGGCGAAAACACCGACCAGATCCGCAAGATCGTCGACGTCATCACCACCATCGCCCATCAGACCAAGCTGCTGGCCCTGAACGCCACCATCGAGGCGGCGGCGGCGGGCAGCGCCGGGCGCGGCTTCGCCGTGGTGGCGGCGGAGGTGAAGAAACTGGCGGAGGAAACCGCCAACGCCACGGTGCAGATCGCCAGCTCCGTCGGGGCCATCAACGGCAGCATCCAGGACACCGTCGGCACTTTTGCCCGCATCTCCGGTTCGGTCGAACGGATCAGCACGGTGCAGGATTTGATCGGCGACGCCGTGGCCCGGCAGAACGAGTCGTCCACCGACATTCTTCATCGGGTCGGCGAAATCGCCAGCAGCTCGGGCGAGGTGGCGGCGATCATCCAGGGAGTCAACGATCAGGCGGTGCGCACCGGCGACATCGCCGGAACCCTGACGCAGACCGCGAACACGCTGGCTGAAGAGGCGGGTTCGCTGCATAGTCTGCTCAGCACGCTGCGCGCCCAGCAGGCGGCCTGATACCGCCAGCCCCGGCGGCGCGCCGTGCCGGATCCCGGTTGGTGATGGGCGCTGGAAACGCAATGGCGGTGAACAGGTGGAGCATGAGGGGGATCGCCGGTGTGGCGCTCGCCCTCCTTGCGTGGGGATTGGGATCGGCGACGGCGACGGCGGCGGCGGGTGATGGTGAAACCCTGGAGCGCATCCGCAGCCGGGGGGTGGTGTCCTGTGGGGTGCGCAGCGGAGTCGGTGGCATCTCCTTCACCGATTCCCAAGGCCATCTGGACGGGTTCCTGGTCGATGTCTGCCGGGCCTATGCGGCGGCCACGCTGGGCAACGCCCAGGCGATCCGGGTGGTGCGCCTGCCCGACAAACCACAGGAGTTCGAACCGGTCGAAAAGCACGACGTCGACGTGGCGTTGACGACCACCACCTGGACCTTCAGCCGGGAGGTGTCTTTCGACGTCGAATTCCTGCTGCCACTGCTCTACGACGGCCAGGGCTTTGCCATGCTGACGGACGGGACGCCGCCGCCGCTGGATCGGCTGGGGCCGCAAACCGTGTGCGTGAAATCCTTCACCACCACGGTGCGAAATCTGGAAGACCACATCCGGCAAGCCGACCGCCCGTGGACCGTCCGCACCTTCAAGACCTTTGACGAGGCGCTGCAAGCCTTTCTGGCCCATGAATGCGGCCTCATCACCACCGACCGCATCGTGCTGCTGACCTCGTTGAGCGGATACCGAACGGCCGGACTGGGGGTTTACATCTACCCCGAGGTGATCTCGCGCGAGCCGCTGACCCCCTATGTCGCGCGGGGCGACCGGCAATGGTACGACATCGCCCGCTGGGTTCTGCACGCGATGATATTGGCCGAAGCCAAGGGCGTCACCGCCGCCGACATGCAGAGCGGACGCCTGCCCGACGACCCCGAACTGGACCAGATGCTGGGCCATGGCGGCGGTGTCAGCAAGGCGCTGGGCCTGCCGGAGGATTGGGCCGTGCAGGTGCTGGCCCAGGTTGGCAATTACGGGGAACTGTTCGAACGCAACCTTGCCAAACCCTATGGCATGGAGCGCGGCTTCAATCGGCCCTGGTCACAGGGGGGGCTGCTCTACGCCCCACCCTTCCGCTGACGCAAGGCCAACCCGGCCCGCCATTGGCGGGCCGGCGGGGAGCGTCGCCCTGATCACATCGCCTATTCACATCGCCCTGATCACGCGGCCAGGAAGGCTTTCAGCGTGTCGACCACGGTGCGCATTTCGGCTTCGGTGCCGATGGTGACGCGCAGGCAGCTCGGCAGACCATAGGCGGGCATCTGGCGGACGAGGATGCCGTGGGCCTTCAGGAACTGGCGGGCGGCTTCGGCGTCGTCCTTGCCGGGCTTCTGGCCCTTGAAGTCGATCAGCATGAAGTTGGTGACGCTGGGGTGCACGGTCAGGCCCAGGGCCTGGACCTGCGCGGCGAACCACTCCCGCCAAGTGGCGTTGTGGCTGCGCGAACGTTCGAGGAAATCGACATCCTCCAGCGCGGCGACACCGGCGACGTGGGCGGCGGTGGACACGTTGAAGGGACCGCGCACCCGGTTCAGCACGTCGGCGATGCCCGCCGGAGCGAAGGCCCAGCCGATGCGCAGCGAACCCAGCGCGAAAATCTTCGAGAAGGTGCGGGTCATCACCACGTTGGGGAATTGTTCCACCAGCTCCTCACCGGCGGTGTAATCCTCGTGGTTCATGTATTCGGCATAGGCCGCGTCGATCACCAGGATGGTGTTTGCGGGCAGTCCGGCGTGCAGGCGGGCCACCTCCGACGCGGGCAGATAGGTGCCGGTCGGGTTGTTCGGGTTGGCCAGGAAGACCAGACGGGTGCGCGGCGTGACGTGGGCCAGCAGCGAATCGACGCTGGCGGTCAGCCCGTCTTCGGGTGCCACCACCGGGGTGGCCCCAACCGACTTCGCCCCGATCGGGTACATCAGGAAGCCGTGTTGCGAATAGAGAACCTCATCCCCCGGCCCGGCGTAGGAGCGGATCAGCAGGCTGATGAGTTCGTCCGACCCGGCCCCGCAGACGATGCGGTCGGCGTCCAGGTTGAACCGCTTGGCGATCGCGCCGCGCAGGGCCGCCGATCCGCCATCGGGGTAGCGGTGCAGCGTGCCCGCCGCCGCTTGATAGGCCTCCATCGCGCGCGGGCTGGGGCCGAGCGCCCCCTCGTTCGACGCAAGCCGGATGTGCCCCTGATGCTCGCCGCCGACATAGGGGGCGATGTCCAGGATACCGGGGCGCGGAGTCGGGCCGTTCGGCTGGGTCATGGCGTGCGAACCTTGTTGCCAGATGAGGGTTGCCAGATGGGGTGATGGGGGGAAATCAGGGAAGGTTGAGCGGAACGGCGTAGCCGCCCACGACGCTGACCCGTACCGGAATCTCGCCGGACCGTTCGACCAGCGTGGTCAGGCGGGGGTCGGCGTGATCGACGAAATCGGCGATCTCCACCAGATGGATCGACGGGCCGGACATGCTGCCCACCCCCGGCGCGTACCAGGTGCAGAAGCTGACGGGCGGCAGGCCGCAGGCGTCGAGCATGTCCTTCAACCGCCCACGGCTGAGGTCGCCGCCGATTTCGATGCTGAGAAGGGTGCGGTCGTCGCCGGTCGGCTCGTGGCTGGCGATGGCGATGGCCAGAGCGTCGCGATTCTCGCCGCGCGCGTTGCCGCGCCCGCCAAAGGGCAGCCGGGCGACCACGCGCGGGCGGTTGGCGTCGGCGGACACCAGGAAACGCCACCACGGATCGCTGTCATCCTCCGCCGGATAGGGCACGACGCCGACGGTGGCGGTCCCGTCCGACACGGCGCGCAGGGCCGCCGCCGGGGTGTTGACGGCGGTCATCGGCACGACGGAGCCGTAATGGTCACGGGCAACGTCCCAGAAGCCGCGCTTGTCCTCCGGCGCGTAGACGGCGACGGCGAACGGCCCCTGAAGGCGGGTCAGCGCCGTGATCATCTCCCGCCAGATGCGGACGACGACCTTGGCCGGAAAGCTGCCGCTGTGCCGCGCCATCAGGCGGCGCAGAATCATCGCCTCCCGCCCCGGACGCAGGTAGACGGCCTGTCCGGGCGTGCCCTTGGCGGCACCGATGCGCTCCACCACCGCCGCGCGGCGCATCAGCAGGTCGTGAATCGCGTCGTCGATCTGGTCGATGTCGCGGCGCAAATCGTCAAGCGGGGTCCGGGCGGGCAGCATGAGTCCAAAAACCATTGAAGGCAAAGCCGGTTAGTAGTAGTCCGCATGCGCGGTGAAATCAAAGAAAACGTTGACACCCCGAAGCCCGGCTTCGTAGCTATACCGTCAACAATCCGCCCTCCGTTCCAAGGCTGCCCGCCATTACGCCCCCCGTGACTCCGCCCATGCCCGCGACTCCACCCTCCGTCGTCGCGCCCGCCGACGCGGGTTCCCTGCCCGGAAAACGCGTGACTCTGGGGGCCGATGTCCCGATGCGCCTGGACAGCGGGGCTGAATTGGGGCCGTTCGTGGTCGCCTATCAGACCTACGGCACGCTGAACGCCGACAAATCCAACGCGATCTACATCTGCCACGCGCTCACCGGCGATCATTTCGTCGCCGACCGTCACCCGATCACCGGCAAGCCCGGCTGGTGGGAGATGCTGGTGGGGCCGGGCCGGCCGGTGGACACCGACCGCTATTTCGTCATCTGCTCCAACGTGATCGGCGGCTGTCTGGGCAGCTCCGGCCCGACGGACATCGACCCGGCGACCGGCCAGCCCTATGGCCTCAACTTCCCCATCCTGACCATCGGCGACATGGTGCGGGCGCAAAAGCTGCTGGTCGAGCATTTGGGGATCGACAAGCTGTTCTGCGTCATCGGCGGCTCGATGGGCGGGATGCAAACGCTGCAATGGGCGGTTGCCTACCCCGAATCGGTGTTCGCGGCGATCCCCATCGCCACGGCGGCCCGCCATTCGGCGCAGAACATCGCCTTTCATGAGGTCGGGCGTCAGGCGATCATGGCCGATCCCGATTGGCGCAACGGGCAGTATCTGGTGGAAGGCACCCGGCCGGAACGCGGTTTGGCGGTGGCGCGCATGGCCGCGCACATCACCTATCTGTCGGAACCGGCGCTGCACCGGAAGTTCGGCCGCAATCTGCAGGACCGCAAGGCCGTGACCTACGGCTTTGACGCCGATTTCCAGGTGGAAAGCTATCTGCGCTACCAGGGGGCGGCGTTTGTCGAGCGGTTTGACGCCAACAGCTACCTCTACATCACCCGCGCGATGGATTATTTCGATCTGGCGGCGGACGCGGGCGGCTCGCTGGCCAACGCCTTCCGCCCCGGCGGCAAGACGACGCCCGTGCGCTTCTGTCTGGTCAGCTTTTCCAGTGACTGGCTGTTCCCGACCTCCGAATCGCGGGCCATCGTCCACGCGCTGAACTCGGTGGCGGGGAATGTCAGCTTCGTGGAAATCAACACCGACAAGGGGCATGACGCCTTCCTGCTGGACGAGCCGGAGTTCCATCAGGTCATCCACGGCTTTCTCGAAGGCTGCGCCGAGCATCGCGGCCTGACCGTGCGCCGTCGCGGCCGCTGACCGGCAAAGGCAATCCCCATGGACATTCGCGACGACCTGAAGCTGATCGCCGAAATGGTGGAGCCGAACAGCCGCGTGCTGGACGTCGGCTGCGGCGATGGCGCGCTGCTCGATTATCTGGCCCACACCCGCAACGTGGACGCGCGCGGCATCGAACTGAGCATGGACGGGGTGCGCCAATGCGTGGCGCATGGCCTGTCGGTGATCCAGGGCGACGCCGAAACCGACCTGAAGGATTACCCGGCGGACGCGTTCGATTACGTGATCCTCGGCCAGACGCTCCAGGCGATGCGCGACCCGCGCGGGATTTTGGATCTGATGTGCCGGATCGGGCGGCGGGCCATCGTGTCGGTGCCGAATTTCGGCTATTGGCGCATCCGCCTGCAATTGCTGACGACCGGGCGGATGCCGGTCACGGAAAAGCTGGGCTATCAGTGGTGGGAAACCCCCAACATCCATTTCTGCACGCTGCGCGACTTCGTCGTGCTGTGCGGCGAGATGAACATCCACATCGAGCAGACCCGCATCCTGAACAGCGCCGGGGCCGTCACCAGCCGTTCCCACAGCGGCCTTGCCAATCTGCTGGGCGAACAGGGCGTGTTCCTGCTGCGGCGGGCGTGACGGCTTCCGGGGACGGAGTGGCCTAGTTAGCGGCGGATGCGGCGGCGCAGGCTGCCGGTGACGCTGCCCAGCGCGCACAGCCCGGCGGCGATGGTCAGGGCGGTCTGCGCGCCCAGCGCCTTGCCGAACAGGGTGAACATCACGCCGACCAGCGCCGCTCCCAGCGTTTGCCCCAGCAAACGGGCGGTGGCCTGGATGCCGCTGGCCCCGCCGCTGCGCTCCTTGGGCGCGCTGCTGACCAACACCTTGTTGTTCGGGGTCTGGAACAGGCCGAAGCCGAAGCCCGCCAGCCCCATCCGCCACGCGATGTCAAAGCCGGTCGGGTCCGGCGGCAGAAAGGCCAGCGCGGCCAGACCGGCGGAAAACAGCGCCATGCCCAGGCCGCTCAACAGGCTGGGTTCGTAACGGTCGGCCAGCCAGCCGGAAATCGGCGCGATCACGGCGACGGCCAGCGGCCAGGGCGTCATCAGCAGGCCGGACTCGGTCAGGCTCCACCCCAGCACGTCTTCAAAGAAAAAGGGCATGGTGACAAAGGCGATGTTCTGCGAGGCGAAGGAGCAGAGCGACGTGACCACGCTGAGCGCGAAGATCGGGCGGCGCAGCAGATCGACCGGAAACAGCGGCGTTTCCTGCGCCAACTCGCGCCGGACCAGCACCACCCCGGCCAGAACCGCGCCCAGCAGTTCGGCGGCGGTGATCCATGTCGCTTCCGTCCCGCCCAACCCCTTCACTCCCAGGATCAGCAGGCCGAGCATGACCGCGTTCAACCCGGCGCTGAGGATGTCGAAGCGGTGGCCGGAAGCGGGGGACGCGGGCAGCGCGCGGGCGGCGACCACCAGCGCCATCAGCCCCAACGGCACGTTGATGGCGAACAGCCAGGGCCAGGAGGCGACCGACAGCACCGCCGCCGCCAAACTCGGCCCCGCCACCGTCGTCACCGCCACGATCATGGCGTTGTAGCCGACGCCGCGCCCCAGGCTGGCGCTGGGATAGATGTAGCGGACCAGCGCCATGTTCACGCTCATGATCCCGGCCCCGCCCAGCCCCTGGGCGACGCGGGCGGCGGTCAGCAGCGGCAGCGTGTCGGACAAGGCGCAAACCAGCGAGGCCAGGGTGAACAGCGCCAACCCGCCCCAATAGACCCGGCGGTAGCCGATGATGTCGCCCAGCGAGGCCAGCGGAAAGAGCGAGAGCGTCACCGCCATCTGATAGGCGTTGACCACCCAGATGGCTTGCGCGGCGTCCACCGAGAACTCGCGCTGGATCGTCGGCAGGGCGACGTTGGCCACCGTGCCGTCCAGCACCGCCATGATGAGGGCGACCGTCATCGTCGCCACCGCCCAATAGCGTTGCGGAACCGGCAACCCGTCAGCGGGGGGCTTGGTGCCGGTCTGGGGAGCGGTCTGGGCGGCGGTGGGGGGAACGGGGGCGTGCGGCATGGCGAGCAGCATAAAAGCCACGCCCCGCCCGGCGGGTGGTGATTCTGCGCATGGAAGCCCTGCGCCCGGCAAACCTCCTGTCCGCCATCAGCCGCCGGGCATCAGCCGCCGCGCGTCAGGCCCGCAGCCGCTCCGGGGAGGAGGAGGCCGCCGCCGCGATGGGGGCGGCGAACAGCTCCAGCGCCGGGGGGATCGCCGACGGGCGCAGCCCGGCCAGCGTTTCGCCCACCGTGCCGACGGCGTCGATCAGGGTCGCGGGCATCACCGGCTTGCGCAGCAGCCCGACGGCGAGGTCGCGCACCTCGTCGGCGTGGTGGTCGAAGCCGGTCATCAGCAGGGTGGGGATACGGTGTTCGGTCCACAGACGGCGGGCCAGGGTCAGGCCATCCACCCCGCCGGGCAGATGAACATCGACCAGGGCCAGATCGGGTTGCTCGCGTCCGGCGACCCGCGCGGCCTTCACCGCGTCGCGCAGGGGGCCGAAGATGGTGTAACCCGCCTGTTCCAGCACGGCTTTCGCCGCCGGGCCAACCAAGGGATCATCTTCCACCAACAACAGCTTCACAACGGGCGCTCCTCTTCCGCGTGCGCCGGCCTATCGTCCGGGTTGCACTGCACCGCCCATGTTTGTCGCGTGGAGGCTGCAGTCAAGGGGCAGGTGGGCGATTTTCGCCCAAACGCCCTGTGACATCCGAGTGTCAGGTGACATCCAAGGGTCAGGGGGCAAGGGATGGTCGGGTGACAGCGGACAGCCGGTTCAGCGCCTGCGCGGCCTCCGCCTCCAGCCGGGCGGCGATGGCGGCCAGCGGTTCGACCCGGTCGGCCAGCGCCACCGATTGCCCGACCGACAGCGCCCCGCGCGCCGTGTCCCCGGTTTCGTACGCCACCCGGCCCAGCTTGCCGGAGACGTGCGGCATCAGCGTGTCAAGGCTGCCCTGCCCCGCCGCCTCGATCGCCGCCACCGTGTCGCTGGTTTCGTTGCGCAGAACCCGCATGGTGTTGCGCAGGGAGGACAGGATCAGCGCCGTGTCGGTTTCGTCCGCCGCCAGCAGCCGGTCCTTGAATCCGGGATGCGCCCAAATCTCCTCCGCCACCAGGAAACGGGTGCCGATGGTCACGCCGTCCGCCCCCATCGCCAGCGCGGCAATGAGTTGCTCGCCGCTGCCGATGCCGCCGCCGACCGCCAGCGGGATCGACAGGCCGCGCGCCGCCAGCACGGTTTGCACCATGGTTCCGACCAGATCCAGGCCGGGATGACCGCCGCATTCGGCCCCGACCACGGTGACGGCGTCCACCCCGACCGCCTCGGCCTTGCGGGCGAAGCGGACGGCGGGGACCTTGTGCATCACCGTGATGCCCGCCGCGTGCAGGCGCGGGATGTAGGCCTCCGGGTTGCGGCCGGAGGTTTCGACGAAGCGCACCCCTTCGGCGATGATGGCGTCGAACACCGCGTCGGTGCGCTCCCCCTGCACCAGCTTGGGCAGCATCGACACGTTGACGCCGAACGGCTTGCCCGCCGCCAGATCGCGGCAGCGGCGGATTTCGTCGCGCAGGCCGTCGGTGTCGGGAAAGCTCGCCGCCGTGATGAAACCGATCATCCCGGCGCGGGCGGCGGCGGCCACATACTCGGCGTTCGCCAGCCAATGCAGCCCCCCGGCGATGATGGGCAGGCGGATGCCGAAGAGGTCGGTCAGCGGCGTGCGCCACGCCAGCGTATCAGCCGTCATCGGATCAGCCGCGCGGGTAGCTGGCCGGGCGCTTTTCAAAGAAGGCGGTGATGCCCTCGGCGGCTTCCGGGTGGTGCAGCGCCTCGACGAAGAAGGCGGCTTCGCGGTCAAGCTGCTCGTCGGGTTCGCCGAACCCGGCCTCGATCAGTTTTTTCGCCCGTCCGATGGCGACGGTCGGCCCCTCGGCCAGCCGGGCGGCCCAGGCGATGGCCTCCGTCACCGCCGAACCGGGGGCGACCACCCGGTTGACGATGGCGAGCTGCGCCAGCCGCAACGCGCCGATCCGCCCGCCTTCGAACATGATTTCGGCGGCAAGCTGCGGGGTGGCGGCGCGGGCGAGGAAGGCCGACGCCCCGCCGTCCGGGTTCAGCCCGACCTTGACGTAGGCGAGCGTGAAGCTGGCATCCTCCGCCGCGACGATCAGGTCGCAACCCAGCGCGATGGAGAAACCGGCCCCAGCGGCGGCCCCCTCGACGGCGGCGATCACCGGCTTGGGGCACCGGCGCATCGCCCGGACCCAGCCGTGGAAATGATCGAGGTTGGCGCGGGTGACGGACGGATCGGCCTTGGCGTTGCCCAGCAAGCGCCCGAGGTTGCCGCCGGAACAGAAGGTCCCGTTCGCCCCGGTCAGCACCACCGCCCCAATCGCCGGGTCGGTCGCCGCCGCGTTCAGCGCGTCGCGCGCCGCGCCCATCATCTCCGGTCCCAGGGCGTTCTTGGTCGCCGCATCGTCCAGTGTCAGCACCAGAACGCGCCCCTGGCGCTCCACCGTCACCTGACCCGTCATCGTTCCACCCCTTCCGGGTTTTCGCAGCCCGGTCTGTATTTGAACATGCCTTCGGAGGTGGCGAGCAGCGCACCCGTTCCGGCGTGGCGGATCTCCGCCGCGACGCCGACGATCTTGCGCCCGCCGCCGCGAAGCCGCCCGGTGGCGATCAACGTACCGTCGCGCGCCTGCCCGAGGAAGCTTGTGGACAGCGACAGCGTCACAACCCGTCTCACCCGCCCCTCATGGGGACAGTATGTTGCCGAAAATCCGGAAACCGTGTCCAAAAGCGACGTCAGCACCCCGCCATGCACCACCCCGGCCCGGTTCAGGTGGCGGGCGTCCACCAGCAGGGTGAGGTCAGCGCTCCCCTCCTCCCACCGACTCAGGCGGTAGCCCAACAGCTCCTGATAGCCGGAGGGCGGTTCGCCGTTCAAAAGCTCGTTCATCGGATTGTCCTGTTCAGGCCGCATCGTCATGCGCGAAGTAAAGCGCGTGCAGCCGCTCCAGGTCCACCGCCTCGCCCGGTTCGGACAGAACGACCCGGCCCGAGCGCATCAGATGCACATGGTCGGCGATCTTCAGGGCGCGGCTGGTGTTCTGCTCCACCAGCACGATGGTCAAGCCCTCCGCCCGCAGCTTGGCGAGGATGCGGAAAATCTCGTCCACCACCACCGGGGCCAACCCCAGCGACGGTTCGTCGATCAGGCAGACGCGCGGCTGTTCCATCAGGCCGCGCCCGATGGCCAGCATCTGCGCCTCCCCGCCCGACAGGGTTCCGGCGATCTGGTCGCGCCGTTCGGCCAAACGGGGGAACAGGTCGAACACCATCGCCTTGTTGCGTTTCCACCCGGCGCGGCAGGCGCGCGGGAAGGCCCCCATCATCAGATTGTCGTCGACGCTCATGTCGGGGAAGATCATCCGGCCTTCCGGGATCATCACCAGCCCGTCGGCCACGCTGTCCCAGGTCCTGGCCCCGGTCAGGCTGCGGCCGTTGACGCGGACATCGCCGCCGGTGATCGGGATCAGGCCCATGATGGCGCGCAGCAGCGTGGTCTTGCCCGCCCCGTTCGGCCCGACGATGACGGTGGTCTTGCCGGTCGGCGCGGTCAAGGACACGTCCCACAGCACGTTGATCGCGCCATACCCGGCGCGCAGCGATTGGACATCCAGCGCGGTGGTCATGCGGCATGGTCCTTCAAAGCGTGGTTTCGCCGGTGTAGCTGCGGATGACTTCCGGGTTGCGGAACACGGCGTCGGGCGCGCCATCGGCGATGATCTGGCCGAAATTCAGCACCAGCACGCGCGGGCACAGCGCCGCGATGGTCGGCAGATCATGTTCGATGATGACCAGGGCCAGCCGGTAGCGGTCGCGCACCGCCCCCAGCCGTTCCATGAAGGCGCGCTTGCTGTTGGTTTCCAGCCCGGCCAGCACCTCGTCCAACAGCAGAAGGCTGGGGTTGGTCGCCAACGCCTTGCCGACCTCCAACGCCTTGTGCTCGGTCAGGGCGAGCGCGCCGGTGGCGTCGGCGTCGGCCTTGTCGCGCAGGCCCAGCAGATCCAGGATCTCGTCGATCCGCTTGGGGTCGTTGATCCCGGCCCCGAAACGCTGGGCGACGATCAGGTTCTCCCGCACCGTGCAATGGCCCAGCGGGCGGGGAATCTGGAAGCTGCGGCCAATCCCCAGCCGCGCGCGTTTCCAATCCGGCAGCCCCAGCAGCGATTGGCCCCGGAAGGTCAGCCGCCCGCCGGTCGGCCGGATCACGCCGGAGATCACGTTGAACAGCGTGGTCTTGCCCGCCCCGTTGGGACCGACCAGACCGACGCTCTCCCCCTCCGCCACGGCGAAGCTGGCGTTTTTCAACGCCTGCACCCCGCCGAAATTCACCTGCACCCCGTCAAGCGTGAGCATGGCGTTCTCCCGTTGAGCGGCGGCGCAGGGCGGGCAGCAGCCCGCCGGGGCTGAGCAGGATCATGGCGCACAGCAGCACGCCCAACACCATCTGGTGCCCGTGTGGCAGGATCGGTTTGAACAGAAGCTGGTCGAGCAGATAGATCGCCAACGCCCCCAGAACCGGCCCCCAGACGGTGCGGTAGCCGCCGAAGATCGCCGCCGCGATGGGCAGGACGGTCCAGGTGCTGGAAAAGGCGTAATCCGGCTCCAGAAAGCTGATGAAATGGGCGTTGAAGGCCCCGACCACCCCGGTGATGAAGGCCGACAGCGCCAGCATCGCCGCCTTCAGATGGGTGCTGGGCACGCCGACCACACGGGTGGCGACCTCCGTGTCGTGCATCGCCTTCAGCGCCAGCCCCCAGGCGCTGCGCCGCACGGCATCATAGGCCAGCGCCGACAGCAGCACGATGGTCAGGATGATGACGTAACCGCCGGTTTTGCCGCCCAGATCCAGCCCGAACAGCACCGGGAAGCGCGGGATCGACAGCAGACCGCCCGCCCCGCCGGTGATCGGCGTCATCTCCGTCGCCAAAATCTGGAAGATGTGGGCGTAGGCGAGGATGGCGAGCGCGAAATAGGGGCCGCGCAGCCGCAACGCGGGCAGCATGGCGACCGAGGCCAGCGCCGCCGCCAGCCCGCCCAGCAGCACCGCCGGAAAAACCGGAACCCCCAGCTTCATCGACAGCACCGCCGACCCATAGGACCCCACCCCGAAAAAGGCGGCGTGCCCGAAGCTGACCATGCCGCCCAGATTGCCCAGCAGCGCCCAGGCCACGGCGATCCCGGCGATGGTCAGGGCGGCGACGATCAGGCCCAGGATGTAGGGCGTGCCGCCGAACAGCAGCGGAACCCCGGCATAGGCGACGACCAACGCCGCCAGGAGCAATATATGTCTCATCGCGCCAAGGCCCTCCGCCCGCCGAACAGGCCCGAGGGCGAAACGAACAGCACCACCAGGAACAGCAGCATCCCGGCCAACTCCTGCAAGGACGCCGACAGATAGGTGACGGTCAGGGATTCGATGATCCCGATCATCACCGCGCCGATCAGCACGCCATGGATCGACCCCATCCCCGCCAGCACCGTGATGATGAAGGCCTTGACCGTCAGCACATGGCCCAGCGCCGGAAACACCGTCTTGCCGGTGTAGATCGCCACCCCGGCGAAGGTCGCCAGCAGGGCGGCGATCAGGAAGGACAGGATTTCGGTCTGGCGCGGATTCACCCCCATCAGCGTGGCGGCGTTGCGGTTGGACGACAGCGCCCGCACCGCCCGCCCCTGCCAGGAGTGGTTCAGCCACCAATAGACCGCCGCCATCAAGGCCAGCCCGCCGACGAAGGCGACGATTTCGGCGTTCATCGCGAACAGCGTGTCGGCGATCACCAGCGAATCCTGGAACCACGGGTTGGTGGTGGAATGGATGTCGGCGGCCCAGATCGTCAGGATGCCGTTGGTCATGATGATGCCGATGCCGAAGGTCAGGATCAGCGAGTTGATCTCGCGGTCCTGCCGGATGCGGCTCAACAGGGCGTAGACGATCATCGACACCGTGCCGACCACCAGCAGCGCCAGCGGGATCGCCATCACCGGGTTGAGGCCGTAGCGGGATTCGGCGGCGTAGGCGATGTAGGCCGACAGCAACACCAGCTCGCCATGGGCCAGATTGATGATGCGCATGGTTCCGAAGACCAGCGCCAACCCCACCGCCACCGTGGCGTAATAGCCCCCGGCGAGCAGGCCGGAGAACAGGGCTTGCAACGTCAGTTCGATCATGGATGCGCCTTATCGGTGACACGGACGGGCGGAGGGCGGTGGAGGGCGTGGCCCCCCGGTTTCACCAGGGCGTGGCCGGGAAGCGCATCGCGCCGTTGGCGGCCTCCTTCGGCCAGACCAGAACCACCTTGCCGCCCTGGTGCTGGCCCATGCGGTGGGTGAAATGGGGGTTGTCGCCCTTGGCGTCGAAGGTGACGCGGCCGATCAGGGTTTGCGCGTCGGTCTTGCGCAATTCATCGGGCAGGCCGCCGCTGGCCAGCGTTCCGGCGGCGTCGGCGCGCAGGATGGCGTCGATCAGCAGGCGGGTTTGCACATAGCCGAACTGGCCCAGGTAATCGGGTTCCTTGTTGAACAGCTTCTTGTAGGTGGCGGCGAACTCCAGCGCCTCGGGCTGGGTGAACTCCACCGGGAAGGGCAGCATCGAGGTGCCGTGGACGTTCTCCATCAGGTCGGGGAATTCCTTGGCCATCTGCGCGGTGGCGAGCGACCAGACGCCGACCATCGCCTTGACGTCGGGCTTCAGCACCTTGGCGGCGCGCAGGATGCCGACATAGTCGTTCTCGTAACCGACCATGGCGATCACGTCGGGCCGGTCCTGAAGCTTCACCTTGTTGACCAGCGGCTTGAAATCGCTGGTCGAGCCGTCGAACTCGTGCATCGTCACGGCGACGCCCTTGGCCCCCAGCGTCTCCTTGACCTGCTTGGCGAGGTTGCTGGTCGCCTCCTTGTTCAGATAGACGACGGACACCTTCTTGGCCGCCATCTGCTGCACCAGCCCGATCATCGCCAGGGCGTAGCCGTCGGTGTTGTTGATGCGGAAAAAGGTCTTGTAGCCGCGTCCGGTCAGGTCGGGCGTGACCCCGCCGGAGGTGATGTAGACCACCCCCGCCTTTTGCGCGGCCTCCGACGCCGGGCCGATGATGTTGGAGCCATAGCCGCCGGTCAGCGCCACCACCCCCTCGCCGATCAGCTTTTCCACCGCCGCCACCGCCTTGGCGGGGGAGGTTTCATCGTCGATGGTGCTGACCTTGAAGCTGTGCGTTCCGGCGTGGGCCTTGTTGGCCATGTCGATGGCGACCGCGATCCCCTCATGCATCCCCTGGCCGACGCGGGCGAGGTTGCCGGTCAAGGGCAGCTCCGACCCCAGAAGGAAATCCTTCGCCTGCGCCACGGATCCGGCCAGCCCGACCATCAGGGCGGCGGCGGCGACGGTGGCGGCGAGTGTGGCAAGCGTCCGCGTCATTGGGTCGTGTCCTCCGGTGTGTGGCCTGTGCCGGTTCCGGCTTGCGGCCTTGATTTTGGGGGTGTGGGGCGGGATGCGGTCAGGCGGTGGTGATGGCGCCCATGATCTCGGCGGCCAGCGGGCGCAGGCCGTTTTTCAGCAATTTCCCGGTCGGGCTGGCGGGCAGCGCGTCGAGCGCCACGATGCGGGCCGGGCGTTTGTAGGGGGCCAGACGCGCGGCGGCGTACGCCTTCAACGCGTCCTCCGCCACCGTTTGGCCGGGGATGAACTGGACGAAGGCGACGACCTCCTCGTTGCCCGTCAGCGCCACGCCGACCACGGCGGCCAGCGTCACCGCCGGGTGGCTGGTCAGCACCGCTTCCACCTCTTCGGGGTAGACGTTGAAGCCGGAGCGGATGACGATCTCGCGGATGCGGCCGACCACGGACAGGCTGCCGTCCGCCTCGCGCCGGGCGACGTCGCCGGTCTTCAGCCACCCGTCATCGGTGATGACCTGGGCGGTCAGCGCCGGGTCGCGGTAATAGCCCAACATGACGTTCGGCGCGCGCACCCACAATTCCCCGGCCTCGCCGTCCGCCACGTCGCGCCCGCTGACGTGATCGACGAAGCGGGTGTCGACCAGCGGCAGCGGCGGACCGATGCTGACATCGGCGCGCGGCGCGTCCAGCCGGGTTTGCGTGATGGTGGGGGAGCATTCGGTCAGGCCATAGCCGTTGTGCAGCGGCAGGCCGAACGCGGCCTCGACCGACTGTTTCAGCTCCTGATCCAGCACCGACCCGCCGGAGGAGAGGTAGCGCAGCGCGGGCGACGCGGCGACGCTTCCGGTCAGGCTGCGGTGTTCGATGAGCTTGGCGTACATCGCCGGAACGCCCTGGAACACGGTGACGCCATCCTCGGCCAGCGCCCGCCACACCGCCGCCGGGGCAAAGCGCGGGACCGTGTGCAGGCAGCCCCCGGCGTAGAGCGTGCCCAGACAGGTGGAGGCCAGACCGAACACATGGCTGACCGGCAGCACGCCATAGGTGTGATCGGCGTTGGACAGCCCGCGCATCCAGCCCGAGACCGAGGCGACGAACAGCAGCCCGCGATGGGACAGCATCACCCCCTTGGGCTTGCCGGTGGTCCCGGAGGTGTAGATCAGCGCACCGACCTGCCGGTCGTTGCCGCGATGGACCGGCTCCGGCTCCGCCGCCAGCAGCGGCCCGACCGCCAGGGGGGGAAGGGCCGGGTCGGCCAGCGGGGTGGCCCCGTGGCGGGCGGCGTGGGCCGCCGCGTCGGGTGACACCGCGTCGGTGTAGAGCAGGCGGCGCGGCTGGCAATGGTCGCGGATGGCGTCGATTTCCCGGTCCGACAGGCGGGCGTTGACGATCACCGGCCAGGCATCGCGCTCGCTCGCCGCCAGGATCAGGATCACGGCAGCGGGGCTGTTTTCGCAGACGATCATCAGCCGGTCGCCGCCACGCACCCCCAGCCGGTCGAGCCGGGCGGCGGCGGCCTGAACCGCGTCGGACAGCCGCCGGTAACTCCAGCGTTCCACCCCGTCGAACAGGGCGGGTGCATCCGGGGTGGCCTGCCCCCAGGACAAGGCGGCGTGGCTGATCCGGGCGGGCAGATCGGCGACCATCTTTGCGAAGTCAGGGGCAGGCGCCGCCATGGTCAGGCGGCCTCGCGGATCATGTTGCGGGCGATGACCAGTTGCTGAATCTGCGTGGTTCCTTCGTAGATGCGGAACAGGCGAACGTCGCGGTAGAAGCGCTCCACCCCGTAATCGGCGATGTAACCCGCCCCGCCATGGATCTGCACGGCGCGGTCGGCCACCCGGCCCACCATTTCGGTGGCGAACAGCTTGCAACAGGCGGCGTCGGTGTTGACGTTCTGCCCGGCGTCGCGGCGGCGGGCGGTTTCCGTCACCATGCAGCGGGCGGCGTAGGCTTCGGCCCGGCTGTCAGCCAACATGGCCTGGATCAACTGGAATTCGGCGATGGGTTGGCCGAACTGCTTGCGCTGCATCGCGTAGGCCAGCGCGTCGCGGATCAGCCGTTCGGCCAGACCGACGCAGACCGCGCCGATGTGCAGACGGCCCCGGTCCAGCACCTTCATCGCCGTCTTGAAGCCCTGCCCTTCCTTGCCGCCCAGAATGGCGCTGGCGGGAACCCGGCAATCCTCGAAAATCACGTCGCAGGTGTGCGCGCCCTTCTGGCCCATCTTCTTGTCGATGGGGCCGAGCGACAGGCCCGGTGTCCCCGCGTCGACCAGGAAGGCCGAGACGCCGCGCGCGTCGCGGCTCTCCAGATCGGTGCGGGCGAAGACGGTGAACAGACCCGCTTGCGGGGCGTTGGTGATGAAACGCTTGGTCCCGTTCAGGATGAAATGGTCGCCGTCGCGCCTTGCGGTGGTGCGCAGGCTGCCCGCGTCCGACCCCGATTCCGGTTCGGTCAGGGCAAAGGCCCCGACGATCTCGCCCGCCGCCAGACGCGGCAGATAGGCGCGCTTCTGCTCCTCCGTCCCGTCGATGACGATGCCCTGGGAGCCGATGCCGTTGTTGGTGCCGATCAGCGAGCGGAAGGCCGGGGAGGTCTGGCCAAGCTGGAAGGCGACCTGCACCTCGTCGGCCATCGACAGGCCAAGACCGCCATACTCCTCCGGGATAGACAGGCCGAACAGGCCCATCTCGCGCATCGCGGCGATGACCTCCGCCGGGATGGCGTCGTCCTCCGCCACCTTGTGTTCCAGCGGAACCAGCCGTTCGCGGACAAAGCGCGCCAGCGTGTCCAGCAATTGGGTCAACACATCCGAATCCAAGGCCATGCGCGTGTGCTCCGTCCGGGGAGGGGGGCGTCGCGGGTCGTGCGCCGCGCCACCGCTGCTGTTTCGTTGGCGATGCTGACAGTTGGCGCACCCCCTGTCAACAAAATGAAATTCAATTTCGTATATCGGAATTAAAGGGGCGAAGGCGCGCGGCAGCCCCGCGCGGCGTCGCCCTTGTCAGGCCAATGGACGCGTCACAGATTGTGCGGACATCAACGGAGGAGCGGTGATGATCGACCTGTATTTCTGGCCGACGCCCAACGGCCACAAGATCACGATGTTTCTGGAAGAAGTCGGGCTGGATTACAGCTTCAAGCCGGTGAACATCGGGGCGGGCGACCAGTTCAAGCCGGAATTCCTGGCCTTTTCGCCCAACAACCGCATGCCCGCGATCATCGACCACGCCCCGGCGGACGGTGGCGAGCCGATCACCGTGTTCGAATCCGGGGCCATTCTGCTGTATCTGGCGGAAAAGACCGGCCGGTTCCTGCCCGCCGACGTCCGTGGCCGCAAGACGGTGACGGAGTGGCTGTTCTGGCAGATCGGTGGCCTTGGCCCGATGGCCGGACAGAACCACCATTTCGTCCAATACGCGCCCGAACGCATCCCCTACGCCATGGACCGCTACGTCAAGGAGACCAACCGGCTCTACGGCGTGATGGACAAGCGTCTGGCGGCGAACGAATTTCTGGGTGGAGCCGATTACTCCATCGCCGACATGGCGGCTTACCCGTGGGTGGTCCCGCACGAGCGCCAGCAACAGAATCTGGACGACTTCCCCAACCTGAAGCGCTGGTTCCACGCGATCAAGGCGCGTCCGGCGGTGATTTGCGCTTATGAAAAGGGATCAGCGGTCAACCCGTCCAATCAGGCGACCGTCAATGACGAAAGCAAGAAGATCCTCTTCGGCCAATCGGCCGAAACGCTCAAACGCTGAACCATTTCCCACAGCCCCTGTCGGGTAATTTGATCATGTCTTTCCCGAAAGGGCGCGCGCTCTGGCCCGCCTTTTCGGGTTTTTTGTTTGTATGACAATCCCGTAACGCGGCTTTGCTTCTCCCCAAGGGCGCAAACGCGCATAATCGGCCCGTCGCATCATTCGGGACTGCGGACAGGACTGCGGGCAGGGACGGGAACAGCATGAGGTCTGGCACAGCCGCGTTTTGGCTTTTGCGCCATGTCGTTGCTTTGGCCGTTGCGGTCCCCCTCGCCGTGGCATCGCGTGGCGTCCTCGCGGATCCCCACCGCTTCACCATACTGTACACCCAAGGCACCACGGAATTGGGGGAAACCCAGGGGCGTGGCGGCATGGCCCGGCTGGCGGCGATGATCCGCGCGGAGCGGGCGAAGCAAACCCCCGTTCTCGTTCTGCATGGCGGGCAGACGCTCGCGCCGTCGGTTTTGGCCTTCTACGACCAGGGCGCGCACATCATCGATCTGCTGAACGGCATCGGCGTTGACGCGATGGCCGCGCTGAACCGTGAATTCCACCATGGCGACGACCGCCTGATGGCCCGCGCGTTTGAGGCCGGCTTTCCGATCATCACCACCAACGCGGTGGATCGGGCAACCGGCAAGCCGCTGGATGGGTTGGAGGATTCGGCGGTCCTGAAGGCCGGTCCCTTTCGTGTCGGCGTGCTGGCGGCCACGCCGACCCTGACCCGGGAAACCGCCAGCGCCCCGCGCACGGACTTCCGCGAACCGGTGGCTGCCCTGACCGCCAAGGCCAAGGCGTTGCGGGCCAGCGGGGTGGATCTGATCGTGGCGATGACGGGCAGCGCCGGCAACACCCACAAGGTTCTGATGGCGGCGCGGGCCAGCGCTGGCAGCCCCAATTTCGCCGACATTCTGCTCTATCAGGACCGGGGCATCCAATCCGCCTATGTGCAGAACACGCCCGTTCTGGCGGGCACCGTCGCCCCGCAGGGCACCTGGGTGCTGGCGATCGACGTCACGATGGAGCGCAAGGCGGAGGAACTGGTGTGGTCGGCGCAAACGCGGACGCTGGACTCAATCGCGGTCGCGCCGGACCCGACGATCGACGTGCGGTCCCGTGCCTACGCCGCACGGCTCGACACCATGCTGAGCATCGAAGTGGGGCGGCTGGATGGCACGATCGACACGCGGCGCGAAGCCGTCCGCACAGGGGAAAACGCCTTCGCCAACGCTGTCACCGACACGCTGCGCGCCTCGCTGGACGCCGATGTCGCCCTCATCAACGGCGGCGGCATCCGGGGGGATCGCGAATACGCCGATGGCGTGCGTCTGACGCGCCGCGACATCTACACCGAATTGCCCTATCACGACGTCGGCGTGGTGTTGAACGTGACCGGGCAACAGCTCTGGGACGCGGTGGAAAGCGGCCTGTCGGCGGTGGAGCACACACAGGGGCGTTTTCCCCACCTGTCCAACGCGCGCGTCACCGCCGACCTGACCCGCCCGCCCGGTCAACGGGTTCAGGACATCCGCATCGGCGACCGTCCGCTCGACCGCAAGGCGCATTACCGGCTGGCGACGAGCAACTTCCTGGCCAACGGCGGCGACGGTTACAGCAGCCTGAGCGTGGCCCCCCGCCTGATGGAGGACCGAACCGCCGATTTCGTCTCCACCCAGCTCATCGCCCACATCGCGCGGTCCGGGGTCTTTGCGCCCCGTCTGGACGGGCGGATGGCCCTGAAGCGGTGATGAGGAACGGGTGGACCCGCACATGACCCTCGTCACGCCCACGTCTGCGCCAGCGCCCAACGCTTCCGCCGCGCCGCGCCCACCGCAACCTCGGCGACGGGTGGGCATCGCCCTGCGCATTTCGCTGGGCCTGTCGGTGATGGCCGCCCTTGTGCTCATCATTGGCGGTGTGTCGCTGTCCTCCTTCCGGCTCTTCCGGTCGGAGGTGACGACGCTGTCCTCCATCACCCTGCCGGAGGTCATCACCAGCGCGGAGCTGCACGCCTCGTTGCAGAGGCTGGTGGCACAGTTGCCCTTGTTGTCGGGAGCCAACTCCACCCCGCAACGCCGGTCCATCTATGACGGGCTGGTGGCCGAACTCGAATCAATGCAGCTTCTCGTGGCGCGGATGCGCGGTCTGCTGGCCGAGGAGCCGGACGGGCATGGCGAGGTCAGCAGCAACGTCCGGCTGCTGGAGCAGACGCGCTCGACGCTGCTCATCCTGGCGGCCACGGTCGCCGACCTGAACGCAGAGGTGGCCCGCCAACTCGCCCACGGCGAACGGCAGGCCGAGGCGGCGGTCGGGCTGGGCCGCCTGTCGAACGCGCTGGAAGGCATGTCCGGTCCGGACGTCGGGCCATGGGCGGTGCGGGTGGGGGCCTTGCTGGCGCGCGCCGCCGGATCGATCCAGCTTGAGCATCTGAACCGGCTGAAGGGGGAACAGCGCGCCGTCGAACGCACGCTGCTGGAGTTGGGACAGATCGCCAGCGTCGCCAACGGGGCGTCCGGCCCGGCGATGATGGCGATGCAGGAAGAGCTGTTCACCCTGCTGGTGGCCCCCGGCGGTCTGTTTGAAAGCGCGGCGGAACGGCTGCAGGCGCGCAACCGCGCCCAGGCGCTGACCAGTCAGGCCCGCGTGCTGGTGGAAACGGTGGACCGTTCGTCGCGCGCGCTGTTCGATTCCATCCGCGATCAGTCGGCGGACCGCACGGGTGATCTGGCGGCGCTGATGTCCGAACGCAGCCAAGTGGTGATGGTCCTGGCGGCCGCGTCGATCCTGCTGGTGGTGGCGGTCCACTTCATCTTCCGGCGCTTCCTGTCCTCGCGCCTTGTCGCCCTCAACCGGGCGGTTCTGGCCCGGCTGTCGGGAGCGGGGACACAGGTGGCGATCCCGGTGGACGGCGACGACGAGATCACCGACATCGGCGGTTCCATCCGCTATTTCATCGACGAGATCGATCACCGCCAGCGCGATCTGGCCGACAACGAGCGGCGCTTCCGCAGCCTGGTGGAAGGTTCGATCCAGGGAACCATCATCCACCGCGATTTTCGGGCGCTCTACGCCAACGAGGCGTTTGCCGCGATGTTCGGCGTCACCGTGGCCCAGGTGATGGCCCTGCCCTCCCTGCTGGCGCTGGTCGGGCCGGGCGAACAGGCCAAGATGCACGAAAACTACAACCACCTGCTGAACGGCGGCGCGCCCACCGGCCGCCGCCGCATCCGCGCCCGCCGCCCTGACGGCGGCGATCTGTGGGTGGAGTTGACCGGGCGGCGGGTGGATTGGACCGACGGCCCGGCGGTTCAGGCCGTGGTGGTCGATGTCACCCGTGAGGCGGAGGCCGAGGAGGCGCTGCGCCAGTCGCGCGACGCCGCCGAACGCGCGCTGAACGAGCTGAAGGCAACGCAAACCAGCCTGATCCAGTCGGAAAAGATGGCCTCGCTGGGTCAACTGGTCGCCGGGGTGGCGCACGAGGTCAACACCCCAATCGGCATCACCATCACCGGCGCGTCGCAGTTGCAGGCGCTGATCGAGGAGTTGGCCCACAGCCACAGCACCAACACGCTGAAGAAATCCGATTTCCAACGGTTTCTGAGCGACGGGCTGGAGATGGCCAACCTGATCCTGGCCAACAGCACCCGTGCCGCCAATCTGGTGCAAAGCTTCAAGCTGGTGGCCGTCGATCAATCCAGCGACGAACGCCGCGTCTTCCTGCTGAAGGATTACATCGAGGAACTGCTGCGCAGCCTGCACCCGACCTACAAGGCGCGGACCGGGTTGACCATCGCCGTCGATTGCCCGCCCGACATCGAACTGGACGGCTATCCGGGTGCTCTGTCGCAGATCTTGACCAACCTGATCATGAACGCCCTGATTCACGCCTTCGACCCCGGTCAGGCCGGGCGGATCGGGATCGACGCGCATCGGATTGACGACGAAACGGTGGAGCTGTCGGTGTCGGACACCGGCAAAGGCATTCCGGCGGATGTGCTGCCGAAAATCTTCGACCCCTTCTTCACCACACGGCGCGGCAGCGGCGGCAGTGGGCTGGGCCTGCACATCGTGTTCAACCTTGTCACCGGGCGGCTGCACGGCTCCATCGCCGTGTCCAGCCCGCCGGGCGAGGGGACCCGATTCACCCTGCGCTTTCCCAGCGTCATCCACAAACCATGAGGGATCAGCGGATGGTTCCCTCGAACCAGTGGCGACCCTGGCGGTCTTCGACCTCCAGCACCCAGACGTCCGGGTCATAACGGGTCTGGCGGGCGATGTAGGCGTCGGCGTCGGTCTCCGGCACCGGATCGGGACCGGTGCCGCGCGTCCAGAACAGCCGATCACCGTCGTTGGTCTGCACCAGCACGGAAAAGGTCCGATCCAGCCGGTTCAGCTTCAGGATCACCGTGCCCCGGCTGGGATCGCCCTTGCGCACCACCATCATCGACACGCCTTGCGCGTCGGCGGCCCGGATGTGGGCCATCACCCAAAGATGCGTTGGCAAACGGTCGTCCATGGTCATCCACACGGTCGGGGTCAAAGGGTGCTCGCCTAACCGGGGCGGGCCGGTGTACACAAGGGGTATGGCGACACTCCTGGACGCTCTCGACGCTGCCGTCAACCATCACATGGCCGGACGCACCGACGCGGCGGAGCGGAATTACCGGCTGATCTTGGGCGTCGATCCGGCCCAGCCCGACGCGCTGCATCTGCTTGGCGTTTTGCGGGCGCAGACAGGACAGCCCGACCCGGCGGTCGCGCTCCTCACCCGATCGGTGCGCGTGCGCCCTGGTGCCCCGCAACCCTGGGCGCATCTGGCCGGTGCCCTGCGCACCGCCGAACGGCCGGACGAAGCCGAACGGGTGGTGCGCCGCGCCCTGGCGCTCGATCCGGCCTCGGCGGACGCGCTCGACATCCTGGGGGCAACGCTGCACGCCCTGGCGCGCTACCCGCAGGCCGCTGACTGGCTGCACCGGGCCAACGCCCTGCGGCCCGGCCATCCCGAAACGCTGCTCAATCTGGGAACCGTGCTGCGCGACCAGCGGCGCTTCGACGAGGCGGACCGCGTGTTCGATGTGGCCCTGGCGCGCCACCCGTCCAACGCGGCCATCCATTTGGCCCGCGCGGTCGGGCGGCTGGTGCGCGGCGACCTGATCGGTGGGTGGGAGGGGTTCGAACACCGCTGGCGGCGGCTGCCTGCCCCCCCATGGGCGGGAGAGCCGTTGAACGGGGCCACCATCCTGCTGCACATGGAGCAGGGCTTTGGCGACGCCATGCAGTTCGTCCGCTACGCCCCGCTGGTGGCGCGGGCGGGCGGGCGGGTGGTGGTGGAGGCCAGCCCGGCGCTGTTCCGGCTGTTCCAGGCCAGCCTGGATCCGTCGATTGCCGTGCTGGTGCGCGGGCCGGAACCACCGCCGCACGATCATCATTGCCCGCTGATGAGCCTGCCGCGCGCCTTCGGGACCGATCTGGGCAGCGTTCCCGCCCCGATCCCCTACCTGATGCCCGAACGCGGCGACCGCAATCTGTGGCGTGACCGTCTGGCCGAGGGGCCGGAGGGCCTGCGCGTCGGGTTGGTCTGGGCGGGCAACCCGCGCCACCGCAACGACCGCAACCGCTCCCTGCCGGTGGCCGCGCTGCGCCCGTTGGTGAACGTGCCTGGCGTCCGCTTCATCAGTCTTCAGGTCGGGGAGGCGCGCAGCGCGCTGGCGACGCTGGCCCCGGACGCTGCGGTGGAAGACCCGATGGACCGCGTGCGGGATTTCGCCGACACGGCGGCGATCCTCGCCAACATCGACCTGCTCATCAGCGTCGACACCGCCGTCGTGCATCTGGCCGGCGCGATGGGGGTGCCGGTGTGGCTGCTGCTGCCCCACGCGCCCGATTGGCGGTGGCTGCTCAACCGCGATGACAGCCCGTGGTACCCAAGCCTGCGGCTGTTCCGGCAACCTCGGCCCGGTGATTGGGAGACCACGCTGGGACGTGTCGCCGCCACGCTGCGCGCCCACGCCCACCAACCGGCGGACCCGGCATGACCGACAGCGCGGAGTGGCTTCGGCAGGGGCTGGCCGCCCACCAGTCCGGCAATCTGCCGGGTGCCCTGGCGCTGTACCGGCAGGTGTTGGCGGTTGACCGCAGCAACGCCGACGCCACCCACCTGATCGGTGTGATCGCCTATCAGACCGGCGACCCGATGACCGCCATCAACGTCATCCGCCGCGCCATCGCACTGGACGACAGCAATCCGGCTTATCACAGCAATCTGGGCGAGGCGCTGCGCGTCACCGGTGCGCTCGACCAAGCCGCCGACGCCCACCGGGAGGCGTTGAAACGGGATTCGGGGTTTGTGGAGGCCCATCGCAATCTGGGCGTCGTCGATCTCGCGCGCGGGCGGGCGCAGGAGGCGGCGGACAGCTTCCGCCGGGCGCTGGCCCGCGATCCGGCCTCCGCCCCTTCCTGGCATGGCTTGGGTTTGGCGCTGGAGGCGCTGAACCGCAAGGTCGAGGCCGCGCACGCCTTCGACCAATGCCTGGCCCACGACCCGACCCACGCGGAGGCCCGGCAGCGGCGCGATGCCCTCACCCCGCATCTGCCGCTGCCCGTCGACGGCGCGGTCCCCAGCGCCCCGTCGGCGGTGGAGGCCTGGGCCGACGTTGCCTTGCAGGAGTTGCGGGCCTTGTGCAACGACCGCAGCAGTGGGGTGGAGCGGTTGGCCGCCATCGAACGGCTGTGCACCACCCTGGTGAGCGACAAGGCCAGCGCCCCGCGTGCGGTGCTGGAGGCGTTGGAGGAGGAACCGCTGTGCGGGGATCCGATCCTCGACGCGTCGGTGCAATTCCGTCTCAGCGGAGATCTGTACCATTACGAACGTCTGATCCACACGGTGATCGGCAACGGGGCCGATTGGCCGCTGGACGTCGCCCACGCCGTGTACTGGTCGATCAGCCGTCAGGTTTTCTTGGGCCGCCCGCTCAAGACCCGGCTGTCCGCTTTCACGGCGGGAGACCTGCCCCGTTTCTACCGCTGGATCCTGCGCGAGGTGCGCCGCCGCTGCGCGGTGTCCGTCGCGGCACCTCCGGTGCGGGCGGGCGGGCCGAAGAGGGTGGCGATCGTCACCAACCAGTTCACCCAACCGATGCACCAACCGTCGCGCGATGCCTTCGATTACGCGCGGCGGATGCAGGATGATTTTGGCTGTGCGGTTCTGCTGGTGAACGGCAACCTGCTGCCCAGCCAGATCATCACCGCCTTTGTTCCGGCCTTCCAGGCGATGGTCACGCCCAGCCTGCACGGGGCGATGCCGGTGACGGACGGAACGGCGACGGTCCCGAGCTGGTCCTCGATGGACCCCAGCCTGTCCGACGGGAAGATCCGCGATCTCGTCGCCACCATTGAGGAGTTCGATCCCGATCTGGTGGTGTCGTTCGGCGGTTCGGTGCTGGCCGCCGATCTGTTCGCCGGGAAGCGCCCGACGCTCTGCATCCCGACCACCAGCGGCCTGACCTGTTCGATGGCCGACATCCTGTTGAGCTTTGACGGCGGCGACCCGACGCGCGGCCTGCCCGAGGAGTACCGCACCCCGTTCGCCGAACGGTTCCGCCCCTTTGTCTTCGGCTATTCCGCCCCACCCCCGGCGCAGAACGCCAGCCGGGCCGCGTTTGGGCTGAAGGATGGCCCGTTCCTGTTCACCGTGGTCGGTGGACGGCTGGACGACGAGGTGACGCCCGTTTTTGTCGAGCGGCTGGAGCATCTGCTCGACCTGTGCCCGAACGCGCTGGTGGCCTTTGCCGGTCCGGTGGCGTCCCTGCCCGCCCGTCTCGCCCGATCCCGCCACGCCAACCGTCTGACCTGCCTGGGTTTCGTCAATGAAATCCGCGCGCTGTACCGCGTGGCCGACGCGTACCTCAACCCACCGCGCCAAGGCGGCGGCGGCAGCGCGGCCTACGCCCTGGCCGATGGGCTGCCGGTGGTGACGCTGAATCAGGGCGATGTCGCGGCGGTGGTCGGTGCCGCCCGCGCGCTGGACGATTGGGACGCCTACACCGAACGCGCAAAGCGGCTGTGCCAGGACCCCGCCTTTCGTCGGGACGAGGCGGACGAGGCGCGCCACCGCTTTGCCACCGTGGACGCGCGCCATGACGCGGTCGCCCGGCTCCTGGCCTATGGCCGCAGCCTGATGGATGGATGGGCCACGCGCTGACCGGGTGGTTCCGGCCCTTTCGGCCCCTTCAGGACCGGCGTTTTCTTCCCCGTCATCGCCCACCCTCACTAGGCGAAACTTTCCCACCTCCCGGCAAAAAGGTGCCTCTGGAGGGAGGGTAGAGGGAAAAATCAGGAAAAACAGACCATTAACAGCAGATCCCAGAGTTGGCATCCGTTTTGCTTAGAGACTGGCAACAACGTTCGCCTTCTTTTGGAGACCCCCGGCCATGAGCATCTTCGGTTCGATGACAACCGCCGTCCTCGGCTTGAGTGCACAGTCGAAGGCGCTTGGCCACATCTCGGACAACATCGCGAACTCGTCGACCATCGGTTACAAGCGGGTGGACTCGGCGTTTGAAACGATGGTCCTGCAATCGAGCCAGCGGCTGCATGCGCCGGGCGGCGTGACCGCCCAACCGGTCTTCATGAACAACATCCAGGGCAGCCTGACCCAGGTGCAAAGCCCGACCAACATCGCCATCCAGGGCCAGGGCTTCTTCAGCGTGTCGAAGCTGAGCACGCAAAGCACCACCTCCGGCACGGTGCAGACGCAGACCGGGACGCTCAGCGCCTCGGCCTCCTACTACACCCGTGCGGGTGACTTCGAACTGGACAAGAACCGCTATCTGGTCAACAGCGCGGGCTACGCGCTGAACGGCTGGGTGACGGACCCGGTGACGGGGCAGTTGAAGAAGGATCAGGTGGCCCCCATCCAGGTCAGCTCGCTGATCGACAAGCCGACCTCGACGTCGCAGATCGAACTGTCGGCCAACCTGCCCGCCACCCCGACCGCCGGGCAGAAAATTCCTGACTCCAGCATCCAGATCTTCGACACCCAGGGCAATCCCCGCACCGTCAATTTCAAATGGCGGCAGCAGGCGGGCAACGATTGGCGCATGGTGATCGACGCGCCCGGCTCCAACACGAAGCCGGTGGATGGGACCTTTGCCGGCTACCCGGCCACGGCAACGTTCGGCCAGAACATCGCCGGTGTGACGGCGATTTCCCAGGTCAACGCGGTGGTGATTTCCGGCCAGAACACCAACGGTCAGGACAATCTGCGCATCGGTGAAACCTACACGGTCACGGTGGACGGCACGAACTACAGCCTGAAGATCACATCGGACAACATCTCGTCGATCCGCACCTATTCGGGTCTGGCGGGTGCCCTGGCCAATCAGATCAACTCGGCCTCCCCGGCGGCCCCGGTGATGGCGACGGTCACGAACAACGTGATCCACGTCACCGCGCGCAACGCCGGCACGCCGTTCAAGATCAGCCAGAGCGTGAGCGGGGCCTCGCCGACCACCAACACCATCACCGGTCCGACCACCACGGCGGCGACCTCCACCGCCGGTCAGATCGACCGCTACTCCTTCCCGCAATCGCAGATCGACGTCGGCGACGTCTACCGGATCCGCGTGCAGGTTGGTGGTGCGGCCACCAGCACGACCCTGGCCGTCACCGTCACCGCGCAAACCTACTCCAACTACGCCAACATCACCGGCGTGGTGCAGGAGTTGGCCAACCGCATCAACGCGGCCGGGCTGGGCGTGACCGCGTCGGCCACCGGCGGTGTGTTGAGCGTCCAGAACAGCACGGCGGCGGGAACCATCACCGCGACGTCGAGCGGCGTCACCAACTCCAGCTCCGCCGCGAACACCATGACGGGCGTCTTTTCGACCGCCAACGTCGCCGGTGTGCGCCAGAGCCGCACGGTGACGCTGACCGGCACGCCGGGCGACGTCGGCACGCTGTATTCCCTGAGCGTCAACGGCACGCCCGTGACCTACAGCACCACCGGCGACGAGCTGTCGATGGAGGACATCACCGCCGCGCTGGCCAACAAGATCAACTCCAACACCTCGTTGCCGGTCACGGCCTCGGCGCAGGGTGGTGTCATCACCATCACCGCCAAAACCGCGACCGATCCGGCCTACACCCAAACGATGACCGGCACCGGGACCATCACCCTGGCGGGCGCGTCGGTGGTGGACATCGGCGACACCTACACCGTGACGGCGGGCGGCACCACCTATTCGCTGGCGATCACCGCCGCCAACCACGGGACCTATGGCACGCCGAACGCGGTCATGAACTACTTCGCCACGCAGATCAACGCGGCGGGCGGCACCGCCTCGGTGGCCGGCGGCGTGCTGACCGTGACCAGCGACGCGACCGCGACCGGCACGGTGACGAACACCACCGCGCAGCAATTCACCCTGGACCAGACCTGCGTGGCCGGGCAAACCCCCGCCCACATCGGCCTGACCTTCGGCAAGACCCCCGAGACGGTCGGCACGCTGACCAACATCTCCACGGCTCTGGTCGGCACCGGCACGGCGGTGAGCGCCGCCACCCAATCCGCCGGATCGGCCGCGAACGTCACCTTCACCGTGGATTACGGCTTTGGCGCGCAACAGGTCACGCTCAACATGGGCAAATACCAGAAGCCCGGCGGCCTGACCCAATACGCGGGTTCGGAAATCAACGTCACCCAACTGGTCCAGAACGGCGCGCCGCGTGGACAGTTCAAGGATGTGGTGTTCGGCGACAACGGCAACGTGCTGGTCAATTACGACAACGGCCGGTCGAAGGTGATCGCCAAGGTTCCGATCATCACCTTCAACAACCCGAACGCCTTGCAGCGTGAATCGGGCGGTGTGTTCCTGGAAAGCGAAGACGCGGGCAAGCCGAACTTCAACGATCCGGAAACCAACGGCGCCGGTGCGGTGATCGCCAACAGCACCGAAGGGTCTAACGTCGACATCGCCGATGAATTCACCAAGCTGATCGTGACCCAACGCTCCTACTCCGCGAACACCAAGATCGTGACGACGTCCGATGAAATGCTCCAGGAAGTCCTCAGCCTGAAGCGGTGATCGCGGTTTTTTGAACGCCTGAGGGGTGCAACTCAAAGAGTGCGTTTGATGGGAACGGCGGCCTTGCGCCGCCGAATCCCTCCCCCTGCCTGACGAAAGGTCAACGGCCATGTCCCTCTTCGGTGCCCTCAACAGCGCAACCGCCGGTCTGCGCACCGTCCAGACCAACGTCAAGCTGGTTTCGGACAACATCGCCCGGGCCGACGACGCCAACCGCACGCGCCACACCGCCCAACAGATGGTGGATGGCACCGGCCAGGTCGTCACCACCCAATACCGGCGCGAGGTGGACACCGCACTGCGTGGACAGGTCCAGGATCTGACGTCGCGCAACGGCGGGTCGGCGGTGCAATCGACCTACATGCAGCAGTTGGGCGACCTGCTGCGCACCACCAACGGCACCCCGCTCATCAACAGCTACGCCGACAAATTCCAAACGGCGTGGAGCACGCTGGCCGCCTCCCCCGAAAACGAAACGGCCCAATACCAGCTCGTCCAATCCGCCAACAACTTCGCGCGCGAAATCCAACGCGTGTCCGAAGGGGTGGAGCAGATGGACCGGGACATGAAAAAGGACATGGACAACTCCCTGTCCACGGTCAACGGCCTGCTGAAGCAGATCAACCAGATCAACAACGACATCGTGTCGCTGAAAAGCCAGGGGGCCGCCGGAAACGAGGTCGCCGACAAGCGCGACGGGTTGATCCGGGAGCTGAGCGCGTACATGAGCATCCGCACGGTGGACCGTCCGGATGGCCGCGTCGCCCTGTTCTCCCCGACCGGCCTGGCCCTGGTTGACGCCGAACCGGCAAGTCTTTCCTTCGATGGCGGCAATATCAACCTACAGGTCGGCAACAATGTCACCTCGATCAACGGCCACCTGAACGACGGCAAGCTGGGTGCCCTGCTGAAGATGCGGCAGGATGGGTCGCAATCCGATCCGCCCAAGCCCGCCAGCAGCGACCCGACCGCCGAGGTCATCCGCAAGCTGCGGTCCCAGCTGGATCAGTTCGCGTCCGCCTTCACCAGCGCGACCAAGGACGGGGAGCCGACCAGCTTCCGCGACGCCTACGACAACGCCACCGCCGCGTCGGGCGAACAGGCCAACCAGTTCTTCACCGGCACGGACCGCTTCACCATCGCGGTGAACGCTAAGCTGTTGGACGGAACGGCAAAAGTGAAGAAGCTGGCCATCGACGACGTGAACGACGCGATGAAGGCGACCGGGCGCAGCCTGACCGCCGACGGGCTGGCCCTGACCGACACGACCTATGCCGGGATGGCCAGCGCCATCACCGGCAACTGGATGGGCGCGGCCAAGGCGGTCAACGACAAGCAGGAGGGGGACAAATCGTCCCTCCAGCTTCTGACGGAGCGCTACCACTCCAACACCGGCGTGAACATCGACGAGGAAATCGCCAATCTCCAGCAGCTTCAAACATCGTATCAGGCTTCGGCACGAGTCATGCAAGTGGCCAATGCAATGTTTGATGCGCTGGAGGCTGTGGTCAGATGAGCTCGATAACGCAAGTAAGCAGCTACTCGCAGTATCTGAGTCTGGTCCGGAATCTGTCCAACGGCCAGAACAACGTGGATACGCTGTCGCAACAACTCACCACGGGCAAGAAGTCAACCGACCTCAACGCCTATGGCACCGACACGCAAAAGCTTCTGGACCTGCGCTCCGAAATGGCGCGGCGGGACAATTACATCCAGAACATCAACACCGCTGCCCCGCGTGTGCAGGCCACCGACAAGGTGCTGACCGCGCTGGAGAAGATGGCGTCGGACTGGCAGTCCAGCAACCTGATGCCCTTCCAGCCGGGTCCGGCCAGCATCACCTCGGCCTACAACGCCAACGCCGACGCCATGAAGGTCAGCGTCGACACCGCCAACTCGAAGTTGACCATTGGCGCGCGCTACACCGTGACGGCGATCCCCTCGCAGACCGGCAACAACGGCAGCTTCGACGTCACCGTCACCGACGGGTTGGGCGGCAAGACCACCCGCACGCTGAATCTGAAGACCACCCCGCCCAGCGACGGCAAGGGGTACAACTTCACCATGTCCGGCGGGCCGGGCGACGGCACGGTGCTGAATCTGAATTTCGACAAGCTGTCGGCGGCGTCCAACAGCAGCTTCACCGTGTCCTTTCCGCAGGCCGACCAGATGAAGGACCGGGCCGAGGGGGCCATGCGCGATATTCAGGAATACATGAACCAGCGCTTTGGCGACCGGTTCCTGTTTTCCGGCTCGCGCTATTCCCAGGAACCCGTCACCAACCTGATGGCGACCAAGCAGACCAGCAAGGTGACGTTCAACGGGGCCGTGACCAACACCGGCGACTATTACGAGGTGACGGTCAACGGCAAAACCTTCGGCTACCAGATCCAGTCGACCGATGCGAAAACCCTGACCTTCATCGCCCAGACGCTGAACACCCAGATCAACGCCGCCAGCCCGGCCCTGCCGATGACGGTGTCGACGGCCAACGGCATCATCACGCTGGTGGGCAACGATCCGGGGCAGACCTTCACCGTCTCGACCCGCGTGCAAAACGCGGCCACGGTCGAGAACTCGTCCGACACGGTGCAAACGACGCAGACCCCCACCGCCACCCTGCCGCAGATCCAGCGCTTCACCCTGAACGGGGCGAATGTGGACATCGGCGACACGTTCGAAATGGAAATCGCGGTCGGTGATCCCGACGATCCGTACAATCAGAAATACTACGCCCAATACCCGAACGAACCGAAGGATTTGCCCGCCTACCAGAGCTACAAGATCAGCTACACGGTGACGGACACGGATTTCGCGGCGGGAACCACGACGGTCAGCGCCGTGGCCGACAAGCTGCGCCAGCAGTTCGCCGCCGCGAAGCCCCAGCCACCCGTGACCATCGACGCCGTGGGCAGCGGTGCGGGCATCGGGCTGACCAGTACGGCCAATCTCGACCCCAACCACCCCAACCGGACGCAGCTGTTCTCCACCTCGGTCAAGGTGACGAACGGGTCGCTGGACAACACGGTCAGTGTTGCCACACTGCCGCCGGAAGCCGACGCCATCACCGATGTGCCGTACGTCGATCCACCGGACTTGCCCTTCTACGACTCCGAATATCTGACCAAGGGCAAGAACGCCGACGCCTACCGCAAATCCCAGGTCAGCATCGACGATGGTCTGAACCTCAGCTATGGCGTCAGCGCTGACGAAAAGGGGTTCCAGACCCTGGTCCAGGCGTTCCGCATGGCGCGTGTTGCGGCCACCCATCCCGGCAAATACGACGAGTACATCTCCAAGTCCCGTGAGCTGATGTCGCAGGCGAACGATCAGTTGCGCTCGATTCATTCAAAGGTCGCGTCGGACATGGCGACGTTGGAGGGCACCAAAACCACCCACACCGACGCCAACGCCACCCTGACCGAACGTGTGGCCAAGATCGAAGGCATCGACCAGACCGAAGTCGCCGCCCGGCTCAGCACATCAATGAACACGCTGCAAGCGGCCTACACCGTGGCAGGACAAACCAAACGTCTGTCGCTGCTGAACTATCTCTCCTGATGGGGTCTCCCCGTCAGGGTTGTTGGGCAAACCGCGCGACGACGACGGTGATGTTGTCGTGCCCACCGGCGGCGTTGGCCGCATCGACCAGGGCGGCGCAGGTCTCCGCCGGGTCTGTGGGTTGTTGCAGGATCCGGGCGATCATGCCATCCGGGACCATGCCATTCAGGCCATCGGAGCAAAGCAGAAGCACGTCATCGGGCAGCAGGGGGTGAACGACGACGTCCGGCTCCAAATCCTCCCCCGTGCCCAGCGCGCGCAGGATGATGTTGCGCTGCGGTGCCGTTCCGCGACCACCATTGTCGAGCCACGCCTGATAGAGGCTGTGATCCCGGGTCAACGCCTTCAACTCGCCATCCCGCAAGCGGTAGAGGCGGCTGTCGCCCGCGTGAAACACGACCATCTGCGGCAGGCCGGGAATCCGCCACACACCGACGGCGGTGGTTCCCATGCCCCGGCCATCGGCAAAACCGCGTTGACGGTTCAAGCCATGAATCCGTTGGTTGGCCAATTGGACGGCCGACCGCGCCACCACCACAGCGCTGCGCAAGGCCGGGTTGTGATCGGCGGGATTGGGCAAAGTCCTTTCGGAATCGGGCGGCGGCGGCGGCACCGCGTCGGGGGGAGGGGTAAAATCCTCCAAAAAGCGACCGATCACCTCGACCGCCGTCCGGCTGGCGATGTCGCCGCCCGCATGCCCCCCCATTCCGTCGCACACAACGGCAAAATCACCGGACGCGCCGATGCAAAAACTGTCTTCGTTCCGGGCGCGGGCGCGTCCGACATCGGTTTTTCCGGCGGCGATCAGGGAATAAGCGTCGCTGGGCATCGGCAAAAAAGAAGCTCCGGTACATCGCGCGAAGACGACCGCAGCCGTGCACACCGCCCGTTCACTGGCAACGTGTGGCCGCTTTGCCGATCATGGCGCATGGGTTGAAAAAGATACAGAGGCCTTTTTCGGCCACTCAGACGCTGATGTTGAGGTTTTGCCCACGCGTCGGCGTCACAGACCCACCGCCGGATGATCCGGCTTGCAACAGGGTCGTTGCAGCGGCGGCTTGCTGCTGGTTGTCTTGATTGAGGGTCTTCAGCCCAAAATCAAACTGGCTTTGCGCCTGACGAAGACTGATCGCCGCTCCTGCGGTGGAAGACGTCACATCGAACGCCATGATGGCCGCCATCCCCTTTTGGCATGATCTTCGTTCAGATCACCACATTGACCCGCGCCACGTTCGACCCAGCGGATGCGGGGTGTGTGGACACCGTGGTGAAGTGTGCCACATGGGCACCACCAGTGGAAGAGCCTGAAGCGCCTCCACCACCGGACGACCGGGGCGAAGCCCCCGGCTGCTCTTCGGTTCTGCCGACGGCGGCACCGCGCCCGCCCTGTTCGGTTCTGTTCGCATCCAAACCGATCGCTGTCGCGCGCTCCGCATCCTTTTCCTGCTGGCGCGCCTCTTTGTACTGCTTCAGCGCGGATTCCGTCGGGATTTGGGAGACGGTTTTGCCGTTTGCCGGATCGCGGTACTGCATGACCAGACGGGACGCGTCGGCGTCGTATGCGAAAGCAACCGTCGGGAAGCGGTTCACAAGCGGATCGGCCTGATCCTGTTGGGACAAAACCGGGGCCTCGGCCCCTTTCTCAGCGGCGTCACCGCTGCGGGCCGTCATGAAGGAAAACGACCGTGGGGCCGTTGATGTGGCGGATGCCACGTTCATGACGCGTTGATCCATCCCAGAAAAACCTAAGGGTCAATATACATAGAATGCAATGCAAAGTAAAGGCTTTGTTCACACTTATTCAGGATTGCACCCGAAACCCAACCACCCGCAATGGGTGGAGACGGTTGTTTTTCCATTGAAACAACAGGGATTCTTTCGGAAAGGCTTGCGTGGGCGAGGTGTCCCGCTTAACGCTATCCATCATGGCGACCATCACCGAAGCTTTGACCATCGCGCTTGATCTGCACCTTGCCGGGAAACTGGGGGAAGCGCAGGATCTCTACAGCCGCATCCTGGATGTGGACCCGGAACAGCCGGACGCGCTTCATTTTTTGGGCGTTCTGGCCGGTCAGATCGGCCAGCCGGAGGTTGGTCAACCGCTCATCGCGCGCGCCTTGGGGGTGCGTCCGGACGCGGCGGACATCCACGCCAACCATGCGAATCTGTTGCGGATGCTGAAGCGTCCGCAAGCGGCCATGACCGCCTACCGCCACGCCATTGCCCTGCGTCCCGATTTTGCCGAGGCCTGGGTGGATTTCGCCACCGTGTGCCGCGAAAACGGAAACGCCGATGGCGCGATCACGGCCTTGAACCGGGCGACTCGGTCCAACACCGGGTTGGCCGTGGCGCAGGAACGGTTGCTGTTGCAGCTGCACGAACGCGGCCGCCTTCGGCTTGAATCCGGAAACGCGTTGGCGGCGCTGCCGGACCTGTTTCGGGCGTCGGAACTGGCCCCCTTCAACGCCGATCTTGCCTTTCTGCTGGGCAACGCGCTGTACGCCACCGGTCTGCGCCGCGATTCGGTGAGCGCCTATCGTTTGGCCATCGCCCTGGTTCCGGATTTTCACTCTGCCGCGTTCAATCTTGGCATCGCGCTGGGAAAGATTGATCTTCTGGAACGCGCCGCGTCGGCCTTGCGAATGGCTGCCCGCATTGACCCGACGCATTTGGACGCGTTGGACAAGCTCACCATCACACTTTGTGCTCTGAACCAGGAGGATGAGGCCAACGTCTGGGCCGAAGCGCTGTTGGACCTGAAGAATCGGCTGGCTCTGGCCGACGCCCCCAAGAAGATCGCCCTGCCCGCGCAGCCGCAGGATCCGGAACGCCGCAACCGACAGGTGATTGCCTTCAGCCTGTGGGGAACCGATGAGCTTTACACCAAAGGCGCGGTTGCCAACGCCCATCTGACCCGCAGTCTGTTTCCTGGCTGGGAGTGCCGGATTTATCATGACAATTCGGTGCCGGTGCCGGTGCTGGATGAGTTGACCGCCGCCGGGGCTGATCTGGTGACCATGCCCCCGGACAGCGGCCCGACCATGGGACCCTATTGGCGATTTTTTGCCGCCAACGATCCGACCGTGACCCTCTTCCTGTGCCGGGATTGCGATTCGCGGTTGTCGGCAAAGGAGGTTCTGGCGGTGGAGGCCTGGATCCGATCCGGGTACCCGTTTCACATCATGCGGGATCATGTTCTGCACACGGAACTGATCATGGCGGGGATGTGGGGTGGCCGTGCCGGGCTGTTGCCCGACCTGTCGGCCTTGGCGGAGCGCTTTGCCCGCAGCACAGCGGACCGCTGGCAGGATCAACGTTTCTTGCGGCGCTGGGTCTGGCCGCTGATTCGCAATCACGCGCTGATCCACGACCGCACGCATCACCGCCACGGGATCGCCTTTCCCGATGGACCAAACGGCCCCCTGCCGGACCGGATCGGTTCCCGCATCGCCCCACCCTGATCGGTCAGGGCCTGGACGCGACCGCAATCACCCCCATCACCGGTTGACCGCTTTCCAACCGCAAACCGTCAACACGAAGGTCAAGCAGGGCAAATCCAACCTCGACCAACGCAGCGCGCAGATAGGACTCGCGATGGGCGTAGCGTCCATGGGTTCCAACGCGGTACGTCATGGCCGCGTCGTCGTCCTCCAGCCGCTCGACGGACAGAACCAACCGTCCCGATGGGCGAAGGGCCGCGAAGGCCGCCGCGAAGGCAGTGGCCAGATCCCCGAAGTAACAGAACACGTCCGCCGCGACGATCAGGTCATAGCGGTTGGGATTGGCCGCGAGGTGGGCCACCAACTCGCCCTCCTCCAAATGGTCATACAGCCCCCGCGCCCGGGCGCGCTCCAGCATGCCGCCTGACAGATCCACACCGGCAAGGCCGCGCGCGAAGGGTCGCAAGGCCGCCGCGCACAGGCCGGTTCCGCAACCGGCGTCCAGGATCTCCAACCCGGCAACCGGGGGTGGGCCGCTGGCGGCCACCGCTTCGGCCAGCAGGGCGGGCGCACGGTAGCCAAGCTCGTCCAGGCGGTTGTCGAACTCGGCGGCGAACAGATCGAAGGTCTGGCGGACATAGGCGTCCGGCGCGCGCGCTTCCATCGAATCGCCGACGATGGCCGATCCGATGTGGCGCGCCATCGGATTGTCGGGATGGTCAGACCGCCAATCGCGGGCCAGCCGGGCCGCCACCGGCGCGTCGCCCCGCTCGTGCAGCAGATACAGGGCGCTGGCGAAATTGTCGTGTCCATCGGCCCAATCGGGACGAATCGCCACCGCCCGGCGGTAGCCGAACGCGGCGTCGCGCAACCGGTCCTGATCCCGCCATAGATTGGCCTGGTTGTTCCAGGCTTCCGCATAGCCGGGATCGAGCGCCAGAGCCACGCGATAGCCGACCGCCGCCTCGGTCAATCCCCCCATCTGCCGCCAAACCGCCGCCAGATTGTAAAAGATCAGCGCCGCCTCCAACCCGGACCGCAGGGCCGCCCTGTACGCCGCCGCCGCCGCCGCCAAACCGCTGCGCGCGCGCAGAAGGTTGCCGAGGTTGTTGTGCGCGCTCGCCAGCGCCGGATCGACGGCCAGGGATGTTCGATACAGCGCCTCCGCCTCCGCCAGCCGTCCGGCCGAGGCCAAACGGTCGGCCTGGCGACACAGGCGCACGGCAACCGGTTCGATGGCGTTTCGGCGCATGGCCAGACGGGATGCGGCCATGGTGGTGTCTCCTGCAAACGGCAAAACAAATTCAATGGCATATTTACCGTGAACACCCGATGATGGCACTCCCTTTGGCGTCATGGGGCCGGAACGGGCAGAGCGGGGCATGAACACCAATTTTCTGACACAGGCCCTGACCCATCATCAGGCGGGTCGCTTTGGCGAGGCCGAGGATGGGTATCGCACGGTTCTGGCCACCGATCCGAAACAGCCCGACGCCCTGCATCTTCTGGGCGTGCTGTGCCTGCAGACCGCCCGGACCGAAGAGGCGACCGATCTGATCGAACGCGCCATCACCGAAAACCGCGACGTGGCGGATTATTGGGACAATTACGGCTCGGCGTTGGCCATGATGAAGCGCCCGGCCGACGCCGCGCGCGCGCACCACAACGCGGTGCTGCTGAACCCGATGGGGCCGCAGTTCCGGCACAATCTGGGCAACGCCGCCGCCGCCCTGGGCCGTCACGACGTGGCGCAACGGTCGTTCGCAACGGCGGTGGCCCTGCGACCGGACTACGCCAAGGCCTGGTACAATCTGGGGAACACCGAACGCGCGCTTGGCCGACTCGAGGCGTCGATCACCGCCCTGTCCAACGCCGTCCATCTGACACCCGGCATGGTGGAGGCGCACAACAATCTGGGCGACGCGCTGGCCTTGACCGGTCGACTGCGCGAAGCCGTCCACCAGCACCGGATCGTGGTGGCCCAACGCCCCAACGACGCCACCGCGCATTACAATCTCGGGGCCGCGCTCCAGCAGATGGGAGCCAACGAGGGGGCGGAGATCGCCTATCGGGAGGCGCTGAAGCGCCAACCGCGCCATGCCCCGGCCCTGAACAATCTGGGCACGGTGTTGCGGCGACTGGGGCGCGCCGACCAGGCCGAGATTTGCCACCGGCAGGCGTTGGAGTTGCACCCGGATTTTGTCGAGGCCCGTTACAACCTCGGCAACGCCTTGCAGGCTCTGGGGCGGTTCAAGGAAGCCGAAGCCTGCTTCGAGGACGCGCTGGCCCAGGAACCCGATCTGGCCACCGCCGCCTACAATCTGTCGCTTCTGGCCTTGCGCCATGGCGATCTGGCACGCGGATGGTCGGGCTACGGCCGACGCTTCGCGGCGGGCGAGGTGCGGCCAAACCGCAGCATCGCCGCGCCGCTGTGGACCGGGCAAGGGTTGCAGGGGCAGCGGCTGTTGGTGTGGCGGGAACAGGGGATCGGCGACGAGATCCTGTTTGCCTCCTGCTACCCCGATCTGCTGGCCTGGAGCGGTGGCAAGGTCACGATCGAGTGTGATCCACGGCTGGTCACGCTGTTTCAACGCTCATTCCCGCAAGCCACGGTGCGGGCGGAAAGCTGCACGCCGGACGCGCGGGAAACCATCGTTCCGCCCGATTGTGACCTTCAGGTTCCGGCGGGCAATCTGCCGGTGTTCCTGCGCCGCGATCTGTCATCCTTCGACTCCCCATCGCCATGGCTGAAGCCCGATCCGCAGCGTGTGGACCATTGGCGCGCCAGAGTGGACGCGCTGGGACCGGGCCTGAAGGTCGGCATCGGCTGGCGCAGCCAGTTGATGACAGCGGAGCGACGAAGCGCTTACACCCGCCTGGACCAATGGGGGCCATTGTTCGCGGTCCCCGGTCTTGTCTTCGTCAATCTGCAATATGATGAGTGCGCTGAGGAAATCCGCGACGCCGAACAACGGTTCGGCGTGCGGATCCATCAATGGTCCGATTTGGATTTGAAGGATGATTTCGAATCCGCAGCGGCGCTGACCGCCAATCTGGATTTGGTGATTTCCCCGGCGATGTCGGCGGGCGAATTGGCCGGCGCGCTGGGGGTGCCGGTCTGGCGCTTCGGCGGACGGGACTGGACCCAGTTGGGCACCGCTGTGCGGCCATGGTTCCCATCCATGACCCTGTTCCAACCCAAAGCGGGCGAAGGGTTGGATCATGTCCTGTCGGACATGGCGCGCACGCTGCGCCGCATGGTGGACCCTGCGCCCAATCCACCGTTCAATCCGGTGTCCATCGACGGCCTGTTGAACAGCGCGATCGGTTGGCACCGCCAAGGCCATGGCGACGAGGCCCAATCCGCCTACCGCCGGATTCTGGCGCTGGATCCGTCCCATGCAGACGCCTTGCATTTGTTGGGACTGATCGCGCATCAGACCAACGAGGTGGCGCAAGCCCGCCGCCTGATTGGAACCGCGTTGCGGGTCAGCGCGCATTTTCCGACCGCCTGGAATCATCTGGGTCTGGTGTTTGAAGCCGAAGCCAACCGGCACGCCGCCACACGCGCGTTCCAGACCGCCCTGGCGCTGTCCCCCAATTTTCCGGAAGCCTTGACCCATCTGGGGTTGGCCCGCCAGAACGCCCAACGCTTCGACGAGGCGCACCGTCTGCACGCGCGATCCATCCGGCTGTTGCCGGACAATCACGCCGCACACACCAACATCGGCCATTTGTGCGAGTTGAAGGGGCGCTTTGCCGAAGCGAACGCCCATTACCGACGCTCGGCGGCCCTGCGCCCCAACAGCCCGGATTCACAGAACAACCTCGCCACCATGGCGATGTTGGCCGGAACACCGGCACAAACCCGCCAATTCCTGGAACGCGCGCTGCGCCTTGCCCCTGGTTTTCCCCTGGCCTCCTGGAACCATGGGCTGCTGGCGCTGGCCGATGGCGACCTGTCCACCGGGTGGGCGGGCTACAAACAGCGCTTTTCCGCCCGCCAATTGCAACGCGCGCGCCGCATCCCGCGCCCGCAATGGACGGGCGAGGCGCTGGGCGGGCGTCGCCTGCTGGTGTGGAGCGAACAGGGCGTTGGCGACGAGATCCTGTTTTCCTCCTGCTTCAACCGCTTGGAGGGTCTCGACGGACCCGTCACCATCGAATGCGACCGACGTCTGGTTCCTCTGTTCACGCGCTCATTCCCATGGGCGACCGTCCGCGAGGAAAGCATCGATTCGACAGGGCAGGAAAGGATTGACCCGCCCGACTGCGATCTTCAGGCCCCCGCCGGGGATCTGCCCGCGCTGTGCCGCGCAGGTCTGGCGGATTTTCCGGATCGGATGGCGTGCCTCGTCGCCGACCCGGCGCTGATCGAGCGTTGGCGGGACCGGGTGGCTGCCCTGGGCGATGGGCTGAAGATCGGCCTGGGATGGCGCAGCCAGGTGATGACCGCGCAGCGGCAGGGGGCCTACACGGCCTTGGCCGATTGGTCCGCGCTGTTCGATGTGCCGGGGGTCCAGGTCATCAATCTTCAATATGGGGATTGCGCCGCCGAAGTGGATGCCCTGGAACGGCAAGGCCGTCGGTTGCACCAGTGGGCGGATTTGAATTTGAAGGATGATTTTGACGGTGTGGCGGCCCTGATGCGGAATCTGGATTTGGTGATCTCGCCCGCCATGGCGGTGGGGGAGTTGGCGGGGGCGCTGGGCGTGCCCGTGTGGCGGGTGGGCAACCGGGATTGGACGTGGTTGGGGACAGCGGTGCGCCCGTGGTTCCCGTCCATGCGGCTGTTTGCGGCGCGCAGCGGTGAAACGCTGGCCGACGTGGCAAACACGACCGTCCGCCATCTGGCCAAACTTGGCGCGGCGCAGGGCCGGATCTGATGGCGACCGTCGCCGAAGCCCTGTCCTACGCCCTTGATCTTCATCAGAGCGGGCGTTTCGACGAAGCCGAAGAGCTGTACGGCCGGATTTTGGCGGCCGACGGGGACAACGCCCAGGCCCTTCATCTCTTTGGCCTGCTCGTGGCCCAGCTTGGCCGGTTGGACGAGGCCGACGGTCTGTTGCGCCGCGCCACCGTCGCCGCGCCGCTGTCCGCCGAGCCGTTTGTCAACCACGGCAAGGTGTTGCGGGCGTTGGGGCGGCCGGATGACGCCTTGGCGCGCTTTCACCGCGCGATCGCCCTGACCCCGGCCCTGACGGACGCGTTGGAGGGGGCGGGACACGCGCAGCGCGAGCGGGGCGACCATGCCAAAGCGGCGGTTGGCTACGGTCGCGCCGCGCTGAGCGGCGGGTCCGCGTCCCTGTATTATCATTGGGGGGTGGCGCTGGATTGCGATGGGCAGCCCGAACGCGCGGCCCATCCCCTGCGCGAGGCGGCGGCGCGCGACCCGCTGTCCGGGATGGTGGCGGCGCGGTTGGCCTCACTTCTGCACCGTCTGAACGACAACGCCGGGGCGGCGCACTGGTATCGTTGGGCGGTGGCCCTGCGGCCCGACCACGCTGACGCGCTGCACAATCTTGCGGTTCTGGCGCGGGTAGCCGGGGCTTTGCCGGTGGCCGTCCGCCGTTTCGGCTGGGTCGCCCGTTTGATGACCGATCCAACAGAAGCGCTGCGGAGCGAAGCCGCCACCTGGCTGGAGCTGGGCTTGGCCCACCGCGCGGAAAAGCGCCTGGCCGAAGCGGTGGATGCGTTGAGCCGGGCGGTGGTCCTGGCTCCGCTCGATGTCGACGCACAGGACGCGTTGGCCCTGACGCTGTTCGAAATGGGGCGCTTTGCCGACGCCTGCGTGGCCTATCGGCGCGTGGTGATGCTGGATCCGGCTGCGCTGGGTGGTCATTACAACGCCGCCCTGGCCGCCAAGAATCTGGGACAGATCGCCGAGGCCATGGTCGGCATGCGCATCGCCAGCCGCATCAGCGATGCCCCGTGGATTCACAGCGCCCGGCTGGTGACGTCCCTGTTGCTGCCCGACCTGACGAACGGTCTGCTCGACGACGAGGTCGAATCCTGGCGCGAGCGGTTTGGCCGCAACGTCGGATCGGGCGACGATGCCCCGTCGCTGCCACGCCCGGCCATTCATGGCCGTCCGCTGCTGGTCGGCTATGTCTCCAACTATCTGCATCCGGGGAACCGGCTGCTCGATCAGGTGGCCCCGCTGCTGCACGCCCACGACCGCAACGCCGTGGTTCCCGTGATTTACGGCGACGTCCCGTTCGATTCGCCGGTGCTGGCCGACATGCGCAGCATGGCCGATGGTTGGCGCGACACGCGGGGGATGGACGACGACGCTCTGGCCGACCAGATCCGGGCCGACGGCATCGACGTGCTGGTCTGCCTGATCGGTCACACCAGCGGCCAGCGCATGGGGCTGTTCACCCGCCGCCCCGCCCCGCTTCAGGTCAGCTTTCACGGCATGACCGCCACCGGGGTGGATGGCATGGATGTCTGGTTGACCGATTCGGTCCTGCACCCGGACGACACCACCGAGCGTTTCCGGGAAAAGCTGGTCCGTCTGCCTCATTTCTTCCTGTTCCGCCCGCCGGGCCGGAAATTCCCGCTGATGCCGCCGCCGCGCGGCTGGAACGGGGTTGTCACCTTCGGCTCCTTCAATCTGGACGCCAAGATCAACCGCCGGGTCATCGCCCTGTGGTCGCGCGTGCTGCACGCGGTTCCCGACTCCCGCCTGATGCTGAAGTCGCGCGGCAGCGGGTTGGCCGATCATCTGGGACGGTCGCGCATCGCCGAGGCGTTTGCCGAGCATGGCATCACGGGCGAGCGGCTGATCCTGCTCGCCCCCGCCGTCAGCCACGAGGAGCATTTGCGCCAGCATGAAGGGGTGGACATCGCGCTGGATCCCTTCCCCTATGGTGGCTGTCTGACCAGCTACGACGCCTTGAGCATGGGGTTGCCGGTGGTGACGCTGGCCGGGGAGCGCTTCATCGGGCGGATGACCGCGTCGCTGCTGCACAGCCTGGGACGGCCCGAATGGGTGGCGCACAGCGAAGACGACTATGTCGAATTGGCGAAGTCACTGGCCGAGGATCATAAGACCTTGTCGAGCATTCGCATGAGCCTGCGTGACGAAATTGCGGCCTCGCCTTTGTGCGACGCAGCGTCGCACGCGCGCGCCATTGAAGACGTTTTTCGCATGGTTTGAGGGGGGCACACGAAAGATTGGGGTTGTTTGCCGCCCGCGATGGGTGAACACTGGTGTCATCGGCCTGCCACATTCGGGCACGCGCCGACTGGACCAGAGGGAGAGCAATTCCATGCACACCGATGCTCGTCTTACGTCCCTGCAAGAAAAACACATGCGCCTTGATCGCGCGATCCTTGACGAAGAAAAGCGCTCCAGGCCGGACGAGACCCAGGTGAAGCGCCTTAAGCTTGAAAAGTTGCACGTCAAAGAAGAAATGGACCGCCTGTCCAAGGTCCGCAACTTGAACTGATTCCCCCCAAACGCACAATCCCATCAACAATGAACGCCGGGTGGGCCATCGGTCCACCCGGTTTTTCATGTCTGAAAGGTCAGCAAAAGCGCCGGGGCGCGGTCACACCGGCGGGATGTAGTTCGGCATCAGCTTGGCCTGATCGCCGACATAGACCATGCAACGGGCGTCCTGGTTCAGGAAGAAATAGACCTTGCCCGGTTCCCGCTTTTTCTGCGGATCCTCCAGATTGGCCCCGCCGGAAAAGGCGACGCCAAAGCGCCGGTCGGGCGTGACCGCCCAATAATAGCCATCGCTGATCTGCCGGAAGGTGCCCGCCATGCAGGCCTGCGTCAGCGCCTTGTCGTAGGTCGCCAGCCCATCCAGGCCCTTGGGCAATTTGTAGACCGCCCGCGCCGGGGCGTATTGGATGCGCGGCGACAGCGTGCGCGGCGGCAGGGAGCGGTAGAGCATGTGGCGGTTGGTCGGCGGCCAATCGGTTTTGGGAATGTCATCGGCCAGCGCCCCGGCCAGGGGAATCCCCAAAGCCAGCAGCCCCACCATCGCCCCAACCAACGCCCGCCCCATGATGCCAACCCCGCATGATGATCGCCACAGAGCATAAAACTGTGACGGCCATCACACATTACCAGATCGACATACGCGACGCACCGGCCTCAACGCACTCCCTCAACGAACCGATGGGTTGTTGGCGACGAAGGCGAAATAGGGCAGACGGCGCACCGCGTCGGCCACCATCAGATAGGCGACGACGAAGGCCACCAGCGAGCTGAGGAAATAGCCGTAGCCGTACCAGGCAAAGCCCATGTCGCTGAACAGCAGGGTGAAGCCGCCGTTGCCCAGCAGATAGAGCGTCTGCACCGCCAGATTCCGCCGCCGCAGGTCGAAATAGGCCAGGATCACCGTGCAGAACAGGAACATCGCCTGGAAAAACGCGCCCAGCACGCCGAAGCGGAACATGCCGATCTGCTGGTAATGCAGCCCCAGCGCGCCGACGATGGCCGGGGCGGAGAAGATGGTCACGGCGCACATCGCCCCTTGCAGAATCACCAGATTGCGGCAGCTGTCCAGCAGCGCGCCGATGATGGAGCGGTGGTTGCGGGCGATCTGGTCGTAGGTCGCGTGTTGTTGGATGTCGCGGTAAAAGCCCTGGTAATGCTCGAAAAACCGGGTTTCGATGTTGACGGTGAACAGGGTCAGCGCGGGCAGGATGGTCAGATAGGCCACGAACATGGCGCTGTCGTAATCGGTGTAGATCACCATCGCGCCGGACACGATTTCCCGCTCCGGCACGAACCACATCACCCATTTGTCGGACCACACCGCCAGATTGGCGACCAACCCGATCAGGGCCAAATCCCAATAGCGGCGGAAATAGGCCAGAAAGGCGAACAGCCGCGCCACCTTGTAAGGGTATTCGGCGAAGACCCGCGCGATCAGGCCGAATTGGATGCTGGCCAACCCCAGGGAAAAGCCCCAGACCATCCCCGCCCCGCCAAAAAAGGCCCCGAGCAGCGCCGTCGTCACCACGCCGATGACCATGCCAACGCCAAAGGCGACGGTGACGGACAAATAATCTTTCAAGGCGGACAGGAAGATCGACACCACCCAGATGCCGCAGACCAGAAAGAAATTCACCAACCCGCCGACCATCACCGCCGTCGGCAACCCGCTGAACCAAATGTAAAAGGGACCGGCGGTCAGCGCGGCGATGGCGTATCCCAGACCCAGCGTCGCCAGCAGCATGCCGGGGGCGGCGTCCACCTCCTTGGAATAGATGGCATCGGCCAGATAGCGGGTGGCGACCAGCACCAGCGGCCCGGTGAACACCACCGAAAAGCAGAAATTGTAGATGACGACGACGCGGAAGAGCGCCAACTCCTCCGCCGCCACCAGATCACGGCCCAGCAGGTTGATCCCGGCCAGCGCCAGAATGGTGAACATCCAGGGGCCGGAGGTGATGAAGGCCGAATGGGCGTAGCCCTGCAACACCCCCAGCAGATCGTCGCGCCGCGCCAGTTTGCGCAGGGCAAAACCAATGCCCGCCATCAGGCCCCCTCCCCCAACCCGGCCGCGAACCCGGCAAAGCCCGCCTCGAACAGGGTTGGCCGGTCGGCCTTGGCGATGTGCTCGTCGTAGATGGCGCGGTAAATGCGGTCGATCTCCACCTTGTCGTAATAGCGGGCGACGCGCTTGGCGATGGCCTCGCCGCACTTCTCCCGCCAGGGGCGATCCAGCAGCAGGGCGCGCAGCTCCCGCGCGGTGTCGAGCGGGCTGGCCAATGGCGTGATCGCCCCGCCCGCCCCCAGCGGCGGATCCTCGTCCGGGCGGCCCAACAGCAGTTCCGAGCAGGATCCGACGTCGGTCGCCACGCTGGGCACGCCGGAGGCTCCGGCCTCCAGAATCACCAGCGGTTGGGCTTCGCTGACGCTGGTCAGGGCGATGGCGTCCACCCGCCCCAGCCAGTCGGTCAGCTTGACCCGCCCGGCAAAGATCACCGTGTCCTCCAACCCCAGATGCTTGACGATGGTCCGGCACTCCTCGACATAGCCGGGGTCCTCCTCCAGCGGGCCGAGGATCATCGCCTTCACGTCGGGGATGTCCTCGCGCAGGATGCCGGCGGCGCGGATGTAGGTCTTGACGTCCTTGATCGGCACGACGCGCCCGATCAGCGCGATGGTCGGCGGGCGCGCTGCGGTGTCGCGCGCGACCTTCGAATAGCCGTCGTAATCGATGCCGTTGGGAACGACCTTCAGCTTGGCCGGGTCGGCCCCCTGGCGCCGCTGGAACTCCTGGTTGCCGCCATACAGGGTGAAGATCTTGTCGCAGGCGTCGTAGCAGGCCTTGGAGTAGCTGGCGAAGGTGTCGAGCCACAAATCGCGCAAATCGCGCTTCTTCTTGTCGAGCGCCAGCGAGGTGTCGGCCCCCTCGAACAGCCATTCGGCCATCAGGATTTCGATGCGGCGTTCGTTGGTGTAGATCCCGTGTTCGGTCAGCACCGCCGGGCGGCCGGTTTCCAGCACCGCGCGCGCGGCGAACAACCCGGCGTAGCCGGTGGAAATGGCGTGGTAGACCTTGCAGCGCGGCATCGGGGCCAGCATGGTGGCGAACAGGCCGCTCATCAGCGCCCGCGATCCCCAGAAATACTCCAGAAAGGACGCGTCGGGCAGCGTGGCCCGGCACATCCGCACCGCCATGTGAAACGCCTCTTCGGAATTCAGCAGGACACGCCGCCCGGCCCGACCGCCCGCGCTGTTCAGCAGCCGCAGCACCTCGGCCACCTCGGGCAGGCCGCCGCCCTGCTGCAACTGGCGCAAGGGCTGCTCCAGCGTTGCCAGAAAGCGTTTGGTTCCCGGCATCCAGCGCCAGCCGGGGGCGGGGTCCTGCAAATAGACGTGGGTCAAACCGGTGACGTTCGACGGCAGGTCATAGGCCAGCTTGCGGGCGTTGCGGTCGGCCACCAACGCCACGACGTGAAAGGTCAGGTCGGCGTGCGATTTGATGAGGTCGTGCGTCCAGGTCGACACCCCGCCCGCGACGTAGGGGTAGGAGCCTTCCATCAGCAGGCAGACATCGGCGACCGGGGCCGCGCGCCCCTCCGGCAGCGGCGGCTTGACCGGCGTCTTGGCGTCGGCCTTTTTGGCGTGTGCCGCCATCAGGCCGCCTCCCGCACCGACAGATCGTCGGGCTGGTCGGCGCTGTCGCGCCACAGGGTGAAGACGTCGCGCAGGGTGTCGGGCATGGCCACCCCCTCCCCCAGCAGATCGGCGCGGCGCTGCGGCAGGGCGCGCAGATCGGCGTAGCGCTTCAGCCGGAACAGGCTTTCGGCGTACCAGAACAGGATGCGGCGGTCGGTGGCGCGGTCGATCAGGGGTTCCAGCCGCAGCGCCGCTTCCTCCGCCAAGCCGCAACGCAGCAGCAGACGGCCCAGATCGTGGCGGATCTCGTCGTCGTCGGGGGCAAGGTCCAGGCAGCGGCGGTAGCCGTCCAACGCCTTGTCCCGGATTTCCGCCTCGCGGTTGCTGTCGAGCAAGCCGCAGAAGGCGTAATTGTCCAGATGCCGGGCCAGCTCCGCCCGCGTCGCCACCGCGTCGGGGTTGGTGCGGACGGCGTTGTCCAGCGTCTGCCAACGCCCGTTGAACTCATGCTCCACCCGCGCGGTGGCGGTGGCGGCCTGGACGCGCACCGACGGGTCGGCGTCGCCCAATCCGGCTTTCAGCGCCGGGGTGAAGGCCGGGCGGAAATGGCGGGCGACGAGCGCGATCACCGCCTGTTTCTGCTGGGGCGTGCCGACCGACATCACGTCGGTGAAGGATTCCCCGGCGGCGAGGTGGGCGGTTTCGCGGCCCGAGACGATCAGCTCATACAATTCCTGCGCCGGTTCGATCTCGCTTTCCGGGAACAGCGACAGATACCAATCCTGGAAGCCGGTGGCGTAGCGGCGGAACAGCGCGTGCAGCCCGGTGGTCAGCAGGGTGAAGAGCGGCCCGAGCGGCCCCAGGACCGGCGTCGTCACCAGCATCAACCCGGCCAGCCGCAGATCCCGGCCCTTGCGGGCACGGGCGCGCACCCACAGGATCAGGGCGGCGCACAGCAGCGCATGGCCCAGCAACCCGCCCAACCGCGCCAGCGTTTCCGGGGCCAACTCCGCCCCGCCCAACGACAAGCCCAACGACAAGCCCATCAACAAGCCCATCGATGGATCCAGCGGCAACGCTTCGGGGGCCAGCACCAGGGCCGTCGTTGCCAATTCGCCGATCAGGGCCAAAATCCCGACCGCCACCAGCCCGCCGGTGCCGGGATCGGGCGCTTGGGCCAGCACATTGTCGCTCACGGGGCCGCCTCCCCGGTGTTGCGCTGCGCCGGTGCGGGGTGGTGGCGCGGCGTCATTCCCGCGCCTCCACCTTCTGCGTTGTGTAGGAGATCGGAATCCGGCGCAGCGCCAGCGGCAACGCCTCCCGCACCGCCTTTTCCAGCTTGGCCTCAACCAGCTTGGCCCCCTCCAGCGGCGTGCCGGTCAGCACCACGCCAAAGGAGGACCCCTGATGACCAAAGTCACAGGCCAGATCGGTGTCGCGCAAACTGTCGCGCACCGCGCTGCCGATGGCGCTGGCCAGTTCGGCGCGCTGGGCGGCGGACAGGCGCGACAGGCCGGACGGGCGGATGGTGATGGAGGTGGTTTCAAACCCCATGCGGCGGCCCAGCAGAGCCAGAAACTCCGCCTGACGCCCGATGAAGTGGGAGGAGTAGAGCGAATCGTCGGTCATGATCCGCTGTTCGTTGGCCAGGCTGTATTGGCGGGCCTTGGCCAGCGCCGTGCCAATCCATTCGCACAGGATGCGGAAATTCTCCACCGTGTTGACGCTGAGATCGGTGAAGCCCATGCTTTCGATCTTGATCATGCCAACCACCTCGCCGGTGTCGCTGCTGATGAGCGGCCCGGCCAGCACGCCTTCACCGTTCAGGATGCGCTCGTCCTCCGCCCGGTTGACGCAGAGCTGGCGTTGCCGCCCGACCACCCGCTCGAACAGCGCCGATCCGTGATCGAACCAGCGGGCGTAGCCGTCCTGCTCGTCGTCCCAGCCCTCGTTCGTCACCGATTCCAACACGTCGTTGTTCAGCAGGAACAGCGAGAATTTGTCCGGCTTCATGACGGTGCGGACCAGATCGGCCACGCCCAGCATCACCTCGCCCTCGTCCAGCTTGTCGATGGCCTTGGCCGCCTGATAGAGCGTGAAGACGGTGCGCAACTGCCCGGCCACGCGGGTTTCCAGATTCTCCTTGACCGATTTCAGGGCGCGGTAGGATCGGGTGATCGCCTCCGATTCCCTGCGGGCCATCGCCAGATGCAGGCGCAACTCGTCGCGTTCGCGGATTTGCCGCATCCGCAACTCGCCGATCAGCACCCCCGACACCAGCCACAGGATGGGATCCCGCGTCAGGACGTAGAGATGCTGGTACAGATCCTGGTTGAGCGTGGGGTCGGGCACATTGCCAAGGCGCAACGCCGCCGCCGCCGCCAGAGCCGCCAGCACGCCCTCGTTCGTCCCATACTGGACCGCCAGCAACAGCACCGGAATCCAGAAGGGATGCGGCTGGATTCCCTCATAGCGCAGACCGCTGCCAAAGGCCCAATCCCCGACCAGCATCACGGCAAAGAACAGGCCCAGTTCCAGCAGGGCGATCCGCCGGAAGCCCAACAAACGGCGCGGCGCGACCGACGGCGCGCTCTCCGGCATTGAGTCAGCGGCTGGTTGGTCGGCCGGTGCTGTGGTGGTGGCGTCGGTCATCGCCGCATCGGCCCCTTTCTCTCACTCACCCTTGGGCGCAAAATCGGGTTCCTCCCGACCGCCAAGGCTTGAGAGCGGAACAACCGGCTCGGACGGTGTGGGGAATGTGGCGGTCGGTTGCATCGGTACCGCCATGGGCACCACCGGTTCCGCTGCACCCGAACGACGCGCCTCCGCGTCGCTTTCCACCGCGTCGCGCAGCCCGTTCACCATGCGGGCGACCACCTGTTGGGCCACGTTGTTCACGCTGTCGCGGGTGAAATAGCCCCGACCCGCCGCCGATTGGCTGGAGGCCCACAGCACAACACCGTCGGCGGTGCGGACCAGACGGGCGTTCAGCCCGACCACCGGCTCCTCCCGCAGCCCGTGCTGATAGCCGTATTCCGACACGCTGCCGATGACCACGGCGTCGGCCCCCAAGGTCCGCCCCAGCGCCTGGGCGTGGGTGGCGTCGGTCAGCTTCTCGCTGTCGATCCTGGCGGCGGCCATCTGGTTGCGCACGCGGCTGGATTCCGCCACCCGGTACAGGTTCAGGCCATAGAGTTCGGTGGACAGCAGATCGGCGGCGATCTGCCCGGCGTTGGGGTGGTTGGTCAGATTTTCAAAGGGCAGCACCGCCACGCTGGCCCCGGGGGCCAAGCTGTCGCCCGCCCGCGCGAAATCCCGGCTGGTGGTGCGGCCAACGCTGCACCCCGCCAACCCAGCCGCCAGCAGCAGCGCCAGCCAAGGCCGCGCCCGCTTCATGGTCCATCGCTGCGTCATGGCGCTTTCCCCCCGCATCCGTTCCACATCCATGCTCATGTCCGCCCTCAATAGCGCCACATCAGATAACCGCCCGCCGCGTTGACCGCGCTGGCGGTCCCGCGCGCGGTGGATCGGGCGTGGCTGGCGCGCAGCCCGATTTCCAACGCGTCGAGCGGTTCCCACACCAGCGACACCGCCCCCTGCGGTCCGCTTTTTCCCCGCCGATCATAGGCGTACCCGATTTGCGCGCTGTAGCGCACATAATCGGCCAGCCAATCCTCCACCGAAAGCAGGACGGCGTGAACCTCGCGCGTCGCCACCGGCACCGGCGCGAAAAAACTCAAGGTCGGCAAGGGCGGAGGCACCGCGTCATCGGCCAACGCCTGCGGCGCGGGCAACGCCCGTGCCCGCTGCACCCGCCGCCCCACATATTCGGCGTCCAGGGCGTAGACCAGGCTGGTCAACGGCCCCTCGCGATTCAGAACATAGCGCAAGGATGCCTCCACACTGCCCGACCGCGCCAGATCGGCGTCACCGGCCAACCCATACCGGTTGTAACCGGCCCCCAACGTCAGATTCCAGCGGTCGGACAGCCGCGCCTCGTGCTGGACGAACAGGCGGTCGCGCCGCCCGGCGCTGACGATGCCCTCCAGAAAGGCGAAGGTCGGCTCGTTCCACGCCGCGCCGATGCGGGTTTCGGACTCGTCGCCCTTCCAACCGTGGGTCACGCCAACACCCAGCACGCGGCGGGCGGCGTAAAAGGTCAGATCGGTGCGCTCCAACTCCGGCCAATCGTGCGACAGGGTGAACTCCATGCGCTGACGCAGACCATGAAAGGGGGCCGGAGTTCCGTCGCGGCGTTGCACCGCGTCAACATCGACCAGACGGTTTTCCAGCGCGTAGCGGATGGTGCTGCGACCGGGCAAGGTCATCACCCCGGTCAGGCGCTGGATCCGCTGCACATCGGCTGCGCGAACATGCTGCCAATCGGTGTCCAGCCGTGCCCGGTCGCCGTTGTCGTACAGCAAACGCGCCTTGCCCAGCACCAGGGAGGGTTCGTTCGGCGTCAGATCAAGGGCGGCGTCGTACGCCGCCACCGCCTCGCGCCAGCGGCCCAGCCGCTCTTCGGCCTGGGCCAGCAGGGCGGTGGATTGAGCGTCGCGCGGGCCGCTTTGGGCCTTGTCGCGCAGCAGGGCGCGCGCCTGGCGCGTTTGCCCGCCTTCGAGCAGGGTCAGGGCCTTGAAGTAATCAAGACGTCGCTGCGCCACCCGGTCGGCCAACGCGGCCCCGGCGGCGCGCGTGGCGGTCATCTCCCGGGTGAAGGCGACGGTCACGCCGGACCGGTCGGCCACCACATCCGCGCTCACATCCGCCGACAGCAACAGCAGCACGCTGTCATACCCGTATTGGACGTTGTCAACCCAACCCTGCAAGCGCCCCGGCACCGCGTCGAGCGCCACCCCACCCAGCGGACGGCTGAAGCGCAAGGTCAGTTCCCGCCCGTGCCGCTCCACCTCCTCCGTCCTCACCGATCCCGGCCAGCGCAGAACGAAGCGGGCGCGGGATCCCTCCGCCACCGCCTCCACCTGCGCCATCGGCGGCGGGGTCTGCGACCGGCCCGGCAGGATCGGGGTGGCCGCGATCAACAGCAGCAACCCGATGACCACACGCTTACGGAAGGCCGAGAACACGGCGCGCCTCCGGCAAACGGCCATTTTCGACGAGCAGCGAGACGAAATCGGCGCGCAACTGCTTGTCGTCGGGCCGCTGACGGCGCAACCCCTCGAACAGCGCCACCGCATCGTCCACCTTGCCCAACCGGTTCAGCAGATTGGCCTCCGTTTGCGTCACCGCGTCGCTGCGGATCCGAGCCGCGCGCAATTGGGCGAGCGCGGTCTGGTAAAAGGGCGTGGCGGCGGCGGGCCGTTTCAACGCGGTCAGGGCCTCCCCCAGAAAATAATAGGCCTCGTAATCGTCGGGCGCACGCGCGACGAAGCGGCGCAACAGCCGTTCGGCGTCGAGCAGCCGGTTGTTGTCATAGGCGGCCATGCCCATCTGGCGCAACGCCTCGCCATCCTCGGGCCGCTGGGTCAGCAGAGCGCGCCACGCCTCGGCGGCCGCAAGACGCTCCCGCCCCTGGTCGGCCAGCCGGGCGAAACGGCGCAGGCGCTCGGGATTGCCATCGGTCGCGGCGGCGGCGCGCACCGCCTCTCCCAGTTCACGCGCCTTGCCCAGCGCGGCCAGCGCCTCGATGTGGGGGACGCGCAGATCAGGGTCGGTGGGGCCGCCCGCGCCGCCCAAACGGGCCAAGACCCGGTCGGCTCCCCCCGACTCGACCAACGCGCCGTACCACGCCGCCTGATCGGCGGGGGTGGTGGCGCGGCGGGCGCGCTCCTCCAGCCAATCGAGCGCGGCGGGCTTCGGGCGCGGTCCCCACAGAAAGGCCAGTTGGCGGGCGTCCTCGCTTTTCGGCCCCTGCCCGGCGGCGAGCGGGCGCAACACCTGCTCGGCCCCGGCCTTGTCCTGAAGGTCGAGCAGGGCGAACACCACGCCCCGGCGCTCGGCGATGGGCAGGCGGGCGTCGGTCCCGCGCGCCACCAGATAGCGCCGCAACTCCGCCTTGCGCCCCAGCTTGGTCAGCGCCTCGCGGTAGAGCGAATCCCAGGGGGCGGTCAGGCTGGTGTTGGCCAGTTGGCGCAGCACCGGCAGGGCGCGGTCCGGTCCGGCGGCCTCCAGCAGCAGAAAGGCGCGCTGTTCCCGCCCGGCGGGGTCGAGCGCGGCGTCGGCCAGTTGCCGTTCCAGCAGATCGGCGAGATCGCTGAGCGCCCCCGCCTGCCGCGCGGCGTCGGCGTAGGCGAACAGCCACTCGCCCCCCAACCGCTCCGCCCGCCGACGCAGCACCGGCAGGGCGGCCCGGTACGCCTTGCGGTCGAGCAGCGCGTAGACCAGCGCCTGCTCCTCGGCGTCGGACAACCCGCCCCGGTCGAGCTTGGCGGTCAGGAAGCGGGTCAATTCCTCCACCCGCCCGGTGGCGTCAAGCGCGCTGAGATAGGCGCTTTCCACCTCTGCACCCAGACCCGCCCCAAGGTCGGCCTGAAGCGGCAGAAGCGCCGTCAGATGCGGCAGCGCGTCGCCCGCCCGCCCGGCGGCCAGCAGGGCGGACGCCAGCGCCAGACGGGCGCGCGGCGACGGGGCCATGGCGTACAGCCGTTCCGCCGCCGTCAAGGCCAAGGCCGGTGCGCCGCGCTCCACCGCGCTGGCGGCGATGTCCTGCAACAGCGCGGCGTCGAGTTTCGGATGGGCGTCGAGCCACGCCGCCACCGCCCGAAGGTCGCCCACCTTCGCCGCCAGCCGGACCCAGGCCAAATCCGCCGCAGCGGATGGAACGGCGGCACGCCGGGCGGAAAACCACGCCACACCGGCGGCGGCGCGGTCGAGGTCGAGGAACAGCGCCCCCAGCTCGTCCAGCAGATCGTCGGCGACGCCGTCGGCCAGCGGCAGCCGATCAAAGGCCGCCGCTGCCGCGTCGCGCCGTCCGGCGCGGTCCAGGATGCGGATCGCCGCCAGCCGGTCGGGCACGGGTTGGTTGACGTCCTCCGCCCCGCGTTCGGCCCAGCGGATGGCGGCGGCGGAATCGCCGCGCCCCAGCGCGATGTTGGCGGCCAGGATCGGGCGGTCGTTGAGAAATCCGTCGCCCAGTTCCCGCACCATCCGGTCGAGAAAGGCGCGGTCCTTGTCGCGGTAGGCCAGTTCGGCCAACCCCGCCAGCACCCAATCGGGAACCAACCGCAGATCCCGCCCCTGGGCGGTGGCCGAGGCGGCGCGCTCCATCCCCGCGTTCATCTGCAAGGCAAGGAGGCGGCCCAACGACGCGTCGTCCACCGGGCCGCTCAGCGCCTTCAGCCGGGTCTGCGCGTCGCCGATCCGCTGGGCGGCGATCAACAAATCGATGGCGGTCAGCTCCAGCGCCAGCGGGCGGTCGGGACGGGCTGTCTGCGGTTCGACCAGGCGCAACCCCAGATCGGGGCGGGCGGCGGCGGCGAGTTGGCTCGCCAGACCGATCAGGTCGGGCACGCTGGGGTTTTCACCCAACCAGCGCTGCGCGCGCTGGAACGCGTCCTGTTCGCGGTCCAGGTCGATCAGCAGGCTCATCAGCAATTCGCGGCTGTCGGCCTCGATGGCCCCGTTGGCGCGGTCGTCGGCCTTGCTCAACCACGCGATCGCCCCGGCGTGATCGCCTTGCGAAGCCAGCAGGGCCGCCAACTCCTGCTGGGTCTGGGTGTCGTCGGGGCGCAGCTCGCAATAGCGGGTCAGCGCCTCGATCTGCACGTCAAGCCGCCCCTGGAAGCCCGCCAGATAGGCCAACTCACGGTGCGCGTCGTCCGTTCCGCGCAAGCGGGCCAGCGCGCGCAGATTGTCCAGATAGTCGCCCTGCCGCTGGGCGTCCTGATACAGGCGGCCCAGCAACTCCCGCCCCTCGATGGAATTCGGGTCCTTCTCGACCAGGCGCTCCATCAGGGCGATGGCCTGATCGATGGTCCCGTCGGCCAGATGCAGCCGGGTCAACGGCATCACCGTTCCCGCGCTGTGGTCGCCGCCGGCAAAGCGTTCCTCATAGACCGCGCGCGCGCTTTCGAAGTCGCTGTCGCGGAATTTCTGCAAGGCCAGTTCCGCTCCACGCGGAATCAGAAGCAGGCTGGCCCCGATCCCGACCAGCAACACCAGCACCGCCACCAGGAGGTTGATTGGCATGGCGGCCCCCCTCAGCGCGGCAATGGCCGGACGCGCAGCGTCACCGGCTCCACCGCCGCCACCGTCACGGACAGGCTGAGACGGTTCTCCGCATCGGTTTCCGCCTCCCCGGTCCACAGGATCCGGCCCGCGCGCTCCGCCGACAGGGTGTAACGGCCCGGTTGCGGCAGCCGCCACGTCATCGCCCCGTCGCCATAGCCCGACGCCGCCACGGCAAACCCCTCCCCCTCCACCGACAGGCCCCAGAAGGCCCACCGCCCCTCGATCAGATAGGGGCGCGGGGCAGCGGGCGGGACATCGCCGCGCTCCACCTCCATCAAGGCCAGGACCGGTTGAGCCACGGCGGGATCGAGCGCCACATACAGGCTGCCCTGATGGTGCCGTTGGCCCAGAACGCCGGTGGAGCGGGTGAAATCCACCGCCGTGACGCTGGCCCGGTCAAACCGCAGGGTGTTGAGCGCGCCACGGTCCCATACCCGCCAGCGCCGGTCCCCCAACGGTTCGAACCGGGTGGAGTAGAAACCCTCGGCGATCCGGGTGTAGGTGGAGGCGGCGACCGGGGCCACCTCCGCCGCGCGGGCGGCCTCCAGATTGCGGCGCAGGGCGTTGACGCTGGCCGTCTTCTGGCCGGAATACATGTGGTAGTAGATGTTGAACGGCTTCAGCCGGATCGGGCTGTCGGTGTTGCGCACCGTGTGGATCAGGTTCTGGAAGCCGTAAAAGCGGTTGGTCCACAGGTCGGTGTAGGTGTTTTCGTTGCTGCCCGCCGAATAGATCTGCCGCTCCGCCCCGACCGGCAGGCCGATGGCCGGAACCGTGGTGATGGATGGGTAATCGGCGTCCAAGCGGGCGTCGCCGCCGTTCATGTTGCGCCCACCCGCCCGCCGCACCGTCGCCAGCGCCGTTTCAAAGGGGGAGGTGTCGCCCGACCATTGCACCAGCGTCGCCACCTTGCCCGGCGGGGCCAGACGGGTGAGGTAGGTCAGCGCCCCGCCGATCTCCTGGTCCAGATCGAAAGGGCGCTGCAGATAGGCGCGGGGCACGGCGTAGCGGCCCAGATCGGCCCCCTCACCCCCGTCGGACGCCGCGTCGTACAGGCCGCGCCCGGTCATGCGCTCCAGCAGGCTGCGCTTCGGCCCTCCGCCCCCTTTCAGAAAGACCGCCTCCTTCTGCGGGGTGTAATCCTTGAAAAAGGCCCATTGAAAGGGATGGGTCCAGGTGTGGCTGGCCGGTTCGACCTGCGGCAGGGCGAACAGCCGCTCGGCAGCCGCCAGCGAGTCCGCCGTTCCTTTCCAATCGGCGTCCAGATCGGCGACGATGGGGGCAACCGACACCGGCAGATCGGGGAACGGCTCCACCGCCACCTTGCGCACCACATCCACCGACGACAGCTTGTCCTTGGCGAAGGGGGTGGCCTCCGTCACGTTGCGCCAGCCGTCGCCGTCGATGTGGCTGAAATACAGCCGCCGCCCCGACAGGGTGGTGACGTCGGGTTTGGGCAGGTCATCGGTGGCGAAGACGGCGCGGAAGAAGGCGAACGGGTCGATGATCCACAGGCGCCGATTGAGTTCGGCATCGTAGTGACGGCCATAGCCGTCCGTCACCAGGCCGCCGGTCGGGCCGGTCACGATCAGATGGCTGTCGCTCACCGGCTCGCCCCCCCGGCGCATCACCAGATGCGAGGTGAACCGGGCGTCGATCTTGCGGAACAGCGGGTAGCCGGGCAACACCCCGATCAAGGGACGTTCATAGCCAACCATCGGCCCCACCACCACCGGGCGGGATTTGTAGGTGAGATCGGAATAGCCATCGTCGTCGCGCAGGCCCAAGCGCGCGAAAAAGCGGTTGGTCAGGGCCAGCGGCACCGGCTTGCCAGCGGACTGGCGAACCCCAGGCTGGCCGAGCACGGCACAGCGCACGCCCTGGTCGATCACCCGGCCCATCCAGGCGATGTAGGCCCCCGCGTCGTCGAACGGCTCCCCGGCAAACCAGGTGATGACACCGCGCAGGCCGGGGTAGCGCGCCGGATCAGGCAGCCCATCGGCGATGTTCCAATAGACCACCGACAGCCCCAGATGGTTCAGCGGCATCTCGGCCATGCTGTGGATCCGGGTGAGGCGGATGGATTTTTCCTCGCGCAGGTCAACCAGGGCCAAAATGGTGCGGGACAGCGTCGGCCCGGGGCTGGCCGTGGTCTCGGCGGCGCGCACGGCTCCGGCGCTCAGCGCAATCAGCAGGCACAGCCAGCGGAGGGCAAACCTCACGGCGGCGGCTCCGCCACCAGCCGGTCCAGTTCGACCACGGAGACATAGGGAGAAAAGCCGTTCGCGCGCTGGCGGGCGTAGATGGCGCGCAGCCCGACAAGGTCCGTCGGATCCCAGTAATCCAACGTCATCACACCCAGGGCCGGGTTGAGCGCGCGGGCGGCGGTCAGCGCCTCCACCTGGAAACGGTAATCCTCCTCGCTTTGCAGATGGGGTTTCTTGGCGGCGAAATCCCACCCGGCGAAGACGCTTTCCCCCAGGGCATAGTCGATCATCCGCGCGGTCTGCGGCAGGATCTCATAGGCGCGGTTCTGCATGATCGGCACGCGCGGCCAGTTGGTGCGCAGCGTGGCGACCAACCGCGCCGCCGCCTCGGTCATGCCGGCCCAGCGCTTTGGGTCGGTGCGCTCCAGATGCGGCGGGTTGTCGAGCGTGTCGAGGAACACGCCGTCGAACCCGGCGTGCAGCAGGGCGGGAACCAACTCCTCCACCACCAGCTTGACCCAACGGCGGTCGCGCAGATCGACGTAGAAGCTGCCCGGCCAATTCGGGTTTTCCTGGTCCAGCAGGCCCCAACCCTTGACGCGGTCGTGCCACGGGCGGTGTGTTTCCACCTCCCCCACGCTGATGTAGCCGAGCAGGGTCTTGCCCCGGTCCTTCAGCGGTCGCAGCGGCGGGTGGTGGCGGCTGTCCAGCACCAGCAGGTCATAGGGATCAAAGGCGCGGGTCGGTTCCCGGTCGGCGTAATAGACCGCCCAACGCTTCGCCGATCCGCCGACGCGCGGCGCAGCACCGCCAGCGCTGGGCAAGGCCATGGCAACCCCCCCGGCCAACGCGCCGCCGACAACCGCGCGCCGCCCGATCACCCCAGCCACTCCAGCGTGTCGCGCAGACCGTCTTCCAGGCTGGTGCCGCAGGACAGTCCGAAGGCGGCGCGCAGGGCCGTGGGGTCGCCGATCGACACCCGGATGTCACCGGGGCGCGCCGGGCCATGGCTGCGGTCCAGCGCCCGCCCTGACAGGCTGGCCAGCACCTCCGCCAGCCGGTTGACCGTGGTCGGAACCCCGGTGCAGATGTTGTAGACAGGGGCACCGGCGCGCGGCGCGTCCATCGCGGCGGTGAGGCAACGCACCAGATCCTTCACATAAATGAAGTCCCGCACCTGCTCGCCGTCACCGTTGATGGTGATCGGCTGGCCGCGCGCAATCCGCCCGGCGAAGATGGAGATCACCCCGGAATAGGGCGATTTCGGATCCTGGCGCGGGCCGTACACGTTGAAGAAGCGGAAACCGGTGGTCGGGACCCCATGGACGCCGTCGGCGACGCGGGCGTGCAGCTCGCACCCCAGCTTGTCCGCGCCATAGGCCGACAGCGGTCGGGTGGCGGCGTCCTCGCGCAGCGGCATCGCCGGGTTGTCGCCATACACGGCGGCGGAGGAGGCGTAGACCACCGGAACCGGCCCGTTCGGGTTGGCGCGGCGGGCGGCGTCGAACACGGCGATGGTTCCCGAGAGGTTGGTGTGGTGCGTCTCCAGCCACGCTTCGCGCGAGCGGTCAACCGAGGCAACCGCCGCCAAATGAAAGCAACCATCCATCCCGGCCATCGCCGCGTCCACCACCGCCGGATCGGCGATGGTCCCGACCGTCACCGGTACGGAGTCGGGCAGATTCTCACGCTTGCCGGTGGACAGGTCGTCGAGCACCGTCACCGCGTGACCGGCGGCCAACAGCCGTTCGACCAGATGGGAACCGATGAAGCCACACCCGCCGGTCACAAGGTATCGAGCCATGATCGCGCTGTTCCTATCGCAAAAGAGACGCCTCGCCCACACCGTTCGGCCCAGGTCTTCCGGTCCCGGATGTTCCCTGTACGCGGCTCAGGCGGCGTTGGATTTCAGGAATTCGGCCACCACGGCCTGGAAGTCCTTCGGCTTGATCGGTTTGGACACATGCCCGTCAAACCCGGCATCGGCCAGACGCCGTTTGTCGGCGGGCGAGGCGAGGTTGGTGACGGCCACCACCGGCGTTGCCTTCAGTGCCGGTTCGGCGCGGATCTGCTTGATGAGCTCCACCCCGGACAGGTTGGGCATGACGATGTCCATCACCACCAGATCGGGGCGCAGATCCCGCATCATGTCCAGAACGGCGCGCGCGTCGGTCGCCTCGACCACGGTGTAGCCGCCCTCCTCCAGGCAGCGGACAAACAGCTTGCGCATCAGAATGTTGTCTTCGACCACCAGAATGGTCGGCGTTGTCTCGACCGTATCCATCATCCCGCCGTTCGGTGACTCTGGCCGAACACCCAAGCGAGTCTGGCCAAGGGATATACACAATCCGACCTAATTTGTACTCAATGCACCGCGCAGGGTCAAGAAGTGGAAGGCAACCAGGGCGCGCAACAATACTCAGAAACGATGATGCGAGGTCGTGAGACATTATTTCGCATCACGATTGCTTGATTGCGGTTTTTCCTGTGGCGGCGGTGGTGGTTTTCCCGCCATGATCCCGATCATTGCGACGCACAAGCGCAACTTTCCAAGGGAGAACCGAGACCGTGACCGCCCCCTTTGTTTTGCACGGGAATCTGAATTCGCAACCGGCCACCCGCATCGCGCTGTATTTCCGGCTGGCGGGCATTCCCTTTTCCTACCGCCACGTTGACCTGCGCAATGGCCAGCAGAAGACGCCGGAATACCTCGCCATCAACCGCTTCGGGCGTGTCCCGACCCTGGTGCATGGCGCGCAATCCCTGTCGGAATCCAGCGTCATCCTGACCTATCTGTCCGAACAGACCGGCAAATTCGGTGGGCACAGCGCGGTGGAAAAGCTGCGTCTGGCCGAATGGTTGAGCTGGCTGGCCGATGTGTTGCTGCCGGTGCAGCGCGCCCGCGCGGTGCGCAAGTTCAACGGCGACGCCAACGCGCTGCCCTGGATCGACGCCTCGGCGGCCACCGGTCTGGCGCTGTTCGACCAGCATCTTGCCGGACGGACCTTCATCGAGGGCGAACGGCTGACGATCGCCGACATCTTCGCCTTCCCCTGGATCGATTTGTTGACCGAATCGGCGGTGGATCCGAACAAGTACCCGAACATCCAGCTTTGGGCCGACCGCATCCGCGCCCAACCGGGTTACGTCCCGCAGTATGAGCTGTTGCCCGCCCACGACGCGGAGCTGTAAGGCGCGGCCTTGCCGTGGTCGGAGGGGAGACGCGCGCGTCTCCCCCTCCCCTTTGGTCTCTACCCGACCAGCGGCAAGGCAACCGTCATGCGGAAGCCGCCCCCGGCCCGGTTTTCAGCGCGCACCCGCCCACCGAACGCCTCCACATTGCGGCGGACGATCCACAGCCCGATGCCGAAATGCCCGGCTTCGGGTGCACCCTGTTCCGCCTGATCGGGCGTCGGCAGGCCGTGGCCGGGGTGGCGTTGGGAGAAATAGCGCTCGAAAATACGGTCGAGATGCTCCGGTGGCACGCCCGGCCCCTCATCCTCCACCACCAACTCCACCAACGCGCCATCGCCCGACAGCCGCAACGCCACGATTCCATCGGTGGGGGAGAAGCTGACAGCGTTCTCCACCAGATTTTCCACGATGGTTTCCAGCGTTTCGTCGCTGGCGCGCACGAACAGACCGGGATCGACGTGCGCCTGCCAGCGCAGGCGGCGCTCCGCCAACACCCTGGCGTAGTCGTCGGCCATCCGCCCGACCAGACCGGACAGATCGACGCGGCGGCGGGCGGGGGCCAGCAGGTCGGCGGCGGCCTCATCCATCCGGCGGGCGAAGGAGACCAGGGAATCCAGCTTGTCCAACGAGGTTTCGATCATCGCCAGCGCCCGCTGGCTGCGGGCGTTGTCGGGCGGCAGGGCGCGACGCAGCGGCTCCACCGACTGGCGGATCACCGCGATGGGGGTCTTGAAAGCGTGGGCGTTGTCCTCCGCCGCCCGGCGCAGGGATCGGGAGCTGTCGCGCAGGGTGTCCACCAGCCGGTCGAAATCCTCCGCCACCCCGGACAGCTCCGGCACACGGTTGCGCGCGGCGAAGGACGCACCTCGACGGGATCCGGAGGCGGAGTCGGTCGCTCCTTCCCCGCTGCCTCCCTCCCCTCCCACAATGTCGCGGGCGAGATCGCCAAAACGGCGCAGGCTGCGCCACACCCCGGCCAACACCGCCAGAACCAGCACGGCCATCACCAGATAGACCACTGCCGCCGCCTGCACCGCCGGGGTGCGCCAATAGGGCCGCCCCAGGGAGGAGGCGACATACCCCTCCGTCGCGTGGCTCGTCACCAGCGCCCAACAGCCGAACGGCGTGGTGATCGGGGTGATGGAAGACAGCACCTCCACCCCGCCGCTGGCGTTGGGCACACGCATGGCCAAGGTGGCGTTGTCGGCGCAACTCGCCCCCAACCGTTCCAGCACCCCCAGCGCCGCCAATTGCCGCCGTTCGGCGTCGAGGTCGGCGGTGGGCAGGCTGGGCGCGGTGGCGACATAATAGAAGCCATCCGCCGCGCCGCCACGCGGGCGCACCAGCAGGCGCAGCCGCGTGCGGTCGTCGGTGAAACGGGCCAAGGCCCCACTGAGCGTCGGCAGGGCGCTGCGATCAGCGACGGCCAGTTCCGGCTCCAGCGCGCGGGCCACCAACTCGCCCTGGCGCTGGGCGCTGGTCAGCAGCAGGCGTTGCGTCGCCTCGTCGGCCCGGCGGAACTGGTCGTAGAGCAGGACCGGAACGGTCAGGAACACCAGCACCAGCAGCAAAAGGCGGCTGGCCAGCGAATGCCACAGCCAGCGCCACAGGGCGGACCGGGCGGTCCGCCTGCCGCGGTTCCCGGTGGCCCGGCCCTCCCCCACCCGGACCTCAGTCGTCACAATCGTCGTGATCCGGCCCCGCCACCCCATCGGTTGACGCGGAGTCGATGCCCCAGCGATAGCCGAAACCGGGGTAGTTCTTGATGCGGTCAAATCCCGGATCGGCGGCGCGGAATTTCTGACGGATGCGCTTGATGAAGGCGCGGACGTTGGCGCGGTAGCCCGATGGCCCGAACCCGGCAACGAAATCCTTGCCGTGCACCAGATCGTAAATCTGGCGGTAGGACACATCCTGTTCCGGTTTGGTCGCCATCAGGCTGACGATGTTGAATTCAGTCAGGGTCAGGTCGATGCGGGTGTCGTTCCAGAAGGCGCGGCTGTGCTCCTGCCGCAACTCCAGGCTGCCCAGCCGCAAGGTGGCGGCACCGCCCGCCTCCTCCGCCCCACCCTTGGCACCACCCAAAATCAGGCTGATGCGTTTGAGCAGGATGGACAGGCTGCGCGACTTCTCAACGAAATCGAGCGCGCCACCCGCCAACGCGGCCTCCTCGTAAATCTGATCCGACAGCACGGTCAGGAAGATCACCGGCACGTCGATGCCGCGTTCGCGCATCTGGCGCAGCACGTCGATGCCGTCCATACCGGGCATGCGCCAATCCAGCAGGACGATGTCGGCGGTGCCGCCCGCCGCAAAATGGTCGAGCAGCGGGGCACCCCGGTTGAAACAATCCACCGCATAGCCTTCGTCGGCCAGATTGAGGCCGAGGGATTCGCGGAACAGGTCGTCGTCGTCCACCAAGGCGATGCGGATCGCCGTCGGCTCAGTCATGACGGACAGCCCGCGCGGGGCCGAGGCCGACGGCGGTGGATTGGGCGAGGAGCTGGGCAAAGCACTGACGATCGGAGTCGGGGCCATTGGGGTTGCTCTTCATGTCATAGGAAAGGGCGCGGAAGTCTTGGGACTGGGTCATGTCCATGAAGAAAAAGACGTCCAGGCGACAGCCGCCCTTGGCATACCGCCAAACGCGGCCCGGTGAGGCCTCCTCCCGCGAAACGGGGGTGCCGAGCAGTTTCGCCATCTCCCCCTCGCTCAACCCGACGAGCGCCTCCGGTGTGGTCGAAGGGGATGGATGCGGAACGGTGGGGGAAGCGGCCAAGGGAGAGGCTGGAGATGTCAGGGGGGCCGCGACCGCCCCCTCGGGCAAGGGGCCGGGTGTCGGCACACCCATGTCCGGCAGCGCTGCGGTTTGCACCGGGGCAGCCGCAACGTTGGGCGGCAGAGGCTTCACCTTCGGCACCGGGGTCACGCCACGGCTGGCCGCCGCTGTCAGACGGGCTTCCGGTAAGGCGGCGTTGGTCGGTGCGGTGGTGCTGGGGCACCCCGCCAGCAGCGGGACCGCAGCCAGAACCAGCACCAGCGACCGGAAACGCCCATGGGGTCCGGTTCTGGCCACCTTGCGGAGGGCGCCCGTTGCGGTCATGCGGTCGAACCTTTCGGAACACAGAGGATCGGACGGATAGATTGGTGCGATGCAAGGTCATTGCAACCGCCCCGGCCAAATCAAGGTCACGAAAATGACCGATTTTTTCCACGACTCTGCGCTCGACGATGGATGATCGTTGGTTAATTGTCAATTAACTTGGCAAAGTAAGGCAAAAATTTGGCAGTCCCCAAAACATGTCATAAATTTAATGTTTAATGTCGATTGTCCCTCATCAGACCCGGTTCTTGTCGGCCATCCGTCGAATTTGGATTGCCCGTCATTCGAACAGGCTATGGCGAAAGACCAGGGCAACCGGCGGGGAGGGATCGGGCGTTGCGGTGGGGACTCTAAAAAACAATCGGCGGCAGGCCCAACACCGAGGGCCTGCCGCCGGTCAGCCGGACGGGCAACGTGTCGCTGCGCCTGGCGCGTGTGGAACGGCCTACAGACGTTGCCGCTCGAACTCCAGCCGTCGTTCCGGCCCGTCGGTCCGGCGGGTCGGTGGCGCGGAGGTGATGACTGGGCCGACATCATCCCCCGCGTGGAACAGAGAGTGCGCCTGTCTGTTTCGTCCGTCAAGTTCGCATGGCTGACAATCCGCATCCTTGATGGACTTGCGGTGGCCATCCGGTCTTTGCTGTTGGCGTTCGCACCACAGAAACGGACATCGGACCCGGTGACAGACCACATCCCCACCTCATCGCTTCCCCTCCATACCATCACCCCGCTGCGACGGATTCTGGTTGTCTTTCTGCCCTTTGCCCTGGGTTACTTCCTGTCTTTCCTCTACCGCACCGTCAACGCGGTGATCGCCGACGAGCTGACGACCGCACTGGGGGTGACGGCGGCGGGGTTGGGCTTCCTGACCAGCGCCTATTTCATCGCCTTTGGTCTGTTCCAACCCCCCTTGGGCCTTCTTCTCGACCGGTACGGACCACGGCGGGTGGAATCGGCGTTGCTGCTGGTGGCCGCCGCCGGAGCGGCGCTGTTCGCTCTGGGCGAAGATCTGCCGACCCTGGCCCTGGCGCGTGCCCTGATCGGGCTGGGCGTGTCGGCCTGCCTGATGGCGGCGCTGACCGCGACGGCGGCCTGGTGGCCGCGCGACCGGCTTCCGATGGTCAACGGCTTGTTCCTGGCCTGCGGCGGCCTGGGCGCGGTGTTCGCCACCACACCGGTGCGCGCGCTGCTGGGCGTCACCGATTGGCGCGGCCTGTTTTTGGGCCTTGCGGTGGCGACCGTGGTGGTGGCGGTTCTGCTGTTTCTGATCGTGCCTGAACGCCGCAACGCGGGCGGCGGACGCCTGACCGTTGGCGCGCTGCTGAGCGGAACGGTTGCGGTGTTCCGCAGCCGTCGCTTCTGGGTGCTCGCCCCGTGCTGCGCAGGGGTTCAAGGGGCCTTTCTGAGCTACATCAGCCTGTGGGCCGGGCCATGGTTGCGCGACGTTGACGGGTTGGATCGGTTGGCCGTGGCCAGCCATCTGCAACACGCGGCGGTGGCGATGGTGGCAGGCTTTGCCTTGTTCGGCATGATCGCCGACGTCGCCCGGCGCGTCGGCCTGACTCCGCCCGCCGTGCAGACCATCGGCGTGTCCATCGCCCTGGTGACACAAACGGCGATGGCGCTGGATGTGGGGGTGCCGCCGTGGCTGGGTTGGCCAGCCTACGCCTTTTTTGCCAGCGCGTCGGTGATGGGCTATTCGCTGCTGACCCAACGCTTTCCGCCGGAATTGGCGGGACGGGTCAACACGGCGGTCAATCTGCTGATGTTCGTCGTCGCCTTCACCCTGCAACCGGCCATGGGCTGGGCGCTGGGTCCTTTTGCCACCGGCAATGGCGGCTACGGGGCCGACGGCCATCGGCTGGTGATGCTGGCGGTGGTGGTGTTCCAGGTGGTGTGCGTCTTTGCGCCGCTGGCGCTGAGGCGGAACGCCGATCCGGAAACCGCCTGATCCATCCTCAACGCATGGCTTTGCGACGGTCCATGCGGTTTGGCATCTTGTGCAACGGGTGGGAAAGGCACATATCTGTCAATCATGCAGATCAACGCTCAAAACCCGTCGTTTCCGGCGATCAAACCGCAAGTGCCGCTGACATCGGCCACGCAGTTGGCGTTGTCACCGGCGGTTCAAGCGGCGCAGCAGACCACGCCGGTTGTCCGCACCCAAACGGTGGCGGCCCCACAGGCCACCGGCAAATCCGAACAACCCCGGGACACCCAGAACAGCACCAAAAACGGCCAGTCGATCGATACGAACGCGGCGGCTCTGGCGGCACAGGTGAACGGACAAGGCTACCGCAGTGCCCCGCGCGGTTCCTTGCTGAACGTCACGGTGTAAGCCGTCGGTTGCAGACAAACCGGCTTTTTGCTTTAAGAAAATCCATAAAAAACCCCGCTCCTGTGGAGCGGGGTTTTTTGTTGGTATGGATCGGCGGCGCGATTACTTCAGCTCGTCCATGCCGTTGATGATGTGGCTGACGATGCCGTATTCCTTGGCCTCGTCCGACAGCATCCAGTAATTGCGGTCCGTGTCCTTGGCAACCTTGTCATAGGACTGGCCGGTTTCACGCGCGATGATGCGGTTCAGCCGCTCGCGCATGCGGATGATTTCCTTGGCCTCGATGGCGATGTCGGTGGCGCGGCCACCGGTTCCGCCCAAGGGCTGGTGGATCAGGAAACGGGTGTTCGGCAGGCAGAAACGGTTGTCCTTCTCCGCCGCCAGGAAAATATGGCAACCCGCGCTGGCGACCCAGCCGGTGCCGAGCATTTTGACGCGCGGCTTCACGAAACGGATCATGTCGTGGATGGTGTCGCCCGCCTCGACATGGCCGCCGGGGGAGTTCACCACAACGGTGATGTCGTCGTCGCTTTCATGCGCCAGCGCCAGAAGCTGCGCGGTCACGCCCTGGGCCAGCTTCATGTCGATCTGGCCGAAAATCAGCACGGTGCGCGCCTTGAACAGCGATTGCTGAATGGCGGCGAACGGCGGCGGGGCGGTGTCCTTGGACTTCTCGTCCGGCTCGTTCTCGGGTTCGTCGTCGAACCGGGTGTATCCGACCTGCGCCATTGATGTACTTCTCCCTGGTGTCGCACTCCCAAGCTTACCGAGAAGCCGGGATTTCGGAAACCTGACTGTTCTGACCATGGTGCCGCATGGCGCCTCGCATGGTTCACCACATAGCCCGTATCGGGTTCCGGTTCAACGCCCGGTGACGGCAAAATCGACAGGCGCGTTGACGCCAGCCGCCGCCAGTCCCCACAGTGGGGTCGAGGACACAGTCGAAAGCAGCAGGGGCATGACGCGCATGAACGGATCACCTGCGGACTCGGTCGGCGCGATGGGGGTGTCGGTCATCATCGCCGCCCACCGGGCGCACGACACCATCGCCCGCGCGGTGAACAGCCTGCTGGCGCAAAGCTGGCCCCACTGGCAGGCGGTGATCGTCAGCGACGACGGAACCGATTACCGGCCAACCCTGACGGCGGCGGGCATCGACGACCCCCGCCTGACCTTCACCGGAACCGGGCGGATCGGGGCCGGGGCACCGGCGGCGCGCAACGCCGGGTTGGCGGCGGCCACCCTGCCCCTGATCGCGCCGCTCGACGCCGACGACCGCTTTCAGCCCGCGCGGCTGGCCACGCTCGCCCCGCTGGCCTGGGCGCGCGGGGCCGCGTTCGACAACGTCGCCGTGGTCCGCGACGAGGATGATTCGCCCCTGTCGATCCTGTTTCCCGAGACGGACGGCGTGGTGGAGTTCGACGCCGCCGCCTTCCTTGCCACCTCGGTCCCGATGTTTCCGCTGGTGCGCCGCGCGCTGTGCCCGGGGTGGGAGGAGGATGTCAATTTTTGCGACGATGTGGTGTTCAACGTCCAAACGCTGGACCGCAGCGGTCCGGTCCCCTTGGTGCGCACCCCGCTCTATGAATACCGCCAACGCGCCGGGTCCATCACCTTTTCCGCCGACAGCGGCGCGCGGGCCGATGGGTGTTACCGCCATGTGCTGGACCGGCTGGCGGGCGACGGTCTGCGCATCGCCGACCCGGATCTGCGCGCCCGATTCGCGGCGGCGGTGGAGGCCAAACGCGCCCGCAACGCCGCCTACACCGCCGCGTTCCAGGCCGGGCGCTGCGCCAATTTCCAGGAATTCCTGACCCTGAACGAGTCGTGAACGGCAAGCCCCATGGCGACAACCCCGCCCTGATGCGGTTGCGGTTGGAACCATCTCGACATCGGAACTGAACTGAACGATATAGTTTAGTTTGCCGGGGTGCCGCCTGATTGCGCGCCGGTTGAAACGAAACGTCGTTCGGATCCCGTCCATGCGTCATTCGCTCCGCATCCTCGCCCTTCTCGTTCTCGCCGCGTTGGGCGGTGGCGCTTACTGGCATTTCGTCAAGCAGGGCGGAACCGTGCCCGAACTGGTGGCGCTGCTGAAAAGCCATGGCGTGCCGATTCCGGGAGAGATCGGCGCGGCCAAGCCCGCCGCCCCGGCCGGGCCGCCCCCCGGCGGTGCCCCGCCGATGCCGGTGGAGGCCACGCCGGTCCGCATCGGCGCGGTTGCCCGCTCGGTCACGGCGGTCGGCTCGCTGCTGTCCAACGAATCGGTGGTCGTCCGGCCCGAAATCGCCGGTCGCGTCGCTGAGATCACCTTCCAGGAGGGCCAGCGCGTCACCAAGGGCGCGATCCTGGTCCGGCTCGACGACTCCATCGCGCGGGCCACGCTCGCCCAGGCCCAGGCCAGCATCGCCTTTTCCCGCGCGGAACTGTCGCGCGCCGATCAGTTGGTGCGCCAGAACACCGGCCCGATCCGCACCCGCGAGCAGGCGGCGGCCAAGCTGCTGGCGGACGAGGCGGCGGTGCAGCTCGCCAAGGCCCAGTTGGACAAGCTGGTGCTGACCGCCCCGTTCGACGGCGTGCTGGGGCTGCGCAAGGTGTCGATCGGCGATTTCGTCCAGTCCGGCAAGGACATCGTCAATCTGGAAGCCATCGACACGCTGAAACTGGATTTCCGCGTCCCGGAAATGTTCCTGCCCACCGTGAAGATCGGCCAGACGGTGAAGGTCTCGGTCGACGCCTTTGCCGGGCGCAGCTTTGACGGCGAGGTCTACGCCATCGATCCGCTGGTCGATGTGAACGGCCGCGCCGTGGTCATCCGCGCCCGCATCGCCAACCCCGACGGCGCGCTGCGCCCCGGCCTGTTCGCCCGTGTCGCCCTGACGCTGACCGTCGTGCCCGACGCCGTGCTGATCCCCGAACAGGCCATCGTCGCCTTCGGCAAGGAGCAGTTCGTGTTCAAGGTGGTGGACGGCAAGGCGACGCAAACCAAGGTCACGCTGGGCGAACGCCGCAACGCCGAGGTGGAGATCGCCCAGGGCCTGAAGGCCGGGGATGTCGTCGTCACGGCAGGCCAACTGAAGATTCGCGACGGCGCGCCGGTGGCGGTCGTCAACGCCAAACCGTCGGGGAGCTGACGCCATGGTTCTGTCCGACATTTCGGTCCGCCGCCCGGTTTTGGCCACGGTGATGAGTCTGGCGCTGATGCTGATCGGCATCGTGTCCTACCAACGCCTGTCGGTGCGCGAATACCCCAAGATCGACGAGCCGGTCGTCACCGTCGAGACGACCTACAAGGGTGCCTCGGCCCAGATCATCGAAAGCCAGGTCACGCAAACGCTGGAAGACAGTTTGGCGGGGATCGAGGGCATCGACGTCATGTCCTCCATCAGCCGGGCGGAGAAATCGCAGATCACCCTGCGGTTCCGGCTGGACCGCAACGTGGACGTCGCCGCCAGCGACGTGCGCGACCGGGTGGGCCGCGTGCGCGCCGCCCTGCCGTCGGAAATCGACGAACCGGTGATCGCCAAGGTCGAGGCCGACGCCCAACCCATCCTCTACCTCGCCTTTTCGTCCGACCGGCACACGCCGTTGGACGTCACCGACTTCGCCGACCGTTACGTCAAGGACCGCTTGCAGAACCTGCCGGGCGTGGCCCAGGTCCGCATCTTTGGCGAACGGCGCTTCGCCATGCGGCTGTGGCTCGACCCGCAGCGGATGGCGGCCTATCGGGTGACCCCGCAGGATGTGGAAAACGCGCTGCGCAAGCAGAACGTCGAAATCCCGGCGGGGCGCGTCGAAAGCGTGGCGCGCGAGTTCACCGTGGTGTCGGAAACCGACCTGCGCACGCCCGAGGAGTTCGAACGCATCATCCTGCGCGACGACAGCGGTTATCTGGTGCGTCTGCGCGACGTCGGCCGGGCGGAAATCGGCCCGCTCGACGAACGGGTCAGCGCCCGCTTCAACGGGCGCGGGGCCGTCGCCATCGGTGTCGTCAAGCAATCCACCGCCAACCCGCTGGACGTGTCGAAGGCGGTCAACAGTGCCCTGGGAGCCATCCGCGCCGCCCTGCCCGACGGCATGGGGGTGGAGGTGGCCTATGACAGCTCCGTCTTCATCTCCAAATCCATCGACGCGGTGTTCAGCACGATCTTTGAAGCCATCGCGCTGGTCGTGCTGGTGATTTTCTTCTTCCTGCGCTCCCTGCGGGCCACGCTGGTCCCGCTGGTGACGATCCCGGTGTCGCTGATCGGCGGCTTCGCCCTGATGTACGCCTTCGGCTTTTCGATCAACACCCTGACCCTGCTGTCGATGGTGCTGGCGATCGGCCTGGTGGTCGATGACGCCATCGTCATGCTGGAAAACATCTTCCGTTACGTGGAAGAGGGCATGCACCCCTTCCAGGCGGCGTTGAAGGGGTCGAAGGAAATCGGCTTCGCCGTCATCGCCATGACCATCACGCTGGCGGCGGTGTACGCCCCCATCGGCTTCATGACCGGGCGCACCGGGCGGCTCTTCACCGAATTTGCCCTGACGCTGGCCGGGGCGGTGATCGTGTCGGGCTTTGTCGCGCTGACGCTGTCGCCGATGATGTGCTCCAAGCTGTTGAAGCACGAGACCAAGCATAATTTTCTGTATCGGTTGATCGAAGGTTTCCTGGTCGGCATGACCAACGCCTATCGGGGCCTGCTGCGCCTGTCGCTGCGGGCGCGGCCGCTGGTGCTGCTGATCGGGGCGGGGGTGGCGGCGGCCAGCTACACCCTGTTCACCGGCCTGAAATCGGAACTGTCGCCGGTGGAGGATCGCGGGACCATCGTCGGCATCGCCATCGCGCCGGAAGGCTCGACGCTGGATTACACCATGAGCTACGCCCAGCGGATGGAGGGGCTGTTCCGCGCCATCCCGGTGGTGGAGAAGTTTTTCGTCGTCGTCGGCTTTCCGGTGGTCAACCAGGGCATCGCCTTCGTCCGCCTGATCGATTGGGATCAGCGCGAGGTGAAGCAGCAGGCGATCACCGCCCAGCTTTTTCCCAAGATGTTCGGGATTCCCGGCATCCTCGGCTTCGTCACCAACCCGCCGTCACTGGGGCAAAGCCCGATCGACAAACCGGTCAACTTCGTCATCCAAACCTCTCTGCCTTTTGACGAGTTGCAGAAGATGGTCAACGCGATGATGGCGGAGGCGCGGAACTTCCCCGGCCTGACCAACCTCGACACCGACCTGAAGCTGAACAAGCCGGAGCTGCGCATCTCGCTGGACCGCGACAAGGCCGCCGACCTTGGCGTGGATGTGGACACGGTCGGGCGGACGCTGGAAACCCTGCTGGGCGGGCGTCAGGTCACGCGCTTCAAGAAGGACGGCAAGCAGTATGACGTGATCGTCCAGGTCGCCAATGTGGACCGCCGCAACCCGGACGACATCGCCTCGATCTATGTGCGCGGCGGGACCACGACGGCGGGCGGGGCCGCGCCGATGATTTCGCTGGCCAATCTGGTGCATGTGGACGAACGGGTGGCCCCGAAGGAGCTGAACCACTTCAACAAGCTGCGGTCGGCCAGCATCACCGCCACGCTTGCCCCCGGCACCTCGCTGGGTGAAGCGCTGGCGGTGATGCAGGCGGCGGCGCAAAAGGTTCTGCCGCCGACCGCGCAGACCGACTATGCCGGGCAAAGCCGCGAGTTCCGGGAATCGGCGACCGGCCTCTATTTCGTCTTCATCCTGGCCTTGGCCTTCATCTATCTGGTGCTGGCCGCCCAGTTCGAAAGCTTCATCGACCCGTTCGTCATCATGCTGACGGTCCCGCTGTCGATGACCGGCGCGCTCGCCGCCCTGCAGATGAGCGGCGGGACGATGAACGTCTACAGCCAGATCGGCTTGGTGACGCTGGTCGGTCTCATCACCAAGCACGGCATCCTGATCGTGGAGTTCGCCAACCAGCTCCAGCGCAGCGGCGTGGACATCCGCAAGGCGGTGGAGGAAGCCGCCGTGCTGCGCCTGCGCCCGATCCTGATGACCACCGGGGCCATGGTGCTGGGCGCGGTCCCGCTCGCCAACGCCCACGGGGCCGGTGCGGAAAGCCGTCAGGCCATTGGTGCGGTGATCGTCGGCGGCATGACGTTGGGCACGCTGCTGACCCTGTTCGTGGTCCCCACCGTCTACAGCTACATCGCCAAGAAGAAGCCCTTCCCAGCCGACGAGGCGATGGACGACCACACCCCGCCCGCGCCCAGCCACGCCGCCACCCACCCGGCGGAGTGAGCGACAAGCAGGCTGTTCGGGCTGCCATCGGGCGGGAGCGCACCAGCGCCCCGCCCCTTTCTTTTTTGCCGCGCTCTCAGGCCGCCACGGCGCCGCCGCGCGCCGGTTGGTGTTGACGGGGAACATTGCCTGCGCATGCTGAACCCTGTCTTGTCAGGAGTGTCCGCCGATGCGCCGTCTTCTCACCGCTTTGTCGCTGTGCCTGCTCGCCGCCGCCCCGGCGTTGGCGGCCACCAGCCGCCCCGGCTGGGTCGAATCCGAGCTGTACGGCTTCAATCACCCGCTCGCCCAGGCGCAACCGGCCGAGGTGGCGACGAAGATGGACAAGATGGCGGTGTCGCCCTTTGCCTTTTACCGGGGAACGGCGCATCTGTTTTACCGCGACATGGCCAACCTGCCGCCGTCGGCCTACCTCAACACCGCCACCGCGCGGGTGTGGATCGACGGCGACCTGCATCTGCAAAATTACGGCGGCGTCCGTGATTCGGCGGGCAACGACGTGTTCGACATCTCCGATTTCGATGAATCCTACATCGGGCCGTATGTCTGGGATGTCCGCCGCATGGCGGTCAGCCTGGTGCTGGCGGCGCGCGAGCTGGGTTTCTCCCAGACCGATCAAAACAGCCTGATCGACCAGTTCGTTGACAGCTATCTGAACAAGCTGGGCGACTTCAAGGGAACCGACGACGAAAAATCCTATCGGCTGAAGGCCGGGGACCTGTCGAACGTCGCCAAGGACGTCGTGCAGAAGGTGGGCAAGAAGAACCGGAGTGATTTCCTGGCCAAATACAGCGCCGTCAGCGGGGGTGTGCGTCGGTTCAACACCGATGCGTCGTTGGTGATGCCGCCGTCCGCCACCGCCATCGGCGCGGCGATGCCCGCCTACATCGCCTCCATCGCGTCCGGCAAACGGCAGCCCGCAGCCTTCTACACCGTCAAGGACGCCCGGCAACGGATGGGATCGGGCGTCGGCAGCCTGGGCCGCGCCCGTTATTGGGTGCTGATCGAAGGGGCGACCACCAGCGCCGACGATGACGTCATTCTGGAGATGAAGGAGATGGGAAGCAGTGCGGTGGCGCTGGCCAATCCCGGCGGCCTGCCCGCCACCGCCTATGGCAACCATGAGGGCGCGCGGGTGGCGATGAGCAACAAGGCTGGCCTGACCAACACCGATCCGTTGATCGGCTCCACGACGATCAATGGGAAGGATTTCTTCGTGAAAGAAAAGTCCCCGTTTCAACAAGACTTCGATTACACCGCCCTGAAAGGCAATCTGGGGAATTTCAAGGACACCGTCGCGGCGATGGGCAAAATCCTGGCCAAGACCCACGCTCTGGCCGATCAGGATTACGACTCCGCCCTCATCCCCTTCAGCCAGGACAAGCAGATCACCGACGTGGTCGTGTCGACCTCGGGCTTCAAGGCGGAAACGCGGGCGTTCGCCACCGACTACGCCGATCAGGTGCAGTTGGACCACGCCGCCCTGCTGGCCGCCCGCGCGGCGGGCCGTCCACTGTATTGAGGTCCGGTCCGCTGGCCCGATGCCGTGGCACCCGGTGATGATCCTTCATAAGCGGAGAAAACACGGATAGACTTTCGCCCATCGGCGTCGATGGGATGCGGCATGCAACGGATGGTTCCGGACGAACCGGTGGACATGGACGACGCAGCAGAGGTAGGGGTGGTGCGCCATTCCTGGCGCTACCCGGTCGACGCTGTGGAGTCAGGGCCGATGCTGCGCCGCGTGCACCCCGGTGACCGCGCGCGGTTTGTGTCGGACATCGCCCTCGCTTTGGCGGACGGACCCTGCGCGGTTTGCCACACCGACCACCGGGCGCTTGTACCGGATGGCCGCACCGTGTGGTGGCACAGCGTGACCCAGCTGCGCCCCGGCACCAACGGCGGCATCCGCTGCGAGACCCATTCCTTCGCCATCGCCGAGGGGCAACCCGCCCCGAAATCCTCCCCTCCTTCCCCCGGCCCGGACGATCGGACGCTGCTTCAAGCCCTGATCGATTCGATCCCCGATCTGATTTTCTTCAAGGACCCGAACAGCGTGTATCTGGGGTGCAACCGCGCCTTCGCCGACTTCCTAGGACGTGGGGTCAGCGAGATTGTCGGGCGCACGGATCTGGATTTGGTACCGGAAGATCGGGCGCGCTACTTCCAGGACCGCGACGCCGAGGTGCTGCGCCAGCAAACCCCGCACCGGATGGAGGAATGGGTGACGTTCCCCGATGGCCGGTCGGTGCTGCTGGAAACCATCAAGACCCCCTATTATGGGCCGGAAGGTGCCGTGCTGGGGCTGGTGGCGGTCGCCCGCAACATCACGGAAAAGGCGCGGGCCGAACAGGAGCGTCGGGAGAGTGACCGGCGGCTCGCCACCCTGATGGGCAATTTGCCGGGCATGGCCTATCGGGCGCGTCCCGGCACCGAACGGTCGCTGCTGTTCGCCAGCGAGGGGGGGCACCGCCTGACCGGATGGCCGCCAACGGATTTGGTCAGCAGGACCATGCCGTTCGAGACCTTGATTCACCCGACCGACCGCGATCATGTCCGCCAATCCATTGCCATCGCGCTCGACCAGGGCCGCCCCTTCACCCTCAGCTACCGCCTGATCGACCGCGCCGGTATCACGCGCCATGTCTGGGAACAGGGCGTCGGCGTGACCGATGGATTGGGGCGGGTCGTTGCGGTCGAGGGGTTCGTCACCGACATCAGCCCGCTGAAAACAGCGGAGGATTCGCTGCGCACCCTGTCGCTGGCGGTGGCGCAAAGCCCGGTGGGGGTGCTGATCGCCGACGCGTTCGGGCGCACCATCTACCTCAACCCACGTTTCCGCACGATGACCGGGCGCAGCATGGACACCGTGCCGGACATCGACGCCTTCATCGCCGGGGTGGCCGCCGCCGGTCCGATGGCGGTGGCCGATCATCACGCCGCGCTTTGGCGGGCGCTGGCGGCGAACCAAACCTGGCAGACCGAATTGCCGGGGTGCAAGCCGAACGGCGCGCCGTTCTGGGCGGCGATCCGCGTGGCCCCTTTGCTGGACGACGATGGCCGCCTGAGCAACCTGATCGCCACGGTGGACGACGTCACCGCCCGGCGGCAGGGGGAGGAGCAGCTGCGCCGCGCCCAGAAGATGCAGGCGGTGGGGGTGCTGGCCGGTGGCGTGGCTCACGACTTCAACAACATCCTGACCGCCATTCTCGGCTACAGCCACCTCGCCCTCGACGCCCTGCCCGATGACAGCGCCATCCGCGACGATCTGCATCAGGTGACGACCGCCGCCGAACGCGCCAGGGGGCTGGTGCAGCAGCTTCTGGCCTTTGCCCGCAAGGAAAAGCTGGAACGTGAGGCGGTCGATCTGCGCGACATCGTCCACGACGCGATCAAGCTGCTTGGCCCCACCCTGTTTTCCGGCGTGGAGTGGAGCCTGCAATGCGGGGGCGACCCTGTGCCGGTGCTGGTCGCCCCGGCGCAGATCCATCAGGTGATCGTCAATCTGTGCAAGAACGCCGCCGACGCCATTCTGGATGCCACGCCACTGGGGCAGACCAGGACATCGGGGGGTGTGACGGTGACGGTCAACGGTCTGACGGTGGGCGCGCCGCGCGATCTGGCGCGCTCCGACCCCGCGCGTGACGACGTGAATCGGGCGCGGCTCGACACCGGACGCTATGCCTGTGTCACCGTCACGGACACCGGTTGCGGGATGGACGCGGCGGTGCAGGACCGGATGTTCGAGCCGTTCTTTACCACCAAGCCGGTGGACAAGGGCACCGGGCTGGGGCTGGCGGTGGTTCACGGCATCGTCAGTGACCATGGCGGCGTGATCGACGTGACCAGCGCTCCCGGCCACGGCACCGCCATCACCGTGTTTCTGCCCCTCAACGACAGCGGTCTGCCGCGCCGCCGGTCCGACGACGCGCGCCGGGTGTTGCTGTTGAGCGGGGAAGCGGCCATGGTCGGCATGGCCGGGCGGTTGTTGCGCTCCCAGGGATTCCGCGCGGTGGGAACCACCGACAGCCGCCGAGGGTTGGCGCTGTTCAGCGTCGCGCCCGATCGGTTCCATCTGATCGTGCTGGTTCAGAACCCGGCGGAACCCGTGTGGCGGCTGTTGACCTTGGCGCGCGCCTTCGCCGCTGCGAACCCGGATGTGCCGATCCTGCTGTGCGCGGCACAGATGAACGACGGCGAGACCGCCGCCTTCCAGGCCGCCGGTGTGACCTGCACGATGCCCACCCCGCTGGCCCCCGATTCCTTCATCACCCAGGTGCGCGCCCTGTCTCGGGCCGGTTCGCAGGCTGGTTCGCTCCCCGCCATTCAACACAACGACATGTGAGAGGAAACAAAGCCATGGCCAGCGTGCTCATCATCGACGACGACGACATGGTTCGCACCATGCTGCTGCGCACGGTGACGCGCGGTGGTCACGAGGCGTTTGGCGCGCGCGACGGGGTGGAGGGGATGACGCGCTTCCGCGACCATCCGGCCGATCTGGTCATCACCGACATCTTCATGCCCAACCAGGAGGGGCTGGCCACCATCATGGAGTTGCGGCGGGTCAAACCCGACCTGAAGATCATCGCCATTTCCGGCGGTGGTGCCCGTGCCTCGCTCGACGTCCTGCCCGTGGCCGAGGCGCTGGGCGCGCAGCGGACGCTGCGCAAACCCTTCACCCCCACCGAAGTGATCGAGGCGATCAACGACGTGCTCGGGTTGTGACCATGCGCGCACCAGAACGAAAAAGGCACCGCGCCAAATTGGTGCGGTGCCTTTTTTTCCTGGCGCATCATGCCCGGTGCTTGCTCAGAATAATCCCGGTCGGACGGAAAAGGAGCGGTCAGGCCGCCATCCGCTCATCCCGAAGGCGGCGATTCCGGGACACCCGTTCAAACAACTGACGCACATTGTCCTGGCTGACGCCATCGCGGGCCATGACGGCAAGGATGATCGGGTCTTCAAGGAGTTCCGAAAGGGTTGGCGTCGTGCTGCGGTCCATGGATCCCTCCTTTCAAACGGATCAATCATTGCGGATGGTGTGTACCTGCGCGCTGTTGGGGTTGGAATAGACGGGTTGTTAACCCATGGCTTCGGATTGTACGTGAAAAACACAAATCCGCAAGCGGATACGATTGCCCGAACGGCGGTTTTGCCCGAATTTTGGTCAGGGTAAACCCTATGACGTCCCGCCAGGACGCTTTGCCAAGCGTTGCGCCCGACGGTCCTACCGGTTGTCGTCCTGATCGCGGGTGACGCTGGCCCCGATCCCAGCCCCGTCGCATTGGGCGGACGGCAATTCGACCTCCACGCTCGCGCGCTGCACCTTGGTGTGAGCCAGACAAAGGGCGGCGGCGCGTTCGGCCAGATAATCGGGGCCGGAAATGCCGTCTTCCGCGCACAGGCTCCGCAACGCCTCGACAATGTCCTCGTAGGACATCACCGCCGCGATGTCGTCGGGAAAACCACGCCCCGGATGGGCTACGGTCAGGGTCAGGTCAAACCTTGCGGTTGCGGCCCCTGACCGTCCGGCCAAGCGGACCGGGGCGGTGAACCCACGCACGAGGATCGTGTAGGTGAGCGTCGGGCCGCCCGGTTGATGAGTGGCGCGACGGTCCGCGCTGCTGTCTGACAAACCGCATCTCCTGGCCCTTCCGCTTGGAACGGCCTGTCACAAAAGAAACAGGGCGACGAACCGCCCCCGGATGAGGGGCACTATAGGCGCAAAACGCCCTGCCCCGCCACCCGGCAGCGTTCCGGTTTGGCCTGGGTTGTCACCAATCCAGCAACGTTTCGGCCACGCGCACCACCGTGTCGCGGCCCGGAACCTCCGCCGCCAGCGCGCCAACGCTGCGCCCCAGCACGGGATGCAGGGTGTCGGCGGCGATGTCGGCCAGCGGGCACAGCACAAACGCGCGCTCCACCATGCGCGGGTGGGGAATGCCAAGGACCGGATCGGTCAGGATCACGCCCTCATACAGCAGAATATCGAGATCGATGGGACGCGGGCCAAAGCGCAAACCCGCCAGATCGCGGCCAAGGCTGGATTCAATGTCCTTGAGAAAGGCCAGCAAATCCATCGGAGAGAGGGTGGTCAGGCCGCTGACCGCCATGTTGAGGAAGGCGGGCTGGTCGGTCACATACATCGGCGCGGTTTCATACACCGCCGACTGCCGGTCCACCGCGACCCCGTCCGCCAAGCGCGCCAGGGCGGCGGTCAGGTTGGCCTTGCGATCACCGATGTTGCCACCCAGCGCCAGATGCACACGAACCGGCGGGATGGCGGAAGACGGGAGACTGGAGGACGAACGAGTGGGCGGCGCGGTCATGTCGGGCGTTTCCCAGCGGTGCAAACGGATCAAGGCCCCGGTCATAGCAAAAGACCCGTCGAATGGCACGCCGCCCGTTGGGACGCTCTCAGCCGTCGGTGGAAATAACCCCAAAGACACCGTATCCTGCGCATCGTCGTGTCTTTGGGATGTCCGTCCGCCGTGCCCACGCTTCCAACCCTGCCAACGATCGAGGATGGCACCTCCCTGCCGTCCGCCGAGATGCTTGCCGCCGTGGTGGAGGCCACCGGAGTCGGGATCGTGATCGCCGATCCGACTCTGCCCGACACGCCGCTGATCTATTGCAACCGCGCTTTTCTGGAGATGACCGGCTACACCGCCAACGAGGTGATGGGCCGTAATTGCCGATTCCTGCAAGGACCCGACACCGACCCGGCGACCGTGGCCGAAATCCGCGCCGCCCTGGCGGAGATTCGCCCGACGGCGGTGGAGGTTCTCAATTACCGCAAGGACAAAACCGCTTTTTGGAGCGCGCTGTCGCTTCGCCCGATCTACGCCCCCGACGGGCGGCTGCGCTGGTTCGCCGGGTCCTGCACCGACATCACCCGCAGCCACCGGTCGGAGCTTGAGCTGCGCAACGCCCAGAACCAGTTGACCAAGCTCGCCGCCGAAACCTTCGCGCTGGCCGAGGATCTCGACCGCGCGCGGGAGGAGGCGGAGGACGCCCGCATCGCCGCCGAAAACGCCAGCCGGGCCAAGTCGCGCTTTCTGGCGATGATGAGCCACGAGCTGCGCACGCCGATGACCGCCGTCATCGGCATGGGCGACCTGCTGATGAGCACGCCGCTCAGCGACCAGCAGCGCGGTTTCGTCAAAACCCTGCGGTCGTCGGCGGAAACGCTGTTGAGCATCCTGAACGACGTCCTTGATTTTTCAAAGATCGAGGCCGGACAACTGGCGCTGGAGGAGATCGATTTCTCCCTGCACCGGCTGGTCGATGACGTGGTTCAATTGTTTTTGGTGCGTGCCGCCGCCAAGGGTCTGAGCCTGTCGGCCTCGATTGCGGAGGACACGCCCCGCCATGTGCGCGGCGACCCCACCCGGATGCGGCAAATCCTGTTCAACCTCGTGTCCAACGCCATCAAATTTACCGAGCGCGGTGGGGTTGAGATCGCGGTCTGGTCGCCCGACGCCCCGATTCCCGATCCGGTGTGCGGCACGCCCGCCCCGCCCTTCACCCTGCGGTTCGAGGTGGACGACACCGGCATCGGCATGACCCAGACGCAACAGGACCGCCTGTTCGGGGCCTTTGTCCAGGCCGACGCCTCCACCAGCCGGAAATATGGCGGCACCGGCTTGGGGCTGGCGATCTGCAAACGGCTGGTGGAGGCGATGGGCGGCGATATTGCGGTGTCGAGCGCGCCGGGGCGCGGAACCACCTTCCGCTTTTCGGTGCAGGCCCGTCCGGCCCTGGCCCCACCCCCGCCGGAACTGGCGACCAAATCGCAGCCTCAGGCATCCATGGGCGATGGGACGGTTGTCCCCTCGGTCTCCCTGCGCCTGCTGTTGGCGGAGGACAACGACATCAACCGGACGCTCATCACCGCCATGCTGGCGCGGCTGGGCCATCAGGTCGATGCTGTGGTCAACGGACAAGCGGCGGTCGAGGCGGCCAAGGCCAACCCGTATGATGTGATCCTGATGGACATGGAAATGCCGGTGATGGACGGGCGCACCGCCGCAAGGACCATCCGCCGCATGGATGGCCCGGTGGCGCGGATCCCCATCGTCGGCCTGTCCGCCGACGCGCTGCCCGAACACCGCGACGGGCACATGTCCGCCGGTCTGGACGCCTATCTGACCAAGCCGATCGACTGGGACCATCTGAACGCGGTCATCACCGATCTGGCCTGTCATCCCCAGGATGGGCGGGTGGTCCCGGTTCCCAGCCGCCCGCCGCCGGAAACCGCCACCCTGGCCCGGTTGCCGCTGGTGGACCGGGTCAAGCAGGCGGAACTGCGCCTTGCGCTGGGCAGCCAAAGCCTGGACGGCATGCTGGCGCTGCTGCCCGACACCGCCCTGCGCGAGCTGTCGGCGATCCGCTCGGCCCATCAGGGCAACCGCCCGCGCGATCTGAAGCAGGCCGCCCACACGCTGGCCGGTCTGGCGGCCAATTTCGGGACACCGCGTTTGGCCACCATCGCCAAGCTGATGAACGACCAGCACGCCGACCCGGAGCGGGTGGCCGCCCTGCTGCCGCTGCTGGAGGCCACCATCGAGGCGACCAACCGCCATCTGCTCGATCCCGAGGGGAGCGCCGATTGAGCGGGATGCGGGTTACTCCCCCTGCTGCATGAGGATCGCGTCGGACGCCCGGCCGCGATAATGGATGTTGCCCTCGGCGTCCAGGAACGCCCAGTCGCCGGTCAGGTAATAGCGGCGGCCATGGCGGAAGCGCCGGGCGGTGCGGTCGGGGTCGTTGGCGTAGGATTCGAACCAGAAGAGCGGTGATTTCTCCACGTCGATGGCGATTTCCCCAGCCCCACCGACCGGGGCCTCCCGCCCGTCGGGATCGAGCACCACCACGCGGAAGCCCGGCATCGGGCGGCCGAGCGAGCCGTCGCCGGTCTGGTTGACCCCATCGGGGTCGTAGCGGTTGACGATGAAGATGCCGGTTTCGCGCTGGCCATACTGGTCGAGCAGTGGGACCCGCACCGTGCGGTTGGCCCAGGCGATCAGGTCGGGCGGCAGCGGTTCGCCCACCACCGACAGGATGCGCAGGGCGAATTGATGGCTGCCCGCCGGATCGGCCCCGTGCCACGCCCGGATCTGCGACGGCGCGGCGGTGAGGTTGGTGACGCCGAATTTGGTCAGCATGCGGTAGCCCTGGCGCACGTCGTAGGGGCCATCGCAGAATATCGTCGTCCGTCCCAGCAGCAGCGGCCCGACCAGCCCGTAATAGGCCCCATAGGCCCAACCGGGATCGGCCATGTTCCAATAAATGTCGTCGTCGCGCAGATCCAGGCCGATGCGCATGTATTGTTCGATCCCCGACAGCGCCTTGACCGGCAGCGACACGCCCAGCGGCGTCGGTTCGGATTCAGAGGTGTAGATCAGCGCCAGCGGGTCGCTTTCGTGGTAACAGGCCACGCTGTCCAGCGGGGCGGCCTCGTGCAGGGCCGACCAGAACAACGTCGCGTCGGGGCCGATGGCCTCGTCCCCCTCCACCATCACCACCGGGCGGGCGTTGTCGCGCGGCAGCTTGCGGCGCAGAAAGCCGTTGGTGACGATGGCCCGCGCCTCGCTCTCGGCCAGACGATAGGCCACCGCCGACGCGGTGTAGGTGGTGAAGAGCGGCATGTAGACCCCACCCAAGCGCCAGATCGCCATCGCCGCGATCAGCAACTCCGGCCCCTTGGGCAGCAGCACCGCCACCCGGTCGCCCTTGGTCACGCCCAACCCGGCGAGCACGGAGGCAAAGCGCGCCGAATCGCTGGCCAGACGGGCGAAGCTGAGTTCGGTGGTCTGCCCGGCGACGCTTTCGTGCAGCAGCGCCGCCCGCGCCCCCCCGGCGTTGTGAACATGGCGGTCGCACAGCAGCGTCGCCAGCGCGATCGACTCCCCCCGGTATTCCGGTCGCAGGAAGGCCGACGGGCGCACCGCCGCCTCGGGCGGCTGCGGCAACGGCGGGGCGGGCGGCGGGCGATGGCGCGCGGCGGCCAACTGGCCCAGCGCGTCGAGATCGGGGCCGAGATGGTAACGGCGGCTGCGGTTGTCCTGCTCGATCAGCCCTTCGCGGCTCAGCGCCATCAGCAGGCGGTGGGCGGTGGCCTTGGACAGGCCGACCTCGCTCATCAGGTCGGCCAGCCGCGCGCCGTCCTCCCCCGCCGCCGCCACGGCGCGCAACAGGGCGATGGCGCGCTCCAGGCTCTGGGTCCCGCCGGACAGGGGGCTGGCGGACAGAGTGGTGGTGGGCGGGGTGTTGAGGGTGGGGTCGGTCTTGGTCGTCGTCATGGGTCCACATTATGGACTATGTGACGTCCTGTCGCGACCAAAAAACGCGCTGCGGCGGAATGTCAGTGTTGATAACAGAACCAAACCTCGTGTACAGTGCCTGTGTTGCACCAAACAAGGTCCACAATATGGACCAACCGGCCGACAAGAGCCGAACACCCGAGAAAAGCCGAACCAACAGCAACGGAGGAGGAAATGTCCGGCGCGTCCGTCGCATCGCACCGTGGCCCTGCCCAGTCGGCCCCCGCCCAACGATCTGAGTCCTCCCAGGCGGAGACCATTTTTGAGGCGCGTGGCGTCAATCTGCGCTTTGGCGGCGTGCAGGCACTGACCGATGTCAGCTTCGGCATCCGCAAAGGGGAGTTGTTTTCCATCATCGGCCCGAACGGGGCCGGCAAGACCTCGATGGTCAATTGCATTTCGGGCCGGTACAAGCCGACCGACGGCAAGGTTTTCTTCAAGGGCCGCGACGTGACGGCGATGACGCCGAATCACCGCGCCGCGCTCGGCATCGGCCGCACCTTTCAAAATCTGGCGCTGTTCGGGCATATGACCGTGCTCGACAACATCATGGTCGGCCGGCACCATCTTTTGAAAAACAACTTCCTGACCGGCTCGCTCTATTGGCTGACCGGTGCCCGCAAGGAAGAGCTGGCCCACCGCCGCGAGGTCGAGGAAATCATCGATTTCCTGGAAATCCAGCATGTCCGCAAGGCGACCGCCGGAACCCTGTCCTATGGCCTGCGCAAGCGGGTGGAACTGGCCCGCGCCATCGCCCTGAAACCCGACCTGATCCTGCTGGACGAGCCGATGGCCGGCATGAATCTGGAAGAGAAGGAGGACATGGCCCGCTACATCGTCGATCTGAACGAAGAGTTCGGCATGACGGTGGTGATGATCGAACACGACATGGGCGTGGTGATGGACATCTCCCACCGCGTGATGGTGCTCGAATTCGGCAAGAAGATCGCCGAGGGCATGCCCGAAGAGGTGCTGGCCAACCCGCGCGTGCGCCGCGCCTATCTGGGCGAGGATGACGAGGACGGCGAGGCCCCGAACGCCCACACCGCCCAGCAATCCCCCGAACAGAAGGAGGTTGCGTGATGGCCGGGTCCAACACCGCCGTCGGGTCCAGCATGAACCTGCCCGACCTGACCGTGAACGACACGCTGGTCAAGCTGGTCGCCCTGCACGCCCGCGAGCATGGCGACGAGATCGCGCTGCGCGAGAAGGATTTCGGCATCTGGAAAACCTTCACCTGGAGCGAGGTGAACCACCGCGTGCGCGCCTTCGCGCTGGGCCTGACCAAGCTGGGTGTGGTTCCGGGGGAGGTCGTGGCCCTGCTGGGCGACAACCGACCGGATTGGCTGATGGGCGAGGTCGCCACCCACGCGCTGCGCGGCCTGAGCCTGGGCATCTACCGCGACGCGCTGGACGAGGAGGTCGCCTACCTCATCACCTACGCCGACGTGAAGGTCGTCTTCGCCGAGGATGAGGAGCAGGTGGACAAGCTGCTGAACCTCGCCGAACGCCTGCCGACCTTGCAGCACATCATCTATTCCGACCCGCGCGGCATGCGCAAATACAGCGACCCGCGCCTGTTGCCCGCCGCCGATCTGGTGGCGATGGGCGAGGAGCTGCACCGCCAGCAGCCCAAACTGTACGACCAGATGGTCGCGGCGACCAAGGGAACCGACGTCGCCATCCTCTGCACCACCTCGGGAACCACGTCCAACCCGAAGATGGCGATGCTGCAAGCGGGCAGCCTGATCCGCCACGTCGCCAGCTATCTGTCGGTCGATCCCAAGGGGCCGGAGGACGAGTATGTCTCCGTCCTGCCGATGTCCTGGATCATGGAGCAGGTCTACGCCGTCGGCATGGGCATCGTGTCGCGGATGCGCGTGAATTTCGTCGAGGAAGCCGAGACGATGATGCACGACTTCCGCGAAATCGGGCCGAGCTTCGTGCTGTTCGCCCCGCGCCTGTGGGAGGCCATCGCCGCCGACGTGCGCGCCCGCATGATGGACAGCTCGCCGTTCAAACAGAAGATGTTCGAACTGGGCATGAAGCTGGGGTTGGAGGCGCTGGCGCAGGGCAAGCGGTCCGCCGTGGCCGACTGGATCCTGTTCCGCGCCCTGCGCGACCGGTTGGGCTTCACCAATCTGAAATCGGCGGCCACCGGCGGTGCGGCGCTGGGGCCGGACACCTTCAAATTCTTCCAGGCGCTGGGTGTGCCGCTGCGCCAGATCTATGGACAGACCGAAACGATGGGGGCCTACACCGTCCATCGCGCCGGGGATGTGGATTTCGACACCGTGGGCGTGCCGTTCGACGACGGCATCCAGGTCAAGGTCATCGACCCCGACCAGAACGGCGTCGGCGAGATCGTCACCAGCCATCCCAACATGTTCGCGGGCTATTACCGCAACGAAAAGGCGACGATGGGCGACGTGCGCGACGGCTGGATGCACACCGGTGACGCCGGGTTCTTCGACAAGAAGGGCCATCTGGTCATCATCGACCGCATCAAGGACATCGCCACCACCGCCAAGGGCGACCGTTTCAGCCCGCAATACATCGAAAACAAGCTGAAATTCAGCCCCTACGTCGCCGAAGCGGTGATTTTGGGCGACAAGCGCGAATACCTGTCGGCGATGATCTGCATCCGCTTCTCCATCCTGTCGAAATGGGCGGAAAAGAACCGGATCGCCTTCACCACCTACGCCGACCTGTCGTCGCGCCCGGAGGTCTACGAACTGCTCCGCACCGAGGTGGAGCGGGTCAACCAGACCCTGCCGGAACACCAGCGCATCGCCAAGTTCCTGTTGCTCTACAAGGAGCTGGACGCCGACGACGGCGAGCTGACCCGCACCCGCAAGGTGCGCCGCAGCGTCATCGCCGACAAATACGGCACGATCATCGAATCCATCTACGCCGGTCAGCCCAAGATCGACGTCGACACGATGATCACCTTCCAGGACGGCACCAAGCAACGCATCCGCACCACCCTGACCGTCATCGACCTTGTGCCGACGACGGCCACGCGTCAGCCGGTCGCGGCGTAAGGGGACACCAGCCATGACCCTTCTGTTCCAACTTCTCGTCAACGGCCTGATCGTCGGTGCGCTGTACGGCGTGGTCGCGATGTCCTTCGTGCTGATCTACAAGGCCAGCCGCATCGTCAACTTCGCGCAGGGCGAATTCCTGCTGATCGGGGCCTGGACCTGCTGGTGGCTGTTGACCTCCTGGCAGTTGCCCTTCTGGATCGGCTTCCCGATCACGCTGGTGTTCATGCTGATCTTCGGCGTGGTGCTTCAGGTGGTCGTTCTGCGGCCGATGATCGGCGAGCCGATCATCTCCGTCATCATGGTGACGATCGGCCTGTCCATCGTCTTCCAGGCGGCGATGAAATGGATGTTCGGCGTGTTCGCCAAGCCCTTCCCGCAAATCTTCGCCAGCCCGACCATGGACATCTTCGGGCTTCAGGTGCAGACGGTCTATGTCGTCTCGCTGGCCATCTCCATCCTGATCATGGCGGGATTCGGCTGGTTCTTCAAATACTCGCGGTTGGGGCTGGCGATGCGCGCCACCGCCTTTGACCAGCAGGTGGCGCAGTCGCTGGGCATCTCGGTCCGCCAGATGTTTGCGATGAGCTGGGCGATTTCCGCGATGGTGTCGGCGGTGGCCGGTGTCACCGTGGGTGTGGTCAACGGCGTGTCGTCGGCCCTGTCCTTCTTCGGCATCAAGGTGTTTCCGGCGGTCATCCTGGGCGGTCTGGACAGCGTCATCGGCGCGGTGCTGGGCGGCCTGATCGTCGGGGTGCTGGAAAATCTGGCCCACTATCTGGACAGCCAATGGCTGAACTGGGGCAACATGTACGAAATCGCCCCCTTCTACGTCCTGATCGCCATCCTGATGGTGAAGCCGTACGGCCTGTTCGGCACCAAAGACATCGAGCGCGTGTGAGGCCCCCATGGCGAACGTCAGCATCATTCCCAGTGGTGATTTCAAGACGTCCTACGGGACCGACACCACGATTTTCCCGACCGTCACCAGCCGCAACTTTGCGATCCTGGGCGTGGTTCTTCTGCTGGCCTGCCCGGCCTTTCTGGATCGCTATTGGCTGAGCCTGCTGATCCAGATCGGCTATCTCGGCATCGCCGCGCTGGGCCTGAACATCCTGGTCGGCTTCACCGGCCAGATCTCCATCGGCCATTCCGCCTTCTTCGGCTTCGGGGCCTTCGCCTCGGCCTGGTTGAGCAACCGTTGGGGCATTCCGGTGGTGCTGGCCATCCCGCTGGCCGGGGTGATGACCACCGCCATCGGCCTGGTGTTCGGCATGCCCGCCGCCCGGCTGAAGGGGCTGTATCTGGCGATCGCCACGCTGGCCGCCCAATACATCCTCCAGGACTTCTTCGCGCGCGCCGATTGGTTCACCGGCGGGACCAACGGCATGATCGCCGAACCGCTGACCCTGTTCGGCTTCGCCTTCGACACCGACGAGCGGTATTTCTACGTCGTGCTGGTCGCCATGGTGATCATGTATCTGCTGGGCACCAACCTGATGCGGACGCGCGACGGCCGCGCCCTGGTGGCGGTGCGCGACCATTATCTCTCCGCCGAGATCATGGGCATCAACCTCACCAAGTACCGGACGATGTCCTTCGGCATCTCCGCCTTCTACGCCGGGATCGGCGGCGCGCTCTACGCCCACTACCTGCAATTCGTGTCGGTCGAGGGCTTCACCATCGTCTTTTCGATCCAGTTCCTGGGCATGATCATCATCGGTGGCCTGGGGTCGATCATGGGCACGCTGATGGGGACCGCCTTCATGGTGCTGTTGCCGGAGGTGATGCAGATGGCCAGCAAGCTGGTCAGCGGCACCGCCATCGACGCCGCCCTGAACCTGAAGGACAACATCGCCTTCCTGCGCGAAATGTCGGTCGGCCTCGTCATCATCCTGTTCCTGGTGTTCGAACCCGATGGGCTGGCCCATCGCTGGAAGCAGATCAAGGCCTACTGGAAGCTCTACCCCTTCTCGCATTGACACCCACGAACAAACAAAACGGATAGGGAGTAAACGCAAGATGAGCATCAAGACCGCGCTCTACGCCTCCGCCGCTGTGCTGCTGGCGACCACCGTCACCGCCAGCGCCGACATCCCGGTCGGCCACCTCGCCGACCAGTCGGGCGGCACCTCGGACGTGGGCGTGCCCTACGCCCAGGGCGTGGCCGACGCGCTGGCCTATCTCAACGGCAAGGGCGGGGTGAACGGCGTCAAGCTGGCGGTGGACACCGTCGATTACGGCTATCAGGCCCCGCGCGCCATCAGCCAATACAAGAAATGGTCGTCGGGCAGCGACAAGATCGCCGCCCTCCAGGGCTGGGGGACCGCCGACACCGAAGCGCTGACCGCCTTCGTCGGCAAGGATGAGATCCCGGCCTATTCCGGCTCCTACTCCGGCCACCTGACCGACCCGACCGGCAAGGGGCCGCACGGCTCCAAGCCCGCCCCCTACAATTTCTTCTACGGCCCATCCTATTCCGACAGCCTGCGCGGCATGCTGATGTGGGCGGCGGAGGATTGGAAGAAGAAGGGCGGCAGCGGCAAGCCGAAATACGCCCACATGGGGGCCAACCACCCCTACCCCAACGCCCCGAAGGACGCGGGCGAGCAACTCGCCAAGGAACTCGGCTTTGAGGTTCTGCCGCCGATCCAATTCGCGCTGACGCCGGGCGATTACACCGCCCAGTGCCTGACCCTGAAGGAATCCGGCGTCAACTACGCCTATCTCGGCAACACCGCCGGGTCGAACATCTCGGTGCTGAAGGCCTGCCAGACCGTCGGGGCCAAGGTCCAGTTCATGGGCAACGTCTGGGGCATGGACGAAAACGCCGCCAAGGCCGCCGGTGCGGCCGCCGACGGCGTGGTGTTCCCGATGCGCACCGCCGTCACCTGGGCGGGCAGCGCGCCGGGCATGGCGACGATGAAGGAGATTTCCAAGCTCTCCGACGCCGCCGGAACCGCGTACCGCCCGGTGCATTATCTGGCGGGCGTGTGCACCGCCTTCTACATGAAGGAAGCGATGGATTGGGCCGCCAAGAACGGCGGCGTCACCGGCCCGAGCATCCGCAAGGCGATGTACCAGAAGAAGGATTGGGTTCCGGCCGGTCTGGAAGGCGTGTGCATGCCCTCCACCTGGACCGAAACCGACCATCGCGGCATGACCTCCGTCAACATCTACCGCGCGTCGGTCGCGGCGGACACCGGGGCCAGCGTGGCCGATCTGGTGAAGGCGGGGTCGATCAAACTCGACAAGATCGCCACCGTCGAGGTGCCGCGCAAGCCGGAATGGCTGGGCTGGTAAGCCCCGTTTGAACACCCCCCTTCCGCGCCGCACGCCGGTGCGGAAGGGGGCGTTCCCCGCCTTTTTCCTGTCAGGTGCCGCATGCTGAACACCGCCACGGCCGATGGCCGCGCCCAGCCCGTCGCGGGCCATCCCGTCGCCGCCGCCAAGCGGCTGATGCTGTCCGTCAACAACATCGAAGTCGTCTACAACGACGTCATCCTCGTCCTGCGCGGGTTGAGCCTGGAGGTGCCGGAGGGGGAGATCGTCGCGCTGCTGGGGGCCAACGGGGCCGGGAAATCCACCACGTTGAAAGCCATCTCCGGCCTGCTGAAGACCGAGGATGGCGAGGTGACGCGCGGCGACATCACCTTCGCCGGCGAACGGATCAACGGCATCGACCCCGACCAGATCGTGCGCAAGGGCATCTTCCAGGTGATGGAAGGCCGCCGCATCATCGCCGACATGACCTGTCTGGAAAACCTCCGCCTGGGGGCCTTCACCCGCCGCGACAATGGCGTGAAGGACGATCTGGACATGGTGTTCCAGTATTTCCCCCGCCTGAAGGAACGCACCGGACTGGCCGGGTATTTGTCGGGCGGTGAGCAGCAGATGCTGGCCATCGGCCGCGCCATGATGGCCCGGCCCAAGCTGATCCTGATGGACGAGCCGAGCATGGGCCTGTCGCCGCTGATGGTGAAGGAGGTGTTCAGCATCATCCAGCAGATCAACAAGGATTTGGGCGTCACCATCCTGCTGGTGGAGCAGAACGCCCGCATGGCGCTGCAAGCCGCCACGCGCGGCTACATCATGGAAAACGGCAAGGTGGTGCTGGACGGGACCGCCGACGAGCTGCGCAACAACGAGGATGTGAAGGAATTCTACCTCGGCGGCGGCAATGAAGAGCGCAAGAGCTTCAAGAATTTGAAGAGCTTCAAGCGGCGCAAGCGCTGGATCTGAGCGGGTGCGGGTGCTTTTCAGGCCCCTCCCCCTCCCCCACGCCGCGTTTTGACACAACCAGACTCCGATCCCCCTTCCCTCCGGTGGGGAAGGGCCGGGGAGGGGCTGCGCGGGCGACCCCTGAACGGACGAACGACCATGACCGATTTCTACGACGACCTCGAAACCCGTTCCTCCGACCAGCGCGAGGCCGCGCTGTTCGCGGCCCTGCCCGCCCATCTTGCCCACGCCAAGGCGTCCGCGCCGCATTTCACCCGGATCCTGGACGGGGTCGATCCCACCAGCATCCGCGACCGCGCCGCCCTGGCCACCCTGCCGGTCACGCGCAAGGCCGACCTGATCGCCTTGCAGCAGGCCGAACCGCCCTTTGGCGGTCTGGCGGCGGTCGAGATCGGGCGGCTGGCCCGGGTCTTCGCCTCCCCCGGTCCGATCCACGACCCGGAGCCGCACGGCAAGGACCCGTGGCGCAGCGCCCGCGCGCTCTACGCCTCCGGCTTCCGCGCGGGCGATCTGGCGCACAATTGCTTTGCCTATCACCTGACCCCCGCCGGGTCGATGTTCGAAACCGGCGCGCACGCCATCGGCTGCGCCGTCATCCCCGCCGGGACCGGCAACACCGAAACCCAGGCGCAGGTCATCGCCCATCTCAAGCCGCGCGGTTACATCGGCACTCCCGATTTCCTGAAGATCGTCCTGGAAAAGGCCGACGCGCTGGGGCTGGATGGCTCGTCCATCCGCATCGGCAACGTGTCGGGCGGGCCGTATCTGCCGGACGCGCGCGCCTTCTACGAATCGCGCGGCATCGCCGTCTATCAAAGCTATGGGACCGCCGATCTGGGCATCGTCGCCTATGAAACCCAGGCCCGCGCCGGGCTGGTGGTGGATGAGGGCGCCATCATCGAAATCGTCCGCCCCGGCACCGGCAACCCGGTTCCCGAGGGCGAGGTCGGCGAGGTCGTCGTCACAATCTTCAACCCGGCCTACCCGTTGATCCGTTTCGCCACCGGCGATCTGTCGGCGGTGCTGCCGGGAACCAGCCCTTGCGGGCGCACCAACATGCGGCTGAAGGGCTGGATGGGCCGCGCCGATCAGACCACCAAGGTCAAGGGCATGTTCGTCCACCCGGCCCAGATCGCCGAGGTGCTGCGCCGTCACCCGGCGGTGGCCAAGGCCCGGCTGGTGGTGGGGCGGCAGGACGCCAGCGACACCATGACCCTGCGCTGCGAAGCCACCGAATCAGGCGAAACGCTGGCCGCCGCCATCCGCGACAGCCTGACCGCCGTGACCAAGCTGAAGGGCGCGGTCGAGTTCGTCGCCCCCGGCGCGCTGCCCAACGACGGCAAGGTGATCGACGACACGCGCGGCTGAGCGCGGGGTGGGTTCGGGCGGCGGTCCGCAAGGTCGCCGCCCCGGTTGCACGATCAGCAGATATGCGGCGGTGACACACCGTCGGGACTTGCCACACGCATCGCCATACGGTAACGTATGGTCAAGCCGCTGATGATAGACCATCGGATGATTGAACATCTGATGATTGTTGAGGGGAGCGATACGACCATGCCGTCCAACCAGTACCCCAGCCTGAATTTCGATCTTGGCGAAACCGCCGACATGCTGCGCGAATCGGTGCGCAATTTTGCCGACGCCGAAATCGCCCCGTTGGCCGCCGAGGTGGACCGCTCCAACGAATTCCCGAACCATCTGTGGCGCAAGATGGGCGACCTCGGCATCCTCGGCGTGACGGTGGAGGAGGAATATGGCGGGGCCGCCATGGGCTATCTGGAGCATGTCGTCGCGATGGAGGAGGTGTCCCGCGCGTCGGCGTCGGTGGGCCTCAGCTACGGCGCGCACTCCAACCTCTGCGTCAACCAGATCCGCAAAAACGGCACGGCGGAGCAGAAGCGCCGCTACCTGCCCAAGCTGATTTCCGGCGAGCACATCGGCGCGCTGGCGATGTCCGAACCCAACGCCGGGTCGGACGTGGTGTCGATGAAGCTGCGCGCCGACAAGAAGGGCGACCGCTACGTCCTGAACGGGACCAAGATGTGGATCACCAACGGCCCCGACGCCGACACGCTGGTGATCTACGCCAAGACCGATCTGGCCGCCGGGCCGCGCGGCATCACCGCCTTCCTGGTGGAAAAGACCTTCAAGGGCTTCTCGGTGGCGCAGAAGCTCGACAAGCTCGGCATGCGCGGCTCCAACACCGGCGAACTGGTGTTCGAGGATTGCGAAGTGCCGGAAGAGAATGTTCTGGGCGGTGTCGGGCGCGGCGTGAACGTGCTGATGTCCGGCCTGGATTACGAACGCGCCGTGCTGGCGGGCGGGCCGCTGGGCATCATGCAGGCCTGCATGGACATCGTCATTCCCTACCTGCACGACCGCAAGCAGTTCGGCCAGTCGATCGGCGAATTCCAGCTGATGCAAGGCAAGCTGGCCGACATGTACACGATCATGAACGCCGCCAAATCCTACGTCTACACCGTGGCCAAGGCCTGCGACCGGGGCGAGACCACCCGCAAGGACGCCGCCGCCGCCATCCTCTATTCGGCGGAAAAGGCCACCTGGATGGCGCTGGAGGCGATCCAGACCCTGGGCGGCAACGGCTACATCAACGAATACCCGACGGGCCGCCTGCTGCGCGACGCCAAGCTGTACGAGATCGGTGCCGGAACCAGCGAAATCCGCCGTATGCTGATCGGGCGCGAGCTGTTCAAGGAAACCGCGTAAGCGCGTTCAACCACGACGCCAAAGCAACGCATCGAGGGAAAAGGGACCACCAGCATGACCACCGACAGCATCGTCATCGCCGCCGCCGCTCGCACGCCGATGGGCGGTTTCCAGGGTGATTTGCAGGGGCTGACCGGCCCGCAATTGGGGGCCGCCGCGATCAAGGCGGCGCTGGAACGCTCCGGCCTGCCCGCCGAGGCGGTGGACGAGGTGTTCATGGGCTGCGTGCTGTCGGCGGGCGTCGGCCAGGCCCCGGCGCGTCAGGCCGCACTCGGGGCGGGCCTGCCCAAGGCGGCTGGCTGCACCACCATTTCCAAGGTCTGCGGGTCGGGCATGCGGGCGGTGATGTTCGCCCACGACGTCATCAAGGCCGGATCGGCCAAGGTGGTGGTGGCGGGCGGCATGGAAAGCATGTCCAACGCCCCCTATCTGCTCGACCGGGCGCGCGGCGGCTACCGCATGGGCCATGGCAAGGTGCTGGACCACATGTTCTTTGATGGTCTGGAGGACGCCTATGACAAGGGCCGTCTGATGGGGACCTTCGCCGAGGAATGCGCGGGCAGCTACAATTTCACCCGCGAGGCGCAGGACGCCTACGCCATCGAAAGCCTGAACCGCGCCCGCAAGGCGGTGGAGGGCGGTTTCTTCGCCGGTGAAATCACCCCGGTGACGGTCAAGGGCCGCAAGGGCGACACCGTGATCAGCCAGGACGAGCAGCCGCTGAAGGCCGATCCGGCCAAGATCCCGACGCTGAAGCCCGCCTTCGCCAAGGATGGCACGGTGACGGCGGCCAACGCCTCCTCCATCTCCGACGGCGGTGCCGCGCTGATCGTCACCACCCGCCGCGAGGCCGACGCGCGCGGCCTGCGCGTGCTGGCCGAAATCAAGGGCCACGCCAACCACGCCCAGGCCCCGGCCCTGTTCACCACCGCCCCGGTCGGCGCGATGCGCAGCCTGTTCGACAAGGTGGGCTGGTCCGCCGGGTCGGTCGATCTGTTCGAAATCAACGAGGCGTTCGCCGTCGTCACCATGGCGGCGATGCGCGACCTGGACCTGCCGCACGACAAGGTCAACGTCCATGGCGGGGCCTGCGCGCTGGGCCACCCCATCGGCGCGTCGGGTGCCCGCATCCTCGTGACGCTGCTGGCGGCGCTGGAGAAATACGACCTCAAGCGCGGCGTGGCCAGCTTGTGCATCGGCGGCGGCGAAGCCACCGCCATCGCCGTCGAACGGGTGGCTTGATCGCCCTTTCCCACCTGATCCCCCCTCTCCCCCCGGGGAGAGGGTTGGGGTGAGGGGGAAACGGGAGGGGATAAAAAACATTCAGGGAGGACACACCCGATGCGCCTGACCGAAGAACAGACCATGGTCCGCGACATGGCCCGCGCCTTCGCGCAGGAGCGGCTGGCCCCCACCGCCGCCGACCGCGACCGCAGCGGCGCGTTCCCCAAGGCCGAACTGGCCGAGATGGGCGCGCTTGGCCTGCTTGGCATGCTGGTCCCGGAGGAGTTCGACGGGGCCGCGTCCGACCATGTCGCCTACGCGCTGGCGATTGAGGAGATCGCCGCCGGGGACGGCGCGATTTCCACGATCATGAGCGTGCACAATTCGGTCGGCTGCATGCCCATCTTCAAATTCGGCACGGCGGAGCAGAAAGAGCGTTTCCTGAAGCCGATGGCGCGCGGGGAAATGCTGGGGGCCTTCTGCCTGACCGAACCGCAGGCCGGGTCCGACGCCTCGGCGATCAAGACCCGCGCCCGGCGCGACGGCGATCATTGGGTGCTGAACGGGACCAAGCAGTTCATCACCTCCGGGGCCAACGCCGACGTCGCCATCGTCTTCGCCGTCACCGATCCGGCCGCCGGGAAAAAGGGCCTCAGCGCCTTCATCGTGCCGACCGACACCCCCGGCTACACGGTGGCCCGCACCGAGGACAAGCTGGGCCAGCATTGCTCCGACACCTGCCAGATCCTGTTCGAGGACTGCCGCGTTCCGGCCGACCTGATGCTGGGGGCCGAGGGCGCGGGCTACAAGGTGGCCTTGGCCAATCTGGAAGGCGGGCGCATCGGCATCGCCTCCCAGGCGGTGGGGATGGCGCGGTCGGCGCTGGACCACGCCGTGCGCTACGCGCAGGAGCGGCAGAGCATGGGCGTGGCGATCATCCAGCATCAGGCCGTCGCCTTCCGGCTGGCCGACATGGCGACACGGGTCGAGGCCGCCCGCCAACTGGTGCTGCACGCGGCGTCCCTGCGCGACGCCGGGTTGCCCTGCACCAAGGAAGCGGCGATGGCCAAGCTGTTCGCCACCGAAATGGCGGAAAAGGTCTGCTCCGACGCCATCCAGGTGCACGGCGGTTATGGCTATCTCAACGATTTCCCGGTGGAGCGCATCTACCGCGACGTCCGTGTTTGCCAGATTTACGAAGGCACCAGCGACATCCAACGGCTGGTCATCAGCCGCGCGCTGGTCCAATAAGCCATTCCTCAAACCGTCATTTCTCACACGGGAGGGCGACGGCATGACCGTCCTGAAGAGCGCCATCAACGCGCGCTCCGCCGAATTCCAGACCAACGCCGACGCCATGGCGGCGCTGGTCGCCGATCTGCGCCAGAAGGTCGCCGCCATCCAGCAGGGCGGCGGGGCCAAGGCCCGCGAGAAGCATCTGGCCCGTGGCAAGTTGCTGCCGCGCGAGCGCATCCGCCAACTGCTCGATCCCGGTTCGCCCTTCCTCGAACTGTCGCAGATGGCCGCGCACGAGGTGTATGAGGACGTCATCCCGTCGGCGGGCATCATCACCGGCATCGGCAGCGTCGCCGGTCAGGAATGCATGATCGTCGCCAACGACGCGACGGTGAAGGGCGGCACCTATTACCCGTTGACGGTCAAAAAGCACCTGCGCGCCCAGGAAATCGCCCAGCAGAACAATCTGCCCTGCATCTATCTGGTGGACAGCGGCGGGGCCAACCTGCCCAACCAGGACGAGGTCTTTCCCGACCGCGACCATTTCGGCCGCATCTTCTTCAACCAGGCCACCATGTCGTCCGACGGCATCCCGCAGATCGCCGTGGTGATGGGAAGCTGCACGGCGGGCGGTGCCTATGTTCCGGCGATGTCGGACGAGGCGATCATCGTCCGCAACCAGGGAACCATCTTCCTGGGCGGCCCGCCGCTGGTCAAGGCCGCCACCGGCGAGGTGGTGAGTGCCGAGGATCTGGGCGGGGCCGACGTGCATTCCCGCACGTCGGGCGTGACCGACCATTACGCGATGAACGACGCCCACGCCCTGGCGATGGCCCGGCGGGTGGTGACGAATCTCAACCGGCCCAAGCGCATCGACCTCGACCTGCGCGAACCGGAGGAGCCGCTGTTCAGCCCGAACGAGCTGTATGGCGTGATCCCCAGCGACGCCCGCAAGCCGTTCGACGTGCGCGAGGTGATCGCCCGCGTCGTCGATGGCTCGCGCTTTGACGAGTTCAAGCCGCTCTACGGCGCGACGCTGGTGACGGGCTTCGCCCACATCCACGGCTACCCCGTCGGCATCGTCGCCAACAACGGCATCCTGTTCAGCGAATCCGCGCTGAAGGGCGCGCATTTCATCGAATTGTGCTGCCAGCGCCGCATCCCGCTGGTGTTCCTGCAAAACATCACCGGCTTCATGGTCGGGCGCAAATACGAGGCGGGCGGCATCGCCAAGGATGGCGCGAAGCTGGTGACGGCGGTCGCCTGCGCCAAGGTGCCGAAATTCACCGTGGTCATCGGCGGCAGCTATGGCGCTGGCAATTACGGCATGTGCGGCCGCGCCTACTCCCCGCGCTTCCTGTGGATGTGGCCGAACGCCCGCATTTCGGTGATGGGCGGCGAGCAGGCGGCGGGCGTGCTGGCCCAGGTCAAGCGCGACGCGATGGAGGCGCAGGGCAAGCCCTGGTCGGCGGAGGATGAGGAGGCGTTGAAGGCCCCGATCCGCCAGAAGTTCGAGCGCGAAAGCCACCCCTACTACGCCAGCGCCCGCTTGTGGGACGACGGCATCATCGATCCGGCGGACACCCGCATGGTGCTGGGGCTTGGCCTGTCGGCGTCCCTCAACGCGCCGGTGCCGAAGACGACCTTCGGCGTCTTCCGCATGTGATGGGGGTGGGCATGAGCGACATTCTGATCGACGTGGCCGCCAACGGCGTGGCCACCGTCACCATGAACCGGGGCGACGTCCACAACGCCTTCAACGAGGCGGTGATCGCCGGGCTGACCGACGCGTTCCGCACGGTGGGTGAAAACCCGGACGTCCGCGCGGTCTTGCTGCGCGGCGTCGGCAAAAGCTTTTCCGCCGGGGCCGATCTGTCTTGGATGAAGCGGATGTCGGGCTATTCCTATGAGGAGAACCTGACCGACGCGCTGGGGCTGGCCACCATGCTGCGCACGCTGGACGAATGCCCCAAGCCCACCGTGGCGGTGGTGCAGGGTCCGGCCTTTGGCGGCGGCGTCGGGCTGGTGTCGGCCTGCGACATCGCCATCGGCGTGGACACGGCCAGCTTTGCCCTGACCGAGGTGAAGCTCGGCATCATCCCGGCGGCCATCAGCCCCTACGTCATCGGGGCCATCGGCGAACGCGCCTGCCGCCGCTTCTTCCTGACCGGGGAGCGGTTTTCGGCGGCGGACGCCCACCGGCTGGGCCTGCTGCACGAAGTGACCAGCGCCGACGGGCTGGACGCGGCGGTCGAGAAGACCGTCAAGAACCTGCTCGATTGCGGTCCAACGGCGCAGGCCGCCGCCAAGGAGCTGATCCGCGCGGTGGCCCGCCGCCCGCTGACCGACGCCGTGGTGCGCGACACCGCCGAACGCATCGCCCGCCAGCGCGCCAGCGCCGAAGGCAAGGAGGGCATCGGGGCCTTCCTCGACAAACGCAACCCGTCCTGGCGGAGCTGAGAATCCCATGTCCCACCTGACCATGTTCGACACGATCCTCATCGCCAACCGGGGCGAAATCGCCTGCCGGGTCATCCGCACCGCCCGCCGCATGGGCATCCGGACCGTCGCCGTCCATTCCGACGCCGACGCCAAGGCCATGCACGTCCAGATGGCCGACGAGGCCGTGTGCATCGGCCCGGCCCCGGTCGGCGACAGCTATCTGCGCGGCGACGCGATCCTGGAGGTCGCCAAGCGCACCGGGGCGCAGGCCATCCATCCCGGTTATGGCTTCCTGTCGGAAAACGCCGGTTTCGCGGCGGCTTGCGCGGAGGCGGGCGTCGTCTTCATCGGCCCGCCGATCGAGGCGATCCGCGTCATGGGGTCCAAGGCTGAATCCAAGCGGCTGATGGCCAACGCCGACGTGCCGCTGGTTCCCGGCTATCACGGTCAGGCGCAGGATTTCGCCACCCTGTCGGCGGAAGCGGCGCGCATCGGCTTTCCGGTGCTGGTCAAGGCGTCGGCGGGCGGCGGTGGCAAGGGCATGCGCGTCGTGCGCAGCGCCGAGGAACTGGCCGACGCCGTGGCCGGTGCCCAGCGCGAGGCCAAGGCGGCCTTTGGCGACGACAGCCTGTTGCTGGAAAAATACCTGTCGCGCCCGCGCCACGTCGAAATCCAGGTCTTTTGCGACACCCACGGCAACGGCGTCTATCTGTTCGAGCGCGATTGCTCGATCCAGCGCCGTCACCAGAAGGTGATCGAGGAGGCCCCCGCCCCCAACCTGCCCGACGATCTGCGCCGCCGCATGGGCGAGGCCGCCGTCGCCGCCGCCAAGGCGGTGAATTACGTCGGGGCGGGCACGGTCGAGTTCCTTTATGAGGATGGCGGCTTCTACTTCATCGAGATGAACACCCGGCTTCAGGTGGAACATCCGGTGACGGAGAAGATCACCGGCCTGGATCTGGTCGAATGGCAATTGCGCGTCGCCGCCGGGGCCGAATTGCCCCTGCGTCAGGAGCAATTGACCCGCAAGGGACACGCCTTTGAGGCCCGGCTCTACGCCGAGGATCCGCAGCGCGAGTTCCTGCCCGCCATCGGCACCCTGACCCGGCTGCGCCCGCCCGCCGAAAGCGATCACGTCCGGGTGGACACCGGCGTGCGCGAAGGCGACGCGGTGACGATGTATTACGACCCGATGATCGCCAAGCTGATCGTCTGGGACGAGGACCGCGACGCCGCCCTGCGCCGTCTGCGCGGCGCGCTCGCCGCCTATGAGGTGGTCGGCGTCACCACCAACATCGGTTTCCTCGGGGCCATCGCTTCCCACCCGGCTTTCCGCGCGGTGGAGATCGACACCGGCTTCATCGAGCGCCACCGCGCCGACCTGTTGCCGCCGCCCGCTCCGGCCAGCAACACCGCGCTCTCCGCCGCCGCGCTGGCGGTTCTGCTGCGCCGCCGGGCGGAGGCGCAGGCCGCGCTGCGCGCCCGGTCGGACCGTCATTCGCCCTGGCTGCTCGCCAACGGGTGGCGGCTGAACGAGGAAACCCACTACGACCTCAGCCTGATCGACGGCGAAACGGCCCGCGCGGTGACGCTGCATTTCCGCAGCGACGGCTATGAGATCGCCGTGGACGGCGGCCCTGCCCAACCGGCCACCGGCGTCACCTTTGACGATGGGGCGCTGACCATCAGCCTGGGCGGGGCGCGGCTGCGCGCCACCGTGGTCCAGCAGGGGTTGGATCTGACCGTGCTGATCGACGGCGTGGCCACCCGCCTGAAGCTGGACGACCCCAGCGCGCGGGCGGCGGAGCAGGAGGGCGGCTCGGGCCGTCTGAGCGCGCCGATGCCCGGCACCGTGGTCCGCGTGCTGGTCGAGGTCGGCCAGAGCGTGGAGGCCGGAACGCCGCTGATGCTGCTGGAAGCGATGAAGATGGAGCACACCATCAAGGCCCCCGCCGCCGGGGTGGTGTCCGCCCTGAATTTCGCGGCGGGCGATCAGGTCGCCGAGGGCGTCGATCTGCTGGTTCTCGACATCGCGGAGGGTTGAGGCATGACCCGCTTGCCCCGTTTCGTCCGCATGGTCGAGGTTGGCCCGCGCGACGGCCTGCAAAACGAAAAGACCATCGTGCCGACCGCCGTCAAGATCGCCTTGGTGGACAGGCTGGCCGACGCCGGGCTGTCGGTGGTCGAAGCGGGCAGCTTCGTGTCGCCCAAATGGGTTCCCCAGATGGGCGACAGCGCCGAGGTGTTCGCCGGTCTGACCCGCAAGCCCGGTGTCCGCTACGCCGCCCTCACCCCCAACCTGAAGGGGTTGGAAGGGGCGTTGGCCGCCAAGGCCGACGAGGTGGCGGTGTTCGGCGCGGCGTCGGAAAGCTTCAGCCAGAAGAACATCAACTGCTCCATCGCCGAAAGCCTGGACCGCTTCGCCCCGGTGATGGCGCAGGCCAAGGCGGCGGGCGTGCCGGTGCGCGGCTATGTCAGTTGCGTGCTCGGCTGCCCCTACGAGGGCGACATCGCGCCCTCGGCGGTGGCCGAGGTTGCGGCCCGGCTGTACGCCATGGGCTGTTACGAAATCTCGCTGGGCGACACCATCGGCACCGGCACGCCCGCCAAGGCGCAGGCGATGATCGCGGCGGTGGCCGAACGGATCCCGGTGGACAAGATCGCCGTCCATTTCCACGACACCTACGGGCAGGCGCTGGCCAACCTCTACGCCGCCTTGCAGATGGGCGTGGCGGTGGTGGACAGCTCCGTCGCCGGGTTGGGCGGCTGCCCCTACGCCAAGGGGGCGTCGGGCAACGTGGCGAGCGAGGATGTGCTCTACATGCTGAACGGTCTGGGGATCGAGACCGGGGTGGATTTGGATCGGTTGATCGCGGCCGGGGCGTTCATCAGCGACGCCATCGGCCGACCAACGGCGTCAAAGGTGGCCCGCGCTCGTGGTTGTGCGTGAGAGGTTCACCCTCGACACCGAAGGGCCGCATCCCCGCCGGGATGCGGCCCTTTCGTTTTTTGCGTTCGCCTTCTGATTCAGCGGACCATTCGTCAACCACCGGGGCAGACGGCACCGCTGGCGTCGTGCATCGTTTCCACACCCGTGGGAAGAACGCGGAAGCGAATCAGGGTGCAAAAATTCGTGATCCCATTCTTGTACTCAGCGCCATTGATGTTCACCACATAAGCGCTGGTGCAATTGGCGGAATCCGGAAACTGGACAGCGGTTTGCATCTGTTCGCCAAATTTCATCGCGATCGGCTTTGTTTTCAGCCATTGATTTCCAAACAACACATCAACACCAATGGTTTTCTTTCCTGAACCGCTGATTTCATTGGTTATTTTGAACTGACCACAGGGGCCTGTCGCGGTTTGGGCCATCACCGGCCCCGTCAACACGGGGAACAGGGCGCAGGCAGCCAGAACATGCCGGATCCGATTCATCGAATGTTCTCCCCATGGGCAATCATTGAGCGCGCCAGACGCCGACATGCATTTTTTCTTGCGCGCAGATGGCAATCACTATAACGATTAAAAGAGAGTTTTCCAGAAATTATGCTCACATACCGAGTGGTGCAAACGGTACGGTGACGTATGGGTTGCGTTTGTATTCCAACGCAACTCGCATCGGCGCGTGCGGCTGTGCCCCGGTGTTCAGGGAGGTTCGACCGTGTCCACTCCTGCCACCTCCACAGCTTGGAGCAGCCCCTACGGCGGCATCCGCTTCACCACCTCTCCCTTTGGGGAGATGGTGGAAATCGGGGATCCGACGACGACGACGTGGCGCGACCAGCTCATCAAACTGCTGCACATCGATGCCGCCATCGAACATGGCCTGATGGTCGCCTATCTCTACGCCGCCTATTCGCTGGCCGACGTCGATCTGCCCACCAATCTGGACAGCGCCACGCGCGACCGCCGCCGCACCGCCCTGACAAGCTGGCAGGAGGAAATCCTCGCCATCGCCAAGGAGGAAATGAGCCATCTGGTGATCGTTCAGAACGTCCTGTCGCTGTTGGGCGCGCCGCTGTGCCTGTCGCGGGAGGATTTTCCGTGGGACAGCCAGTTCTACCCCTTCCCGATCAATCTGGAACCGTTGAGCCGTGGATCGCTGGCCGCCTATGTGGTGGCGGAGATGCCCAAGGGCTGGCTGGACGGCGTCACCCCGGCCCCGGCGGGTGACACCGGCGTGCCGACGGACGACACCGGATTCAAACGGCGGCTCCTGGCCGATCTGGCCGCCTATCTGGGCTACACGCCCACCCCGGACAAGCCGGTGGCGGTGAACCGGGTGGGTGCGCTGTTCAACGCCGTCCTGGCCATTCTGGAGGATCCCGACCGGCTGCCCGACCGCCATTTCAACGACAACCGCTACACACTTCAGGCGCAAGAGGCGGAGTGGGCCAAGTATTTCCCCTCTCCCCGGCAAGAGGATGACGCGGTTTATCGCGACAACCCGGAACTGAAGCAAGGCCACCGCATCGGCGACGCCCAGATGATCGTCGAACCGCTGGCCACACGCGACGAAGCGGTCGCGGCGCTGAAACGGGTGGCCCATCAGGGCGAGTCCCCCGACCAGCAGCCCCCCGGCCCGCAGCGCAGCCCGCAGCAGGCCAAATCGCATTTCGAGCGCTTTTTCGCCATCTACAAGCAGTGGCTGACACTGGGCATCGATCCCAACCCGGCGGCTCGCATCCCGATCAACCCCACGGAAATCCGGGTGGACGAGCGGCGCAGCCCGACCGGTTCCTCCACCTACATCGCCGATTCCCGCTCCAACCGCTGGGCCAAGCTGTTCAACCTGCGCTATCGGCTGCTGCTGACCGCGCTGGGCCACACGCTGCAATCACCACGGCGCGCCGACGCCACCGGCACGCCCGGCACGCGGGGAACCCTGATCCATCTGTCCTTTGGCGAGATGTACAATCTCAAGGCCATTGCCAACATTCTGGTGCGGTCCCCGCGCGACTCACGCCGGGACCCGAAGCGGGCCGGACCGCCGTTCCAGATGCCCTACGGCTCGCAGCTTCCGGCGGCGGAACTCGACCGCTGGCTGATCTACGCCGACATCCTCGACGCCTCGCAGTCCATTGTGTCCTGGCTGCTGCGCGGGGATTCGAATCAGGCGGAACGCGCCTACCTCACCCATCTGAGCGCCATGGACCGGAACACCCTGACGATGGTCAACGGCCAGATTGCGCGCTTGTCTCTGACCCAGGGGGCAGAATGACGTCGCAACCGATCCCCACCATCCTGGGCCTGCGGATCCTGCCGCCGGTTGCCTTCGGCCGTCTCGGTTCCTCCGACACGCCGATGGACAATTACTCGGTCCAGCCTGATCCGAACGACCCGTTGGGCTACCGCCATCTGCAGGGGGAGGAGACCTTTGTCGTCGATCCCGTGAACGGTGGCATCACCAAATCCCATGTGCCGACCCGCCTGCAGCTGCGCGACGACGGAAAAATCCGGCCGGTTGCCCCGTTCCTGGAGGTGTGGGCGATCACCGCGCCCGACCGGATGGAACCGCTGACTCTCACCATGCTGACCGCCGCCGGTCTGACTGCGCAAAGCGTGTCCTGGACCGTGCAGGTCAAGAACAGCAAGGTGTTCCGCCGCACCGCCGATCCCAAGGACGACATCCAGGCGTTGGCGACGCCCACCCCCTTCACCGATCACGGCCCGCACGACCTGCGCGGCACAGCGGGCAACCTCACCCCCAACAGCGTCATTCCGCTCGGATCGGTCCGCTACATCCGTCCGACGGCGGAATTTCCGCAAATCCGCTTGCGCTTCACCCCGGGCAAGGGTGGCGTCTATGGCCCGGCGGGCGTCGAAGACGAGTCCGTTCCCCCCGCCAACCGGGTTTACGCGCTGCCGAAGGGCAAGGGGTGGTACGGCTGGACCAATCGCGACGCCAACGGCAAGCAGAAAACCCCGGAAACACTGGGGCCGACGCTCTACGCCATCGAAGCGCCCGCCCCGGTCTGGATCAACCAGGGTGACATCGTCAGCCGTGGCTATCTCGATGACACCTGCGACGGCATCGTCACCGTCAGCCTGACGGTTGGCAAAGTGACGCACACAGCCACGGCGCGCATCGCCTCGGCCCCGCACAATTTCGTGCTCGACGCCGGGTTCCCGCGCACGCTGGGCGATGATCTGGAACAGGCGCTGCTCGGGCCGGTCGTCGACCCGACCGAGCCGCACGAGGTGACGATGCAGCGGACCGAGGAGATCATGCGCCGGGCCTTTGAAACGGTCCGCTTCATGAACGTGCCGGTCCTGAACAACAATCTGGTCAAGGGCCGCCCCAATCTGGCCGACAACATGCCGGTCAACGACGCCATCGACGCCCGCCGCCCGTCCGAACCGGCGATGGCGACGGAGAACACCGACACGCTGGCCGTCACCCGCCTGCACCAGCAGGTGCTGACGACGATGAAGGCGTCGATTCCAAGCTGGTTCCTGCGCCTGCTGCGCCAGCCGGAGGAGATCGGCGATCTGACCCCGCTGGGCCGCCGCAAGATGCCCGCCCTGATGAGCGGGGCGGAGGGCCGTTACATGACCCTGACCCGCCGTCAGATCAGCCTGTTCCGCAAGGCCTCGGAAAGCGCGTTGTTCCGTCCCGACGGCACGAAGGATGTGAAGTGATGAGCGATCAGAACAAACGCCCCACAGTCCTTGATCCCCGGAACTTGTCGGCGCAACTGCATTACCGCCCGGCGGGAAATCCGCCCCCGGCCACGCTCGACACGACCATTGGCAACACCTGCCCCGGGCTGGAGTTCGATTTCCGCGCGGCGTGGCGCACGTTGCTCACCGGCATCACCCTGTTGGAGCATGACAATCTGGTGATCGCCGCCGAACCGGCCTACGCCGCGTTGAAGGGACGGCGTCTGTTGCGGGTCGATGGCAAGCCGGTCATCACCAAGGTGATCGGCCCGTCCACCGACCTGACCACCACCGAATTGTTGACGTCGGAGGATTACCCGGAAGGCGTCATCACCATGGAATGGTCCAACGGCTTCACCGACGTGCTGCGCAAGGTCGGTCAACCGGTGGCCTGCGAGTTCACCGCCTGCCCCCGGCCCAACCAGCCCGAGGACGAGCGGATTTCCTACGAGCAGGCGGTGAAGGACAAGAACATCCAGACCATCCGCCTTCAGGTTCGGCCCTTCTTCACCAAGGACACGGCGGCAATCGAACCGGCGACGGTCCCCGCCGGGGTGATGACCCAAGGGCTTTGCTCGCCCTGGCAGAACGATTACCGGGAGTGTGTCTGCTATTATTGGGCGTCGAGCCGCCCCGACTTCGTGAACGTGGACGTGACGCCAACCGGCGAGGTGCGCGGCGACAACTGGATGCAGCGTGACCGCAGTGGCCAATACGTCATCGACAATTACACCGACAGCCGGATGATCACCTATGATGAGCTGTTCCAGAAATGGGAAGAGCTGCTGAAATTCCAGCTCGCCGGACGGGACGCGCCCGACTCCATCCCGCTTCCCTTCCCGAAGGATCCGGCATGACCGCCCTGTCCCGCCCCCTGATGCGTCAGGACGCGTTCCGCGATGGGCGGGCGGACACCGGCATGCCGGAACGTCCGGGGATCATCGACGCTGCTGCCCTGGTGGCGGCGTCGGCCCCCCGGTCGGACGCCCTGCATCTCCTGTCGGTCGATGGCGGCGATCATCTGTTGCTGGTCGACGGCAGCCGATTGTTCCGCATCGACGCGGACCTGCGCGGGCGGTTGGAACGCGCGACGGCCAACGGCGCGCTGAGCGATCTGCTCGACGAACTCGGTCTGGGTGGTCCGCCCCTGATCAACGATCAGCCGGTGGTGGACCCGCCGCTGCACGCGCTGTCCCTGGCGGTGTCGCAAGCCTGCAATCTGGGTTGCGGCTATTGCTACGCCGGGCAGGGCAGTTTCGGCAAACCACCTCGCAAGATGCCGCTGGACACCGCGCTGGCGGCGGTCGAACGGCTGGTCAACGGCGCGCCGGAGGGCGGGCGCGTGACCCTGGCCTTCATGGGTGGGGAACCGCTGGTCAACCGCCCGGTGATCCAGGCTGCCACCCGCTACGCCCAGGAACTGGCCAGCTTGCGGGGGGTGCGGGTCAACCATTCCATCACCACGAACGGCACGCTGGTGACGCCGGAGGACGGCGATTTCTTCGAAGAATTCGGCTTCGCCGTCACCATCAGCCTGGATGGTCCGGCCGATCAGCACGACCGCTTGCGACCGTTCAAGGACGGGCGCGGCAGCTTCGACCGCATCATGGCCAACATCGCCCCCTTGCTGAAACAGCAACGGCGGATGCAGGTGTCGGCGCGGGTGACGGTGACGCCCGACAATCTGGATCTGCCCGCCACGCTCGACCGCTTCATCGCCGACGGTTTCCATTCGGTGGGTTTCTCGCCGCTGCTGCACGGCTCCGCCGGGCGGAACGAAATGGACCGTGGCGCGCTGCTGGTGATGCTCGACCAGATGGTCGCTTGCGGCGCGGCCTTCGAGAGAGCGGTTCTGGAGGGGCGACGCTACCCCTTTGCCAATCTGGTCAACGCCCTGCGGGAAATCCATCGCGGAACCCACCGCCCCTACCCGTGCGGGGCCGGGGCGGGCTATCTCGGCGTGTCGGCGGACGGCGACCTGTCGGCCTGTCACCGCTTTGTCGAGGATGAAAGCGGGGCGATGGGCAGCCTGTCGGCGGGGATTGACGCGGTTCGGCAAAACGGATGGCTGCATGATCGCCACGTTCATCGGCAGGAGCCGTGCCGCTCCTGCTGGGCGCGTTACATGTGCGGTGGTGGATGCCACCACGAGGTGATCGGCAGCGGCCGCCTGTCCTGCGAGTATGTGCGCGGCTGGCTCCATTACTGCCTGAGCGCCTATCTGCGCCTGTCCGACGCGCGCCCCGGCTGGTTCGCCGGAGCGCCGACCGATCCCAACCCGGCCATGGTCCCATGACCCTGGCGGCGGATGTTGCGGTGATTGGGGCAGGGCCGGCGGGCTGCGTTCTCGCCATCCGGCTCGTGCAATTGGGCTGGCGGGTGCTGTTGGTCGAGCGCAGCGCCAGCCCTCGACCGCAGTCAGGCCAATCCCTGACTCCGGGCGTTCGCCTGCAGTTGGCGCAATTGGGTTTGTCGCACGTTCTGACGCTGTGCGGCGCGCGCCCGGCCCCGCTGTCGCGAATCCGCTGGCAGGGGCTGGAGGCGGAGGACCGCGTCATGGCGCAGCATCCGCCTCTGCTGGTGGATCGGGGACGGTTCGATGCGATGCTGCGCGGAGCCGCCGTCGGCGCGGGTGTGCGTTTGCTTTGCCCGGCCCGCCTGATTCACCGTGATCAGGACGCCGATGGTTGGACGCTGACCCTTGACGATGGGGCGGAGCGGCGGCGGGCACGGGTGTCGGTGCTGGTGGACGCCACCGGTCGCGCCGGTCTGCTGGCCCGTGACCGCTCCGCCGATGGCCCGGCAACGCTGGCGCTTTTCGCCGATTGGCGCGGAACCGACACGCCCGTTCACCCCTGCGTCGATCATGGGCCGGACCATTGGGTCTGGGGTCTGCCGCGCGGCGATGGCCTGTTCTCCACCCTGCTGTTTGTCGACGCCGACGCGGTTCCCAAACGGGCGGAGCTGTGCGCGTTTCTGCGGGATCGTCTGGCCGCGTCAACCCTGTTGGGAGATTTCCGCCAGGCGACCACCACCGGCCCGGTGCGCGGGGTGGACAGCACCGCCTACCGCGCCAACCGCCCCATCGGCCCCGGCTGGATCGCCGTCGGTGACGCGGCGATGGCGCTGGATCCCTTGTCGTCCAGCGGTGTGCAAAAGGCGATCCGCACCGCCCTGTCGGCGGCCATCGTCCTGAACACCCGCCTGCGGCGACCCGACCAGGCCGCGTTGGCCGAGCGGTTCTACACCGAAGACCTGCGCGACGGTGCGGACCAGCACCGCCGATGGACCGAAGGCTTTTTCGCCAGCGCCGCCCACCGCTTCAGCGCCACACCAACGCAGGGTAACTTTTGGCTGCGTCGGGCCGTGGGCACCCTCGTCGACTCCGCAGATACGACCCCCGGAATGCCCGATCCCGACCAACCGCTCACCCTCGCCCCTGCGGCGCAGTGGCGGACAACCGCCTGTCTGGTCGACAATTTCGTTGAGGAGCGGATGGCCCTGCACCACCCAGCCCTTGCCCGCCCCATCGCGTGGCTGGCTGGGGTTGAGTTGGCGCCGCTGATGTCGAGCTTCCCTCCCGTCACCAGCTTGCGCGCGCTGATCGAGAACTGGTCAACCAGGATCGGGCCAAGCCGTGCCACGACTGTGGCGACTTGGTTGACCCGGTGCGGGGTTCTTGAAACCGCACCGTAAGCCGCCGTCACAGCGTGGCCTGATCGCATCGCACCGTTCAACGCAACCGGCTCACTCCGGTTGGGATGCTGGGTCCATGCCTGGAAATTCCTGACGCTTCACCAACCGGTACAGGTGGCCCCGTCGGTTCATCAGTTCATCGAAGCCGCCGCTCTCGACAACGCGTCCACCGTCGAGGACGAGGATGCGGTTGGCGTGGCGGATCGTGCTGAGCCGGTGGGCGATCACGATGCGCGTGGCGGGAACGCGTCGCACGGCCTCCATGACGCGCGCCTGCGCGTTGTTGTCCAGCGCGCTGGTCGCCTCGTCAAGGACAAGGACCGCCGGTTTGGCGAGAAGAGCACCAGCCAGCACGAGGCGCTGCACCTGCCCGCCCGACAGCGTGCGCGAGGCGTCGGGCAGCAACGTGTGCAGGCCCATCGGCATGGCGGCGACGTCCTCCGCCATGGCGGCAGCGGCCAGCGCCTCCCACACCTGTTTGGGCGTGGCGTCGGTCAGACCACGAACAATCTCGAAGATGGTTCCCGGCGGCAAACGGCTGTCCTGCAACACGACACCGATCCGCCGTCGTAGGGCGTCCGGGTGCAGCGCGCGCGTGTCATGGCCGTCAACATACACAGCCCCGTGTGATGGGGCCTCAAGCCCGAGCAGCAGCCGCACCAGCGTGGACTTCCCGCACCCCGAAGGCCCGACAATGGCGATCATGTCCCCCGGCACGGCTCGGAACGAAACGTCGGACAGAACCGTCGGCCCATCGCCGTAGGCGAACCCCACGGAGGAGAACTCGATTGCGCCGATCAGCGGGCCGGGATCGGTCAAATCCGCCAGCGCCTCGGGCGTTTCCTGGAGGAGTGGCTTCGCGTAGGCCCAGCCAGAGCGCAGCAACCAGACGGCAAGCCCACCGCGCAGCAACTGGGAGACCCCCGCCAGCATCAGCGCAAAGGAGGTGAGGACGACCACAGCGGTGGCCACCGGCAGACTTGCTGTCCCCTCCGGCGTGGCGCTGGTGGCGTGGATCGCCGCAAACAGAACAGCGGTGGCGAAGCCGGGATAGGCCGCCTGCCACGCCTCGTAGGCGTTCGCCATCCGGCGGGAGGCGACCAGCCGGGCGCGCAGCGACGCAAAGCAATCGGTCCACCGCAGCAGGGCACGCCCCTCCGCCGCTGCACCGCGCAACGCGACGATGCCGTTGACAAACTCGGCCAACAGGCTGTCCGCACTGCCCAGCAAACGCTCGCCGTCGAGCATGGCCCGCACCTGCAGCCACCCGGCAAGAAATCCGACGGCAAGGTGCAGCGCCACCAGCGACGCCGCCAGACCGGCCAGAACCGCATCGTTCCAGGCGATGACCACCAAGCTGGACAGCACGACGCCCAGCGCCCCGACCGCCGTGAAGAGGAAGTGCCGCACACCCGCCGCAACCGACACCGCCGCCGCCGCCCGCGCCGCAAGATCAGCGCTCGGCCAGCCACGCAGGACTCCGAGCGGCAGGCCCACGATGCGGTCCCAGACACCGTCGTGCACTTGGCTGTCGGCGCGGGCGGCAAAGCGACGGCGCGCCGCCTCCCCCGCAAGCTGCGCAACGAAGCCCGCGACGCCGATCAGCAGCATCAGCGCCCCGACCTGCATCACCGCGTCCGGCAGCGCCGTCGGCACCAGCACACCGTAAACAAAGCCGCTGGCAACCGGCAACGCTTGCGCAAGGACGCTGCCGACGAGCAGCGCCGCCAGGAAAACCAACAGGTCCGCTCCGCCACCGGCGACTCCGGTGGACAGCAGGGCCAGGACATCGGGACGCAGCGGCAACGGACGGAACACGGCGTGGGCCTCGACCGTCACACCAGCGGCGTTGGCCGCCGTGACCGGGCGTTCCGTGCCGGTGTGGTCGGTCTCGCACCAGCCAGCACCGCGCCAAACCAGGGCAACCGGAGTGCGACCGTCCCGCCAGGCCAACATGGGAGCGGATTCGGTTCTCCACCAATCATCGGCGAGTCGCACCGGCTGAAGCCGGAGGTCCGACGCCCGTGCGATCTCCTCCAGCGTCGGCGGCATGTCCATCTGTGCACGCCGTCCTCTGGTTGGGCGACGGACCGGCGTGCCGAGCGCGCGGCCCAGGACGCGCATCACGTCCAACAGGCCATCGCCGCCACCCTCCGCACGCAGCGGCAGCCGGTTGCCCAGAATGTCGGCGATCCGCCCGGCAGCCTGCGCTGTGTCAAACGCCTCCTCATTGTGCCGTCGGCGGAGCCGATGGGCTTCGTCCACCTCGGCAAGGCCGCGCGCCAGTGGCAGCAGTTCGGCGACGGCGGCGTCAAAAACGGCCAGCCCGGTCGGCCAGTCGGGACGGGCCAGCCCGCTCCGCCAGTCGAGCGCCCGAACCTCGCCCGGTTCGTCGAGAACCAGCCAGGCACCGGTTGGCAGCGGCAGAAACCCGCCCACCGGTTCGATGCCAAAGAGCCGCGCGCCGCCGGGTGGCAGGTCGATCCAGATGATTCCCCCGGAACCGCCGACAACAGCCTCGGCGGCCAGGGGCACGGATACGCCGTCCGCTGCGACAAGGTCCGACAACGGCCTGGGTCCGAAAGCGGGGGCCAGCCCATCGGACAGCGCCTGGAGCCAAAGGGCAAGACCATCGGCGAAGGCATCGGATGGGTCGGTTTGCGGCCAGCCTTCGGGCGGCAGCCCGTAAAGCCGGGCGTCGGCGTTTGCCACAGCCAACATGACCTCGTTGCCCAACCGGCTGGGCGGCAGGCCAAACAGCAGGCCGCCCGCTGGAATCCGGCCGATCGGTTGGCGGGCCGCTGGCGCATCGCGTCGCACGGCAAACAGCACAACCTCCCCCGCCACGACGGCAAGGCAGGCGGTTGTGTCGTCAAGCACGAGATGCCTTCCCGTCAGAAGGGTCGGCACCGTTGCCCTGTCATCAGCCAGCGTCATCGTTCAATCCGCCAGCATCAGACGGCGAAACGGACCAGGACCGGCCAGCAGCCGGTCGGGAGCATCGCACTGGACCACGCGACCACCGTCGAGCACGAGGACGCGGTCGCAATCGCGCAACGCCGAATGACGGTGGGCGATGATGATGGTGGTGGCACCGCACAGGCGCAGGTTGGCGAGAAGTTGCGCCTCGGTCTCGGCGTCGAGCGCTGCGGTCGCCTCGTCGAGGATCAGAATGCGTGGATCACGCACCAGCGCACGGGCGATTTCCAGACGGGCACGCTGGCCGCCGGACAGGTCGCGACCGCCTTCCCGCACGCGCGCGCCGTAACCGCCCCGGCGCAACACCGTGTCGTGCAGCAGCGCGCAGCGCGCCGCCGCCACAACGCGTTCCTCGGGCAGGCTGTGGTCCCACAGGGTGATGTTGTCGCGGACGCTGCCCTCGAAGATCGCGCCGTGCTGCTCGACGGTGGCCAGGGAGCGGCGCAATTGCAGGCGCGGCACCGCCGCCAGCGGAACGCCGTCGAACAGGATGGTGCCGACCGAAGGCTCGACGATGCCGGCGATGAGCGCGGCCAGTGTCGATTTGCCCGACCCCGACGCTCCGGCGATGCCAAGCCGTTCACCCGGTGCCAGATCGAACGACACCCCATCCAGCAGCCACGGGCTGCCCACCCCGCAGCGAAAGCCGACGCCGCGCACGGACACGGCACCGGCGAGGCGCGCGGCGTTGTCTCCCTCCTCCGGACGGACGTCCGCCCGGCTGAATTCGGCGGCGGGTGGATGACGGAGCGTGTCGTCAAGCAGCCGGAGACAGGCCTGCCCGTCCTGAATCCGCGCGCCGAGTTGGACCAGTGCTGCGACCGGCGCAAGAAATCCCGCCGTCAGCGCCTGAAAGGCGACGAGCATGCCAAGCGACAGGTCGCCAGCGATGACCATGTTGCCGCCGACCGTCATCACCAGGGCACCGGAAGCCACCGTGGTCAGTCCCGGCAAGGCGACGAGACGCGCCTGCGCGGCACCGACGGCTTGGCGCAGGTTGATCACCCGCGCGTTCATCGCCGCCAGCCGGGCGCGCAGCCGGTCAGCGGCACCAGCGGCCTTGTACTCCTCGATCATCCGCAGGCCCTGGCGGGCGAAGCCCGCGTGATCGGTGGCGGCGGCAAGCAGATGGCGGTTGTCGTCGTCCAGCGCGCGCGTCGACCGGAGCAGCACAGCAAGGTTGCCCAACGCCAACAGCAGCACGATGCAGGACAGAGTGGGCACCGTAACCAGCATGGCGACCAGGAAAGCGGACGCGGTCAACAGGTTGGACAGCGCGACGCCGACCTCGCCAGCCGCCACCTGGGCAACGCGGTCGTTCAGCATCGCCCGACCAGCGACCTGGGTGGATTGGCGTTGCGCGAAATAATGGATCGGCAGGCGCAAGACATGGTTGACGAACGTCAGCGCGCCGACGACCGCCAACCGTGTTTCCAACCGCAGCAGCACCTCGCGCTGCAACCAGACCAGAAGCCCGGTCACGGTGGCGCAGCCCGCCATGCCGAGCAACAGCGGCCCCAGCCAGTGATCAAAGCGGTCGATCAGGATGCGGTCGATGAAGATCCTTGCAAAGGCCGGTACCAGCAGGCCCGGAGCAACCAGTGCCAGCGCAATCATCACGGAAAAGGCGACGGCACCGCCGTTTCCCCGCAGCCGATCGGCAAGACCGCGCCACAGCGATGGAGGGCGCCCGCAAGGTTTGAACATCGGGCCGGGGCGGAGCGACAGCACCACGCCGGTGAAGCCTCGGTCGAAGTCAGCGTCGGACACCCGGCGCGGTCCGCGCGCCGGGTCGTTCAGGTGAACGACACCACGGCCAAAGCCCTCCACCACCAGAAAATGGTCCATTTCCCAATGCACGATGACCGGCATGGGCATGCGGTGCAGATGCTCCGGCTCCATACGGGACGCGTTGACGTCCAGCCCTTCGGCGCGAGCGGCTTGGACGATGGAGCGGGCGGAGCTGCCGTCGCGGGTGACGTTGCAGGCAACCCGCAATTCCTCCAGCGTCGTCCACCGCCCGAAATGGGCCAATATGATGGCAAGCGCCGCTGCCCCGCATTCGGCCGCCTCCATTTGCAACACGGTCGGGGTGCGGACGCGCGCGGACCGGCCCATCATACCCTATGGCCTCCCGTCGAACAAAACGCCCAAGGCGGGCAGCGCCAGCGCCAGAAGCGGGGTGGAGCGCACCGTAACGCGGACATCGGCCAGTGTGCCGCTGGCAAGCGGTGATGGTGCGGTGCGTGAGGATGACCACAAGGGTTGCGTCGGTGCCGTGGGATCGGTGTCGAGCGCCACAGAGACAGCGAACGGTGTCCCCAGTTCGGCGACGAAAGTCTGCACCAGCCGGTCGTTTTGCAGCGTCCGCATCATCCCGTCGCTGCTGGCGGGCATCTCGCCGACGCTGATGACCCGACCGAGCAGGAAGCCATGCTCCTCACGCCGGGTGGTCGCAGGCGAGACCTCCACCGCCATGCCGGGGGCCAGCTTTTTGCCATCGGCCGCACGCACATAGGCGACGACTGTCGGTACCAGCGGCGCCGCGCTGTCCACCGCGCCAGTCAACTTGCGGTTGGGCGTGCGCTCCACCGTCAGGATCGATGTTCCCGGCTGCACCACTTGGCCAATGTTGGCCTTGGCCTCGACGACGTGACCATCGAACGGTGAGCGGACGGTGCCCATCCAGTCCAGCCGTTCCTCCAGCCCTGTCACCCGGCGACGCGCCTCAGCCACCCGGCGTTCGGCGTCGAAGCGGGCCTGTTCGTCCTGTGTTGCCTTGACCGCTTTTTCTGATTCGATCGCCGCCGTCTCGTCCTGCGCATCGGCGATCTGGCCATTGACCGCCAACACCGCTTCGCTCGCCGCAATCAGCCGTTCGCGCGTCATCGTTCCCCGGGCGACCAAGCGCTCAACACCGTCTCGCTGTTCGATCAGCGCGTCACGACGCTCGCGCAATGCGGCGAGGCGGCCGGACAGTGAGGCAAGCCGCGCCCCGCGCGCCGCTGCGCGGGCCTCGGCGTCCCGGCGTTGGAAGCCAAGAAGATCGGTGTGGAAGCGCAACGCGTCGTCCAACTCTCCACGGGCAATGGAAAGCTGCAATCGCAATTCCGGCTGATCGATCCGCGCGATGATCATGCCGGGCGTGACGGCGTCGCCGGGGCGGGCGTTCAATTCGTGGATCTGACCGGACGCGTCGGCGACGACGTCCACCACCCCGCGCGCTGAGAGCAGAATGCCCCGACCGTTTACGGTGACGGGAACAATGAAGAAGGCGCTCCACACCAAAATGCCGAGGATGACGGTGGTCAGAAAAAAGCCCAGCCCCCACAGGCGCGGGCGCATCACCCGGAGCGCATCCCTGTGATCACTGCCGTTGGTAAATACGGCCACCGCCTGCGGACGGAAGGGCGGCACTGCGTCTGGCATCCCTGTCAAAACCGGTGGGGTTCCTACCGCAATTTATCCGGAGGTGATGATGAAGGCTATTTCTTGAACTTCGCCAACAGGTCATTCATTTGGTCTGACGCTTGCCTCTGCTTGTCCATCAACGACTGTAGCTTGATCATATCCATTTGGGCTTCCGAAGTCACAGTGTCGATTTTGGTTTGGACTCCGGTGATGGCGGACTCAAGTTCCTTTTTGTTGAGCGCACCATCCTGGACAGCGTTCGCGGAAAGGCCCAAAACCTTGGTCAACTCGTCGACCGAACGGTTTCCCCAGTCTGTCGCCAGAGATTTCAGCGAAACCTGTGCATCCGGTCCATGCGCCTCCAACGCCTTCTCGGCGGTTTTCAACACGGACAACCCTTGATTCAACTCACCGATTGTCGACTGGTGGGCCTTGACCTCGCCCACTTGCGCCTTTACCCACTCCTCAAGGGTGTCCAGCCGTTCCTGCTGGATGGCTTTCAGCATATCTTCCGGGCTCTTCCCTTCGCCGAGTGAGAGGGGCAACCCGCTGTCGGATTGGCCTTTTCCGCCTGTGACATTGGCAAGATCGTCGTCGCTCAACGCTGTCGGTGCCTTGTGATCAGCCATGTCCGACCTGCCCGGAATGAATATGATGTTCAACCAAACTATCCGAACAACTGAGCCAGTCAACGCTCAAATGCATCAGGACACTCGTGTCAGGTTCACGAGGCAGGTGATGTGGTGGGCGGCGGGGAATTTCGTAGGGCGGGGGATTGTCCATCACGACCATGTCGCCGGTCGTCCGGGTGGGAAGCGGAATGCGCTCGACGTCGGCGAGGAGGGCCGTACCGTTCATGGCACCACTCAGCAGCGTCATTGGTGCCGTGACGCCGGACAGTCAGATGCGCGGCCAACATCGCCAAGATCAGCTCCGTCTCCGCCGTGATCCGAAGCAGAAGAAAATCCCGGTGCTGATCAATCCGGTGCGACCGCAGGTTCCCGCCACGTTTGTCCAGGGCCAGCCGCTTGATGGTACCCCTTCCTCCACACCGGTGGGAGGAGGCTTTGTTTTGATTGATTGGCGTGTTTTGTTTCGTTTTTCAGGTCAATTTGACATATCCGCGCTCGATCACCCGTTCGGCGGCCTCATAAACCGTCTTCATTTCCTCGTAGGCCGTGCGCAGACGCGCCAATTCGGTAACGCTTGCCGCGCTGGGATGACGGGATTCGGCCATTTTGATTCCAGCGCGGATGTAGTCCGCGCGCAATTCAGCAACGCGAACGGCCATCCGCAGGAGTGATTCACGGTTGAGACCGGGCAACTCGCGCCCGATCACTTCGCAATTGGCCTCCAGGATCGCCGCATCCATGTTTTCCATGAAATGCCGGATGCGATGACGGGCACCGCTTTCCGACGCCTCCGGTGTCATCAGCTTGTCAACCTTGCCTTTTGCAAATTCGCCGATGATCTTGCCGCCCGAGGTCATGGTGCGCTCCGCCGCCAACCGTTGGCCCGCTGGCATTGTGGCACCGACATGGTTCCGTTTCCAGCGGATGCGTGCGCCCGGCTTTGGGGCGTTGGTGGCTTTTCTGCATCGAGCGGGTGCACGCGGCGGGCAATCCGTGCTACGCAAGCGTCCCGATTTGTGATGACCGTTCATATGGTAGACGCGCGATGTCCGACACCGGTTCCGAATACATTCTGACCATTTCCTGCCCCGACGCCGTCGGCATCGTTTACGCGGTGTCCGGTTTTCTGGCGGATCGGAGTTGCAACATCATTGACAGCGCCCAATTCGGTGATCGGGTGTCGGGGCTGTTTTTCCTGCGCATCCACTTTTCGGCCGGCTCCGCCGGTCCCTCGCAAGCGACGCTGAAAACGGATTTCGCCACCCAGGTGGCCGAACGCTTCGCCATGACCTGGAATGTGCACGACGCCAGCCGCCGCCAGCGTGTGCTAATCATGGTGTCAAAGTTCGGGCATTGCCTGAACGACCTGCTGTATCGCTACCGCACCGGCTATCTGCCCATCGAAATCCCCGCCATTGTGTCCAACCATCGGGATTTTTACCAGTTGGCCGCATGGCACAACATCCCGTTCCATCATTTGCCGGTCGGCCCCGACAACAAGGCCCAGCAGGAGGAACGCCTGTTGGAGATCGTGGACACCGAAAAGGTCGATCTGGTCGTCCTCGCCCGCTACATGCAGGTGCTGTCGGGCAAACTGTGCGAGCGCATGGCCGGTCGTGTCATCAACATCCATCACAGCTTCCTGCCCAGCTTCAAGGGGGCCAAGCCTTACCATCAGGCCCATGCGCGCGGGGTCAAGCTGATCGGTGCAACAGCCCATTACGTCACCTCCAACCTGGATGAAGGTCCGATCATCGAGCAGGAGGCTGAACGCGTCGATCACACGATGACGCCGGATGATCTGGTGGCGATCGGTCGGGACATTGAAAACGTCGTGCTGGCACGCGCCGTGCGCTATCACGTCGAACACCGCGTGTTGCTGAACGGAAACAAGACCGTGGTGTTCCGTTGACCGTCTCGTGGTGCATCAGAACACACAGCCACAGATGTGTGTCCCACAACCCGATCACGAGCGGCAGAAAAACATCCAAGGTGGGCAAGATTTCATCGGCCCTCGCGGCGAATGTTTCAAGTTGGTCACGAGACGGAGGAAAGATCGCGCCTCCGATTGTTTGGTGTTAGGATAAACAGCAACAGAACTTTAACCATTCCGAAAGACATAGAGGACTACTCTGACATTGCCCTCCAGCTCATGGCTGTGCGAGGGCGAGGCGAGTGTTCCCGATCCTCAGACGCGCCGACACCTCCCCCGGGTCGGCGCGTTTTTTCTTTGTTTGCCCCATGCGGGTCTTGCAAGTCGCTTAATCGGAAGTTAATGACAGCGTTGCACAGTGTTGATTGATGCTTGTGTGCGGCATTATGCCGTGTTGTGTCGGCTTCATCGGGTTCGGATTGGCGCATGGAAGACCAAGAGAATGATCTGTCCGTGACCGACGGCGTTCCGCCAGACGAATTGGCCGATTACACGATGTGGCGCGCCCGCGTGCAGGGCACGAACATTTCCGAAAAGACCTTGCTGGCCACAGACTATCTCAATCACTTCAATGAAATCGTGATGTTAATCGAGATGATTCCCGACATGCCGGACATGTTGGAGGAATGTCAGATCTGGCAACCGAAAAGCTACGCCGAGCATTTCCAGGACAGTGGTTTTTCGGACAAACTGCTGGCCATCGAAGCCTACAGCCATGTCCCCTCGAAATTCCGTCTTCCGTTCGAGGACACCATAACCCAAGCCCATCAGGTCATTGCCCGGACGTTGGAGCGGGTTGCAACCGACATCCAAGGGGGCGATCCGGACAAGTTGCGGGCCGATTGCCAGACATCCGTCGCCATGATCCACCGCATCATCCAGGTGGCGAACGGCATCATCCATGGTGCCGCCCACGTCATGGAGCAGGGTGAGATCGATTTGTATCTGCGCGAGGCTTAAGCCCCCCGGTTCAACCGGCTGCCCCGTCAAAAATGGCGATTGATGGTGCGTCCACCATTCCTTTGTTGCATGGCTCTCCGACCCGGCCCGGCACTATAGTCGTAAGCCTAAAAATGACGGGGGTGCGTGCGCGCACCGACCGCAGGGGGAGTTGGAGCATATCCATGATGGCTAGCGCCTTTGCTGTGGCCCGTGTCCGGGCTGCGCAGAATGAACCCTTGTGTCACCATTGTCGGAGAGGTCCGAACACCCCTGCTCCGGCGTCGGCGGGGGGGCGGTGAGCGCATGGAACGTTCCGGCCATCTCGACAGCTTCACCCGCGACCGCCTTCCCCCTTCGTCGCAACGCCCCGATTTTCTGCTCGACCGGCCCGAGCTGGCCTATCCGCTCCGTCTGAACGCCATCGCGACCCTGTTGGACGGGTGGCGGGAACGCGGTTGGGACGACCGTCCATGCCTGATCGGTGGGGACGAGGTGTGGAGCTACGGCCGGGTGCGCGACACCGTGGACCGCGTTGCCCGCGTGTTGACGGAGGATTACGGCATCGTTCCCGGCAACCGGGTTTTGCTGCGGGGGCCGAACACGCCCATGCTGGCCGTTTGCTGGCTGGCGGTGATCAAAGCGGGTGCCGTGCTGGTTCCGACCATGCCGCTGTTGCGCGCACCGGAACTGGCCGACATTCTGAATCGGGCGTCGATCACCATGGCGTTGTGCGATCAACGCTATCTTGATGATCTGGAGGAGGCGGCTCCGCCCTCCATGCGGTTGGTCGGGTTCCAGGGTGGCGAATTGGAGCACCGGATCGCCACCAAGCCCACCGGTTTTGTCGCCGCCGACACGGCCAACGACGATGTGGCGCTGATCGCCTTCACGTCCGGGACCACCGGCACACCGAAAGCGGCGGCGCATCTGCACCGCCACCTGCTCGCCATCGCCGATCTGTCGCCGCGCTCGATCCTGCACACCACGGCGGACGACGTGTTTTGCGGATCACCGACGTTGGCCTTCGCCTATGGTCTGGGTGGCTTGCTGTTGTTTCCGCTGCGCATCGGCGCGTCGGTGGTGTTGCTGGAACGCGGAACGCACGATCGTTTGCTGGACGCGGCGATCCGCCATCGTGCCACCGTGATGTTCACGGTTCCCACCGTCTATCGGGGCATGATCGCCCATCTGCAAAGCGAACCGGACTTGGCCGACCGTTTGACCTCGCTGCGGCTGTGCGTGTCGGCGGGCGAACCGCTGCCGCTGCCCACCTTCGAGGGGTGGCGGGCCGCAACCGGGCTGGAGATTCTCGACAGCCTGGGCACCACCGAGCTGTTGAACGCTGTTCTGCACGCCGTCCCGGGCGAGGTTCGCCCCGGATCAACCGGCAAACCGGTTCCCGGCTATGAAGCCATGGTGGTGGACGAACAGTTCCAACCGGTGCCGCCGGGACAGGTCGGGCGGCTCGCCGTGCGGGGGGCAACAGGATGTCTGTATCTCGACGATCCGCGCCAGGAAGCCTATGTGCAACAGGGATGGAACCTGACCGGCGACGCGTTCCATGTCGATGAGGATGGCTTCTTCTGGTACCACGCGCGCACCGACGATCTGATCGTGTCGGCGGGTTACAAGATCTCCGGTCTTGAGGTGGAAAACATCCTGCTGGGGCATGAAGCGGTGCAGGAATGCGCGGTGGTTGCCGTTCCGGATCCGGTGCGCGGCACGATTCCGAAGGCTTTCGTCGTCATCCGTGATGGCATGCACCCTGACGACCGGTTGATCGAACATCTGCAAAGCTATGTGAAGGAACACATCGCGCCGTACAAATACCCGCGCGCGGTGGAATTTCTCGACGCTCTACCCCGCACCGAAACCGGCAAGGTTCAACGCTTCAAGCTGCGCAAACGCGCGAACGACCCGGAGGTCTGACGCAGGCCCTGGTTGCAGCGCTACGAGATTGACGGAAGATCCTGGAAGCGGACAGGGCGGATGCCCTGCCGTTCCAACAACGCGGCGAAATCCGCCCCTTTGAGATACTCATACTCCGCGCGGCGCGGCTCCACGAGGCTGTCGACCCGGCGCAGCGCCTCGTCGGGCAAGCCAGGATGAACCATCATCAGGTTGCGCCCGGCTTTGCCATGGCGAAAACCCGCCAGAAAGCGCGGCATCAACGCGGCAAAGGGTTCCGCTGTGGCAAAATCATAGACTCCGGCAAACCGGTCATTGGCTGGGATCGAACGGGCGTCGAGCCGGCGCGACAAGCCGAACCCAAGCCCGCCAATCAGCAGTGTTTTGGGGACAGCCACCCGTCGGGCCAGAACCGCTGCGATGGGTTCGCCGCATCGACGGACATAGGTCCCCGGCCATGCCGCCGCCGCATCGACCACCGCGTCGCGCACCGTCGGCAACTGGTGCACGTGCTGATGCCCGTCGATATAGGCCGGAGGCCTGCCCCATACGGCGGTGAAGGCGTCGATCTGGCGGGTGAGTTCCGCCCGGATTTCGGCCGCATCCAAAGCCTGGCGATAGGCCATCGCCATCAACCGACCAAGCGACGGCAATCGCCCATCGGGAGCCAGATGCGGCATCGGTCCCAGCGGGCGTTGGTCGGTCAGGGTGAAGTGGAGGCCGACGTCGGCGTGACCGGCCACCGCGCGCAGGGCCGCCGCCTCCGCCTCCCAATGGGGGCACAGGCTCATCACCGACGTGGCCGTGATGCGGCCCAAGGCGATCAACTCACGAATGGCAAGGTTGACCCCCGGTGCCAAGCCATAGTCATCGGCACAAATCACAACGGGCACAGTCATCGCGGTCACTTTCAGGGAGGCGATACGGGTCATCGCCATCACGCCAACGGGCGGGGTGGCACGGTTGCCAAGGTGACGCCGGGCAGAACCAGAGCCGCACCGAGCAGATGAAACGATTCCAGCCCTTCGCCCAGAAGGAGCCAGGACGCCAACGCCGCCCACAAAGGTGAGACATACAGGGTTGTGGCCGCCTGCGCCGCCCCCATCCACGCAATCGCCTTTTGATAGGCCAGCAGCGCCAGGACCGACGCGAACAGCGCCACGGCCAGAATGGACAGCAGCGTGGTGAGGGTCAGCGGCATCGGTCGCACGGCAATGCCCTCCCACACGTAAAAGGGAGCCAGCACAATCACGCCCGCCAGGGCATTGGCGGCAAAGCTGGTCACAACCGGCAATGGGTTGCTCGTCTGCCGCAGGAGAATGGTGTAGAGCGACCAGGACACCGCGCCGACCAGAACCAGCAGATCCCCGGTGTTGAAGGACAGGGTGCGCAGCGCGCCCGGATCACCCCGCGTCAGGATCGCCACCACCCCGGCCATCGCCAGCCCAATGCCCGCGATCTGACGCGGGCGAATGGGGTCTCCCAACCATGCAGCGGCAATCCCCAGCACCATCGCCGGGCTGGTGGCGTAAATCAGGCTGGCGTTGGTCGCGCTGGTGTGGACCAGGCCATAATAGACAATGGCCCCGGAGATTCCCTGCCCCAACACGCCCAGCAACAAGAAGCGCCGCCAATCCCGCAACAGGCGGTGACGGTGGGTCAGCAAACCGGGCAGCGCCACCGGCAGAACGATGAGAAAGGCCAGAAGCCAACGCCAGAACGCCATGCCAACCGGTGGCACAGCGTGCGCCACGGCCCGCCCCAACACCGGGTTTGAAGCCAAAAGCGCCGAGGCGATCAGGTAGAGGCCGATCACAGCCACCGGACCACGGCTCAACAGGAAATGCATGGATGGGAAACGCCGCTGGAAGGAGGGCAACGCAGAGCCGAATCGCAAAAACCTATCACGCCATGGAACCGAAGGGAGCGTTGGCTCTGCATGGCAGATGTTCGCAGAAGGTGGACTGATTCGATTGGGAGGCAATCTGTTTCCGGGAGAAACAATTCAATTGCGTTTGCAACTGTTTCGTTTTGAAGTAAAAAAACGTGCGGATTCGCTCATTTTCAGCGCTGGTGGAATGCTCCGAAGAGTAGAGTAGCGCCGTATGCATGTTGACGTTGACAGGTGACGCAAGCGCGAGCCAAATACCCCAAGATCCCAAGGCCGAACGGCTCATCAAAGATCGTCACAACGGGAATCGGGAGACCAAAGAATGAAGCGCATCCTGCTGGGTGCCGGGCTTGGTATGGCTGCGGCGCTGGCGCTGGCCGCACCCGCTCAGGCCGCCAAAACCCTTGTGTATTGCTCCGAGGGCAGCCCCGAGAACTTCACCCCGGCGTTGAACACGACCGGAACCAGCTGGGACGCGGCTTTGCCGGTCATCAACACCCTGGTCCAGTTTGAACGCGGCGGCACCAAGGTTGTGCCCGGTTTGGCGGAATCCTGGACGATCTCCGACGACGGGTTGGTCTACACCTTCAAGCTGCGCGCCGGGGTCAAGTGGCACAGCAACAACGATTTCAAACCGACCCGCGATCTGAACGCCGACGATGTGATCTGGTCGATCGAACGACAATGGAAAAAGGAACATCCGTTCCACAAGGTGTCGGGCGGTGCTTACGATTACTTCGCCGACATGGCGATGCCTTCTCTGCTGAAGTCGGTTGAGAAGGTCGACGCCCTGACCGTCAAGATCACCTTGAACGCGATTGAGGCCCCGTTCCTGGCCAACGTCGCGATGCCCTTCATGGGCATCCATTCGGCTGAATACGCCGAAGCGATGCTGAAGAAGGGCACGCCGGAAAAGGTCGATCAGGCCCCCATCGGCACCGGCCCGTTCCAGTTCGTCGCCTATCAGAAGGACGCCGTCATCCGCTTCAAGGCGTTTGATGCGTTCTGGGGTGGCAAGCAGGCCATCGACAATCTGGTGTTCGCCATCACCCCCGACGCGGCGGTCCGTCTGGCCAAGCTGAAGGCCGGTGAATGCCACGTGATGTCCTATCCCAACCCCGCCGATCTCGACGCGATGAAGAAGGACGCGTCGATCAATGTGCAGGAGCAGGAAGGGCTGAACGTCGGCTACCTCGCCTTCAACACGCTGAAGAAGCCGTTTGACGACGTAAAGGTCCGCCGCGCGGTCAGCATGGCGATCGACAAGAAGGCCATCGTCGACGCGGTCTATCAGGGTGCCGGCTCCCCCGCCAAGAACCCGATCCCGCCGACCATGTGGTCCTACAACAAGGCGATCGAGGATTACCCGTACGACCAGGAGCGCGCCAAGAAGCTGCTGGCCGAGGCGGGCTATCCGAACGGCTTTGAAACCGACCTGTGGGCCATGCCGGTGTCCCGCCCCTACAACCCGAACGCCAAGCGCGTGGCCGAGATGATGCAGGCCGATCTGGCCAAGGTCGGCATCAAGTCCAAGGTCGTCCAGTACGAGTGGGGCGAATACCGCAAGCGCATGCAGCAGGGCGAGCAGCAGATGGGCATGCTGGGGTGGACCGGCGACAACGGCGACCCTGACAACTTCCTCTACACGCTGCTCGGATGCGAAGCCGCCCGCCCCGGCGGGAACAACCTGTCCAAGTGGTGCAACAAGGAGTTCGACAGCCTGGTCGTTCAGGCCAAGCGCACGAACGACATCGCCGCCCGCACCAAGCTGTATGAGCAGGCCCAGGTCATCTTCAAGGAAGAAGCCCCCTGGTACACCATTGCCCATTCGGTCGTGTACATGGGTCTGAACAAGGCGGTTCAGGGTTACAAGATGGATCCGTTCGGCATCCATTACTTTGACGGCCTTGATCTGAAGCAGTGACCGTTTGAACGGACGATCCTCCCCTCTCGCCCCCGGATGTGATGTCACGCCGCCGGGCGGGAGGGGAGAGTCGCATCCGGGGACGGTGAACCGCACCACCCCAGCTTGCCCGTGCTTAAGCCTGTTCCACTCTACGCCGTGCCCGCTTTGCGTTTGAAGGGTGTGTGTGTTTGATGGGGCGGTGGTTTTGATCTGATAACGCGCTTTCTGTCCGTGGTTTTAAAAAGCACGGTGACGCGCGGTGTATGACCGATTTCTTTCAAAAGAGTGACAACGCGATGCTGCGCTTCATCCTGACGCGGGTGAGCTTGGTGATTCCAACCTTTCTCGGCATCACCTTTCTGACCTTTATTCTCATCCGGCTCGTGCCCGGCGATCCCATTGAGGTTCGCGTCGGCGAGCGCGGCATTTCGCCCGAGCGGTTGGCCCAGTTCCGGCACGAGTTGGGGCTGGATTTGCCCCTGTGGCGGCAGTTCCTGGATTATGTGTGGAACGTTCTGCACGGTGATTTCGGGGTCTCGCTGATCACCCACAACCCGGTGCTGACCGAATTCGTCACCCTGTTCCCGGCCACGCTGGAACTGGCGTTGTCCGCCATGCTGTTCGCCACCCTGATCGGCCTGCCCGCCGGGATCCTGGCGGCGGTCAAGCGCGGCTCGCTGTTCGACCATGGGGTGATGGGCATCAGCCTGACCGGCTATTCCATGCCGATCTTCTGGTGGGGCCTGCTGCTGATCCTGTTCTTCTCGGTCGCGCTGGGCTGGACGCCGGTGTCGGGGCGCCTCGACCTGCTCTACTACATCGAACCGCAGACCGGTTTCATGCTGATCGACACGCTGATGGCGGGTGAATACGACGCCTTCCGGTCGGCCTTGCGCCATCTGATCCTGCCGACCATCGTGCTGGGCACGGTTCCGCTGGCGGTGGTGGCCCGCATGACCCGGTCGGCGATGCTGGAGGTGTTGGGCGAGGATTACATCCGCACCGCCCACGCCAAGGGGCTGTCGGACAGCCGGGTGATCGGGATGCACGCGCTGCGCAACGCCTTGATCCCCGTGGTCACGGTCATCGGGCTTCAGGTCGGCACGCTGCTGGGCGGGGCCATTCTGACCGAAACCATCTTCTCCTGGCCCGGCATCGGCAAATGGCTGATCGAATCCATCGGTCGCCGCGATTACCCGGCGCTGCAAGGCGGCGTGCTGCTGATCGCCACCTCGGTGATCGCCGTCAACCTGTTGGTTGACGTGCTGTACGGCGTCCTCAACCCCCGAATCCGTCACGCGCGGTGAGTGTTCCCATGTCCGCTTCCCAATCCCCCGCCGCCGCGCCGGTGTCGCGTCCGCCGCATCCGCTGCTGGAATTCTGGTATCACTTCAAACAGAACAAGGGGTCGCTGCTGGGGCTGGCGGTGATCCTGGCCATCACCGTGATCGCCCTGTTCGCCGAATGGCTGGCCCCGCACGACCCCAACATCCAGTTCCGCGAGGCCATCCTGACCCCGCCGGTCTGGGCCGATGGCGGAAGCTGGCGCTTCATTCTGGGCACCGACGACATCGGGCGCGACATGCTGTCCCGGTTGATGTACGGCGCGCGGCTGTCGATGATGATCGGCGTGATCGTCGTTACGCTGTCGCTGGCGGTCGGGCTGGCCTTCGGCATGGTCGCCGGCTTCTTCGGCGGCATGGTCGATGTGCTGATCATGCGCGTCATGGACATCCTGCTGGCGCTGCCCAGCATGCTGCTGGCCGTGGTGGTGGCCGCCATCCTCGGGCCGGGGCTGGTCAACGCCATGCTCGCGGTGTCGGTCGTGGTCATCCCGCACTACGCCCGCCTGACCCGCGCGGCGGTGCTGGCGGAGGTGAACCGCGACTATGTGATCGCCTCGCGCGTTGCCGGGGCCGGGCCGCTGCGCCTGATGCTGATCGTGGTGCTGCCCAACTGCGTGGCCCCGCTGATCGTCCAGGCAACCTTGGGCTTTTCCACCGCCATTCTCGACGCCGCCGCGTTGGGCTTCCTGGGTCTGGGGGCGCAGCCGCCCACGCCCGAATGGGGCACGATGCTGGCCTCCTCCCTCCAGTTCCTCCAGCGCGCGCCGTGGGTCGTCACCTGGCCCGGCGTGTCGATCCTGGTGACGGTTCTGGCCTTCAATCTGTTGGGCGACGGTCTTCGCGACGCGCTCGACCCCAAGCTGAAGCGTTGACGCCATGCCTCTTCTCGACATCAAGAACCTGTCGGTCGAGTTCACCACCCGCGCCGGGACCTTCCGCGCGGTGGATGGGATCGACCTGACCGTGGACGAGGGCGAGGTCGTCGGCATCGTCGGTGAATCCGGCTCCGGCAAATCGGTCACGTCGCTGGCGGTCATGGGGCTGCTGGGCAGCAACGGGCGCATCGTCGCCGACCGCATGATGTTCGGCGGCACCGACCTGCTGACGCTGGCCCCGTCCAAGCGGCGCAAGATCACCGGCAAGGACATCGCCATGGTGTTCCAGGAGCCGATGACCAGCCTGAACCCCTGCTTCACCGTTGGTTTCCAGATCATGGAAACCCTGCGGGTGCATGAAGGGCTGTCGGGCAAGGCGCTGCGTCACCGCGCCATCGCCCTGTTGGAGCAGGTGGGCATTCCCGCCCCGGAAACCCGGCTGTCGGCCTTCCCGCACCAGCTTTCCGGCGGCATGAGCCAGCGCGTGATGATCGCCATCGCCATCGCCTGCAACCCGCGCCTGCTGGTGGCGGACGAGCCGACGACGGCGCTGGACGTCACCATCCAAAAGCAGATCCTGGATTTGCTGGTCCGCCTGCAAAAGGAACGGGGCATGGCCCTGATCCTCATCACCCACGACATGGGCGTGGTGGCGGAAACCGCCCAGCGGGTCGCGGTGATGTACGCCGGGCAGGTGGCGGAAACCCGGCCGGTGGCCGATCTGTTCGCCCGCCCGCGCCACCCCTACACCGGGGCGCTGCTCGACGCGCTGCCGGAACGGGCCTTGGGCAAGCGCCGCCTGCCGACGATTCCGGGCATGGTTCCCGGCATCGCCGACCGCCCGGCGGGCTGCCTGTTCGGGCCGCGCTGCCGCTTTGCGACCGACCGTTGCCGGGCCGAACGCCCAGCCTTGACCGACGTGGACAACGGCCTTGCCCGCTGTTTTTTCCCCTTGCCTGACGGGCACCTGGGTGCCGAAGGGGCGATCCAATGACCAGCACCACGCAGACCACCACCGACAGCCCCGTCGTTCTGGAAGCCCACAACCTGCGCAAACACTACGCCGTCAAACGCGGCGTGTTCAAACCGATGGCGACGGTCAAGGCGCTGGACGGCGTGTCGTTCCAGCTTCAGGCCGGGCGGACGCTGGCCGTGGTCGGGGAATCCGGCTGCGGCAAATCCACCCTGGCCCGCTCCGTCACCATGATCGAGCCGCCCAGCTCGGGCGAGCTTCATTACGACGGGCGCACCGTGCTGGGCCGCAGCGCGGCGGAGCTGAAGGAGCTGCGCCGCACCGTCCAGATGGTGTTCCAGAACCCCTACGGGTCGCTGAACCCGCGCAAGACCGTCGGCTCCATCCTGACCGAACCGCTGGTCATCAACACCGACATGCCCAAGGACGAACGGCGCGCGCGCGCCGTCGCCATGATGGGCAAGGTCGGGCTGCGCCCCGATCAGGTCGACCGCTACCCGCACATGTTCTCCGGCGGCCAGCGCCAGCGCATCGCCATCGCCCGCGCCCTGATGCTCAACCCGCGCGTGGTCGTGGCCGATGAACCGGTGTCGGCGCTCGACGTGTCGATCCAGGCGCAGGTTCTCAACCTGATGATGGATTTGCAGGAGGAGCTGAACCTCGCCTATCTGTTCATCTCGCACGATCTCAGCGTCGTCCGTCACATCGCCGACGCCATCATGGTGATGTATCTGGGCAAGCCGGTGGAGCATGGGGCCAAGGACGTGGTGTTCAACCGCCCGCGCCACCCCTACACCCGCATTTTGCTGGCGGCGACCCCGCGCGTGAATCCGGCCCTGCGGGTTGAGCGGGTCATCCCGAAGGGCGAGTTGCCCTCGCCGTTGAACCCGCCGCCGGGCTGTTCCTTCCACAAGCGCTGCCCGTTCGCCACCGACCGCTGCGCGGCGGAGGTTCCGGCCCTGCGCCCGGTGGACGACCGTCTGGTCGCCTGCCACCACGCCGAACAGATGACCTGATCGGCAGCACTGAAGGCGGCTGTTGAGTGCAACGGCCGTCTTCTTTAGGGTGCGGCCAAATTCCGGTATTGCCCAAGGGAGAAAGCCGCCATGCCGTCGTTCGACATCGTGTCCAAGACGGACATCCACGAAATCGACAACGCCATCGCCGGTGTCCGTCGCGAAATTGAAACCCGTTTCGACTTCAAAGGGTCGAAATGCACGGTGGAGCGCACGGACAACACCATCGTTCTGCTGGCCGACGACGAACCGAAACTCTTGCAGATGCAGGAACTGCTGCGGGTCTATGTAACGCGGCGCAAGCTCGACGCCTCGGCCCTGGATTTCTCCACCAAACCGGAGCGGGCGGCGAACGACGCCTTGCGTCATTCCGTCACGGTCAAACAGGGAATCGCGCAGGAGTTGGCCAAACGGATCGTCAAATCGATCAAGGACAGCAAAATGAAGGTGCAGGTTTCCATCCAGGGCGATGAACTGCGCGTTTCCGGCAAGAAGCGCGACGATCTGCAAGAGGCGATTGCCCATGTCAAGCGCATGGGCATCGAACAGCCGTTGCAGTACGACAATTTCCGCGATTGATCGCCATCTCCCATCCCGGCAAGAGCTGCCGGGATGGGAGGAAATTTTTGCCGGTCTCCGGGATGTTTTTGCCCAGTGGATCGGCCTGCGGGCGTGTCTGGCCTTGTGATTGTGGCCCTTCCTCTTGGCGCGAAATTTGCTTGAGCCTGTGGGTTCGCCAAACACCACAGGGGTGGTCCCATGTCGATGATGGCCAACAGCGAGGCCATGCAAGCGATGCGCATCCGGGCGGAAGACGTCCTGGAGCGCAAAGGCACGGGTGCGACCCGTGATGCGGGCGCGCTGGCGGGTCAATTCGCGGCCATGCTCCAGACGCTGAACGGTGTCGATCAGGGATCCGATCTGTCGGCATCCGGTGCGGGCGTCGTCGCCAACAGCCAACCGTCGGTCCGGTTGGGCGTGGGGGCTGTTTCCCTTTTCGCGCAAGAGGTTGGTGGCGCGGCGGACGACCAGGGAGGGCAGACGCCGGATTTGGCCTTTCCCGATGCCAACGGCGCGTCTCAGGTGGTGGAAAGCGCGATCACCAGTGGCAACGGTGCCAATTTCCGCTGGTTGACCACCCTCCTCACCCAGAACACGGCGGCATAAGCTGCGCCACCAACGTCAAGCGGTGCACAGAAAGCGGCGTTCGGTTCCCTCCAGCACCAACGCGGTCAGCCGGTTGGTGGCATAGGCACCGGTGTCAATGCCGATGCGGTTTGGATAGGATTCCGGCTCTGCAGCCACGGTGTGGCCATGGACGATGACCTTGCCGAGATCCGCGCGCGAATTCAAAAACTCCTGACGGATCCACAGACGATCCGTATCCCGTTGGCGGTCCAGCGGCACGCCGGGCCGCACGCCGGCGTGCACGAAGTAATAATCGCCAAAGCTGACGTGACAGCGCAGACCGCTGAGAAAGGCACGGTGATGATCGGGCAATGCCTGATTGAGATCACGTTGTGCCATCATCAGGCGGGTTTGCGAGGCGTCGGGCGGTGGAGCATCAACTCCATAGCTGACCAACGTCGCGCGTCCACCGTAGGTGAGCCATCCGGGGGCCGCGCGCACATCCTCCAAAAAGCGCAGCATCACATCCTCGTGGTTTCCACGCAGGCAGACGGCGCTGAACATGGGGGGCAAACCGTGGATCAACCGCTCGATCACACGGGCGGATTCCGGACCACGGTCGATGTAATCGCCCAAAAAAACCAAAGACTTGAGCAGACTGGGGGCGTCTTCGGCGTCGTACTGGATTCGGTCCAGCAACGCATCAAGCAGATCGAGTCGTCCGTGAATGTCGCCAACCGCATAGATTCGCGTTCCACGCGGCACAGACGGTGCCAACGGCGTGTCCGATGATGCGAATTGGCCGGGCGATCCAAGCACTCCCGTTCCCCTCTGTTGCAGTTCTGTAAAGTCTAGACAGCTCCTTTTGTCGTCGCAAGACGCAACCTGTGAGCGCTGTCATGCGGATTTCGATTTGATAATGGGTCTCAAATCCCGTTGCGCTGCTTCATTGTTAGGCATATGAGAGTCCAATCTTTCGAATGACAGGGTTGGATCTTGCGGTGAAGCGGATGGCGTTGGGGCTGCGGACGAAAATTGTGATCGGCATGATTGCGGTGCTGGCGGCTGGCGCAGCGGCGATCACCGGTGTGTCGATGATGGTGTCACGGGAATCGGCGGAAGAGACGGCGATCGCGCTGGCCGCCGAACTGGCCGAACGTCAAGCCACCCGCGTAGCCGCCGACATCGGTGCGGCGGTGGAAGACGCGCGCGGCATCGCCGCGTTGGCCGTGGTCGAGCGTGGACATCCCGATCCGCGCCGCAGCGTGGTCAACCGCTACCTCAAGGAGCTTGCCAACGCCACCCCGCTCTACGCCGGGGTCTGGATCGACATGGCCGACAACGGCTTTGATGGGAAAGACACGGATTTTGCCGACCGCAAGGCGGGTGCCGAGATTTTGGGGCTGCCCAAAACCGGGCGGATGAGCCTGCTGTGGCTCCCCTCCTCCAGCGGCCCAAAGGCCGACGACAGCGATGGTGTGACCTACGCCGAGGTGCAGGGGAAAGAGTATTACAAGGCGGCGGCGACGGCGAAGAAAGAGGTCGTGACCGAACCCTATCTCGACGATCAGACCAAACTGCTGATGACCAGCGCCGCCGCACCGGTGCTCGACCAAGGTCGGGTGGTCGGCGTGGCCGGGATTGATCTGTCCCTGTCTGGCCTGACCGACATCGTCCGTTCGGTGAAGCCCTATGGAACCGGCTATGTCGCCGTTCTGTCCGCCTCCGGACGCTATGTCGCTCATCCCGACGCCGCGCGCCTGTCCAAACCCGCCGATGATCTGCCCGCCGCCGCCCAGCGCGCCATCGCGTCGGGCGGTCCGTATGAGGGGTACGCCGCGTTGTCTGGTCGCGATCACTATGTCCGGGTGTCGCCGATCCGCCTGGGTCGGACCGGCGCTGTCTGGTCGTTCGTGGTCGCTGTGCCGAAGGCCAGCATCATGGAGGATGCCAACCGCCTCGCTTGGCTGTCCGCCACCATTGGATTGGGTTGCGTGGCCATCGGCACACTGGTCGCCTTGGCCATCGGCGGGAGTCTGGCGCGTCCCCTGACCGGCATGGCGGCGGCGATGGCGCACTTGGCTGACGGCGCGCTCGACACTCCGGTTCCAGCGCTCGACCGTCGGGACGAGGCCGGAACCATGGCTCACGCGGTGGAGGTGTTCAAACAGGGGTTGATCCGCGCCCGTGACCTTGATCTGGCGCAGAAGGCCGAATGGGCCGCGCAGCAGGAACAAGCCGCCGCGCTCGCCACGCTGCAACGCAATTTCGAAACGAAGGCCGGTGGCTTGGCTGGCGAACTGTCCACAGCCGCCGTCCAGCTGAAGGCGACGGCTGAGGCCTTGACCACCATCGCCAGCCGCACCAACGGTCAGGCCGTGTCCGTTGCCGCCACCGCCGAACAATCCTCCGGCAACGTCCAGACCGTGGCGGCGACCACCGAACAGCTCTCGGCGTCGATCCGCGACATCGGGCGGCAGGTCGATGAATCGGCGCGCATCGCCAGCGCGGCGGTGGCCGATGTCGAACGCACCAACGCCACGGTCGAAGCGCTGGCGCAGGGCGCCCAGCAGATCGGCGACGTGGTGACGCTGATCCAATCCATCGCCGCCCAAACCAACCTGTTGGCGCTGAACGCCACCATCGAGGCGGCGCGCGCCGGGGAAGCGGGCAAGGGCTTCGCCGTCGTGGCGCAGGAGGTCAAGAACCTCGCCAACCAGACCGCCAAGGCCACCGAGGACATCGTCGCCCAGGTGGAGGAGATCCGCAGCGTGACCGAACAGACGGTCGGTTCGATGCAGAGCATCGGCGACACCATCGCCCAGGTCAGCCGCATCGCCTCGACCATCGCCGCCGCCGTCGAGCAGCAGGGGGCGGCGACCGAGGAGATCGCCCGCAACATCCAGCAGGCCGCGCACGGATCGCAAGAGGTCAGCACAACCGTTGGCGGCATCCGGGGGGCTGCGGCGGAAACCGGCAGCGCGGCCAGTCAGGTGCTCTCCGCCGCCGCCAGCGTCGCCGACCGCTCCCGCGTGCTCACCGCCGAGGTCGAGGGCTTCTTCGCCGCCGTTCATCGGGTGCGCGCGAAGAACGGCTGACGCCCGTTCTGAAGAACCGCGCCCTCATGGAAACCAACGCCCCTCGCCCAGCCCTTACAGGGGCGCAGCGGGGGGCGGTTTCGTTTCGGGCAGGTCGCGGCGGGTCAGCAGGGGCCGCCGCAGCCCGCCTTGGGCGATGTCGGCGCGCAGGGCGTCGGGATCGATCCGGCGGATGCGCTCCAGCTCGGCGCGGTTGGCGTCGATGAAAGGGTTCTGGTCGGTCGAGTTTTCCGGCCGCTCATGCTCCAGGTGATAGAGCGGGCCGGGGGTGCGCTCCACGCTCAACCCCAAACGGCGGAAACGCTCGACGATCTCGTCGTCCTCGTAGCCCCAGGACAGAAAGCGCTCGTTGTAGCCGCCCGCCGCGAACAGCCGCTCCCGGTCGAAAAAGGCGCTGCCGCCCGGCGAGTTGCGGTGCATCAGCGGAAAGCGCGGGCACACCGCGTTCAGCGGCGCGGCGGACAGGGTGTAGCCGAACCGGTGCACCTCCCGCCCGGTGATCCAGAAAAACCAGCCATTGTAGGGGAAGACCAGCCCGCCGCCGCGCCGCACCGCGTCGCGCGCCAATACATATTGGACGGGATCGACGACGATGTCGGTGTCGTGCAGGGCGACGATGGGCGTGTCCGCCGCTTCGGCCATCCGGTTGATGAGAAACGCCTTGTGGGTGTAGGGCGTGTCGTTGCCGGTCAGGCGCAGGTGGCGGCAGCGCCCGGCCAGCTCAGGCCCCAGCGCGGCGGCGGCCTCGCCGCTTTCCGCTCCGGTGCTGTTGCAATCCTCCCCAATCAGAATCGCGCTGTCGGTCGTCTTCAACAGGTGGGACACGATCCAGCGCAGGTTGCGCTTGCGGTCCTCGCTGTCGGCGCGGAAGGGGATGAGGAAGGTGACGTCGCGCAGATCATGCCGCCCGTCGGGGCCGCGCGCGTCCAGCAGGGCGCGTCGGGTGTGAAAGGCGGCGGTCTGTTCGGCGATGCTCCCGGCCAGCGTGGCGTTCGTCGGATCCAGCGCCTGGGCCATCTCGTAAAAGCCGACCGCCGCGCCCGGACGGCCCAGCATCGCTTCGATGTTGCCGCGCTGCCGCCAGCCGTCGGGGTGGTGCGGATGGCGGGTCAGCAGGGTGTCGAGCGCGGCCAGCGCCTCGTCGATGCGGCCGATCCCCTGCAACGCCTCGCTCATGTGGTATTCGGCGTCGGGAAAATCCGGGCGCAGCGCGATGGCGCGGCGGTAGCAGGCGATCGCCTCCTCCGTCTCCAGCGCCACATGATGAACAGTTCCCAGCGTGTAGAGCGCCTCCGGGTCCGGTGTTCCGGCGGCGTCGGCCAGGGCCACCGCGCGCAGCAGGAACCCACGCGCGCTCTCCGGCTCCCCGCACAGGCCATGCGACAGGCCCATGCGGAACAGCGCCTCCACATGGTCGGGAACGGCGTCGAGGATGCGGCGGTAGAGCGTGCGCGCCTGCGGGTGGCGTCCGGCGGTCAGGTGATCGAGGGCGGCGGCCAGCGCCTCGCCGATGGTGGCCATGGGGAAATCCGGTCAAGCGGTTGAGATTCCACTTTGACACAACGGGGCGCGCGGGTGGACTCTCGCTTGACCAGGATCGTTCCGTTCCCTCAAAGGCATAGCCCGAACCATGACCAACGATCATAAGAACCGTTCCACCGGAGGACTCGCCCTCACCCGCCGCCAGCTCGGCCAGGCCGCGTTGGCCGGTGGCGCGCTCGTCGGCTTTGGCCGCGCCCCGGCCTTCGCCCAGAACACGACGCTGAAGGTCGGCGTTCTGCTGCCGCGCTCCGGCCTGCTGGCCCAGGCGGGGCAGGCCTGCCAGCGCGGGGCCGACATCGCCCCCGCCGTGCTCGCCGATCTCGGTTACAAGGTGGAGGTGATGTCCGCCGACACCGAATCGAACGTCGACGTCGCCCGGTCGCGCACGGAAAAGCTCATCAACGATGGCGCGCACGTCATCGTCGGCGCGTTCGACAGCGGCCAGACCGCCGCCGCCGCCCAGGTGTGCGAACAGCGCGGCGTGCCGCTGGTGATGAACATCGCCGCCGCCGACCGGCTGACCGAGCAGGGTTACAAGACCGTGTTCCGCAACTTCCCGACTTCCACCATGCTGGTGTCGAACGGGTTGTCGCTGATGAAGGACCTGTTCACCGCCACCGGGACCACGCCGAAATCGGCGGTGTTCCTGCACGCCAACGACACCTTCGGCATGGCCAACCGCCAGGCGCTCGACGCGCTGTTCCCCAAGCTGGACATGCCTTTCACCCTGGTCGAGTCGATCTCCTACGACCCGAAGGCGCAGGATCTGGCGGTGGAGGTGGCCAAGGCCAAGGCGACCGGGGCCGAACTCGCCATCGTCACCACGCGGGCCAACGACGCCATCATGCTGGTGCGCGAAATGGTCAAGCAGCGCTGGGAACCCAAAGGCATCGTGTCCCCCGGTTCGCCCGGCCTGTACGACGAGCAGTTCTACAAGGTGCTTGGCAAATACGCCGATTACGCCATCACCAACCTGCCCTGGTACGATCCCAAGGCCCCCTTGACCAAGACGGTCGAGGCGGCGTTCAAGAAGCAGTTCCCCAGCGACCGTTTCGAAGGCTACGCCTTCAACGTCGCCTTCACCCTGGAAGCGATCCTGATCGCCGCCGACGCGTTCAAGCGCGCCGGGTCCGCCGATTCGGCCAGCCTGCTGGCCGCGCTGCGCACCACCAACTTGACCAACAAGATGATGGTCGGCCCGGCCATCACCTTTGACGAGAAGGGCCAGAACACGCAGTTGATTTCGGCCTGCGTCCAAAACCACAACCAGCGCCCGACCGTGGTCCTGCCAAAGGCCTCGGCGGAAACCGCCCCGGTCTTCCCGGCTCCGGGCTGGGGCAAGCGCTGAGACACACGGTTCCCTGCGTGCGTCCACACAGGAGGGGCGCAGGGAACCAACCTCCTTGGCCGGTTCAGCTTCCCGGCGCGCGTGGCGCGCTCCAGCCACGCAGGACGCTGACCACCCGCAGGACGAACACCGCCGTTGCCCCAGCCACGGCGACCGGCACCGGCGGCCAACCCAGATGCTGCCCGACGATGACGATGAACGCGCCCAACAGCGCGGCCATGGCGTAAATCTCCTCGCACAGCACGCGCGGCACTTCGGCCACCAGCAGGTCACGCACCACACCGCCGCCGCAGGCGGTCAGCACCCCCAGCAACGCAGCGGGCAACGGGGCCAACCCAAAGGCGAGCGCCTTGCCGCACCCCGCCACGGTGAACAGGCCCAACCCAACCGCGTCCAGCACCATCACCGGCTTGCCCAGCCGCTTGATCGGGCGGTGGAAGAAAAAAGCGACCAGACCGGCGGCCAAGGCGGTCAACAGATAACGCTCGTTCTGAAGATTCGCAGGCGGCACCGCGCCGATCAGCAGATCGCGACACACCCCACCCGCCAGCGCGGCGGCCAAAGACAGCACCAGCACGCCAAACAGATCGAGCCGCTTGCGCACCGCCAGCGTGCCGCCGCTCAGACCGAAAACGAACACGCCGATCAAATCCATCACCATCAACAGGGTGGACAGATCCTCCGGCATCGGCAGAGGGGGCATGGAGAGCGGCATACTTGCTGCGCCTTATTCTGGTTGGCGGAGGGAAGACAGCCCAGACAAGGCCGACACCACGGAGGGAATCACGTCAGCCACACGCTGACCTTGCGCCGTGAGGAACAGACGCATCGATGGAAACCAAGGCCGCACCGCCGTTCCGAGAGCCGTCCAATCGCCGGACCGCCCCACCCGCCAGACCGGAACACCCAGGGCCGCCGCCAGTTCCCCGGTGGATGTTGCCGGGGTGATGACCAGATCAAGCGCTGTCATCAGCGCCGCCGATCCATCCAGATCGTTTTTCAGATCCAGATCCGGGAACACGTGGGGGGCGTGACCGATCAGCCGCCTTGCGGTGGCCATGTCCTCCTCGCAATCCCCATATTGGAGATTGATGATGGTCACACCGGGGACGGAAAACAGCGGCCCCCACTCGTCCAGACGGGTGTAGTCGGGCGCGCGTTCCGCATCCAATTGACCGCTGCGCCAAGCCAAACCAACTTTCAACCCACACCCCAGCGCGTCCAGCCGCTGCCGCCACGCAGACACCGCCGCACCATCCGCTTTCAAAAGAGAGGGCGTCGCCGGAAACGCCGACAATGTGGTCCGCGCATGACGAGGCAGAGACCCGAGCGGAGCATGCGCATCCGCATCCTCCACCCGATGCGCCAGATGTGTCGGCGCTGGACGCACAACGGCGTTGGGAAAGGACCGGCTGAAGAGCAAAACAAAGCGGGGATCGCATTCCACAATCACCCGTTTCGCTTGGGCCATCACGCTGGGCAGGCAGGTGGCAAACATCAGCTCATCGCCAATCCCCTGCTCCCGCCACACCAGAAGGGTCCGGTTGGTCAGAGCCTCGCCGCCCCAAACGGGCACACCGGGCGCGCGTGCCCCAGCCCCCAGGGCATCCGGATCAAATCGGCAATCGTAGCCAGACCAACCAAGGGCCAATTCCCCCTTGGCCAACCGCACCAGTCCGCCGTTGAAGGCAGCGGCGGCGGAGTGCGGATTCAGCGCCAATGCGCGGTCGCACAGACGCAACGCTTGATCCGGTTTTCCCACCTCACGCAACAACCGCGCCCGGTTGGTCAAGCCATCGCAAAAGGCTGGATTCAAGGCCAAGGCCGCCTGCCCCGCCCTGTCGGCCTCGTGATGAAGCGCCATGCGACGCGCAACGATGGACAGGTTGCTCCATGCCGTCGCGCAGGTCGCATCCAACGACAGGGCCAGGTAGTGTCCCAGACGCGCCTCGGCCAACCGATCCATCCGCGCGAGGATCACCCCCCGATTGTCGTGCAAGTCTGGACGATCCGGCGCAACCGCCACGGCGTGGCAATGACAGCGTTCGGCTTCAGAAAAGCACCGGACTGCGGCGAGAGCGTTCCCCAGATTGCTCCAGGCGGCCTCGTCCTCCGGTCGCAATGCCAACGCGTTGCGAAAACACAGGATCGCCGATTGATGACGGGCAAGCGCCAAACGAATCGTCCCCAAACTGACCTGGGCAGCAACATAGTCCGGCGATGCTGCCACGGACGCCGCAACGCGCCTTTCGCCCAAGTCCGACTGCCCCTGTTGATGCAACAGCAGGCCGGACAAATGAAGCGCGGTGATGTTCCCGGCATCCTGGTTGAGAACCTGCCCATACAGGGACAATGCCCGTTCAGCATCACCGGCGCGATGCGCCTCCACCGCGCGGACCAGATCGTCATCGACCGTCGGCGGTGGCGCGTTTTGGCCGGATCCTTCACAAAGGCGCTGCAACTCCTGAGCGATTCGGTTCAGCGCCCCATCCAGCCCCCCGCCCGGAGCCGGTTGGAACAGCCGCATTGTTGGGAACCATGGCCGGACCGCGCTGCCCAACTGGGTCCAATCCGGGCCACAGAACCGCCAGACCGGCACACCCAACGCACCAGCCAGTTCACCCGCCGACATCGCAGGTGACAGGACCAGATCCAGGTTTGCCATCAGAGCGGCGAGACCATCGATGTCGTCTTTCAGATCCAAATCGGCCCAGCGGTGAATCGTCACACCAAAGCGCCGTTCCGCCGCCGCTGTTTCTTCCTCACAGGGGCCATACTGCACGCTGACAAAGGTGATTCCGGGAACCGAGAAGATCGCTCCCCACTGATCAAGCGTCGTGTAGGCTCCCTGGCGCTGCGCGTTGATGAGTTGACTGCGCCAACCGATGCCCACCCTCAAGCCTGGCCCCAACGCGTCCAACCGCTGCCGCCAGCCTTCCACGCGATCCGGGTCCGGTTTCAACCAACCGGTCGTGATGGGAAAGCGCTTCAAGTCCGTCCGCAGAAGGCGCGGAACACTGCCCGCCGCAATGTGAAGATCGACATCGCGCGGATCGGTGGTTTCCGGACGGACAAGCGCACCCGGAAAGGAACGCCCAAACAAGGCGACAAGCCGCCGATCGCATTCAATCACCAAACGCCCCGCACGCCTCATCAGGTCGGCATAGCAGGAGGACAGCAGCAGTTCGTCACCAATGCCCTGTTCCCGCCACACCAAAAGACGGGATTGCGCGATGTTTTCGCCGCGCCACGCCCGTGCAGAGATCCGACGGCGCTGCCCACTGAATTGTGGTGTCGCAAAACGCCACTCATGCTCAGCCCAGCCGTGACGCCCTTCCCCGCGCTCCAGGAGAAGAAGCCCTCGGTTGTACCGAGCCTGGCCATGCCGTGGATCAAGTGCAATGGCGCGGCGGTAAAGCCTGAGCGCCGGAACGGAACGCCCCTGTCTTTGCAGGAGATGCGCCCAATTGGCATAGGCGTCAGGAAAGTCCGGCCGCAACAGGATAGCGGTTTTGTGGCTCGCAATCGCGTCATCCGTGCGCCCGGACGCCGCAAGAGCGTTGCCCACCCCTGTCCAAGCCTCCGGCAACGCCGATTGCGCGCGCAGCGCCCAACGATACAGACGGACACTGTCTGAAAACCGATCCGCGCTGTGCAACGCGCCGGCCAGGTTGCTCAACACATCACCATGATCCGGAGCCAGCACCACAGCGTTTCGATGCAGACTCAACGCCTCAGCGGCGGTGGAGGTCAGTGCCGCCAGGTGAACGTGAGCAAGGCGCAGATCCGGGTGGAGCCGCAAAGCACGCCGCACAACACGCCGGGCCGCATCCAGACGGTCCATGCGTCGCAACAGCGCTGTCAGGTTCACCAGATGCTCGGCGCTGGACGGTTGAACGGCAATCACACTGCAAAGCGCGGCAACCGCGTCCTCGAACCGCTCGCCCCGTTGCAAAGCGTCCGCGTATCCGGCACGGGCGGCGGCGTTCATCGGGTTTTGCCGCACCGACACCGCAAAATGATCACGCGCCGACACTGGATCCCCGGCACGGAGAGCCAAAACCCCCGCCAGATGGTGGGCGATCTCATGATCTGGAACGTGTTTCAGGACCAACCCGATCCGCTCTTTTGCTCCACCCGGATCACCTTGCCGGTGATGGTCAATCGCCTCCGCAATCCAGGGTTCGACATCAATGGGCAGTGCCGCAATCTCTGGCCGTTTCTCCGGTTCAGTGGGAGAGGACCTCATGGCAAGAAGCGCGCTGGCCATTCGATCCAGCGAGTCTTTCAAGACGCCACCTGGATGCGGCTGAAACAAGCGCATCGAGGGAAACCACGGACGGATCGTCGAGCCGAATTGCGTCCAATCCCGGTGACAAAAGCGCCAAACAGGCGTTCCAATCGCACCGGCAAGCTCACCAACCGACATGGCCGGAGACAAAACCAAATCAAGGTTGGCGATCAGAGCCGCAACACCATCAAAATCATCCTTCAGATCCAAGTCGTCCCATCGATGAATGCGCACACCGAAACGCCGTTCAGCCGCCTCCAACTCCTCGGCACACTCGCCATACTGGACATTCACGAAAACAAGACCTGGAACTGAAAATATCGCCTTCCAATCATCCAGGTGCGTGTAGGCCCCCAACCGATCGGTCGTCATCTTCTGGCTTCGCCAAGCCACACCGATTTTGATTCCCGCACCAAGGTGCTGGACCCGGTCGCGCCAAAATTCGACACGCGCCGGATCCGGCTTCAACCATGGGGATGCAGAACAAAATGACCTGATGGTGGGACGCAAATAGCGCGGCACATCGCCCGCAGGAACATGGGCGTCAACACCAGACGGCACAATCCGTTCATTGCCATTCTGGTCGATGGACCGAGGGCGCACTGTGGCCTGAGGAAAAGAGCGCGCAAACAAAGGAACCAGACGGGGATCGCATTCAATCACCACATGGCCCACACAGGCAATCAGATCAGGCCAGCAGGCCGAAAACAGGATCTCATCCCCAACCCCCTGCTCAGGCCAGACCAGCAACCGCTTCCCGGTCAGAGCCTCACCACTCCAACGGGGCGCATCGATGCAGCGATCCATGTACCCTTTGGCACGCAGACGCCAGTGATAGTCTTCCCAACCTTCCGCCATTCGCCCCAAGGTCAAGCGAATGATCCCGCGATTCAACCTTGCCGGCGCAAGTCCCGGTTCTCTTTGAATGGCCTCTGACAGCAGTGTTTCCGCAGGTTCGGCAATCGCATCTCTTTGCCACAACAGCATTCCAAGATTGGCCAGCGCCTTTGCGTTGTGCCCGTCAATCGACAGTGCCTTGCGATGTGCGGCTTCGGCCTCCGCCATCTTGCCACGGATCTGCAAAATCAGGCCGTACCCCGTCAACGCGGCGGCGTTTCGCGGCTCCAAACGCAGCCCACGACGGAACAGGTGTTCCGCCATGGACATATCATCCCGCTCTTGATAAGCGGATGCGAGATTTGTGTAAGCTTCTGCGTGATCCGGTTGGGCTGCGATGGCGACACGTCGCAAGGTTTCGGCAAGATCAAAACGCTTCCACGCTGTGTAGACGCTGCCCAAATTGTTCAAGGCCTTGCCATAATCGGGGCGCAGCCGCAACGCGCGTCGATAAATGGCGATGGCCGCTTCAAACTGTTCGGCTTCCTCCAGCACAGTCCCCAGATTGTTGAGCGTCATGGCGTCGTCGGGCTGCCATGCCGTCGCCACACGCAACACCGGGAACGCTTCAGCCCTCCGCCCAAGATCGAGAAGGGCAACGCCAAGATTGTTCCAGGCTCCGCTCAGCCCACCATCACACGCAACCGCCTGTCGATAGAACGGGACGGCATCCGCCAAACGATTCAGCCCTTGATAGGCAAGGGCAAGCAAAAACAACAGCATCGCATGGTTGGGATGCACGGACACCGCAGGTTCGAGCAACTCAACCGCGTTCCCCAAACGTCCCTGTTCGATGCAACGGCTGGCGAAGGGAATCAACAGATCAAGGTCGGTTGGATAGTCCCGCAAGGCGCGCGCCAGACACGCGTCTGCATCAGGATGCCCCAACGCGCACAGGGCAAACGCCAAATGCCGCCATCCTTCGGCAAAATCAGGATGGGAAGACACCACGTCATAAAAGCGCTGAGCCGCCAACCCGACCCGACCCGTGTCCCGATACAGAACACCGAGATTCAAGGTCGCGCTTCTGTGTTGTGGGGACAGTGTCAACGCGTGACTGTAGGCCGCTTCCGCTGCCTGATGTTGCCCCAGTGCCTGCAGCACGGTTCCAAGATTGTTGTGCGCTTCAACATAGTCCGTGCGCTGAGCGATGGCCCTGAGGAGGGCACATCTTGCCTCGTCCGGTTGCCCCAGATCCGCCAAAGCGCTGCCCAGACTGTTCAGCGCCTCGGGAAAAAACGGCTGGACGGCAATCGCGCGGCGGATCTCCCTCACACCGACGTCAGAGTGACCACCGTGGTGCTGCGCAAGACCGGACAGGTGCAAAGCGTCGGCATGGCATGGATCGAGCGCCAGGACGCGCGCGTATCCTGACAACGCCGACGCCATGCGACCGGCGCGATGGTGTTCCAACGCGTTGTGCAGCAAAGCGGATGCAGCAGACATGGGCGACGCTCATCCCTCACGAAGCCGATGTCAGAGGTCCCCGGCACCGGCGGAAGAGCCATCGCTCGCCTCATCGATGAGGTCAGGGCCGCTCCGAAACATTTTCCGGCACAGCTTCAAGGCACGATAATAATTTCGAGCCTCGACCAGCTTCTCGATATCGTCGAGTATTTTGGTGCTGTCCGGTCGCGCTATGCGTGTTTCTTCCATAATGGAATTGAAGCGCTGCACGTTGAGCGCTGCATCTTCCGGGAAGATGTAGATCAACTGAATGACAAAATAGAGCTTTTTCTCAATGCAGTCGATCTGTTCTTCTTTAAGAACTTCACGGCCACGTAAGAAATTGGCGGTGTTGTAAAGAAAAAAGGAACCAGGTCGATCACCGGCTCCAATCACAGCGCCGTTGATAATAACCTTTTCATTCGGACGAAGAACAAATTTAAGAGGCATGAGTGTGAACCCGGTTCGTTCTGATCCGGCGATCCGGACGTGCGTTCGCCAAGCGTGACCGAAAAGAAACGGGCGGCGGCTTGTGAAGCCGCCGCCCGCCGGGTGTCATCCTACCCGAACTCCACGCCTTAGAACAGACGCAGGATCGACTGTTGCGACTGATTGGCCAGCGAGAGCGAGATGGTGCCGAGCTGTTGCCGGGTTTGCAGCATCAGCAGGTTTGCCCCTTCTTCGTTCTGATCGGCCAGAGTCAGCTTGCTGGCACCCTCGTTCAACACATTGCTGAACTCCTTGGTGAAGTTCTCGCGGGTCGTGATGATGTTCAGGTTGGTCGACAACGCCTGCGACGCAGACCGGATGGTCGCCTTCGCCGCGTCGATGCCAGCGACCGCCTTGTCGATGTCCGCGCGGTCGGTCCAATCATTCTGCGCTTCGTCGAGCTTCAGACCTTGCCCACTGGTCGACAGATTGACCGCCGAGACCTTGATGGCGTTGGTGTTGTTCTCGTTCAACTGCACCGTCAGATCGTTCGACGTGTTGGCGTCCGTGACCTGCTTGGTGACGATGTTGGCCGCGCAGTTGGCCGAAGCCGCCTTCTGAATGGTCGTTTGATCGACCTTCAACCGAACGGTGCCACTGTCGAACGCAAAGGCCTGTTCACCGTCAGCGAGCTTTCCTTCGCCCCGGTTGCTCGAGCCATCGCGCGTGATCTGCGCACCGTTCAGGTTCGTGACCGACACCTGCAAGTCCACCTTCTTTTCGATGGTGGACACACCGTTGCCGGAGTTGTTGGCAGCCTCCAACAGGGTGCGGTCGACGGTGAAGGAGACCACGGTGCCCGACGCGAAGCTTTCCGAGATGTGCTTGGTCAGCGCGTTGGTGGTCGTCGCCGCCAGCGTGACCTCGCGGGCCACACCGGCGGTGGTGGCACCGGTCAGCGTGATGGTCCCTTGCGAGCCGACCGCGGTGGACGCGACGTCCTTACCGTTCAGGCGACCGCCAGCCGCCAGCGCGCTGTTGATCGAGGCCCGAAGCTGCGACGCGATGTTCGCCTTGCTGGTCTGGCCAACGGCCACGTCGGAGGAGGTCGCGGTGTAGCTGAAGGTCTGGCCTTCCACCGTCACCGAGAAGATGTCGCCCGCTTCGATCGTCCCGCCAATCGTCACCTGCGAAGACTGCGCCACACCGGAGGTGGCCGCCGTCGACAGCTTGGTGTCGATGGTCTGGTTGTTGTCGAAGTAGGAGATCGTCCGGCTTTCGTTGCCATCCGACACAACGAAGGAACGCTCGCGACCTGTGGCGCCGCGCACCTCGATCTGCACGTCGGAGAAGCTGCCCGAGCTGGTGGACAGTTTGCCAGACAGCTTCAGGCCGGTCAGACCGTGCGCGCTTTCCGCGCTGCCGATGTCGCCGGTGGCACCGGAAATGTTGCCCGTGCCCTTGACGCGGATGGAATAGGTGTCCGCAGACACCACATTGGTGACGCGTGCGTTTTCAAGGCCCTGAATGGTGTTCACGGCCGCACGCGACGTGCTGGTGCTGTCCAGCCGCAGGCCGTTGCCGCCGATCAGGTTCTTGCCCTGATAGCCGCTGTCCGCCGCCAGCTTATCGATCTGACCGCGCAGCGTGTTGAACTGGGACGCCAACGCCTTGCGGGTGGCAACCGACGCGGCGTCGGTGCCCAGGGCGGCGTAGGCGGCGGTGGTCAGACCCTTGGCCTGGTCGATCATGGTGTCGATCGAGGTCAAGCCCTTGTCGGCGGCCTGAATGGTGCTGATCGACTGGCCCATCGCGTCCTTCAGCGACGACAGGTCGCCCGCGCGCTGGGTCAAGCCTTTGGCCGCGAAGAACGCGGTCGGGCCATCAAGGGCCGTGTTGACCTTGTTGCCGGTGGACAGAATGTTCTGCTTTTTGGCCACCTGATCCTGCACGCTCTGCAATTGCAGCAGATTCGTGCGCATCGATGCGGTCAAGGAGACTTCGTTCGCCATGGTGCTCACTCCTTTGGAGGATCATCGTCCACCCGTCCCCGGACAGGGGCGCATGGGCAGAGGGGGACTAATTCCCCCAACCACACGCTAGGCAAAAAGCGGGCCAGTTCAAATTTGCCGGTTTTGCTGGGCATCCGCTGCCTGGCGGCAAAAACAGATCGGCAATTTTTGCCGATGGGCAGGCAGAAACTGCCTAGCGCTCGGCATCCGTTGCCGACGGGGCAGTTTCTGCCGGGCAGTTTCTGCCGGTGGCAAGCATCATCTCACAGACCACCAGAGGCTCGCAGACCATCGCCACACTGGCCCATGACCATCCAACCCCAAACCCGGACATGACCAGACGGCGGGGCTGCGTCGTCAGCGCTCCCGCCAACGCGTCACACAGCGCCAGGGGAATGGACGCTGAACTGGTGTTGCCGCGTTCGGTCAACGTGATGGGGGTTTGGTCGGGGGTGGCACTCAGTTTTTGCGCCAAATGGCGGATCATCTGGGCATTGGCCTGATGCAATACGAGATGGTGAACGTCCGCCATCGTCCACCCGGCACAGGACAGCACGGCGTTGACGCTGCCAGGCACTTCCCGCAGCGTAAAGGCGAACACCTGGGTTCCATCCATGAACAGGCGCGGGGCCATTCCCGGTTGACGCATCCCGCCACCGCTGACGCTGAGATAGGGAGCACCGGCACCATCGCTGCCGAGATCGAACCACATCGGTGCCGCAGCCGAAGACACGTCCAGCGCTACCGCCGCTGCGCCATCCCCGAAGAGCGGTGCCACGCTGCGGTCGTCAGGGTCGATCAACCGCGATGTGGTGTCGCCCACCAGCAGCAACGCACGCCCCCCCATCTGCTTCACCAGGGAGGAAGCCATCCACAGCCCATGCACGAAGCCGGCGCAACCTTGGGTCACATCGATGATGACCATCCCCTTGCGCAACCCCAGGCGATGCTGAAGCAGAGCGCCATTGCCCGGCAAAGGTTGGTCGGGGGTTTGAGTGACGCACACCAGCAGATCGATCGATGCCGCCTCCCACCCAAGTCCGACCAGCAGGCGACGCGCGGCCTGCTCCATCAGATCGCTGGTGCACAGATCCGGACCGGCAAGATGGCGGGTGATGATCCCCGTTGCTTTGGCGATGCGGGTGGCGGCCTCGTCGCCAAAACGCCGCGCGAGATCGGTGACACTCTCCCGTTGATCGGGCAGGCATCCCACCACCCCACGCAGGGCAACGCCATCCACGACGCTGGAAACCATACCCGCCTCCCCCTCTCGCCGTCGGTGGCCGCGCAAACCGCGTCATGCGGTCAGCAGGTGATGCCGCCATCCACGGTGATGGTCTGCCCCGTGATGAACGCACCCCCATCACCCAGCAGAAAGCGCACCACCGGCACAACATCCGCCACCTCTCCCAAACGACCCAACGGCGTGCGCCGGATGATCTGGTCCCGCTGCCCAACGGACAAGGTGCCCGACATCTCGGTGGTCAGATAGCCAGGGGCCACGGAATTGACCGTCACTGCCCGCCGCCCGACTTCCCGCGCCAACGCCCGGGTCAAACCATCCAGCCCCGCCTTCGACGCCGAATACGCCGCCAACCCGACATAGCCGCGCTGGCCGATGATCGATGAGATGTTGATGATGCGCCCCGCGTTCCGACCAGTTCCACGCTGCGTCAGCTTGGCGCGCAGAAACGCCCGGGCCACCTGGATGGCTCCGGTCAGATTGGTCTGGATCACCTCAGCGCTGTCCACGTCGGGGAAGGTGGCCAGAACACCTTCCCGCGCCAGCCCGGCGTTGTTGACCAGCCCCCACAACGGCGCATCCCCCGCCCACGCCACCGCCGCCTTGACGAAGGCGTTGACCGCGTCCGCATCGCCGATGCGGCAGCTTTCCCAAAACAGATTGGGGCCTGCCAACCGTCGCAAGTCATCCGTTTGGGACCGGCTGCAGGTGGACACCCGATACCCATCCGCCAGCAGGGCCTCCACCAACCCCAGCCCCAACCCACGGCTGCCCCCGGTGACGATGACATGGCGATCGGGAGAAGCGGGCTGTGTCATGGCTGTGCCTTGCGGCCTTTCTTGCCGGTGATGGCCAACGGGATGCGGTCCGTCAGGGTTATCACACGTGGCCGGGCGGCAGGAACCAGTTCTGCAAGCGCATCGCGCATCCGGGCGCGCAAAACCGTTTCTTCCACATCGGAAGCGGGCACGATCTGGGCGGTCAGGAGAAAGCCGGTGATCGGGTTGGGTTTGGCCTGAACCAACACCTCCGCAACACCGGGAACGGCAAGCAGCCGTTGCTCCACCGCCTCCGGCGACACCTTGACCCCGCCGACATTGACGACCCCATCGACCCGACCGGCAAACAGAACGCGATCGCCCACCCGCGTCACCAGATCGCCCGTGGACAACCATCCATCGCCCGCCGCCGTCATGGCGCGGGGGCTGCGCAGTTCAAGCACCCCGTCGCACACCCGCAACGACACGTCGTCCACCCCCTCGTCCAGCCATCGGGCGGGAAACCCCGCCCGTCCGTCGGACACGCCAAACACCGCCCCCGCCTCGGTCGAGGCGTAGATGTGGCGCAGCCGGGCCAAAGGGAATGCCGCCGCCAAACGATCCAACACGGCCTGATCCGCCGCTTCACCACCCAGGGTGATGGATCGCAGGGGTGGTGTGCCGCCTCCGGCCAGCGCCATCAAAAAGGCACGCCAGAAACTGGGGGTTCCGCTGATGTGCGTGACGGCGTGAAGACGCGCGGCCTCCGCCAGTTCCTGCACCCCAGCGCCCGGAACCGACACCAACGTCGCACCGGTCATCGCCGCAGTCAAAAGAACCTGAAGCCCGGCAAAGGCTCCGGCGTCATAGGTCATCAACCAACGCACAGAAGGATCAACGCGCCCACGCACACGCCCCTGAAGGCGGTTGAACGTGTGTCGCACACGCTTGGGCAATCCGGTTGTCCCGGAGCTTTCCAGTGTCACCGCAAATCCCGGTTCCCCCAACCACCCCGCCGCGTCTCCACCATGGCGCAACAGCAGGATGGCCCGGTTGTCGCGTTCCGCCGCCACCACCCCGCGAAGGACGGCGGACGCAGACGCCGCAACAACCACTCCATCCGATGGCAGGCCGTGATCCGCCAAGTCCGGCCAACGCCACGCGGTCCACCCTGCATCCCCATCCCGTTCCAAAAGGCAAAAAGCGGGGTGAATCCAGGACGGTCGGTTGCCCATCACACCCGCACCGGATACAGCGCAGCCAATTCACCCACGGTGGTGAACTGGCGCAGACCGTCGCGGAACGGGTCCTGTCCGGTGCGTTGCTCCAAGACCACCAGAAGCGTGGCCAGATCCAGCGAATCGATGGGCAATTCTCCGCCGAGAAACACAGTGTCCAGGCTGAGCGACGGCAACCGTTCCCCTTTGTCGGCAACAATCCGCGCCAACTCTTCGGAAATGACATCAAACATGGTGGTGGTTTCGCTCATGATTGGTTCACACCGGAAAGGTCAATGACAAGGTCAGCGGATTGAAGCATCGCGCCCGCATCGCCGTGACGAGAGTCGCACGCCGCCAGGAAGCGCCGGATCTCCTGTGTCACCGGTCCTGCGGCTTCAGCGTGCGGCATATGGCCAATCCCTGGAAAGACATGAAGGGAACAGTCCGACGGCAGACAATCCGGTGGAGGCAAGGGAATCACCCGATCCGCGTCTCCCCACAGCGCCTGCACAGGCGCCCGGATCGACGACCAATCCACCGCAGGCCCGCCATCGGCATGCGGTGCAAAGGACGCCTCAAGAATGGATTGCAGCGCCTGTTGGCGCGGTGGATCGCCGCATTGGGCGTGCAACACCTCGGCGATGCGCAGAATGAGCGGCGACGGCCCACCAAACAGGCGTTGCGCGCACTCCACCCCCTCCTCCACCGTCCGAAGAGCCACCACCCGCCGCAAGAATCCCAGATCGAACGGGGTGCCCAACCCGGCGCTGGCGATCAAACTCACACTGGCCACCCGCCCCGGAGCCAGGCGGGCCAACTCAAGCCCGACATAGCCGCCCATGGAATGACCGACGACATGAGCGACCGGAATCGCCAGCGCATCGAGCACCGACAGCAGCCAGGGGGCAAACTCCCCGACCCGACCCGACCCGACATCCAGATGGGACAGGCCGTGACCGGGGAAATCCACAGCGATGGTGCGGCGATCCAGGGAAAGCGTCGCCAGATTGAACTGCCAGCTCAATCGATCGCCTGCAAAGCCATGAAGCAGCACAACCGGCACACCGCCGACGCCAATTGACAAGTAACTTGCGGGACCGGTCGGCAGGGGCACAACCCCACCGCGCAACCGCCCCCCCATCGCCGCCGGACGAGGCACCGGATCAGGCCGGAACGCTCACACCGGCCAACGCCAGCAGATCCGCAACCGTCTTGGCCTGAGCCAGCTTTTCGCCCTCCACAACCACCCCCATGGTTTCATCCACCAGGGCGATGAAGCTGATGACCGCCAGCGAATCCCAGCTTTCCAGGGATTCAAGCGTCTCATCCCCCGTCAGGGTCCCCGGGTCCAACTCCAGGGTTTCGTCCAGCGCCAAAAGGAACTCTCTGCGATCCATGGTTGATCTCCTGTGTCTTTCGGTGCCGCTCAATGCGGCGTCTTTTGCCGGATCGAGCTGTTGATGTCCATCCAATCCGGATGCTCGTTCACAGCGCGCCAGCAGTCGCGCCAGCCAAAGGCCGGATTGTCTGACACGCCGATTTCAAGCAAACGGCGGACCAGTTCATAATCCGCCGCTTCATCCACACACCATCGCTGTTGGATGGCCGACCCATCGTGCCTCAGCGGCGTGCCCAAACGGAATCGTTGGGGCCGTGTGTACATGTAATAGGTGACGTGCTCCCGCTCGGCCGGAAGCACTGCGTTGGCAGCGGCCTCGTCCAACACGGCGCGGGGAAAGATTTCAGCGTCCAACCCCCGTGGATACCAGGACACATCGATTGACAGATAATCCAGCGGTGGAGAAAGGCTTTGCCCCGCCTGGAACGCGGCAATCAGCTCGCCCACCAGCGCCGGATCGATCAAGGGACAATCCGCCGTCACCCGCACAATCACATCGGCGTCAGCCATGGCGGCGGCTCCGGCAAAACGCTGGAGCACATCCTCCTCATCACCGCGAAAGACGGGAATTCCCATGGCCGATGCGGTCGCCGCCACAGGGTCGTCCACCGCCCCCACCGTCGTGGCCAACACCACCCCGTCCAGCCCCCGGCTGCGGGCAAGCCGTTCGAGATGATGCACCAACAGGGGCTTTCCCGCCGCTGGCAGCAGGACCTTGCCCGGCAATCGGGTGGAGTTCATCCGCGCCTGTGAAATGGCAACAACGCGCGGGCGGCGTGGGCTGGTCATTCTCCATCCTCCGCCGGTGCCAGCAGGTCCCACCTCAGCGGCATGCCACGCCTCAAGGCCCGCGCCGCTCGCCGCCCCACTATCTCCGGCAAATGTTTGGGTGAAAGGCCGAAACCGGGGCGAATGGAGCGCACATGGTGCGCAGTCAACACCTCTCCGGCGGCAACGTCCGCCACCACATACAAGGACCGTCGGTAGTCACGGCCACCCACCTCGCTGGGCTTCACGCCATACTCGACCCGCCCCATCGCAGCCCAGGCGGTGCGCACAGCGTCCGCCATTGCTTTGAATTCATGGGGTTCCAACGAGAATGCGCTGTCCACCCCACCATCCGCCCGGGCCAAGGTGAAGTGCTTTTCAATGATGGTTGCCCCCATCGCCATGGCCGCGACGGGAATGGCGATGCCTTCGCTGTGGTCCGACAACCCGGTCGTGACACCGGGAAAGGCCGCTGCAAGATGAGGAATCGTGCGCAGGTTGCAGTCTTCCGGCGGGGTTGGATATCCGCTGACACAATGAAGCAGCGCCAAAGGGGCCGCACCGCCCACCGCCTCCACCGCCTCCGCAATTTCGCCCAGGGTCGCCAGACCGGTGGACACGATCAGAGGTTTGCCTGACCGCGCCGCGCGGCGAATCAGGGGCAGATCGATCATCTCGTACGATGCGATCTTGAAAGCAGGCGCGTTCAACCCTTCCAGCAGTTCAATCGCGGTCGTATCGAATGGCGAACTGAAAATGGTCAGCTCCAGGGACCGCGCACGCGCAAACAACGGCTCGTGCCATTCCCATGGGGTGTGGGCCTCCCGATAGAGATCATGCAGCGTCCGCCCACCCCACAGACCACCCTCCAGCCGAAAACCGGGGCCATCATGATCAATGGTGATGGTGTCGGCGGTGTAGGTTTGCAGCTTCACCGCATCCGCACCGGCTGCCTTGGCGGCGTCGATCAACGCCAGGGCGCGATTCAAATCACCGTTGTGATTGCCGGACATCTCCGCGATCAGATAGGGCGGATGATCCGGTCCAATCGGACGGCCATCAATGGCGAACTCGTTCGGCGATTGAATCATGGCGGCCATGGTTGTTGTCTGTTCACAAGGCGGTTGGGGATCCCACCCATTGGCGATGGCATCGAACAAGGGCGAACAACCGCCTGAACGACGCCTTGCCCCAAGGGTTGCACGGAAGTGATGAAGGAAGATTAATTGTCATCCCCTGCAAAGACCGGGCGACGCCGCAACGCCTCCCCATAGGCCAGCAAACGCTCCACGCTGCGATGACGATCCCCGACTTCGGCAAATCGGGCGCGGGCAGCGGTCGCGCACCGCGCCCTTTCCTCGGAATCGGCGAACAGGGCAGTCGCCCGCGCCACATACGCCGCAGAATCGGCAACATGGAACGCAGGACCGACCACGCTGGCCGCATCACCCCAGCCATAGGTGACGACCGGCACACCTTCGGCCAAGGCAAACGCCGCACCACCGCCGCCGCCTTGGCGGGCAGGATTCAAAAACACGTGGCAGCGGCGGTACAGCGCCCGAATGTCGTTCACATGCCCCAGACAATGAAGCCGACCCTGGTTGCGCAGGGCGGCCAACCGCCGTGGCAGCCCTGTGACGCCTCCGGCAAAAACCGCGACGGCCGTCGGACAGCGATCCAGGATCTCATCCAACAGGCTTAGAAACTCCGACGTGACCTCGTGATCCAACCGGGTCCCGACCACCGCAAAGACAAAGGCCGCACCATCCAAAACCGGATCGTCAAACACCCCGTTGGTCGGCGGCAACGTGTACCCGAACGTAAAGGGACGGAAACGGCGGGCAAAGGGCGCACGGTACAAATCGGAAATGCCTGCGGTGTAATCGTGCTCGTCAAATCCCAACAGGATATGGGACAGGGAAATCGTCAGTCCCGATGTGGTGGGAATGCACAGCACCGGACGGGCGTTCGCCTCGGCAAACAGGTCCGCCGCAATATTGGAACCGCCAAACGACACGATCAGATCGGGGTCATACCCGTCGATCGCCTCGACGATCGCCGTCATTTTCGCTTGGGAAAAGCGCCGCTCGGTGAAGGAGGCGACCTTCACCTGCCGCCCCAGCATGCGCATCGCAAAAACGCCCTCATAATCCTCCACCAACTCGGCCAACATGGGAGGAATGAACAGATTCTCCACCCAGCTTGGCATCATGTTGGTGTTGATGATGGCCACGTCCAAACCAAAATCATCCTGAAGGCGACACGCAAAGTCGAAGCAATCGCGGGTTGGCTGATGGCGATCATTGGTGAACTGGTTCGTCACCAACGCCACCCGACGGATCGGTCCGGGTTTCACCACCGCCCGGCCGGGACGCAACGCCCAACGACGCGCGATCAAGCGGACCATTGACTCGTAAAAACGGTACAGGTCACACGACACGAAATCCGCTGTCTTCCCACCCGTGGCAGACCCAAGGAACAATTGGCGCGACATGCACCAATAGCTGTAATGCAACAGCGCAGGATCAATGCTGTGGCCACCCAGAAGCAAATAATGAAGAATCCGCTCATAATGATACAGATCCCCCGTCAACTGAAACAAAACCGAATGAAGACGCACCGTGTCAGAGGTGCTCCCATCACGCCGCAAACCATCAGCCAGCTCAAGACGAGTCGGGAAATCAACCTCTCGCCGAATGGTCTCGCACAGCGCCGACAGCCGATTGATCTTGTCCGAATCAAAATCCGTGTCCGCCAGATAACTCAGCAACGCCACACGCTGCGTTTCGAGAAGACTGGACATCGTGGGCACCTTCAGCCATCGGGACCACTGTGTGTAACGCCTTGCGGCACAAAGAAACAAGCGAAGAGGGACAAGGAGCGATCGGTCACAGCTTCAGCCCGACCACCCCTTCGATGATCACCCCTTCGGTCAAAGCCCGCCGCTCCAGTTTTGCCCCGAACAATTTGGCGGAGCTGAGATCCGCGCCAGCCAACTCGCACCCCATCAAATTGGCAAAGGACAGATCCGCTCCAGACAAATTCACCCCGCGCAAGCTCCCTTCGCCCAGATCGGCGTAGCGCAGCTTTGCGCCCGACAGATCGGCAATCTTGGTGCGGCTGTGATCGAACACCAACGGGCGCAGATTGACCCGGCGCAGATTCGCGTTGTTCAGTTTGGCGTTGCGCAGGGTGATGCCACGCAGGTCGCCCTCGGCCAGAGAGCAGCCCCGCAAATCGGCCCCCTCCAAAACCGCCGCCTGCATCTGAACACCGGTCAGATCCATGCCGTAAAACGTCGTGCCAACCGCCCGCAGCATGGTGAGGCACGCATGGGCAAACCCGCCACCGGCCTGACGAAGATCAACACCGGACAGATCCAGAGGCGCTCCTTGTGCGCCGCCGGAGCCGACCCAGATCCGATGATCCGTCATCAGATCGTCCAGGCCACGCCCCAAATCCGTCACCGGGCGACCGACCGGCTGATCCGTCAGCGCATCGTCCAGAACCGCATCGGTCAATTCGGTCATCGTCATTGTTGCGCCGATCAGGACCGCGCCGCGCAGGCAGGCACCGCGCATGTCGGCACCCGACAAATCAGCCCCTTCCAGGTTCGAACCGCTGAAATTGGCCCCGCGCACGGTGGCGCGCACCAGTTTGCACCCCCGCATGACCGCGTCGGAAAAGTCGGTGTGAATCGCCATCGCCCCAGACAGGCGGGCGTTGGTGAGGTTTGCGCCGGACAGATCGGCCCCCGACGCCTCTGCCGGCATGGCTTCGATCTGGAGAATCCGCAGATGCCCGGAACGGTCCTTTTCCGCCAGCGAACCATCCCGCAGATCCGCTTCGAACAGATTGGCACCGATGAGCACAGCGCCCCGCAGGCAGGCCCCACGCAGATCCGCCTTGATCAGGCTGGCCCGCTCAAGATTGGCTTGCCGCAGATCGGTTGCGAAAAAGGCCGCACAATCCAGCTTGGTTTCCGTAAGATTGGACCCGCGCAGGCTTGCCCCGACAAAATCCGCATGCGCCATGTCCCGACCGGACAGATCCAGACCGGACAGATCACAGAAGGACAGATTTGCCCGCGCCCCACCAATCTTGGCGTTGCGGAACATCTCATGCCGACGCATGACCAGATCAAGTTGGGCTTGATCCAAACGGTTCAGAGTACGGCTTTGCACCATGGTTGACACGCTCCCTCAGACAGGAAGAATCGTGCCAGCATGCTTCACAAAGGGTTAACTGCGATGGCTGGAACCTTTGGGGGCTGGAACCTTTGGACGGTCGCACCCAATCACCGCATTGGCCCGGAGGTCATCGTTTCGCTGCGTATGATCAGCGAAACACCCTCTTCATCCGCGTCCAACTCTTTGGATGCGTCGCGGGGAATGGGAATTTTCTGCCGACGGCAAAACAGCAAAAGCAGCCCGAGCGTCTTGCTCGACAGGAAAACAACATCGCGGGTCTTGGTCGCACCACTCTGCTGTATCTGGATGACCAAGCCGCCCCCCGGCTTGGGCGTCACGGCAGTGACGACACCAAGCGGCAGGTCTGTTTGATGAGGCACCTTCTGATACCAGGCAATTGCCTTCAGCAGGGCTGAATTGCTGAAAAACAGCTCACGGGTTTCAACGATCATTCAGACCCTGGCAATCCTTCAAGCGCGGCCGCCCTCCAGTCCCGGATTCAACCGAAACGTGATCGCACGTCCCAATTTGGATTCCCGCAGAAGAATCTGCTTGGTTTCCAGCAGCTTGATGGCCCGGTTCACATTTGGCCTCTGCATGCCCAACGCATCAGCCAGTTCAGACTGAAGCACCGGAATGGAACGGTCGAAATGAAGCCTCCGACTCAGATAAGTGAACACACGCAGCGCCTCCAGGGTGATCTCACGGTCGGTGGAGACGGTTCTGGAGAGGAAGTCATGATGATGCAGCATCGCGGCCTCTGAACGCAAGGTTGTGTGGTTTCGAACATGGGGGAGACATCAATCATGAAACCCGCGCGGCATCAGGGAAACCGTCACAATCGCTCGCGAGATCGTCAAACCGGTGTCCGTCTGGCGCATGCGCCTGTATTGATTGCTGTTTCCTATGTGTGAAAGCCTAACGCCCAAATGTTGTGCGCGTGTGTCGCCGGTGTTTCGTGCCTGACATAATGAATGTCTCGGGGCATAATATTGGAAACCGAATGTCCCCCGAAGACCGTCTTTTTCCATTCCGACACACTCCCCCACCACACCACGGCGATGACCGGCCACGCCAGACCGGTTTCCAGCCCACCAACAACACCTTGGCCATCCGATTCGGGTCGCACCGCAAGGGCCTGCTGTGAGAAAAGGAGCGTGCAGGTCATCGAATCGGCATGACCACCACGGCGTTGTTTCATGCGCGCCCCATCAGGAAGGGATGGATTTTGCTTTCAACCGCTCTGATCGCGCTGTCTCGTCGCGTTGAAACGCATCGGTTCATTCCATGGGCAGCGTTGTTCGGGCTTGTGCTCGTCGTTCTCGGCTATGGCCTCTCGATCCGTCCCATTCAGCCAACCGCCGATTCGATCAGCTATCTGTCCGGTGCCTATCATCTGCACGCGCACGGAGTGTATTCAGGCGCACCAACCGATGATGTCGCCCCCCCCTCCATCGGGCGGGAACCAGGCTATCCCCTGGTGTTGGCCATGCTGATGCGGATTGATCCAGCCTTTGGCGGCTTTCGTCCATCCTGCCTGATGCAGGCCAACCTGTGTGACTCTGCCATATACCGGATTCCACAATGGGTGAACGCGGTCCTGATTGGGGTTTCCGGCTTGGCCCTGTTTGCGACTCTTCACCGTCTGACCCGACGGCGGATCCCATCGCTGCTCGGTGCCCTTTATCTGGTCGCCAACCTGCAGATGCACAAAGGCTTTTATGACATCATCTCTGATCCGCTGGCCGTCTCTCTCGTCGCCATTCTTCTCTGGCTGTTGGTGCGGGCTTGGCAATCACCGGATTCCAGCCTTCTGCGATGGGCGTGGGTCGGACTGGGCGCGGCGGCCTTGACCTTCACCAAGGCGATCTTTCTCTATTTTGCGCTGGTCGGATTGGCGTGCGCCGCGCTGGTTGGGCTGTTTCATCCCATTGCTCGTCGACGCCTGTTCCCTGCTCTTTTGGTGGCCGCGCTGACCTTTGCCGCCCCTATCGGTGGATGGGTGATGCGCAACACGTCCATCATCGGCGTGCCGGTGTTCACCGACTTGCGCTCCGGCATCGCTCTCAGCACCCGCGAAGTGTTCAATCACATGAGCGCGGAACAATATGCCGCCGCTTTCGTGTATTGGACGCGCGGCTTCGGAGACGGCTTGGCCAAACGGCTGTTTGCGCCAGAGGTCATCGCCCCCTTTGATCTTGGACAGCCCGGTGGTTTCTATGATGAGGGGCAGAATGGCTATGGAAGGCGGTTGGCCACACTTGAGCAAGCCGAAGGGTTGAGCGAGCTTGCCGCCGTCAAACAGTTGGATCGCCAGTTGATCAACGCGATCCTGGACCGTCCTCTGATCCATCTGGCGACAACGCTGCCCGTTTTGTATCGGGGCATTTGGATCGACGAGTTCATCGTGGTCGGTTTGCCGGTGTTCATGATTGTCCTGATCGGTGCCGTTCGGCGACGCGACGCATTGACCATCACACTGCTTGGGCTGGGCGCGTTCAATCTGCTCTTCTACGCCCTCATCAGCCTGAACATCACCCGCTATCAAATGACAGCGGTTCCCTGCATCGCCCTGGCTTGCGGACTCGCGGCCCATCGTTGGCTGAACCGACACGGCTTCGGTCAACGGGCTGGTGAATGATGCCGTTTACGGCGTTGCTCCGCGTCGGCGCTTGACCGCCCCAGCCTTTCCCGGACCACGCCCTTTCCCTGGATTCGGCGCGTGATGAAAGGGCGGGTGGGCCGGGGTTGGTCCGCTGGCGGGTGCTGATTCCGCCCGACGGCCGCGACGGCCCTGCGGGCGTGTTTCGTCGCCCTTCCGCTCTTGCAGGCGCGCGCCATAACAGGCATCGCACACGCGGAAACGATGATTGGCCTTCAAACGGGTGCCGCACACCGGGCAGGCGCGCGCCAAGGACCGTTCCGCCAAGGTTCGTTCGATGAAGGCGTTGAGATGGGCGCGACGCTCCTGGCACACATCCATGTCGGGATAAGCGTCTGGGAAGCGGTAGGCCAACCACGCGTAAGCGGTCAGCTCCTTCACCGCCCGCTCTGCCTTTTCGAGTTCGACATCGGTGCCAACGTGATGTTGAAAACGCTCCGCCGCGTCCGGCGCGCTGTTGCGCAACCCCTTCCCTTGATTCATCGCCCAACCGCCGAGCAAGCGCAGATTGCCGGGATCACGGGTGTCAATCGGGCAGCGGGCCAGCATGTCGCGTTCAGCCAAGGACAAGGCCGCCTTGTCCACCGCTGCCGCCGCCTGGATGCGCTGTTCCAGGTCGGTCATGCGGAAGGTCTGATTGGCCCGCAGCAACTCCTGATCGGCGGTGCGCAGCACTTTTGCCAAGCTGTTGGTGTCCAACTCGGTGGCGATCGCCTCAACATGGCTCAAGTTTGGTGAAATCCAGGAGCGCGGATCGGTCGGTGGCACCGGCGGGGTGGTCAAGGCACGGCGCACCGGATTGATGCTCTCGCCTTCCAGAACCGCCACGCGGCCATCCTCCTGCAAACCGAACCGACCGGCCCGACCGCCAATCTGGCGGATCTCGGACGGGGTCAACTCGCGCTCTTCCCGGCCATCATATTTGCGCGTGGTGGACAGAACAACCCGCGCAACCGGCAAATTCAACCCCATGCCGATGGCGTCGGTGGCCACCAGAACATCCGCCGAACCATCGCGGAAACGGCGTGCCTCAGCCCGTCGCACTTCCGGTGACAAGGCACCATAGATGACCGCCACCGTGTGACCGCGCGCCAACAGATCATGACGCAGCCCCATGACGTCACGGCGGGAAAAGGCAATCACCGCATCGCCCCGACGGACATCGGTCAGGGGCACCTTTTCCTCCTGCACCCGCAGCGGCGATTTCCGGGTGAACTCGATGACCTCCAGTTCTTCGCCCATCGCATCGGCCAAACGCTTGACGTAGGGAATCGCGTCCGCCGACCCCGTCATCAAAATTTCCGGCGCAGCCACCCCGGCCACCGCCTGCGTCCAGGCCCACCCGCGATCAGGATCACCGATCATTTGGATTTCATCAATGACGCAGGCCCCCCACACCCGCAGGGTGTTGACCATTTCAATGGTGGAGGAAGTGAACTGAGCGCCGGGACGGACATCGCGCTCTTCGCCGGTGACAAGGCTGCACGGACGTCCGCGTGTTTCCAACGCCTCCTGTCCCTCCAGCGCCAACAGACGCAGCGGCGCTAGGTAGCAGCCGGACTCCGACTCCGCCAAACGGTCCATCGCGGCGTGCGTCTTGCCGGAGTTGGTCGGGCCGACAAACAGGCGCAGTTTGCGCACCATGGAACGGGCGGTGGTGAAGCTGTCCAGATACACCCCCATGCCGGACGCGCTTTCCAGGCGTTGGCGCCGAACCTTCAAACCAGCGCGCGCCGTGGCGCTGGCAAAGCTCTCCTCCAACGCATCCAGCAGGGTTTGCAGGCGGGGAATGCGGCCACCAAAGCCGATCACCCGCCCCAACTCCTCAGCAAAGGCTTTTGGACGCCAGGCCTCGCCAAAGTCCGCCGCGCGCTGGCCCATCGACGCAAACCACGCGTCCACCCGCCCTTTGGCCTTGTCGATGGCGTTCGATGACAGACAGGCGGCCTTGACCCGCTTGCCCAAGGTCTTCGCCTGCGTGCGGCCAAATCCCTCTTCCGAGGTCATCAGCCCCCACAATTCCGCCTCGATCTCCGGCAAGGGGCCAAGCGCGATGCGGAACCGCAGCTTCAACGTCCGGTCGGTGCCGGGGATCGTCACGCTGTGGCTCAGGGCCAGCGACCAACGGGCCGGAACACTGTCGGCGTCCACCTCAATACCGTCCCCGCGCACCACGGCGGCCACAGCGCGCAAAGCGTCACGGCGGTCAAATTCATCGGCGGTTCCGCGCATCGGCTTGGAGGAAGACGTGTCGTCAGTCATGGATTTGGTGTGTTTCACGGTTTGGGTGTTTGAGGAGCGGGTCTGCGGTCTGGCGCGGACCATCCCAACCCGCGCGGACACCGCGCTGACGGCTGGTTTTCCCATGCTGTATGGTCTGAATGGGCGTGCCCGGCAAGACAAATCCCAAACAACGAATGCGGAACGGGCGCTCTCAGCGTTAAGCGAGAGCGCCCGTTCCGTTTGGATCGTGATAAAGTCGAGTGTGTATTCGTGACAAATGGGATGCGTCTCACAAGCACCGCACAGGCGGCTTACCGCTGTGCATGGCGTTCGGAAGAGATCAAGCCGATCGAGCGATTAGTAAGGTTTAGCTTCGGGCATTGCGGCCCTTCCACACACCTCCTATCGACGTGATGGTCTAT
>NZ_RXMA01000040.1 GCF_003966125.1 Azospirillum griseum
GTTGGGCATGGTCACGCGATGAATTTCCTACGCCCTCGAGCTTAAACTTCAGCCGGGCTGATGTCTCACCGTCATTGGCACAGAGGGAAACGCGACAGAGGCTCCGCAGGCTCGCGCCTGCAAAGCTCACAAGCCGGATGGTCGTTCCGCTGATTGGCGACAAGCCCAACGGACGCTTGGTCGTTGAGACTGCACACGGTTCAGACTGCGCAACAACACTCAGCGTGTCCGGCGACCCGGCACACCGGGCCAACCACCCTTCGTGCGACAAGACCGCAAGCCAAACCTTGCCTCATGCTCTCCAGACTGCGGGCCACAGCGCCTTCCAAGAGGCTTGCACCCATCACGACCAACCGGATCCGCCCAGGATGGAATTGGAGTCTTGTCGCGCCCTCGGCGCTTCCAACGACTCAAAGCGAGGCACAGCCTCATCCGGCGAAGCAGAACACCCAACCGCCCTCCCCCCGCAGAAACCCAAGGCGCGACAGAACTCCAAACCGAAGCGGAAAACAGGGTCAACGGCTCATCCGACTGCCCCTCGCGACTCGGAAAAAGCCGATTTCGAATCGATTCGGTGCAGAATCAACGACGACTCGCAATGTCAGATCTGGAGTCTTGTCGCGATGATCGGGAAATCCACAGGGAATCAGGACTATCCGCTGGAGTCTTGTCGCGGAAATTCTGGAGTTTTGTCGCGCGACTCGCGATTCTCTACTGGAGTCTTGTCGCTCAAACTAATAACAGATTCAAATATCCATACAAATAGTTTGAGCGACAAGACTCCAAATTGCTGAGACCAAACCAGCGTGCTATAGGCGTTTCCGCAAAGTCCTGCCAAGGTCAGACGCTATGGGACAGATACACAGCCTGATTACCCAGCTTGGACGTGACCAGGCAAAGGCCCTCCAAACAGATCCGGATCAGCGCTCGCTAGTCGATGTCGCTGCCGCCGTGTTGGAAGAGGAACGACAAGAGCTTGGCATCACCTACTCAGGTTTTGCGCTCACCGCTCTTCCACATCGGCGACTTCCCGATGATCAGCCATGGGAGCGGCGCGGGCATAAGATCCGTTTGCTGATCGAACCCGGTCGACTGCCAATTCGCAACGGCGGCTTTAAGCTTTACGGCGTTCCATATGGCAGCCGGGCGCGGATGATTCTCCTCTATCTGCAAACGCGTGCCATCCAGACCGACAGCCGCGAAGTCGAATTGGGCCGCAGCATGCATGAATGGTTGGATCGGATGGGGCTTTCCGTGGGCGGCCAGACCTACCGGGACATCCGGGAACAGGCTTCGAGAATTGCCGCGTGCAACCTGACTTTCGCCTGGGAAGACGCCCACAGCATCGGTTTCGAAAAGGGATCCATCGTCAAAGGCGGGATCCATTTCTCAACCAATGGCGGGACAAACGACCAAGGGTCCTTGTGGGAAGACAAGGTTCTGTTGTCAGAGGCGTTCTTCCGTGAGCTCAAAGCCCACCCGGTGCCAATCTGGGAACCAGCCCTGCGCCACATCCAGAACAACAGCACCAGCATCGATATCTACATTTGGCTCGCGTATCGGCTTCATAGCCTTGCTCGGTCAACACCAATCACCTGGCCTGCGGTGTTTGAACAGTTTGGCGCGGGTTACAGCCGGTTGCGCGATTTCCGCAAACGCTTTATCGAGGCGTTGCAACTGGCCCTTGCCGTATACCCAGACGCCCGGGTCGATGTGGAAGAACAAGGGTTGATGCTTCACCCTTCGCCTCCGCCAATCCCAGAACGGAAATTCGTGCAGCTTTGCCGTTGATCGGTTCCCCTGGTCCTGCTGACGCAAAGCCAGGGAGATCAATGCCATTTCCAACATCAAAGGCCCCTTACCCCCTGCGACAAGACTCCAAACGCCGGGGGAAACGGAATGATCGCTGGCGATGAGAAGGCGAAACCGGGGCCACCGCACACGGACCATCCGTCACGCTCGCATCGGCGTCGATCGTGATCCTGTCCAAACGTCCAGCTGCAAGCCCGCAAGCTTGACAGAATGATGAGCACGCGGATCCATCGTCCTGTCGCCGCCTTGGAAGCGATCCGTCACCAGATCCCTCTGGCCCCCCACACGCGCCCATGGCCACACGATGATCCCTGCGTCCCCGTCCGATAGCTCACCCTCTCTGCGGATCGTCACCGTCAATTGGAACGCGGGCAATTTGCTGCGGGAATGCGTCGATTCACTGGCTGGCGCGCTGACCGGTGGTTTCAGGTTGGAATCCATGACCATTGTGGACAACGCGTCACAGGACGGATCCGCCGTAGGCCTGGAAACCATCGCCACCGGATTGCCGCTGACCGTTGTTGCCAACACCGAGAATCGTGGGTTTGCCGCCGCCTGCAACCAAGGTGCGGCAGGATCAAAGGCCGACTGGTTGCTGTTCCTGAACCCGGACACGCGGCTGTCCGCAAACTCGCTGACACCAGTTTTCTCTTTCCTCGCCGATCCATCCTCGAACCGCATTGGCGCGCTTGATGTGCAGTTGTTGGACGAGACTGGACGGACACAACGCTGTTGCGCCCGGCGTCCCTCCCCCGGACGTTTGGTTGCCCAGGCGATTGGCCTGGACAGTGTCATGCCCAGCCTGTTTCCGCCGCATTTCATGATCGAATGGGATCACAAGGACACGCGCGACGTTGATCAGGCGATGGGGGCCTTTCTCATGATCCGCCGTTCGCTGTTTCAGGATTTGGGCGGCTTTGACGAGCGTTTTTTCGTGTATTTCGATGATGTGGATCTGTGCCTGCGGGTCCGGCAAGCCAATTGGCGTGTTGTGCATTTCGCCGGAGCAACAGCTTATCACAAGGGCGGCGGGACCACCGATCAGGTGCGCGCCACCCGCCTGTTTTACGGGTGGCGCAGCCGGCTGTTGTTCACAGCCAAGCATCATGGTGCCTTGGCGTTGTTGGCTGTCACCCTGGCCACCCTGTTCATGGAACCGCTGGCCCGGTTGGCGCAGGCGGTGTTGCGTCGCCGTCCACAAGACGCAATGGGGGTTTTGGGTGGCGTGGCCCGGCTGTGGGCCGACATGCCACATTTGCTTCCCCGCCTGATGCGAGGCCATGGATGACGTCTGTCCTGCTGCTCAACCGCTATGATCGCCTGGGCGCGTCGAGCCGTCTGCGGTTCCTCGATTTTCTTCCGGCCTTGAAAGCCCACGGCATCACGGTGACGCCCTCACCTCTGTTCAACGATTCCTATCTGCTCGACCTGTACGCCGGGCGACGGCAAAACCCATTCCGGCTTGCCATCGCCTACAGCCAACGCATCGCGCGCATGCTGGATGCCGGGCGCTTTGATCTGGTCTGGTTGGAGAAGGAAGCGTTGCCATGGCTGCCGGCGGGGATCGAGCGCGCGCTGTTCCGCCGGATCCCGTATGTGATGGATCTGGATGACGCATGGTTCCACCGCTACGGCCTTCACCGCGCCGCGCCGGTGCGCGCGTTGCTGGGGCGCAAGCTGGAAGCTTTGGCCCAGGGTGCGCAGACCGTCGTCGCCGGCAACCCCCATCTGGCCGATTGGGCACGGGCCGCCGGTGCCCGGTCGGTGGTGGAGATTCCAACGGTGATCAATCTGGACCGTTACCCACCGCCCGTTGCCCGCCCGGTCCCGTCTGGGCGGCCCTTCACCATCGGATGGATGGGGTCGCCATCCTCGGCCCCATATTTGGCGCAGGTGGCAGAGGCTCTTGCCGAGCTGGCCGGGAGATCGGAAAGCGACGCTGTCCAACTGCTGCTGGTCGGTGCGCATGGCGCTGAACCAACCGGTCTCAACCGTCGCATCTCCGTTGTGCACGAACTGTGGAGCGAGGATCTGGAAACCGCTCTGCTCGGGCGGTTTGACGTTGGCATCATGCCGTTGGTGGATGGCCCGTGGGAGCGCGGGAAGTGTGGTTACAAGCTGATCCAGTATATGGCGGCCGGGATCCCCGTGGTGGCCTCACCGGTTGGCATCAACACGACGTTGGTTCGTGACGGTGAAAACGGCTTCCTCGCATCAGAGCCGGAGCAATGGGCGACAGCGCTCGCCCGTTTGGCGTCGGATCCGCTGTTGCGTGCCCGCATGGGGGCGGCTGGACGGCGATTGGTTGAAGAACGCTTCAACCTCCAGGCTGTTGCTCCGCGTTTGGCCGAGGCCTTGGAAACGGTCGCGCGCGCGTGTCGACACAAGCGGATTTGATGTTTCTCATGCCATGAGGGGTTTCAGGGCAAGGACGCTCCAAAGACATTTCAGCAGATCATTTCAACAAATCATATTCTAACATAATAAACTCATATGAAACATTTACATGAAATCATGTTTTTATGTCGCCTGTGATGCGGAGGCCACGTCCAGCCGCATTCTGTTCCCACACAGCGCGCGGAGGATGTGAATCGCAGGAACGCCGTCAAAAATCATGATAATGCTTCATGGCTTGCCGGAACCCCCGGCCATCGTTGTTTGACCGGAGAGGCCATGTCCACCGACACCCCTGCCAAACCATTGCCAAGGCCCACAGCCAAACAGGTCCGCCCTCCACTGGGCGGCATTGGGATTGGCGGCGGGGGCAACAGCGACGACATCGACCCCATTCGCCAATACGGATTGAGCAAAGGTTTTCTGCCGACCGATACCGAACCGACCGCGGCCCCTCCGACGACTCCCGCTCCAGCCAACACAACGGGTGGCGCAGAAGCCGCAACGCCCCCCGCTCCCGCCTTTGTGCGGCCTGCCCAGACCCGACCCTGGCAAGCCATGCTGCCCGACTATCTGGTGGAGGAATTGCGCCAGGCCGCCGCCCGTGAAGGAACCGCACAAAAGGTGATTGTGCTGAAGGCTCTGCGCCAAGCGGGTTTTCGGATCGACGACATTGATCTCCAGGATCTCCGCCGTCGCTGAGACGCAAAACCGGAAGCAAGAGGAGCCAAAGGGTCGCTGAGGGATGGTTTGACTCTCCCAAGGCAGCCGTTTATCCCCTTTCTGGCCTCCAGCCAGCACCACAAAACGCTGATCCCCAGTGACCGATTGAGATGAAGGCAAACATGACAGAGGCCGCCCACGCAAGACCCCAAGGCACACAGGGTCTTAGCATCGACCTCGTGGAACAGATGCTGGCACAGCAACCGAACGACCCGAACGTTTGGAGCGCGCTGGGCGCTTTGCTGCGGCAGGCTGGCAAACCCGAAGCCGCCATCGCGTGCCAGCGGCGGGCGCTGCAATACAACGACCGTCATGTTGGAGCCTGGACCAATCTGGGCAATGTCCTGTGCGATGTGGAGCGTTACGACGAAGCCATCGCCGCGCAAGAGCACGCCGTCGCCCTGTCTGCGGGCGATCCCAACATGCTGTCCAATCTTGTGGTTGCGCTGCGTCATGGCGGACGGTTTGAACGGGCACTGGACGCCATCGACACCGCGCTTCGCGCCCGTCCCGACTCGCCGTCGCTGCTGTGGGATCGCGCCCTGACCCTGCTTCAACTTGGTCGCTACACCGAAGGACTCAGGCATTACGACGCCCGCCTGTCGCTGCCCACCTACCAGTGCCGGATTGCGCCGGGACCGATGTGGGATGGTGGCCCACTCGATGGGAAAACCATTCTGCTGACCACCGAACAGGGGTTTGGCGATGTGCTGATGGTGGCCCGCTATCTGCCGATGGTGAAGGCGCGCGGCGGTCGGGTTCTGATGGAATGCCATCCCGAGCTGATGCGGCTGTTGAGCAGGCTGGAAGGGGTTGACGGCTTCATGCGGGCTGGAACCGCCTATCCCGCCTACGACGTCCATTGCCCGTTGATGAGTTTGCCCCACCTGCTGGGAACCACCAGCGAAACTGTGCCGCCGCCCGTCCGTTTGACGATTCCGGACGACGCGCGCGCCAAGGCCGCAAGGTTGGTTCCAGGGCGCGACGGTACGGTGAAGGTCGGCATCATCTGGTCCGGTCGCATCACGTTCAAGGACAACGCCCGCCGCGCCGCCGCGCTGACCCGCTTTCTGCGTTTTCTCGAGGTTCCCAACGTCCGGCTCTACAGCATCCAGAAAGGGCCGCCGGAGGCGGAACTGGCGACCCTCGGCACGTCCACCCTGATCGCGCCGTTGGGGCCGGAGTTCAATGATTTCGCCGACACGGCGGCGGTGTTGGAACGGCTCGATCTGGTCATCATGACCGACAGTTCCGTGGCGCACCTTGCCGGGTCGCTGGGGCGACCGGTGTGGAACCTTCTGCAATACACGCCCTATTGGGTGTATGGAACGACAGGTGACACAACCCCCTGGTATCCGTCGATGCGGCTGTTCCGCCAGACCATACCGGGCGACTGGGACGGTGTTTTTTCCGCCGCCGAGCAGGCTCTGCGTCAGGTGGTGGCGTTGAAGGGGTGATGGGGCGAAGCGGCGTCCGCAAGGCCTGTCATCATGTCCCGCAACGCCGTCGCCACCTCCGCCAACACCGGGGCCCAGGCTCCTGGCTCCGGCTGACGGAACAGCCGCAACCCCGGATACCAGCGGTTGCCGCTGCCGCTCCATCCCCAGAACCAGGCCGGGACGACGGGCAGCAACACCCATCCCGGGATCCCCAACCCGCCCGCGAGGTGTGCGGTGGTGTTGTCCACCGTCACAACCAAATCCAATCCAGCCATCAGCGCGGCCAGACCGTCCACATCCGTGGTCGGATCAACCCCGCTGTCGTGCTGCACACCCGCAACCGCCCGCTCGTCCGCCGTTGCCCCATATTGCAGACTGACCAGAGCCCCGCCGATTGGTGCCAGAACCGGTTCGAGCGCGGCCACAAGCTGCTCCAACGGCACGGACCGTTCCCCACTGGCGGCAGATCGCCACGAAAGGCCGACGCGTGGCCCTGCCCCGCCACGATGCGCCCGCAACGCCGCCACGCGGGACCGGTCAGCCACCAGGTGAGGGCGTTGGTTGGCAAAGGAGCCAACCGCCCGTCGAAGAATGCCCGGCAGATCCCCCAGCGCCCGATGAACCGCCACATCCGCATCGGCCGGTTCGGGGGGAACCACGCGGGCGCGCACCCTCACCTCTGGCAAAGACCGTTGCAGCAGTGGGACCAGCCGTGCGTCGCAGGTCATGGTGCAGGCGATGCCCGCCGCGATCAAATCCGGCACAAGCCCTGAAAAGAGGATCTCATCCCCCAGTCCCGGCTCTCCCCACAGCAGGAGCCGCCCGTCTGGAATGGGCCGCCCATCCCAGACCGGAAGCGCGGTGTGCGCCGCGCTCTCGGGCGGGGGCGTGACAATCCAACGCGCGGCCATGTCGTCCCACGCGCTGCCAAGCTCCCCGTCCAAGAGCCGGGCGATTCCCCGATTGAGGCGCAGCGGGGCGTTGTCCGGCTCCAACCGCAACCCCCGATCATACGCGGAGACGGACGCCCGCGCTCCCCCCACCTGCACCTGTGCGTTGGCAAGCGCCGCATACCCCTGAACAGAGTCGGGAACGCTCACGATCAGCCGTGTTGCGTGATGGATTGCGTCGGCAAAGCGCCCTTCGGCGATGGCAACCAACGCGCTGTTCACCGCGCCGGGCATGGCGTCGGGCATCACCCGGCGGCCGCGAGCAAGGCTGCGTTCGGCGTCGCTTGAGCGACCGATGGCGTGGAGCACAGCCCCACGGTTGATGTGCACCATCCCTTCACCAGGGGTGAGCAACGCGGCGTGGGCAAAGACCGACGCCGCAGGCTCCAACAGGCCCGAAGCGTGCAGCCTCAACCCCAACTGGAAGGCGGCGGAGACCTGCAAGGGCGCGCACCGCCACGCCGCACCGGCGGAGCGCAGGGCCTTGTCGGTTTCCTGTGTTCGGGTCAGTAGCCCGGACAAAGCGGCCAATCCGTCCGGGTCCGCTGGGCACAGAGCCAGGAGCCGTTGCAGACACCACCGCTCCAACGCCGGGGCATCGCTTCCAGCGGCGGCGCGCGCCAACAACCGCCACGCGTCCGTGTTGTCTGGATGGGCGCGCAGCGCCAGCCGGTAGAGCGCCATCGCTTCGGTCAACCGTCCCGCGTTGTGATGGCCGACCGCCAGACGCAAGGCGTCGCCCACCGTCGTCACGGTTTGAGAGGGTGTCATGATCGTGTGCACCACCACTTCAGCGGTTGCAGCCTCGGCGTTGGGGTGGCGGCGCTGGGGTGGGCATCCGTTTCCTTTGGCATCAGACACAGCTCTCCTGCTTTCCGCCTCCAGCCGCTGCAAATGGGTGAGGCCGGTGGGTTGGGCGGGCTGAAGGCGCGCGCTGCATGACCGGGCTTCCTCTTGCGTGTGTGCGGTGATGGCGGTGGCGCTGAACCGGCGCGGGCCAAGCCCCCGTCCCCAAGTCCCCCGTCTCCAGGATAACGGTTCTTGCCTTGAGTGTGGAAGGACCCAGCGTCAGGCTCATGGCCGGCCGGGTTCCATCACGGGAGCGCGCATCGAAGGGAGAGGGCAGGGGTGCGCGGCGCAGGGTCTCTTTCGCTTGAACGGTGGCGGGGCGTGACGCTATGGTCGGGCAGTCGCGGACGGGGAATATTTTAAATTGTTCAAGTCTCAGTCGACAGCATCAAAAGCTGCTGCTTCCGGCCCTCTGGCCCCTTTCCATACCGCATGGCATCACCGCTCCCTGATTCTGCGGCTGGCCCGACGGGAGATTGACGCCCGTTACCGGGGGTCGGTGCTGGGGATTGTTTGGGCGGTGTTGACCCCGATCCTGATGCTGGCGGTCTACACCTTCGTCTTTTCGGTGGTTTTCCGCGCGCGCTGGGGCACGGCAGGGGAAAGCAACAGCGAATTTGCGCTTCTGCTGTTCTCCGGCCTGATCCTGTTCAACGTTCTGGGCGAGTGCCTCAACCGGGCACCCGGCTTGCTGCTGGAAAATGTGAGTTACATCAAGAAGGTGGTCTTTCCGTTGGAAATCCTGCCGGTGGTGGCGCTGGTCGGGGCGCTGTTCAACGCGGGCATCGGCTTTGTCATCCTGATGGTCTTCCATCTGCTCACCGCCGGGTTGCCTCCGGTGACGACGCTGCTTCTGCCGATGGTGTTGGTTCCCCTGTGCCTGACCACTCTGGGATTGACCTGCTTTTTTGCGTCGGTCGGCGTCTTCCTGCGCGATGTGCGCCAGGTGGTGGGGGTCGGCGTGACGGTGCTGATGTTCCTCAGCCCGATTTTCTACCCGATCAGCGCCATTCCCGAAGACATCCGCCCCATCCTGCACCTGAACCCGATGACGGCCATCCTGGAACAGTCAAAAGAGTTGTTGTTCTGGGGGCATGTGCCGTCCTTGAGCCATTGGTTGCTCGCCACGCTGGGATCCTGGGGGGTGGCTTGGCTTGGTCATCTGTGGTTCATGAAGACCCGCCGGGGGTTTGCCGATGTCGTCTGATTCAACCGTTCCGCTCGAAAGCAAAGCGGACATCGTCATCCGTGCCGAAGGGCTGGGCAAGGCATACGCCATCTTCAAACGCCCGCAGGACCGGCTGAAACAGATGCTGGTGCGCGGTCGGCGCAAATATTACGACGAGTATTGGGCGCTGCGCGGCGTCGATCTGGAGGTGCGCCGGGGGGAAACGGTCGGTTTGATCGGGCGCAACGGTTCCGGCAAATCCACCTTCCTGCAATTGCTGTGCGGCACGCTGACGCCCACCTGCGGACAGATCGTGGTCGATGGCCGGATCGCCGCGCTGCTGGAACTGGGGGCCGGCTTCAACCCGGAGTTCACCGGTCGGGAAAACGTGCATCTTGCCGCTTCGGTTCTGGGTTTGTCGAACGAGCAGATCGACGAGCGTTACGACTCCATCGCGGATTTCGCCGGGATTGGTGATTTCATCGACCAGCCGGTCAAGCTCTACTCCAGCGGCATGTACGCCCGCCTTGCCTTTGCCGTCGCCGCCCACGTCGACGCCGACATCATGATCGTCGATGAAATCCTGGCGGTGGGCGATGCCGCCTTCACCCAGAAATGCATGCGCTTCATCCACCGCTTCAAGGAGCGGGGAACCCTGTTCTTTGTGTCGCACGACACCGGGCAGGTGGTGAATCTGTGCGACCGCGTCGTCTGGCTCGACAATGGGACGGTGCGGGCGGTCGGCCCGGCCAAGGATGTCTGTCACGATTATCTGGCCGCCCTGTACAGCGGCCAGGACAACGCGGGCAGCTTCCGCATCGGCGGCAGCCGCCAGGCCCTGCCGACGGCCAAGATGGATGAACCGGTGGAGGATGCGCGGACCGAACTGCTGAAATCCTCCCAACATCGCAACGTCATTGAACTGTTCGACTTCAGCGACACCAGCCCCTGGTTCGGCGAGCGCGGGGCCAGCATCACCAATGTTTCCATCCTGGACGCGGAGGAACGGGGGCTGACGGTTCTGGAAGGCGGCGAGGTTGTCGTGCTGAAGGTCACGTGCCGGGCGGAACGGGAGATTTTCCGGCCCATCGTTGGCTTTTACATCAAGGACCGTTTGGGGCAGAACCTGTTCGGCGACAACACTTTTCTCAGTTACCAGCTCTCCCCCATCACCGTGGCGGCCGGGCGGGACTTTGCCGCGCGCTTCCGCTTCCAGATGCCGTATCTGCCCAGCGGTGATTTCTCTGTCACCGTTGCGCTTGCCGAAGGCACGCAGAACGACCACACGCAGCACCACTGGATCGACGACGCCCTGTTCTTCAAGGTTCACGCCAGCCATGTGGTTCGTGGGTTGGTTGGCATGCCCATGCTGGCCATCACCATCGATCCGGAAGCGGACTGAGGTCGAAAAAGCGTTACAACGGTGCCACAGCCCGCTGTGGCACCGCAAAAACGCGCCCGGAGTGCGGCTTGCATTCCGTCGGTGTGTCAGCGTATCTCTGTCGGCAGCCGTGGCCCGAACGCACGGCACCCCATGACAGACTCCGGACAGGCCCGGGATCGAACCAGGCAGAATAAGAGGCGCAGGTGGATTCGTTTTTGAAGGACGCGGCTTCCGATACTCTTCAGCGCCTCTGCCGGCCCATCAGTTTCCTCACCCCGGATCTCATCGTCGCGCCCGCGTCCTGGTTGGGGCACACGCCCTTCGCCCTGTGGGTCATCGACGCGATGCGCCCGCGCACGCTGGTCGAATTGGGGACCCACACCGGCAACTCCTATTCCGCCTTCTGCCAGGCGGTGAAGCTGCTCGACACCGGGACCGCCTGCTACGCGGTGGACACGTGGCAGGGTGATCCCCAGGCCGGTTATTACGGCGACGATGTCCATCGGGCGCTTGCCGATTTCCACGATCCCCGGTACGGCGCGTTTTCCCGCATGCTGCGGATGACCTTCGACGATGCGGTCGGTCATTTCTCCGACGGCTCCGTCGATCTTCTGCACATCGACGGTTTGCACACTTACGACGCGGTGCGCCACGATTTCGAAACCTGGCTTCCGAAGATGAGCGACCGGGGCGTTGTCCTGTTTCACGACATCAACGTCCGCAAGGGCGATTTCGGTGTGTGGAAACTGTGGGACGAGGTCACGGCCCGCTACCCGTCCTTCGCCTTTCTTCATTCCAATGGGTTGGGCGTTCTGGCCGTGGGCAGCGATTGGACGGAGGCGATCCGCTGGCTGTTCGACGCCGGTCGGGATGCCGGGAAAACCCAACAGATCCGCGCCTTCTTCGACCGGCTCGGCGGTGGCGTCATCGAAACCCAACAGGCCCAGGAGCGCGCGCGCCGCATCCTGGACCTGGAACAGACGATCGCCGACCTGCACGGAACGGTTCGTCTGCGCGTCGATGAGATCCGCGCCCTGATGACCACGGTGTCGGAACGCGACCAGTCCATCGCCGTCATCCAGCAAGGCACGGCGGCGCGCGACACCCACATCGCCAATCTGGATGGCATCATCGCGGCACGGCAAAACGAGATCGACGCGCTGCGCGACGAAATCGGCCGCCTGGAGAAGGAAGCCGAAGGTCTGCACGCGGAACGCCGGGCGCTGTCGGATCGTCTCCATGGGGAGATTGCGCAGCTGCGCGCCGCCAACGACGCGCTGCACGGTGTGATTCACGCCCGCGACCAGCTCCTCCAAGCCATGGTGACGTCCACCTCATGGAAGCTGTCCGCTCCGGTGCGCAAGCTGGGGCGTTTGGCTGGCAGGTTGCGCCATCTGCACCGCTCTCGCCTCCACACCATGGCGTTGGAACCGATGCACGACATCACCCGTCTGGCCAGCGGCGGGTTTGAGACGTTCGGCGTCGACCCCGCGTTTCGGTTGGTGTCGAACAGGGGCAGCGTCCCAACGGGGTGGTGCGTCCTGCGTTACCGCGTGTCCGACACCACGGTTCCGCTGGCACCCGTGCTCTATCTGGACCGGGGAGCCGGTTTTGGCGAGGAACTGGCCCAGCGCCTGCCGCCGGTCATCGACGGCACCGTGGAAGCTCTGGTGCATTTGCCGTTCGACACCAAAGGCGTGCGCCTGGATCCGACCGACCGGCCGGCCCAATTCCGGTTGGACGATGTGACGATCCAGGAAATCGGCAAAATCCAGCTTTTGGCCCGTCTCCTCAAGGCCCATCAAACACAGATCCCGCGCGGCTTGCGCTACCTGCGCCAGCACGGGTTGGGAGCCACCAAGCACAAGCTGCTGGAAAAGCTGCAATCCAACATGGTGGTGGGCAGCTACGACAGTTGGATCCAGCTTTACGACACGCTGACCGCCTTTGATCGCGACGCGATTTCCAAGGCGATTGAGGCGATGCCGCGCAAACCGCTGATCTCGATCGTCATGCCGGTCTACAACACGCCGGAACTTTATCTCCGCCGCGCGCTCGACACCGTGCTGGAGCAGTTGTACCCCCATTGGGAGCTGTGCATCGCCGACGACGCGAGCACGGCCCCCCATGTGGCGACGGTCCTGGCCGAATACGCCGCCCGCGATTCGCGGGTCAAGACCATCCGCCGTCCCACCAATGGCCACATTTCCGCCGCCAGCAACAGCGCGTTGGCGTTGGCTTCCGGTGAATTCGTCGCCTTGATGGACCATGACGACGAACTGCCGCCGCACGCCCTCTATGCGGTCGTGGACGAGATTCTGCGGCATCCCGACGTCGACATCATCTATTCCGACGAAGACAAGATCGACGAGAACGGCCACCGCTACGATCCGTACTTCAAGACCGACTGGAACCCGGACCTGTTCCATGGCCAGAACATGGTCAGCCATCTCGGGGTGTTCCGTCGCACGCTGCTGGAAGAGATCAAGGGATTCCGGGTCGGTTACGAGGGCAGCCAGGATTACGATCTGGTCTTGCGCGCCGTGGAAAAAACCGTTGCCGAGCGCATCCGCCACATTCCGACGATTCTGTATCATTGGCGGGTGTTCTCCTCCTCCTCCTCCTTCTCCACGGTGGCGTTGCCGACGGCGACCGACGCCGCCCGCCGGGCCTTGCAGGATCATTTCCAGCGCACCGGCCAACCCGTGCAGGTGGTCCCGGCCCCGGGTGCCCAATGGTACACCCGCATGATCTATCCCATGCCGACCCCGGCCCCGCTGGTGTCGCTGCTGGTGCCGACCCGCGACAAGGTCGATCTCCTCCGCCAATGCGTCGAAGGGCTGCTGACCGAAACAGATTATCCCAATCTCGAAGTCATCATCCTCGACAACAACAGCGCGGAAAAGGAAACACTCGATTATTTCGCCTCGCTTGAGGGGCGGGACCGGGTGCGGGTGCTCCGTTACGATGGGCCGTTCAATTTCTCCGCGATCAACAATTTTGGCGTGCGCGCGGCCAAAGGCGACGTGATCGGCCTCATCAACAACGACATCAAGGTGATCGAACCGGGATGGCTCACCGAAATGGTGGCGCACGCTCTGCGCCCGGGGATCGGTGCCGTCGGGGCCAAACTCTATTACGGCGACGACACCATCCAGCATGCCGGCGTCATCACCGGCATCAATGGGGTGGCCAACCACATCCACAAGCATCTTCCGCGTGAGCATCCGGGCCATTTCGCCCGGCTGATGCTGACGCAGAACATGTCCTGCGTCACGGCGGCCTGCCTCATCATGCGCAAGGCGGTGTTCGACGAGGTTGGCGGCTTGAACGAAACCCATCTGGCCGTCGCCTTCAACGATGTCGATCTGTGCCTGCGGGTGCGCGACGCCGGGTATCGGCTGGTGTGGACGCCCTTTGCCGAGCTTTACCATCTGGAATCGGCGTCGCGTGGCTCGGACACGGCTCCCGACAAGATCGACCGCTTCCGCCGGGAAATCGCCTACATGAAGGAACGGTGGGGGCAGTCTCTTGTCGAGGATCCCTTCTACAACCCGAACCTGACGTTGGACGCGCCCGATTTCAGTCTGGCCTTTCCGCCGCGCGTCGTTCGGCCCTGGCTGCGCACGGACGAGCCTGCGACTCGCAAAGAGCTTGAAAAAGAAGGCATCTGACCATGGACATCGTTTCCCTGGACATTCCCGACGTGAAGATCATCCGCCCGAAGAAGTTCGGCGATCATCGCGGCTTCTTCTCGGAGACTTACAACAAGAAGGCGTTTGCGGCCGCCGGGATCGATCTTGATTTCGTGCAGGACAATCAATCGCTGTCGGCCGAGGTCGGCACCGTGCGCGGTCTGCATTTCCAGTTGCCTCCGTTTGCCCAGGACAAGCTGCTGCGGGTGGTGCGCGGGGCCATTCTGGATGTGGCGGTGGACATTCGCCGCAACTCCCCCACCTATGGCCAGCACGTCACGGCGGTCATCAGCGCCGCCGAGTGGAACCAGATCCTGGTTCCGATCGGCTTCGCCCACGGTTTCTGCACGCTGGAGCCGGACACCGAGGTCATTTATAAGGTCACAAACTATTACTCGCCGGAGCACGACCGGGGGTTGTTGTGGAATGACCCCGCTCTGGGCATCGACTGGCCGGTGAGCGGGGACAAGGCCCGCCTGTCGGACAAGGATCACAAGCACCCGCCCCTCGCTGAGCTTGGCGACTGCTTCTAACCGCGCTATGGAATAGGGTGGCCCGTCTCAGGCGAGGCGGGCCGCCTTTCGTTTTCCTGGGATGGTTGGGCAAGGTGGTTCAATGACGCGCATCCTCGTCACCGGCGGTGCCGGTTTCATCGGCTCGGCGGTGGTCCGCCAACTTCTTGCCGAGACCGACTCCGTTGTCATCAATGTCGACAAGCTGACCTACGCGGCCAACCTGTCGTCCCTGCCGGGGGCGGCTGAACATCCCCGCTACGTTTTTGAACGGGTGGACATCTGCGACGCGGTCGAACTGCGCCGGGTGTTCGACACCCACCAGCCCGACGCGGTGATGCATCTGGCCGCCGAATCCCATGTGGACCGTTCGATCGACGGGCCGGGCGAATTCATCCAGACCAACGTTGTTGGCACCTTCCGTCTGCTGGAGGCCGCGCGCCGCTACTGGTCGGAGTTGCCGACGGAGCGGAAAGAGACCTTCCGGTTCCACCACATTTCCACCGATGAGGTGTTCGGCACGCTGGGCGACGATGGGTTCTTCACCGAAACCACCGCCTACAGCCCGAACTCCCCCTATTCGGCCAGCAAGGCGTCGAGCGACCATCTGGTGCGCGCGTGGCATGAGACCTACGGGCTGCCGGTCGTGTTGACCAATTGCTCCAACAATTACGGCCCCTATCATTTTCCGGAAAAGCTGATCCCGCTGATGATCCTGAAGGGGCTGGCGGGCGAAAAACTGCCGGTTTACGGCAAGGGCGACAATGTCCGTGACTGGCTGTATGTCGAGGATCATGCCCGCGCGCTTCGGCTGGTCCTGGAAAAAGGCCGGATCGGGGAGAGCTACAACATCGGCGGCCACAACGAACGCACCAACCTGGAGGTCGTCCGCGCCATCTGCGCGCTGCTGGACGAACTGGCTCCGGCGGGCGCGCCGCATGACCGGTTGATCTCCTTCGTCACCGACCGTCCCGGCCATGACAAGCGTTACGCCATCGACGCGGGCAAGATCGAACGCGAACTGGGGTGGACGCCGCAGGAAAGCTTCGAAACCGGGCTGCGCAAGACGGTGGCCTGGTATCTGGAAAACCGCGAATGGTGGCAGGCCATCCTGAACGGCTCCTATCAAGGCGAGCGGCTGGGCCTGACGGAAGGAGCGACGGCGTGAAGGTTCTCGTTCTCGGCAGCAACGGCCAGCTTGGCTTCGAACTGATGCGGGCCAATTGGGCACCCGGCACCGACGTGGTGGGGCTGCCCTATCCCGATTTCGATGTGACCCGACCGGGCGATGTGGACAAGGCGGTGGCCGACCACGCCCCCGATCTGCTGGTCAATGCCACCGCGCACACCGCCGTGGACAAGGCCGAGAGCGAGGTCGATCTGTCCTTTGCCGTGAACCGTGACGGCCCCGGTTTGATGGCGGCGGCCTGCGCGGCGCGCGGCATCCCGTTCATCCATGTCTCGACGGATTACGTGTTCGACGGGACGAAGGATGGTGTTTACACCGAAGACGATCCGATCAACCCGTTGGGCGTCTATGGTGCCAGCAAGGCGGCGGGCGAGGAGGCGGTGCGCTCAACCCTTGCGCACCATGTGATCCTGCGCACCTCCTGGGTTTACAGCGCCTACGGGAACAATTTCGTCAAGACGATGCTGCGCTTCGGCAAAGAGCGGGACGAGATGCGGGTGGTCGCCGATCAGCACGGTTCCCCCACGGCCGCCGCCGATCTGGCCGCCGCGATCACCCACATCGCCGGGACCATCGCAACAGCCGGGGCCGCCGCCTGGGGCACCTACCACCTAACCGGAACCGGCTACACCACCTGGCATGGTTTCGCGGAGCAAATCTTCCAACGCCTGGAAGAGCGCACCGGCAAGCGCCCGCGCCTGACCGCCATCGGCACGGCGGATTACCCGACCCCCGCCCGCCGCCCGGCCAATTCGCGGCTGGATTGCGGCCGCGCCCGTGACCGGCTGGGTGTCGCCTGCCCCCCTTGGCCGGACAGCCTGGACCGTGTTCTGGACGAACTGTTCACCAACCCGCCGCAGGCGTAAGGGGCTTCAGGACCATGAAGGGCATCATTCTGGCCGGAGGTTCCGGCACCCGCCTCTACCCGGTGACTCGGGCGATCAGCAAGCAGCTGCTGCCGATCTACGACAAGCCGATGATCTATTTTCCCCTCAGCACGCTGATGCTGGCGGGGATCCGGGACATCCTGGTCATCACCACCCCACACGACCAGCCCCTGTTCCAGACGGTGCTGGGCGATGGATCGCAGTGGGGTCTGAATTTGACCTACGCCATCCAACCGTCGCCCGACGGGCTGGCGCAGGCTTTCATCATCGGGCGGGAATTCGTCGGCAACGATCCCTGCGCGCTGGTTCTGGGCGACAACATCTTCTACGGCCACGGGCTGACCAGCCTGCTGCGCGCGGCGGGCGAAAAGACCGATGGGGCCAGCGTCTTCGCCTACGCCGTGCGCGATCCCGAGCGCTATGGTGTGGTGGAGTTCGACGCCCAGGGCCGCGCCCTGAGCATCGAGGAAAAGCCGGTCCAACCCCGCTCCAAATGGGCCGTCACCGGCCTCTATTTCTACGACAACGACGTGCTGGACATCGCGGCGGCGGTGAAGCCGTCGGAGCGCGGCGAGCTGGAGATCACCTCGGTCAACGCCGCTTATCTGGAGTTGGGCAAGCTGTCGGTCGAACAGATGGGCCGTGGTTATGGCTGGTTCGACACCGGCACCCACGACAGCCTGCTGGAGGCGGCGGAGTTCGTCCGCACCATCCAACACCGTCAGGGCTTGCAGATTTCCTGCCCGGAGGAGATCGCCTACACCGCCGGTTGGATCGACGCCGAACAGGTGCGGCGTCTGGCCGAACCGCTGAAGAAAAACGAGTATGGCCGCTATCTGCTGGGGTTGCTGGGATAGGCCCTTCAGCCTCGACGACGGAACAGGATCATCATTGCCGTGCAGCCTCTGAAAAACCGAAAGCGTGTGCTTGTGACCGGTGGGGCCGGTTTTCTGGGGTCTCATCTGTGCGAACGGCTGTTGGCGGCCGGGAATGATGTCCTCTGCGTCGACAATTTCTTCACCGGCAGCCGCGACAACGTGTTGCGGCTGCTGTCCGACCCGCATTTCGAGCTGATGCGCCACGACGTGACGTTTCCGCTCTATGTCGAGGTGGACGAGATCTACAACCTTGCCTGTCCCGCCTCCCCGATCCATTACCAGCACGACCCGGTGCAAACCACCAAGACCAGCGTGCACGGGGCCATCAACATGCTGGGGCTGGCCAAGCGCGTCGGTGCCCGCATCCTGCAGGCATCGACCTCCGAGGTTTACGGCGATCCGGCGGTTCATCCCCAACCGGAGGACTATTGGGGCAACGTGAACCCGGTCGGTCCGCGCGCCTGCTACGACGAAGGCAAGCGCTGCGCCGAGACCCTGTTTTTCGACTATCATCGCCAGCACGCGCTGTCGATCAAGGTCATCCGCATCTTCAACACCTATGGCCCGCGCATGCACCCCAACGATGGTCGGGTGGTGTCGAACTTCATCATCCAGGCGATGAAGGGCGAGCCGATCACCGTCTACGGCGACGGGCAGCAGACGCGCTCCTTCTGTTACGTCGATGATCTGATCGAAGGGTTCCTGCGTTTCATGGACACCCCGGCGGCGATCACCGGCCCCCTCAACCTCGGCAATCCCGGCGAGTTCACCATGCTGGAACTGGCGGAGACGGTGATCCGCCTGACCGGTTCCACCTCGCGCATCGAACACCACCCCTTGCCGCAGGACGATCCCAAACAGCGCCGTCCCGACATCACCAAAGCCCGCGCTTTGCTGGATTGGGAACCCACGGTCCCGCTGGAAGAGGGCTTGGACCGCACCATCGCCTATTTCCGCAACCGATTCTTCACCTGACGCGGCTTTTCGGGGCGTGCGGCTCCAGCCCCGCCGCCTGTTCGGTCATCAGGCGCTCCTCCCAGGCGATCGCCGAGGCGACGATTCCCTCAAGATCGGCATGACGCGGCGTCCACCCCAACACCCGCCCGATCCGTGCGGCACTGGCCACCAGGGCGGGGGGATCGCCAGCCCGGCGGGGGGCCACCCGCGTCGGCAGAGACCGGCCGCTCACCCGCTCCACCATCGCCAGCACCTCGCGCACCGAATGGCCGCGCCCATACCCGCAATTCAGGATCTGCGAGTCCCCGCCCCGTTCCAGATGGGCCAGGGCGGCGATGTGCGCCTCGGCAAGATCGCTGACATGCAGATAATCCCGAACACAGGTGCCGTCCGGGGTGTCGTAATCGTCGCCGAAGATGTTCAACTCCCGCCGCTGGCCGGTGATGGTCTGGGCGGCGATCTTGATCAGATGCGTGGCCTCCCGCGATCGTTGCCCGGAACGCCCCTGCGGGTCAGCGCCGGCGACGTTGAAGTAGCGCAGGGCAACGTAACGCAGACCATGGGCGGCGGCGGCGTCGCGCAGCATCCACTCGGTCATCAGCTTTGACACGCCGTAGGGGTTGATCGGCTGGGTCGGCGCGTCCTCGCCGATTGGCTGCCGGTCGGGCATGCCATAGACGGAGGCGGAGGAAGAAAAGATGAACCGACCGATTCTGGCCCGCGCGCAGGCTTCGATCAAGGCGAGGCTGTTCACCGTGTTGTTGCGGTAATAGGCGAGCGGCTGCTCCACCGATTCCGACACGACGATGCTGCCCGCGAAATGCATGACCGTGCCAACGCCGTAGCGGGCGAAAAGGTCGATCACCCTCTCCTGGTCGCCAACATCGCCCTCGATCAGCGGCACCCCGGCGGGGACCGCGCTTCGATGGCCGACGGACAGATCGTCCAGAACGACGACGGATCGGCCCTGATCGCGCAGCGCCAGCACGGCGTGAGACCCGATGTAACCGGCCCCACCCGTCACCAGCACCGCATCGCGTGCAGCCGAAACGGGGTGAGTGGTCATCGGGGCGCCTTCTTCACACAACATCGCAACACTCCGGTCGGGCGTCGCGCCCGCTCCGCCGCGCACCCGAACAGCCCCTCGGCATCGGCGCAAGGGCTTTCTGCATGGACCGCCGATAGGGAAACAGGGTGGTGGGGTTATGGTTCACGGATGCTTTCGTCCAACACGCGCACAATGGGATAGAGGAAATAGGACAGTATGGACCGGCTGCCCACCCGAATCTCGACCGTCGCGGCCATTCCCGGTGTGATCCGGGTGTCTTCCGGCACCGCGTCGAGGCGGGTGGTGAGCAACCGCACCCGGGTGCGGAAGACCGTCCCCCCGGATGGGGAGCGGTTTCCCTCCGCGCCGCTGCCGTCCGTCGCCGTGCCGCTGGTGGTTGCACCGGTGGCGAAGGCATCGGCGCTGATGGTGCGCACGGTTCCCGACAGGGTGCCGTGCCGTTGGAAGGGAAAGGCGTCCAGCTTGACCCGCACCGTGTCGCCGACCCGCACCAGCCCGATGTCGCGTGACGGAATCTCCGCCTCGACCTCCAGCGGCACGTCGGCGGGCACCAGCGTTATCAGGGGTTCGGCCTCGCGGATCACGGACCCGACGGAGCGCCGCGCCACCTCCAACACCACCGCGTCCAGCGGGGCGGTCAGCGTGACCAGAGCGCGCCGCCGTTCGGCTTTGGCCACCTGCTCGGTCAGCGTCGCCCTCTGGCGATTCAACTCCACCAGCTCTTCCGCCGTCTTGCGTCGCCATTCGTCCATGAAGGCGGCGCGGTCCGCCTGGGTTCCAGACAGTTCGTGCCGGTTTTCGCGCTCGTGATCCATCAGGGTTGCCAACTCGTCGCGCAAACGCAGGCTCTCGTTGCGCGCCTCCAGCCACATCAGGCGTGAGCCGGTCTGACGTTCCTGAAGCTGACGGCGGATCGCCTCCATCTCTCCGACCAGATCCAGCCGTTCGGCAAGCCCGGTCTGCGCCCGCCGGTTCGACCGCAACGCCGCCTCCAGCCGGTTGACCTTTTCGTCGAAGCTGGCCAGCCGGGCACCATATTCCGCGCGCCGCCGGTCCAGGATGGCGGCTTGGAGCGCGGCATCGGGCATGGTCGTGGCCAGGGGGTAAGCGGTCCCATCCAATTCCGCACGCAGACGGGCCACCTGTGCGTCCAGGCTGCTCAGCCGGGCGCTGAGATCGGCGAGATCCGCCGCCACGAAGGTGGGATCGAGCGTCGCCAACCGGTCGCCGACCCGAACGCGGTCGCCGACCCGCACCGTCACCTCCCGCACCACCGCCGTTTCCAGCGGTTGGACCACCACCAACGGGGCTGTCGTCACCAACCGCCCCCCCGCCGCCACGATGCGGTCCACATGCGCCAACCCGGCCCACGCCACCAGCGCGACCAGAAGAGCAAGCAGGGCATACAGCGTGGCGCGCGCCAGCCAGGGCAGGGGGGCGTGTTCGACCGACGCGCCATCGGGCAGATAGGACAGGGCAAAAGCGGGGGGCAGGGGCGGTTGCGGCGGCGGTCCCCCCGTTGCCGAAGCTTTGGGATCCGGTTGGCCAGCCGAGGAGGGGACGCCCGTCATCGCGGCTCAATGCCCCCGGTTCTGCTGTTGCCACAGATGCCGGTATTCCCCACAGCGGGCGAGCAGAACCGGGTGGGGGGCCTGGTCGATCAGGTGGCCCTGCTCCAGCACGGCGATGGTGTCGCAGCCGGTCAGGGTGGTCAGCCGATGGGTGACGATCAGCACCGTGCGGCCTTGGGCGATGCGGCGCAGACCGGTCATGACAACCGCCTCGCTGTCGGGATCGAGCGCGCTGGTCGCCTCGTCCAGGATCAGGACACGCGGTTGCGGCAACAGGGCGCGGGCGATGGCGATGCGCTGTTTCTGGCCCCCCGACAGATTGCTCGCCCCTTCCTCCACCAGGGTGTCGTAGCCGTCGGGCAGAGCGCGGATGAAGTCGTCGGCCCCCGCCAGACGGGCGGCCTCGACCACCGCCTCGCGCGGGGCACCGGGCAGGGTCATCGCGATGTTGTCGCGGATGCTGCCGCGAAACAGGAAATTGTCTTGCAACACCACACCGATGGAGCGGCGCAGATGGGTCAGATCAAGCTCCCGGATGTCCAGCCCATCGTAGCGGATGGCCCCCTCCTGGGGGGGGTAGACCCCCTGCAGCAGGCGCATCAGCGTGCTTTTCCCCGATCCGCTGCGTCCGACCAGCCCGACCACCGACCCCGCCGCAATGTCCAGCGTGACGCCCGCAAGCGCAGGGGGGCGGTGGTGGTCGTACCGGAAGCCAACCCCGTCGACCGTGATGCGACCGGAAAGAGGGGGGCAGGCTCCGGCCCCCTCGCGCCGGGATTCAGCCGGATGGTTCATCACCTCGCCCAGCATGCGCACCGACAGGGCGGTTTCCTGATACTGGTGCACCAGCGCAACCAGTTGGGCCAACGGCGTCACCACCCGACCCGCCAGCATCTGGAAGGCGATGAGCGCGCCGACGGTCATCTGGTGGTCGAAGACGTCGAGCGCCCCAACCGCGACCACCGCCACCATCATCGCCTTTTCCAGAAACTCGGTCAGGCTGCGGGCAACGATGGCGATCCGCCCAACCCGATAATGGTTTGTCACCGCATGCGCGGCCCGGCTGTCCCACTGACGGCGTTGCAAAGCCTCCAGGGCGGAGGATTTCACGGTGCGCATGCCGTGGATGGTTTCCACCAACATCGCCTGCCGGTCGGCGTCGGCGGCGTACAGATCCCGCAGGCGGTTCCGATAGAGCGGCACGAGGGCCATCATCACCACGGTGATCAGAAAGCCGAACAGCAACACCAACAGCGTCAATTTGGGCGAATAGACGGCCAGAACCGGCAGGAAGACCAGCAGCATCAGGCTGTCCAGTGCGGTGGACAGCAGGGTGCCGGTCAGAAACTCCCGGATCCGCTCCACCTGCTGCATGTGGCGCACGGTGATGCCCGCCGGGCGCGCGTCAAAAAAGGTGATGGGCAGGTCCAGCAAATGGCCGAAGGTTCGGTTCAAAAGCCGGATGTCGATCCGGTTGGCGGCGGCCAACAGGATGAACTGGCGCAGGAAGCGGAAGACCGTCTCGAACAGCAGCCCGCCCAGGACACCGATGGTCAGCACCTGCAAGGTGGCGACCGTTTCGTGCACCAGCACCTTGTCGATCACGATCTGGAAATAGACCGGCACGGCCAGGGCCAAGGCGTGCAACGCCAGGGCCGCGACCAGCACATCGCGAAAGGCCCCCTTCTGGCGCAGCACCTCCGGCAGGAACCAGCGAAGCCCAAAGGGCTGTTGCGGGTCGGACAGGCGGCGGCGCGGCTTCAGAAAAATCAGCTCGCCGTTCCACCGCTCCAGAAAGCGGTCGCGCGGCACATCGATCACATCCAACCGGTCGGCCAGCGGATCGACGATCCCCACCATCGCTCCGGCGTCAGCGCCCGATGGTGGCGACAGGCCGACCAGGATCACGCTGTTGCCGTTGGTCAGCCGCGCCAGCACCGGAAAGACCGGCGGCAGGGCGCAAAGCCCGCGCCAGTCCAAGCGGCGGGCGGATGCCTTGAAGCCCATGGCGGTGGCGATCCGCAGCGCATCGGCGGTCGACGGCTCGTCATCACCGGGAGCCAGACGGTCACGCAAGGCGGTCGGCGAGGCGGCCAGACCATGGTGACGCGCCACCAGAGCCAGGCAGCGCAAGGCGGTTCCCTCCTCCGGACCGCGTGTGTGGTCGGAACCGGCCCCGATCATCTGCGCTCAATCAAAATTCGGCGAACGGGGTGGGGACGGTTGCGGCGTCTCCATGCGGGCGGGGGAAGGGGGCGTGGCATGGGGGGCGTGACGCGGTGGCACGGGCGACGCGGTCTCGGTGGGATGACGGGGGGCGGGATGGCTGGGGGCGGGATGGCCGGGTCCGCCAAGAACGCCCGCCTCCTCCAGCCGCCGGCGCATGCCCTCCAGCGCGTCGAGGCTGGCCAGGAAACCCGGCAGGCTCATCACCACCCGCTGGCGGATGGTGGGCAGGGGGTGCCCGCCCGCGTCCTTGCGAACCGCCGACAGGCTGTAAAGGTCGATGCGCACCATGCCGTTGCCGAAACCGACATCGAACACGCCGTCGGCGTACAGTTCGGGCAGGCGGTCGTCGGCGGGTGGGTCGATGGTCATGGTGGCTCCAGCGGTGGGAGGGAAGCCTCAGCTCCGCCCGTAGACGTCCTCCAAGCGGACGATGTCATCCTCGCCCAGATAAGACCCTGACTGCACCTCGATGATGGTCAGAGGCACCTTGCCCGGATTTTCCAACCGGTGGACCGTTCCGATCGGAATGTAGATCGATTGGTTTTCGTACACCATCACCTCCTCCTCGCCGCGCGTGACCAGGGCGGTCCCGTTGACCACCACCCAATGTTCGGCGCGGTGATGGTGCTTTTGCAGCGACAGGCGCGAGCCGGGGGAGATGGTCAGGCTCTTCACCTGGAAGCGGTCGCCGGTGTGGAGCGACTGGTAGGAACCCCAGGGGCGGTGGACACGGCGATGGGTGGAGGATTCGCTGCGGCCATCGGCCTTCAACCGGTCGACGATGCGCTTGACGTCCTGGGTCCGGTTGCGGTCGGCCACCAGCACGGCGTCGTCCACGACCACGACCACCGCGTTTTCGATTCCGACCAGGGCGGTCAGGTGGCTGTCGCTGCGGACGTAGCAGTCGCGGGCACCCTCCAGCAGCACGTCGCCAACGGTGACGTTGCCGTCGGTGTCCTTGGTCCCGACATCCCACAGCGCCGACCAGGCACCGACATCGGTCCAACCGATCTCGCAGGGGACAACGGCGGCACGGGCCGTGCGCTCCATAACCGCATAGTCGATGGAGATGCTGGGCGCACGGGCGAAAGCCGCCGGATCCAGACGGAAGAAGTCGAGATCGCGTGATCCGCCGTCCAACGCCTCGCGGCACGCGGCCAGCACCTCTGGAACATGTTCGGCCAACTCGGCGAGCAAACGCCCGACGGGAAACAGGAACATGCCGCTGTTCCAGGCGTAGGTCGCCGCCGCGACATAGCCTTGCGCCACCTCCAGGGACGGCTTTTCGACAAAGGCGTCGACATCGAAAGCCCCATCGACGTCGGCCATCGGTTGGCCGCGCCGGATGTACCCATAGCCGGTTTCCGGTCGGGTCGGGGTGATGCCGAAGGTGACAAGCCGGTCGCTGGCGGCCGCCTGCACCGCGACCGCGACCGCCCGATGGAAGGCGGCGGTGTCGCGAACCTCGTGGTCGGCGGGCAGCACCAGCAGCAGCGCGTCGGGGTCCTCAACCGCAAGGGCGGCGAGCGCGCAGGCGGCGGCGGTGTTGCGACCGGTTGGTTCCAGGATGATGCCGCGCGGCGCGCAACGCGACTGGCGAAGCTGTTCGGCGGCGAGGAAGCGGTGCTCCTGGTTGCAGATGACCAGCGGCGCGGTGAAGGTCAGACCATTGACGGCGGTTCCAACCCGCAAGGCGGTGTCTTGCAACAGGCTGCGGTCGGAGCACAGCGGCAGGAACTGTTTTGGGTAGAGTTCGCGAGACAGCGGCCACAGGCGCGATCCCGTACCGCCGGACAACAGCACCGGAACGATGGTCTGCACGGAATTGCCGGTCATCGGGTCGCCCTATGGTGGAGATGCATGGCAGGGCGCGCCGACGCCCTTGGACTGCGCCGTTATAGACCGGCGTTCCAACCCGCGACAAGCGCCACGGGCCGCCCCATCAGTTCGGGGCGCCTTCCGTTGATTCAGAAAGCAAATGGAGACGCATGGCATCCACGCGCACCGTCGCGTTTCCCAAATGGACAAGACGGAACTCCACCCCGCCATCCGGTCTGTAGACAAGATTCGGGACATGGAAGGTGACGACGGCTCCATCGGGCAGCGAGGTTGCCGTCAGCCCGCCCGACAGCAGAACCTTGTCGTCGTCCTGGACAATTTCCATACCCAAGACCGGCTTGTGTGGGTTCTGTGTGTTCCAAACCTGCCCCGTTACCACCAGACGATAGGTGCCGCTTGGCAAAGAAATATGCTTTCCTTTCAAGACATAACCGGGAATTGCGTCAAAAGAAACAACAAAACCTTCGCCTTCATCCAGAGAATCGACAAGGACAGTTTGATTTATTTTCTGCAATATATTCAGGCCATCGCCTTCCATATTGATTTTTTCATTGCGCTGCGTGACAAGATGGTTCCCGAGAAGCGGATTTGAGCGCTTTGATTGTTTTAGGATTGGCCACAGGGCGTGGCGCAGCGTGTTCAACTCCTCAAGCGTTTCAGCGGTCGGGGATCCCGGCGTTGTCTCCTCTACGGTCACACCCAACGCGTGCAGCCGGTTGGCGAAGTCCGCAAGGCCATCCGCATGGCCTTGAAAGGCCTCATGTTCGTCCAGCCCCCATGACGCCAGAAGCTCCGTGGTCTGCCCGGCCAAGGCACCACCGCCGTTGGGGAAGCGGTGAAACAGAACATGCCCGGCCCGCTCCATGTCGGACAGGCGAAGGGCGTTTTCCAGAAAATCGGCGGGCAAGATGGAGTCAGCCGGATGCTCACTCAATGGCAGAACGCCAGCGATCAGGACAGACACCTTGCCGCGTGAGGCAAGAAGACCCGCGTTCAGGCCACGACCAACATGTGGAATGATGTCTGTTTGACAACACGCAATGACATGATCGGCGTCACGGGCTGCGAGTTCATGAATTTCATCATACAAATCAACGATAATTCGTTCGTATGAAGAGCGATCGATGGTTTGACGGGCCAGGGCGGCGCGTAGGATCGAACAATCCCGTTGGGCGCGGTCAACCAGCACCACCGACAAAACCGGGGTTGTGTCCGAAGGGGAAATCCGCACGGATTTTGGGCCTCGCCAACCATTCCGGCTGAGTTGCTGGCAACGATGATAGGGGCTGCTCAGACGGGCGCGGTACCCTTCGGCATCAATCATTGAGAGTCCAATCCGCGCAGCGTTCAACGACGGCTGCGATGGCAACGGACCCTCATTCTGTTCTGCCATGAGTCGGATCAGGACATCCTGCGCTTCAACCGCCACCAAACTGCGGTTGCTCAGCCCGGTCAGAAGGGTGATCGCCGCCTTCCGTTCTTGCGGTCCGGTCAGGATTGCCAGCCGTTTGGCCAGATCCAGTTGATAGAACGGGAAGTTCGGGTCAAGCCGCACAGCTTCGCAGGCATAATCCAGCCCGAACGCGCCGTTTCCGCTTGTGCGCGCCAGATAATGGTAAAGCGAGGCGCGGATCAGCCGGATCAGTGTGGCGCGTGAGTCATCGGAAGGCTCATGAGCCTCCGAGAATGCGGCCACCACATGATCCAGATACCCACGATAGTTGAAAAACCGCTCAAACAAATCATAGGGGAGGACATCATCCTCCGGCGCGATGATCCATTCGGTTTCCGGAACGGCCAGGGCCGCTTCGATGTCCCGCATCGCCGTGGCCGCATCGGTCGCGGTGCCAAAATGAAGCCGTGCCCGCAGATCATTGAAGCGGAGAACCAGATCGTGGGGGCGGAGCGTCGTCCAACGGGCCTGAAGAGCAAACAGCTCATCGCGCAGGATCGCGATGGGTGATTCGGGCGGAATCGGATCCGATCCGGGAACCGGATCATGCTCGCGCACCGCCATCAGGCGTGTGGCCAGACCGATCAGCCTTTCGCGTGCCAGATCATTGGCAATCCGCCCTGCGGCTTGCCCGTTGTTGTCCGGCGTTTGTGCAAGCCTCTGCTGGAAATGGGCGATGTTGGCGGTTTCCAACGCTTCCGCTGCTTTTTCCAACCCGCCACCGGGTTGCCATCCTTTCCAGAAGATGACGCGCTTTTGCGCGCGGTCAGCCGGTGACGGTGCCGACGCGCGGCGTGAAGAGCGTGGCCGTGTGGCCAAGACCGCGCACAGACGCAGATAGTGCGACGCCACCACATCCGGTGCCAGTGCTTGGCGCAACCGTGGCACCGCACGCCAGGCGCGCGCCTCATGATGGTCATAGTGTGCCAGGACATGACGGATCGTTTGGGCCAGCCCATCGGGAGAGGCGGAATAACTCACCAATCCATGATCGGATCCGGCGTACAAGGGCAGAACGCTGCCTTCTTGCACCAATGTGACGCACCCCATGCAGGCGGCTTCGATGCCGCGTGTCACCATGCCACCGGGGCGTCTGTAATACGACACCGACAGCCGACTGCGGGACAGCAGGTCATAATAGGTTTCGTTGGGAATGAATCCGTTGAAACCCGCCACCTTCACGTCAGGAAGGCCGAGAATCTGGTGAAGGAGAGTGGCCTTGTCAGGATGCCAGGGAGAAAACAAGGTCCCGGAAATGAAGATATCAATGTCACGCTCTCGCCGTCGCGGTCTTGGCAACTGGATCGGGTGGGCAAAGGTTTTGGGGATGGTGGTGACAGGAACCGTCACCAGCGGGCTGACGCCCGCATGTTCCGTGTGATCGGTGACAATGATTTCGTCGAACATGCGCAACCAAGGCAGCACAGCCTGGATGTGCATGTCGTAATCAGCGGTCTGCCCCAGAAGCGGGCAAGGAAGCGTGTCGAGGTCGGGTGGTATCTGGTGCCATTCCACCATCTCGCACAGCGCAAAATCAGGTGGTTCCTGCCCCTGCCAAAGACGATGCGCAGAGGCATAGGGCGTGTTGGGGCGATCCGTGCTGGTGTAACCAACATTGGTCAGATCAAACTTTCCATCCAGGGCACCGCCAGCCAGAAGCACATGCGGGCCAGAGGAGGGGGAGGGCAGCAGGGACAACACCGCGATCTGCGGCTTGCGCAGCAGCGCCAGCAGAGACCGTGCGTGCGCCTGCCAGGGGGAAGAGATGCCCGCCACCCTGGACAGCAAGGCAACCGCCCCGCTCTCATCGCCAGCGATCCACAACGCGGCGGCTTCGTGAAAACGGGGAGCTTGGCCATCAAATCGGCGCAGGCCATCGATCGCGTCGTCGGTTCGACCAATCAGACCCAGGGCGGCGTGGTGTTCCCAGAGGTCACCGCAGTCCAGCGCGATCAGTTCGGTGTAATTTCCTGATGTGAACAGGTGCCGGGCAACGTCATTTCGTGGTGTTGTTCCAGCCATGCGAGAGTCCGGTAAATTCCAATCAGGGTGGCAGCATCCTCAATCTCTGATGTTTCAGCCATATTTTTCAATGTCTTTTGACCAAACAGGGTCACGCGGCCAAGGCCAATTTCGATTTCGCCGGACGGGTTGCCGTCCGGTTGCGCGCTTTCGGTGGTGGGTTGGCAATGCCGCGCCAGGAACAACAGGCCGCGCGCTGCCATGGTGGCCCCCTCCGGCATGAAGGAGCCGAGGGGTATCAGATTGTCCGGTTTGCAGACCAGCCCGGTTTCTTCGGTCAACTCACGCAGGGCGGCATCTGTTGGCGTTTCCCCTTGATCAACAAAGCCTTTTACAATCTCCCAGCTGCGCTGTTCGATGGGATGGCGATGGTTGTGCAGCAGGGCAAAGCGCCCTCCCGTCTCCCCAAGCACAGCAACGCCTGTGACCATGTTTGCGTCGGAATGCACCGGCACAAGCACAAGATAGCCATCGACGGTGGTGCCGTCGCCCCGCAAGTCATCGGCGTACACGCGCCATTTGCTGTTTGTGTAGAGGAGGCGGCGGGCGGTGCGGATCGGAGTCATGGTCCGAACCTTTGACGTCAGTCGGCACCAACCTCGTAACTCGGTTCGTAAACGATGATCTTGCTCCCGCCATAATCGATGCCGAACTTGACCGTGATCAAACGGTTCAGTCGCTCGATCAGACGGGCGCGCATTTCCGGTTTGACGAAGAACACCATGAAACCACCACCGCCAGCCCCCAGAAGCTTGCCGCCCGTGGCCCCCGCCGCCCGTGCTTCGGTGTAGATCTCGTCCACCAACGGATTGCTGACGCTGCTGGCAAGCTGACGTTTGAGCTGCCAAGCCTCGTGCATCAACTCACCCAGCCGGTAGGCCGGTTCACGCTCGTTGCTGAGCAGAGCCACACCATCGTCCACCATCGCGCGGATGCCCATCAACTGGCGTTCGCGCTGTTCCAGGTTGTCGATTTTCTCTTTGGCGACTTCCGAGGCGATGCGTGACAGCCCGGTGAAAACCAGCAGCATCGAGGACAGAAGCTCGGTGCGGCGTTCCGGGCTGATGATCAGGGGGGTGACGGCAAAGCCGCCATCGGTGTGAAGATCAATCCGGTTCAACCCGCCATAGGCCGCCCAGATCTGATCCTGACAACCGACATTCTCACTGATCACCTGCTGTTCGATGCGGATCGCCTCGTTGGCAAGATCGTGCTTGCTGATCATTTCACCGCGCATCGCGTAGAGCGCGTTCAGCAGGCCGACCGTGAACGACGAACTGGAACCAAGACCGGAGCGCGCCGGCAAATCGGCGTCGTGATGGACCTCAAGTCCTCGCGACACGTTCATCTCGGAGAAGACGGCGCGGACGGCCGGATGCTCAATATCGCCAATGGTTTTGGCCAACTCGATCCGCGAATAGGCGATCCGGTATGTGTGCTCGAAGAAGGGGGGCAAGCTCCGGACACTGAGGTAGCAGTATTTATCGATCGACAGCCCGAACACAGCCCCGCCATGGTGTCTCACCCAGGTCGGGTAATCGGTGCCCCCGCCGAACAGGGAGATGCGGAAAGGGGTGCGGCTGATGATCACAGACAGTTTTCCTTCTTGGCAACAATGGCCACTTTTCAAAAGCGGCCATAAATCATTTTCTGATAATATCCATTTTTTCTATTCGGCAGCCAGCTCTTTATTGTCTTCCAACAAGGCACGGGCCAAGGAATATTTGGTCATCTGCTCAATGTGCTCGCGGGTTTCCCAGCCGAAACGTTGCGCTACCATGTCCAGATAACGTTTGTTGGTGAAATATTCGGTGAATGCCTCGTCGCGGAAACGCAAAACCTCGGCAGCCGAAATTTTTTCCGTGGGAAGCGGGGTGCAATCGTAGCTGTGCTGTGAGTAACCGCTCCACCGTTCCGGCAAGGCCCATTCCTTTTCCACCGCCATCGCGTAGAGCGGAGAACCGGGATAGGCCATGGCGGAATAGAAGTTTCCGAACTCGCAATTCAGCTCCTTGGCCAACTCCAGCGTTGCCCGCATGCTGTCCAGATCATCGTCGGGCAGGCCGAAAATGTAATTGCCAATGACATGAATGCCCGCCGCCTGGATCGACTGCACCACGACGCGGATGTCATCCTGGGTAAAGGATTTGGAGGCCCCGTCGCGCACATGCTCACTGCCGGACTCGATGCCCAGAGCCAGCCAGCGGAAACCGGCCTTGCGCAGTTTCTCCAGCATGTGCGGCTTGACCGTGTCGACACGGGCGTAGGCCCAGATGTTCAGATCATAGTTGCGCTCGATCAGCCGGTCGCAGATGGCCAACACATGACGTTCGTTCAGCACGAACATCTCATCAATGAACTTGTAGGTTTTGACGCCGTATTCGTTGTAGAGCAGGTCGATTTCAGCGACAACCGCATCGGGTGAACGCATGCGGTAACGATTGACCCCGAATGGCGCGTTGATGCAGCAGAAGCTGCATTTGTAAGGGCAACCCAGCGACGTGTAGATCGAGGCGTATGGCTGCCGCGCTCCAAGATCACCAAAACATTGCCAGTTGTGCGCTCTGTACTTTTCCATTGGCAGCAGGTCCCACACGTTGCCATGCAGATCCTGGTCCAAATCCCGGATCAAGGCCGGTGAGAGGTTGCTGCGAATGACCGTCTCGTCGGAGGTGCCGTTGACGGTTTCGGCGCGATAGACCAGCCCTTCGACCTTTTCCAGGGGTGGGACGTCTTCCTTCAGGGCGTCGAGCAACTGGGCAACGGTCACGGGGCCTTCGCTGTTGCAGGCGAAATCGACGGCTTCCTCGCGCAGGGTCCGTTCCGGCAGCGCAGCGACATGGCCGCCGATGATGATGATCGGTTGGTCGGGGGCGTGCGCCTTGATGGCGCGGCACGTCACCCCGGCCCCGACCATTTGCTGCGTGGAGGCTGACGGTTGATGACCAAACACCACCATGGCGACCAGACGCGGCGACAACTCGGCAACGCGCGCCGCGACCTGATCGGCGGTCAGGTGATCGGCCTCTGCATCAATGATGTGGATGGAGTGACCACGATCGCGAACATATCCCCCAATCAGGCGACACCAGAGCGGTGGCTCAATGGCCGTCAACGTCGATCCCAAGGTTTGGTAGATTTGCGCCCGTTCACCGGGGTTGACGAGGACGAGATCGACATTCGCGTTCATGGGATTGTCGCCAGACTCGGAGCAGTGAGGAATGTGCTGTGCACCATAGGCGAGAGGCAAGAAACGGTCTATAAAAAATACATTGTCTCTCACGGCAATATTGAATGAGAAGCCCAAAACGGGGGGTGACGTATAGGGAGCGCTGCTTTGATTGCGACGTATTATTAACAAAATCTGTGAAATAAATTGTGTATAATGGAGGCAGGACTATTTGTCGCCAGCGATATATCTTGAGTGATCTCAAGAGATTTTAAGAATTCTTATGAGTGGATGAAGTGACAGCGGTCTCCATCCAATGATGGACGTGGCTGTTTCTTTGATAATTAATTAAAAATTATAACTCGGATCATGATCAGAGAGCTATGCGGGAATCTGGGTGATGACGGTTTGAAGAGGGCGGCGTATCGAGGTGGGCGACGAAACCTGCCAGAACCTCCACGAGGGAGCGATGTCCCATGACCTTGGCGCATAAATCAGCGAGAGATTGGCTGGTGCAGTGCAGCGGGGTAGGAAGGTGGCCCCGCTGAAGCCGAGACCACG
>NZ_RXMA01000041.1 GCF_003966125.1 Azospirillum griseum
CGAGTCTACCCGCAGCGACTCCCGCTGAAAATCCCCGACCGCACCACAAGCCAAGCCGATTCATCTATTTTGAATCGGCTCCTAACACCTATCGCGCTCTCCTCAGCAACTGAACCACGCCGGGATTATCGGCGACTCTCATACCCGCCTGTGCTGATTATGACTCACGAGATGGCTCACCAATCTGGTGAAATTCTGAATCGATGGCACCCTGCCTCAAGAGGGCGTGAGAATGGGAGGTGCGATCGGGTTGTGGGAGGATTTTGACGGGTCGGCGCTGCGACGTCTGGCGCGGACCGGCCTTGCACAGCATCGGATGCTCCCGGATTCTCAGCATCAGCGGGCCGCATCTACACCCCCTCGCCCTCCCCACCACCCCGCCCTTTTCGCACCAAAGTCCCCGCCTCACCCTGACCGGGTTTTCCCGACCTGAAGAAACGAATGCTCGGTTCCATCCAGAACGACCGCCGTCAGGACGCCGGTGGCATATGCCCCGGTGTCGACCGCAATGCGGTTGGGGTGAATTTCCGGCGCATCGACGATGGTGTGGCCATGGACGATCACCTTTTCATGCCGGGCGCTCGAGGACAGAAACGGTTCTCGCAGCCACAGCAGATCGTCACGCCGTTGTCGCTTCAACGTCCTGCCTGGCCTGATCCCGGCGTGCACGAAGGCGTAATCGCCGTAGACCGCCCAGTCCTCCAGCGCTTCCAGAAAGCGGCGGTGCGCGTCGGGCAGCCGGTCGACCAGTTGATCGCGCAACTCCTTCAACCGCCCGCGGTCGCGCACCCCGACCGACGCCCGCACGCCGTAGCTGGCCAAGGCCTCCGCCCCTCCGAAATCCAGCCAGCGGGCGTTGGCAACGGGATCGTCGATGAAGTCCAGCAACGCTGACTCGTGGTTTCCCGCCAAGAACCGTGTTTCCACCCCGGGAAGCGGATCGCCGATCAGACGGTCGAGCACGCCACGGCTGTCCGGGCCGCGATCGACGTAATCGCCCAGAAACACCGCCACCGCCTGTCGATCCGGACACCCGGCCATGTCGGCGACGATCAACGGCAGCAAGCGGTCCAACAGGTCCAATTCGCCGTGAACATCACCTATGGCGTACAATCGGACGCCAGGGGCCATAGACGGCGGCCCGGCAACAGCGGAAGGCGGCGCGGCGAAGCCCAGACGGTCGGCGATCCATGCGCGTAATTTTCCGCTGCCCACGCTTTTTTCCCTGGCGAACATGAACACCGGTCTGTTGTATACCCGAGTGGTGGCAGAATCCCGGCATCGGATACGCCAAGCCTGTACGGCGTATACGCATTTCGCCGGATGAATTCGGCGCTTGAGTTTACCGTTCCCCCTCTTTTCCCGCAACGGAGCCCGCCGATGTGCGGCATCATCGGTTTGTTTCGTCCCGCCCCCGCCGCCGCGCCGCCGGGGCCTGAACGGGTGATGGCCGCGCGCGACCGCATGGCCCATCGTGGGCCGGACGGTTCCGGGTTGTTTCAGGCCGCCGGGGGACGACTGGTTCTGGGGCATCGCCGACTGGCAATCATCGACCCAAGCCCGGCAGGGGCGCAACCGATGACCGACGCCGATGCCGGATTGACCGTGGTTTTCAACGGCGAAATCTATAATTATCGTGAGCTGCGCCGGGAATTGATGGCGCAAGGCGTGACGTTCCGTTCCCAATCCGACACGGAGGTGTTGCTCCGGCTTTATGACCGCCACGGCGTCGACGGTCTGGCCCGGTTGAATGGCATGTTCGCCTTCGCCTTGTGGGACGACCGCCGTCAAGGGCTGTTGCTGGCCCGCGATGGGCTGGGGATCAAGCCGCTGTACGTCTTCGACGATGGGGAGACGACCGGTTTCGCGTCGGAATGCCGGGCTTTGGCGGCGCTGCTGCCCGAACGGTCGGCGAGCAGGGCCGACCCGGCGGCGCGGTTGGGATTTTTCATGTACGGCTGGGTTCCAGAACCCTTCTCGCCGTGGGCGGCGATTGAAATGTTGCCGGCAGGAACGTGGCTCTGGACCGACGCCCGAGGAACATCCCGGGGCCGTTTTTTCGACGTGGTGGATGAAATCGTCGCGGCGGAGATGGACGCCCGGACGGCAACGCCGAAAAGCCGCCGGGAGTGGCTGGCGTCGTTGCGCGACGACGTCGCCGCCAGCGTCGACCGCCATCTTGTCGCTGACACGCCGGTGTCGCTGTTCTTATCGGCCGGTGTCGATTCAACGATGATCGCCGAACTGGCGGCGAGCGCGACCGGTGGCGTCACGGGGGTGACACTGACCGCCGACCGGTTCATCGGTTCCGACGACGACGAAGCCCCCGGCGCAGCGGCAACAGCCGCCGCTTGCGGCATGCCCCATCACGTTCGGCACCTGACTGCGGCGGACTTCACCGATCAACGCGACGCCTTGCTGCGGTCGATGGATGTCCCGACCATCGACGGGGTGAACGTCTTTTTCGCCGCCGCCGCCGCCGCCGATGCCGGCTTCAAGGTGGCTTTGTCCGGGGTGGGCGGCGACGAGATGCTGGGCGGGTATCCGTCGTTCCGGCAAATTCCGCCGCTGATGCGGTTTTTGGGACCGGTGGCACGGATTCCCCTGCTCGGACCGGCCTTGGGGCGCGGATTGCGGCGGATGACCGCCCCATGGCTGGGTGCTTTCACCTCGCCGAAGTACGCCTCGCTGCTGGAGTGCGCGGGAGCGGACGCCGACGCATATCTGTTGCGTCGCGGCCTGTTTTTGCCTTGGGAGTTGGAACGGGGGGAAGATGCCCGCAGCCTGGCGGAGACCTTGGCGCGGGTGCGGCGGGCGGCGGGCGGCGACGGGCGTTACGCGCGGATCGCATCGCCTTATTTGCGGGTGCTGGCGATGGAAACGGAGCTTTACATGCGTGGCCAGTTGCTGCGCGACGCCGATTGGGCCGGCATGGCATCGTCGGTGGAAATCCGCACCCCGCTGGCGGACGCCGCTCTTTTCCGCCGGGCGATCAGGGCGATCGCCGCCATGACACCGCCACCGGACAAGCGGACGCTGTCGGTGGCGATCGGGCCACAAAGCGCCGCCGCCGCCACGCGCCCGAAGACTGGTTTCTCCTTGCCGATTCGCGATTGGCCAACCGCGTCGTCGACGACCGGACCAGTGCGCAAGCCCCGCGGTTTGCGCGGCTGGGCGCAATTCGTGTACGATTCGTGGAATCGCGAGAACGGCATGGGGTGAGGATGCTCCAAGGAAGTCCGTCCTTGAATCACTCTGCCGCCCGGCTTAGATTGCCGGAATAATAGAAGATTCTCAACTGTGGAGCCTTCGCCGTATATGCCCCGCAAGCCTCACGCTCTTTTCCGCGCCCTGTTCGCCGCCATCGTGTTGACCGTCGCCGGATGCGGTGGCGTGTCGCTGCCGACGGAGACGGCTCCGATGGAGCCGGGCAATCCGTCCGACGGCTATCTGATCGAACCGGGCAATCGGGTGCGCGTGATCGTTTTCAACGAACCCTCGTTGTCGGGCGATTTCACCGTCGACCCCTCGGGCAATCTGGCGATGACGCTGGTCGGGAACATCCCCGCCAGTGGTATCGGGCCGAAGGTTCTGGGACAGCGCATCGAAACTTCGTTGAAGAAGGACGGCTATCTTCAGTCCCCAAAAGTGGCGATCGAAGTGCAGTCGTTCCGCCCGTTTTACGTGCTGGGAGAAGTGCGCCAGCCGGGTGAATTCGCCTACACCAACGGCATGACGGTGCTGAGCGCCGTCGCCAGGGCCGGCGGCTATGATTATCGCGCCTGGGAAGGCGAGGTTCTTCTGGTGCGGATGATCGACGGCAAGCAAAAGGAATACCGGGCGACCGAGCGGACACCGATCCTGCCCGGCGACATCATCAAGGTGCCGCAGCGCCGACTGTGACAGTGCGTATCGGGATGACGCGAGGCGAGGAGAGAGGGTTATGAAAAAGTCCATTTGCGTTGCGGCGGTTGCCGTCACCCTCGCAGCCGTGTTTCCCGCCACCGCTCAGCAGAGCCAACAAGGCCAAGGGCAGCAGACGCAGCAAGGCAACGCCCTTGCCGCCCTGCCGCCAGCCTTGCGCGCCGCCGTGCAGTCGGGCAACCCGCAAGCGATCTCCCAGGCGATCACGACGTTGTCCAGCGGCAACACGACCCAAAGCGCGAATCTGGCCGCGCAAGTGGTGCGGGCCGCCGAGCAGATTTTCTCCACAAATCCCAAGGGCGGCATCGAGGTGGCGCAGGCGGCGTTGAACACCGTGCGCAATACGCCGGTGCAGCAAAGTGCGCCGCAGCAGACGCAAGAGGTGATCACCACCGCAACGCGCCTGTTCATCCGTCCGGAAGCCTTGCGCGTCGCCCCCGAACAGACGGCGGCGTTGGCCGCTTCGGCTGTGCAGGCCTCGGCAACCACCAACAATCCGACTCTGGCCGCCGCCACCGCTTCGCAGGCCGTCAGCACGGCGGAAAAAATCCTGGCGACCAACCCGGCCGCCGCCGTGCAGATCGCCAGCGTGGCGATGCAGACCGTGAAAGAGAACACGGTCTCCAATTCGGCTCCGCAACAGGCCCTGCAAACCGCCACCACGGCGGCGCGCATTGTTTTGGCTCCGTCCGTGCAGGCCATCGCGCCGCAACAGGTGGCCAGCATTTCCGCCGCCGCCGTTCAGGTGGCCAGCAATCCCACCGTCTATCAAAGCTCTCCCAACGCCGCGATCTCGGTCATGGCGCAATCCTATGCGGCGGTCAGCACCCAGGCGGTGACCGCCGTTGCCCCCAGCGCCGTCGCAGCGATGACGCAACAATTGAATCAGGCGGCCACCACCACCACGCTCAACCAAGCCAACCCCACCAACGGCACGCAGATCAATGAGATCCTGAACAAGCAGTCGGAGGAATACCGGCAGGCAACGGCGACCGCCACCGCTCCGGTCACGCAACAAGCCACCCAGACCACGACCCAGCCGACGGTTCAGACACTGCCGACAGAACTGGACCGCACCAAGACGACCAGCCCGTCCTGACCCGACGGGTCAGGGGGCCGTTCCGTCTTCGGACAAGGTGCGCGAACTCCACGACTGGGCGAAGCCGATCCCCATCAACAGGGCCAGTGTCATGGCAATGGCTGGGATCTGAGCGCTGAAATCGATCAAGCCGTGCGCACCAATCAGAACGGCGGCGGCCAGTGCCGTCGCAGGGTACACTTGGTCGCGGCGACGGCGGAACAACCCCCGAACACAGGCCGCCAGGACGGCCAACAGGGAGGCGAAGAACGCCCCCGCCGCTGGAACGCCAAGGTCCATCGCCATTTCCAGATAGACGTTGTGCGCGTACTGCCAGTCTTCCGCGCGGTGCAGTCCGCCATCCCGGTACATGCGAAAAGCCGATTGGAACGCGCCCAGTCCATGCCCGGTCAAGGGGGCGTCGGCGATGGCGGCGAGGGTTAAGCGGTAGACATCGGCCCGCCCCTCATCCGCCGCAGGAGTTCCCGTTTCCAGCAATCGTTCCAGCGTGCCTTCGCCGTTCATCGCCACGACGGCGACGGCGACGACCAAAATCGTCAGTCCGATGCGCAAGGCCGCTTGCGGCGACAAGGCCCGTCCCAGGGTCAGCGCCACCATCAGCGTCGCCAACGCCAGACCGCCGGACAAAAACGCGCCACGGGAATGGGACAAGAGCAGCGCGGAACCGGTCAGCAGCGCACCAATCAGATAAGGCATGGCGCGCACCAGCAGGGTTTCCGTCCACTCTGCCGCGCCGCGCCGCTCTTCCCGCCGTCGTCGCAGCCGGTGCGCGAATGTTGCCACGCAGCAGACCAGCCCCAGGGCGGCGTAGGCACCGTAGGCGTTGCGGTTGACGAACGTCGAGGTGAGATCCCCGAGATAGGCCCATTTCGCAAACCACAGGATTTCCTCGCGACCGGAAAAGTAAACGAACAATCCATAACCAGCATACGCGACCCCGGCGACAACCACCGCCGTCATCGCTTCATGGGCGCGGGCGCGTTCCATGCCCAACTGGGCGGCAAGCAAAAAAACCGTCGCGTAGCAGGACAACCGCATGACGGCACTCCAGGTCGCGTCCGGTGCCGCCGATATCATGCCGTTTCCGCCGCCCCCCAGCGCTTGCGCCGCTTCGCCCCACAAGGGGTGCCATGAACCGGCCGGAATGAGGGAACTGGTCTGCGCCACAGCCCAGAGCATCGCCAGTCCGAACGGAATCGCCGCCGCCGCCAACCGACCGGCGGGCAAGGGAGCACGGCAGCGCCCGAAGATCGCCAGCAACGCCCAACCACCGGCCAGCAAACCGATCAATACAGCGAGCAGCGACCATGCCCACGGACGGTTCGCGCCGAACGGCACCGGTGCCAGCACGACGACGGCAAGCAGGCCCCGGAAAACGGCGGTGTTAATGGATGAGGTCATGACAAGCCTCCCAAGGGCGGCATCCAATCCATCACGGCCTGGCTTCCGTTGCGCCCGCATCACATCCGTCGGCATTTATTCCATAAAATGCTCCTCATGGTACAGGCTATGTACGTTGCAACAGATTTTGTGATAGGCACCATATCCGGGGTTGAAAAGAATGGGAGCGTACACGATGCGCCGGGATAGGACACGCGCACAGGCGAACACCGTCGCCTACGGCTTTCTCGTCGCTGCTTTCTTTTGCGTTGCTGCCGAAGCCCAGGCGCAGATCAAGGTGCAGGGCGCAACCGCTCCGACAACCGATCCAAGACGGGTGGGCGCGGGGGCGAAGGTGACCGCCGAGACCCAGCCGGATCAGGATTCCGCCGGCGGGCATGATGAAAAGCGGCTTGCCGAGACCTATCAGCCCAAGGGCGTTGACCTTGGCTCGTTCCTGCTGCTGCCCAAGCTGGAGAACGAGCTGACCTACAACAGCAACGTCTACGCCACCCGCAACAATGTGAAGTCAGACTTCCTGGCCACGGTTCGCCCCGAGTTCACCTTGCGCTCCCGCTTCGCCCAGCATGAATTGGGCGTCCGCATGATGGCGGAAAAATACATCTATCGGACGTACAAGAGCGACAATCGTCTGGATTTCCAGACCGACGTCAACGGCCGCTACGACGTGCAGGCCGGAACGGAACTGACGCTGTTCACGCAGTATTTTTCCCGTCACGAGGATCGGTCAAGCCCCGACGAAGCCGGCGGCATCAAGCCGACCTCCACCCAGGGCTTCATCACCAGAATCGGCGGCAAGCAGGAATTGGGTAAACTCACCCTCTCCGGTGACGTCACCACCCAGCGCCTGACGTTCGACCGGGTGGGCACGTCGTCCGGCACGGCGATTCCCAACGACGACCGTGACCGTTGGGAAGTGGAAGGAAAGCTGCGCGGCGCTTACGAACTGTTCCCCGGCTACGCCGCCGTGACACAGGTTTCCGCCAACGACCGGCGTTACGACGACAGGTTCGACCGCAACGGTTTCCAGCGCTCCAGCCACGGCTACCGGGTGGAAGGCGGCATTGGCGTCGACCTCAGCCAGTTGCTGCGCGGCGATTTCCTGGTCGGCTATCTGTCACAGGATTATCGTGACACTCGTTTCAAGGATCCGTCCGGCCTGTCCGTGCGCGCGACCTTCAATTGGACGCCGGACAAGCTGCTGATCATCGTTCCGGCGCTGGAGCGGAGCGTATCGGAAACCACCCGTTCGGGATCGTCCAGCCAGGTGCGCACCACCGGCAGCGTGCTGGTGCGTTACGAAGCGGCGCGCAACATCCTGCTGTCAGGATTTTTGTCCGCCGCCTACAGCCAAAACTCTGGGCAATCGACGAGCGACTGGCTGTATGAAGCGCGCGCGCGCGGAATCTACTCCTTCACCAGAGAACTGTTCGTTGGGGCGGAAGCGGTACAGAAGATAAAGCAGGTGCAAGGGGAAACCGGCGGCTACCATCAGACCACCTTCATGCTGCGTCTTGGTTCGCAACTTTGATGAATGCGATGACGCCGGAGAACGCTCTCCCCCGTCCCATCCCCAACGCCGACACGCCCCACGACGAAATGCGCCGCCAATTTCGTTGGGCTTGGCGCGTGTTGTGGCGGGGCAAGCATCTGATTATGGCCTGCCTGTTGCCGGTGCTGGTGCCGACGTTTCTGTATTTGCAGCAATTGACGCCACGCTATACGGCCGAGGCGCGCATCACCATCAACGCGCCCGAAGTGCGCAACGCCTTGGATGAGCGTGCGTCTGGCCGAATGTGGATGAATGAACAACTGGTTCAAACCGAAGCCGACCTGCTGACGTCGACGATCCTGGCGCAGCGCGCCGTCGACAAGCTGCGCTTAGCGGAAGATCCGGAATTCAACGCCAAACTGCGCACACCAAAGCCACTGCAAGTTTTCATCGCGAAGATAAACCCGATGAACTGGTTGGGGTCGCAGGGCGATGAGACGGAAAGCGAAGACCCGGACAAAAATTCCAAAACGGCTGCCTTGTCCCCGACCGCCCGCGCGCAGATGGAAAACGTCAGTGTTGTCCAGGCGTTCTTGTCGAAAGTCACCGTCAAGCTGCCGCGCCGCTCATACACCATCACGGTGTCATACACGTCGGAAAGCCGGGAGAAGGCGGCATTGATCGCCAACACCCTGGCGGAACTCTACGTTCTTGACCGGTTGGAGGCCAATTTCGAAGAGGCCCGCCGGGTCGCCGACTGGTTGGGCGAACGGTTGGAGAAGCTGCGCCAGGACGTCGAAATCGCCGAAACGGCAGCGGAAGAGTTTCGTTCCCGCTACGGCTTGCGCCGCAAGGGCGAACAACGCGCGCCGATCAAGGAGCAGCAGCTTTCCGAACTCAGCTCGAAACTGGTGATTGCTCGGGCCGATCTGGCGCAACGGCAGGCGCGGTTGAATCAAGTGCGTGAATTGCTGCGCACCCGCAGCGGCATCGACGCGATCACCGACGTCTTGCAGTCACCGCTGATCCAGCGGCTGCGCGAACAGGAAAGCCAACGCAGCCGGGAAATGTCGGAAGCGCTGAAGACCTACGGCGACCGCCATCCCCGCATTTTAGGGTTCCGCGCGGATCTTGACGATCTGCGCCGCCGCATCGCCGACGAGGTGGAAAAGGTCGCCGCCGCCATCGCCAACGAAGTCGTGGTGGCGACCGCCGGCGTGCGGGAACTGGAGCGGGAACTGGAAAAGGCCCGGCAGGTGTCCGACCAAGCCGGTGAAGCCGAAGTGCGCCTGCGGGAACTGGAGCGCCAAGCCGATGCCAGCCGCGCTGTGTACGAGGCATTCCTGACCCGATTCAAGCGGGAATCGGAACAACAGCAGGTGCAGCGCGCCAACGCCCGCATTGTCTCCCCCGCCGACATCCCCAGTGCACCGTCTTATCCCGCCAAACGGCAGGCGATGACCCTCGCCCTGTTCATCGCTCTGATCGGTGGCGTGGCTCTGGTCTTCCTGCTGGACCGCCTGGACAGCGCGGTGCGCTCGGCCGACGAAGCCGAGGAGCTGACCGACCTGCCGACCCTGGCCATGGTGCCGCTGAACCGTCGGCGGGCGAAGGGCGGCGTGGCCCAAGACGTTCTCGACAATCCGCGCTCGTCACTGGCCGACGCCATCCGCAGCCTGCGCACAGCCCTGGATTTGGGCAACGGCCGACACCATCGGGTGACGATGATCACCTCCTCCGTGCCACGGGAGGGAAAGACGTATGTCTCGCTCTGCCTCTCCCTGATGTTCGCCAAAACCCACCCGAAGGTGCTGTTGATCGACGCCGACGTGCATCGCCCGAACATGCACCGCATGCTGGAGGTGGACGGCGACCGCGGGCTGGTGCAGGTGCTGGCGGGTGAAATGACCGCAGAGGAGGCGATTCTTCCCGACGTGGCGGGTGGGCTGGATTTCCTGCCCGCCGGCAAGGCTCTCAACGTCGCCGAAGCGGTGAACAGCGCCGGGATCGCCGAATTGATCACGCGCCTGTCGCAACGCTATGATCACATCGTCATTGATTCGCCGCCGGTGCTGGCGGTGGCCGACACCCGTGTCCTGGCCACCCACGCTGATCGTGTGATTTATCTGATCAAATGGAACGCGACGCCGCGAGACGCCGTGCGCAACGGCGTCAAGCTGCTGCGCAGCGTCGGCGCGCCGCTGCTGGGCGTCACGCTGTCCCAGGTCAATCAACGCAAGCACGACCGTTACGGCTACGGCGACTATGGCTATTATTACGGGCGCTACCATGAATATTACGGCGGTCAGGAAAGCTGATCCCGACCATGGCGCGGTCGCGCCGCCGTCGCACCGTGGCAGCGCTTTGTTGCTGTCGGCTCTCGCGTTGGCTGCGGTCACGCTCGGCGCGCCGCGCCTGATCGGCGAGCTGCATGCGCTGACGGCGCGCGACGTGGTCCAGGCGACGCTGAACCGGACTCCCACGCCCGCCGCCGATCTTGACGTGGCGGCGGCGGAACTGGCGGCGGCGGAACGCTGGTCGGGAGCGGCCGAATACAAGCTGGACCGTGGGTTGATTTTGCTGCGCCGGGCGCTTGCTGCCGCCGACCCGCAAGAGAGGACCGCACTGTTTACGGCGGCGGAGCAAGCAACAGCCGCAGGGTTGATGACGGCACCGGGGGAACCGGGGGCCTGGACGCGGCTGGCCTGGCTGCGTCGTCAACGCGGCGACATCGACGGCGCGCTCGCCGCCTTGCGGCTGTCCTGGCTGTCGGGCGCCTTCACCCCCGTTCTGATGGAGTCCCGCCTGGAGTTCGCCTTGTCGCTGCAATCAGCGATGAATGAGGAGATGCTGTCTCTGTTGCGGCGACAAGTCCGGCTGGTCTGGGTGATCTCTCCGGATTTCGTCACGCGGTTGGTCGCAAACGGGTCGGCGGGGGCGTTGGTCGGCGAAGCACTGTCCGAATTGTCGGAACAGGAGCTTTCCCGTTATCTGGCGCTGCATGGGGCGAAGCGGTGACGGGATCGTGCCGCATCGTTGTTCACGATTACGCCGGCTATGCCTTTCCCGCCCAACTCAGCCGCTGGCTGGCCTGTCGCGGCCATACGGTGCTGCATCTTCATTGCGACGACGTGGAGGCACCGCGCGGTCCGCTGGCTCCGCGACCGGACGATCCAGCCTCCTTGACGCTGCAAGGCTTATCGCTCGGTCGTCCCTTGCCGAAATACCGACCGATCCGCCGCTGGATCCGGGAACTGACATACGGTCGGCTGCTTGGCCGACGTGTCGTCGACTTCCGAGCCGACGTGGTGTTGTCCGGCAACAGCCCCCCCGCCGTTCAAGCCAAACTGGCCGCAGCGCTGCGCCGGACCAATGTCCCGCTGATTTGCTGGGTGCAGGATATTTTTTCCATCGGCGCGGCCGTGGCCGTGCGGGGATGGCCCGCGCCGTTGCGTTGGGCGGCCTTGCGTTTTCTGAAGTCGGTTGAATTCTCGACGTTGCGCACCGCTGCCGGGGTCATTGTCATCACCGCTGATTTCATTCCCCTGTTGGCCCGCGAAGGGGTGCCCTGCACCCGCATGGAGGTCATTGAAAACTGGGCCCCGACGGATGGGATCGTCGCCCGACCGAAAGACAATGCGTGGTCACGCGCGCAAGGTCTGGCGGATTGTTTCGTCTTTCTCTACGCAGGCACGCTGGGGATGAAGCACAACCCGGAACTGATCGCCGATTTGGCCAGATCGTGGCGCGACGACCCGGCGACCCGCGTCGTCGTGGTTGGTCGCGGCCCCGGTCGCACGAAACTGGAGGCGATCAAGGCTGCGGAAGGGTTGGATCGTCTGTTGCTGTTCGATTATCAGCCGTTCGAATCCCTGTCGGACGTTCTGGCGAGCGCCGACGTCACGTTGACGTTGTTGGAGGATTTCGCCGGGGTGATGTCCGCCCCGTCGAAAACCTACGCGTATTTTTGCGCCGAACGCCCAATCCTCGCCGCCGCCCCCGCCGACAATCTGGCGCGCCGGTTGATCGAACGGGAGAACGCCGGCTTGTGCGTCGATGCCACCGACCGGAAAGGCTTTCTCGCCGCCGCGCACCGGTTGCGCCATGATGCGCTCTTGCGGACCGCGTTGACCGAAGGACAACGCCGCTACGCCGGAACCGCCTTCGACATCGACCGCATCGGCTCACGGTTCGAAGCGATTCTGCGCGCCGGGAAAACGGGATGAACGGCGGTTCATTGCGCAATCTCGCCCGCAAACTGCGCAAGGCACTGGCTTTGGCGCGGACGCCGCGCTTTCGGCGCGGGTTGCGGAGCGGCGTCGGGGCCTGCATCGAACACGAACCCCTGTTGCGCGGCATGGACGTGCGAACCGTGGTCGACGTCGGTGCCAACAAAGGGCAGTTCGCCCTACTGGCGCTGGAGCTGTTTCCGCAAGCCCTGGTCTATTCGTTCGAACCGCTGGCCGCCCCATTCGCCCGCCTCGAAGCGTGGAGCGGTCGGGAAACCCGGCTGATCCGCAGGCGACTGGCGCTGACCGACGCGACGGGACCGCGAACGATGCATGTTTCGGCGCAAGCCGACAGTTCGTCCCTGCGGGCCATCACCGACCGCCAGACCGCGCAGTTTCCCGGTACGCATGAAACGGGCCTTGAAGATGTGGCGGCGGCGCGTCTGGACGAAGTCATGACCGCCGCCGATCTGGTCGCCCCCGCTTTCTTGAAAATCGACGTCCAGGGCGGCGAATTGGATGTCCTGCGCGGCGCGACGGGTTTGCTTGCGCGTTTCACCTGGATTTATGTTGAATGTTCGTTTATTGAATTCTACGAAGGACAGGCGTTGACTGACGATGTTGTCGCCTTTCTCGCTGACGCCGGGTTTGAGGCAACAGTGTATTGGCGACCTCACCGCAATGCAGCCGGTCGACCGGTCCAAACGGATATTTTGTTTGCCCGGAGCCCGGTCGAACAATGACCGTCCAATCATCACAGCGAAATGCGCTTTGCTTGCTACATGACATCCATCATGCGGGAATGGAACCGTGCCGCTGAGTTCGCGATCACATGACCAGCGCTTTGGGCCGCTCCCAACGACAATGGAACGAAAGAGCACCGACGGCCGGGAAATCATCCGTCGACGTATGGTGTCGCTTTGTCTGATTTTTTTCATCACCGTCGTGATCACAGGACCTCTGCGCAAATGGATATCCCCAGAGGATCATCAATATATTGCATTCATGCACATGCCGATCCTCGCATTAATTTATTTCTATTGTCTTATGTTCCAACTGTGGCCAAAGATTAGATTTCTGCTTGCAGCATCGATTCTAATATCAATATCCGTTATTATTTTGGCTGTCATACAAGCCATGTCGGGTTCTATTGTGGTGTTCGAGGTCGCAACCAGCGCCTGGATCGGGTACTTCGCATTCATTCCATTATGTTATATTATAGCGGATTATTTCACACGGAGAGACGTTGAAAGATTCGCCGTCGTTTCAATGGTTCTCATGTTCGCCAATGCGGCCATCATGTACGTTCAGAAGGACTACAGGATGGACGATGCGATCAACCAGGGCTTCGGCGAAACCTCCGACAACGTTTTTTCAGGTCTGAACCTGATCGACGAACTCACTCGTCCGATGGGTTTGTTCACGTCTCCACTCGCCAATTCGATTTTCATCACCTTGACAATGTCGTTGTGCTGGGCGTTCTTCATCACCTCGCGACGCACCAGATTGGGCGGATGGTTTTTCTGGCCGGCGCTGATCGCCACCGGTGCCAGCCTGACACTGGCGGGCAGCCGTTATGCCGTCCTCTCGTTTGCGCTGATGATCGTCGTGACGATTGGTGCCGGGATCATGACGCCACGCGCCGGAAGGCGAATACGCGGCCTGGCGCAGGCGCTCGCCGCCGTCGTCATGGTGTCCGCGATCACGCTGACGGTTTTCGGCGAGAACGCCGACATCCTCTCCAAACGTTTCAGCGCCGCCTGGACGGAAGAGGAGAACGTTTATCGATCTGGCACCCTCAGCCGACTGTTTCTCGAGACCGACATTGACGAAATACTGGAAAATATGGGGGACACGCCGTTTCTCGGCTACGGCCTGGGCACCGGTAGCAACGCCGCCTACATTCTGGGACACATTCCGGAGGAGCTTTACCGCGAAGCGCCGTGGGCCAAACACGTCAACGATCTTGGGGTTTTCTTTGCCGCCCTTTACATCGCTTTGCGGATCGCCTTCGTCATCGGTGCCTTGGCAGAGGCGGTCGGCGTGTTGCGGCGATACGGAGATCCGGCGGCGCTGGTCCTGCTCAGCCAGTCGGGGGTGCAAATGGCGGTCGGTCAGACCGCGTCGCATGTGGTGGTCGGTCCGCTGACGTGGCTGTTTTTCGGCTTGCTGCTGGCGTGGACGCGGCAGGCGCGGGCGGGGGAGGAGCAGCCGACGGCATGACGGTCAACATCGCCGCCTTCTCCTTGCATCGTTATGAGCATTTCGTCGGCCATCTGGCGCAGGCCGGAGCGCTTGCGCGGTTTTACTACGCCCATCGTCTGTCCACCGACCATCGCCGCCTGGGAATCGCCGCCGATCAGGCGGTCAATGTCTTCCTTCCCGCCTATCTGGCGGGGGCGCATATGCGCTACGCCCCGCCCACCGACACCGGCACCTGTTACGATTTCCATTCCGCCTTGTGGCAGGCCATGGTCCTGCGTCGCTGGCGACCGGCGGCGGTTCTGCAAACCGTTATCGGCTACCGGGTCGAGAAACTGATGGCGCGCGCCAAACGGGACAGCGCCGCCGTGCTGGCCCATGCTGTGACCCCGTACTGGGGCCGTCAACTCGACCTGGAACGGGAGGAATGGTGTCGGCTCGGCCTTGACGACCGGGGTCGGCGCTGGACCATGACGCCGGAACAACGACGGCAATATGAACTGGCCGATTATTTCATGGTGGACAGCCGCTTCAGCCGCGACACCCTGACGGACGCGGGGATCGCCGCCGGGCGGATCTTCATCGTTCCCCCCGCCGCGCACGTCCCGCCATCGCCTCTCGTTCCGGCGGAACAACCCGCGGACGGCGTTTTCCGCGTGCTTGTCGTCGGGCGGCTCGATCCGGTCAAAGGCCACCGCTATCTGCTGGAGGCGTGGCGCCGGTCGGCGCTTCCCGCCGCCGAACTGATCTTCGTCGGCGGCGCGACGGCGGCGACGCCGGCCATTCTCGCCGGTTATGACGGCCTGTACCGCCACATTCCGCAAAGCCCTTTCGCCGACGTGGCGGCGTTGATGCGCCGGGCGTCGGTGGTGGTTCTGCCCACCGTGTGCGACGGCTGGGGACAGGTCACGGTGGAGGCGCTGGCCTGCGGGGTTCCGGTCATCGTCACCGCCAACGCCGGGTCGGCCGATTGCGTCAAGGACGGCGTCAACGGCTTTGTCGTCCCGGCGCGCGATCCGGACGCGTTGGCCCAGGCGCTGGAGACGCTTCATCGCGACCCCGACCTGCGCGCCGTCATGGCCGCCGAAGCCCGGAAATCGGCGGCGGAGGTCGGCGGTTGGGACGCCTACGCCGCCCGATTGCTGAACATTTACGCCGCCGTCGCGCCGGAGCGTGGCGGGAAGCGAGAAACAGCGCCGGAGAGCGTCACATGAACGTCGTCGCGCGCTTCGCGTCTGAATACAGCAATCTGTTGCGGGTCTTGTCCCCGCAGATGAGCCTGCGCCTGGCGCTGGCCACCGTCCGCTGCGCTCCGGCCGTCTTCCGCAGCCGACGGCTGACGGCGGTGGACGCGGCGATGAGCCGGAATTGCCGCATCGCCTATCGCGGTGCCGTCGTCGCCTTGCCGCTGGCCGACATCGACCGCCTCGCTGCGGTGCCGGACGACAACCCGACGTTCGGAAATCTGCGGGAGATGTTCGCCAACGACGTTTACCTGCGGCCGTTTCGCCCCGACCTGCGCGCCGACGTCGTGGTCGACCTCGGCTCCAACCGGGGCCTGTTCCTGCTGGTCGCCATCAAGGTTCTGCGGGCGCGCCTTGCCGTCGGCGTCGAGCCGGAGACGGGCTACGCCGAAGCGTTCCGCTTGCTGTGCGCCGCCAACGCCATCGCACCGGAAAAGGTCCGCCGCGTCGTCGCGGCGATCGCCCCCGACGCCGGACCGGGTATGACGAGCATGACCGACGTGCTGGAAAGCCTGGGTGGGGCCCGCATCGATTTTCTGAAATGCGACGTCGAAGGGGCGGAATATCCGCTGTTCGCCGCCGGGTCCGGTTGGCTCGACCGGATCGACAATCTGGCGATGGAGGTTCATCCCGATCTGGGAGACAACCGCGATCTGTTGCAACGTCTGCGCGGTGCCGGTTTCGTGTGTCTGGCGACGGACCGCTTCGGCCGCCCGTCGGACGACCCTGCGGCGGCGGAGTTCGTATACGCCTCGTCGGTCGGCGGCCTGAGTGGGACTGGATTGTGAACGCCCGTCGCGACGGGCCATTGCGGGTGGCGGTGTGCGCCCCGGTGTCGCTGGCACCGGGAGAAACCACCAACCGCACCGCCGCGTTTCGCAAGGTCAGGCTGGTTCTCGCCGCCCTGACGGACCTCGGTTGCGAAACGACGTTGATCGAATCCCTGCACGTCGGCGGCGAGGGCAGCTTTCGTCCGACCTGCGCTTCACGGGCCGAGCTAGGAGAAGGCCGGGAGGTCGGGATCCTGCGGCCGTTCGCATTGCCAATTCCACGCCTGACCAAGGCGGCGCAGGCGTTGGCGGCCCCCCGGATCGCCCGACGGGTCGCCCGGGATTTCGCCCCGGACCTGTTGTGGATCTACAACGCCTATCTGTTCGAATCCCGCCTGGCGCTGACGCTGGAACGCATGGGCGTTCCTTTCGTTCTGGAGCTTGAAGACCTGCCAACGGCGCGCCGCAGTTTTCCGTTCAACGTCAAGGCCGCCCTTGACGCCCGTTCGTTTGACGAGGTCGTGCGGCGGGCGGCGGCGGCGGCGTGCGTCAATTCCGATCTGTGCGCCCGCGTCCGCCCGATCAACCCGCAAGCCTTTCTCTTTCCCCCCGTCGTCGACCCGGCCCTTGAACGCCGCGCCGCCGGACGCCTCCCACCGTTTTCGCACTGCCCGATCCGGGTGGGCTATTGCGGCGGTCTGGAGGAGGACAAGGGCGTCGGGACGCTGGCGGCTCTGATCGATCTTTTGCCCCCCGGCATGGAACTGCACGTCGCCGGGATCGGCTCTCTGGAGCCAATGTTGAGCGCAGCCCTCGCCCGCCACCCGGAACGCGGTCGCTTCCATGGATATTTGCCGGATGCGCAATTGGTGGATTTCCTGTGTTCGATGGATGTGCTGATCAATCCGCACCGCGACGTCGCTGCCGCCGGACACGGGGTGTTTCCGTTCAAACTGTTCGAATATGTCGCGGCGGGTGCCGTCGTTGTCACCACACGGTCGCCAATGATCGAAGGCGTGCCGCTGGATCGGTTGATTCATTTCGACGGCTCGCCGGAAGGACTGGCGGCGGCTTTGGCGGAGGCCGCGCGGCGCGGCGCGGCGGACGACGATTTGCGGCGGAACGTCTTGCGGCGGTTCAGTCTGTCGGCGACGACCACGCTGATCGACCGGATCCTTGATGCGGCGGTGGGCAACCGCCGTCGGCGCGGTCAGGAGTCGACGGCGTGAACCCCGGCGTCAGTCGCAGAATCATCAACGGTTTCGTCGCCCAGTCGGCGGGAACGCTGGGGCTGGTGATCGAACGGTTCGGACTGGCGGCATTGTTCATCGCCACGTTCGGCCTTGCCGGTTATGAAACATGGCTGGAAACCTCCGCGTGGTGCGGATTGGTCAGCGCCTTCGGCTTCGGCCTCAATCATTGGTGCGGCAATCGCGTGCAAGAGGCATGGAGCGTCGGCAACGCCACCGGCGTCCATCGCCAAACGCGCCTGGCCGTCACGGCGGCGGTGGGCGCGGCGGTTTTGGCGGGCGCGGCGGCTGTGGGCGCGGCGGCTGTGGGCTTCGGCCCACCCGCCGAAGGCGGCGGTGTCGCCGTTTGGCTGACGCTCGCCGTCGCCTTTAAAACGGCAGAGGCGTTTTTGACTGGCGTTCTGCGCGGTTGCGGGCGCATGGCTTTGGGTTTGTGGATCGCCGTCGGCGGGCAATTCATCATGCTGACGCTCTCGGTCGCCCTGACGGCGCTGGGAGCGGATTTGAGCGGGGTGGCGGCGGGACAGGCGGTCGCCGGGTTGATGACGGTGGCGGCGCTGGGTGCCGCGACACGATGGACGACGGGTTTCTCCGCCGACCGGCTTTTCCCGGTTGCCCCCGACCGCGCGGAGTGGCGCGACCTGGGTGCTCGCGGCTTTCCCTACGCCGTCGCCAATCTGGCCAATGTCGTCAACGTGCATCTCGTGGTGCTGGTCGTGGCGAAAGTCGACGGCGCGGCGGCGTTCGTGCTTGCACGGACCATCGCCAACTTTTGCCGACAAATCGTACAGCAATTCGCCTACGCCGCCATCGACGAGGCGACGCGCGGTCTGATCGGTTCGGATCCGGCGGCGGGACGCCGACTGTTCACCGACGCCATCCGCTGGGCCTGTCTGGCCGCCGGCCTTGTCGCGGGCTGGCTGTTGTGGCTGGGGGGACCGCTGGTCGCCCGTCTGTCGCACGGAACGGTGACGACCGACCCCGCCCTGTTGTGGATTCTGGCCGCGTCCTTGCCCGCGACGACCCCCGGCCTGGTGCTCAGCGCCTTTTGCCTGTTCTCAAACCGGGGACGGGCGTTGGCCGCCGCGCAAGCCGCCTTCATTCTTGGACTGCTCGTCTGCCTGACGACGGCAGGGCGGGACGGAGCCGTCTCCGTCGCCGCCGGACTGACGGTCGCGGAATGGGTCGCGTCGGTCTGGCTGCTGGGGCGGCTGGCGGACCCCAACGGCGCGTTGGGGTTCTTCCGGGCAGCGGCGGCCGGAACGGCGGTCGGCGTCTTTGCGTTGGCCATCGGCTATGCGGCCGGCGGCGCGGCGGCGGCGTTCGCCCCGCCGATCGACCTGATCGGCATGGCGGTCTTTTCAGCGGCGTGGGCCGGGATTTGCCCGCCCGTCGCGGCTTTGCTATTGCTGACGGCGGCGGAGCGGCGCTGGATCACGGCGAAATGCGCCGGGCTGATCGGGCGGAGACGAAACGGCGATGTCTGAACGGATTGGGCATGAACCGGTCGGTGCGGCGCGGGTGGCCGTGGTCATCTTGACGCTGAACGAGGCAACACGCCTGCCCGGTTGTCTCGCCGCCATTCCCGCCGCCCACCCGGTGATGGTGGTCGATTCCGGCAGCACCGATGACACGGTCGGAATCGCCCGGCGGGCCGGGGCGCGCGTGCTGCTCAACCCGTGGCCGGGGTTCGCCGCGCAGCGCAATTTCTGTCTCGACGCCTGCGGCGACGCCGCCGATTGGGCGCTGTTCATCGACGCCGACGAAATCTTTCCCCCGGCGTTTTTCGAATGGCTGGAAACCACGTTGGCAGCGGGAGACCCCGGTTTCGACGTGGCGCAAATCCCCTCGCATCTGGTGTTTTGCGGTCAAACGCTGCGTTACGCCCCTGGTTATCCGGTGCATCACCCGCGCCTTGTCCGCACCTGCGGGGTCCGTTTCGTGCCCAACGATTCCGGTCACGGCGAAACGGTGGCCGAACCGTTCCGCGAAGGCTTTTGCCCAGTCCCCTACCTGCATTTCTTCTACGACGGCGACCTGACCCGTTGGATGCGCAAGCATGTGGGGCTGGCGGCGCAGGAAGCGGCGGCGAACGAAAGCGCGCAAGGGCGTCTGACCTCCCGCGCCCGGCTGAACCGCCTGTTCGGGCGCGGCCCCTTGCGCATCCCGTTGCGTTTTTTCTACCATTACGTTTGGCGTGGCGGCTGGCATGACGGACGGGCGGGACTGCTGTACGCCTTGATGTACACTTGGTTCGAGGCGACGAAATGGCTGCTGCGTCTTTCAAACTCGACGCGCACGGCGGACCGTCATGACCAGGACTGACGTCGTCCTCGTCGCCACCCACATCGCCCCGGCTCGCGGCTTCGGCGGGGTGGCGGAAAGCGCGGCCGCCCTGGCGCGGGCCTGGGCGCGGCAGGGGCGGCGGTTTTCGGTGGCGGCGAGCGACGGTTCCCGCAGCCTGCCGATCACGCCCGCAGACGTCGGCCTGCCGACATCGACGCCCGTCCGCCTCTATCGCGCCCATTGGGCGATCCGCTGGGGGTTTGGTTTGGGGGCACCCCTCCTGCTGTGGCGGGCGTGCCGGGAAGCCCGGTCAGCGTATGTCTGCGGCGTCGCCACTTGGCCAACCACCTGGGCCTATCTTGTCTGCCACCTGCTCGGCCGCCCGTACATCGCGGCTCCGCGCGGCGGGTTGATGCCCGCACACGTCGCCCGCATTCGCCGGACCAAACCACTGAAATGGCTGTTCTACCTGTTGTTCGTCCTGCCCGCCTTGCGCCGCGCCCAGGCGATCCACGCTTCTGGCGAACCGGAACGCGACGGCGTGCGGGCGCTGTTGCCGGGGGCGCGGGTGGAGGTCATCCCCAACGGCGTCGATGTCGCCTTCTGGCGTGCGCCGCCGCGACAACGGGAGGCGGGGGACGGGGTGCGGTTTTGCTACGTCGGTCGACTGAGCCGCGAGAAAGGGATTTTAAGCTTTCTGCGCGTCTGGCTCGCCGCGCGGGGAAACAACGACAGCCTGACCATCATCGGCGACGGCGACGGTGATTACGCCGACGCGGTGCGGCGGTTGGCGCAAGACGGCGGCGACGCGGTGTCCATGCCGGGGGCGACGAACCAATCCGGCGTGCGAGCGGCGCTGGCGGCGTGCGATTTCGTCGTGCTGCCGTCGGGGATGGAGGCGGGGGACGTGCGGGAGAACTTCGGCAACGCGCTGGCGGAGGCGCTGGCGGTCGGACGCCCGGCGCTGGTGGTCCACGGGCTGGCGTGGGACGCTCTGGCCGCAGCGGGGGCCGGGATCTTGTTCAATCCGAACGACGACGACGCGGCGGCGGCGATCCGCCGGGCGCGGGACGTCAACCGTGACGCGGACGCCTACGCCGCCATGTCGGCGGCGGCGGCGGATTTCGCGGCGGCGCGTCTGGATCTGGACGCCGCTGCGGCGCAGTTGTGGCGGATGATTGTGGAAAGGCGAGACACCTCAACGCCGTAGCCGCCGGTCGATGAAGTCGGCCCGTTCCGGCGGAACCACCAGAACCTCTTCGCTGACGTCGAAATCGAACGGAACCAAGGTGTAACTGTGGCCGTGCCGACCCCGAACTTCCGCAAAACGCGCGCCGGGGGGAAAGCAGGCGCGCATTCCGGCCTCGTTGCCGAACCCGTGACGACCGCCGGGGCTGAGTTCCATCAGCACCACCGGTCGATCCTCCTGCATCCGGCGCGTCAGTCCACGCAAAACCTGCGGCTCATAACCCTCCACGTCGATTTTCATGATCGATATACCCGTCAAGGCCGCTTGTGCGCACAGCGCGTCGCCGTTGCGGATCGACACCGGCACCGGATCGGTCGTCGATCCGGTGCCGGGAAGCAACGACCCCAGGCCCGAGTTCTCTCCGCCGCCGGGAAAATAGCTCGCCTCCACGTCCGCCTCTCCCAGCGCGAACGGATGAAGCGTGATGTTGTTCAGACGGTTAAGCGCGACTTTATCCCGGATGAGATCGCACAAAGGGGCAAAAGGTTCGAAGATCGCCACCTGATCGGCAAGGGGTGCCATGAACAAGCTGTGATGACCGACGTTTCCGCCGACGTCGCAAAAGACCAACGGCATCGTCGGCGCGCGGCGACGATGTTCGGCGGCGAGTTCGGCCAGCAGATCCAGTTCGCAGCGGGGTGCCGCGCCGTAACAAAACACCAACCAATCAGCGTAATGGGCAAGGTTTCCGCGATACCGCAGCCCGAAAAAATCGACTTCGAAGGCCAACCGCCCTCCACGCGCAGGCGACCAGATCAACCGCAACAACCGGTCTTGTCCTTTGGGAATCCAGGTTTGACGACCGACCCAGCGCAACAGCCTTGCGCGCAATGGAAACCGGGTGTCGTACAGGCGTTCGTCGTTGTCCGTCCGCCAACCATAAGAACGATCCATCCGGGATTCCCACATATTTCGCTTTCGGTGAAAGCAGCCTTCGCCACTCGAATAGGAACGCTTCACCAAAACATTCAGCGCCTGATCGGCGGTTAAGCGGATTGGTATCAGAAGGTTGGCTTGACAGCACCAGCCATCCTCAGCCCCAACCATGCCCGCCATCAAAACAGTGCCGGCATATTGACGGTGCCTCCATCAGGGTACAGATGCCGATCACTTGTCAGGGGGAAAGGTAGATCCGGTTCACGACCGGGTCCAACCCCGGCGGGACCAGAGGGGACTGGCGGTTCAGTGGCGGGGTTCGCGGCCCGTGCGGCGTCCGGTTCACGTTGTACTGGGCCGACAGCAGCAGACGCCGCCCCCGACGCGGCAGTGCCCCCTTGTGAACGCCATAGGTGTCCCCCAGAAACCAGCTGCCCGCCGGTCCCGTCACCGTGACCGTGTCGGCGGTGCCGAACGCCGCCGCAACCTCCGCGTCCGGCAACGCCCGGCCCGTGGACAAGCGACGACTGCGGTGCGACCCCTTCACAAAAACATGCGGCCCGCCATCCTCGTCCACATCGGTCAGGTAGAAGAAGATCTTGAAGCCGCGCAGGCTGTCCAGATCGCGATGAAAGCGCTGCGTTCCCTTTGCCCCCTGACGTCCGCCAAAGCTGTCCCCGCCCCAGGACCACCAGCAGCCGACATTGTCCAGCACCGGCTTGCAGCCCAGATACAACTCCGCCGCCTCCAGCACGGTCGGATGATTCAACAGGCTCAGCGCGTGAGGCGCGCGCAGGATCTGGTCGATCGAATGATAGCCCATGTTGGATTCCGGGCTGGGCGGATCGGCCGGCCGGAACCAGCCCAGATGCGGGCGGAAGGGATCGTGGCAGGGTGTGTTTTCGAAATAGCCGCGCAGATCAGCGACGATGGCCGGATCAACCGGAGCAAAGGCGGCGGTGATGCCATCGGTTTCAAGGGTCCGGCACCAGTCGCGCGCCTCCAGCGAGGGATGGAAACGGGGTGTGCGCGGCGATTGGGCGGCGACCACGCGGGCCAGCCCGTCGCGCAGCTCCGGATCGGTGACAAGGGGGAGCAGATCGTAGATGGCGTAACGACCGTCCGCGCGCGCCTTGCGCAGATACGCCGACAGCGACGGAATGCGGGTGCGCAGCTTGGCCCGGAACCCGTCGGTCAGGTTTGCGATCATGCCAGGCCCCCCGGCCTCCGCCGCCACCCCCATGCTCATGCCCGTCTCCCGTTCCGCGTCTGTGATGCCGTGTGTTCGCGTGCGTGTACTCTTTCTGCGGCATGCCGGTTTTTCAAGCGACGGTCGAGCGTTCCGGTGATTATGGTGGCTGAGGCATGTCGTCGCGCTGGGAAAGAAACGGGAATGGCCTGGCTTGGGGAGTTGGAGCATCGTGTGCTGTACCGGGATCCCCGGTTCTACGCGTCCTTTCCGTCGGTGGCGACGCGGGCGGATGGCGTCGTGCTGGTGGCCTTCCGCCGCGCGCGCGATCACCGGTGGATGCTGGGCAACACCGGCTCCAAGCACGTCGATCACCTCGATTCCCGGTCCCAGACGGTTCTGCTGACGCTCGCACCGGACGGCACCCCGCTTGGCGACCCCCAGGCCCTGCCGTCCGACCCCCAGGCGGCCGACCAGGACGCCAGTCTGCTGGTGTTGCGTGACGGGCGCATCCTGTTGACGGGCTTTTGCTGGTACCCCGTGCCCGCCGGAGTGGGCGAAGACCTGCGCGCGCGCGGCATCGGCCTGACCGGCAGCCCGCAACGCACCGGCGACCTCTATCTCTTCTGGGGTGGCTACACACGCTTCAGCGATGACGGCGGGCGGACATGGTCCCCGCACCGCTTTCTGCCACCCCTGCCCGATCATCCCGATCTTGTGCCCGGCGAACGCCCCTTCCACGGCGGGGCGGTGCGCGGTCGGGCGGTCGAGGCTCCGGACGGCCGCCTCCTGCAAGCCGCCTACACCCACCATCCCGCCACCGGAACCTACGCCAGCCACCTGTTCGACTCCACCGACCGGGGAGAGAGCTGGACCTATCGCGGCCTGATCGCCCATGATCCAGAGGGCAAGGCCGGATTCTGCGAAACGGCCCTGCATCTGGCCGCCGATGGCAGTCTGTTTGCCTTTCACCGCACCACCGGGCTGGACGACCATCTGGCAACCTCCCGTTCGTACGACCTGGGGCAAAGTTGGGGGCCGTGGGAACGGCAGGCGGTGGTTGGCCACCCCTACAACCCCTGCCCATTGCCCGATGGCCGGGTTCTGCTGGTTTACGGTCATCGCCACACCCCCTACGGAATGCGGGCCAGACTCTACGACCCGCTCACCCAGTCACCCGGCGACGCGGTGGAGCGGGTGCTGCGCGATGATGGTCCCTCCCCCGATCTCGGCTATCCCTGGGCGACGCTGCTGCCGGATGGACGCGCCCTGGTGGCGCTGTACATCGCCGACGCCCAGGGGCGGCGGGGAATCGAAGCGACGCTGTTCGCCTTGGAATGACCGGGGGAATGACCGGGGGGAATGACTGGAAAAACAACCCAGAGCTGCGACGGGGTGTCCCCTGGACCGGGCGGCGGGCGGCAGGATAGGCTGACCGGACCATGACACCCCCGCCCTTCACGCCCGCGAAAGCCGTCCCCGGCATTTCCCCCGCCGCCTGCCACGACCCGGAGATTGCCCGGGCGGAGGAGGCTGCTGCGTTTTTTAGAGCGCCGCACCTGAAATCTGAAGCACAACGGCGCTCTATCTAGGTTTTGATTTGTCGAGCAGATTCTCGCGTGAAATCGATTCCGATTTAACACGAGAATCTGCTCTATTCCCGTCTTCGCCGCGCACAGTCGTCACGTCGGAAACCATCGCCCGCGCATGTGGCGTTCGGCCGCCGCCGCCAGCTTTTCCGGATAGCCTGGGATTTCCAGTCCGATCAGCGGCAAGCCGAAGTCGGCGACGGTTGCGGCGATTCCCGCTGCGTCGAACCCGCGTCCTGCGGCCCGGGCGTGGCGGGCGATCTCCATCTCCTGGCCCCAGAAATAAATTTCTTTGGCTTGAACGTTGGCCTGCATGCGCCGAACCTCCTCCACCCGACCGTCGGACATCAACGGCAACCAGATGTCGGGCATGAGCAGATCGACCGGAGCGTCGGGCTGCCATTCGAAGGCATCGCCCTGCACGATGCGGATTTTCGCTTGCGCCGTGGGCGGCAATTGCGAAAACACGTCCAACTTCCGGTGCAACGCCAGAACGTCGCCATCCCGTTCCACCACCGTCACCCGACTCACCTCGTCGCGCAGCGCGCTGACCGCAGCGGACCAGCCCATGCCCATGCCGAAAATCGCCACATGGCCACGAGCAAGGCAAACGCCGATTTCCTGGCTTTCCAGTTCCATCGGCGTCATCGACATCCAAGTGTGGCCGTCACGCACCAGCGCCGCCATGCCGACGGTCAATCGCACATCGCTCCAATACCCCGGACACAGCACCATTCCGGCGATGCGCAACTCCCAATCGCCGCTGCGCATCGGTCGGTAGGTGGGAATGAACAGGTCGGTCTGATAGACGGGAAGATCAGGAAGCAACACAAAACGCTCCTTTCTGTTAATTGATTATTATGAATCAGTTTCTACCTTCAGAGAAGGTAAATCGCCTTCCAGCCCCAAGGGCAATGTTTATTTGAATAATAACGCTAAACGGATATTTTAGCGTGATAATTATAAAAGAAAAGGGTCTAGGCGCATGAAATCCCTGCTCGACGGCATCACGCCGGAACACATAAACACCACGCCTTTTCCGCATGTCTTTATTTCCAACGCAATGGACGCTGCGACGGCCCAAGCGTTGGGCGACGGCTTTCCGACCTTTGCGCAAATCGCCTGGAGCGGCGGCAGCAGGCCGCCCGGCAATCGTCGCTATCAGCTTTCGGCGTGGCCGATCATCAATCATGACGAGCTGTCGGCAACATGGAAAGAGTTTGTCGACCTGCACAGCTCGCCCGCCTTTTTTGAACAGGTGGTCGCGCTGTTTCAAGAGTATTGGCCGGACGCGCTGAAAGCGGCGCTGGACGGGTCTCTGCTCGGTCACTCCATGGGCCTGCTGATGCGCGACCGGTTTGAAAATTGTCGCATCCTGCAAGACGCCCGGGTGGAGATCAACACCCCGATCGCGGAGGCCGACGGGCCGTCGTCGTCCCGTGGGCCGCACCTCGACATGCCCAACCGGCTGTTCAGCTGCCTGTACTATCTGCGGGAGGAAGACGATGACGCGGTCGGCGGTGATCTGGAACTGTTCCGTTGGACGAACGGCCCGACAGCCAATATCGACAAATACGCCCTGCCGGCGGATTCGGTGGAGGTCGTTGCCACGATCCCTTACCGCGCCAACCAGATGGTGATCTTTCCGCAGGGCATCAACGCTGTTCACGGCGTCAGTGTCCGCCAACCGACGCCCCACACCCGGCGTTACGTCTTCATCAGCGCCGAAATCGCCGACGACTGGCTGAAATCGCCTGTCACCCTGTCTTGAAGGAGCCGCCATGCGCGTTCTGGTCTACGGCATGCAGTCCGGTGGTGCCACCGCCTTCACCCTGTTTCTGGCCCAGCGCCCCGATTGTCTGGCGCTGGTGGACACCTTGAACAATTACGCTGCGCCACGGGTGACGACGGCGCTGGACATGGTGGTCAAGACGGTGATCACCACGGCCTATCCGGTCGCGGTTCACATGGAGCGGTTCCGGCCCGACCGCACGATCTTGCTGCTGCGTGATCCACACGACAATTATCAAAGCCTGAAGACCAAGAACTACCGCAATCATTCCGGCCTGATGGAGGAGAAATTCCTGCTGCTGGATCAGGTCTTCGCCGAACGGGACAAATTCGACGCCGTGATCCGCTACGAGGACTTCGTTGCCCGCGATCCGGCGGTTCTGGAAACCGTCAACCAACTGGGTTGGCCGGTGGAAGAAGGTTATTTCGCTTATCGCCGCCGCCATGAAGAGCTGCTGAACGCCTTGTGGGACCATGTCCCCGACCTGTTTGAGCGCATGGAGTTCACCTTCGGCAACGTTCAGGGCAAGGAGGTGAACGAAAAATTCCGCGACAAGCCCCGCGACCCGGCTGTAGAGGCACGCCTGCGGGTGTTGTGCCCCCGGCTGCTGGAGCATTACGCCGCCCACGCCGCCAGCAAAGCCCCCGGCGACCCGGCGTCGAGATCGTAACGCCCGGCGAGGTTGGTCAAGATCCAGTTGCCGACGCTGTTGCCCTCCAGCAGGACCGGTCCATCGTCGGTCATGATGAAATCCCAACTCACCAGCGGCAAGGGCGGAATCACCGCAGCGGCGATCAACGCCATGGCCGCCGCGTCGAAAAAACCGGAAATCTCCCGACCGGCCAGACGCGCGCCGTTCCACGGCAGCGCCGTCAGGCGTTCTTGCGATCGGGCGAAGGAGACGCCGCAGGCGATGCGCCCATCGGTGAGATTGATCGGCGCGTGGATTTCCCCATGCAGAAAATGACGGGAATCTCGCCCCGGAACCGGGATGTTCAACAAGGCGGAATGCAGGAATGGCGGCTGTCCGGGGGCGCGGGCGGAAGTCAGCCGCAGCACCGGCGCGCGTCCGGCGTCGGCCAGATCCGCCAGATCAAGACGGGCCGTCAGGCGGTCCTGCACCAGCAGGTCGTCGGTGGCGGCCAAGCGCAGCAGGCGGGAACGCAGCCTCGGCCAGCCCGTCGGTGGGCCGCCGTTCACCCGCCAGCCGTCGTCCTCTTTCACCAGGGAAAACGCCCCGCGACCTCCGCAGCCCCGGCGCGGCTTGACGAACAACCCCGCCACCGCGCCTGAGGTCAGCATGCTGGCCTCGTCCGGCGCATCCCCTCGACAAACCTTCGCGCGCAGAACCGGGACCGCCACGCCCGCCCGGGCAAGACGTTCCGCCGCCGCCGCTTTGTCGGCCAGAAGCCGATGTCCCGCCGCATCCCCCAGCCGCGACAGCAGCAAGCCCGCAGCCCGCGCAGGCAAAGGGTGCCGTCCGCCGAAAACGCCACGCCAGACCCAGGCTTCCACCGGGGTAGCCCCGGACAAGAGGCAGTCGCCGAACAACAAGGTGGCGGTGACAGCGTTCAACCCATTGGCGCGGGCGAACGCCGATGCACCAACGGCGGCGGCGGCGGCCCAGACCGACCGATCCGCGCAGGCCAGGAACAGGCGCAGCGGCGGCGCGACCTTGCCCCGGAACCCGGCGGCGGCGGCCCGGCGCAACGGCGCGAGGCTGGTATCAGAACACACCCCCCAGCCTTGCCCGTCCCACGGCGAAAGCCGCCACAATTTTCTCAGCATGTCGCCTTGATTTTCCCCGCTTCCACGCCGCAGTCTGACGTCGCCGCCGACGTTTGCAGGAAGAATAACCATGACCGGTCGCCCAGAAAAAGCTTCCCTCGCCTTCCCCGATGAAACCCTGGTCGAACGGCTGGCGCAACCGGCGGTCCTGACGGCGTGGCTGGCGCAAATCGAAAACGCGCCACCGACGCGGGCGCAAGATCCCACCCTCGCCCGTCGGCGCGCCGGACTGCTGCGGGCGCTGGGGCGGCTGGAGGACGCGGCCCGAGCTTACGCCGAACTGAAAACGGTTGAAGGCGACCGGCTGGCGGCGCTGTTGACCGGAACGGCGACCGGAACGGCGGAGGAGACCGGCCCCACCCGCTTCGTCCGGCTGAAAGGCGTGTTGAGCGCGGCAGAACAGCAACGGCTGTGGAACCGCGTCGAGGCCGACGACGCCCGCTTTGATCAAGCGCGAATCGGGCAGACGGACAAGGCCCGCCTCAACCCGGACAGGCGCCGGTCAGCGACGTTGGCCGACGACGCCCCGGTGCGGGAGTGGTTCTTGCCCAGGATTGAAGAGTTGATTGAACGCGAACGGGTGTTGGAGCGTCTTTGCATGGCACCCTTTCCGGTCGCCATGCGGGAATTGCAGATCACGCGCCATCTTGACGGCGGGTTTTACCGCATGCATCGCGACACCGGCCTCCCCGGCGATCCTGCCGCGTCGCGGATCTTGACCTATGTCTATTACTTTCACCGGACACCCCGGCGGTTTTCCGGTGGCGATTTGCTGATGTTTGACCATGGGCCGGACGGACGGCGGGCGGAAACGTTGGAATTCACCCGCTTTCATCCCGAACACGACACTCTGATGTTTTTCCCATCCCATCGGCTGCACGCGGTGGCACCGGTGACGCTGGACGGCGACGATCCGTCGGACGCGCGCTGGACGGTGAACGGCTGGCTGCACACGTCTTGAAGTCAGCGAATCACAGAGGCAACATCTTGGGAATCCTGAGAATCACCTCAAAAGTCATATTTCAGGCGGACTGGCATTATTTGTTGTGAACCCTTGGTGCAAAGGAGATAATGCCTATTACGCAAACAACCACGGAACGGCGCCATGACCCTGGAACGGTTTCAGCCGCTGATCGGCCAAGATTTCACGCTGAATTACCCGGATTACCACGAAATTCTGACCCTGGTGGAGGCGGAATCGCTGAAATACCCAGCGCCGGCAGGTTTCCCCCCCGGCTTCATCCTGATTTTCAACGGGGAAAACCCGACAACGATGCTGGGGCAGGCGATCTATACGCTGGAGAACGCCGCCTTGGGACGGATCGAGATGTTTTTGTCGTGCATCGGTCCGCGCCCTGAAGGCGGGTTCAGGTATCAGGCCGTTTTCAACTGACGGCGACAGGCCCGACCCGCCATTCCATCAGTTCATAGACCCCACGCAATTCGATGACGGAAAAACCCAGGCGGTGGTAAAGCCGTTTGGCGGGGTTGTTGGGCTCCACATGCAGCGAGACGCAGGTTCGCCCCAGACTCCGGGCAATGTCCTGCGTCCATTCCACCAAAGCTCCGCCGATTCCCCGCCTGCGAGAGGCGGGCGTGAAGCCGATGTCGACGATCCGGATTTCCTGACCGTTATCGTGCAGCAACAGTTTGCCGACAGGCGCGCCGTTGCATTCGATCACCAGACGCGCCGCCTCGGCGTAATGCGTGTCGTAGTGTTGGGTCTGCAGCCTGAACTGGTCGTGAAGAAAAGCGACGATCAACTCTTGCGGCCAGCCGGTGACGGACATTTCCTCCCACCTGGCGGCAACGTACACGTCGCGCATGAAATCCGCGTCCGCCGCAACGGCGGGGCGCGGAAAAATCCCCCGCGCCACGAGGGCGTCGGGCGCGGGGGGCAAGCTCAAAACCGGCATGAACGGATCAATCCGGTCGCACCGGGAACGCGCCATCGGCGACGCAGATGGCCCAATGCAACACCAGCACCGGCTGGCGATTCTCGTGCGGTTGGGTTATGCCGTTGTTGCCGCCGATGAAGGGCGACAGCGTTTGCGCCGCCAGATTGGTCGGCGGCGTCGCCGGATCGGCCACGTACGGCAACGCCACGAAGGGGGGAGCGGTGCTGCCCGTCTGTTTATAAGCGATGCCTGTCAGCAGATTGCCGGCCGGGGTGGTTGCGCGGACGGCCGCTCCCGCCTGGGCACCGGTCAGGGTGTGGGTGTGCGACGGGACGGTCATGACCGACAGGGTGTTGGTGCTCGATCCGCTCGCGGAAGCGAAAACGGGGTCAAAAGTGTCGCTCGGATCATCCCCGGCACCGACGGCCACCCGCCCCTGCATGTTGGGCAAATTAAAGTATGTCTTCCCATCACCCCCGAAGGCGTTGCCAATCACCGCGTACAGAGGCGTATAGTCCCGGATGGTCAATTGTTGCCCTGTACACCACATCCAGTTCGCCGGTGCAAAGGTATAGGGGAACAGGCGGATTTCGCCAATAAACGCGTCAGCCATAATCTGTTCTCCTTCACTGGTTCGGCCGGGACGGATACAGTCCAGTAATCGCAATGATGTAATTGATGGCGATATAAGGCATGACGTTGTAATGCGCTTGGTTACCGCCGGTGGCTGACGCGATGCTGGCGTCGTCAAACGTCTGTAAGGTCGGGGCGGGGGTTGCCGTGGGCGAAACATAGGCGACCATCGTGCCGCCTGCCTGCGGTGCCGGAACCGCCAGCGCCGTGCCGCTGGCCGGGGTGTTGGTCGTGCCCGTGTTGCCGCTGACTGAAAAACTGTGTGTGTGCGAGGGCATGTTGGCCGTGGACAATTGCACCATGCTGGCGCCGCCACTCTGTCCAACCGTGCGGTTGGTCAACCCCGCCCCTTGGCCCTGGCCGACCGGCAGACGCCCACGAAGGTCCGGTACCGCGAAGGTGGTGGTTCCATCACCGCCGTAAGTGGTGCCAATAAGCGAGAACAACGCTTGATAGTCCATGACCTTCAACAACCGACCGTCGCACAACGCCCAACCTTCCGGGGCGTAGTTGCCGGCGAAGGGGCGGATTTCCCCCAAAACCGAATCCACCATGGAACGCATCCTTCCATTTTCGTCAATCGGTGAAAACCAGTCCGATCCACCCGGCGTCAGTTGCGCGGCGGATAGTAACCGGCCGTGGCGATGCAGAAATTCAATACCGTGAACGGCTGCATGTTGTTGTGCGGCTGGTTGCCACCGGAGGTGGAAACGGTGGCAGAGGCTAGCGCTTGCGGATTGGGGATCCCCGCGCCAGTCGCGTTGGGCAGATAGATGTTGAATGGCTGAGTTGTTGACGACAACTGCGGCACAACGGTGGCGAAATTGTTGCCGCTGGGAAATGTCAATGTTCCCTTGGCCGGGTTGGCGGTCACCGCATGGGTGTGTGATGGCACGTTGGTGGCGTTCAAGGTGACGGTTTCGGCACCGTACGTCTTACCGGTCGCATAGTAGAGGCTCGGCGTGTCCGTGCTTGGGCCGACGCCGATGGGCGTGCGCCCGCGCAAATCGGGCAGGCCGAAGGTTGTCCGCCCGTCGCCGCCAAATTGCGAGCCAAGCAATGACGCCAAAGCCTGATTCTGCTGAGTCTGCAAGATGGCGCCGTTGCAAAGCGCCCATCCCACCGGTGCCCAGGGAAAGGCCCAAATTTTAATTTCACCGACAAATGGGTCCGACACAATGTCCTCCTGCGGCGGATCGCCGCTCGTCATGTTGCGCACGGAGAAGCCGACCGACTGGCGGCAGCCATGGCGGCGAGCGGAGAAAAACGCCGCCCGTCCGCAGATTTCATCATGCGCGCGCAACAATCAATAAAATTATTCTGATAAATTGTATAAATCATGGCTGTGTTTCAAAAATTTGCAATGCAGCATCTCAAATGGCCTGTTTTTTGGCTGTAGCGAGTACATGCGTACGGGAATGATGGTCATTCTGGCGTGATTTTGGTCGAAACTGGCGGCGTTTGAGCCGCCGGAACATCGTCAGGTGGCCTCTTTGGCGTCATGCAGACACGGTTCAGGCGTGTATGCCTGCCAGACAGCGATCATTGCGAGCCAAGTTGATGGTGTGGACGACCGCTGCTCCCGGCATCGAGGTGCCATAGATTAGTGGTTGCAGACTCCCACCTGACGAGAGGGCCGTCCACATGAGCATTGTTACCGTCGGTCTCGATCTTGCCAAGCACGTCTTCCAGGTTCATGGCGTTGATGAAGCCGG
>NZ_RXMA01000042.1 GCF_003966125.1 Azospirillum griseum
CCGCCTGCCCTTCGGTCGGGCCTTTCTGGATGGAGACCAGCGACACGCCGGGGATGGCGGCGAGCCGGGCGAAGGGAGCCAGACCAATAGAGCGGTTGCGGTCGTTGCCGTGGGTCGGTGATCCGGCCCAGACGATCCCCACCTTCAGCCCCGGCAGGCCGGACAGACGATCGGCCCACCGCGCCACCGTCTGCGGCTCCGCGTGCAGATAGGGAACGCGGGACGGGATGGTTTCCAACCGCGTTCCAAACAGGAGGGGCAGGCTCAGCACCGGCACTTGCAGGTCGAAATCGGGCAACGGGTCGCCGGTCGCGACCGCGCTCACACCGGGAAGACTGCGCAGGATGGGGGCAAGGTCGCGTTGACACTCCAGCAGGATGGGCGGGTCCTGCGCGTCGCGTGGAATGAGCGGCGCGTAACGGACGAACTGGAGGACATCGCCATACCCTTGCTCCCAATACACCAGCAGGCGCCGCCCCTTCAGCGGCGACCCGTCCCAGCGTGGTTGTGTGAAGGCGCGTTGGGGGGAGGGAAGATGGCCATGCTTCCAGCGCCATTCATAACGCCGCCACCCCTCGACGAAATCCCCCAGCAGCAACCGCACCAGGGATTCGTTCCAGTACGCCCCGGCGAAATTCGGGTCCAGCCGTGTGGCCCTGTGAAAGGCGCGCAACGCGTCCCAGAAGGCACCGATGTCCTTCACCGCCGATCCGAAGTTGCTGTAGGCGTTGCTGTGCTGTGGGTGGAGCGCGATGGCGCGCCGGAAATGGCGGCTGGCCTTCAGCGGCTGTCCCGCCATCCGCAGCATGGCACCATGGTTGTTGGCGTATTCGGCTTCCAGCGGGGCGGCTTTTTCCGCGCGCGCAAAGGCGTCTTGGGCGTCTTCGGGATGTTTCAGCGCCTCCAACAGCAGCCCCAGCCGATTGAGAAGAACCGGTTGCTGAGGGTTGAGCCGCACCGAGCGGTCGTAGGCTTGGGCGGCTTCGGTCTCACGACCGGCGGTCAACCAATGAGATCCGACGTTGCACCATGCGTTTGCCGAGTCCGGTGCCAGGGTCAGCGCCAAACGGAACAGGAGAAACGCGGCCTCGGGTTGGCCCATGTCGGCGCGCAGAAGGCCCAAATTGTTGATGGCCGAGGCAAACTGCGGGTTTATCGCGATGATCCGCTCATACGCCGCCGCAGCCTGGGTGTGTTGGCCAGCCTGTTGCAACCTGAGGGCCATTGCAAAGGCTTGCTCAATGGTGATGGACATCGCGGTGCCGGGTTTCGGGCTGGAGCGTGGGAGGCGACCGAAGCAGTAGCAGAGACGGCAGGCGGGGGGTGAACAGATTTTTGAAACCTTGCGTCGGCTGAGGGCGGGCTTGCATTGCCGTTTCTCGCCCCGCATCAATGGGGCGCGTCCGGATGGGGGCGTTCTTGCGATGGCGACGAGTGGCATGGCGCGGTTTCTGCTGATCAATTACGAATTTCCGCCGCTGGGCGGTGGGGCCGCCAACGCCACGGACAACACCGCGCGCGAGCTGGTGGCGCTCGGCCACGCGGTGCTGGTGCTGACCTCGAGTTTTGACGGCTTGCCGAGGCTGGAGCGCCGCGCCGATGGGGTCGAGATCCGCCGCATTCCCACCCTGCGCCGCCGCCGGGATCGCAGTTCCATTTTGGAGATGCTGGTTTTTCTGGCGTCCTCGCTGGTCACGGTGCCGTGGGTGGCGGCTCGGTGGCGGCCCGATGCCACGATCGCCTATTTTGGGCTGCCTTGCGGTCCGTCGGCCTGGATGGTCAAGGCGCTGTGCGGTGTGCCCTATCTGGTCAGCCTGCGCGGGGGGGATGTGCCCGGTTTCCAGTATGACGGACTCTCGCTGTACCATCGGTTGGCCGGTCCGGTGATCGGTTGGTTGTGGCGTCGGTCGGCGGGGGTGATCGCCAACAGCGAAGGGTTGGCCGATCTGGCGCGCCGCTTCACCCCGGATCTGCCGATTGCCATCATTCCCAATGGGGTGGATGCCACCCGTTTCACACCATCCCCGCAAGGTGGGGGAACGGATGCGGGGCTGGCCCTGCTGTTCGTTGGTCGGGTGGTGCGGCAGAAGGGGTTGGATGTGTTGCTGGAGGCGCTTGCCACGCTGCCACCCTCGCTGCGCGACCGTCTGTCCTTGACCATTGTCGGTGATGGTCCGGCCCGGCCAGAGTTGCGGGATCAGGCTGTGCGGCTTGGCTTGGCCGACCGGATCCTGTTTCGGGGTTGGCTGGGGCGTGACGCGCTGCCCGATGCCTATCGCGCCGCCGATCTGTTCGTCTTTCCGTCGCGCGATGAAGGCATGCCGAATGTGGTGCTGGAGGCGATGGCCGCCGGTCTGCCGGTGGTGGCCACCCGCATCGCCGGAAGCCAGGATCTGGTGGTGGATGGGGAAACCGGCCTGATGCTGGAGGTGGACGACCGCGCAGCGCTTGCCGCCGCCCTCGCGCGGTTGGCCGGTGACGCTGATCTGCGCCGCCGGTTGGGAGGGGAGGGCCGCCGCCGGGTGGTGGAGCGCTTTTCCTGGCGGGCGGTTGCAACCGCCTATGCTGACCGGGCGTTGTCCTCTGGAAAAGGGGCGGAGCGGTGACGGCGCTGGGGCGTGGCTGGGGAATGCACCCGCCGCTCCGCTCCCCTTCATGACGCGCGGTTGACATCCGGCGGCTTTCGGGAGCGTATGGCGGCGCGGCGGAACGGTCGGACATGAGGGATGGAGAGCGTGACGGAACCGGTGAAAAGGGCGGAAAGCGGTGGGGGAGGCACCCCAGGGCTGGCCTTTGATTTTGGCGAGAACTGGGACCATTACTCGCGCACCGTCCTGGACGAGCCACGCCTGACGGCGGCCATCGACAGTCTGGCCGGGCTGATCGGGCCGGATCGTCTGGCCGGGGCCAGCTTCTGCGACGTCGGATCCGGGTCCGGGCTGTTCACCATCGCCGCCGGAAAGCTGGGGGTGGCCCGCGCCCTGGGGTTTGATGTGAACCCCACGGGGGTGGAGGTCGCGCATCGGAATCTGGAGCGTTTCGCGCCGGAACTGGCCGGACGGATCGCCTTTCGCCAGGGGTCGGCGCTGGACGCCGGGTTCGTCGGCACGCTGGGGCGTTTCGATGTGGTCTATGCCTGGGGATCGCTGCACCACAGCGGTTCCATGTGGCCGGCGATCGAAACGGTGGCCCCGCTGGTGGCTCCGGGCGGTGTGTTCGTCCTGGCGCTTTACAACCGCCATTGGACATCACCGATCTGGACCCTCATCAAGATTCTCTACAATCTGTCGCCTGGGATTCTGCGCAAGCTGTGGGATTGGGGGCTGGGGTCGCTGATGCTGCTGGCGACCTGGGCGATCACCCGGTCCAACCCGTTGCGCAAGGAGCGGGGGATGGAGTTCTGGGTGGATGTCACCGACTGGCTTGGTGGCTACCCTTATGAGTATGCCAGCGTGGAGGAGGTCCGGGCGCGGCTCGGCGCTCTGGGCTTTGACCTGCTGGAGGTCCGTCCGCCGCGTGTGCCGACGGGTTGCAACGAATTCATTCTGCGCCGGAGAGCGGCATGAGCGACGACAGCATCAAGATCGGGGCGGCGGCGGCCGTCTGCAATGGCCAGAACCAGGAGGGCCAGAACCGGGGGGACACCCTCGCCGCCGCGTCCTCCGACCATCCGGGTGGCGTCGATTACGATGACAGTTGGGAAAACCGCTGGAACGATATGCGCAAATACGGCCCGACGGGGCGGCATCTGCGCCGCATCGTCACCGCGATGGTGCGCCCGCTGGATTATGACAGCGTGCTGGATGTGGGCTGTGGTCAGGGATCGTTGCTGGCGTCCCTGATGCCGTTGAAGCCTGAGGCCCGTTACGCCGGTGTGGATTTTGCCGCCAAGGCGATCGCGGTGGCGCGACGGCGCGCGCCCAACGCGGAGTTCGGTTTGCTCGACATCGCGGCGGGCCATCTTGACCGCCGTCATGATCTGGTGATCTGCACCGACGTGGTCGAACACATCGAGGATGATGTGACCGCGCTGCGCAACCTCGCGGCCATGACCGGGCGGTACCTGTTGGTGTCCACGCTTCAGGGGCGGATGCGCGATTTCGAGCGCACGGTCGGCCATCACCGCAACTACGCTCATGGGGAGCTTCAGGCCAAGATCCGGTCGGTTGGGCTGGAGATCGAACGGGTGGTGGAGTGGGGGTTTCCCTTTTTCTCGCCGCTCTACCGCAGCGTGCTGGGGGCCGCCAGTGGTCAGGGAACCGAGGGGCAGTACGGCCCCGGTCGCCGTTTCCTGGCGGAATCGCTCTATCACCTGTTCCGCCTGAACTCCTGGTCCAAGGGCGATTACATTTATGTGCTGGCGCGCCGTCCCGGGTCGTAAGATTTGCGGACATGAGATGAGTTCATGATCTCATGAAAAAGTATCTTTAGATGATGATATGGGCGCAAACCCTCATCAGCCTGTCGCTGGTGGCGGCCCTGCTGTGGCGGGTGGATCTGGTGGAGGTCGGACGTGCGCTGATCACCGCACCCGTGCCATTGCTCGCGCTTGCCGCCGCCCTGTTTTTCCTGATGCATGTGCTGAACGCGGTGAAGCTGCGGGTTCTGTTGCCGGAGCAAAGGGTCGGGCGGCTTCTGGCCCACACGCTGGTGGCGCAGTTCTACGCGCTGGTGTTGCCCGGCCAGCTTGCCGGGGAAGCGGTGAAGGCTTACCGCCTGAGCCGGGCGGAGGCGACCGCGCCAGCGGACGCACCGGATGGCGGGCGTGTCGTCTCGGCGGTGGTGTTCGACAAGGTGACGGGGATCGGTGGCCTGCTGCTGGTGACGCTGGTCGGTCTGGCGCTGGAGATGGCCCGCTTTGGCGGCGGCTTGCTGCTGGCGGTCCTGGGGATCCTGGCGGGGTTGGCGGTGGCGGTGGCGGCGTTGGCCTGGAAGCCGACACGAACCGGCCTGCGGTCGCTGCTGTCGTGGCGCGCGGGTCCCCGACGCCGGGCCTGGTTGCTGGGGCCGCTCGACCGCTTTCTGGCGGCATGGCAGGCGCAGGCGCGTCAACCCGCGCGGGCGGCCTTGTCCGTGATGGGCGGTGTGGCGGTGCAGGTGGCGGCGGTGGCGGGCAGCCAGGCGTTGGGGCTGGCGGTTGGCATCGATCAGCCCTTTTCGGTGTGGAGCGTGGTGATCGGCGTGATGTCGGTGATCGTTCTGCTGCCGGTCACGGTCGCGGGCATTGGCCTGCGCGAGGCGTCGCTGGTCGGTCTGCTCGACCCGGTCGGGGTGCCGCACAGCCAATCCCTGGGGCTGGGGTTGGGCATTCTGGCCTTTCAGGTGATGGTGGCGCTGGTGGGGGCGGTGATCGACCTTGTGATGCCGCGTTTGGGCGGTCGGCGGCGGATGACGGCGGGCGATTCCGGTTCGTGAGCCGGTGCCGGCGGTCCAATTATCCGTTGCGCCGGACGGAGCCACCCGCCATACCATGGCCCGGCCTTCTCACCTGCGGAAGCCATCCAGCGTTCGGATCTGTTCGATGACCCTCCTGCTTTCTCCCGGAATGACCCCGACGGATCTCGGCGTGGGCGCGGTTTCCGTGTCGGTCCTGATCCCGGTCTACAACGAGGAGGCGAACATCGCCCCTCTGTGTGAGAGGCTGATTCCCGCGCTCGACGCGCTGGGGCGCAGCTTCGAGGTCATCTTTGTCAACGACGGTTCCCGCGACGGGACTGAAGCGGAGTTGGAGCGGGCCGCCGCCGATCGGCGCATCCGTGTCATCAATTTCCGCCGCAACGTCGGCCAGACGGCGGCGATGATGGCGGGCATCGATCACGCGCGTGGCGAGGTCATCGTGCCGATGGACGGCGATCTGCAGAACGATCCGCAGGACATCGCCGGGCTGCTCGCCAAACTGGATGAAGGCTATGATGTGGTGTCGGGGTGGCGCGCCGACCGGCAGGATGGGTTCCTGCTGCGCACGCTGCCCAGCCGCATGGCCAACAAGATGATCTCCACCATTTCGGGGGTGAAGCTGAACGATTACGGCTGCACGCTGAAGGCCTATCGCCGCCAGATGCTCCAGGGCTATCGCCTGTATGGAGAAATGCACCGTTTCGTGCCGATCTACGCCCGCTGGCAGGGCGCGCGCCTGACCGAGATACCGGTGCGCCACCACGCCCGCCGCTTTGGCACCTCCAAATACGGCCTGGAGCGGGTGGTGAAGGTGGTGCTCGACCTTGTGGTCGTGAAGTTCCTGACCCAATACGAAACCAAGCCGATCTACATCTTCGGTTTTGCCGGTTTGACCTTCATGGGCTTGGCGTTCCTGGCCGGTCTCTACGCGCTGTATCTGAAGCTGGTGGATGGCATCTCCTTCATCATGACGCCGTTGCCGTTGCTGGTGACGATGGGGCTGCTGACCGGCGTGATGTGCATCCTGATGGGGCTGCTGGCCGAGCTGCTGGTGCGCATCTATTTCGAAAGCCAGGGCAAGAGCCACTACTCCGTCAAGTCGCGGCTGAATTTCGACGAACCGCCCACCGCGCCGTGACACTGACGGAGGGAGCGGGCCGTGCCGGTCGTTTCCCTCCGTCCTGTGCGACGCCTTTCCGTGACCGTCAGCGCGCCCGCTTCGCAAAGACGGGGGGCAGCCCGTCCGGCGGGGACAGGGCGCTGAGACCCAGATCGCGCGACAGCGCGAAGACGTGGATGCGCTCTCCCGTGGACAGCGCGTCCACTGGCACCGGCAGGATGAAACCGCTGTCGGCGAGGCTGGGGTTGTCCAGCGCCTTGGCCACGTCGGGGCGTGCGGCACCGGTGCCGCCAACCGCCACCACCCGACCGCCGATGACGACCAGCAGGTTGGCCGCCGGTTCCCGGTTCACCGCATCGGCGGCCCAGCCGACCAGGCTCCGCCGCCCATCCCGGCTTTCCTCCAGCGCGTCGACCGAGCCGATCAGTCGGCCCGGGGTGGCGGGGACCGCCAACCGCAAGCTTTGGGCCGCGTCGAGGGTGGCCTGCATCAGCGTGTTGGCCTGGAAGCGGCCGGGCGGGGAACTGTCCGACGTTTCCAGCGGACGCAGGAAAGCGGCGTGCATCCGGTGCGCCACCTCAAGATAGGGGGCGATGTCGCGGGGGGAGATCGTCGGGCATGTCAGCGGACGCCCCCAATCCAGACTGCCGTCGGCCCGGCGGATCGAGGCGAGATGGGCGGCGATGCAGGCCGCACCCCGCGCGTCGCGGGTGACCAGCATGCTGTTCAAGTCGGCAACGCGCCAATGGCGCAGCAGGCTTTCACGGTCGGGGCCATGGGCCAAGACCAGCAGCCCGATCAGCAGCCCTCCGGCCAGCGGGCGCAAGGCAGCCGGCTTGAGCGGCAGCACGCGCAACCAGCCGGCCACGACCGCCGGAAGGCCGATGATGATCGGAAAGGCGTAGCGGGGGGTGGCGCCGCAAGCGAGCGTCGCCGGGATGCTGTCGCCGCACAGGCGCGCGCGGCCCAACGCCGTGACCATCGTCACCAGGACGATGCCCGCGACCAGGGCGGCGATGCAGAACGCCGCGTTTCCGCCACGATCATCCTCCCGCTCCCTTCCCAGAAGCAGGGCGGGCACAAGCCCGGCATAGGCCAGGAACAGCGCCCCGCCCACCGCCAACGACCGTGTCGGGTCGGCGGCCGTCGCCGCCACACCGGCGGCGTTGGCGAAGGCCCCCAGCAGGAACCCCCAGAACTCCGGCTCCCACGGCAGCACCAGCGGCTGCCCGGTGTGGTTGGCGTAAGAGCCGTGAAAGGTCAGATACAGCATCGCTGCCGACAGCAGGACGCCCCCACCGACCGCCACCGGAAGGCGGCGATTGGCGGCCGGGTCAGCCCCGCGACTCTGGCGCAGGGCCAGCACCGCCGCCGCACCACCGGCCCCCAGCGCGTAGCTGGCACCGAAGACGCCGGTCGATCCGAAGGTCAACAACGCGGGAAGGGCCGCCATCGACCATCCGGCGGCCATGGCGTGCAGGTAGAGAAACAAAGCGGTGAAGAAGATCGGTTGAGCCAACCCCATGTGCTGGTAATAAAAATAATCGGCGTTGGCTGTGCCCATCAGGAAAAAGCCCGCCATCGCCACGGGCACCGCCGCCCACCCCGTCGGCGCGCAGACACGCAGCAACAGCGCGGCGTAAGAGACCAGCATCGCGCCGAAGCACAGCCACCCCACCAGCCGGAAGGTGAGGAAGTCGACGCCGATCACCCGCCACAGGGCGTGTGTCACCAGCTTGAAGACCGGAGCGACGTGATCGCTGTCCTTGGCAAAAAGGGATTGGAAGGTCAGCGGCTGCTGCACGCCCTGCTGTTCGCCGAAAAAATACCCCCAGTCATCCCAGAAGGGCAGGCCGGAACTGGCGCGCATGTTCATACCGAACTGGTGCATGTAGATCACCAGGATCAGACCCAGGACCACGGCCAAGGTCAGGCGGGCAACGCCGCCACCCATCCTGTGGTCCGGCCCACCGTGGCGGTTTTGCGCGGTGGCGGACGTTTCACGCGTCAACGCTGGACTCCCTGGCGGTGTGACGAAGGGTGGGGCGATCAATCGTCGCGGCGAGCGCCGTCCACGCCCACAGCAAGCCCCGGTGGTCGGCCCGCCCGCCACGATGCTCGTCCCAGCGGGCGGACAGCCACGCGCCATCCATGCCGATCCTTGCCGCCGTGTCGGTCGCGGGGGGCAGCAGATGGCGCAACCAGCGACTCAGCGGAATGCCGAACCCTTTCTTGGGCCGGGCGAGGATCGACGGGGGCAGCAAAGGGGCCATGGCCTTTTTCAAGATCCATTTCCGACTGCCTTTGATCAACCCGCCCGTCGGTCCGTTCGGTCGCAGTTTGGCCGAAGCGGGCAGGCGGCTGACGAAGGCGACCAAATCGCGGTCGAGGAAGGGGGAGCGGGTTTCCAGCGAACAGAACATGCTGGCCCGGTCCGCCTTGATGAGCAGGTTCTCGCCCAGATAGAAGCGACCGTAGAATTCGATGGAGCGGTCCACATCGTGGCGGCTGGCTCCCGAATTCCACAGGGCATCCGCCTCCTCATACAGGTCGTCGGCGGACACGGTGACGCCGAACAGACGCCCCACCTCCTCCACCGACGCGGGGGCGAGCCAGGACGGCATCCAGTGCGCCGGTCGATGCCCCAGCCCGCGCAGCGCCCGGCGCAGCTTGAAATCAAAGCTCATGTTGCGGTCGGAGCGCGGCAGGCGGTGGGCCGCCGCTTCGGCCAGCCGGTGCAACGGGGCGGGCATCACGCTGTGATAGAGGCGGGCGGGACCCAGGGCGTCGAAAGTGTCGTAGCCTGCAAAGAGTTCGTCCCCGCCGTCACCGGTCAAGGCCACCGTCACGCGTTCACGGGCAAAGCGCGACAGCAGATGGGTGGGGAGGATCGACGGGTCGGCGATCGGATCGTCCAGCCGTCCCAGAAGGTCGGGGAGCAACCCGGCGGCGGTGTCGAGGTTGAGCGTGCGGCAAGCGTGATCGGTGCCGTAATGGCGTGCAGCCTCTGCGGCATAACCGGATTCATCGAAGCTTGGTTCGTCAAAGCCGATGGTGAAGGTCTTCATCGACGCCGGATCGCGGTGGCGGGCGGCAAGCGCGACGATGGCGGCGCTGTCGATGCCCCCCGACAGGAAGAAGCCGACCGGCACGTCGCTCAGCATCCGGCGTTCCACCGCGCGGTCCAGCAGGTCGCGCAACTCCTCCGCCCAGGCGTCGGGGCCGCCCGGCGGCGGGTCATCCACCACCATGCGGTATTCCCAGTAGCGGTTGACCGACAGCGCGCGGCTGTGCAGGTCATAGATCATGCTGCAGCCGCCCGGCAGCTTGCGCACCGCCTTGTGGGCGGTCAGCGGTGCCGGAATGAAGCCGTAGGCGAAATACTTCATCAACGCCCGCTGGTCGAGGGCATCGGACACCGTCGGGTGGGACAGGACGGCGGTTGCCTCTGATGCGAAGACCAGGCCTTCGGCGGTTTCGGCGTAGAACAGGGGCTTCTTGCCGAAACGGTCACGCCCGAACACCAGACGGTTCCGGCGGTGGTCGTGCAGGCAGAAGGCGAACATGCCGTTCAGCCGTTCCAGCATGTCCAGACCCCATTCCCGATAGCCGTGCAGCAGCACTTCGGTGTCGGAATGATCCGTGACGAAACGGTGTCCGGCCTGCTCCAGCGCATGGCGCAACTCGGGAGCGTTGTAGATTTCGCCGTTGTAGACGATGACCAGATCGCCTTCGGTGGTGGCCATCGGTTGATGACCGCCTTCGATGTCGATGATGGCCAACCGACGGAAGCCCAGATGCACGGGCAGCGGACCCGTCCGGTTGGCGTAGACGCCATCGTCGTCGGGGCCACGATGTCGGATGATGGTGGTCATGGCGGCGAGGTCGCGCTCGCCGCCGGGTCCGGCAAAGCCGGCGAAACCGCACATTGCTGCTCTCCCGGAGGAACCGCCGAAGATGGCGATGGCGGCTAGATTTAACGCCTTGCCGGAGCGGGAGCCACGGCGAAAATCACGATGCAGTCATCCTGGCCCATCCTGCATGTCCGGACGACAGGGGGGCACCTCTTTCTGTGGAAAGGAAAGATTCGGTTCGATACGGTGCGGTGCAGCGCGGCGCTGTGCGGTGGGGGGATGGATGGACATATCGGTGGGGGAGATTTGCGACGCGGTGCATCGGGGCGATCTTCGCTTTGCGATGTGGGTGATGCGGCATCTGACGCCGGAAAGCGGTGCCCTTTTCCGCAATCACCCGGATCCAGCGGTGCAGCTGTGCTATCTGCGCGCGCGGGCCAACACCCATCGGCTTCATGAAATCTATCGCCCTTGTCCCATTCTGGGGCCGGCGGGGCCGACGTTGCGCCCACGGCAGCGGGCGTTGATCGAAAACATCCTGACGGCGCATTGGATGGATTGGCAGCGTGGCGTCACGCCGCCGCCGCTGTGCCGTGGGATTTTTCAAGTGAGGGGAAGAGCGCAGCCCGTTGATCTGGGCGCGTTGAGGGTTGTCACCGTGTTTGCGCAAAGAACGAGTGGAAACCCCCAGCTGATCGAGAATGACTTCTACGTTCATTTCCGCGAATCCGGTCGTGAGGCGGGAGTCGATGTTCATGCTTTTGCAGGGGATGACATTCTGTACTGCCCCGATTTGGTTCCATCCAAGCCCAGGGGCGAACGGTCACGGGACGATGCCTTGCAGGAGTTGACAGCGTTCCTGGAAGCGCGACGCCCGGACATTGTCATCGCGGACGGTAATTTTTTCCCCACGGCCAACACGGTTGATGATCGTTATTGGACTGAACAGAAGGCGCGGCTGGGCTTTCGCCTGGCCATCTGCGTGGGGGATTGTTACGACGATTCCACCGACATCCGACCATGGTTGCGGTGCGCGGACCTGATTTTGGTCATGAACGACACGGCGGGCCAAGTGCACGGGCTTCCGAACGCGGCGCTGATCCCGTCGTTGCCCATTGCCGCGTCGTTGTTTGACAGGACTGCCCCAAAAGACATTGGGCTGTCCTGCATCGGATCCGAAAGCCGGAACCGGGTGGCTTGGCTGATGCCGCTTCAAGTCGTTGGTCTTCCCCTGTACGTCAAACTTCATGATCGCACAGCGGAACGGGCGCCAGATTTTACCACATACTGCAACATCATGTCTCGATCAAAGTTGATATTCAACAATGGTTTTGTAACCCCTTATGTAAATATTCAAACTGGACGGTTTTATGAGGCAGTTGTTTGTGGTTCTGTTGTTCTTGATGAGGTTGGATCTTCATCGTTCAAATATTTTTCCGAATATATACACTACATACCAATTTCAAACATTGATCAGTTGACAGCATACGCCCAGTTTTTGATTCAAAATGAAGATTGGAGGTCGATGATCGCGAATTCAGCGCGAGAGTATTGGAATGAGAACTACTCAAGTGTGCGTTTTTGGACCTTCCTCGCCAACAGGCTTCTGTGAATAACCGTGTCGGAAAAGCGTCTCGATGGATTTTCAATCCCAGGGAATTCAAGGTGGTGCTCCACAACAATCCCCTGAAATTGGGAATTTCGATCCGCTCAACGGCAATGGCGCGAGCTTTCTTCGAGGTGTCCGTTGATTGACGGGTCTGTTCCGCGTTGATAGGGTCCTGTGCGGCTGAAAGAGCAATGTTGAGCGCTTCGCTTGAACTTTTGCTTGCAACATATGTCAGATGATACGGCAGAATTTTGGGACTGAACATGCGACTTACGATAGAAATCTCACCGGGGGAATTGCTTGATAGAATAACAATACTTGAAATCAAACGTGATTTGTTTGATGACAAGAAAAAATTGGATCATGTTTGTTTCGAACTTTCGAAGATGACGGGTATTATCGAAGAAATTTTGGAAAATCGTCAAGACATTGAAGAATATAAGATTCGCCTGAAGGCGGTTAATCTTGATGCATGGCATTTGATCGAATTGATGGAGGCCAACTGGTCCAGCGGCCAAAAAGTCTCCGAGGAAATTTTCCACGAGGCTTATCTTCTCAACAAAGAGCGTGTCCGACTCAAACAGGCCGTCGATGTTTTGTTGGGGTCGTCTTTCGTTGAAGAAAAATCATATTTGCCGCCAGCAGCGGTAAGGGTGGATCGGATTTGAGGTTCGATTCTGTGTAAATCAGAGCGAACAGCGCAGAACGTGAGCGAGGCAGGGGCAAAATGAAACATTGGGCTGCGGCCATGGAAGCGGCGAAAGACGGTCGCACCAGTCTTCCGTCTCTGCAAACCATGGCTGACCGGATTGTTGATGATGTGGTGACCACCGCCAACAATCGCATCGGCCAGGTTTTGAATGACGCGGTCAAGCAATTGGCCGCCGCCCTGTATTGGGAGGAGTTGCGCAAATTCATCGCCGCGACGGTTGGGGTCGATGAGAAGGAAGCCTGGTACATTTTCACACCTGGCGGATCAGGTGATGTCATGTTCGCCATGAGCTTTCTGAAGGCTTTCCGGGAGCGGAACGGCGGGCCGGTGATTTTGGTGGTTCCTTCCCCCTTCCAATCCCTCAGCAAGCTGTACGCTGGCGATTATGACCATGTTGTTCCCATCAACCCCCGTTGGGATTTCCTGTCCCGGATACATTCCGTGAAGAAGGGGGAGCCGATTCTGGCTGGCAACAGCGGGGTTCCCACTGCGGGGGATTGGCTCGTCCTGCTTAAGATCGTGACGTTGAACAACCTCTATTGCCTGTTGATGGGGTTGCCTTTCCATACGGAACCGACCCCGCCCCGCATGCCTGAAGGGGCGCGGGAGGCGGCGCGTTCGATTTTGGAGACTTGCGGTCTGAGGCCAGGGCGCACGGTGATTCTTGCGCCCTTCTCCCGCTCCACGACAACGCCGCCCATGTCCTGGTGGCAGGAGCTTGTGCAGGCGCTCAAGCAACGGGATTACGACGTTGCCACGAATGTTGCCGAAGTGCTTGGAAACTCACGCCTGGAAACCATCGAGGGAACCGTTCCCGTCTCCTGCTTGCACGAGCAGGTAACGGCGCTGGTCGAGGAAGCCGGTTTTTTCATCGCCTCGCGCAGCGGGTTGAGTGACATCGTGTCCTTTTCGAATGCGACGATGCGTTTTGTGTACGCGTCGCAGAACCGGCAGAAAGAGCAGAATGTCTGTGCTGTGATCGCGCCCGGCGATTGCCAGAGCGTGCCACGCAACCGTCCGCTCGACCCCACCCGGGCCTTTGAATGGGAGGTGGACGACGACGGTCGTTTTGACGAGGCCATCCTGGCAGGTTTCTGATGCTTGGGGCCGGTGGTGGAGCGTGTTGGCCTTGCCATCGGTCCAGAGTTGGCGTGACGCACAGGACGCGTTTCCGCAACCTCATGCTGGCTGAGCCGAGACATGACCAATGGCGGTGCCATGCGGTTCCGCCCCGTCTATGGAAAACCGAATGCGCCTTGGAATCCTCACCTACGCTTTGCCTCATTTGAAAACCGAACAGGTGCTGCACGGGCTGTTGCGGCGGGGAGGGATGGACATCGCGCTCTACGCGTTGCCCTTTGTGCCCCGACCGGAGCGCAAGGTCCTGTTCCAGCATCGACCGGATCAGCTTGCGGCCGCTCACCCGGCGGCCATCGCCCGCCGCTTCTCGTTGCCTTACCATGAGGTGCCGACCGCCGATGCGATCGCGGGTGGGGACAGCGATCCGCCGGACACGATGCTGGTGACGGTCGGGGCGTTGATCGGCCCCCGGCTTCTGGAGCGGACACGGGTTTTCAACGTGCACGCCGGGTTGATTCCGGCGGTGCGTGGGTTGGACGCCTTCAAATGGGCGATTCACGATGACATGCCGCTGGGTGTGTCGCTGCACGCCATCGACGCCGATGTTGATCGGGGGGACCATGTCCTTTCCCTGCCGACGCCGGTTTACCCGGACGACACGCCCGCCACCTTGGCCCGGCGGCATTACGAGGCTGAGATCGCGCTGCTGATCGGTTTTCAGGATGCGCTGCGGGCACCGGCGTCGCCGTTGCCCGGTTTGGATGACCGACCGGCGCGCAAGCGGATGCCTGCCGAGACCGAGCGGCTGATGCTTGACCGGTTTCCGGCCTATGTGGAACGTCACGCGGTTGACCGTCCGTTGCGTCCGCAAATGTGACGCGGGCGGGGGCCGCAGCGGCTTTGACCCGACCAACACATTCCCTTGGCACCGGCGGGGGGGCATGCTAAGCGGTTGGCCGGTGCACACGCGTTTTACATGCTGGCGATTGGGTTTTCGATGCAAGGTCTCGCTTCGCTTGGGTTTGCGCTCGTCGGCTGTGGGCGCATCGCCCGCAGGCACGCTGATCTTCTGGCCGGTGGTGCGGTGGAGGGCGCGCGTCTTGTCGCGGTCTGTGACACCGATGTTGCCCGCGCCCGGGCCTTTGGCGAGCGCTACAATGTGCCGCATTTCGCGTCCGCCGACGAAATGCTGGAGCGCATCGGGCCGTCCATTGATGTGTTGTCGATCCTGACGCCGTCGGGCAGCCACGCCGCGCTGACCATCGCTCTTGCCCCCCATGGCAAGCACATCGTCGTTGAAAAGCCGATGGCGCTGACCCTGACCGATGCCGACGCGATGATCCGGGCCTGCGATGTGGCGGGGGTCAAGCTGTTCGTCGTCAAGCAGAACCGTTTCAACCGGCCGGTCGTCAAGCTGCGCGAAGCCTTCGATGCCGGACGGTTTGGCAAGCTGGTGATGGGCACGGTGCGTGTTCGCTGGCGGCGCGACCAAAGCTATTACGATCAGGATGGCTGGCGCGGGACCTGGGCGGAGGATGGTGGTGTCTTCGCCAACCAGGCGAGCCATCATGTTGATCTGCTGGAATGGTTTTTGGGAGAACCGGAAACGGTTTATGCCCAGGCGCGCACCGCGTTGGTCGACATCGAGACGGAAGACACCGGCGTGGCCATCGTCCGCTTCGCCTCCGGGGCGTTGGGGGTGATCGAAGCAACCACGGCCGCCCGCCCTGACAATCTTGAAGGCTCCCTCTCTATTCTGGGTGAGAAGGGAACGGTCGAGATTGCGGGGTTTGCCGTGAACGAGATCCGAAGCTGGCGCTTTTCCGATCCGCAACCCGACGACGCGTCGGTCATGGACACGGCGCGCAGCAACCCGCCCGACGTCTATGGCTTTGGCCACGCTCATTACCTGCGCAATGTGGTGGAATGCATCCATCACGGCGGCAAGGCGCTGGTCGATGGCCTGGAAGGGCGGAAGTCGCTGGAACTCATCTCCGCCATCTATGAATCCATTTTCAGCGGGCAGGAGGTGCGCATGCGTTTCCGCCCCACCCACAGCCTGCTTGGTCGGCGATGAGCCTGGACACCGTCATTCCCCTGGTCAATCTGCGCCGTCAATATGTGGCGCTGAAAGACGACATCGCCGCTGCCATCGACGCGGTCCTCGACAGCCAGCATTTCATCAAGGGACCGGCGGTTCGTGCCTTTGAAACCGCGTGGCTGTCCGCGCTGGGGGCGTCGCACGGCAGCGGTTGTTCCAACGGCACCTCCGCGTTGTCGTTGGCGTTGCAAGGGTTGGGGATCGGTGCCGGTGACGAGGTCATCACCACCGCCCACACCTTCATCGCCACGGCCGAGGCGATTTGCCATGTTGGGGCCACGCCGGTTTTTGTCGACATCGATCCGGCGTCCTACACGATGGATCCGGCGGCTGTGGCGGCGGCGGTGACGCCGCGCACCCGCGCCATCATGCCCGTCCACCTGTATGGTGCGGCGGCCGACATGGACGCTCTTCTGGGGGTGGCTGATCGCCACGGCCTGGCGGTGGTGGAAGACGCTGCCCAGGCCCATCTGGGCCGTTGGCATGGCCGGGCGCTAGGAACCCTGGGCGACGCTGGCACCTTCAGCTTTTACCCTGGCAAGAATCTGGGGGCCTATGGCGACGCCGGGTTTGTCGTTGCGCGCGATCGGGCGGTGGCGGAGGCCATCGAGCGGTTGATCGATCATGGGCGGCAGCGCGACTCCAAGTACCTGCACGATGTTGTGGGTCAGAACCAGCGCATGGACGATCTCCAGGCGGCGGTCCTGTCGGTCAAGCTGCGCCATCTGGACGCGTGGACCGCCACCCGCCGGGCACACGCCGCACGGTACGATGCCCGCCTGAAACCGGCGGGTTTCAAAGTGATCGAGCCGTTGGCTGGCTCAGAGCCGGTCTATCATCTCTACGTCGTCGAGGTCGCCGACCGGGACGCGGCGATGGAAGCGTTGCGGGCGCGCGGCATCGGTTGCGGGGTGCATTATCCGGTGCCTCTGCATCTTCAGCCCGCTTTTGCCGGCAGCGCCGCACGGGGGGCCTTGCCGAAGGCGGAACGGGCGGCGGATCATGTCCTCAGCCTGCCCATCTGTGGGGCCATCACCGAGGATGAGGTGGATCGGGTGTGTGACGCTGTGCTCGCGGTTGCGCGTCCGCTGGATCGTGAGTGAGGAGCGTCATCGTGCAGCAGCCATCCGGCCCTGAAACCCGACAGCCGTCCACCGCCATTCCTGTTCTGCAGGGAAGCCTTCCTGACATCCTGGGGTATCTGTCCAAGGAGTTGCAGCGTTTCCCACGCCGGGTGCCGGGGCGGCTTCTGGTTGATGGGGTGGAACTGCGCTACGTTGATCTGCACAGCTTCTATTACCAGTCGCTCCAGATCCTCAACCAACGCCTCTACGAATTCGACACCGACGAGGCGGCTCCGCTGATTGTCGATTGCGGGGCGCACATCGGGCTGGCCTCCCTTTTCTTTGCCCGCCGTTTTCCCCAGGCAACGATCCATGCGTTCGAAGCGGATCCGGCGATTGCCGACGTCCTGGCCTTCAATGTCGCCTCGCTCAAGCTGTCGAACGTGACGACGCAGGCGAAGGCGGTGTGGATCGACGGAGGGGGGATCACCTTCGAACGGTCCAGCGACGATTCCGGCCATGTCCGCACCCATGGGGATGCCAGTGCGCCGGACGTGGTCACAGTTCCATCGGTGCGCTTGCGCGATCTGATTGCCGACCGCGATGTCTCGCTTCTGAAGTTGGATGTTGAGGGGGCGGAGTTCGCGTTGCTGCAGGACTGCGACGGCGCGCTGGGGCGTGTGCGCAAGATGCTGCTGGAGGTTCATTGCTTTGGCCAACCGGACGCGCGTTTGGGCCGCCTGTTGACCGTGCTGGAGAACAACGGCTTTCGGTATGGTTTGTCCGATCTTCATCAGGCTCCTTGGCTGGGAGGGGAGGTTCCTCCCTTCAAGGAGTTGAGCACCGCCAACTATCTGATCTCGGTGTTCGCCTGGCGGTAAGGGCAGCGCCCCACGCCGTTTCATCCGATGCGGGAGCGCATGCCTTGCGGTTGATGCAGATCCACACATTCTACGACGCCTATCTTGGTTCCTTTTATGCCAAGAATTCTGATCTTCGGAACGCATCCTTTCCAGATCAGATTCAGGCCCTGTTGAATGACGGGTTTTCCGGGGCGCATCTGGTTGCGCCGCACATGGAGCCGTTCGGCTATGATGGGCGGTTGATCATTGCGAACTGTGTGCCGGCCCAAGCGCGCTGGGCGCAGGATCATGGGTTGTCCGCTCCACGCACGGCAGACGACCTGTATCGGTTGGTGGCCCGACAGATCGAGGATTTCCAGCCGGAGATCCTCTATGTCACGGACCCGATTCTGTTCGACAGCCGTTTCCTGCGCACCTTGTCCTGGCAACCACGCTTCATCGTCGGGTGGCGGGCGGCCAGCATTCCCCAGGGCATCGACTGGACCAGCTTCGATCTGATGCTGTCGAGCGATGAAGGGTGCCGCCACCGTGCGCTTGAGCTGGGTGCCCGCGCGGCTCTGCCGTTCCGGGCTGGGTTTCCCAAATTCCTGGCGGATGCGGTGGCTGATCAACCCAAGCAATGGGACGTTGTGTTTTCAGGCCAAGGGTCGGTCGAACATCTGGAGCGGTTGCGTGCCCTGATCGCGGTGGCGCGTGCGTCCGATCAGGGGCGGAATTTCAGCTTTGGCTGTTTCCTGGCCAACGCCAACCCGGCGATGCTGCCGGAGGAGCTGCGCGCCCATCTGCAGCCGGAGGTTTGGGGCATGGATATGCTGCGCACCTTGCGCAGCGGTCGGATCGTGTTGAACGCCCACATCGATCTTGTCACCCATCGCGCCCAGAACATGCGCCTGTTTGAAGCGACCGGAGCCGGGAGCCTTTTGCTGACCGAGGAGAGCGAGGCGCTCGGCGCGTTGTTTGAGCCGGGAGTCGAGGTTGCCACATACCGGGACCACGCCGATCTCTTGCAGAAGATCCGGCATTACCTGGACCATCCTGACGAGCGCGAGGCGGTGGCACGGCGTGGGCAGGAGCGCTGTCTGCGTGATCATGGAATGGCAACCTACGCCCGTGAATTCGACCGTCTGATCCGTGAGGGATTGAGCCGCCGGGGCACCATCTCCGGTGTTCGCGCGCCGTCGGTGACGATCGTCAACAGTTTCGAGAATTTTGGTGGTGCGGCACAGGCGGCGAACCGGTTGCACCGGGCGTTGCGCGCCGATGGCGTGGACAGTCGGATGCTGGTGCGTGACCGCTCCTCGGACGATGCATCGGTCGTTCAGGCCGCCGCCGCCGATCCGGCGGCGCGGGAGGGTTTCGTGGCCCGCTTCCGCGATCGCCTGGGGCCTTCCGGTGCTTTGCGGCTGCGTCCGGAACGCGGCTATTTCAGTCTGGACGTTGCCGAACGCGGGGCGTCCCTTCTCGCCGCCTTGAACGACCCGGCAAAGACACCGTCCGATCTCATCAACCTGCATTGGGTGGCTGATTTCCTGGATTGGGAGCTGTTCTTCCAAGCGGGCAACACGACCCGCCCGGTGGTCTGGACGCTGCACGACATGCGGCCCTTCACGGGCGGTTGCCACTATGCCTTTGAGTGCGACGGTTTTGCGTCCGCTTGCGGGCGCTGCCCGAACATCAACGGTGATGATGGCCGCGCGGCGGATCCGGCGGACCCCACCCATCGGATGGTGGAACGGCAACGCGCCCTGCTGGACCGGTGGGGCGGTCATCTCCATCTGGTCACACCCAGCCATTGGCTGGCGGGAGAGGCGGCGCGCAGCCGCGTGCTGGCTGGCCGCCCGGTCTCGGTCATCCCCAACAGCGTGGACATCCAGACGTTCCGTGCCCTGCCCAAGGCGGAAGCCCGGTCGCGTCTGGGGCTTCCGCCCGATGGGCGGTTGCTGGTGTTCGTGGCGCACGACCTGATGGAGCCACGCAAGGGGTACGCCCATGTGCGCCAGGCTCTGCCCGCGCTGTCGGGTGGACCGTCCACCCGGTTGCTGACCGTTGGAAAAGGGCGACCGCCAGCGGATTCCCCGATTCCGCACATGCATCTGAACGGGACGGACAGCGCCGAGACGCTCAATCTCGCGTATGCGGCGGCGGATCTGCTGGTGTTGCCGACGCTTCAGGACAATTTGCCGAACACGGTGCTGGAGGCGTTTGCGTCGGGCACGCCGGTGGCGGGGTATGCGGTTGGCGGTGTTCCCGAACATGTTCTGCCGGACCGCACCGGCGCTCTGGTCCCGACCGGTGACGCGGCGGCTTTGGGTGGTCTGCTGCGTCGTTTGATCGAAGCCCCGGAGCATTTGGCCCGGCTTGGCGTCGAAGCCCGGAGGCACGCCGAGCGTGAATTCGCTCCGACCGTCCAAGCCCGGCGTTATCGTGAACTGTTCACCGACATTCTGGCGATTCGGGGCAACCAGGGCGCATCCTGCTCCGCACCGTGATCGCCGCGTGAGAAGGAGCGCGCCTGCATGGCCATTTCCCAATTGGAATACCGTTTCCTCCGCATTGCCCATCAGAACGGGCTTTTGCCGAAGCGACCGGCGATCCTGGAGTTTGGCGAGACCGAAACGTTGGGGTTGAACATCGCGGATCTGGTTGCCGATCCTGCGCTTGTCCCCGATGAAGGGGTGCGCGCCGCGTTGACGGATCGTGCCCGGCGGCTGACGGGCGGACCGGGACCGAACTTTGCAGCCGCGAAGTTGCTGTACGAGGCGCTTTACGCTCCGTCGTCCTACACCGCTGTTGACCTGCATGGCACGCCCGACGCGATCCGGGCGGACCTCAACCATCCGCTGTCCCTGGGGCGGCAATATGACCTTTGCATCAACAATGGCACTTCCGAGCACATCTTCAATCAATTCCAATTCTACAAAACCATCCATGATCATACCCTGCCCGGTGGTATGATCATGCACTGGACGCCAACTTTCGGATGGGCCAACCACGGGCTTTATAATGTTCAGCCCGGTTTTTTCTTTGATCTGTCTTATGCCAATGGCTATGAGGTGGCCATGATCTGCCTTGGAACGGACCGCAATCTCTATCGCCTGACCGATGGAAACATTGGTTCCGATCTGTTGGCGCGATACCCGGACATGAACAATGCCCTGACTTTTGCGCTTCTTCGGAAGACCTCCGATGCGGACTTCCAGGTGCCACAGCAGGGCTGTTACCGGCAATAATTCGTGATTCCATTTCCACGCCGACCGGTCGGCGGACGTCTCAAGGAGGTCATCGGCCATGTGCGGTATTGTCGGAATTCTGAACCGGTCGGCTCCCATCGATCAGCCGGAGCTGTTGCGCTTCACCGACACGCTGACGCATCGCGGCCCGGACGGGCGTGGCGCGCTGGTCGACGCCAATCTGGGCCTTGGACACCGTCGGCTTGCCATCCTCGATCTCAGCGCCGATGGGCGCAACCCGATGGCGTATGGCGGGGCGGATGGGCAGCGCTATTGGATCACCTACAACGGCGAGGTTTACAACTTTCTGGAGTTGCGCGCTGAACTGGAGGGGTTGGGCCATGTCTTCCGCACCGGCACCGACACCGAGGTGGTGGTGGCCGCCTATGTCCAGTGGGGCGAGGACTGTCTCCTGCGTTTCAATGGCATGTGGGCCTTTGCCATCTGGGACCATCAGGAACGCACCCTGTTCCTGGCCCGCGACCGTTTTGGCATCAAGCCGCTGTATTACTGGAACGGTTCAACGCGGTTTGCCTTTGCCTCGGAGATGAAGGCCTTCTTGGCGCTCGACGGGTTCGAAGCCCGCTTGGACGAGGAGGCCGCCCGCCAGTCGCTGGCCAACGCCCAGGCTTATGAGGGGACCCGGACGGCGGCGATCCTGCGTGGCATCGAACGGTTGCCGGGTGGGTGCTCGCTGCGCGTTCGGGCGGGCGAAAACCCGGTGTTGCGGCGCTGGTGGAACACCCGTGACCATCTGATCGCCGTGCCGACCCGGTACGAGGAGCAGGTGGAGATGTTCCGCGATCTCTTCCTGGACGCGGTCCGTTTGCGGTTGCGCAGCGATGTGGCGGTTGGCACCTGCCTGTCCGGCGGGGTGGACTCCAGCGCGATCGCGTCCGCGATGGCCCACATCGTGGACAAACCGTCGGAGATGGGGGGGCGGTCCGGAATGGGCCGCAACGCGCCGGACTGGCGTCACGCCTTCATCGCCTGTTTTCCCGGCACCGTGCTTGATGAACGGGTCTATGCCGACGCTGTTGTCGCCCACACCGGGGCCATTCCCCATCATTGGACGTTCGATGCGGACGCGGCGCTGGGCAACATCGTTGATTCCGTGTGGGCGACGGAGGACATCTATCCCGGCTTGACCGTTCCGATCTGGTCGATCTATCGGGAAATGCGGCGGCAGGGTGTGACGGTGTCCCTGGATGGCCACGGCGGTGACGAACTGCTGGGCGGGTACACCTGGTATCTTGATTGGCCGATGAACCGGGTCAATGACGGGCTGTACCACGATTTCCACACCGGACTGCTGCCGTCCATCCTCCGCAATTTTGATCGTTGTTCGATGGCCCATGGCATCGAGGTGCGGATGCCGCTGATGGATTGGCGGTTGGTTCGTATGGCCTGCTCCCTGGGGCCGGAGGCGAAGATCGGCGGTGGTTACACCAAGCGGATCTTGCGCGATTCCATGGCGGGGATCATGCCCGAAGCCATCCGTCAGCGACGTTCCAAGCTGGGGTTCAACAGCCCGATGATCGAATGGCTGAACGGGGGAATGGCCAATCTGGTGCGCGAGGTGGTGTCCCATCCCTTCTGGCGCGAAAGCCCCTTCTGGGATGGGCCGCGCCTGGGCGACGCCATTTTGCGGAAAACCGCCGCCCGGGCCTGGAGCGTGGACGACTGGGCCACGGCCCTGTCCGTTTGGACGATGATGAATCTGGTGATCTGGCAAATCCTGTTCGTCGAAAGGGCGGGGCAGGGTCGGAATGGAGCGCGGCCATGAAGATTCTGCATGTTCATGAGGCCCAGGGTGTTGAGAGCGGAGCGCCCTTTCCAGTGTCCGCTCTCCCCGGGCTGGGGCACACGGTTCTCTCCTGTTCCGGTGATGGGGCGGCGCTGCGGGCGGCGGTGGAGAGATTCGACCCCGATGCGCTGTGGATTGCCGATGCGATCAAAACGGACCGGCGAAGCCTGCGCGCGGCGGAGCCGCTGTTTCCGGTGGAAAAGCCGGTTCTGACGGTTGGGTGGGCGGCGTCACCGCCCGCGTCCGATGTGGATTGGAGCGGTTTCGACCTGATCCTGTCCGACGATCCGCAGTGTTTGGAGCGGGCGGTGGAACGTGGGGCGGGCAAGGCTGAGGCCTTTCATCCGGCCTGCACGCTGGCGACAGCGTCCCGTCCCGCTGTTCCGCGCTGGGACATCCTGTTTCGTGGGGGTGTGACCGCGCAGGCGGGCAGCCGTCTGGAGTGTTTGCGGGAGTTGGCCAAGGCACCTTTGGGGTTTCGGGGGGAGTGCAGCCCTGTTTTCTTCCTGGCGGGTGACGATCTGGCCGGGCTGTCGTCGGGATTGCATCTGTACAACCAGGGAAAGCTGGATGATCACGCGCTCCCCACGGCGATGGCGGACAGCCGGATGGCGCTGCTGTTCGCGGATGAGACGGTGACGGCGGCGACAACCCTTGCGTTTGCAGCGGTATCCTCTGGCACCTTGCTGCTGGCGGAGCGGGGGTCTGTTGCCGAACGGTTGTTCGAGCCGGATCGGGATTTTCTGCGGTTCGGCTCTCCGTCAGAACTTCTGGATCTGGTCTACACCCATCGGGAGTGGAGCGAGACGGCACACGCTGTGACGGAGCGGGCGGGGCGGACGCTGCGTGAGCGGCACAATCCGTCTGCCCGTGCGGCCAGGTTTGCCGCTTTGCTGGACAGCATCCGCCCGCCGCGCCGTTCGGTCGGCTGATCCGCAATCAACGCTCTCATGAGTCGGATGTTTCCAATGCTGCCAATCACCATTCTTATACCGACCATGAATCGCCCTGATTATCTTCAGCGGGCGCTCACATATTACCGCGACGCTGGCTTTTCGGGCTGTGTCTTGATCGGGGACTCCAGCGAAGGGGATGTGGCGGCGCGTGTCCGGGAACTCGCTGACCGATTCGGTCAAGGGGCTTATCAGGTCCGCCTCTTACAATATCCAGCGAGCATGGCGCTTGTTGATGTTTGGCGCAGCATGATCGCGGAGGTCAAAACACCCTACGTCACCTATGCCGGTGATGACGATCTTCAAATTCCCGTGAGTTTGCAGGGTGCCGTAGATTTTCTTGAGAACAATCAAGACTATGTTGCGGTGAAATGCGAGATGCTGGAGGTCTGGACCGGTCAAGCCGCTCCGTATGGTGAGATCATCGGGGGGTTCCGGACACGGTTTCCAAATTATGACATTGGCACGGCGCGACAACGCTTTGTCACCTATGCGCAAATGGCACTCAGCGTGCAGTATGGTGTCTACCGCACGGACGTGTGGCGGACGGCCTACAATCTGATCCCAACCCCTTATCTTCCTTATTTCGGGGAGGAATTCTTCCCCTGCGCGATCTGTGTGGTTTTGGGCAAAATCAAATCTTTGCCTTATCTGGGCACGATCCAGCAGGTGGATGGGTCGGGCGGTGTGTGGAAGCGCCACACCATGTTTGATTTGATCCGTGCCCCGGAATGGCCGGAACTGGCGCGTCTTTTTCAGACGCGGATCGCCGCGCTGATCGCGCAGTTGGACCGTATCGCTCTGGTCCACGCGGAAGCCCTCACGGAACAGATCCTGTGGTGGCACGTGAACATGTTCATGCAGCATCACTACAAAACAAAATTTGAACAGCAAAAGGCTGAGGATCGGCAAAACGAACAGGATGTTCTGGCTCAGTTGAAGCGCTCACATGCGTTTCCGCTGATCGAGGCTGCGTTCCGTCGTCCGCTGCCGGATGGGCAATAGAACCGCTCCTGTGTTTGTCGCCACTGGCGCATCAGGGCGCCCATGACGCCGATCATGCGTCTTGAACGGCAAGTTCAAGCGCTTGTCGGTGTCACGGGGGCGACGGTGTTATCCGCGCGCGCGGGTCCAGAGTTGGTACATACCACCGAAGATGGTCGGGTTTTCGTCTTCCAGTTGGTTCCAATGAGCCAGCGAGGTCATCGACGGATCGTCGGGAAAGCGGCGGCGGTACAGGCTGCCCACCGCCGGATCGTTCAGGCGGAAGCCAAGAAACTCCAGATCAAGCGCCTTCAGCGCATGATCCAGCCATGGCAGCGTGGCGTGCAATTCACGGACATGCATCAGCAGATCCCGGCATGGGCTGATGCCGTAAAAATCAGGCGACCGGATGACCGCCCGGCCCGGGTGATCATCGGGCAGTGACAGAATGATCTGCCGAAGCCGCCGGATGCCGTCCGGTGTGGAGGGCAGGTCGGAACCGGCAAGCAGGTTGCGAACCGCCAGGATCGGCCGCCGGGCCGTGGCGCTGTACAGCCCCAGTTCCATCACCCCATGCGGGCGCAGAAGCGCGCGCAACGCGCGCAGCCCGGCCATGGGATCGTCCATGTGGTGGAGAACGCCAACGCTGTGGATCACGTCGAACCGACGGTCTTGCCCACCCAGTTCCAGAAGATCGGCCTGGGCGAAATCGATGCTCAACCCCAGCTGTTGGCTTTGGCGGGCGGCATAGGCAAGGCTGCGGCGGCTGAGGTCCACCGCCAACACCCGTGCGTGTTTCAGCGTTGTGGCGGACCACACCGCCTCCCGCCCGGTGCCGCAGCCGGCGATGAGCACATCGGGGGACTCCCAACCCGGCGGGGATGGGATGCTTGGGGCGATGTGTGGGAACAGGCCGCGCAAAAAGCGGGCGAGCGACACAGGCTCAGGCAAAACCCCGGTGGAGAGCCAGCGAGGGTATGGGTTCTCCTCGTACTGCGCGCGGACATCGATCGAGGTTGGGTTGTGGATCGGTGTCAGTGTTGGAAGGGACGCGGCGATGATCGCCTCGGCCGCCGGTTCAAGACATTGCCGCGTCAGCAACCGGATGATGGCCTCGGGCCAGGTGAAGCGGTTCAGCGCGTCGGACCATGGCCATTGATGCAGCGGATGATAGGCACCAAGCAGAGCCACCAGAACGGCCCGGGGTTGGGTGCCTTGGTCGATTGCGGCGCTGATGGCGTGAACCAGCGCAGGCAGCATCTGGGGTTCACACGTTGATTCAGGCAAAACATATTCCGTGAGGAAACATTGCTCGGCCAAGGCGGCGCACAACGTCTGCCAGACCGCTCGATCCGGCAGGCCGGGGCCGAACAGCGTCAACAGAAGCAGCCTGCGGATATGCGACAACGCATATTCCAACACCGGATCGATGATCGGTGTGGTGCGCAGGTGGGCCAGGAAAACCGCATCCGACGCCAATGTTTCGAGCGCGCCATCGGACAGAAGCGTCTGCTCTGCGTCGCTCAAGGCTGCGGCGGCGCTGTTTGGCAGGGCCGCCAGACGCTGCAGGATCGGCGATTCCCGGAGAAGGGCGGCCATTGCCCACGCAAGGGCGGGTGCGTCCACCTCTGGTCGGTTCAGGGCCGCCAGAAGATCGGGACGCAACGATTCATCGACCTTGGAGAGGGCCGGGTCGCGCAGCGCATCAACGAAGCCGATCCAGTGGCGCGGCGTGTCAGGCGCAAGGCGGATTGCGCGCTGGGCATAGGGCAGGGCCGACGCGCGGCGTCCAGCGTCCAGAAAGGTTGCGGCAATCGCGAAGGAAAGTTCGGCATTCTCCGGGGCGGATTGGGCGTGGGCGAAGGCTTCCGCCTCCGCTTCCGCGATGCGTCCGACCGACAGCAGCAGGGACAACAGGGTCAGACGGACCCCGCTGGGGGACCCGGCGGTCTCGGCGATCCGCCGCAGCGTGTTGATCGCTTCCGGGTCGCCGGTTTCCCGATGGAGGCGGGCGAGGTTGTTGAGAGCCGCCTGTTGTGTGGGCGCAAGCTCCAGCGCGTGCCGGTGCGCCGCCAACGCACCGGCACAATCACCGCCGGATTGCAGCGCGGCACCCGAATGGGTCAGGAGGGCGGCTCTGACGCTGGGAACGTCGGCAGCGTCCAGACGCAAGCCATCCTGGCAAACAGCGACGGCCTCTTGCCAGGCCCCCGCGCGGTTCAGAGCATCGGCCAGGAGCAGGCGGGTGTCCATCTGTTCGGGGGCCATGGCCAGAACCCGGCGGCAAACGGCAATCGCCTCGGGGAGACGTCCCGCGCGGTGGTGCAGGGTGCCGATCAGGTGGAGAGTCCCAAGCAGCCTGGGCCGCAACGCCACGGCCTGGGTTGCTTGTTCCAGAGCTTCCGTGTCGTGGCCCAGACGGGCCAGCAGCGAGGCGTGGTTGCCAAGAATCTCCGGCAGCATGGGGCGGTGGTCCAACGCCTGCCGAAACAATGCATCGGCCTCGCTGAAACGCCCTTCCAACATGCGGACCAGGGCCAGGGTTCCCCGGGTTTCCGCTCGTGCGTTTTGCGATGGCGGGTCATCGTGCTGGGCAATGGAGCGCAGAGCGGTCTCGCACGCCTGTGCGGCGTCCATCAGGCGGCCTTGCCGCAACCGGATCAGGGCTATGGCCCGATGGGTTTGCGCATTGTCCAGGTGCCCGTCATGCGGGCCTGCGCCGAGGCGGCGCAGCGCTTGCTCCGCTGCCGTCTCGGCCTCCTGGATGCGCCCGGCGGCGATGAGGGTCAGGGCCAGCAGGCACCAACTCCGAACCGCGTCTGGTGCTGTGCGGACCACGGCCTCAGCCCAGCCAACGGCCGCGATGGGTTGGCCCAGCAGGCGCGCCATCTCGACCAGAGCGGTGAGGGTGGGAGCGTCTTGCGGCGGGTTGGTCAACCACTCCCGGTGCAGGGCATCGACCGTGTCGGGGTGGCCGGACCGGCACAACTCCAACGCCTGTTCCACGCGGGGATCCGGCAGAACACCCGATGCGGAGCGGGGGGGAGGCTGGGGCGTGAAGGGAGGGGGCACGGTCACGGCGGATGCCTTTGGGATGGACGGAGCGGGTCAATAGGGCTGGTAGGACTTCTCCTCCACCAACTCAGACCCGAGCGCCAGATTGAGATCGCGCTTCAGCGCGGCGCGCCGATCATTGGTGTGGTAGACTTTGCGCGCCAGCTCAATGAAGCGGGAACCGAAATCCTTCGCCCGCTCGCAATCGCGGATCTCGTCTTCGACATCCCACAGGATGGTGTTGACCGCGCGCAAGTCATCGATCAGCGCCGCGACATCGGCGCGGCGGGTGTCGATTTGAGCGGTGACGGCGATCAACGCATCCCGTTCGGTGCGGACGTTGGCCAGCTTGGCCGGGTCAGCGATGCGTTCCGCTTTGATGTCGAGAATGGTGATCTTGTCCAGCAATTCACCCCAGGACACGGGAGCCAGGATCGGCATGTTGGCGCTTTCGCTGTGGTTGAGGACGGAGCGGTGAGAAGGAGGGGCGGCGGCGCGGCGGCGCAAAGCCTGCTCCAACCGGTCGATGGGGCCATCCCAATCCCCGGCCTGCGTCTGGCGGAACAGGCGCATGGTCGGGTACCAGGGGCTGTCGTCCCGGTCCAGCAGCCACCGCCAATCCGGCGCAAACGGGACCAGGACCCAGACGGGCACGCCCAGCGCGCCAGCCAGATGCGCGACCGAAGTGTCGACGCAGACGACCAGATCGAGGGTGGTCATGATGGCGGCGGTGTCGGCGAAATCCCGGATGTCGGGCGACAGGTTCAACAGCGGGAAGCCGCCCGGCGGGTTCGCCGCCTGCCCTTCGGTCGGGCCTTTCTGGATGGAGACCAGCGACACGCCGGGGATGGCGGCGAGCCGGGCGAAGGGAGCCAGACCAA
>NZ_RXMA01000043.1 GCF_003966125.1 Azospirillum griseum
GGATAACCCCAAACGACTTCCATCCAGAGTGGAACTACACCATCGCTCCCCGGGCGGAAAACAACGTACTTAATTTGGCGTGATTCCTGGTGGCGAAATCCAGCAGCAAGGGCGGGTGTCCCGGCGTGCCCGGCACCGCGACGCAGATCGGGTTGGTGCCCAGGCGTGGCCGCGCCCCGCCGTGGGGGGCCGCCAGCGGGCGGCTGGCCACGTTGACGAAGAAGATGCCGATCAGCCCGGCGGCGATGCATTGCTCGCCATAGGCCCCGACCCGTCCGATGTGGTGGGCGTTGCGCAGCGCCAGAATGGTCGCCCCGCTCCCCGTCCGGGCGCGGTCGATGGCGAGATCCGTGGCCTCCCGCGCGATCACCTGACCATAGCCGCAATCGCCGTCCACCAGCACAAAGGGCGGCGCGTCGCGCAACACGCGGGCGTGCCGGTTGGGGGTGAGATGGCCGCGCTCCAGACTGTTCCGGTAGACGGCGATCTGGCACACGCCGTGGCTGGCGTGCCCCTTGGCGTCGGCGTCCACCAGATTGGCGGCGACGGTCGCCGCCTCCACCGGGTCGCTGCCGGAGCGGCGCAGGATGGCGTCGAGCGTGGCGACGAGGCGGTCGATGCGATAGGTCGCGGTCATCAGACGGGTCCCTGAATCGGTTGGAGCCGCATCTTTGCACGCAGCGGCCTCACCGGAAGGACGCCCAGTCAATCGGCTGGTGACGGTCCAGGGCGCGGGACACCGGCGGCAACGGGTATTTCAGGCCGGTGGCGCAGTTGAACAGCACCGCGCGTTCGTCCCGGCCAACCCGCCCGTCGGCCAGCGCCTGCTTGTAGGCGGCGTAGGTCGCCGCCCCTTCCGGGCAGAGCAGGAAGCCTTCCTCCCGCGCCGCCTCGTCCAAGGCCGCTTGGATGGCGTCGTCGGTTACGGCGATGGCGAAGCCGCCGCTTTCGCGCACCGCGCGCAGGATCAGGAAATCGCCCACCGCCTGCGGCACGCGGATGCCGGAGGCCAGCGTGTGGGCGTCCTCCCAGCGCGGCGCGTGCTCCTCCCCCGCTTCCCAGGCGCGCACCATCGGGGCGCAGCCCGCCGCCTGCACCGCGACCATGCGCGGGCGCTTGGCGCCGATGAAGCCGATGGCCTCCAACTCGGCGAAGGCCTTCCACATGCCGATCAGGCCGGTGCCGCCGCCGGTGGGGTAGAAGATGACGTCGGGCAGGTCCCACCCCAGCTGTTCGGCCAGCTCCAGCCCCATCGTCTTCTTGCCTTCGATGCGATAGGGTTCCTTCAGGGTGGACACGTCGAACCAACCGACCTCCGCCTTGCCCTGGCCGACGATCTTGCCGCAATCGTCGATCAGGCCGTTGACCCGGTGGACGGCGGCCCCCTGCGCCTCGATCTCCGACACGTTCACCTCGGGCGTGTCGGCGGGGCAGAAAACGGTGGCGCGGATGCCCGCCCGGCTGGCGTAGGCCGCCAGCGCCGCCCCGGCGTTGCCGTTGGTCGGCATGGCCAGATGCGGCAGGCCGAACGCCTTGGCCATCGACACCGCCATCACCAGACCGCGCGCCTTGAACGACCCGGTGGGCAAGCGGCCCTCGTCCTTCACCAGCAGTTCGCCGCCGCCCAAGCGGGCGGACAGGCGCGGCAGCGGGACCAGCGGAGTCACCGCCTCGCCCAGGCTGACGATGTCCGCGACCCGCCGCACCGGCAGCAATTCGCGGTAGCGCCACAGATCCAGCGGGCGGGCGGCCAGCGCCTCCTTGGTCAACGTCCGCCTGACCCCGTCGAGGTCGTAGCGGACCAGCAGCGGCCTGCCCGCGCGGGACAGGTTGTGGACCGTGTCGGCCTCATAGCGTTCGCCGGTCAGCCCGCATTCCAGATGCGTGACGAAGGTCGGGCGTTCGGTGTTCAGATTGGCGTCAAAACGAACTGCGCTCATGATGTCAGCGAACCATTCCCCAGGCGCGCACGGTGCGGGCCTCAATCCATCGGAAAACAAGATTCTCAACCAGCAGCCCAATCAGAATGACGGCGGCCAGCCCGGCGAAAACCTTGTCGGTGTAAAGCTCGTTGCGGTTCTGGAAGATGAACCAGCCCAACCCGCCCTTGCCCGACGACACGCCGAACACCAGCTCCGCCGCGATCAGCGTGCGCCAGGCGAAGGCCCACCCCACTTTCAACCCGGTCAGGATGGTGGGAAAGGCGGCGGGAATCAGCAGGGTCAGGACATAACGCGGCCCGGTCAGGCCGTAATTGCGTCCGGCCATGCGCAGCGTGTCCGACACCGCCGTGAATCCGGCGTGGGTGTTCAGCGCCAGCGGCCACAGCACGGCGTGGACCAGAACAAAGGTCAGGCTGATCGATCCCAACCCGAACCACAGCATCGCCAACGGCAACAGCGCGATGGCGGGCAGCGGGTTGAACATGGAGGTCAGGGTGGACAGCAGATCGTCGCCGATCCGGGTGGACACGGCGAGCGTGGTCAGCGCCACCGCCAGCGCGACGGCGATGGCGTAGCCCTTCAGCAGCACCGACAACGACACCCAGGCCATCGTCAGCAGATCGTCGCGCAACACCGCCTCCACCAGGGCCGAGGCCATGGCGGTGAAGGTGGGGAACATCAACGGGTTGTTCTGCCACAGGGCGGCCCCCTGCCACAGCGCGGCGACCGCCACCAGCAGGACCAGACGGCGCAGCAGCGCGACCCCGGTCAGCCGTTCCCACAGCGACAGCGGGCGGGCGGCGTCGCCGATCACCCCGGCGGCGGACACGGCGCGTTCAACCTCCGGCCGCACCGGCGGGTTGGCGCGGCGAGACGGCGCGACCGCAGCGTTGGCAAGGGACAGGTCGGTCATGACGCCCCTCCGGCTACCGGCTGTTCCACCGCGTCGGCGAACAGCAGAGCGTGGATCCGCTGCGCCACCGCCTGGAAGTCCGGGCTGCCCGCCGAGGCGCGGTCGAACGCGTGGCAGTTGATTTCCGCCTTCACCCGGCCCGGATGGGGCGACAGCACCAGGATGCGGGTGCCGACCACCAGCGCCTCTTCAATCGAATGGGTGACGAACAGCATGGTGAAGCCCAGCGTGTCCCACAATTGCAGCAGTTCATCCTGCATCTTGCGGCGGGTCAGCGCGTCCAGCGCGGCAAAGGGTTCGTCCATCAACAGGATGTCCGGCTCCATCGCCAGGGCGCGGGCGATGGCGACGCGCTGCTTCATCCCGCCCGACAGCGTGTGCGGGTGGGCGTCGGCGAAACCCGACAGATTGACGGTGGCGATGGCGGCCAAGGCTCGCTCCTCCGCCTGCCGCCGCGTCGCCTTGCCGCTGGCCAGCAGCGGGAACATGACGTTCTGCTTGACCGTCTTCCAGGGCGGGAGCTGGTCGAACTCCTGAAACACCATCATGCGGTCGGGGCCGGGCCGCGTCACCGGCTGGCCGTTCAACCGGATGCTTCCCTCCACCGGCGGGAGGAAGCCGCCGACCGCCTTCAGCAGGGAGGATTTGCCGCAACCGCTCGGCCCCAGCAGGACGTAGCGTTCCCCCTTGTAAAGCTGGAAGTCCACCCGGTGGCAGGCCGTGACCAGATGGGCGCGCGTCTTGTACTGCACGGTGACGCCCGACACGTCCAACAGAGGCACCTCGGACGACGCCAGAGCGTTTGGCGCGGCGGTCGCCGCGTCGCGCAGCGTTGTGGGGCTGAACAGGGCGTTCATCGGATCAGCTCCCCGCTTCGCCGTGCAGGTCGGGGAAGAAAACATCCTTCCACGACGCCGGTTTGTTGCGGATCGCCCCGACCTTGTGCATGAAGCTGGCGAACTGTTCGACCCGCTCCGGGGCCAGGGTGTAACGGATGTCGGGATCCTTCAGCAGCGACAGCACGAAATCCCGGTCCAGATCCCCCTTGTTCTGCGCGCGATAGGCGTCAACGGCGGCCTCGGGATTGCGCTGGATCAGGGCCACCGCCTCGGCCAGCGCATCCAGGAAGGCGCGGTAGGTCTTCGGATTTTGGGTGCGGAAGGACTCCTTGGCCCAGACCAGATTGGCCGTGTGCGGCCCGCCCAGCACGTCGTAGGAGCTGAACACCTTGTGGATCTTGGGATCCTTGAGCTGAAGATACTGGAAGGGCGGGCTGGACAGGTGTCCGGTGATCTCCGACGCCCCCGACAGCAGCGCGGCCGTGGCGTCCGGGTGGGGCAACGCCACCGTCAGCCGGTCCAACGCGTCATGCTTGCCCGCGCCAAACGCCTGTTCGGCGGCGATTTGCAGAATGCGCGCCTGGACGCTGACCTTCACCGCCGGAAGCGCGATGCGGTCCTTGTCGGTGAAGTCCTTCAGGCTGCGCACCGCCGGGTTGTTGGTGGTCAGGAAGGCGGGCAGGCTGTTCAACGCCGCGATGGCGCGCACGTTGGCGCTGCCCTTGGTGCGGTCCCACACGGTCAGCAGCGGCCCAACCCCGCCCGCCGCCAGATCGATGCTGTCCGACAGCAGCGCGTCGTTCATCGCCGCCCCGCCCGACAATTGCGCCCATTCGACCTTCACATCGATGCCCTGGGCCTTGCCGTGCTGTTCGATCAGGTTGCGGTCGCGCAGGATCTGCAAGGGCAGATAGCCCAAGCCGAACTGCTCGGCGATGCGGATGGTCCCCTCCGCCGCTGCGGGCAGCGCTGTGGTCAGGACAAGGCAGGCCGCCCCCGCAAGCGCGGTGGCAAGGCGGCGCAGGCGCGCCGAACGGGAAGCGGGCGTCGGATGGCGGTGCGGCGTCATGAAGGCGTCCCCTTCAAATTTCACAAATTGGTTTTGGCGTAAATCAACCTCCACAATGTTGGACGAATGTGTTTTTTGAGTCAAACATTGTCTACAAAAATATGTGATTATAGGTTTTTATCACGCTGCGCACCGATCGCCGCTGCACGGGGGGCGCAGCCGCATGGCAATGCGCAGGCCGGGCACCGGTTGCACCCGCAAGAAAAATGGGCCTTCCCCACGCTGGGGCTTGACGCTCCGCCTTTTTCCTATTTTGCTATAGGCAATTCGACATTTTAACATCGTCGCCGCGTTCAACACCGACGATCCGCTGAACCGCACTCCACGGAACACCCCTGCGCGCCGCAGCGATGATGGTTTGCCCAGGGGCCGCGCGGTCCTGTCCCCAAACAGGATCCTCAGACAGGAGCCGTCCTGTGATCCGCCTTCTCGAACCGCTCGGCCTGGCCGAGACCTGGTAAGGACACCCCGGCCATGCCCGACAACAGTCCCTCGCCCCCCAACCTGCCGCGCCTGCGCGGCTTCATCGCCGACTTCACCCGTCTGGTGGAGCGGCACAGCGGCGACGAACCCACCATTCTGGACGCCGGTCGTGCCCTGCTGGCCGACCTGATCGCCACCGACGATTGGCTGCCCGACGCCTATGCCCAACCCGATCCGGTGCATTACCGGCAATATCTGCTGCATTGCGACCCGTATGAGCGCTTCTCCGTCGTCAGCTTCGTCTGGGGACCGGGGCAGCGGACGCCGATCCACGACCACACGGTTTGGGGCCTTGTCGGCGTCCTGCGCGGGGCGGAACGCTCCCAACGCTACGATCTTCAGGAGGCGGGCGGCCCGCCCGTCGCCTCCCCGTCCGAACTCCTGGAGGCGGGGACGGTGGAGGCGGTGTCGCCGCGCATCGGCGACGTCCACGCCATCGCCAACGCGTTGCCTGACCGGCCGTCCATCAGCATCCACGTCTATGGCGGCAACATCGGTGCTGTCCGCCGCTCGGTCTTCGATCCGTTGACCGGACAGCGCAAGCTGTTCATCTCCGGCTACGCCAACACCGCCCTGCCCAACCTGTGGGACCGTTCGCAGCCCGTCCCCCACGCCGCCTGAGGATCCCATGACCGCCGCAGCTTCTTTTGGCGCTCCCCTGGCCACCCGCCGCCCCGCCGACATCCGCCGCGCCTGGATCGAGCGCGACGAGGTCGCGTTGCTCGACGCGCGGGAGGAAGGCCCCTATTCGCTGGCCCACCCGCTGTTCGCCGTCTCCGTTCCGCTCAGCCGGGTGGAGCTGCTGGCCTACGACCTGCTGCCGCGCCGCGACGCGCCGATCACCGTCTATGACGACGGCGAGGGCTATGCCGAGCCGACCGCCCGCCGCCTGCAGGCTCTGGGTTTCCGCGACGTGACGCTGCTGGAGGGCGGGCTGGCGGGCTGGATCGCCGCCGGGTTCGAGGTCTACCGCGACGTGAATGTCCCCAGCAAAGCCTTTGGCGAGTGGGTGGAGCATCACCGTCACACCCCCTCCCTGCCAGCGGCGGAGGTCAAGGCGCTGATCGACGCCGGGAGCGATCTGGTCATCCTCGACGCCCGCCGGTTCGAGGAATACCGCACCATGTCGATCCCCGGCGGCATCAGCGTGCCGGGGGCGGAGCTGGTCAAGCGCGTCCACGACATCGCCCCCAACCCGGACACGCTGGTGGTGGTGAATTGCGCGGGCCGCACCCGTTCGATCATCGGCACCCAATCGCTGGTCAACGCCGGGATTCCCAACCGGGTCGCCGCCCTGCGCAACGGAACCATCGGCTGGACCCTGGCCGGGTTGACGCTGGACCGTGGGCGCGAGGGACGGTTCCCCGCCACCCTGTCGGCCGAGGGCGACGCCGCCGGGCGGCGGCGGGCGCGGGCGGTGGCCGACCGGGCGGACGTCCGGCGGATTGATCCGGCGGGGCTGGACCGCCTGCGCGGCGACGAGCGGCGGACGCTCCACCTGCTCGACGTGCGCACGCCGGAGGAGTATGAGGCGGGCCATCTGCCCGGCTTCCGCCACGCTGCGGGCGGCCAGCTGGTCCAGGCGACCGACGAGCATGTCGCGGTGCGCGGTGCCCGCATCGTGCTGGCCGACGATCCGGCCGGGGGCGGCGGTCCGCGCGCCGACATGACCGCCTCCTGGCTCGCCCAGCTTGGCTGGGAGGTGCATGTGCTGGAGGGCGACGTCTCCAGCCTGGGCCGCGAGAGCGGTCCCGACCGCCGCCGCCTGCCGCCGCCGCCGGAGGTGGAAGCGGGGACCATCGCGCCGCGCGACCTGCTGGCGCTGTTGGAGAATGGTGAGGCGGCGGTGATCGACCTCACCCGCAGCCCGCGCTACCGCGCCGGTCATGTTCCGGGAGCGTATTTCTCCACCCGTGCCCGACTGGCCGGACTCATCGCCAAACTGCCCAAGGGCGTGCGGCCGGTGCTGACCTGCGGCGACGGCACGCTGGCCCGCTACGCCGCCGCCGATTTCCAGGCCGCTGATTTTCCCGAGGAGCTTCGCCCGCTGCTGCTGGAAGGCGGCACCCAGGGGTGGGTCGCCGCCGGACTTCCCCTCAGCACCACGCTCGATCGGTTGGGGGACGAACCCGACGACGTCTACAAGCGCCCCTATGAGGGGACCGACAACAGCGCCGCCGCCATGCAAGGCTACATTGATTGGGAACTGGAACTGGTCGCCCAACTCCAGCGCGATGGCGCGCACAATTTCCACGTCATTTGACGGAGACCCCCATGCCACCCTTTCCCTCCTCGCTCCCGCCGCTGTCGCGCCGCCGCGCTCTCGGGCTTGGCCTGGGCCTTGGTTTCGGTCTCGGCACCGCCGGACTCCTCCCCCTGGGGCTGGCGCGGGCGGCCATTCCCCCCGGCACCGTGCTGAAGGTCGGCGACCAGAAGGGCGGCGTCCAATCGGTGATCGAGGCCGCCGGGCTTCTGTCCGACCTGCCCTATCGCATCGAATGGAGCCAGTTCCCCGCCGCCGCCCCGCTGTTGGAGGCGCTGAACGCCGGGGCCATCGAGGTCGGCTACGCCGGTGACGCGCCGACCACCTTCGCGCTGGCCGCCGGTGCGTCGGCCAAGATCATCGGCGCGGTCCGCTCCAACCCGCAGAGCACCACCATCCTGGTGCCGGGGGCGTCGCCGATCCGCAGCGTCGCCGACCTGAAGGGCAAGACCATCGGCACCGGGCGCGGCTCCATCGGCCATTATCTTGTGCTGGCGGCGCTGAAGGCCAACGGCCTGAAGCCGGACGACGTGAAGCTCGCCTTCCTGCTGCCGTCGGACGCCAAGTCGGCGCTGGCCGCCGGCTCCATCGACGCCTGGTCGAGCTGGGGCATCTATGTGTCGCAAGCGCTTCTGGTCGACGGTGCCCGCGCGGTCATCACCGGATCAGGGTTGATGAGCGGCCTGTCCTACCAATCCGCCACGCTGGAGGCGATCGCCACCAAGCGCGCGGCGTTGACCGACCTGCTCCGCCGCTTCGCCACCGCCCGGCTGTGGGCGCTGGAGAACAGCGACGCCTACGCCGGGATCTGGGCCAAGACGGTCGGCATCGATCCGGCCATCGCCCGCCACACCTTCGGCGTCGAACGGGCGCGACCGGTCGCCCTCGACGCCTCGGTCATCGCCGACCAGCAGGCGACCGCCGATGTCTGGCGGGAGTTCGGCATCATCCCGAAACGGCTGGACGCGGCGGCGATCTTCGATCCCGGCTTCAACAGCGCGTTGCCAGCCTGACGGCGCGGACGCGGCCCGAGGACGACAACGATGGCGTTGCTTCCGACCAACCTCGACATGGACGTGCTGCGGGCGCTGGTGATCGCCATGGAGCATGGCGGGTTCGCCCGCGCCGCCGAACGGCTCGGCCGGACCCAGTCGGCCATCAGCCTTCAGATGAAGAAGCTGGAGGAGCAGGTCGGTCAGCCGCTGTTCCGCAAGGTCGGCCGCACGGTGGCGTTGACCGACGCGGGCGACCTGCTGCTGGGCTACGCCCGCCGCCTCGTCGCCCTGAACGACGAGGCGCTGTCGGCCGCGCGCGGCCGGGCGATGGATGGCACGGTGCGGGTCGGCTTTCCCCAGGATTTGGCGGAACGCTGGCTCCCCGCCGTTCTCGGCTCCTTCCACCGCACCCATCCCCGCATCCATGTCGAGGCCCAGGTCGGCCGTGGCCGTGACCTGCGCGCGCGGGTGGCGCAGGGCACGCTTGATCTTGCCCTGGCCTTCGGCGAGATCGACGGCCCCGCCGCCGCGCCCCCGGGGACCGCCGCCGCAACGCTGGCCCATCTGCCGGTCGCCTGGGTGGCGGCAGACGGCTTCCGCGCCGATCCGGGCACCGATCCGGGTACGCCCGTGCCGCTGGCCCTGCTCGACGCCCCTTGCATGTTCCGTCAGCACGGCATCGAGCGGCTGGACGGCGACGGACGCCCCTGGCGCATCACCTTCACCAGCCCCAGCCTGTCCGGCCTGTGGGCGGCGGTGGAAGCCGGGCTGGGCGTGACGATCCGCACGCCGCTCGGCCTGCCCGACACGCTGACGATCCTGGAGCCGGGCCATGGCCTGCCGACCTTGGGATCGGTTCCCCTGGAACTGCACCGCGCCCCGTCGGCGGCGACCCCGGCGGTCGATCGGCTGCACGATATCCTGTCCGATTCGCTCGCGCGCCTCCTGACCGAAGCCGTCGTTCAAAAATAGCGTATTTTTTATGTTACTTAAGTTTTTCTCAACAGTGTAATTTGTGTTTTTCATTTTTCCTATTTGTTGAATAGGGATATTCTTCCACCCGCAGCCACCGAAAATCGAACGGCGTCGGGAGGAATCATGACAGCAGTCACCGCGACCAAAGGCACGGCGACCAACTCCACGGCGCAGCAGCCCCGCGCCGCAACGCTTCCGGCGGGCCTGCGCCGCTGCGCCGTGCCGCTGGCGCTGCTGGCGCTGTGGCAGATCAGCGTCGGGCTGGGCTGGATATCCACCCGCTCCATCCCCTCCCCCACCCAAATCCTGACGGCCTTCTGGGAACTGACGGTCAGCGGCGAGTTGGCGGTGCATTTGCTGGTCTCGCTCGGTCGGGTCAGCGCCGGGCTGGCCATCGGCGTGTCGGTCGGCACGGTCTGCGCCCTGATCGCCGGTTTGTCGCGCCGTGGCGAAGACGCGCTCGACGCCCTGTTGCAGATGCTGCGCACCTTGCCCCATCTGGCCCTGGTCCCGCTGTTCATCCTGTGGTTCGGCATCGGCGAGACGCCCAAGATCGCCCTGGTGGCGTTGGGGACCGCCTTCCCGATCTATCTGAACCTGTTCGCGGGCATCCGCACCGTCGACGCCAAGGTGGTGGAGGCGGTCTCCACGCTGGGTCTGACCCGGCGGGAGCTGATCGGCCTGGTCATCCTGCCCGGTGCCCTGCCCTCCTTCCTGACCGGGCTGCGCTACGCGCTCGGCGTCGCCTGGCTCAGCCTGGTGGTGGGGGAGCAGATCAACGCCTCCAGCGGCATCGGCTATCTGGCGATGACCGCGCGGGAGTTCCTGCGCACCGACGTGATCATCGTCGCCCTGATCGTCTACGCCATCCTTGGCCTTCTCGCCGATCTGATCGTCCGCGTCATCGAACGCTCGGCGCTGGTCTGGCGCCCCGCCTTCATCAAGGAGTGATCCTCCATGAGCCTCACCCCGACCCAAACTCCGACCCAAGTTCAGGCCCAAGCTCCGACCGTCTCCCCGTCCGATGCCAAGCCGGTCGTCAGCGTCCGTGGCCTCGTCCGCAATTTCGGCAGCGGCAATGTGCTGGACGGCCTGTCGCTCGACCTCCAACCGGGATCCTTCACCGCCCTGCTCGGCCGGTCCGGCTGCGGCAAATCCACCCTGCTGCGCACGCTGGCGCGGCTGGATCCGGCGCCGGAGGGTGCGGTGGATTTGCCGGAGCAGCGCGCGGTGGTGTTCCAGGAACCGCGACTGGTTCCGTGGATGCGGGTTCTGCGCAACGTCACGCTCGGCCTGCGCCACCCCGACGCCGAACAGCGCGGTCTTGCCGCGTTGGCGGAGGTCGGGCTGTCCCACCGCGCCCGCGCCTGGCCGCTGACCCTGTCGGGGGGCGAGGCGCAGCGGGCGGCGTTGGCCCGCGCCCTGGTCCGCGAACCGCGCCTGCTGCTGCTCGACGAGCCTTTCGCCGCGCTGGACGCCTTGACCCGGCTGCGCATGCAGGGGCTGGTCGAAACGCTGTGGCGCGCCCATGCCCCCGCCGTCCTGCTGGTGACGCACGACGTCGACGAGGCGCTGTTGCTGGCCGACCGCGCCGTGGTGATGGCGAATGGCCGGATCGCCGCCGACATCCCGATCCCGCTCGCCCGCCCGCGCCGCCATGGCGATCCCGGCTTCATCGCCTTGCGGTCCCGCCTGTTGGCCGAACTGGGCGTCGATGAAGAGCATCTGGCCGCGCGCGAGCCGCAACCCGCCGAACCCCGGACGGCGACCGGCGCTGCGGGGACCATCGGGGCAACTCCGGGGCCGGGTGGCTTCGGCCTGCCCGCCGGTGCCGCCGCCGCCCCCAGCCTGTGATCCTCTCCTCCGACGGACCCCACCCGCCATGACGACCGATCTCCTCCGCCATCCCCCCGCCCCCATCGGTCGCCGCGCCCTGTTGCGCGGTGCCGCCGGGGCCTGCGGCACGCTGGCGCTGGGTGGCCTGCCGCTGACCGCGCACGCCGCCTCCGGCCCGACGCCCGAAACCATTCTGCGCATCGCCGATTACAAGGCGCTGGACGGGTTGGCGCTGGACGCGTCCGGCAACGCCCCGTCCCCCCACCGCTCGCGGTTCGCCGAATTCGCCTCGGGCAACCTGATCGTCGAGGCGATCAACGCCGGTTCCATCGACATCGGATCGAGCAGCGAGATCCCGCCCGCCTTCGGCGTCGCCGCCGGTGCCCGCCTGTCCATCGTCGCCGTCGTGAAAGACGATGTGAACTGGCAGGTGGTGTTGGTGCCGCCGGACAGCCCGATCCGCTCGGTGGCCGATCTCAAGGGCAAGCGCGTCGGCTATGTCCGCGCCACCACCACGCACTATTACCTGGCCAAGATGCTGGGCGAGGTCGGCCTGCGTTTCACCGACATCCAGCCGATCAGCCTGACGCCGTCGGAAGGCCAAGCCGCCTTCGAACAGGGCGCGCTCGATGCCTGGGCGATCTATGGCTATTCGGTGCCCTTCGCCATCAAGAAAGGGGCGCGGGTGCTGATCACCTCCAACGGCTATCTGTCGGGCAACTATCTGTACCTCGCCTCGCCCGACGCGCTGGCCGATCCGGGCAAGTCCGCCGCCATCGGCGATTATTTCCTGCGGTTGCGCCGCGCCTTCGCCTGGCGCGCCGCCAATCTGGAGGCGTGGGCCAAGGTTCATTCCGCCGCCATCGGCGTGCCGTTCGACACCGATCTGGAGATCCTGCGCAAGAACTCACGCCAACGCGATCTGGCCCCCATCACCGACGCCGACGTCGCGTCGGCCCAGAACGTCGCCGACACCTTCCATCAGTTGGGCGTGCTGCCGAAGCGGATCGACATCGCCCCAGCCTTCGACCGCCGCTTCACCGACATCCTGTCGCGTCCGCTCGGCTGAGCCGCCGCCGCCATCCCTCGCCAGCCAAAAACAGGGGAACACCGCCATGACCGCGACCCACAGCACCGCCGCCCATCCGCTCCGCTTCGTCGGCTTCGTCGGCAATCACAACGCGTCGGAGATCATCCCGCGCCAAGGCCCGGTGGTGGACCGCGATTACATCGAGACGACGGCCAAAGCGCACGAGCTGGGCGGCTTCGATTCCGTGTTGCAAGCCTTCCACGCCGACGCGCCCGACAGCCTCCAGATCAGCCAGCACATCACCAGCGTCACCGACCGGTTGGGCGTGCTGATCGCCCATCGTCCCGGCTTCCAGGCCCCGACCATCCTGGCCCGCCAATTCGCCACGCTCGACCAGTTGAGCCGTGGCCGCGTCGCCATCAACGTCATCACCGGGGCCGAGCGCAGCGAGCTGGCCCGCGACGGCAACGTCGTGGAGGACAAGGACGACCGTTACGCCCGCACCTCCGAATTCCTCGACATCGTCCGCGCCGAATGGACCAGCGACACGCCCTTCGACTATGAGGGCAAATATTACCACGTCGAAAAGGCGATCTCCCAGGTGAAGCCCTACAACCCGTCGGGCATCCCGGTGTGGATCGCGGGCGCGTCGGACGCCGCTGTCGCGGTGGCCGGACGTCATGCCGACACCTATGCGGTGTGGGGCGAAACCCACGATCAGGTGCGCGAACTGCTGGCCCGCGTGCGCGCCGCCGTCGCCAAGGCGGGGCGTCCGCAACCGGCCTTCAGCCTGTCGCTGCGCCCGATCCTGGCCGACACCGAGGAGGCCGCCTGGGCCAAGGCCGACGCCATCTATGAAAAGGCCAAGGCGCTGCTCGACAAGACCGGCTTCAGCCGTGGCCCCCTGCCCAACAACGAAGGCGCCCGCCGCTTGCTGGCCATCGCCGACAAGGGCCATCGCCACGACAAGCGCCTGTGGACCGCCATCGCCAGCCTGACCGGCGCGAAAGGCAACTCCACCTCGCTGGTCGGCACCCCGGATCAGGTGGCCGACGCCCTGCTCGACTATTACGATCTCGGCGTCACCACCTTCCTGATCCGTGGCTTCGACCCGCTGCCCGACGCCATCGCCTATGGCCGGGACCTGCTGCCCCGCGTCCGCCAGCTTGTGGCCGAACGCCAGCGCGCCCAAGCCGTCGCGGCGGAGTGACCGCAAGGTGGCGATCCCTTCCCCGGTGATCCTCAACCAGCTTGGGCCTGTGGTGGGCGCGCGCCTCGCCGTCCACCCCAGTCGGCCCACCGTGTGGGAGCATGAGCCGGGCCGTGCCCCCTGGGACCTGCCGACCGGGGTCGACGTGCTGCTGACCCGCCCGTTGATCGGGTGGGACGCCGCGCCCTCGGCCCCGCCGCACGGCTGGGGCGACGGCCTGCGCTGGATCCAATCGGCTTCGACCGGGATGGATTTCTATCCGCCCTGGCTGCTGGAGGGTCGGCGAACCGTCACCTGCGCCCGTGGCGTCTCGGCGGAGGCCATCGCCGATTATGTGATGACCGCCATCCTCGCCTTCGAAAAGCGTTGGGACGCCATCCGCCTGCGCGGGCCGGAGGACTGGCGGCGCGAGACGCTGGGCAGCCTGTCCGGCAAACGGCTGGGTCTGGTCGGTTTCGGGGCCATCGGCCGGGCGGTGGCCGAGCGGGCGCGCGCCTTCGGTTTGGTGGTCGGCGCGGTTCGCCGCTCCGGCTGGGCGCAGCCGGAACCGGGTGTGGACCCGTTCGAGCGGCTGGAGGATTTGGCGGCGGCCAGCGACCATCTGGTCCTGGCCCTGCCGCTGACCGCCACCACCCACGGGTTGATCGGGGCCGGGCTGCTGGCCCACGCCAAACCGGGGCTGCATCTGGTCAACGTCGCGCGCGGCGCGCTGCTCGACCAGGATGGGTTGCTCGCCGCCCTCGACAGCGGTCGGATCGCCGGGGCCACGTTGGACGTCACCGACCCGGAACCGTTGCCGACCGGCCATCCCTTCTACAGACATCCCGCCATCCGGCTGACCCCGCACGTCTCATGGTCCAGCCCCGACGTCGATCGGCGGCTGGCCGACCGCGTCCTTGCCAACCTTGACGCCTATGTCCGTGGCGAACCGCTGCGCGACGTGGTGGACGCCGACACCGGCTATTGATCCCCTTTCTCGACGGAGTCCGTTTCGATGACCCACATCTCCCCCAGGCCGCGCAAGTTCTGGCCGCCGGTCGATCCGGTCAGCCACACCAGCGTGGAAGAGGAGCGGCAGCACCGCAAGCAGCGGCTCGCCGCCACCTTCCGCCTGTTCGGCCGTTACGGCTTTGATCAGGGCTTGGCCGGTCACGTCACCGCGCGGGACCCGGAACATCCCGACCGCTTTTGGATCAACCCGCTGGGCCAACATTTCCGCACCATCCGGGTGTCGGACCTGCATCTGGTCGATGGCGACGGCACCATCCTCCACGGCGACCGCGCCATCAACCAGGCCGGTTTCACCATCCATTCGGCCATCCATCGGGCGCGGCCCGATGTGATCGCCGCCGCCCACACCCATTCGACCTATGGCAAGGCGTGGTCGGCGTTGGGCCTGCCGCTCGCCCCGCTCAGCCAGGACGCCGCCGCCTTCTACGAGGATCAGGTGATCTTCGACCCCTATTCCGGCGTCGTCCTGACCGAGGGCGAAGGCAAGCGGCTGGTGGAGTCGCTGGGGGACAAAAAGTTGGCGATCCTGAAGAATCACGGGCTGCTGACCGTCGGCCCAAGCGTGGAGGCGGCGGCCTGGTGGTTCATCAGCGCCGACAACGCCGCCCACACCCAATTGCTGGCGGAGGCCGCCGGACGGCCCCAGCCCATCGACCACGAAACCGCGTTGCTGACCCGCTCGCAGGTCGGCAGCCACCAGGGTGGTGCGTACAACTTCCACCCGCTGTGGGAATGGATCGTCGCGGCCGAACCCGACCTGCTCGACTGACCCCGCCCTTCCGGCGCACCAACTGCGGAGCCACCCGCCATGCCCCTCGACACCCCGTCCCTTGCAGCCGCCCCCTTCGGCGGGAGCGACGATGCGCCACTGACCGATCCGTCGTTGGCCGATCCGTCGCTGATCACCGCGCTGGCGGCGGCGTTCGCGCGGCGCGCCGCCGAGCATGACGCCGCCGCCAGCTTCCCGTTCGAGAACATCGACCGGTTGCACGTGGCGGGGCTGCTGGCGTTGGTGGCCCCGCCCTCGGCGGGCGGCGGCGGCGGCGGGCTGACCGACGCGTTGGCGGTGGTGAACGGGATCGCGCGGGGCGAGCCGTCCACCGCCTTGGTTCTGGTGCTGCATTACGTCATCCACAGCCAGCTCCATCGCGGCCCCGCCTGGCCGGAAGCCCTGCGCGAGCGCATCGCCCGCTCCGCCGCCACCGATGGCGGCCTCATCAACATCCTGCGGGTGGAACCGGAGCTGGGCACGCCCCACCGTGGTGGCCTGCCCGCCAGCGTGGCGCGCAAGGTCCCGGGTGGCTGGCGGATCTCCGGCACCAAGATTTACTCCACCGGCATCCCGGCGCTGTCCTGGCTCGGCGTCTGGGCGCGCACCGACGAGGCCGAACCCCGGGTCGGCATCTGGGTGGTTCCGCGCGGCAGCGGTCTTGCGGCGCAAGGCATCGAGGTGCGCGAAACCTGGAACCACATCGGCATGCGCGCCAGCGGAAGCCACGAGGTGGTGTTCAAGGACGTCTTCGTGCCGGACGATCACGCCGGAGAGCTGCGCCCGCCCGCCGATTGTCCGGCACCCGATCCGGCCGCCACCGCCTGGATGGCCACCCTGTTCAGCGGCGTCTATGACGGCATCGCCCGCTCGGCCCGCGACTGGCTGGTCAGCTTCCTGCACGCCCGCAAACCGACCGCTCTGGGCGGGGCGTCGCTGGCGACGGTCCCCCGCCTGCAGGAGGCGTTGGGCGGCATCGAAGCGCTGCTGCTGACCAACCGCGTGCTGCTGCGCTCCCTGTCGGCGGCGGTGGATGGCGGCACCCCGCCCGCCTCCAGCGACAGCCTGCTGATCAAACACACCGTCACCAGCAACGCCATCGACGCGGTGGCGCGGGCGCTGGAGATCACCGGCAATCCCGGCCTGTCGCGCGACAACCCGCTGGAACGCCATCACCGCGATGTGCTGTGCGCCCGCGTCCATACGCCCCAAAGCGACATGATCCTGTCCGGTGCCGGTCGCGCCGCCCTGGCCGGTGGTCGGCTCTGATCAACCCACGGGTGGTTTCCGGCACGGTGGGGGTGCTCCTGCAAACGCGGGTGGCTTTTTCACGCAGAACTGCGGACGCACAATGACCTTGCCCCGGTGCCGTCAACGCGCGTTGTCGGCACGGGCCCCGAACGCCAGATGCCCCATGTCTGTCAAAGGGCAGCTGGCGTCGGGCCGCTGGGTCAGCTCCAGGCGTGCAGCGGCGGGTTGACGCCGTTCAGGGCGTGGTTGCCGAGGATGGCGTATTTCCAGCGCACCGGATCGTGCAGGGTGTGGGTGCGGGCGTTGCGCCAATGGCGATCCAGATTGTGGTCGGCCAGGGTGGAGCGGGTGCCCGCCAGTTCGAACAGCGTGCTGCTGGCCTCCAGCGCGATTTCGGTGCTGAGGATCTTGGCCTCGGCCACCGCCAACTGCGCGGCGGCGACCGTGTCGGCGTTGGGGCTGGCCACGGCGACGTCCACCGCGCGCCCGGCCTTGTCCTGCAACGCCTCCGCCGCGTGCAGGCGCAGCGTCAGACGGCCCACCGCCTGGATGGTGTAGGGATCGTCCGACGCCCGATCCTGCCCGCTGTCCACCCACGGGCGGCTGCGGGTGCGCACAAACTCGATGGCGTCGCGGATCGCCGCCTCGGCGATGCCGTTGTCCACCGCCACCTGAATGATCTGGAAGATCGCGCCGTCAGCGGTCGGCGTTTCATAGCCCTTGTAACCGGGGACCAGATGGGTTTTCGGCACCTTGACCTTGTCCAGGATCACCGTGCCGCTGGCGGTGGTGCGCTGACCGAAGCCGGACCAATCGTCGATCACCGTCAGGCCGGGGGCGTTGCGGTCGGCGATGGCGTACCAGGCCCGCCCCTCGTCATCCACCGCGACGATGGGGACGAGATGGGCCAGCAGCGCCCCGGTGGAGTAGAATTTCCGCCCGCTGACGACCACATGGTCGCCCCCGTCGGTGAAGCGGGTGGCAAAATCGACCGCGCGCTTGGTCCCGAACTCGGAAAAGGCGTTGCCGAAGCGCACGCCCTTCAGCACCTCGCCGAACAGCAGGCTCTGCTGCGCCAGGTCCGACACGGTGCGGATGGCGGCGACCACGCCGAGATGATTTTGCGAGATCTGCGACAGCGACGGATCCGCCGCCGCCACGATCTGCACCACCTTGGACAGGGTGGCGTAGGACACCTCCGGCCCGCCAAAGGCCTTGGGCACGTTGATCGACCACAGTCCGCTCTGCGAAAAGGCATCCAGCTCCGCCACCGGCAGGATGCGCTCGCGGTCGCGCTTGGCCGCTCCGGCGATGACGTCGCGGGCCAGCGCCTGGGCCACCGCGATGGCTTCGGCATCGTCCCGGATGATGTGGGCGGGGGTGGGCGGGCGCGGCAGGCCGGGCACACCCGGCGGGGTGGCGGCCTGAGCGGCGGGGGTGTCGAGGACGGCAACGCTCATGGTGGTGATTCCTTGTCGTTGAGGTGTGGAAGGCGGTCAGGCGGCGGCACCAAGACCGACGCCGAGGTAAAACGCCTTGATGTCGTCACGGTCGCGCAGGGCGTCCGCCGCGCCGTCCAGCACCGTGCGTCCATTCTCCAGAACGGCGGCACGGTGGGCGTGGCGCAGCGCAACGGTGGAGTTCTGTTCGGCCACCAGCAGGGTCAGGCCCTCGTCCCGGTTCAGCGCGGTCAGGGCGGCGAAGATGCTCTCGACCACCAGCGGGGCGAGGCCCATCGACGGTTCGTCGAGCACCAGCAGGCGGGGCCGCGCCATCAGCGCCCGCCCGATGGCGGTCATCTGCTGTTCCCCGCCGGAGGTCAGACCGGCCAGACTGCCGCGCCGGTCGCGCAAACGGGGAAACAGGGTGTAGACGCGCTCCAGCTCGCGCCGCAGCGCCGCCCGGCTCCAACCGCGCGCCTGACCGCCGACGATCAGATTGTCTTCGACGCTGAGGGAGCGGAAGCAGTGCCGCCCCTCCAGCACCTGGACCAGCCCGGCGCGCACCAGCTCTGCCGGACTGCGCTGGGCGATGTCCTCGCCGTCGTAGCGGATGCGCCCGGCGGTGATCTGGCCGCGTTCGGCGGCGAGCAAACCGCACAGCGCCTTCAGCGCCGTGGTCTTGCCCGCCCCGTTCGCGCCCAGAAGCGCCACGATCTCCCCGGTCCGCACGGTCAGGTTCACCCCCGACAGCGCCCGGATGGCGTGGTTGTAGGTCGCTTCGACCCCATCCACCGACAACAGAACCTCGCGGATCGTCATGATCGTGGCGCTCCCTTTTGCGGCGGCGTCGGTCAGTTGCTGGCGTCTTCGGCGGCGGGATCGCGCACCGTGATGCCGTGTTGGGCGGCGTAGGCCAGCGAGGATTTTTCGATGATCGGGCGCAGCAACGCCCAATCCGGCGCGATCCAGTCCGACACCACCTTCCACTTGGCCCCATCCCATTGCTGGAAGGTCACGCGCCCTTCACCCTCGTGGTTGGCGACGGTGACGTTGATGGAATGGAACAGGCCCTTGGCCCCCAGCGCCTCCACCCGCTTGGGATCGAGCCGCAGATGCTCGAAGCCCCACCGCACCTCGTCGCCGGTCAGGGTGCGCTTGCCGAACTTCTCCTGGGCGATGCGCACCGCCTCCACGTTCAGGATGCCGTTCACGATGCCGAGGTTGTGATAGACGCTGCCGACGCGCTTCTTGTCGTCCAGATTGCCCTTGCCCGCGCCATAGACCGTCTTGACGATCTCCTGGAGCACCGGGTAATCGGCCCCCGACGCCTGGGTGGTGATGGCGGTGTAGCCCTTGGCCGCGTCACCCGCCGGGATCACATCCTCTTCGGAGTTGGACCAGACGTTGCCGATGATGCGGTCGGCGGGAAAGCCGACCTTCTGCGCCGTCTTCAACGCCACCGGGTTCATCACGCCCCAGCCGCGCAGCACGACGTAATCGGGCTTGCTGCGGCGGATCGACAGCCATTGCGATTGCTGCTCGTTGCCCGGATGCGGAACCTCGATCTGTTCGGCGGTGAAGCCGTATTTCTCGGCCAGCAACTGGTAGATCGGGATGGTTTCCTTGCCATAGGGCGAGCCGTGATACAGCACGGCGATCTTCTTGCCCTTCAGCTTGTCCAGCCCGCCTTCGCGCGCGGCGATGTAGTTCACGATGCCCGAGCTTTCGCTGTAGGGGTTCAGCAGCAGCGGGAAGACATGCTTGAACACCCGGCCGTCGGTGCTGTCGGTGCGGCCATGGTTGACGGTGATGAGCGGCACCTTGTCGCGCGCGATGTCGTCGATCATGGCGTAGGCGATGCCGACCGACAGCGGGTTCCAGGCCGCCACGCCGGTCTTGCTCTTCTGACGCTTGTAGCATTCGACGCCGCGTTCGACCTCATACTGGGTTTCGCACTCGTCCCAGGTCAGCTTGACGCCGTTCACCCCGCCGTCGCGGGTGTTGATGAGGTTGAGATAGTCGATGAAGCCGCCGAAAAAGCCGGTTCCACCGGCGGCGTAGGGGCCGACGCGGTAGCTTTGCAGCGGGAAATACTGCTCATCCGCATGGGCGGCGGCGGGCAGGAGCGACGCACCGGCCAGCAGCGCGCCGAACAGGGCGGCTTTTGCGGACAAGGCGAGGGTGTGCGGACGCGACATTCGGATGTCTCCGTTGGGTGTCAGGGTGAGGAATTGGACGGGTTGGGAGGGGTACGGGCGGCCTCAGACCGACCGGTTGGAACCGGAGCGGGGACAGAGGCGCGAACAGAGGGCGGTCAGGCGACCGGCAATCCGGTGCCACAGCCGATCCAGAAGGGCCGACAGCCCCGCCGGTTCGGCGATCAGAAAGGCGATGATCAGCAGCCCCAGAACGATGCGCTGGCTCATTTCCAGCACGCCGCTGTCGAACAGGCCGCCGAGCAGGGTTTCGCCCAGACGGGCCAGCGCCAGCGGAAAGACGACGATCAGCGCCGCCCCCAGAAAGGCCCCGCGCAACGACGCCAGTCCGCCGATGATGACGATGAAGAGGATTTGAAAGGAGCGGTCGAGGTTGAAGCCCGCCGGTTCCACCGTGCGCAGATAGGCGAAGGCCCACAACACCCCGGCCACCCCGATGATGAAGGAGGACACGGCGAAGGCCAGCAGCTTCAGGCGCAGCACCGGCAGGCCGATGACCCGCGCGGCGGTTTCATGGTCGCGCAGGGCGGCCAGGGCGCGGCCGGTCGGGCTGTCCACCAGACGCCACACCACCAGCGTCACCACGCTGACCACGCTGAGGCCGAAGAGGTAGCGGCCAACCGACCCGTCGAGCGCCAGCCCCGCCACCGACAGCGGCGGCACGGTGACGATGCCCGACGGGCTGTTGTTGGAAAACCACCCCACCTTGTTGAACACCCACTGCACGAAGAATTGCGCGGCCAGGGTGGAGACGGCGAGGTAAAAACCGCGCAGGCGCAGGCTGGGCAGGCCGAACACCAGCCCCACCGCCGCCGCCACCAGACCGGCCAGCAGGATGTCCACGACAAAGGGAAGCTCCGGCAGCCGCAGGGACAGGTTGAAGGCGGCGTAGGCCCCCACCGCCATGAAGGCGGCGGATCCAAGCGAGACCTGTCCGGCGTAGCCGGTCAGGATGTTCAACCCCAGACCGGCCAGCGCCAGGGCCAGAAACGGGGTGAGGATGGCGTCGAACAGATATTCGCTGCCCACCAGCGGCAGCAGCCCGAAGGCCACCGCCAGCAGCAGGCCAACGCCCAGCGCGGTGGGGGAAGGCCGAACCATTCCCCGGCGCGCCGTCGGCGCGGTCCGGTTCGGTCCCGCCGCGTTCGGCGGAACGGGCTTGTCGAGCGCGAGATCGGTCATGGTGTCACACCCTTTCCACCGGCTTGGCACCGAACAGGCCGGCGGGCCGGATCAACAGGAAGCCCAGGGCGGCGACGTAGGCGATCCAGCCCTCGATCCCGCCGCCGACCAGCGGCCCGGCATAGACCTCCGCCAGCTTCTCCACCGCGCCGACGATCAGGCCGCCGACGATGGCCCCGGCGATGGAATCGAAGCCGCCCAGCACCAGCACCGGCAACGCCTTCAGCACCACCAGCGACAAGGAGAACTGCACGCCCAGCCGCGCCCCCCACAGCAGCCCGGCGACCAGCGCGACCACACCGGAGGCCGTCCACACCGCCGTCCAGATGCGATCCAGGCTCAACCCCACCGCCAGCGCCGCCAGCGGATCGTCGGCGACGGCGCGAAAGCCCAGGCCGATGCGGGTGTAGCGGAAGAACAGGGTCAGCCCGGCCACCATCGCCCCGGCCACCGCCGCCGCGAACAGATCGAAGGTGCTGATCAGAACCCCGCCAATCTCCAGCGGCAAATCATCGATCCCCAGATCCAGCCCATGGACCTGCGTGCCCCACAGCAGTTGCGCGGCCCCTTCGATGACGTAGGACACGCCCAGCGTCGCCATGAACAGGGTGATCGGTGGTTGGTTGACCAGCGGGCGCAGCACCGTGCGTTCGATCAGCGCGCCGATGGCGGTCATCGCCGCCAGCGTCAGCGCAATCCCGGCCCAGAAGGGCAAGCCGCGTTCGGTCAGGCTGACAAAGGTGAGGGCGGCGAACAGCAGCAGCGCGCCCTGCGCGAAATTCAGCACACCGGAGGTTTTGTAGATCAGGACAAAACCGATGGCGACCAGGGAGTACATCACCCCCGACAGCAGACCGCCGACCAGCACCTCGGTGAAAAAGGACCAATCCATCGTTCAGATTCCCTCCCCGGCCTCCAGATCGTGGGCGACGCCGAGATAGGCATCGATCACGGCCTGGTTGTTGCGGATCGCCTCGGGCGTGCCGTCGCCGATCAAACGGCCGTAATCCAGGACCGCGATGCGGTCGGACAGGCCCATCACCACGCCGATGTCGTGTTCGATCAGGACGATGGTGGCCCCCAGATCGTCCCGCGCCACCCGGATGCAGCCGGTCAGCTCCTGCTTTTCGGTCAGGGTCATGCCCGCCATCGGCTCGTCCAGCAGCAACAGCCGGGGCCGGGCCACCAGGGCGCGCGCCAGTTCCACCCGCTTCTGCACGCCATAGGGCAAGGTGCCGACGGGCCGGTCGCGCGCGTCCTCCAGATGCAGAAAGGCGAGCAGCGCCTCGGCCCGGTCATAGGCGTCCGCCCGCTCCCGCCGCGCCGTCGGCAGCCCGATCACCTGGGCCAACACCCCGGCGCGCAGGCGGTGGGTCAGCCCGGCGGCGACATTGTCCAGCACCGACAACCCCTTGAACAGCGCCAGATTCTGGAAGGTGCGGGACACGCCCAGCGCGGCCAGCCGGTCGGTGGGCACGGCGGCGAAGCTGTGACCACCCAGCCAGACCCGGCCGGAATCCGGGCGGTACAGCCCGCTCACCGCGTTCAGCAGCGAGCTTTTGCCCGCCCCGTTCGGGCCGATGACGGCGCGGATTTCCCCCACCGCCACGGTGAAGGACACCCCGTTCAACGCGGTGACGCCACCAAAGGACAGCGACAGACCATCCACCGCCAGCGCCGACGGAGCGGCTTGCGGCTGGGTGGCCGACGGTTGGAGGTGAGGGGCTTCGGAGGGGGTGGCGGTCATGGACAACGCTCCATCGACGAAAACCGGTGATCGGGGGGCGGGGGTTCGCCCCGCCCTGCCCCTTGGCCAAGGCCAGAGTGTTCCGGCCAGAGCGCTCAGGCCGGGACCGCCTCGCGGGCCTTTGCCTCCTCCAACTCCCGCACCAGCGGGATGACGTGCTTGCCGAAATATTCGACCTCTTCCTGGAAATGCAGGAAGCCGAGCAGGACCAGATCGACGCCCAACGCCTTCAACGCGACGATGCGCTCGGCCACCTGGCTCGGTGTGCCGATCAGGTTGGTTTTGAAGCCGTCGTTGTACTGAACAAGGTCTTCGAAGGTGGATTTCGCCCAATTGCCTTCGCGTTCGGGCGACGCGTTGCCCGCGTTCTGAACCTCGTGGTGGAAGCCCTTCACCGCGTCGGGATCGGCCTTTTCCAGAATCTCGCTCAGAACGGCGCGGGCCTCCTCCTCGGTTTCGCGCACGATGGCGAAGGCGTTGACGCCGATCTTGGCGCGGTGGTCGGTCCCGGCCTCCTTCGCACGGATGTCGTCGATCTGGGCCTTGATGCCGTCGGGGGTGTTGCCGTTGGTGAAATACCAATCCGACACACGGGCAGCCATGTCGCGCGCCGCGCGGGAGCTGCCGCCCTGGAACACCTCCGGCAGCGGGGCCAGGGGCTTGGGCTTCAGCGTGTAGTTCTCAAAGCGGTAATAGGCTCCGTTGAAGGAGAAATTGTCCTGCGACCAGACGCCCCGGATCACGCGGATGAACTCCTCCGACCGGCGGTAACGCTCGTCATGATCCAGCCACGGCTCGCCGATCGCCTGGAACTCGCCCCGGAACCAGCCGCTGACAATGTTGACGGCGATGCGGCCCTTGGTCAGATGGCTGATGGTCGCCACCTGCTTGGCCAACAAGGCCGGATGCCAGGGGCCGGGCAGGACGGCGGCGATGACGTTCAGTTTTTCCGTGGCGGCCAGCAAAGCATGGGTGAAGGACACCGATTCATGCTGATTGTCGGCCCCGTACCCGGCGGTGAAGCGGATTTGGCTCAGGGCATAGTCGAACCCGGCCTGTTCGGCGATCTGGGCGAGCTTGCGGTTGTAATCGATGTCCCAGCTTGTGCGCTGTTCGATCTTGCTGATGACCAGACCGCCCGACACGTTCGGAACCCAATAGGCGAACTTGACGGGGGCGGCGTGATCGGTGGCGGCAGCGGTCATGGCGGCGATCTCCGAAAAAGGGGCGTGTTGAGAAGGGGGCAAGGGGAACGGGAGCGTCAGGCAGCGACCGCAGCGGCGGTGCGGGCCTTGGCGGCGCGCCCCAGCGCGGTGACGAGCGCCGCCTCCTCGGCGGCCTGGGCGACGCGGGCGGCGATGGCCGGGTTGGTCAGGCGGTAGTCGGTGAAATCGCTGTCCTGGGCGAACACACCGGTCGGGACGGTGTGGGCCTGGAAGAAACCGAACAGCGGGCGCAGCTGGTGCTCGATCACCAGCGCGTGGCGCGGGCTGCCGCCGGTTGCCGTCAGCACCACCGGCACCCCCACCAGCGCGTTGGGGTCGATGAAATCGATCAGATGCTTGAACAGGCCGGTGTAGGATCCCTTGTAGACCGGCGTGCCGACCACCAGCAGATCCGCCGAGGTGATGGCCTGGATCGCGGCGGCCACGCGCGGCGGCAGCGTGGCGGGGTCAGTCAGGGCCCCCAACTCCGGAGCGAGATCGCCAATCACGATGTCGGTCCGCTGAAGGGCGCTGTGCGCGCCGATCCCGTCCGCCACAGCGTCGATCAGGGCGCGGGTCCGCGACCGTGCGCCGAGATTTCCAGACAGCGTGACCAGCTTGATCGTGCCCATGTCGCGTTCGCTCCTGCTCGCAATGGTTTGGAGCCTCAACTCCGCAATCGCCGTGCCATTCACTTAACCCATTGTAATATATTCAACTTATTGCTGTGGCGGTTCCGCGCGGTGTTGCGTTGGCAACAGAATTCACAAAAGCTCTGTTGCTCTGGCAGCACGAGATTTGTGATTAATCTACAAACAACAATAAAATTTTGTCATATTTAATGATTTTTTCATACTGCTATAGTATGTTTTATGCCCCGACCCGCTTCCAAGCCGTCTTGGATGGGTGGGGGCAGGACAGGCCATTCAGGACTTGGAAAGGCACCAACATGACCAAGCCCCCGCAGCGCAACCGCCACCCCGCCACCATGCCCATCGCCACCACACTGGCGGGGTTTGACGCGGACAGCGTGCCAACGATGGCGGTGGGTCCGGTTGGGGCCTGCGGGCCGGGGTTGGACACCGCAGGGTACGCCCAGAATCGTGTTCTCGCCTTTGATCCGGTCAGCCGCAACCGGAAACCAACGATCCGCGCCACCGCGATGGTCTTTGCCGATCCGCGTTCCCAGCGGCTTCAGACCGATCTCGACCGTTTGGCCCCCAGCGACGCGACCGTGCTCATCATCGGGGAAACCGGCACCGGCAAGGAGCTGGTCTCCCGCTACATCCACAGCCGGAGCCGCCGGGTCGGCGGTCCCTTCGTCGCGGTCAATTGCGGGGCCTTCACCGACAGCTTGGCTGAAGCCGAGCTGTTCGGCTTTGAAAAGGGGGCCTTCACCGGCGCGCTGCGCACGCAGGCGGGATGGTTCGAGGCCGCGAACGGCGGCACGCTGCTGCTGGACGAAATCGGCGATCTGCCTCCCGCCCTTCAGGTGAAGCTGCTGCGCGTGCTTCAGGAGCGCGAGGTGGTGCGCGTCGGCTCCCGCACGCCGATCCCGGTCGATGTCCGGGTCATCGCCGCCACCAACGTGGATTTGGAGGCGGCGGTGGCGGCCAAACGCTTCCGCGAGGATTTGTATTTCCGCCTGAACGTGGCGTCGGTGCGGCTGGATCCGCTGCGCGACCGCCCCGGCGACATCCCGCTGCTGGCCGATCATTTCCTGACCCTGCACAAGGCGCGGCTGGGCCGCCCGGATCTGTCGCTGGGGACCGACGCGCTGCGCCGGTTGGAGCGGTGCGCCTGGCCGGGCAACATCCGGCAGTTGGAAAACGTCCTGCACAACGCGGTGCTGCTCGCCCCTGGGCCTGTGATCGGCCCGGCGGACGTGCGCCTGCCCGACGACTCCCTGCGGCCAACGACGACGGACGACGAGCCGCAGGATTTGGAAACGCGGGTGCAGGCGCTGGTCGCCCGCGCCATCGCCGACGGCGAACCGGACCTGCACGAACGCGTCGTCCGCACGCTGGTGCGCAGCGCTTTCGATCTGGCCCACGGCAACCAGATGCGGGCGGCCGACAGCCTGGGCATGACCCGCAACGCCTTTCGCACCCAACTGGCGCATCTGGGGGCCATCGCGCCGCGCCGCCGCGCGCCCGTCACCACCTCCCGCTCCCCGTCGCTGCCCGCCTCCACCGCAACCCGCCCACCGCCGCTGATTGATCTGGTCATCGGCCACCAGAGCTTCGGCACTTCGCGCATCGTCAAGACGCGCGGCGCACTGGAACGGCGTCTGGCCGAGCACGGCCACCGTGTGCGCTGGCGGGAGTTCGTTTCCGGCCCGCAGATGATGGAGGCGCTGGGCCGGGGCGAGGTGGAGTTCGTGGCGACCGGGGAAGCTCCGCCGGTCTTCGCCCAGGCCGCCGGTGTGCCGTTGGTCTATGCCGGGTACGACCCGCCCGCCCCCAGCGCCGAAGCCCTTCTGGTCCGCAACGACAGCCCGCTGCGCACCACCGCTGATCTGCGCGGGCGCACGGTGGCGTTGCACACCGGATCGAACGTCCATTATTTCCTGCTGCGCGCCTTGCAGGCCCATGGCCTGACCCTGAACGACGTGCGGATCGTCCACATGCAGCCTCCCGCCGCGCTGGACGCGCTGCTGGACGAGTTGGTGGATGCCTGGGCGATCTGGGATCCGCTGCTGTCCTCCGCCCAGATCCGCGACGACACACGGGTGCTGACCGACGGCAATGGGCTGGTTCCCAACCACCAGTTCTATTTGACCAACCCGCGCTTTGCCGCCCGCCACCCGCAGCTCCTCGCCATCCTGCTGGACGAGATGGGCAAGGCGGGTGAGTACGCCGCCCACCACGCGGCGGAAGCGGCGCGCGCCATGACCGGGGATTTCGGCATCGCCGCCCCGGCGCTGGAGTTGGCCTTCAGCCGCCTGACCTACGGTGCCCACCCGCTGGATGACCGCGCGGTGCGGCGGCAACAGGCGGTCGCCGACAGCTTCCTTGCCTCCGGCCTGCTCGCCGCCAGCGTGTCGGTGCGGGACGCGGTGTGGGCTGGAGCCTGATCCCGCACCGCCGATTCACCCTGCGGTTCCGCAACGTTGCCAAGGCAGCAGAATCCGGCCTCCGGATGTTGCCTTGGCAACGCCACCTCCACCACACACGTCCGCTAAGCATTTGAAAAGCAACAGCACACAATATGGCACCCTCGTTGCCGGACAGACCGGGAGACTGCGGCCGTGTCCCGCAAAATCATCGACCGGCGCAGCCGTCCGTCCGTCCTGCAGGACTTCTATGGGGCCACCCGCCACTGATCCATAGGTGGAAGAAGCAGGCGCTGGAGGGGTTGGCGGGTGTGTTTTCTGCCAAAACAGACGCGCCGACGTCGGTTGACACGGCTGAGATCGAGAAGCCGCACGCGATAATCGGCGAGTTGATGGTGGAACGGGATTTTTTGCCCAAAGCCTCCGGTCGATGAGCGCCGGTCGGAGGCGGGAGATGGTCGAGTCTGAGCACGCCAGGCTTTCGATCATTCGGCAATGCGCACCGCTGTCGATCAGCCGGTCGCATGTCTACGGGGCGGTGCGGGGCGAGAGCGCCGAGAATTTGGCTCGGCGGCAGAACACCCGAGGAAGCGTACCAGCACCGAACGGATGATCAGAATTTGGCGGCAAGTCGGAACCAAGCTTATTTCCGTCGACAAACTGTCCGCTCAATGGGGACCAGTTCAATCACCCGCCGGAATGATCCGGCAGCTTTCCTTCTGACGCTTTCACGAGGCTTCCACGGAGTTGGTTCAGGGATGAAAGCGCGGACAAGTAAAAGCCCGCCAACTTCTTGAGTCGGCGGGCTTGATATGGTTGCGGGGGCAGGATTTGAACCTGCGGCCTTCAGGTTATGAGCCTGACGAGCTACCGGGCTGCTCCACCCCGCGGGCGATGGGTT
>NZ_RXMA01000044.1 GCF_003966125.1 Azospirillum griseum
CAGCCGCAGGCGTCGAGGCCGCAGGAGCGCCAGACCAGATCGCGCCAGCCGCAGGCGTCGAGGCCGCAGGAGCGCCAGACCAGATCGCACCAGCCGCAGGCGTCGAGGCCGCAGGAGCGCCAGACCAGATCGCGCCAGCCGCAGGCGTCGAGGCCGCAGGAGCGCCAGACCAGATCGCGCCAGCCCAGATCAAGCCGGTCGCCGGAGTCGCGGCTGCAGGCGTCGCCGCTGCCGGAGTCGCAGCGGCGGGAGTGGCCGCCGCAGGAGTGGCCGCAGCCGGAGCGCCAGCCCAGATCAGGCCGGTCGCCGGAGCGCTCGACACCGCCGACGAGGCGACAGCGATCGACTCGACCGCCACACCGGCATCGACACCGGTGGATTCGTCGGTCAGGTTGCGGAACGCATCCGCAGCGGCCCCGCGAACGTCGTCAGCCCCAACCCCGGAAAAACCGTTCTGCTCCAGCAAGGCCCGCTTGCCAAATGCATCCTGCGCGTTCAACTGATCGCGGAAAACGCTGTCGGTGGCGAGTCGCTTGATAAGATTGAGTGCCTGTTCGTTCGCCATTCCTGCCCTCTTGCTCTGGGTGGCCAGATTGATTGCACCAACACGCGCGATGGTACACAGAGCAAGAATGGAAACCAACGCCAAAACATCGCGATTCGCGAATTTCTCTGCCGCCGAAAGTCGCGATAATTGTTACCGCCGAGAAACCAACCCGCCAACGCTTCATTTCCTAAGTTCAGGAACGCGTCATTCATGGAGAAACATGCGTTCCATATTTGTGCAGCGCCGCATCATTGCCCGACTCCAGACGAAGATCTGGCCGTTGATCGGGCAAAAACCCTTGTAGCGTGCAAGAGAAATCGAACCACAACCATTATCTCCACGCATCATCATGGCCTGCCCCGCCCCCACCGCCGTGATAACGATGGGATACGTTTAATTCTGGATCACACGCGCGAATCCCTTCTTATATGAAAGGGAGTTTGGCGCTTCGCGCGGCCACTTCATGGAGATTGGACCAATGATCCGCATCGGCACATCCGCCGCGACCCTGGCCACCCTGGGCGGTGCCATCCTGGCCCTGGGGCTGAGCGCCCCGGCCTTCGCCCAATCCGCCGCCCCGCAACCGGAATGGACCGAACAGGCCAACCAGCGCCCGACCAAGCCGGGGGACGAGGCGCTGTCCGCTGGAACCCTGTCGATCCGCACCGCCACCGTCACGCCGGGAACCATCAGCGTCTATGTCCGCAACGGCTACCCCTTCGGCATCGTGCTGACCCGGGTGGACGCGCTGGAATGCGTGAACATCGTCACCACCGATTGCGGCCTGTTGGGCCAGGACCTGCCAGTCCCGTCGGGTGCGGAGCTGCTGGTCCGCACGGTCCGTCAGGCCGATCCGAGCAAGACCTTCAGCATCACCCCGACCTACAGCTGGCAACCCGCCGTCGCGGCGAAGTAACGACCCCTCCGCGCCCCCGCCGCTGCGGCGCGGCGGGGCGCGGGTCCCAACCGGCGGACCCCCATGCTTTCCTTTTCCAAACTTCTGCTGCTGGCGGTCGTCGTCGGTCTGGTCTGGTTCGGCTGGCGCTGGGTTGCCCGCGTCCAGGCGGTGGGCCGCGCCCGGATGGAGGGTGTCGGCAAACCCGCCCCCAGCCCGAAGCCGGAGCGCGCCAACGCCGCCCCCTTCGCCGCCCGCCCGGTCCCGGCGGCGGAGGATATGGAGAAATGCCCGGAATGCGGGGCCTACGTCGTGCCGCGTTCCGCCGTGTCCTGCGGCCGCCCGGCCTGCCCCTACGGGCGCTGAACCGCCGCCCTTCCCAGGGCCGACGCCCGACGATCCGTTCGGGTCCGTCTTGATTCCGCCGTGGCACCCGCCTATCGTGCTGCGCTTTCAACCCTTTTGCATTGTGGACCGTCCATGGCCTCCCAGAGCGGGACTTCCGCCGAACGCCGCGGCCTGTCGTTTCAGGCTCTGATCCTCACGCTGCACCAATTCTGGTCGGAGCGGGGCTGCGTCATTCTCCAGCCCTACGACATGGAGGTGGGGGCCGGCACCTTCCACCCGGCGACGACCCTGCGCGCGCTTGGTCCCGACGCCTGGAAGGCGGCCTATGTCCAGCCCTCCCGCCGCCCGAAGGATGGGCGTTACGGCGAAAACCCCAACCGGCTTCAGCATTATTACCAGTATCAGGTGATCATGAAGCCGTCGCCCGCCAACGCGCAGGAGCTGTATCTGGACAGCCTGCGCGCCATCGGCATCGACCCGTCCCTGCACGACATCCGCTTTGTCGAGGATGATTGGGAAAGCCCGACGCTCGGGGCCTGGGGCCTGGGGTGGGAGGTGTGGTGCGATGGCATGGAGGTCACGCAATACACCTATTTCCAACAGGTCGGCGGCATCGAATGCGACCCGATCGCGGTCGAGCTGACCTATGGGCTGGAACGGCTGGCCATGTATGTCCAGGGCGTGGAAAACGTCTATGACCTGGATTTCAACGGCCAGGGCGTGAAGTACGGCGACGTCTTCAAGCGCGCCGAGATCGAGTATTCGAAGCACAATTTCGAACACGCCAACACCGACATGCTGCTCCAGCATTTCAAGGACGCCGAGGCCGAGTGTCAGGCGCTGGTCGGCCAGAATCTGGCCCTTCCCGCCTATGACCAGTGCATCAAGGCGTCCCATCTGTTCAACCTGCTGGACGCGCGCGGCGTCATCAGCGTGGTGGAACGCGCCGCCTACATCGGCCGCGTCCGCGCGCTGGCCAAGGCCTGCTGCGAAGCCTGGACGGGGGCGAAGTGAGATCATGACCGAATTTCTGCTCGAATTCTTTTCCGAGGAAATCCCCGCCCGCATGCAGGCGCGGGCCGCCGACGATCTCAAGCGCCTGATGACGGAGGCGCTGGCCGCCAACGGCCTGACCTTCACCAGCGCCACCGCCCATTCCACCCCGCGCCATCTGGCCCTGGTGGTCGATGGCCTGCCCGAGCGCACCGCCGACGTGCGCGAGGAAAAGAAGGGGCCGCGCGTCGGGTCGCCCGAACAGGCGACGGTCGGATTCCTGAAATCCGCCGGGTTGACCAGCCTGGACCAGTGCGAACAGCGCGACACCGGCAAGGGCATCTTCTATTTCGCCGTCACCGAAAAGGCCGGTCGCCCGACCGCCGAGGTGCTGGCGGAGATCATCCCCGGCGTGATGGCCGCCCTGCCCTGGCCCAAATCGATGCGCTGGGGAACCAGCACCGTCCGGTGGGTCCGTCCGCTCCATTCGATCATCGCGCTGTTCGGCGGGACCGTGCTGACCGGGTCCTTTGAGCTGGGCGGCGGGCAGCCGCCGGTCGTGTTCGGCAACAGCACGCGCGGCCACCGCTTCCTCGCCCCCGATGCCTTCACGGTCGAAAATTTCGCCGATTATCAGGCCAAGCTGTTCGCCGCCAAGGTTGTGCTGGACCGCGAGGCCCGCAAGGCCAAGATCAAGGCCGACGCCGAGGCGCTGGCCGCGCGCGAGGGCTTGACCCTGTCGCCCGACGACGCGCTGCTGGAGGAGGTCGCCGGGCTGGTCGAATGGCCGGTCGCGCTGATCGGCAGCATCGACGAAAGCTTCATGGACGTGCCGTCGGAGGTGCTCATCACCTCGATGCGGACGCACCAGAAATACTTCGCCACCCTCGACGCGTCCGGGGCCATGGCCCCGCGCTTCGTCGTGGTCGCCAACACCGAGACGGTCGATGGCGGCAAGGCCATCGTCGCCGGGAACGAGCGCGTGCTGCGCGCCCGCCTGTCCGACGCCAAGTTCTTCTGGGACCAGGACCGCAAGACCAAGCTGGAAAGCCGTCTGCCCGCCCTGGAAAAGATCACCTTCCACGCCAAGCTCGGGACCGTCGCCGAAAAGGTCGCCCGCGTGCAGGCGATCGCCACCGACATCGCCCGGACCATCGGGGCCGACGCCGACGCCGCCAGCCGCGCCGCCCTGCTCTGCAAGGCCGATCTGGTGACGGAGGTGGTGGGCGAGTTCCCCGAGGTGCAGGGGATCATGGGCCGCTATTACGCGCTGGGCCAGGGCGAGAGCACGGACGTGGCCGACGCCATCGCCGCCCATTACAAGCCCGCCGGCCCGTCCGACTCCTGCCCCACCGCCCCGGTGTCCGTCGCCGTCGCGCTGGCCGACAAGATCGACACGCTGGTCGGTTTCTTCGCCATCGACGAAAAGCCGACGGGGTCGAAGGATCCCTACGCCCTGCGCCGCGCCGCGCTGGGCGTGATCCGTCTGGTGCTGGAAAACGGGCTGCGTTTGCCGTTGTCGGCGGTGTTCGCCACCGCGCACGCCGCTTACCGCGTGGCCGGTCTGGCCGAGGCCGGAACCGTCAGCGCCGATCTGACCGCCTTCTTCGCCGACCGCCTGAAGGTGGTGTTGCGCGAACAGGGCGTGCGGCATGATCTGGTGGACGCCGTGTTCGCGCTGGGCGGCGGCGACGACCTCGTCCGACTGCTGGCGCGGGTCAAGGCGTTGCAGGCCTTCGTCGGCTCCGACGAGGGGGCCAACCTGCTGGCCGCCTACAAGCGCGCGTCGAACATCGTCCGCATCGAAGAGAAGAAGGACGGCGTTGCCTTTGACCAGCCGGTCGAGGCCGCCCGTCTGGCCCAGGCGGAGGAACAGGCCCTGTTCGCCGCCCTGAACGCCGCGTCCGACGCCGCCGCCCCGCTGCTGGCGGCGGAGGATTTCACCGGTGCCATGGCCGCGTTGGCCAACCTGCGCGGCCCGGTGGACGCCTTCTTCACCACGGTGACGGTGAACGCCGACGATGCCGCCCTGCGCGTCAACCGCCTGCGCCTGCTGACCCAAATCCGCCAGACGCTGAACGCAGTCGCCGACTTCTCGAAGATCGAAGGCTGATTGAGGGAGGGGGCTTGCGCCCCCTCACCCTCTCCCCAGTGGGGAAAGGGAAACTTTCCCCTCTTACCCCGACGCCAGTTCCCGCGCGCGTTGCAAATCGGCGTGGAACAGCGGCACCTCGTGCCAATTGCCGCGCATCAGATAGCTGGGGTGGAAGGTCGGGATCACCGGGACCGGGCCGGACGGTCCGTCCAGCAAGCGGCAAGGCAACGGCGTGCCGCGCAGGCTGAGAATGCCGTTCTGGCCGGTCAAGGCCCAGGTCGGGGTTCGGCCCACCGCGACGATGACCATGGGGGCAAACCCCGCCAGCGCGTCGCGCAGCGCCTCGATCTCGCCGGAGAAATCGGCCAGCAGCCGGTCGGAACTGCCGAACGCGCCCCACCGCTCGTCCAGCGCCCGCCCCTCGCGCTTGGCGCGGGCGCGCGAGGCGAAGAAATGGCCGACCTTGTTGCCCGGCGGCTGGCGGCGGAAGACGTTGGCGACCAGACAGGCCGACCGCGCGATGCCCACCGCCGCCAGCCCTTCGTCCAGCATCCGCCCGCTGCGCCCGACAAAGGGCATGCCGAGTCGCGCCTCCTCCGCCCCCGGTGCCTCCCCCACCAGCGCGATGCGCGGCCCGTCCTGGGTCGGGCGCTGGTAATCGGCGAAGGGCAACTCGTGCAGGGCGGCGTTGGTCATGGCGGATCCAAAAAGCAGGGCGGGAACGTCGGTTGGGCTGGTTGTCATGGGGTTGTCAGCGGGCGGCGCGGCCCCCACTCTTTGACCCATTGGTTTGCAAGCGCGGGAATCGACGCCCGCCGTGTCTACCCCAACCCGCCCAGCCGCACCACCATCGGAGCATCGCCCCCATGCCCGCCACCCCCATGTCCGCCACCCCCGACGCCGATCTGGCCGCCCTGCGCTGCGAACCCTGCCGGGGCGGCATGCCCGCGCTGACGCCCGACGCGGCGCGCGCGCTGCTGCCGCGCGTGCCGGGCTGGGCGTTGAAGGACGGCCCCGACCGCATCGAGCGATCCTTCGCCTTCCCCGATTTCGCCCAGGCCCAGGCCTTCGCCGTGCGCGTCGGCGATCTGTGCGAGGCCGAGGGGCACCACGCCGAATTGCGCTATGGCTGGGGCTTCTGCGCCGTGTCCTTCTGGACCCACAAGATCAACGGCCTGCACGAGAATGACTTCATCATGGCCGCCAAGGTCAACGGGCTGGCCTGAGCCTCCCCCACCCTACCCCCACAGATCCGGGGTGGGCGGCGACAGCCGCGCGCCGTCATAGGCCAGACCGGGGGCGCGGTCCGTCGCCAGCAGCAAGGGACCATCGAGATCGACGTAGCGCGCGCCCTGCGCGATCAGCACCGCCGGGGCCATGGCGAGCGAGGTGGCGACCATGCAGCCGACCATCACGTCAAAGCCCAGCGCGTCCGCCGCCCGCCGCATCGCCAGCGCTTCGGTCAGGCCGCCGGTCTTGTCCAGCTTGATGTTCACCACCCGATACAGCCCGCGCAGCCGCTCCAGCGACTCCAGCCCGTGACAGGATTCGTCCGCCCCCAGCGGGACCGGACAGGAAACCCCGCGCAGCGCCTCGTCCTGCCCGGCGGGCAAGGGCTGTTCGATCATCTCCACCCCCAGCGCGGCCAGCGCCGGGCCGAAATCGGCGAGTTGGTCGAGCGTCCAGCCTTCGTTGGCGTCCACCACCAGCCGGGCCGCCGGGGCGGCGGCGCGCACCGCCGCCACGCGGTCCAGATCGCCCGCCCCGGTCAGCTTCATTTTCAGCAGCGGGTGGCGGTCGGCCCGCTCGCGCGCCGCCGCCGCCATCGCCGCCGGTTCGTCCACGCTCAGGGTGTAGCAGGTGGTCAGCGGGCCGGGCGGCTGATCGAGACCGGCCAAGCGCCAGACCGGCGCACCGGCCCGTTTGGCTTCCAGATCCCACAAGGCGCAGTCGAGCGCGTTGCGCGCCGCCCCCGGCGGCAGCGCGGCGGCCAACCCGGCACGGTCCAGCCCCGCCGCCACCGCGTCGGCCAGACCCGCCAGCGCGTCCATCACCCCCTCCACGCTTTCGCCATAGCGGGCGTAGGGCACGCATTCGCCCCAGCCGCGATGCGGGCCGTCCGTCACCTCCACCACCACCACGGCGGCCTCGGTCTTGGCCCCGCGCGCGATGCGGAAGGCCCCGCGAATCGGGAAGCGTTCGCAGCGGACGGACAGATGGCGGTTGGACAAAGTGGGGGGCGGCGAATCGGGGATGGGCATCGCGCGGGCGTTCCAGAAACACACAGGGGCCGGGAGTGTATCCCGGCCCCTGCGCAAAGGCGACGCTGTGTGTTCCTTTCCCCGCCGGGTCAGCGATCCTGCACGATCACGCCGTACCAGCCCAACCCCTTGTAGGTTTCATAGCCCGGCGTCAGGGCGTAGCCGATGACGCGGTCGCCATCCAGGTAATGGCCCATCGACCCGGCCCCGCGCCGCAGCGGCAGCGATTCGGTCAGGATGCCCCGCCCGTCCGACGCGGCGATCACCCGGTGCCGGGCGTCGAGCAACAGGCAGCGCGTGCGCTCCCGCTCCGTATCCTCCAGCCGCACGCCCTGGACCACGGCGGCGGCCTGCGGTTCCCAATCAAAGAAGATGCCGAGCACGCCCAGCACCTCCCCCTCGCTTTCGCCGTCGCGGCGGATGGCGGTGGCGTAGGTGGCGACCACGCGGTCGTCCAACAGGCCGTTGCGGGCGACGTCGCCGACGACGAACTCCCCGCCATTCTTGGTCGCCAGCGCCTGCCGGAACCACGCCTCGTTCGCCACATTGGACCCGCGCGCCTGACGGTAGCGGTCGGGGCGGCCGTTGGCGATCACCTCGCCGTTGCGGTCGGCGATCCACAGGTCGAGATAGACGGTGTAGGATTCCAGGATCACGCCCAGCCGGTGCGCGGCGTGGCGGCGCGCCTCCTCCGTCGGATCGACGGCGCAATCGACCACCGCGCTGTCGGTCGCCCACCAGCGCACATCGCACGACCGTTCATACAGATTGCGATCGATGATCTCGATCATGTTCAGCGACAGGTCGGCCAGCCGCTTGCCGTGCATCTCCTGCACCATGGCGCTGCCGGTGGTGGTCAGGTGATCGACGCGGGCGACGATTTCCGACCGCAGTTCCTTGGTGATGCTGTTGACCTGGGTCGAGATCTCCGACACCTCGTTCGCCACCACGGCAAAGCCGCGCCCGGCCTCCCCCGCCCGCGCCGCTTCGATCAGCGCGTTCATCGCCAGCATTTTGGTGCGGCGGGTGATGTCCTCGATCAGCGTCACCTTTTTCGACGCCACATCCAGCACGCCGCGCGACAGCTCGAACAGGTCGGTGCCCGCCATGCTCATCTTCTTGTCCCCCGCCATGACGATCTCGTTCGTTTCCTATCCAATCAAAAGCCGTGCCAAGCGCCCACGGCGGCCCCCACACCCCGCGCAACCCGGCCATTTCTGCGGTGTCACCCCCACCGCAGCGCCCGCGATCGCTCGTCCCACTCAGCTGCTTTCAGCGATAATTTGCCTATTCCTTAGGCTTTTTGGCATCGCACATGACAACAGCCTGTGAACACGGACAGCATGTTTCGGCCATGTAACATATTTTTCGGATCGACACGAAACAAAAAACCCGCGAACCCGGCGTGTGCGTTGCGTTCCTATCGCGTTGCACCATCCGGGATCGCGGGCTTGCTTAAAATTCAGGCAGATGGGGTCGCCTGGCGATCAGGCGGCGCGGCCCATCTCGTCCAGGAAGCGTTGCACCTCCTGCTTCAGCCGGTCGGCCTCCGCCGCCATCCGTTCCGACGCGTCGAACACGGCGTGGGCGGCCCCGCTGGTGCGGCGGGCGGCGTCGGTGACGTCGCGGATGTCGTCGGACACCGCGCGGGTGCCGCTGGCCGCCTGCTCCATGTTGGCGACGATCTCGTGCACCGCCGCGCCCTGCTGCTCGATCCCGGCGCTGATGCCTCCGGCGATGCCGTTGATCGTGTGGATGGTGCGCCCGATGCCAAGGATGGAGTCGACCGCCTGATCGGTGGAGCTTTGGATTCCGGCGATCTGGCTGGCAATATCACCCGTGGCCTTGGCGGTCTGGTCGGCCAGCCGCTTCACCTCGTTGGCGACGACGGCGAAGCCCTTGCCCGCCTCGCCCGCGCGCGCCGCCTCAATCGTCGCGTTCAGCGCCAGCAGGTTGGTTTGGCTGGCGATGTCGTTGATGAGGGTGACGACCTCCCCCACCTTGCGCGCCGCCTCGGCCAGTTGGGCGACCTGGGCGTTGGAACGTTCGGCCTCCCCCGCCGCGCTTTCGGCCACGCGGGCGATCTCCTGCACCTGGCGGGCGATCTCGGCGATGGAGGCGGACAACTCCTCCGTCGCCGCCGCCACGCTGCCGACGTTGGAGCCGGTCTGCGCCGCCGTGGAGGCGACCGACGACGCCTTGGCCGTGGCCTGATCGGCGTCCTGCTCCATGTTGCGGGCCGACACTTCCAACGCGTGCGCGGTGTCGGCCACCTCGGTGCAGACGCTCTTGATCTGCCCTTCGAAACGGGCCGTCACCCCGGCGAATCCGGCCACCTTGCGGGCGATGCTGTCGGTCGCGGCGTTGATGGTGCGTCCGGCCAGCAGGAAGCCGCCCTGCATCCCGCGTTCGACGATGCGGCGGAAATATTTGTGCTCCGACACATGCTTCATCGACGCGGTGGCCTCGCGCACGAACGCGTCGGTGCGGTCGATGGCGTCGTTGGTGGCGTGCATCAGTTCGCCCAGCCCGCCGCCCTCGCGGATGCCGATCACCCGCGCCTCGAAATCGCCGCGCGCGACGGCGCGGTTGACCTCGGCCAACTGCGCCACCGCCGCACCGGCGCGGGTCAGGAACAGCCCAGCCCCGGCCAGCGCCGCCAGCGCGCCGACACCACAGCCCAGGCGCAACGCGCCACCGCCCAGTCCCAGCGCGTCGGCCAGCAGCGGAACCACCGTCAGCCCGGCGGCCAGCGCCGCGCACAGACCCGCCTTAGAGAGAGAAGACGAATTCGTCATACCCGATCCCCTTCTCGGTCAGCAGGCCGACGACGGCGGCGAAGCCCGCCGCCATGCCTTGCTTGCGGTCGGCGTGGCTGTTTTCAATGTCCAGAAGCTGGCGGTAGAGCGGGACCACCTTGTCCACCGCCGACCGGTCCGGCACCCGGCGGGAGGAATGATAGCCGATGATCCGGCCGCTGGCGTCGAAGCTGGGCGTCACATGGGCGAACACCCAATAATGATCGCCGTTGCGCGCCCGGTTGACGACGTAGGCGAAGATTTCCTGCTTGGCCTCCAGCGTGTCCCACAGCAGCTTGAACACGCAGCGCGGCATGGCCGGATGGCGCACGATGGAATGCGGCGCGCCCATCAGCTCCGCCTCGCTGTAGCCCGCCACACGCTGGAACACCCGGTTGGCGTAGGTGATCCGGCCCTTCAGATCGGTCTTGGAGACGATGACTTCGTCCGGGTCGAAAAACCGTTCCACCCCCGTCAGGGGAACATCCTGTCGTGCCATCGTTCCTGCCGATCTCACGGTCCGGCAAAGGGACCGATCGTTGAACGCCGCCCGCACACCCGTGGAACGCCGACGAGCGGCACCGCCCACACGCCATGACCAGCGGAGTTTTTTGTTGCGGTGCACAATTGCTGGGCACCCCGAAACATTTGCAATCTAAAGAGACAGGAGGTTTCAGAAAAGATGAAACTTATTGCTGACCCGAAATAATCGGCGCGCGTTTCTGTCGCGGCTGACACCGAAAGCGGAAACCTGACGGATCACGCCGCCCGTTCATTCCGGCGGGTAGGGAACCGTCAGCACGCGGCCCACCGGCGGGTTTTCCACCTCGACCACCACCCCGTCGGGCCAACGCACCTCGATCCGCTCAACCGTCTGAGCGGTCCCCAAACCGAAATGAGCCACCGGTTCACCCTGGCACAGGTGGCCCGATCCGGCGCAGACAACCCGGCGCTGGCGGCGTCCCTGCGCCACGCAACTGACCACCGCGCCGCGTGCGGGCGCGCCGTGGGCGGTCAGCGGCATCACCCGCAGCCACCCGTGGTGATTGCCCTCCGGTCGGAGGATCGACAGCGGTTGCGCAATCCCGTCACCATGGGCCAGCACCAATTCCAGCCGCCCGTCGCCGTCGATGTCGGCCGCAACCGCCCCGGTGGCGGCCCCCTTCGGCTCCGCCGCGTCGCCCAAGGGCAGCTCGCGCCACGCGTCGTCCCGCCAGCCGAACAGGCGGTTGGGCGCGCCATGGACGTGAAAGAACAGCTCCTCGAATCCGTCATTGTCGAAATCGGCGACCACCACCGTCGCCACCGGCCCCGGCATCGACAGATCGCCGCCCGCCACATCGACGAAGCCACCGCCCGCCCGCTGCTGGAACAGGCGTTGCGCCCCGTCCCACGCGCCGATCACCAGGCTGAACAGACCGGCACCGTCGGCGTCGAGCACCGCCACCGCCCGGCTGGGGTTGCGGGAATCGGCGATCCCCCGCTCCTCCGCCACCTCCTCGAATCCACCATCGCCGAGATTGCGGAACAGCTGATTCGGTCCGCCGTCGTTCAGAACGACCAAATCCATATGGTCGGAGACGATGGGCAGAGCGGTCAGGCCGCGCGCGGCGACGATCACGTCCAGCCCGGCCTCTTCCGCCGCGTCCTCCAGACGACCCCGGCGGTTGAGTTCCAGCAGGCGGAGCGGCCCGCCCTCCGTCGCCACCACGAAGCCATAGCGGCCATGGCCCTGCCGGTCGAGGGCCGCGACCGCCCGCGCCGCCGTGCGGTTGCCCACACTGGCGTTTTCCGGCTGGGCCAGCAGATCGAGCCAACGGTCGCCAAAGCAGGCGAACAGCCGGTCGGCCATGTCCTTCGGCCCGCTCTCGCGGTCGGAATTGACGATGTAGAGTTCCTCGCGCCCGTCGCCGTCGATGTCCCCGGCGGCCAGCCCCACGGCGCAGCCCGCCGGATCGGCGATGACCGGATCGGCCACATCGACCAGATGGGTTCCGTTCCATTTCAGCACGCGGTTGTCGGTGCGGTGCCCGGCGATGACCAGCTCGAACACGCCGTCGCCGTCGAGATCGACCACCGCGACGCCGTTCGACCGGCGCGGCGGGTTGACGGGCAGCAACGACGAGCAGTCGATGAACATCAGACCCCCATTATCCCCGGTGGTGCCGCAACCGCCCGGACCGCCAACCCCGCAACGCAGAGCCTTGTCCCGATTGGCCTTTCACGGCGCGCCTTCTGTAGATACCGCGTCCGGCCCGCCCCGTAAACCCGGACGGAGGGCCAGGGGTCCGCGCGCCGTGTCCGTCCGGACACGGAAAAGCCCCGTGTCCGGACAGCGAAACCGCAGACGAACACGGGGCTTTGCTTGCAAAAGCATCCGACGCGGCGCGCGCGGTCAGTGGCGCTTCTTGTCCTCGCTGCTGGCCAGCGGCGCACCGGCCTTCAGGCCGTCACCACCCGCCTTGGTCTCCGGCTTGCGCACGGCGGCCATCGCGGATTTCAGCTGCTCGCGCGCCGGAAGCTCGATGTTGAGTTCCAGGGTGGAGCAATCGCTGCCGCGATCCAGCTTCACCTCGACCTTGTTCTGGTCGATGTCGATGTATTTGGCGATCACCGCCAACAGCTCCTGTTGGAGCATCGGCAGGTAATCCGGTCCGGCCCGCCCGGCACGCTCGTGCGCCATGACGATTTGCAGACGTTCCTTCGCCTGCACCGCCGATGGCCGGGGTGCCGAACGGAAAAAGCTGAAAATGCTCATGCGCTCCTCCGCAGGAGACGGCTCAACAGGCCCTTCTTCTGAGGCGCCATGAAGCGGTGTTCGATGTCCTCGCCCAGGAAGCGGCCGACCGCGTCGGTGTAGGCCTGCCCGGCGTTGGAGGATTCGTCCAGGATGACCGGCATGCCGACGTTGGAGGCACGCAGCACCGCCTGGCTTTCCGGGATCACGCCCAGCAGCGGGATCGCCAGGATTTCCAGAACGTCGTCCACCTTCAGCATCTCGCCGCGCTCCACCCGTTCCGGGTCGTAGCGGGTCAGCAAAAGCTGCTGCGTCACCGGCTCCAGCCCCTGTTCGGCGCGGCGCGAGCGCGAGGCCAGCACGCCGAGGATGCGGTCGCTGTCGCGCACCGACGACACTTCCGGGTTGGTCACGATGATGGCGTGATCGGCGAAATAGAGCGCCATCAGCGCCCCGCGCTCGATGCCCGCCGGGCTGTCGCACAGGATGTAATCGAAATCCTTGGCCAGCTCGTTCAGCACCCGCTCCACCCCGGCGGAGGTCAGCGCGTCCTTGTCACGGGTCTGCGAGGTCGGCAGCACATAGAGGTTGTCGATGCGCTTGTCCTTGATCAGCGCCTGGCTGAGCTTGGCCTCGCCATTGATGACGTTGATGAAGTCGAAGACGACCCGCCGCTCGCACCCCATCACGAGGTCGAGGTTGCGCAGACCAACGTCGAAATCGATGACAACCGTCTTGAACCCGCGCAGGGCCAACCCGGTGGCGAAGGCAGCGGACGAGGTCGTCTTGCCGACACCGCCCTTGCCAGAGGTCATGACGATGATCTTGCTCAACGGAGCCTCTCCCATAATCCCAAAGTTGCCAACACCAGCATTCCAACACCCCCGAGCCGCCGCAACAGCCCGATCCCTTGCCCGACGATCACACCGATTTCAGCGGTTCCATGCGGAGAACGCCATCGCGCAGGAAAACCTGCACCGGCTTCTTGAAAAAGTCACTGCCTATGTCTTCGCTCACGCGGTAAATCCCCGCGACCGAAACGACCTCGGCCTCCAGGCTGTGGCAGAACACGCGGGCGTTGATGTCGCCCGACACCCCGGCCAACGCCCGCCCGCGCAGCGCTCCATACACATGGATGTTGCCATCCGCCAGCAGTTCCGCCCCCGGCGAGACCGACGCCGCGATGACCAGATCGGTCTTCTCCGCGTAGATCTGCGTGCCGGAACGCACCGGCTCCGTCACGATGATGGCCGGGCGGTGCACCACCTCGACCGTCACCGTGGCCGCCGGGTTGGCCGCGCGGGGGTCCGGCCCCTTGGCGGTCTCCAGCTTGGCGACGCGGCCCGTCGGCATCGGCGTCAGCCCGGCGGTGATCGCCGCCTCCTGCACCGGGCGGGGGCCGCCCTGAAAACCCACCGGCAACAAATGATGCGCGCGAACCTGCGCGATGAAGGCGGACAAATCGAAGACAACCGTGTCCGGCAGCTCCTCGAAATCCAGCACCACCGGGGCGTTGCGGAAGAAATTCGGCGCCTGCCGAATCTTCACGTTCAACTGCGGAAAGAAATCCTGCGAATTCGGGGCGTTGACCTTCAGCACCATCATGGTGAAGGAATTGCCCCGCAATTGGAACGGCATGTCCCGTTCGGCAACCTGATTGGCGCTGCTCACCGCTGACTTCCCGTTTGTTCCTGCCGCCCCGATGACCACAGGGACCATCACGCCGTCCCAGCCGGAGGCATCGAATCCACTGTGGCCTTTTTCTGACTTCTAGCTGTGTGGTGCCCCGTCGTTCAAGGGTTTCCCATCATCGCCGCCACGGTCCGGCCGCAAATCATGTTCACACGCTGGCGGCGGCGCTGGTCCCGCCCATTTCCGCTGCGGCTCCACCCCGGCCGCGCGCGACCACGGCGTGTTGCCCACACCACATCTGGTGTGAATCTTTCGCGACGCGCGCAAATCCGACTGGCGCGCCGCGCCGCACGCGCTCATGCTGCTGTGCAGTGGGTTGTCGCGACGATGTGAAACGTTTGCGAGGGACATTTGATCCTGTGTCCGCCATCCAGAACCGGCCTGCCGCCCCACCCCGCAAGACGGGGTGAACGACGCGTCGGCGCTGCGGCACACGCCTTCCTTCACCGCTCCGCACCCGCCTCCCAACCGTTGCGACGATCAGCGTGCCTCCCGTTTCCGGGGGGCTTTTTTGTGTCTGGACTCTTTGTTGTGCCTGGAATCTGCGCCACCCCCAACCGAGGAGACGCGTCATGGCCAAACGTTCGAGCAAGACCCTTCCCAGCGGCGTGACCACCGCGCGGGACGGTTCCACCGTTCTGTCCCTGTTTCCCAACCGATCCGGCTGGGATCCGCTGGGCGGCTCATCCAACGGCGGAGCCGAACGGCGCGATCAAAGCTATCTGCGCACCGTCAAGCCGCAGAACACGAACCAGAAGGCGCTGATGGACGCCATCGCCGCGCATCATCTCGTCGTCGCCATCGGCCCGGCGGGGACCGGCAAGACCTACCTCGCCGTCTCGGCGGCGGTGGATGCCCTGGAACGCGGGCAGGTGGACCGCATCGTGCTGTCCCGCCCGGCGCTGGAGGCCGGGGAAAGCATCGGCTTCCTGCCCGGCGACCTGCACGAGAAGATGGCTCCCTTCCTGCGCCCGCTGACCGACGCGCTGTCGGAACGCATGGGGGCCAAGCGCCTGCGGGCGCTGATGGCCGACGGGACCATCGAGGTCGCCCCCATCGGCTACATGCGCGGGCGCACCCTGAACAACGCCTTTGTCGTGATCGACGAGGCGCAGAACTGCACCTACGCCCAGATCAAGATGCTGCTGACCCGGCTGGGCTGGCATTCCACCATGGTGTTGACCGGCGACCCGGATCAGACCGACCTGCTCGACCATCTGTCCGGCCTGTCCGACATCGCCCAACGGCTTGATGCGGTGGATGGAATCGCCGTCGTCCGCCTGACCGAGGGCGACATCGTCCGTCACCCGCTGGTCGCCAGCATGCTGACCGTGCTGTAAGGACACCTCCGGCGCGGCGGTGGAGGTGACCTTCGGTCAACGCCGCCGTCGCCGCAGGCGACCTCTCTGGCCGCACCCTGCCCGCAACACCCTATTCACCCGATCAGGAAAGCCTTGCTGCGTCAATCGGACCGGTTGACGGCCCGCCATGATAGCGGTGACAACGCCATCGCTTTTTTTCGTGTGCATGGCATTGCCGCAACCGGAGGTCTGTCCGTCGTGTTCGAGCGCTTCAGCATCAAGGCGAAAATCGGGGTGATTCTGGCCGCCGCCGGGGTTGGGTTGGTTTTGGTTGGCATCATCAGCTTGTTGGGTTTGCGCGGCGCGATGATGACCGACCGCCAGGACAAGACCCGCACGGTGGTGGAGGTCGCGCACACCCTGATCGGCCATTACGAGGCGCAGGAGCGCAACGGAACCCTGACGCGCGATGCCGCCCAGGCCGCCGCCAAGGCGGCGCTGCGTGCGTTGCGCCACGATGGATCGGAGTATTTCTTCCTGACCGACCTGTCGTCGCGCATGATCATGCACCCGATCAAGCCGGACCTGGAAGGGAAGGACATGGCGCAAACCACCGACCCGAAGGGCAAGAACCTGTTCCTGGAATTCAACCGGGTGGTCAAGACGAACGGGTCGGGCTTCGTTGACTACCTGTGGCCCAAGCCGGGTTTCGCCGACCCGGTTCCCAAACTGTCCTATGTGATGGGCTTTGCCCCCTGGGGCTGGATCATCGGATCGGGCATCTACATCGACGATGTGGACGCCGCTTTCCAGGACGCCGCCCTGCGTTTGGGAGCCATCGGTCTGCTGATCGCCGTGGCGGCCACCATGACCGCCTATCTGGTCAGCCGGGCCATCACCGGCCCGCTCGACGGCATGGGCCGGGTGATGCAGGCCTTGGCCGATGGCGACAGCGCGGTGACGGTCCCTGGCACCGCCCGCCGCGATGAAATCGGCGGCATGGCCCGCACGGTCGAGGTGTTCCGGGTCCAGCAGATCGATCTCGCCCGGCATTGGGAACGCCAACAGATCGAGATGCGCGTCACCGAACAGCGCGCCCGCGCGCTGAAGCGCCTGACCGACCGGTTCGACGCCACCATCGCCGACACCATCCGGGCGGTGAGCGGTGCGGTGTCCACGCTGGACAGCACCGCCCGCGCCCTGTCGGCCACCGCCGACCGCAACCGGCAGGAAGCCACCTCCGTCGCCACCGCCTCGCAACAGGCCTCCCACAGCGTCCAGACGGTGGCGGCGGCGGCCGAGGAATTGACCGGCGCCATCGCGGTGATCGGCGATCAGGTCGTGACCTCGTCGGCGATCTCAAACGAGGCCGTCGCTGCGTCGCAGCGGGCGGGATCGCAGATCGACGGGCTGGGCAATGCCGCGCAGAAGATTGGCGAGGTGGCGGACCTGATCGCCGGAATCGCCAGCCAGACCAATTTGCTGGCGCTCAACGCCACCATCGAGGCCGCGCGCGCCGGAGAGGCCGGCAAGGGCTTCGCCGTGGTCGCGGGCGAGGTCAAGACGCTGGCCGGGCAGACCGCCAAGGCCACCGAGGAGATCGGCCAGCACATCGCCCAGGTGCAGGAGGCGACGCGCACCGCCGTGGACGCGATCCGCGACATCGGGCGCATCGTGGCCCGCAGCGACGAAATCGGTGCCTCCATCGCCAGCGCCGTCCAGCAGCAAGGGGCGGCGACCAGCGAAATCGCCCGCAGCGCCTCCGACGCCGCGCACGGCACCCGTCAGGTCTCCGACAGCATCGGCGCGGTGTCCGACGCCGCGCAGGACACCGAACGGTCGGCGGGCGCGCTGCTGGGCGCGGCGGGCGGCTTGTCCGAACAGGCCGACGCGCTGCGCCGCATGGTGGACGCCTTTCTGATCAACGTTGAAGCCATCAACGCCGCGCCGCTGACCACCCTGCACACCGGCCACAGCGCCGAAAGCGCGCCGGTGTTCATGGCCTGGACCGACGCGTTGGCCGTGGGCGACGATGGCATCGACACCGACCACATGATCCTGATTGCCCTGCTGAACGAGGCCGCCGCCCACGCCGCCGCACCCGGCGACCGCGACCGGTTGGCCGCCGCCGTCACCCGGCTGCTGGCCTACACCGGTCAGCACTTCGAGCAGGAGGAACGGGTGATGGAGCGCAGCGGCTACCCCGACCGCGTCGCCCACAAGGCCGAACACGACGCCCTGCGCCAGCGCGCCACCGCCTTGAAGCAGCGCCTGGACTCCGGTGAAACCGCCGTGGGGGACGATCTGCTGGCGCTGGTCCGCGACTGGCTGTTCGGGCACATCGAGAAGGCGGACAAGCGCATCGGCGCGCATCTGACGGCCTCCGGCCTCCGCAAGGCGGCCTGACCATCCGGCCGGAGCCGGTTGGATCGGAGCCAACCGGGGGGGACCGCTTGACGGACGGCGATGGGCGAAGGATGGGCGGCGTCAGGGCGTGGTGGAAAACCCGCGCAGCAGCGCCGCCGCGATCATCGCGGCAAGCCGGTTGTGGATGTCCTCGCGCCGCTGCCCGCCGCTGTCCTGGCAAATGGCCTCGTCCTCGCCCTCGGTGCGCAGGATCAACCCCGCGCGCGGCGTGCACAGGCCAAAGGACGAAAAGGACGCAACCCCCGGCACGCGGATGTAGCGCGCCACCGGGGTGATCGCCCCCATATAGGCGGATTCCAGCCAAGCGGGCGTTTCCCCGCGCGCGCCCAGGTTGATGATGGTCGTCGTCACCGCCGTTTCCGCCAACCCGTCCAGCGAATAGGCCGCGCTGATTTCGGGATCGACCGCCACGACGGTGCGCACGCGCGGGTCGCGATGGTCGCGCGCCAACGGGGCGGTGTCCACCTTCCGCAGATCGACGCCCGCCCGGGTGAACCACGCGCAATCCGGCCCGCCGACCGGGGTGTCGCACAGCCGCCGGAAACGCTCGGGATCCAGGCGCGCGCCCCCCACCGCCAGGGCCGAGGTTCCGCCGAGGAAAAAGCCCAGCGCCGCCACCTTGTCCAGATCGGCGTAGGGGCGCAGCGACGGGTCGCTTTCCACCGCCGTCAACGCCGCCGACAGATCGCGCGGGCGCAGACCGATTTCGGCCACCCCCCGCGTCGCGTCGGTGGCGGTCAGCGGCGGCGGTTGGATCGCCGCGACAATGTAGCCACGTTCGGCCAGCCGCGAGCCGATCCAGGCCGACTGGTGCGGCGCGGAGCGCAAGCCGCCATGGGCGATCAGCACCACGGGGAACACCCCTTCCGCCATCGCCGCGTCGCGCAGGGCCGACACCCCGGCGAACACCGGGTTTGCCCCGAAACGCTCCGGCCGTCCACCGCTGCCCGCCGGGTACCACAGGGTCAGACCGACCGACGCCCCACGCTCCGGCGGGGTGATCGTCATGGTCCGCACCCCGATCGCGTCGGACGCGCGCGCAACAGCCCCACCGAACGCGATGGACAGAAGCGCCAGACCACCCAGGAGAACGCCCGACCGCATGAGACCTCAACGCTGATGAGAAAAACGTGCGCAACCGGGTCATTGGTAGCCGCGCAACGAACACCCGGCAAGAGCCACAGCAATCCTTCTCTGCACGCACACTCCTTTTTTCAACCCGGTTCACGCCGTCTGCCCCCTTGACCTCGCGGGCGGACAGGCTCATTCCTCACCGATCATGAAGGCTCGTCTCCTGCGCATCGCCGCCGCGTCCGCCATTGCCATCGCCGTGTCCGCCGGAATCGCCTGGTGGCAGGTGAACAACGCCTCCTCGACGGTGCAAAGCGCGACCAAGTCCGCCGTGCCCATCGGCGGCCCCTTCACCATGACCGATCACACCGGCAAGACCGTGACCGACGCGGATTACCGGGGCAAATATCTGCTGATCTATTTCGGCTACACCTATTGCCCCGACGTCTGCCCGACGGAGCTGGGGGTCATGGCCAAGGCGCTCGATCTGCTGGGCCGCCAGGCCGACAAGGTGCAGCCCCTGTTCATCTCCGTGGATCCGGAGCGCGACACTGTGGCGCACCTGAAGGACTATGTCGCCCTGTTCCACCCTGCCCTTGTCGGCCTGACCGGCAACGCCGATCAGGTGCGGAGCACCGCGCGCGCCTACCGCGTCTACTACGCCAAGGCCCCGCAGAAGGACGGAAAGCCGGAGGACTATCTGATGGATCACTCCAGCTTCATCTACCTGATGGGGCCGGATGGCGGATTCGTCGGTGTTTATCCGGCGGGGACCACCGCCGACCGCATCGCCCAGGATCTGGGCACGCGGATCGCGGGCTGAGCCATGACGCTCCTTCCCCAACCGGTTGGGACGCGCGCCAAACCCCGCTTTTCCGGTCCTACCACTGGGTTTTTTCACGCCGCGCGGCGAGACAACACGCCGCAGTGCGGCATAAACCGCGACCGCCGTAAAAATTACCTTTGTTTTCAACATCTTGCGAGGCGGGTTTTGCGACTTGACAGGGGTGCGCCCCGCCCGTATGGTCTCGCCGCTTTCGTATGGCTGCGGGCCGACGGGACCGGAGAGGCGCTGTGATGAACACCACCCCTCCAAACCCATTGGATGAGCTTGACGCCCGATTGCGCAAGGCGCGTGCTGCACAGCGCGGTTGGTCTGGCGGACCCGGTAGCAAATACCACCGCCCACCCAACGGCCCGCTGGAGACCGCGTGGCGCATCGGGACCGAGCTGGTGGCGGCCATGATCGTCGGCGTCGGTGGCGGGCTTCTGCTCGACCGCTGGCTCGGCACCGCGCCCTGGGGACTGATCGTCATGTTCTTCTTCGGGGCGGCGGCGGGAGTGCTGAATGTCTACCGGGCCGTTATGGGTCTCGGCATCGCCGCCGGCTACGGCCGGCCCACTGGGGACGACAACGAGCGCCAAGACGGCGACGCACACTGAGCGAGGACGACCTTGGATCCGCTTCACCAGTTCCAAATCAACCCGTTGTTCCAGATCGTGCTCGGCGGTTACGACGTGTCGTTCACGAACTCCGCCTTGTTCATGGTCGTGTCGGTGGCGCTGATCTACGCGCTGCTGGTCGTCGGCATGGCGAACAAGTCGATGGTTCCCGGCCGTCTGCAGTCGCTGGCCGAGATGGCCTATGAATTCGTCGCCGGTCTGGTGCGTGACAACGCCGGGCACGACGCCAAGCCTTACTTCCCCTTCGTGTTCTCGGTCTTCATGTTCGTGCTGGTCGGCAACATGATCGGCATGATCCCCTACACCTTCACGTTCACCAGCCACATCATCGTCACCTTCGCGCTGGCGGCGACCGTGTTCGTGTTCGTGACGATCCTGGCCCTGCTCAAGCACGGCCTGCACTTCTTCTCCTTCTTCATGCCGCACGGCGCTCCGGTGGCGCTCGCTCCGATCCTCATCCCGATCGAAGTGATCTCCTACGTGATGCGCCCCGTCAGCCTCTCGATCCGACTGTTCGCCAACATGATGGCCGGTCACACGATGCTGAAGGTGTTTGCGGGCTTCACGGTTCTGATGATCAGCGGCCTTGGCGCGCTGGGTTTCGTCACCGGCCTCGTCCCCCTGGCCATCAACATCGCGTTGACCGGCTTCGAGTTCCTGGTTGCGTTCCTGCAAGCCTACGTCTTCTCGATCCTGACCTGCCTGTACATCCGCGACGCGCTGGAACTGCACTGATCCCAACGCAAGCCAGCCTGTCTTCTTTCCGTTCCATTGAGTTCACACTTACCTAGAGGAATGAGTACCATGGAAGCTGAAGCCGCCAAGTTCATCGGTGCCGGTCTGGCCGTTATCGCCCTCGCCGGCGTCGGCCTGGGTATCGGCAACATCTTCTCGACGCTCATCAGCTCGATCGCCCGCAACCCGGCCGTCCAGCCGAAGGTTTTCCCGGTCGGCATTCTGGGCTTCGCTCTGACGGAAGCCGTCGCGCTGTTCGCCCTGCTGATCGCCTTCCTGATCCTGTTCGCCTAAGGCCAGAGCGGCTCTTTACAATTCAACGCTCTGATGCGGCACCGGGCTTCCTTCGGGACGTTTCGGTGCCGCTCCTTTGCCTAGGGGGACCGATCATGCCGAACCTGTTGGCCAAAGGCCGGCTGGCCCGCTGGTCGGGTGTTGCGGGCGTCTCGCTCGTCACGCTCACCACGATGGCTGGCACTGTCCTGGCGGCTGCGGCGGAGCACGCTCCGAACGCGGCGCACGGCGGCGAGCACGCTTCCGGCGGCCTGCCGCAGCTCAATCCCGCCAATTTCCCGACCCAGATTTTCTGGTTGGCGCTGACCTTCGGCGTTCTCTATTACCTCATGTCCAAAAAGGCGCTTCCGCGCGTGGCCGAGGTGTTGGAGGCGCGGCAAGAGCGCATTTCGCGTGACCTCGCCAAGGCCGCCCAGTTGAAGGAAGAGGCCGAAGCCGTTCTGGCGCAGGTCGAACAGTCCCTCGCCGGTGCCCGTGCCGAGGCGCTGACCCTCATCGGTCAGACCAGCGCGGAGATCGAGTCGAACACCCAATCCCGGCAAGCGGCGCTCACCGCCGATCTCGCCGCCCGTCTGACCGCCGCCGAAGCGTCCATCGCCTCGGCCAAGGACCAGGCCATCGCCAACATCCGCACCACGTCGGCGGACATCGCCCGCGACATCGCCAGCCGTCTGGCGGGGGTCGAGGTTGACGCCGCCCAGGCTGAAGCCGCCGTGGCCGCCGTGATCGAGGAGCGTCGGTGATGTTCAACAAGCCTGAATTCTGGGTCGCCGTCTCCTTCGTCATTTTCGTGGCTCTGGTGTGGAAGAAGGCGTCGGCGGCGATCACCGCCGTGCTCGACTCCCGCGCCGCCAAGATCCGCGCCGAACTGGACGAGGCGGAGCGCCTGCACAAGGACGCGCTCGCCCTGCTCAGCGGCTATCAACGCCGTCAGGCCGACGCGCTGAAGGAAGCGGAAGCGATCCTGGCCCACGCCCGCGAAGAAGCGGCCCGTCTGCGCGCGCAGGCCGGTGCCGATCTCGACGCGTCGCTGAAGCGCCGTGAAACCCAGGCGATGACCCGCATCGCCCAGGCCGAAGCCGCTGCGGTGGCTGAGGTGCGCAACCTGACCGTCGATGTCGCCATCGGGGCCAGCCGCCGCATCCTGACCAGCGGCGTGCAGGCCGCCCAGGCCGACCAGCTGATCGAGCAGTCGATCGCTGAGCTGCCCAAGCACCTGCATTGATCGTTTGCGCCTGAAGATTACCGGAGTCGTCGCCATCTTTGTTGCGGCTCCTGGAACAGACTTTCGGAAAACCCCGGCCTAGCGGCTGGGGTTTTTCTTTGGTCCAATGACCTCCTGCCCACTCGGTTGGAGTTCGTTCCGATGCCCGCCTTCCCGTCCGTCTTCGTCTCCCACGGCGCACCGACGCTGATTTTGGAAAACAGCCCCGGCCGCGCCTTCCTCGCCGGTCTGGGGGAGCGACTCGGACGGCCCAGCGCCATCCTGGCGGTGTCGGCTCACTGGACCACCCGCCGCCCCGCCGTCAGCACCGCCGCCGCGCCCGAGACGGTGCATGATTTCTACGGCTTCCCCGACGCGCTGTACCGCCTGCGCTACCCGGCCCCCGGGGCCACCGCCCTGGCCGAACGGGTGGCCGGGCTGATCGGCGGCGTTGCCGACCCGACCCAGGGACTCGATCATGGGGCCTGGGTTCCGCTGAAGCTCATGTACCCGGACGCCGACATCCCGGTGGCGCAGGTGGCGGTTCAGCCGGGCCGCAGCGCGGCCGACCACATCGCCATGGGCCGCCAGCTCGCCGCCTTGCGCCACGAGGGCGTGCTGATCCTCGGCAGCGGCGGGGCCGTGCACAATCTGCGGGAGTTCCAGTTCGGCGGCGTCGGTGTGGCGCGCTGGGCCAGCGACTTCGCCAATTGGCTCGACAGCACCCTGTCGGCCGGAGACGCCGAGGCCCTGGCCAATTGGCAGAGCCGCAGCCCGGACGCCCGCCGCGCCCACCCCACCGACGAGCATTTCCTGCCGCTGCCGGTCGCCTTTGGAGCCGCCGGGGAGGAGGTTCGGGCCGAGCGGCTGCACGCGGGCTTCGAGCATGGCAGCATCGGCATGCAGGCCTATGCCTTTTCCAGCCCGACCGACGGCGATTGACCGCCACTTGGCTGTTTGCGGGACGGGCGCGCCAAGCTACAATCCGCGCGCCCGGCGTGTGAACGCCGTCGCAATCCGGCCTTGGCAGCGCGTGCGGGAGTTGGTGTGAAGCGGAGCGGCATTCTGTCCCGGAGCGGCGGCCCGCCCCGACCCCGCGCGACGACCATGGCCTCCCGCCTGTCGGTCGGCTTTGGCGTGGCTTTGGCCCTGGTCCTTGTGTTGGCCGTGGTCGGTTTGGGCTGGTTTTACGCCATCAGCCGCGACGTTGGCGCCTTTTCCAACAGCGCCGACATCGCCCAGACGGCGGCGGACGCTGACATTGCCCTGCGCGATCTCGAAGTGTCGGTGCGCGACCACCTGACCTACGGCGACGGCCAAAGCCTGCTCGACGCCACGCTGCGCCACGACAGCCTCAACGACCGGCTGGCCAGCCTGACCAAGGCCGCCTCCGATCCCGCCGACCGCGCCGCGTTGGTGCGGGCCACCGGCTCGCTCACCGACTATTGGGGGGCAGTGCAACGCGTGATCGCCCTGCGCGAGGACCGCAGCACCCGCATCATCACCACGCTGGAACCGCTGGTCAGCCAGACCCGCGAGAAGCTCGGCCTGCTGAAGAACGCGGGCGGGGTCGATTCCACCGCGCTGGCCAGCGACGCCGCCATCGCCGTCCTGCTGATGCAGGAGCATCTGTCCCGCTTCGTCGAACGGCGCGATCCGCAGGACGCCGACGCGATGAAGGCGCAGTTGGCCGCCGCCCGCAACAAGCTGACCGAGATGAACCGCTATCTGTGGGTCCCCGGCACCCGGCAGATCATCGGCGAGGTCGGCGAGCTTCTGGCCAAGGCCGACGAGAACATCGCCCGCGTGGAGGCGACCGTCACCGAAGAGGACAATCTGCGCGCCGACTCCATGGCTCCCAACGCCGCCGGCATCGCCGCCAACATCGGCGAGGTGCGCCGCCGCGCCGACCATGGGGCCGATGGCTTGCGCAACGCCCTGGCCGTCGGCATGTCCGGTTACACCAAGGTCGCCACCGCCATCGGTGCCGCCGTTCTGCTGGTCGGGCTTCTGGCGGTCTGGTGGATCCAACGCAGCGTCTCCCGCCCGGTGTCGGTGATGGCCGACGCCGTGTCGGCGCTGGCCAGCGGCCAAACCAACATTCCCCTGCCCGTCCTGCACCGGGACGACGAGGTTGCCACGCTGGCCCGCGCTGTCCAACGCCTGCGCGCCAATCTGGAATCGACCGAACGCGAGCGGCAGGAGGCCGACGGCCAGATCAGCCAACTGCTGCGCGACAAGGCCCGCGCCGAGAACCTCAACGAGGCCAAGACCGATTTCCTGGTCAACATGGGACAGCAGCTTCACGCCCCGCTGTCCGACATCATCCAATCCAGCCAGGCGTTGATGGGCGAGTTGCACCGCAAGGGCGTGACCGAACTGGCCGCCGATGTGGAGCAGATCCAGTGGACCGGCGAGCAACTGGTCGGGCTGGTCGACTCTCTGCTGGACTACGCCAAGATCGAGGCCGGGGCGATGGATGTCTGCCTTCAGGATTTCGACGTCAACCGTCTGTTGGTCGAACTGCGCGAACGCAGCCTGCCCGCCGCCGATCTGCACGGCAACAGCCTGGAGATCGCCGCCCCCGCCGGGCTGGGGACCATGCATTCGGACTTCACCAAGGTGCGCCAGGCCCTGCTCAACCTGCTCGACAACGCCTGCAAATTCACCCAGGGCGGGGCCGTGCTGCTGTCCGCCGAATCGCTGGAGCGCGAGGGCGTCCCCAGTGTCCGCTTCACCGTGACCGACAGCGGGCGGGGCTTCCCCAGCGTCCAGACCGGTCGCCTGTTCCAACCCTTTGTTCAAGGCGGGACAGCTCCAACCACCGGCAAACGGCGCGGGGCCGGGTTGGGCCTGACCCTGGTCGGGCATTACACCGCCATGCTGGGCGGTGACATCGAGGTGGCCAGCGAACCGGGTCAAGGGACCCGCATCGCGCTGACCCTGCCCACCGTGTATCAGCCGCCGACCGATCATCAACCGCCGCCGCTGGACACCGAGGCCCCCCGGTCGCGGCTGCGGGTCGCCACCTACAAGCCGATGGCGCAGTTGACGCCGTAACGGCGTGACGGAAAGGATGTGCCGGAACGGCGATCACCCGCGCGGGCGGGCGGTGTCCTCCGGCGCGTCGCGGTCGTCCAGCGGTTGGCCGTACTTCATTCGCCGCATTTTCTCCGCCACGCGGGCGATCTCATCGGGCGGCAGGATCACCGGCTCACCCAATTGCTGGGCCAGCAGATATTGCCGGGCCAGCGTTTCAACCTCCACCGCCAGCGCCAGCGCCGCTTTGACGCTGCCGCCCAGCACGATCATGCCGTGGTTGGCCAGCAGGCAGGCCAGTCGCCCATCCAGCGCCGCCAGCGCGTGGTCGGACAGGTCCTGCGTGCCGAAGGTGGCGTAGGGCGCGCAACGGATCGAATCGCCACCCGCCAGTGCCACCATGTAATGGAAGCTGGGAATGCCCCGGCCATGCACCGCCAGCGCGGTGGCGTGCACGGCGTGGGTGTGCAGCACCACGTTCACATCGGGCCGCGCCCGCAGAATGTCGCGGTGGAACCGCCATTCCGACGAGGGTCGCCGGGCACCGACATAGGTGCCGTCAAAGCCCATCTCGACGACGTCGTCCGGCGTCATCTCGTCATAAGGCAAACTGGTCGGGGTGACGAGAAAGCCCTCCCCCACCCGGATCGACAGATTGCCCGACGAGCCTTGATTGATTCCCAACCGGTTCATCGCCAGACAACCGTCAATGATGGCGCGGCGTTCGGTGGGGTGTGACGGGCTGCTCATCCGGTCGGCTCCTCGCTGGGTCGGACCGTCAACGAGCCAGAAGCGGGCAATGGCGTCAAGAGGCCGTCGCCCCGCCCCCAGGGCTATCGCATTTGGCCGAGGATGGCTCTGGCGTATTCGTCGGACCAACCTGCCCGCTTTCGCCTGGCTCGGATTGAGTCG
>NZ_RXMA01000045.1 GCF_003966125.1 Azospirillum griseum
CACCGACTCAATCCGAGCCAGGCGAAAGCGGGCAGGTTGGTCCGACGAATACGCCAGAGCCATCCTCGGCCAAATGCGATAGCCCTGGCATGGAGGCCCAACCGTTGCGGTAATGGCGATGGGCACATAGAGTGTGCCCGGAAGCAAACGCGTCAGCGCGGATTGTTGCACGCGGGCGAATGGGGACGTGAGGTGAGGTGTGGGGCGTTTGTCGGCTGACCGGGAACCGCCGCCTGTGAATTTTCAAAAGTCGCATCTCTGCGTTCTATGCGACTTGACCAAATCGATTTTCCCGAATTGACCCACAGAGGCAGTGAATTTTCTCATGGCAATGAACAAAGCCGAGCGTGATCTTGAAGAAGAGTTGGTCGCCAAGCTGCGCGACCTCAAATACGAATATCGGCCTGATATCCGGGATCGAGCGGCATTGGAAGAGAACTTCAGAAGGAAGTTCGAGCAACTGAATCGCGTCACCCTCACCGACAGCGAATTTCAACGCCTTCTCGATGAGATCGTCACGCCGGATGTGTTTACGGCGGCGCGCGTCCTGCGCGAACGCAATGATTTTACCCGCGACGATGGCACGCCGCTGAATTACACGCTCGTCAACATCAAGGACTGGTGCAAGAATTCCTTCGAGGTGGTCAACCAGCTCCGCATCAACACGGACAACAGCCACCATCGCTATGACGTCATCCTCCTGATCAACGGCGTGCCGGTCGTTCAGATCGAGCTGAAGACCCTCGGCATCAGCCCGCGTCGCGCCATGGAGCAGATCGTCGATTACAAGAACGACCCCGGCAACGGTTACACCAAGACGATTCTGTGCTTTCTACAGCTTTTCATCGTCAGCAACCGCGATCGCACCTATTATTTTGCGAACAACAACGCGCGCCATTTCGCCTTCAACGCCGAGGAGCGCTTTCTGCCGATTTACGAATTTGCCGATGCGGACAACAAGAAGGTTGAGCGCCTCGACACATTCGCCGACAGCTTCCTCGTCAAATGCACCCTTGGCCAGACGATCAGCCGCTACATGGTTCTGGTGGCGAGCGAGCAAAAGCTCCTGATGATGCGGCCGTATCAGGTCTATGCGGTGAAGGCGATTGTCGATTCCATCGCGCAGGACGGCGGCAACGGCTACATCTGGCACACCACCGGCAGCGGCAAGACGCTGACCTCCTTCAAGGCGTCCACGCTGCTGAAGGACAATCCCGGCATTGAAAAATGCCTGTTCGTTGTGGACCGCAAGGATCTGGATCGGCAAACGCGCGAGGAGTTCAACAAGTTCCAGGACGGTTGCGTCGAGGAAAACACCAACACCGCCTCCCTTGTCCGTCGCCTTCTGTCCACCGACCACGCCGACAAGGTCATCGTCTGCACGATCCAGAAGCTTGGCCTTGCGCTGGATGAAGACAGCAAGCGCAACAAGCAGCAGAAGAAAAACAACCAGAAGAGCTTCAAGGAACAGCTCGAACCCCTGCGCGACAAGCGCATCGCCCTTATCTTCGACGAATGCCATCGGTCGCAGTTCGGCGAGAACCACAAGGCCATCAAGGCGTTCTTCCCGCGCGCCCAGCTTTTCGGCTTTACCGGAACGCCGATCTTCGACGAAAACGCGGCGCAGCAGAAAATCGAAGACACCCTGGGCAGCATGAAGACGACGGAGGATCTCTTCCAAAATCGTCTTCACACCTACACGATCACCAACGCCATCGATGACGGAAACGTCCTTCGTTTTCACGTCGATTACTTCAAGCCGCAGGGAAAAACCCTGCCCAAGCCGGGGGAGGCGCTGGCCAAGCGCGCGGTGATCGAGGCGATCCTGTCGAAGCACGACACGGCCACCGATCAACGCCGGTTCAACGCGCTGCTGGCCACCGCGTCGATCAACGACGCCATCGAATACCACGCGCTGTTCAAGACCATGCAGGCCGAAAGGCAGGCCGCCGATCCCGGCTTCCGGCCGCTGACCATCGCCTGTGTGTTCTCGCCCCCGGCGGAGGGCGATCCGGACGTCAAGCAGATTCAAGAGGATTTGCCGACGGAGAAGGAGGACAACACGGTTGAACCGGAAAAGAAGAAGGAGGCGTTGAAGGCCATCCTGGCGGATTACAACGCCAACCACGGCACGAACCACAGGATCAGCGAGTTCGATCTGTATTATCAGGACGTGCAGAAACGCATCAAGGACCAGCAATGGCCCGACGCCGACCTGCGCAAGGCCTTCCCCACGGTGCCAAAGCACAAGATCGACATCACGATCGTCGTCGACATGCTGTTGACGGGCTTTGACTCCAAATTCCTCAACACCCTCTATGTTGACAAGAACCTGAAACACCACGGCCTGATCCAGGCCTTTTCCCGCACCAACCGGGTGCTGAACGCCACCAAACCCTATGGCAACATCCTGGATTTCCGCCAGCAGCAAGAGGCGGTCGACGCCGCCATCGCCCTGTTCTCCGGCGAGGCGACCGCCGACAAGGCCCGCAAAATCTGGCTGGTGGACAAGGCCCCCGTGGTGATCGAAAAGCTGGAGGCCGCCGTCCAGGCGCTCGACAGCTTCATGACGGCGCAGGGGTTGGAGTGCGCGCCGGATCAGGTTCCCAACCTCAAGGGCGACGCCGCCCGCGCGGCCTTCATCGACCATTTCAAGGAGGTCCAGCGGCTCAAGACCCAGTTGGACCAATACACCGACCTGACGCCCGAAAACGTCGAGGCCATCGAACGGATCCTGCCGCGCGACGATCTGCTTGGCTTTCGCGGGGCCTATCTGGACACCGCGAAGCGGCTGCGCGACCAGCGGGGCAAGGGCCAAGACCCGAATGAGAACACGCCGACGCCCGAAGCCGACCAGTTGGATTTCGAATTCGTCCTCTTCGCATCATCCGTCATCGATTACGACTACATCATGGGCCTGATCGCCCGCTATTCGGAGGCAACACCCGGCAAACAGACGATGAGCCGGGAGGATTTGATCAACCTGATCCTGTCCGACGCCAAACTGATGGGCGAGCGCGAGGACTTCACCGCCTACGTCAACAGCCTGACGCCGGGCGGGGGGTTGAGCGAGAGGGCCATCCGCGAGGGCTACAACCGCTTCAAGGCGAACAAGAACGCGGCGGAGCTGGCGGGCATCGCCGACAAGCACGGTCTGGCCACGCAGGCGCTGCAAGACTTCGTCGACACCATCCTGCAACGCATGATCTTCGACGGCGAGGCGCTGACCGACCTGATGGAACCGCTTGATCTGAATTGGAAGGCGCGGCGGGTGAAGGAACTGGACCTGATGGCCGATTTGATGCCGGTGTTGCGGAAGCGCGCCGGGGACCGCGTGATTTCGGGGTTGAGCGCTTATGAGCAGTAAGGGGAAGTCCGACGCCGCAACGGGTGGCGGGGCGGGATTGGTGCCCAAGCGGCGCTTTCCGGAGTTTGGGGAGGCGGAAGCTTGGAAACCAAAGCGGCTCAGTCGTTTTCTGTCCGAGAGCCGTCTTGCAGGAAGCAAGGGGGACGTAGCAAAAAAGATCACCGTGAAACTTTGGGGCGGCGGGGTGTTCGCGAAGAATGACGCCATTCAGGGAAGCGCCAATACGCAGTACTTCCGGCGAAAATCAGGTCAATTGATTTATAGCAAGCTTGATTTCCTAAATCAAGCTTTTGGAATTATCCCTGAGGAATTGGATGGATATGAGTCGACGGTCGACTTGCCTTGCTTCGATGTCTCTGCGGGCGTGAACGACGCGTTTCTTCTGGAATGCGTCAAGCGGAAGGAATTTTATCTGAGAGTTGGAGAGGCGGCGGACGGGAGCCGAATTGCCAAGCGCATCCACCCTGAAACCTTTCTTGCGTCTGAAATCCCACTGCCATCGCTCCTTGAACAGAACAAGATCGCCGATTGTCTGAACTCGGAGGACGCGCTGATTGCCGCGCAGGGGCGGAAGGTGGAGGCGCTGAAGGCCCACAAGAAGGGCCTGATGCAGCAGCTTTTCCCCCAGGAAGGCGAAACCCAACCCCGCCTCCGCTTCCCCGAGTTTGAGGGTGCGGGGGAGTGGGAGGAGACTCCCCTTTCCGAGCTGTTCAGTTCACTTGATGCCGGAGTCAGCGTGAACTCTGGTGATAGGCCAGCGCAAGAAAACGAAGTGGGGGTTCTAAAAACCAGCGCAGTAACAAATGGATTTTTCAATCTCAACGAGAATAAGGTGGTGTTTGATGATTTTGAAATCAGCAGAGTAAGAGAGCCGGTTTGCGGAGATACAATCATCATCAGCCGTATGAACACGCCTGCGCTTGTGGGGGCTAACGCCTATGTAAAAACTGGGCTGGAGAACATATTCCTTCCAGATCGACTTTGGGCAGCCAAACCCAGAACTGGAACATGTATGCCGTTTGTCGCCCTTATTTTGGGATCGGACGAAGGTCGCGCTGCACTGTCTAAGCTGGCCAAAGGCAGCTCTGGTTCCATGAAGAATATCTCCAAATCAGATGTCTTAGCATTCCTGATTAAGGTACCCTCACCCCCCGAACAGCAACGCATCGCCGACTGCCTCACCTCCCTCGACGACCTCATCGCCGCCGAGAGCCAAAAGCTCGCCACGCTCAAGATCCACAAAAAGGGGTTGATGCAGCAGCTTTTCCCCCAGGTTGGGGAGGATGACGCGTGAGCAAACACAAGAACCTAAAGTCGCTGGTAACTCGGCTTCGTGATGATCTGAACAATCCCACGAAACCGATCTCGCTGCTCTTGATTTACGCCTACAACCGCACCGGCAAGACGCGCCTGTCTATGGAGTTCAAGGACGCAGGCAAGCGCAAGACCAGGAGGAACCCGACCGGCACGCCCGACACGCTCTATTTCAACGCCTTCACCAAGGATCTGTTCGTCTGGGACAACGACCTTGACGGCGACCGCCAGCACGTGAACGAACAATCATCCTTCTGCAACGCGATGGCGGAACTGGCGCTGGAACCGCCCATCACCAAACATCGTTCCCGCTACGCCGACTTTGAGCTTCTGCGCCCCGCCAAAGGATCATCCGCAGCATGAACGACCAAATCCAAAAGCAACTGGGCAAGACGCTCTGGACCATCGCCGACGCGCTGCGCGGGGCGATGAACGCGGATGATTTCCGCGATTACATGCTGTCCTTCCTGTTCCTGCGCTACCTGTCGGACAATTACGAGGCGGCGGCCAAGCGGGAACTGGGACGGGACTATCCCGATCTGCCGGACGACGTGCTGGAACGCACAGGCGCGAGCACGCCGCTGCAAGCGTGGTACGAGGACAATCCGGACGACATCGCCGATTTCGAAAAGCAGATGCGCCGCAAGGCGCATTATGTGATCAAGCCGCCCTATCTGTGGGACAACATTGTCAAGCTGGCGCGCACGCAGGACAACGAACTGCTGATGACGCTGCACGACGGATTCAAGTACATTGAAAATGAATCCTTCCAGAGCACCCTCGACGGTCTGTTTTCGGAGATCAATCTTTATTCGGAAAAGCTGGGAAAGACGCAGACCGACAAAAACAAAAGACTCTGTTCGATCATCAAGGAAATCGCCGAGGGTCTGGCCGAGTTCTCGGCCGAGGTGGATCATCTGGGCGACGCCTATGAATACCTGATTGGTCAATTCGCCGCCGGTTCCGGCAAAAAGGCGGGCGAGTTCTACACGCCGCAGCCGATTTCCGACATCCTGTCGGGCATCGTGACCCTGGACAGCCAGGAACCCGCCACGGGCCAGAAAACGCGTCTGGCCAGCGTGCTCGATTTCGCCTGCGGATCGGGGTCGCTGCTGCTCAACGTCCGCAAGCGGATGGGACCGCGCGGCATCGGCACCATCTTCGGCCAGGAAAGCAACATCACGACCTACAACCTCGCCCGCATGAACATGCTGCTGCATGGGGTGAAGGACACCGAATTCCAGATCTTCCACGGCGACACGCTGGCCAATGACTGGGACATGCTGCGCGAGCCGAACCCCGCCAAAAAGCCCACCTTCGACGCCATCGTCGCCAACCCGCCCTTCAGCTTCCGCTGGGAACCGACCGAGGCGATGGGCGAGGATGTGCGGTTCAAGAGCCACGGGCTGGCCCCGAAATCGGCGGCGGACTTCGCCTTTCTGCTGCACGGGTTCCATTATCTGAAGGATGACGGCGTGATGGCCATCATCCTGCCCCACGGCGTGCTGTTCCGGGGCGGGGCGGAGGAACGCATCCGCACGAAGCTGTTGAAGGACGGTCACATCGACACCGTCATCGGCCTGCCCGCGAACCTGTTCTATTCCACCGGCATCCCGGTTTGCATCCTGGTGCTGAAGAAGTGCAAGAAGCCGGATGATGTGCTGTTCATCAACGCGGCGGAGCATTTCGCCAAGGGCAAGCGTCAGAACCAACTGACGGACGAGCACATCGGCAAGATCATCGAGACCTACCAGTTCCGCAAGGAGGAGGACCGCTACGCCAAGCGCGTCAGCATGGAGCGCATCGCCGAGGAAGGCTACAACCTCAACATCTCGCGCTACATCAGCACCGCCGTGGGCGAGGAAGAGATTGATCTGGCGGCCACGCAACGGGAACTGGTCGAAATCGAACAACAGATTCGGGCGGCGACGGCGAAACACAACGCGTTTCTGAAAGAACTCGGACTCGACCCGCTGCCGGGAGCCGATTGAACCTGAGCCGTCGTGAAAGGTGCCGTTCGGACGTCTTCAGGGGCGTGCGGACGGTGCCTTGATGCTTGCGCGAGGTTCCGCACTCATCGCTCTCCGAAACGGCCACCATCTTCGGTGAAGCTGTAGCCGCCAATGCGGATCGCCTCGTCGACCATCTCGTCAGAGGTCTGGTAATCATACTCCCGTTCAAGGTGCCGGTAGAGCCAGCGTGCGAGGTCACGCAACGCGCCCGAGATGGTCTCTTCGGCGTCCGCCGTCATGTCCTGGTGCGCCGGGCTGTCGCGCTCAACCGAGATCGCCATGCTGTGTTCGTGATGGCAATGCCCGCGATGACGCGCCTCGGCGCGAAGCTGGTAAAAGTTCCGCCGTTGGATGGTCAGCAAGATGTCGGCGATTCGGTGAAGCTCGGGATCCTGGGGGGCATACTGTTTGATTCGGGTGGGCGCGCGCCGTTCGTAGGCGTAAGTGCCCTCGAAGCAAGCGCCGTCGCCTTGGTTCCAGAAGCCGCGAAAGAAAATATGCGGTTCTGGTCGTGACCGGCCGCCCATCAAACGGACGGGGCTGGTTCGGAGGCTGATGCCGAGGATGGCGCAAACCGCCTCGAAATCCGCGTACACGAACTCGTACCAGTCGTGGTCGAGGCCGGTTTCACGATGCCGGGCGCGGACGGTTTCCTTCGCAGGGTCGGACAGTTCATCGAAGGCGTAGACAATGGTCTGGATGGTCGTGGGCATGATCGGACTCTCGGACATGAAAAGGCTCGGCTTCCTTGGGGGAGGCCGGGCCGGGTGGGTTACTCGGCGGCGATGCTGTGGGCGTCGTCGGACGCGGCTGGCGGGTCCGACGCCTCGTCGTCGCCGGTGAGAAAATCGGGCAGGGTGACGGCCTCTCCGTCGGCTTCCGACGTCGGCGCATCGTCATCCGTCCGCCGCAGCGGTTCGGGCAGCCAGCCGCTGTCCGTGAGCAGCCGTTCGGCCTCCTTGGCCATGTCGTTCTTCTTCAGATGCTCGATGAGCTGGGCCGCGCGGTCGCCGACGCCTTCCCGCACCGCGTCCAGGATGCGCGGTTTGGTGACGCGGCCCAGGTAATTGTCGGCGGTGGGGTGCCAGCCGACGTCCACCAGATCGAGGTCGACGGCGGTCGCCAGCCGTTCCGCCTGCTGGAGGCGGCGGTCAAGACCGTGTTGCGACAGGCCCGCTCCGCCGAAGCGATCCACCTTCTCGTGCAGGGCGTTGACTCCGAAGCTGACGCAATGGGCAAGCAGGGCGAGACGGCTGGCGTCGTCGAGGGCTGCAAGCCAAGTCCACAGGGCGTCATCGTCCTCCGGCAGATCGCTCTTCCAGGCCGCGTGCCGTTCGGCGACGGATTTGGCCGACGGGCTGTCGGCCAAATCCGCAGGCTGGGCAGGAAAGGAAACCGTGCGGACACAGGCGTCCAGGCAGGCTCCCGATCCGGCATGGCGAAACAGGTCGCTGACCAGCCTGTGCAGCAGCAGGGTCATCGCGACCTGGGGATGTTTGGCGACGGCGTCGCGCAGGGCCAGGGTGCGGTAGGCGGTCAGCTCCATCACCAGCCGGTCGGGCAGGGGTTTGAGGACGCCGTCCTCCTCCTCGTCGACCGTGGCGGGCTGACCCCCGACCGTGACCACGGTGATGGGGGGCGATGGGGGAGTGGCTCCAGCCGGGGCGGCGGTCGGCTGATCGTCCTCCCCGCCGGGTTCGGCGGCGACCGGCGGTTCATCGTCGGGGCGGACGTAGCCGCGATCAATCACCGGGATGCCGTCGGCGCGGACGCTGACGAAGGCCCCGGCGCGGCCGATTTCGCTCGGATCGAAGCGGATCGGTCGGTTGGCGAAACTGTCCAACGCCATTTCGATTTCGCCAAGCCGACGGTCGATTTCGTCGGGCAGCTCCTCGGCCTCGCCGTGTTCGCTCTCGATCCGGGCGCGTTCGGATTCGAGGGCGTCGATGGCTGCCTGTTCCTCGGCGGTCAGGTCGATCACTGTGCCGGTCAGCTTCCGCAGACCCTGGCTGTGCCCATAGGGAAAGCTCATGTCGGCGGCGACCCATTTCCAACCTTCCGCCGCGACCTGATCGGCCAGAGCCTTCAGTTTCTCCGCGACCAAGCGGTTGAGCAGGGCCACATCCTCGATCCAGCCGCCGTCGTCGGACTGGAAGAGATCGCGCAGCACGGCGCCGCCTGCCGCTTCGTAAGCCGCCATGCCGATGAACTGCACCCGCTTGTCGGCGGCGCGCACGGTGTTCTCGGTCAGCATCCGGCGGATTTGATAGGGTTCCCGGCTGTAGGCGCGTTGGATCGCCCCCCACACCTGTTCTTGGCGGGCATGGTCCGAGGAGATGGTGAAGGCCATCAACTGGTCGAGCGACAGGCCGTCGGCGGCGTAGACGTCGAGGAGGGTTTCGGACACCGACACCAGACGCAGCCGCTGCTTGACGACGGCGACCGAAACGAAAAAGGCGGCGGCGATCTCCTCCTCCGACAGGCCCTTCTGGCGCAGGGCGAAGAAGGCGCGGAACTGGTCGAGGGGGTGGAGCGGCGCGCGCTGGATATTCTCGGCGAGGGAATCCTCCTCGGCGACGCCACGGTCGCGGACGACGCAGGGGATGGGCGCGGTCTTCAGCAGGCGTTTCTGCTTGACCAGCAGTTCCAGCGCCCGGTAGCGGCGACCACCCGCCGGAACCTCGTACATGCCGGTTTCCGCCCCGTCGGTGTCGAGGATCGACCGGACGCTCAACCCTTGCAGCAGGGTGCGCCGCGCGATGTCCTCGGCCAGTTCCTCAATCGAGACGCCCGCCTTGACCCGGCGGACGTTGGCCTGGGAAAGGACCAGCTTGTTGAAGGGGATGTCGCGGGAGGGCGACAGGGTGATCTTCTGGACGGCAGCCATCGGGTGGAACTCCGCGACGGGCGGACGGAAGACTCTCCTCCGGCCTCCAACCCGTCACGACAATCCCGGCCTTCCTCGCCCTCTCCTCCGGCCTCCCGCACACCCGGATCGCCGGGAAGGCGGGGCGGCGGCTTTCTATGGAACCGGAAAACCGCAGGACTGGGGATGTGAGGGCGCGGAAAGCCGGAACGACGGATGGACGGAATCTCGGAAAAGGAACCTGGTGATTGACTCCGCCCTCCGTCAGCTCCGCAGGGTGTGAGGTGTGTCCTGAGCGTTGATCTCCAGCACGCCGCCGTCCTGAGCGGCAAGCCCTTCGTCGCCGTGCTTGGGCTGAAGGTGGCCGTCCGGGTTGCCGAACTCCCAGGGGATGTCGAAATGGGCGGCCAAGGCCGCGATCGACTGCCCCGCCGTTTCGATTTCTTCGCCGCAGTGCTTTCGATAGGTCAGGAAGCGGAAACGATCCGCCGTGACGCAAAGCCGGTCAGCCTCCGACCGCATCAGGGTTTGATCGTCGTTCCGCAGGTCGATCAGGCCCGGATCAGCGTCCGCCGCCGTCCGCTGTGGATCGTCGAGATGGTCGCGGGGATCGGTCTCGAAGTACCAAACCCGGAAATCATACCGTTCGATTTTATAGATCTGGTGTCGCCTGATCAGGCGGGCCATCGTGACGATGAAGGCGGCGGTTTCCCGATCAAGGTCGAACACCGCCAGGGCCGGAGCGCCAAGCCCCTCGCCACCGCCATAGCATTCGACGGCGTAGCGCTTTGCATCGGTCATCGTGATGTCTCCTTGAGCGGAGCGGGGATCGAGGGTTGGGTGGGAAAGGCGGCGCGTTTGCGCGCCGTGTCGTCTTCGGCGAATGCTGCGGACCAACGGGGAACGCGCATCATCGATCTCCTCGACGGAAGCCGTCCGCTTTGGTGAGCAGGCCTATGCCGCCCATGATGCTGCCGACCTGATGGGCGGCGTCGGCATAAACGGACAGCGGGTGGGCCGCCTCGAACAGGATGTCGCGTTCGATCCCCAGCCCGAAGGGCAGGCGGAGCGACGCCAGTTCCGACAGGCGGAAGACGCCGAGTTCCGGGCAACCGATCCCTAGGTCGGCGAGGCCAAACAGGGTGTCGCCATCCTGGTCGAGTTCGGTCGCCAGCCAGGTCGCCGCTCCCATCGGGTTGAAGAACTTCACCACCGGGACATGGTCGGTGTCGGGCTGAAGGCCGTTGGCCAGGAGCCGGTCGCGCAGATCATCGGTGAGGAGGATCATGCCGCCCTCCCATGTTCCACCGGGACCACGACGCCGGTTTCCGGCAAGAAGCCGAGCAGATAGTCCGCCGCCTTGCTGGCCTGGGAGGCGGCGCGGATGATCGCCCGGTTGTCCTCGCGCAGCACGTCCAGCCACGCCCCGATGTAGTCGGCGTGACGCACGGTCGGCACGATGCCCAGCGCGGCGCAACAGAAGGCGGCGTTGATCTCCGCGACCAGCTCCTCGAAAGCGTATTTCTTCGACCCGAACGACCCGGAGAGATCGCGGTTCAGGCGGTGTCGCGCGCCGGACGCATGGCCCAATTCATGGAGCGCCGTGCGGCTCCAGTTGATCGGCTCAAAATACGCCTGCGGCGGCGGGACCTGCACATAATCGCCAGCGGGGGCATAGAAGGCGCGGTCGCCGCTGATGCGAACCTCGATGCCGGCAGCCCGGATCAGGGCGTCCATGGTGGGTTCGATCAGGCCCGGCGGGGGAGGCGGAACGACGGCGGCGAAGCCGTCCGGCAGCCCATCGCACTGGGCGGTGTTGAAGACGGTGAAGCGTTTCAGAAACGGGATCGTCTGGGGATCGTCCCCGGTGTCGCGCGCCCGCTTTTTCTCGTCGTCGGGAATGAAGCGGTCGGCGTAGACGACGGTGACGCCGCGTTCGCCCTTGCGGACGGCGCCGCCCAACGACAAGGCTTGGCGGAAGGTCAACCAGGTCTGGGTTGGAAAGCCGTGCTGGATGACCGCGCCCCACAGGATCAGCACGTTGATCCCGGAATAGGAGCGTCCGGTGCTGGCGTTTTTCGGCATGGTGAGCGGCGCTTTCGCCGCCGCCGTCCCCCAGGGCTGAACCCAGGGCACGCAGCCGCCCTCCAACTGGGCGATGATCGTGCCGGTGATGTCATCGTACAGGCTCCCCCGGTCAGCGCCGGGCGGGGCGGATGATCTGGACATGGCGGGAACCTCCGCGACGGGCACCGGAAGCCTTTCCTCCGTCTCTCAACCCGTCACCGGAATCCCGTCCGCCCTCTCACTCCCTTCGGATTTCACCGATTGGGCGCGAAGGGTGCGGCCACGCTCATGACCCTTCTGGGCTTCCCAACGCGGCGGCGAGCCTGCCGGAAATGCGGGTCGCGGCGGCTTTGATCGGATCGTCCGCCAAATGGGCATAGCGGGCGGTCGTTTGGATCTGGGTGTGTCCGAGCAGCTTGCCGATCATCGGCAGCCCCTCGCCAACCAGCAGCCCACCGGAAGCGAAGGTGTGTCGCAGGTCATGGATTCGCACCCCCTCTAGTCCGGCGGCTTCACGAATGCGCCGCCACGGCTTTTGCAAGTCCGTGAGATGGTTGCCAGCGACCTTGCCGACGATGACGTAGGGGGTGCCCTTCACCCGTGGCAGTTTTGTCAGCAGATCATGCACCGCCTGCCCGAAATGGACGGTTTTTGCGCCGGTCTTGCTGTCGGAGAGATTGAGTTCGTTCTCGTTAAGATTCACATGGGTCCATTCGAGCGTCTGGATTTCCGACAAACGGCAGCCAGTGAGCAGCAGGAGCCGGAACGCCGCGCCGGCGTATGGGCTTTCCGTGCCGTCGCTTTCAACCTGCCTCAGAACCCCGCCAAGCCGCTGAATCTCCTTGGCTGAGAGGAAGCGCTCCCGTTTGCGCTCGGGATAGCGTTCGATGTCTTCGCACGGGTTGGTGTGCTTGTCGCGGATTCCCCAGGTCTCAGCGAGACTCATCATCTTGGACAGGACGCCGAGGGTGCGGTTGGCCTGATAAGGGATGCTGGAGTGGGCGCCATGCAACTCGGCGACATCGGCCGGGGTGACGCTCCGGGCGCGTTGGGCGCCGAAGAACGGATTGATGAACAGCTCGACGGCGCGTTTGTATTCCCCCTGGGTTCTCGGTTTGCAGCGGACAGCGACATGCTCCTTGAGAAAGCGCGCACCCAGTTCCTGGACGGATGAGGATTGCCGTTCCTGATCGCGAAGCGCCGCCGGATCGCCATTGGCTCCGCGCACATTGCCCAGCATGTGCGTTGCGTCCCGGCGGGCGCGTTCGGCGGTGATCGGGCCGAACTGCCCGAGCATGACGCGGCGGGTGCGGCCAAGCCGTCGGTATTGGATCAGGAAGAACCTCTTACCGCTGGGCATGACGCGGACGCCGAACCCTGGCAGGTCGCTGTCGAAGACGATGTAGTCCTTATCCTTCACCGCGAGTTGTTCGACGGAGCGTTTGGTGAGCTTCTCCTGGGCCATAGCGTGCATCCTTCCCTTCGATCCAGAGGGCTTCGCCGGTGTTTTGTGGAAGCGTAGTGGAAGCGGCGCAACGAAAATCACGGCGAACGGCATCGTGGAAAAGAGTAGGTGTTTGTTGATAGAAATCAACTTAAAACAATTGATTAGAATGGTATCGGCGGCTGTCGGCGGTGACGGCGCGGGATCGCAAAACTACTCGGAATCTAACTCATAACCTGAAGGCCGCAGGTTCAAATCCTGCCCCCGCAACCATATCAAGCCCGCCGACTCAAGCTCACGCTTCGATCCGGCGGGTTTTTTTCACATAAAAATTCGTCTGATACCGCCGCGCTTAAGCACTGACACATGGGATCCATGGATAGTTGGTGAGGGAGCGTAGGCGCTCAGGTGTGGCGGTGAGGGCATTCCAGGCGTCACAGCAGACCCGGACGACGGCGTCGTAGTCGTCCAGAAGCCGGTGGGACAGAAATCGCTCGCGCAGATACAGCCAGATGCGCTCGACCGGGTTAACTCGGGACTGTAGGGTGGCAGCGGCACCAGCGTGATGTTGTCTGGGACGACCAGCGCCCGTGATCCGTGCCAGCCGGCTTGGTCAAGCACGAGCACCGCCTGGACGTTCGGCTCCAGGCTTCGGGAGAAGCCGTCCAGGAACAGGCTCATGGCGGTGGTGGAGACGGTCGGCATGACCAGCGCGAAGTCGGCGCCGCTGGCCGGGCAGACGGCGGCGTAGAGGTAGGCGGAAGTGAAGCGCTTGTCACACAGCCCGAGGGGCCGCTGCCCGCGCTCCCACCAGCGGTGCGCGGTGCGGCCATTCTGGCCGATGCGGGCTTCATCCTGAAACCAGAGCTGGAGGCGACGCTCCGGATGTGCGGCGGCCGCAGCCTTCAGCGCTTCGCGCAGCCCCTTTTTTGGAAGGCGGTCTGGGCCTTGGCGTCGGACTGAGGATGGCGGGGCCGCGTCTTCTGCTTCGACAAGTTCATCCGCCGCACGATGCGCGACAGGCTGGCCGGATGCAGCGTCTTGGCGAAGCGTTCGGCAATCACCTCGCACAGGATCGGCAGGGTCCATTCCACGCAGCCGTGCTGTCTCGGATCGGGGCCGGCCAAGATGGATGGCCTTGAGCGTCGCCTGCTCGCCCTCGCTCAGCCATTCCGGCCGGCCGGGCAGCGGACGATCATAGAGCCCGGCGACGCCTTCGGCGTTGTAGCGCACCACCGCGTCGCGCAGCGCTTGGCGGTCCATGCCAGCAAGCCGCGCCGCCTCCGCCCGGCTCACCCCGTCGAGCGCATGGGCGATGGCGAACATCCGCGCCGCCACCCTCCCTTTGTTCTCCCGCCGCGCCAAGGCACGCAATTCGCCGGCGCTCAAGTCTTCTCGGATCGCCAACCCCGCTGGCATTCGCTCCTCCCCATCGCAATGGGGAATCGAATCATGGATTGCCGACCTTGGGAATCCCTCTCCGTGAGTCACCCGCTCCGCTCGACGGTATGAGAGGCCTCAGGCAGACTGTCGGCGCTTCCGAACCCCATCCGCGCGCGCCGCCAGCCTGGTGTCCGAGGAACCGCAACATCACGCACATTCCCATGCGCCGCCGCTTTCTGCGCTTGGTGGCGCTGATGGAGAGGGGACACACAAGGTCCTCCTGGACTGGCGACCACCTCGATAAACCGGCTTTGAGGGCCTGTTGAGGCTTCCGCGAGGGTCACAACGGTAAGAAATCAGGGTTTTCGGGGGCTGATGTCGGTTTTCCGGGATCGCTGGACTCAAGCCTGAACCTGCGGAAAACGACCGGATTTCGGCCCAGGATCGCCGGACAAGCGTTGCCAGGATCACTGGACTCGCACCGGGATCGGTGGACGGGGTCCGTCCTTCAGACCCTCCCGGCATCCCCTTCAGGACCGCATTTTCCCCGCTGCAGGATGGTTGGCTGTCGCTTTCTCCTGAAAACTTTCATTGAAAGATTTCAACGTCAAACGACCCTGATTGCATTGCAAGAAACCAGATGAGGTCCGGATAAAACATAGTGAAATCAATTGACTGTTATCTGGGAAAAACTTGGATTGCAAAATCCACCGATGCCATTTGCTGACACACTGAGGAGCGCGCTTGGGAGCAGCCTCACAAGCCAGCCGCTTGGGTGAGGTTGATGCGGAAGCGGTCGCTGCAACGCTGGTAGCGCCGGATCGTTTCGACCGAAGTATGACCGAGATGACGTTGGACAAAACGGTCCTCAACCTCGGGTGGCGAGTGACCGACGAGGCGATGGCGACGCTCGTCCTCCGGCAGGTCGCCGCAAATACCGACGGCAAGAGCCGTCGCTTGCACCAGACGGGCGACATGCTTGTCGGACAGTCGGTCGGTCAGGACCCGTTTTCCGTCGCGGGCGGCGAGATCGGTGAGGTAGAGGCCGATCACCTGCGGATCGAATCGTCGCGCAGAAGGTCGCGGACCAAGCGGCGTCGGTCGTATTGTCGCAGATGGCTTCGGATCGTCTGAGGTGTCCGTTTGAGACGGGCGGCAAGATCATTGACAGCGGCGGCCCGCGCCTCGCCGTTCGGAGAGGTGCGGGCCAGGATGCGGTCGAGTTGTGTGGCGAGGCGTTCGGCCTCGGATCAGCGCCGGTCATCGGGTGGATCGTCGTCCCATACCCCAGACGCCCTCCCGCGAAAGCGTTCGGCTGCAAGAAAAGTTTTCAGCAGCAAGCTTTGCGTGGAAATCCTTGATCCGTTGATATATTCTCGCTCAGACCCTGTGAAAATTTTAAGGAGAAAGCGACACGTACGATGGCGAGCCCGTCTATCGTGCCATCGCCGAGCGTGCCGCGGACGCCGAAGTGATCATCCCGCCGCGCGCGACCGCGGTGCCGAGCGACACCGCCGACACGGTTCCCACCCAGCGTGACCGCCACATCCAGTCGATCAAGGAGCGTGGTCGGCGGGGTTGGCAACGGACCGTCCACTACGGACGGCAATCTCTCGTTGAGGTGGCCATGCTCCGGTACAAAGTTCTCATCGGACGCAGCCTGCGCGCTCGGACTCTGCCCGCACAGAAAGCCGAGGCTCGGGCCGCCTGCGCCGTCATCAATCGGATGACCGGCCTCCCAAAAGGTCTCCTGTCTGTCACGTCGGATCGGGTGTGCTTCGCACCCAAGCCGAATTACGCACCAAAGTCAATCTCTCGCTGATTTATGCGCCAAGGTCGTGTTTCGTGGTTGAGCATGGTCCGGTCTTCATGGAGCAACTGGTCACGTCGACTGCGGAAGAACATAAAATGGTTGTGAATGAAGCGTGACGCGCTACATTTTCGCCTATGTGTTCAATACATGTGATTGCAATCGGCTTGATGGCCTATTGCGAAATCCCCAATTAGGAGCTAAAAATTCATTGTTACTATAGCATTAGTCGTACTTCTGCGAGGGTGAATGGCGGAAGCCGTATATCTGGCCGTTGAGGGCACGGACGCCGACCGTCTGCTGGCCGATCGCCTTGTGTCGGAGATGGCTCGCATTGGCATCGATTGCCGTGAGTTGGGGGCGGCAGGCGGTCCCGGTCCGGTCGAAACCCTGCTCCTGATTGGGCACGCTTCGGCTCCCCCAGCCTTTGCAGGTCGGGTGATCCGCGTCGGGATGCCCGACACCGATGGTCCAGTACCGATCATTGAGAAAGTGACAGTCCAGTCGGCTCGGCTGGTGGATGCCGTGATCGCCCATGTGCTAGTGGATGACAAAGCCCGCAGTGCGTTCGAGGCAGACTGGAGCGTGCTGGAGGAGCGCGAATTCCGGGAAGGAATCACCACGCTGCTCCGCAGCCTTGGTTTCCACCCCATCCACGCCTTCCGCCTTGGCCCGATCAGCCATATCGCCACCTGTCAAATCGACGATCCCGATGGTAGTCGGCATGCCGAGTCCTGGGTCGTGGTCCCCGTTGATGGTGAAGGACGCGCGACAGACTTGGAGCGGTTGTTCAATTCAACCGACCGAACCCTGCGCGACCGCATCATGGACCGGCTGCCCCCAACCGGGGCGGCCAACCTGTTGCCGGCCAGTCGTCCCATCTGCCTGCTGCTGGTGGGGCGGGACCCGGGGCGCGATTTCTCCGGCCTCTTGACACTCGCCGCCCCTCCAGATGGCCGGGTCAAGCTGTGGAGCCATGCCGAGATGGCACACCTTGCCACCGACCGGCGGGAGGTCATCGGACAGGTCTTCTCCCCATTGTCGCGTCGGTTGCGCGACCTGCTGGCCCGGTCGCGGAATGCGGCGGCACAGCTTGAGGCACAGGTTCAGGCCCTGCAACGCACCGACCAGCAACTGGCCTGGGAACAGCGCCGCCGCATGCAAGCCGAGCGTGACGCCGTCTGGCGCGAACTGTCGCTGAGGGTGGCGCACAAGTTGGGCAATCCGCTAGCAACTCTGGGGTTGATGCGGCGGGAAATGGAGTATCTGGTTGAGGAGGCCAAGGAACTGGCTCCAGACAGGGAACGGCTGTTGGCTAAGCTGACAGAGATCGGCGAGGCATTGGCCGGCCAGAAGCAGACCCAGAAACGGACGGCGCAGGTGCTGGAGGAGTTCAGTGTCTATGCCAAAGCTACGGGGGTGCGGCTGAGTTCCATGGACATGGGCGGACTACGAGACATCATCGCTGCGGCAGCCATTGGCCAGCCGGTGGACGGTCCAGACATGGCCAGGATCGAGCGAATTCCTGATCGCGTCGCCATTGATCCGCAGAGGATGGCGGATGTGTTCGAGGAGCTGTTCGCAAATGCGCAGAACATCGCCAAGGAACAAGATATCACGCTGAAGATCACTGTCATGATTGAAGTTCGGGATGACTATCGACCTCGGACTAAAGATTTGCCTGCCGGTCGGTTCGTCCTCGTCACCGTATCAGACAACGGTCCCGGCGTGGTCTCGGATCGCAAGGAATCTGTTTTCCTGCCTTTTGTTACGACTCGTAAGGATGGCACTGGGCAAGGGCTGGCCATCCTCCGGCGGATCATCGACGACCATCTGGGAGAAATCTATGAGGACGGGAAATCCCAAGCAGAACAGCGCGGGAATGCTGGTGCCCGATTCCGCATCGCGCTTCCGGTGCTGCATAGGGAGGAGGACTGACTCATGGATATCCTGATCATTGAAGATCAGCGGGATCATGCTGATTTTATCAGCAAGCTGATCCGTCGCCATGTTCCAGCTGCTGAGGTCACCATAGTTGGAACGCTTGATGCCGGTTTTGCCATGGATAACACCAGCAGAAGACACGACGTTGCTGTTGTGGACCTGCTATTGGCGGAAAACTTCAGCGCCCAGCATCTAAAGCCGGACCAGATTCAAATGGTCGATGGGGTACGGCTGTCAGAGTGGATATTCAAGCAGGAACTTTGTCGGAAGTTTCTGTTTATCACAGCCAGCGATCAGATTGATCTGCTGAAGAAGTATGAGTTCGGAGGACTTGAAATGGACCGGAAATTTCTTAAAAAGACAGATGAGGAATATCCAGATGAGTTAGTAAAAATAGTCAAGGAATTCATGGACATGAATTAGATCGGAGACTTTACTATGTTGGAATTTATTATAATTGACGACGACAAAAATGGCTTTCCGAAGGCGCTTGAGATATTAATTAGACGTATAAGGCCGATTAATAGTTCGAATAGTGCCAATCCGTTGAAATCATGGATTTTTGAGAAATTTGAAGATGTTTTTGAGATTCAGGGTTGTATCGAAGAAAGAACCAAACAATTTATTGCAATTCTTGACATTCAATTGGATAAACATGGATATAGGAAAAATAAACCAGAAGAAATTGCAGTGAAAAGAGCTTCTATATTAATAGAAATGGGGTGCGCGCATGTAATATTAAAGACGGGATATCCAAATTCTATTAATACATCTATTATGGAAGCTCTGATTGACCAGAGAGTGAGTGCAAAGAACAAAAGAAAAATTACATTTAAGCCGCTTAACGCTAGCTCTTTAAATGTGACATTAGCCGATCAATTGTATGAAGACATTGTTGAGCTAACAAGGCGGTACAATAAACCCTAGGGGATGCTCAATGACCGATGCCAAATCTAACTTCAACCGCTGGCTTCGTACCCATATGCTGCCGTCGCATTTCCCCGAATTGCGGGCCAGTGATGCAAGGGATGGTCTGTTCCTGCGGGACGATGGGCAGGAGGTGAGGCGGCTGCTGGATGCCATCCAGGGCAGTCCGCGGACACTCGCCATATTTCCGCCGGGCCAGGGGGCCAGTACGGTACTGGGGGAGGTGCTTCGCGTCGCCCGCTCCTCGACCCTGCGGCTGCCCCAGCTTTTCATTGTCGTTGATCCAGTGGCATGTCACGAGCATGAGGATGCGGACTTCGCAGCGGCCATGAACCGGGCCATCCGTAGCGGGCTGATTGAGCAGCTTGTTCACGGCTATTGGGAGAATGCGCTCTACGGCGACCGCCGAGCGCGCCTGTTTGACCTGCTGGATGTGCCTGACAGCGATGCGCTTGACGAGATCCGTTATGGACTTCAGGCGGGAGGGGGAGAGGCAACGCAAGCGCAGGTGCGTCTGACCAGGATGGCCGACAGGTTCGAGGCCTCTCTATTCTCCCTGATCGCGGAGCTTCACCGCAGCCTGAACCTTTCCACGTTCATGGTAATGGATTTTCCGCATAACTGTGACGATGACGTGCTGCGCGATGCCATGCGGGATATCAAATGGTTTGACGAAAACGAAAAGCCTGATGACTTCCCGGCCGCTGCCCTAAGCGAGGTTTACCTGCTTAGCCGACGCCAGGCCGATTTCATCACCGCCATGTGGCAGCGCGATTATAATCGCGCTGTTTTCCCGCCCTACAATGAGGCAGAAGTATTCGCGATCATGGCTTCACACTTTCAACCGAAGACCGCGGGCAAGACAGTGCCGCTGGGATCCGTCCTGTCGCAGGATTTCGTTAAACGGGTCTGGGCGGAAGACAAACCGCTGGCCCTCATGATGGCAGAAATGCGTGATGAAATCCTGAAATCGCTTGATGTTCCGCTGGGGCGCGTCCAGTACCAGCTTCGCCCCGTCGATCAGCCCAGACCATAAAGGTAAGGTGAAAGCCGATGGCATTCAGCAATCGTGAAATCGCCTCGCTTGCGGGGCAAATCTTTGCGCATACGGCCGCCTTCCAAGCGCCAGCAATGTTCGCCAACCGGGATGATTCGCGGCAGGCGCTCGCATCATTCCTGGACCCTGGCCGCCGAGATCGTCGTATCCTGCTGATTTCAGACCTGCTGGGCTCGGGCAAGACCTTCTTGATGGATTTGGTCATCGGCCAGTTACAACTTGCAGAAAGTAAGCCACTGATCTGTGGCAAGAACAAACCAAAGGTCATGGCCGAGCGCGCCAGGTTCGGTGCCATTTTTATCGACGAGTGGGATATCAAGGCCAGTCCTAGGACCATTGTTTCGGCATTGGCGGCACTTGAGGAGTATTTGCCCGAGGCTCGCGTGCCGATGGTGCTGATCGGAGACAATACGCTGAAGGGCGATGGGATACGGCGACGGCTTGGATCGTCGGCAGAGGTACATCCCATCCCGATGGAGCAGTTGAATCCCGCCTTTTTTACCCTGGCCCTTGACACCAGGCTGGAATATACCGCCAAACGGCGGGAGTTAGAGCCGATCCTTGCCCCGGAATTGCAGGCGGCCATCGTGCCTAACTGGCCACAATCGGTCGCCACCTTCCGCGAGGTGTTGAGCACTCTGTCGCAGATGGCCGGACACCTGCCCGTCAATGACGAGCCCTGTCGGATGGGGGAGGCGGAGGCAGTAAAATGGCTGGCGGAGTTACCAATGGAAGGTTTGGGTGACCGCAGGATTGCCTTTTATCGTCGGTACCTGGACGCATTGCGTGAACGAGGGGCGGGAATCGCTCCGATGAGCCTGGAAGAGCTGCAAGCGCTGGCGCCGAATGAACGGGATCAGGCCGACTTCTTCAGGGAGGTGGTTGAGCCCCTGGCCCGCGGTGGGCTGATTGGCGCGTTGGGCAACCCGACCTTCAGCGAGGATGGCATGGAATATTTCCGCTATCCCGGCCCTTATCTGCCGACCGTGAAGACCATGGTTCGCCTGACCTATGGAGGGCAGTCATGAGCAGAAATGCGGTTTCCCTCGAACAACTTGTACTCGTATCGGTAGGCCTGTTTCGCGGTGATACCCTGGCGGACACTAGGTTCAAATATGTTGCCCTCCGTCGGCTGTTGGGGACCCTCGGCGATAGTGACGAGATCCTGGACCGCTGGCAGGTGCTGGCTGCGGTGGAGGATGAGGCTGGCTTCCGCTCTAATAGCGAAATCTGGGGTCTCATCGAATCCATGCGAATTCTGGAGGCGGTACGCGGTGGCTACCGCCTGAAATCCACCTTAACTTTAGCTGATCTGTTCGGCGGTGGGGTCATCCTGGACCAGCCGGGTATTGGGATCGACTTTCTGGACAGTTTTGAAGGGCGGCTGCAGGAACGCCCGTCGGTCGGCCTCCTGTCCATCGCCACCATGGTCCGCGCCGCGCGCCAGGCCATGCTGCCCCTGGCCGACACCACGCGGGACCGTGGCCTGCCGGCCCCCACCACCTTCTGGGAGCGCGATGCGGACACCGGTGCCCTGGTTCCGTGGGGCAACAACCCCTCCACCTTCACCGCCGTCGATATCCTGCTCCAGATCGCCGAACCCTGGCTGCTCTTCCCCGACATCTCCCCGTTTGATGCGGCGTGTGAGGAATGCCGCCGGACCGCCGTCGGCATCGATCTCTGCCTCACCCTGTTCGATGGGCCGGACCATCCCCGCCCAGGCGTCTGCTATGTGCCGGAGGATGACGATTATCCCGGGGCGCAGCTCCCGACGGTTCCGTCTAACGGCGCCTTGTTGCGCGGCCTTGCCGTGGAGACAGAATGGCGGCGGCGGCTGGGGCTGGAGCCGCGGGTGGGGCTGGCCGACACCGCTCAGTCGCTGGCGGAGTTCCTGATCAAGATGCAGCTTCCTGCCGGTGGCTGGGGCGTTTACCGGTACCCGGACGGCAGCGGCATCGACGTGCCGCCCTCCACCGTGCTGACCGGTATTGCCGTGCGTGGCCTGATCGCCGCCCGGGTGCTGGTGCCGGAGGCCGTCCGCGCCGCGATCGCCGAAAGCCTTAGCCGCGTCAGCGCCTTCCTGGACGCCACGCGGCAGGCCGATCCTGCCGGCTGGGCGCGCGACTTCGACCCGATCCAGGGCTATGAACTGTATGATACGCTGGAAGCGGCGCTGACCCGGCTGGATCTGGCCAGGGCACTGAATGAACCGGCGCCCGACCTGTCGGACGTGTTCCGTCAGGCGGAGGCGGCCTGGGTCGTCCATCCCGATGCCGCCCGCAACATCCACGAAGTAACCATGCGCCCACCGCAGCGCGACCGCCCCTCCATCACCAAGGTCACCTGGGAACAGCCGGGCCATGCAAAGGCGGTTAGCCAGCTTGTCGCCGCCTGCCTTGACCATGGCTATAGGCTGAAGCCGGAAACCTGGCGCCGAGTAGAGGATGCGGTCGCCCTGATCGCCACAGGATGCCAGGATGGCTGCTGGGAGGATTTCAATCTGAAGGGCAAGATCTTCCCTTCCAACATGGTCTATTTCGTCGATGCGCTATGTCGCTATGCCCAGGCGGTCCGGCATTTCGGCATGACCGACCCGGCTGCCTGACCGGACGGGGGATAGGATGATGGCCGCCGCGGGCGATGAACTGCTGATCGTGGTGGCCAACTTCCAGGAGCTGTTCACCGTCCATGGCGCTACTCCTGCGATAGCGGGTACTCCGGATCAGCCACCCCATGGTCATGTCGTAAAGGCTGTTCTCTGGCCAGATCAGCCCGGATGGCTGCTGCTTGCCCCGGCGGCACCGGACATCCCCGTTGCCGGTTCTTGCTGCCACCCGCCGGCGGAGGTGATCGTCCCTACCGGATTGGGAGCGGTCACCTTGGCCGCCCTTGACGAGCCGGTGGCGCGGGCGCGCCTGACCGCCTTCTGTGCCGGGGCGGCGCGTGTGCGGATCATGGCAACCGTTCACTCGCTCGGCCTGACCTGGCTGGCCGCCGCCTTGGGAGCCGACAGGGTTGTCGGCCTGCCTGCCTGCCCGGCTGGGCTGGTGCGCCGATGGAACACGAAACTGGGGGGGCGGGATCTTGCCCTTGCGGCAGGTATCCCTCCTGACCTGATGCCCGCCCAGGCCGCCATGCCGAGCCTGGATCATGCCCTGATCACGCTGAAGGACCTGCGTGGCGGTGGGCGCTGGCTGCTTAAGCCCAACGCGGCATGTGGCGGCTTCGGGCTGGTGGAGGCAAATGGCGGACAAGACGTGCCGGAGCGCCTCCTGGGTGAGTTGCGTGGGCGGCGCACGGCAAAGGCCTCGTGGAAAAGCCTGTACGACATGTCGGAACCCTTGGTCCTTCAGCAATTCCTGGGCGAGCGTGAGCGCAACACCAGTCTGACGGCAGATTTCGAGGTCGCCCCTGACGGAGCCGTCGCCTTCCTTGGAGTAGCGCAGCAGCGGTTGCAACGGGGGTTCGTCTATCAAGGGGCGACCTACACCCCGGACGCGCCCTGGCGCATGCATTCCGACATGATCGTCGATATCGGGCAGCGGCTTGGTGCACGCATGGCCGTGGAACGGTTCCAGGGTTGCTACAACTTGGACTTTCTGGTCACGCCAGACAATCGGCTGTGGCTCATCGAGTTGAACGTCCGCCGCTCGGCTCCGCTCGACCAGTTCCTCACCCTGCGACGACTGGTCGGGCCGAACTGGATGGACCACAGCGCCTTCGACTGTCACGAGGCATTTCCGATCACCGGGGCTGTCGACAGCTTGTGTGCGCTGGAGGATCGATTGCGTCGGCACCGCCTTGCTTTCCACGACGGGCAAGGTGTGTTGGCGTTCCACCTGTCGCATCGGAGCGAACGGCCTTACGCCGGTCTTCTGGTGATTGGGCCAAACGGGGCCGCAGTCGACACTATCCGTCGCCGTCTGGAGGATGTGCTGCATGGCTGAGCATCGCGACCTCGCTCGCAGGATGGCCCGCATCATGCGCTGTTTGCGGGAACGCAATCCCTTGCCACGGCTCGAAAGCCGCGCCGGCTTCTACCAGGTGCCGTCATGCACTGGCGGCAAGCCGTGGACCCTCCCGATCACCTGGTATCCCAGCCCTGCCTGCACCTGGTCTGCCTCGGGCGGTTGCACAATGTGCAACTTCGGGGACGGGGGTATCGTCATTGATGAAGCGGAGGCGGTCCGCGAGTTCACCACGCTGCTCGACCAGTTCCCATCGTCCCTTCAGGGCCTCTTCCTGGCACCTGGAGGCTCCTTCTTCAATCCACGCGAGGTCTCCCCGACCATGCGTCGCTCCCTGCTAGGAGCCTTGCACCGCTTTGGTTTCCTACGCATGGTCGGGATGGAGACGCGGCCGGAACATGTGACTGAGGCGGCTTTGGCCGAAACGATCACGCTTCTGCCGTCCACTGTCCGCTATATGCTGATCGGCTTCGGCCTGGAAAGCAGTGATCCGCTGGTTCGCGAAGTCGCGGTCGGCAAAGGGTTGAACATGCCCCAGCTTGAGGCCGCATTGTCCCTGATCGACCGCTTGCGCGATGCCTTTCCGGTACGCCTCGGGTCGGAATTGTATACGCTGCTGAAACCGCCTTTCCTGTCGGAGCGTGAGGCGATCGACGATGCGGTCCGGTCGATTGAATGGGCTTGGGCGCGCGGCGCAGACACGCTGGGACTGTTCATCAACGTCGTCAAGCCCCAGACCCTGTGTGCCCACTTGCACGCTCTCAAGGATGCGGAGAGCCCCTTTTGTTTCGAACCTGCTTGGTGGTTCAGCGCGTTCGAGGTTCTGAACCGCCTTCCGCCTGAGCTGGCGGCAAAGGTCCAGGTATTGGGGCCCATCAGCGAGGTTGCCCCACTGGCAGGACCGCGGGGCTGCCGGCTATGCGTGGACCTGCTGTCCGGGCTGATGACCGCTTGGAACTTGTATCGCGACCAGAGCCTTTTGGTGTTGGCCAATGAGCATCGTTGCCATTGCCGAGAGCTGTGGTTGAAAGAATTGGGCTGGACCAACCTCTGTCTGGCAGACCGGATTCCGAGTTATCTTGCCGCACTGGAGGCGGACTTTGGCCTGCATTCGAACGAAAAACAAATTCCGTCGGATATGCTAATATACCCCACTCTTTAAGGGCAAAAGGCGAGTTGGCACCGTCATGTGTGGACGACCGCTGCGGTGCAAGGGAAAAGAGAGCTGGCTTGGCGAAGAGGTCGGGTGCGGTCATGTGTCCGGCCTCGAAGAATGCGGTGCTGATGAGCGCGGGGGCACCGTCAACTTGTCGACAGCCGGGCAGAGCGAGGGCGCGGCGGGCGGCAGGGTTTGCGGATTACGCCGCCAGTGGCGCGCCGGTGACCTCGGCCCAGACCTGGAACGCCTGGGCGCGGGCCTTCCGATAGTCGGCGACGGGGCGGTGGTCGCGACGGAGATGGAACAGGTTGGCGATCGACCTTGGCGCATAAATCAGCGAGAGATTGGCTGGTGCAGTGCAGCGGGGTAGGAAGGTGGCCCCGCTGAAGCCGAGACCCCGATGC
>NZ_RXMA01000046.1 GCF_003966125.1 Azospirillum griseum
GCCGCTCCGTTCGGAGCGCGTCGGCGTCGTTCGCGTCGGGAGGCGCTTTATAGGCGGCATCCCAATTTCACGCAACACCTTTTTTCACAAGAAATGCATTTTTTTGGCACACCCCTTCGCAGGGCAATTCCGACATCCATATATGGGCGACTTCGAAGCCGGGGATCAGCCGCCGCGAACCATGACCACCCTCGGCCCGGCGGCCACGACGTGACGATGCCACGATGACGACAGGTGCAAAATGGCAGCACAGCGGCAGACAATGCGGCCAAAGGCCTTGCAAGCTCTTGACCGCCGACGCGCGTCGGCTCATCAAGACGGTGCAGCCGCAAAGAGACGGCGCTCAAGCAAGGCAAGAATGATTCGCAAGGTTGATCGGTGTCCATCGTGCTTTCAACAGACCCCATCGACACTTGCCGCCGCGCGCCCTCGCCACGCGACACCTTTGCTTGCATCCCTTTTGTTTTTCACCAACGCACCATATGGCGAGCGGTCAGCGACCGTTCGCTGGCAGCCGACCGCCGGGGCCGTGTCTTGACCGGATCCGCAGGGCGCGACCGCGCTGATGTCCATTTGGAAGGCTGAGACAGCGTGACTTTGCTGAGCGCACGGGCAACCATTCAGGGCGAGGCGTCGTCCCCGGCCCTTTCGTCACCGATGACCTCCACGATCGCCCTGGATGGCGCGCGGTTGGTCGGGACCGCCGACCCGTCTTTCTTGCGCGACGAACTGTTGTGCGACATCCCTGCGGCCACCGCCGCGCGGACGCCCAACCACACCGCCATTCTGTTCGACGGCCGTCGTGTCAGCTACGCCGAGCTGAACGCGCGCGCCAACCGGGTGGCCAACGGCCTGCGCGCGCGCGGGATCGGGCCGGGGTGCTATGTTGGTCTGTGGATGGCGCGGTCGCTGGATCTGCACGTCGCGCTGTTGGGCATTTTGAAGGCGGGGGCGGCCTATCTGCCGTTCGACGCCGACGCTCCGGCGGATCGGGTCACCATCAGCCTGGCCGATTGCGCCGCTCCGGCCATTCTGGTGGACCTCGTCACCGGTTCGAAGGCCAGCGGTCTGGGCGTGGACGCCTTGCGCATCGGCGATGTGCTGTCGGACGACGACCGCGCCATCGACCTGCGGGCGGCGGGCGTCACCCCGGACCATCCCGCCTACGCCATCTACACCAGTGGTTCGACCGGCAAGCCCAAGGGCATTGTCATCAGCCACCGCAACATCTGCCATTACCTGCGCGCGGCCAACAGCGTCTATGGATTGACCGCCGAGGACGTCGCCTTCCAGGGCGCCTCGGTCGCCTTTGACCTGTCGCTGGAAGAGATCTTCGTTCCCTATCTGGTTGGGGCCACCCTGTGGGTCGCCAGCCGCCAAACGCTGGACGAGGTGGATCGGTTGGCCGACACGCTGACCGAGGCGGGCGTCACCGTGCTGGACACCGTGCCGACCCTGTTGGCGATGATGCCGCACGACATCCCGTCCTTGCGCGTCATCATCCTGGGGGGCGAAGCTTGCCCGCCCGCCGTCGCCGCGCGGTGGTGCCGTCCCGGCCGCCGTCTGTTCAACAGCTATGGCCCAACCGAAACCACCGTGGTCGCCACCATCGCCGAGGTGCGGCCCGACCAGCCCGTCACCATCGGTCGGCCGATCCCCAACCACACCGCCTACATTGTCGACGATGCGTTGATGCCGGTCCCCCCCGGCACCCAGGGCGAGTTGTTGATCGGTGGTCCCGGCGTCGCCCAGGGCTATTTGAACCGGCCGGAATTGACGGCGGAAAAATTCATCGCCAACCCCTTTGCCACCGACGGCAACGACCCGCGCCTGTACCGTTCGGGCGACGCGGTCAGCCTCGACGCCCATGGCAATCTGCTGTTTCACGGCCGCATCGACGATCAGGTGAAGATTCGCGGCTTCCGGCTGGAATTGGGCGAGATCGAGGCGAAGCTGACCGACCTGCCCGGCGTGGCCCAGGCCACCGTCGTGCTGCGCCAGGACCATGGCCTGGACCGGCTGGTCGCCTTCCTGGTTGCCCAACCGGGAGCCGAACTGGATATGGCCGCGTTGCGCACGGCGTTGCGCAGCCAACTGCCCAGCTACATGGTTCCCGCCCATTATGAGCGGGTGGACGCCCTGCCCCGCCTGACCTCCGGCAAGGCCGACCGCAAGGCGCTGCAAGCCTGGACTCTGAGCGACGACAGCGACGGCGGCGAACAGGATGAACCGCGCAGCCCCACCGAAGCCGCCCTGCTCGACGCCGCCCGCCGCGTTTTCCCCGGCCAGAGCCTGCCGCTGGAGGCGGACTTCTTCCTCGACCTCGGCGGTCATTCGCTGCTGGCGGCCCGCTTCGTGTCCGCCGTGCGCGAAACCCCCGGTTTGGCGTCGCTGACGCTGCAAGACGTCTACAGCGCCCGCAGCCTGCGCGCCATGGCCGAACGGCTGGAGGCCAAGGCCCCGCGCGGTTCCAGTGGCAGGGTTCCCCCCGCCGATCTGTCCTTTTCCCCGCCTCCACTGATGCGCCGCTTCCTCTGCGGGCTGGCCCAGGCGGCGGCGCTGCCCTTCATCCTGGCGCTGATGACGGCGCAATGGTTGGGCGTGTTCGTCAGCTACATGCTGCTGTCGGGCGAAGACGCCACGTTGCTTCAGGAGGTCGGCACGCTGCTGGGCCTCTACGTCGTCATCAATCTGGCGACCGTGGTGGTGGCCATCGCCGCGAAATGGCTGGTGATCGGGCGGACCAAGCCGGGCCGCTACCCGCTGTGGGGCGTCTATTATTACCGCTGGTGGCTGGCGCAGCGCTTCATCAGCCTGGTCCATCTGAAATGGTTCCAGGGATCGCCGGTGATGCGCGTGTTCCTGCGGGCGCTGGGGGCCAGGGTTGGGGACGGGGCGCTGGTCGGCGAAATCGAGTCCGGGGCCTTGGATCTGGTCAGCGTCGGCCAGGGGGCGGCCATCGGCGGCAAGGTCAAGCTGGCCAACGCCGAGGTGATCGGCGATGAGCTGGTGATCGGAACCATCGAGATCGGGGCCGACGCTTACATCGGCACCTCCTGCGTCATCGGCCATGGCGTGGTGATCGCCGAAGGCACCGAATTGACCGACCTCACCGCCGTGCCCGCCGGAACCGAAACCGGGGCCTATGAGGTGTGGGATGGCTCGCCCGCGCGCAAGATCGGAATGGTGGACCGCGCCGCCCTGCCGGAGGAGGCCACGGCAGGCCCCGTGCGCAAGGCCTTCCAGGCGGTGATCTACGCGTTGGCGCTGTTGGCGCTGCCGCCCATCGCGCTGATCCCGATCTACCCGGCCTTCTATCTGTTCGACCGCCTGGATGCGATGATGGGCGGGCTGTTCAAGGTCAATTACCTCTATTACGTGCCGGTCATCGCGTGGCCGACGGCGATGGCGCTGGTCGCCGTCACCGTGCTGCTGATCGCCGGGGTGCGCTGGATCCTGCTGCCGCGCGTTCAGGAGGGCCGCTATTCGGTCCACAGCTGGTTCTATGTCCGCAAATGGATCGTGGCGCTGTCCACCGAAGTGATGCTGGAAACCCTCAGCTCGCTCTACGCCACCGTCTACATGCGGGCGTGGTACCGGCTGATGGGGGCGAAGATCGGCCGCGACGCGGAGATTTCGACCAACCTCGCCGGACGTTACGATCTGGTCGAGATCGGCGAGAAATGCTTCATCGCCGACGAGGTGGTGTTGGGCGACGAGGACATCCGGCGCGGCTGGATGGTGTTGAAGCCGGTCAAGACGGAGGCCCGCGTCTTCGTCGGCAACGACGCCGTGGTCCCGCCGGGGGCCAGCATCCCGACCGGCTGCCTGATCGGCATCAAGTCCAAGCCGCCGACCAACGAGCAGATGCAGCCCAACGACACCTGGTTCGGCAGCCCGCCGATCAAGCTGCCGGTGCGCCAGAAGTTCGACAACATCGCCGCCAACTGGACGTTCGAACCCTCACGCGCCCGCCGTCTGGGCCGGGGCATCTTCGAGGCTTTCAGCCTGTCGATGCCGACCATGCTGTTCATCACCTTCGGCACGCTGGCGGTGGAGCTGTTCGCCCCGGCGATCCTGGATGGTCGCTATGGCGATTTCCTGTGGCAGTTCATCGGCGTCAGTGTGGCCATCCCCACCGCCATGGTGCTGATGGTCGTTCTGGTCAAATGGGCGTTGATGGGCCGTTACGCCCCCACCATGAAGCCAATGTGGTCCTGGTGGGCGATGCGGACGGAAGCCGTCGCCGTGCTCTATTGGGGTTTGGCGGGCAAGGTGCTGCTCGACCATCTGCGCGGCACGCCGATGCTGCCCTGGGTGCTGCGGCTGTTCGGCACCAAATTCGGCCAGGGCGTGTTCATGGACACCACCGACATCACCGAGTTCGATTGCGTGTCGGTCGGCGATTACGCGGCGGTGAACGCGCTGTCGGCCCTGCAAACCCACCTCTACGAGGATCGGGTGATGAAGGTGGGCCGGGTGTCGGTGGGCCGGGGTGTGACCGTCGGGGCCGGGGCCACCGTGCTGTACGACACCCACATCGGCGATTTCGCCCGGCTGGGGCCGCTGACCTTGGTGATGAAGGGCGAGGCCATCCCGGCGCACAGCGAATGGGCCGGTGCCCCCGCCGAACCGGCGGAACCCGTCACCAGCGGCACCGCGCAGCGTCTGAGCGCGGCGGCCTGAGACCCACGCACCGCCCATGATGATCCTGACAATGGCGGCACCGCAGGGATGCGGCCATTGGTCGGGGGTGATGGCGGAACATCCGCCTGCCCATTGTGTCGCCCCCCCAGCGGTGTATAAGGGGGGCCGAGCGCGGCCCCGCCCCCATGCGTCGCGCGCCGGGGATCGATCCGGCGGGCCAGGACACGGGCGGGTGCCACACGGATATTGCCGAAGGAACGCCCCATGCCCGACGACATCGCCCCAGCCAACGGAGCCGCTGGCCTGTTTCCGCTCGCCAAGGACGAGACGACCTACCGCAAGCTCACCTCCGATCACGTCTCCGTCGTCGAGTTTGACGGGGAATCGATCCTGAAGGTGGAGCCGGAGGGTCTGCGCCTGCTGGCCGAGGCGGCCTTCGCCGACATCAACCACCTGCTGCGCCCCGGCCACCTCGCCCAGCTCGCCAACATCCTGAAGGATGAGGAAGCCTCGGCGAACGACAAGTTCGTGGCGCTCGACTTGCTGAAGAACGCCAACATCGCCGCCGCCGGAACCCTGCCGATGTGCCAGGACACCGGGACCGCGATCATCATGGGCAAGAAGGGCCGCCGGGTCTGGACCAAGGGCGGCGACGAACAGGCGCTGTCGGAAGGTGCGCGCGACGCCTATCTGAAGCGCAACCTGCGCTACAGCCAGCTCGCTCCCATCTCGATGTATGAGGAAAAGAACACCCGCAACAACCTGCCCGCCCAGATCGATCTCTATTCGGAGGGCGAGGACTATTACAAGTTCCTGTTCATGGCCAAGGGCGGCGGGTCGGCCAACAAGACCTTCCTGCACCAGGCCACCCCGTCGGTGCTGGCCCCCGACCGGCTGCTGAAGTTCCTGGAGGACAAGATCCGCTATCTGGGAACGTCAGCCTGCCCGCCCTACCATCTGGCCATCGTCATCGGCGGTCTGTCGGCCGAACAGAATCTGAAGACGGTCAAGCTGGCTTCGGCCCGCTACCTCGATGGCCTGCCGACCAGCGGCGGCGAGGACGCGCACGCCTTCCGCGATCTGGCGATGGAGGCCGAGGTTCACAAGCTGACCCAGAACATGGGCATCGGCGCGCAGTTCGGCGGCAAGTATTTCTGCCACGACGTCCGCGTCATCCGCCTGCCGCGCCACGGGGCCTCGCTGCCGATCGGCGTGGGCGTGTCCTGCTCGGCCGACCGTCAGGCGGTGGGCAAGATCACCAAGGACGGCATCTTCCTGGAGCAGTTGGAAACCGATCCGGCGCAGTATCTGCCGGAGATCGGTGACGAGCATCTGTCGGACGCGGTGGTCAAGATCGACCTGAACCAGCCGATGAGCGACATCCTCGCCACGCTGACCAAGCACACGATCCGCACCCGCCTGTCGCTGACCGGTTCGCTGATCGTTGCCCGCGATCTGGCCCACGCCAAGCTGCGCGCCCGTCTGGACGCGGGGGAACCCCTGCCGGATTACTTCAAGAACCACCCGATCTACTACGCCGGTCCGGCCAAGACGCCGGACGGTTACGCCTCGGGGTCCTTCGGCCCGACCACGGCCGGCCGGATGGACAGCTTCGTCGATCAGTTCCAGGCGGCGGGCGGCTCCATGGTCATGCTGGCCAAGGGCAACCGCAGCCCCGAAGTGACGGCGGCCTGCAAGGTGCATGGCGGCTTCTACCTCGGCTCCATCGGCGGGGCGGCCGCCCGTCTGGCCCAGGACTGCATCAAGAAGGTCGAGTGCGTCGAGTATCCTGAACTGGGCATGGAAGCGATCTGGAAGATCGAAGTCGAAGACTTCCCCGCCTTCATCATCGTCGATGACAAGGGCAACGACTTCTTCAAGGAATTGAAGCTGCCGTAACCCCGCCTTGCCCTCCCCCGTGTCGCGGTCCTATCATGAACCGCGCGCGGGGGAAGGGCTTCCGGGCGGGAGGGCGTGGAAATGACCGCAGGACACCATCGCGAGACGCAGGCTGCGCCGAACCAGGCTGCTTCAGCCGTCCCAGCGCCGTCGGCAAGCCCTGGCGTACCGCCTCTGTCCGCCGAAGAGGACGCACGGTTGGACGAGGCGATTGCCGCCCTCAAAGAGTTCGACGCGCTCCATGGGGCTTTTGCCGATCAATATCTTGATGATCTCTGATGGCGCAATTCGATGTGCACCGCAATCGCAGCGCGGTTCGTGCCGGTATCCCATATCTGTTGATCGTTCAATCGCAACGGTTTGACACGAACAACCGCCGGGTTGTCGTGCCCTTGCTGCTCGCCACATCCGTTCGGGCCACCGACTCAACCTTCACACCCGCGTTTTTGATCGAACAGCGAGCCGTGCTCCTCCATCCGCTTCAGATCGCCTCCGTTCCGTTCGACCATCTTGGTGAAAAGGTCGCGTCCCTTGCGGACGACGGCGACCGCATCATCGCCGCCCTTGACCTGTTGATTTCTCGCTCCTGGGGATAATCCACCTGTGACACCCGCCCAGATTCAAGACCGCATCCTCTACCGCGACGGTCTGATGCTGATCCTCGACAAGCCCGCCGGGTTGCCGGTCCACGCCGGACCGGGCGGCGGCCCCAATCTGGAACGGCATTTCGACGCCCTGCGTTTTGGTTTTCCCAAGCCGCCCGCCCTGGCCCACCGGCTGGACCGCGACACCTCCGGCTGCCTCATCCTGGGCCGCCACGCCAAGGCGCTGCGCAAGATCGGCATCCTGTTCCAGAACGGCAAGGTCGATAAGACCTATTGGGCGGTGGTGGCCGGATCGCCCCCGGCGGAGTTCGGGCGGATCGAGCTGACCCTGTCCAAGATCTCCAACAAGACCGGCGGCTGGCGCATGGTCGGCGGCTTGCCGGACGGCCAGACCGCCATCACCGATTACATCGTGAAGGGCCGGGCCGAGGGCATGACCTGGCTGGAGCTGACCCCGCACACCGGGCGGACCCACCAGATTCGCGTCCATTGCGCCTCCATCGGCTGCCCGCTGCTGGGCGATCCGCAATATGGCGGGCCGGAGGGGTCGCCGCTGCATCTGCATTCGCGCGCCATTTCCCTGCCGCTCTACCCCAAGCGGGACCCGGTGGGGGCCATCGCCCCGGTCCCCGCCCACATGCGGGCGGCGCTGGCCGCTTGCGGGTTTGCCGAGGACCCGATTCGGGCGTAGTCTGTCGGTCATCGCTGCGTTGCAGCATGACGACCGGAAGGGCGCGGCATGATCCCCATCGGCACCACGACCGCCCGTTGGATGACCCTGCGCTATGGCATCGCCCTGGCGTTGATCGCGCTGGGCACGCTGGCCGGTTTCATCATGACCGAACGGGTGATCGGCCAGCACGAACGGATGCTGGAGGTGGTCAATGTGTCCGGCCGCCAACGCATGCTGTCCCAGCGCACCGCGCTGCTGGTCGAACAGCTCAAACACAACCCCGATGCCTATTCCCGCGCCGATCTGGCCCGTCAACTGGCCGACGCGACGGACATGTTCGAAACCGCCCACCGCCGCCTGAGCGGCCGGGCCGGGCCGAACGATGGCCCGCCGCTGGGGCCGCCGCCGCAAAACCTGTTCTTCGGCGGCAGCGACCCGCTCGACCCGCTGATCTCCCGCCACATCGCCGCCCTGCGCGCGGTGATCGCCGCCGCCCCCGGCGGTTTGCCGCCCGGCATGGCGGAGGCTGATTACGTCACCAGCCAGGCGTTGGGGCCGCTGCTCGACCGGTTGGAGGTCATGGTCGCGCTCTATCAGGAGGAGGGGGAGGCCGGGTTCCACTCCCTGCACCAGATGGGGTTGGCGGCGCTGATCCTGACGCTGCTGACCCTGCTGTTCGAAGCGCTGGTGATCTTCCGCCCGATGACGCGCCACGTCCGCGACCAGTTCACCGAAATCGCCCGGATGACGGCGACCATCGAACGGGCGAACGCCACGCTGGAACAGCAGGTGCGCGAACGCACCGCCGAGCTGCACAGCGCCAAAAACGCCGCCGAGCAGGCCCACCGGGCCAAATCACGCTTTCTGGCCCACGCCAGCCACGATCTGCACCAGCCCTTGCAGGCCATCGGCATGTTCACCGGCATGCTGGAACGGCAGAACCAGACCGCCAAGGCGCTGACCCTGCTGACCGACCTGAAGGCGGCGCAACGGTCGATGCGCGACCTGCTGAACGCCATCCTGGAGATTTCGAAGCTGGAATCCGGCGTGGTGTCGCCCAAACCCGCCGACGTCCCGCTCTCCCCCCTGCTCGACCAGTTGGAGGCCGAATTCGCCGGGCAGGCGGAGGCCAAAGGGCTGCGCCTGCGCGCGGTGCCGACCAATGTCGTGGTGCGCAGCGATCCGGCCCTGTTGGAACGCATCGTCCGCAATCTGATCGCCAACGCCATCCGTTACACCGAAGAAGGCGGCGTGCTGGTCGGCTGCCGCCGTCGTGGCGGTGCCCTGTGGATCGAGGTGTACGACACCGGGCGCGGCATCGCCGAAAGCGACCGCCGCCGCATTTTCGAAGAGTTCGTGCAACTTGACCGCCCCGACCGCGACCGCAGCCAGGGCATTGGTTTGGGCTTGGCCATCGTCGAGCGTCTGGCCCGCCTCTTGGGCCATCCGGTGACGTTGCGATCCACCGCTGGCCGGGGCACCGTGTTTTCGGTGCAGGTGACGGAGGCGCAGAAGACGGGCAACCAACCACAGAATCCCGCCTCGACCGAACAGGCCGTGGTGTGACGGTTCAGGCGTGGTCCGCCCGCGCCATGGGCAGACGGACGCTGATGACCGTTCCTTCCCCCTCCCGACTGCGCACGTCCAACGTTCCGTCCAGCAGCTCGACGAAGGAACGGGCAAGCGGCAACCCCAAGCCGGTGCCCCCGGTGCTGCGCGACAGTTGGCTGTCCACCTGACCGAAGGGTTGCAACGCAATGGCGATGCCCTCCGCGCTCATGCCAACCCCCGTGTCGGACACCTCGATCAGAATCCGCTCGGCTTCAGGCCGCACCCGCAGGGACACCCGCCCGCCGGACGGGGTGAATTTGACCGCGTTGGACAACAGATTGAGGAGGATTTGTTTCACCCGCACCGGGTCGCCCAACAACAGCGGGGTGTCGTCCGCCACCGACTCGGACAGGATGATGCCGCCTTCTTCCGCCCGCTCCGCGATCAGCAGCATGGAGCTTTCCACCGCGTCGCGCACGTTCATCGGCTGTGGGTGCAGGTCGATCTTGCCCGCTTCGATCTTGGCCACGTCCAGGATGTCGTTGATGACGGCCAACAGATGCTGGCCGGATTTGCCGATCACTCCGGCGTAATGCAGATATTTCGGGTGGCCGATCGGCCCGACGATCTCGCTTTCCATCATCGAGGAAAAACCGATGATGGCGTTGAGCGGCGTGCGCAGCTCGTGACTCATGTTGGCGAGGAACTCGCTCTTGGCCCGGTTCGCCAGTTCCGCCTGCTCCTTGGCCTGGATCAGGGCCTGTTCGGCGCGGCGGCGTTCCTGAACCTCCTGCATCAGGGCGCGGGTGCGTTCGGCCACGCGCATCTCCAGCTCGTCGCGGGCGTGACGAAGGGCCAGTTCGGCCCGTTTGCGGCGGGTGATGTCCTGGCCCACACAGATGATCGCTGGTGCCACCCCGTCGGTTTCCGGCAGGCGGTTCATGTTCCACAGCAGGACCCGTTCACCGACTCCGGCGCGGTCGTGCTGCACCTGTTCGAAATTGCGGATGTCCTGCCCTTCGCCCGCCACAGCCAATTGCGCCGCGAACACCCCGCTCGGTCGCTCGCCGATGACCTCCATCCAGATTCGCCCGATGGCGCTGCCAGGGTCCAAACCAAAGGCGCGTTCGGCCTCGCGGTTGGCCTCCTGCACCCGCCCGTCCAACCCCAGAACCAGAATGATGCTGGCCGCCGTCTGCACCAATGAACGGAAGCGGGCCTCGCTGGCCCGGGAGCTGGAATCGCGGTCAGGGGCACCGACCAGGCGCAACCGGGCCTCCAATTCCGCGACCCGGCTCTCCAGTCGACGAATCCGCGCCTCTGGGGTTTCGGTGGGAAGCGGGGCCGCACCGGTCATCACGATCCTTTCTGTCCCGTCATGCCCAAGAAGCGGCGGATGATGGCCATGCTCAGGCGGCCGCGTGCTCCGCCTGCATCAAATCACCCAGCTTGCTCAGCAGGAAATCCAGATCCTCCGGTGCCAGATCCTCATACTGCGTCAGGATCCGCTCGATCAGGCGGCGGCGATGGCGCTCCCGGTCGCCCGGTTCGCCGTCATAGGGCGTCTCGCGCAGCACATCAATGGCGATGCGGCAGGCGGGCAGCAGGGCCGGGGGCAGCTTTGCCTTGTCGTACAGGGATTTCAGCCCCAGCCGCCCGGCGTCGTGGATCAACAACCGCGCGTTGGTCATCGGCACGTTGGCCAGCAGCGAAATCGCGTGCTCGAAAAAGGCGATGTCGCCGGTGCAGAGCGAGCGGACCAACAGCGACGGGGTCAGCCGCCCGGTGCGTGCCAGTTGGGCCACCAGCCGGTCCAGCGCCGCCTCGTCATTCTCGCCGCTGAACAGCGCCACGGTGGCGCGCTCCCGGCTTTGCAGGATCAGGTCGGAGGCGACCTTGGCGGGAAGCTCGTGATGCGAGACCAGATGCTGACGCAGTTTTTCCGACACCACCGCCACCAGCCTCTCGGCGATGGTGATGGGCAGCTTGCCCCGATGCACCAACGGGTCCTGCACCGCCTCGCTCGCACCGAATCGGTCGATCACCCGTCCCAGCGTCTGTTCGCCCAGTTCGGCCCCTTGGTTGGCGACCAACGCCGCCACGGTCTTTTCCGAACCGCTTTCCACCAACGCATCGGCGACGGCGGCGGGCACGTTGGCGCGCTGGGCGATGGCCAGGCTTTTGCCATCCGCCCCCGACCGCACGATCTCCACCAGATCGGCGCTGGTCAGCACGGTGGACACGCTCAACAACGGAATCGCCACCGCCTCCACGTCGCGCGCCATGGTCAGGGCAACGTCGCGTGGCAAGGCCGGGTTGGATTTCAGATTGTCGGCCAGGGTTTGGCGAACGCTGACGACAGCGTCGTTCACCATCACGCGGATGATGTCCTCGGCCAGCTTGCGTTCGCTGGCCGACAATTCCGCCCCGCCGAATTGGCGGGCGATCTTGGCGGCCAGATCGGTCCGGCTGTTGGGCGACGGATCCGACAGAAGTCGGACAACATCCGCTTGAGACAAATGGTCGGTCATGGGGTCTCGGACCCTTCCTGCCCTGGTCTGCCCCCTTATGGCTGGGGGCACATCCTCATCGCAAAGGATGAAAGGAAACGGTTGAGCCTTTGTTAACGAAAAGAGTGCGGCGGATCACCCGGAATGGTCATGGCGGCGCTGTCCTCGTCGTCAAAACGGAGAGGATGGGGAAGAATTGGGCGTCGTCGACGCGTTCCACGCAACAGCATGTCCACCTCGGCGATCTGCTCTTCCACCGAGATGGCGCATTGGGAGGCGATATCCAAGCCCCGATCCTCATAAACATAGGCACCGGGGTGTTGATCGGCCCAGTCCTGGATCACCGCGTCGCGTTCGCGCAGCAACCGGACGATCTGCGGTCGAAACAACCGGACCAGCCCGGTGATCCAGCGATTCGTCGGCCAGGACGGGCGGGCATGATCGACGATGAATCCATCCAGCATGGCGATCACGTCGTCCGCCGCGTACCAGGTTTCGCCCGTCACCCACCGGTTGGTGGTGAACAGGCGCACCGCCTGCCCCGCCCCGTCCACCGCCACACCGATCAGGTGCGACAAAGCGTCGTTGTCGTTCTCCGGCGGAACAAAATCGGACAGCGGAGCCGGTTGAATCCCCGACGGCATGCCGTGCGGGCGCAGAAAGCTGTGAAAATGGCCATGCTCGCCCCGAGGCCGGTCGTCGTCGGGGTGAACGTGGTAGTAATATTGGGCGTGGTGTTCGGCGTCATAGACATCGCCGGGGGGATAGTGCCGCCATTCGTGCAGGGTTCCATGGCCGCGCAGCAACTCGCCGACCACGGTGTCGCCGGTCTTGGCCAACACACGCTGGCAGGTCCGAACCTCCCGACCGGCCTCGGCCAGACTCTCCAACTCCTCGCGGGACAGTCCCGTTAAGTCCGACATCTCCGCCCGTCCGCCCCGACGCGCCCATCCGCGCAAACAACCCTATTACGCACGCGGATATGCGGCGCTGGCAAGCTGTTTCCGCGCACCGCCGTCCTGTTTCCAGGGGGCCGGCAGCACAGGGTCCGGTTGCCCGGGCGTTACGGCGTGCCGACCCGACCGTTGCGCAAGGCCCAGCCAACCAGAGCGCCGCTGACCCGGCCCAACGCCTCGTTGTAGGCGGCGATCACGTCGGTGAAGTCACGCCCCCGCACCGGCACCACAGCGTCGAAGGTTTCCCCCGCCTCAATGGTCCGGCGCGGCATCGCCACCAGCTTGGCCGACAGACGGACATGAACCCGATCCGGGACCGCCGCCCCCGGCGCGCTGTACTCCGCCTGGAAGTCACGCAGCTCCGACTTCAGCAGAAAGTCGGAGCGCAGCCCCATGGTGTCGCGCCCGACCGACAGGATGCGCCCGCTGTCCTCGAAGGACTGGACGATCACCCCTTGCACCATGTTCGGCGCGCGATCAGCCCACGACACATCGGCAAAGTAATCCAGCGTCGTCGGGGTGCGGGCCAGCGCGATGCGCGGCGTGTCCACCCCGGCCGCCGCCGTCGGCGTTTCGACCAGAAGCTGCCAGCTCACCGACGGCACCCCGGGTTCGACCACGGCGCGCGGCGTCAGGGTGTAGAGCTTGGGAGCCGTCGGGTTGATGATGGGCGCGCAGGCCCCCAACACCAGCACCGCCGCACCGGCCAGCCACGCCCACCGCCGCGTCATCCACGCCTGTCCCATCATTTGCCCCGCACCTCCACGCCCTGCCGGGTGCCGCCGAACAGAAAGTTCGACGGGTCGTTCTCGATCCGTGTGACCACCCGCGACAACTGACCCGACAGGTCGCGCAGTTGGGCGATCAGCAGGCTCAAGTCATACAGGCCCGTGGCGGTAAAGTCGCGCATCGGCGCGCGGTTTTCCGCCAAAAAGCCGCCCAACTCGCCAGACGTCTTCTTCAGCGACTGAATCAGCTCGCGGCTGTCGGTGGTCAGCTGCCGGGCGCCGGTGTTGACCGTCGCCAGTGTGTCGCGCGCCTGAACCACGGTCTGGTCCAGATGCGGCCCCACCGGCTCCAACCCCTTCAGGGTTTCACGGGCCTGAACCATGGTCTGGTCCAACTCCGCCGTGGCGCGGGCAAGGTCGGCGGTGATCTGGTTGACGTTGGCCAGAATACCGCCCAACGCCTTCTGATTGTCGTCGTTCATCAGATCACCCAGCTTGGCGATCAGATCCGACGCGCGGTTGACAAGCTGCGGCGCGCTGTCGACCACCGCCGACAGGGAGGAGGTTTTGGACGGGATCACCGGCATTCCATCGCCCCCTTCCTTGGCTTTCAACCGCTCCGCCCCCGGCGTGCCCCCGGCGATCTGGACATAGGCCCCGCCGGTGATCCCCTGCATCTCCAGCGACGCGATCGAGTCCGCCATGATCGGTGTGCCATTCTGAACCTGAAGCGTGACCCTCACCCGGCTGACGTTGTCGGGATCCAACCGGATGTCGGACACCGTGCCCACCGGAACGCCGCGATAGCGCACCGGGCTGCCCGGTTGCAGCCCCGTGACCGAGCCGGTGAAGAATACCCGATAGGTCTGGCGGGTGTCTTCCAACTGGACCTTGGCGATCCAGACGGAAAAGCCCAGCAATCCGGCGATCAGGGCCAGGACGAAGCTGCCGACCAGGATGTAGCTGGCGCGCGTTTCCATGCTTGCCTCACTCGCTCGCGCGGCGCGCGGCGCGACCGCGCGGCCCGTGAAAATAATCGTGAATCCAGGGATGGGGATCGGCCAGATGATCCTCCAGCCGCGCGACCCGGATCCGCTTGTCCACCAGCACGGCGATGCGGTCGCAGATGGTGGTCAGGCTGTCCAGATCATGCGTGACCATGAAGACCGTCAGGCCCAGGCTGCGTTGCAGGCTCTGGATCAGGGTGTCAAAGGCCGCCGCGCCGATGGGATCCAGCCCGGCGGTCGGCTCATCCAGAAACAGGATGTCGGGGTCGAGCGCCAGGGCGCGGGCCAAACCGGCCCGTTTGACCATGCCGCCGGACAGTTGCGCCGGACTCTTGGCCCCGGCGTCGGGCGGCAAACCGGCCATGGCGATCTTGACCCGCGCCACCTCGGCGATCAGCGCCGGCGACAGGCGTGTGTGCTCGCGCAACGGCAGCATGATGTTTTCCGCCACCGTCATCGAGCTGAACAGCGCGCCGTTCTGGAACAACACGCCGGTGCGGGTCTGCACCGCCGCGCGGGCGGAGCGGGACAGGCTGGCGGTGTCATGGCCCAACAGCTCGATCCGCCCGGCGGCGGGCGTCATCAGGCCCAGAATCTCCTTCAACAACACTGATTTCCCGGTGCCGGAGCCACCGACCACGCCCAGGACCTCGCCCGCGCGCACGTCCAGATCCAGCCCGTCATGCACGGTCTGCGGCCCGAACCGGGTGACAAGGCCGCGCACCCGGATGACCGGGGGACGCTCGAAGACGGGTTGAATGGCGTTGGAACCGGCCATCACACGCCCAACATCGAGAAGAGCACGGAGAACAGCGCGTCGATGACGATCACCAGGAAAATGCCCTCAACAACCGATTTGGTGGTCAAAGTGCCGACGCTTTCCGCGCTGCCCGACACCTTCAGGCCCTCGTAACAGCCGACCATGGCGATGACCAGCGCAAAGACCGGGGCCTTGATCAGGCCAGCCATCACTGTGTTGAGACCAACCGCCGTCTGCAATTGGGTGATGAACTGGCCGAAAGTGATGTTGAGCGTGGCGTAGCTCATCACCGCTCCGCCGAACAACCCCATGATGTCGGCGTAAAAGGCCAGCAGCGGCAGGCTGACCATCATGGCGATGGCGCGCGGAACCACCAGCAGCTCGATCGGATCCAACCCCATGGTGCCAATGGCGTCCACCTCCTGGTTGACCTTCATCGTGCCGATCTGCGCGGTGAAGGCGGAGCCGGATCGTCCCGCCACGATGATGGCGGTCATCAGAATGCCGATTTCGCGCAGCACCGACACGCCCAGGAGATTGACGACGTACAGCTCGGCCCCGAAGCGCCTGAGCTGGTCCGCCCCCTGAAAGGCCAGCACCACGCCGATGAGAAAGCTCAGCAACCCCAGGATCGGCAGCGCGTTGAAGCCAATCTGTTCGATGTGGTGCAGGACCGAGGTCAGGCGCAACCGCGACGGGTTGGCCCAGAGGCGGGCAAAGGTCAGCGTGACCAGACCAAGAAAGTTGATCAGGTCGCGCGCCTCGCGCGCCGCCGCGACGCTGGCCTCACCCACCCCGGCAACCATGTCGATGATCGGGTGATGGGAAGACCGCCCATGCCCCGCAGGCGCACGACCCGCCCCGCGCACCGCTTCGATCAAGGCGGCGTGTTCGGGACGGATTTCCTGCACCGCCACCCGCCAGCCATCCGCCGTCAGGCGATCGGCCAACCCCATCAGCAAGCAGGCCCCGACCGTGTCGAGCGCCTGAAGGCCGCCCAGCCCAAGGCGCACCATGCCGGTCGCCGTACCGACGCGCAGCCCGTCCAGCGCGACGGCCGCAGCGGCAGCGGTGTCGAGCGTCCAGCGGCCACCCGCCTCCAGGCTTGCCCCGCCTTCCGGCGTCCCGCCGGGACGCGCTTCGATCCACACCTGTTCCGCCGCCACGCCACGCACCCGTTTCGCCTGATCGCCCCGTTGCGGGCTACACGGTGAGGATACGGACGCGCCGGGTCAACCCTGCACCGCAGTCTTAGGCGCATTGGCTGCGTCGCATCGCCCGTTTGCGTGTCTGCTGTTGCCCCGATAGAGTGGGAACCATGGTGCCTTCCTGCGCTGCATTTCAAATGGACCCGTTCCCATGGACCTGAAGTCCCACATTCGCGGCATACCGGATTTTCCCAAGCCGGGCATTCTGTTTTACGACGTGTCGCCGCTGCTGGCCCATGGCCCGGCCTGGAAGGCCGCCATCGACCAGTTGGCCGAGGCCGTCCGCCCCCACAAGCCGGATGTGCTGGTGGGCATCGAATCGCGCGGCTTCCTCGTCGCCGCACCGCTGGCGCTGACGCTGGGCGTTGGCTTCGTCATGGTGCGCAAGCACGGCAAGTTGCCGGGCGACAAGGTGAAGCATTCCTATGACCTGGAATACGGCACCGACACCATCGAGGTGCAGGCCAACGCCGTCGCGCCGGGTCAACGCGTCGTCGTGCTCGATGATCTGCTGGCGACCGGCGGAACCATGGCCGCCGCGATCAGCCTGCTGCGCCAGATCGGGGCCGATGTGCGCGCCGCCGCCTTCCTGGTGGAACTGACCTTCCTGAAGGGCCGCGAGAAGCTGGACGTCCCCAGCCTCTCGCTGATGGCCTACGACGAATGACAGGGCGTCGACCCATGACGGCCTGAAACCGCCAGACCATCAAACCCTCAGGCAAACCCTCAGGGCCGCAGCGCGACCACCTCCCGCCGCAAGGCGGGGGCGGAGCGCAGGGACGGGGTGCTCGACTCGCGCGCCTCGTCCTCCCGCCCAACCACCAGGGTCAGATAGCGCATGCAACTGACCCGGAGGAAGGAGGCAAGGTTCGGCACCTCCCCGCGCGCCTCGACGATCTCGTCGTACAGCTTGGCGATCAATTGGTTGACCGTCATGCCGTCGCGCGCCGCGATGTCGGCCAGCACATCCCAGAACAGATTTTCCAGCCGGATGCTGGTGACGACGCCGTGGATGCGCACGGAGCGCGAGCGGCATTCGTACAGAATCGGATCGGCCTTCACATAGATCTCGCACATGCGGCCCCCTCCTTCGCCCCTGCGCCCAACCGCGCCCGGTTACGCGGCGTCCAGCGCCGTGAGAAACAGGGCCAGCCACGCCGGGTGCGCGGGCCACGCCGGGGCCGTCACCAGTTTACCGTCCGCCACGGCGGAATCGAGCGGGATGTCGGCGTATTCGCCACCCGCCAACTCCACCTCCGGCTTGCAGGCCGGATAGGCGGAAACGCGTCGCCCCTTCAACACCCCCGCCGGGGCCAACAATTGCGCACCGTGGCAGATCGCCGCCACCGGCTTGTCCTGGGCAAAGAAGGCCTGGACCAGGGCGATCACCTCGGCGTTCAGACGCAGATACTCCGGTGCGCGCCCGCCCGGAATGACCAACCCATCATAAGCCTCGGCCTTGGCCGTCTCGAAGGAGGCGTTGAGGGTGAAGTTGTGGCCGCGCTTTTCGCTGTAGGTCTGATCGCCTTCGAAATCATGGATGGCGGTGGCGATGCGGTCGCCCGCATGCTTTCCGGGACACACCGCGTGCACCGTGTGGCCGACCATGGCGAGCGCCTGGAACGGCACCATCGTTTCGTAATCCTCGGCATAGTCGCCCACGATCATCAGGATCTTTTTCGCGGCCATGCTGTCCTCCCGTTCCGGCCCGCCGAGGTCGGCGCGGCCTGCTCTGCGCATAAGGTTGCGGTGCCGATCATCCGGCGCAGGGACTATCCCACCCCCTGGCGACCGCTGGGTAACAATGGGCTACTCGCAGCGGGAAAATCTTGCCGTGACCGCGCGTCTCTTGCCGACTCCCACAGGGGCCGCCACCGCGATTCCCGCGCCGCACCCATTGCAAAGGCTGGCTTTGTCGACGATGGCCCGCTTCCTGCAGATACCCATCCGGGTTTCGGGTTGGGAGAGCGAAGATGGTCAGTTTGTCCAGTTTTGCCGACGTTGGCAGCATGGCGCAAAGCCTTCAGCAGTCAATCGACGCGGCGGTCAAGCGCGTGCAGCAACAGGCATCCGGGGCCAGCGACACCGCCGCCAAGGGCAAAGTCCAATCCTATGAGCAGCAGGTCGCCAAATCGGCCACCAACACCGCGCCGTTCGCCACCAACATCGGCACCCTGATCAAGGACAACAGCCGCCTGAACGTGTTCAGTTCGCTCGCGTCCAACGATCCCGCCGATTTCTACAAATTCAACGTCGTGACCAAGGGCAACGCCACCATCGGCACCGTCGGCGACGCCGGGGTGCGCATCCAGTTGATGGACCGTCAGGGCAAGGTCGTCGCCGACAGCAACAAGGACGCTGGCAGCGCTTACGACGCCTTCAAGAAGATGCAGAAGGGTGAGTTGGAACTGGACAAGGGCGACTACACCGTGCGCGTCGCCCGCGACAAGGATGTGCCGGTGAAAGACGCCAAAAGCTATGGCGTCCAGTTCCGCATGGGCAATTACACCAAGGATTACGACACCGTCGCCAAACAGCCCGCGAAAGGCTCCAACCCTTTTGGTGGCAACACCAAGCTTCAGGGGTTGGCCGCAATGCTCAACGGCGACAGCTCATCCACCAGCGCGTTGAGCATGCTGGGATCCAGCGGCGGCTATGGCGGACGCGGATCGCTGATGAACGCGCTGTTCTGAAACGGTCGGCTCACACCAACCGATCACGCCCCGATTCCTTGACCAGCAAAACCGCCTGGGTCCGGCTGCCCACGCCCAAGGCCTTCAACACCCCGGTGACGTGCGTCTTGACGGTGGACAGGTTCAGCCCCAGCCGTTCCCCAATGTCCTGATTCGACAAGCCTTGCGTCAGCAGGTCCAACACCTCCAACTGACGGCGGGTCAGCCCATCGAAGACGCTGGGCGGAGCCGGGCGCGCGGCAGCGGCGGACGCCGGTCCGCCAGGCATGCCCAGCACCGGCGGAACATAGGATCCACCCGCCATCACCAGACGCAGGATGTTCACCACAAGAACATCATCGGTCGATTTCGGGATGAAGGCGCGCACCCCGCGCGACAACACGGCCCGCATCTCGTCGGGCGAATCGATCATCGAGAACACCGCCACCGGTGTCGGTGCCACGCGGCGAACCAGCGCCTCAACCGCGTCCAATCCCCCCAGCCCCGGCATCCGCAGGTCGATGACGATCAGATCAAAGCTGTCCCCTTGATCCAGAATGCTGCTGATCTGGCCGAAACTGGTGGCGGCGACGACCGTCGCCTGTTCGTCCAACTCCCCAACCAGATGGGTCAGGCCACTGCGCACAATGGAATGGTCGTCGGCGATCAGAACCTGCATGAAATGTCTCAAGCCAAATAAAGCGCGTCGTTCCGTAACCGTCATACGCTGACACGACGCTTCACGCCACCCCCATAAGAACGGATTGCCGAAAATCCAAGGTGAAGAGGCCATCCCGCCGGAATTTATCCGTCATCACCGGACGTCACCGTATCGTGGCGTTGCAACCGGCAAGCCACCCCGTCATTCTATAACAGTCCGCACAACAAACCATTGACTCCGTTCGGTTCCGCTTTCAGCCCTGATGACCGTTTCCTCTCACCATGGATCATGATGCCCGCCATCCCCTCGCCTCCCCTCGACCACCCATTTGACGCACCGCCATCGTTCGCATCGGCCAAAACGGTGGTGCCGGGCGTTCTGTGGATTCGGCTGGCTTTGCCATTCCAACTCGACCACATCAACGTGTGGGCGCTGGATGGTGGAGCAAACGGTTGGACTCTGGTGGACAGCGGGTTGGGCGATTCCCGCACGCGTGATTCGTGGGAAACGCTGTTCGCCGGTGCGTTGCATGGCCGCCCCATCGCTCGGGTGATCGCCACCCATTTCCACCCGGACCACATCGGCGCAGCGGGATGGCTGGTGGAACGCACCGGGGCCGAATTCGCCACCTCCCTGACAGAATGGTTGTTCGCCTGCGCCCTGTCGGCCAACACCAGCGCGGCGATGGACCAGGCGGTGGAGCGCTTCTACCGGCGCAGCGGGTTGGATGACGAGACGCTGACTGCGGTTTTGAGCCGCAAGAACGCCTACACACGCGGGGTTCCCAGCGTGCCGCCGACGTTGAGCCGTCTGCGGGCCGGGGATGTGCTGCCGATTGGAGAGACCAAATGGAGGGTTGTGGGCGGCGGCGGCCACACCGTTGAACCGGTCAGCCTGTATGACGCGGAGCGCCGCGTGTTGATCGTTGGCGATCAGATTTTGCCGCGCATCAGCCCAAACATCAGCGTGTGGCCAACCGAACCCGACGCCGACCCGTTGACCGATTATCTGGGCAGTCTGGCCGCGTGGTCCGCGTTCCCACCCGACACGTTGGTCCTGCCATCGCACGGCCTGCCATTTCGGGGGCTGCACCGCAGAGCGACCGAGTTGCGTGACCATCACACGGACCGGTTGGACGAGATCATCGCGCAATGCGCAACCCCGCAGACCGCTGCGATGGTGACGCGCACCCTGTTCAACCGCCCATTGGATCCACACCAGATGGTGTTTGCGATGGGGGAAGCCATCGCCCATCTCAATCACCTGCTCCGACGTGGCATCCTGACTCGTCGCCCTGGACCGAACGCGGTTGATCTCTACCAACGGGCGTAGGAACCGCCGCTCTTGGCATATGACGCAATGGGCGGCACCCTGTGTTGTTTTGCCAGGGTTGAGTTGCCAAACCAAGCCACGCGCCACCTCACATTCGGCTCGACGCGCTTTCGCTCTATGGGGAGTCTGCGGCGATCTCAAACTGCTGATTGTCAAGAATCGCCGCCACCGACAGCGTTTTCAGCGTCTTCGGATCATCGGTTCGCATGAGCTGGGCATGCCGGGTGCCCATCGCATCCTTTCGAATCGCCACGACCTGCCAGAAACCACCACTGGGGCCAACTTTCCGATAGATTTGACCTTCCACAACCTCGCGCTTTCGGCGCATGTCACTCTCCAAACCCTTCTCGACGCCAGCCGGATGCCCAAGGCAAACCCGGCTTCCACCATTGAAGCACAAAACACGGACGCTATGGTGACTGTCCATCAAATGCCACAGCACCGCCACAATCCCGTCTCTGTTGCACCGCAACGCCCTTCGGAACGTCTCCCAAGCGCGCCAGACCCGCTGGAGCACCGTCTGCCGAATTGGGTTCATCGGGGTATGAACACCGGCCTCGACCGCCGCATCCTCGCGACTCGCCTTGGTTCTGACCTGGGTGGACGCGCCACCTCGTTCATCCGCCTCACACCACGGCCCGCGCCATGGCCATCGCAAGATGGTGTGCCACGTTCGCCACCGAGAAACACAGCCAGAACAGAAAAGGGTCCGGCAATCGCTTGCCAGACCCCGTTTCTCTCACGCACAGAACCGTTCGGAACGGTTACTTGATCTGGGCGTAGGCACCGTTGCTCCACTTGTACCAGACATAGTCCGGGGTGGTCAGGTCGCCCTTGGCGTCAAAGCTGATCTTGCCGTTGACGGTGTCGAAGGTGGTCTTGGCCAGAACCGGCGTCACCTTGGCGACGTCGGTCGAACCGGCGGCCTTCACGGCCTCGGCCCACACCTGAACGGCGGCGTAGGTGTACAGGGTGTAGCCTTCCGGCTCGTACCCGGCCTTGCGGAACTTCTCGACAACCGCCTTGGCGCTCGGCTTCTCACGCGGATCGGGGCCGAAGGTCATCAGGGTGTTCTCACCGGCCGAACCGGTGATCGCCCAATACTCGTTGGTGACGAGGGCGTCACCCGAGATCAGGGCGGCGTTCAGGCCCTGGTCCTTCATCTGACGGGCGATCAGACCGGCTTCGGTGTGATAGCCGCCGATGTAGATCGCGTCGATCGCACCCGCCTTCAGCTTGGACACCAGAGCAGAATAATCCTTCTCACCCGCCGTGTAGGCTTCGTAGATGGCTTCCTTCTGGCCGCCCGCGTTCAGCGCCTTCTGCGTCTCGTCGGCCAGACCCTTACCATAGGCCGACTTGTCGTGCAGGATGGCGATCTTCTTGCCCTTGAACTTGTCGAGCAGATACTTGCCGGCGATCATGCCCTGCTGATCGTCACGACCGCAGACGCGGAAGACGTTCTTCAGGCCCTGTTCGGTCAGCTTCGGGTTGGTCGAGGCCGGGGAAATTTGCAGGATGCCTTCTTCGGCATAGACCTGGCTGGCCGGGATCGACGAACCCGAGCAGAAGTGACCGGCCACGAACTTCACACCGGCCTTGGCCAGCTGGTTGGCAACGGCCACGGCCTGCTTGGGATCGCAGGCGTCGTCGCCGACTTCCAGCTTCAGCTTCTGGCCGAGAACACCGCCGGCGGCGTTGATGTCGGCCACGGCCTGTTCCATGCCCTTCTTCATCTGCTCGCCGAAGGTGGCGTATTGGCCGGTGATCGGGCCAGCGGTCGCCACCACGATGTCAGCCTTGGCGGCGGTCGCGGCGAGCGTGGTCGCCGCAACGGCGGCGAGAAGGGACAGCTTGAATTTCATGGGTGTGCTAGCTCCCTGTTCGTTGAGAAGGTCCCTGTTGCAACGTACCCCCGGCCCTTTCGGGCCTTCATCGCCGGGTCCCCTCCGGCAATGCCCTTTTTACCACAATCCGGGCCGCAAACACTGCGACAGTTTTGCGAAGCGGGCGGATTGTTGGCGATATTCTAATCCTTTGCGCCGGTTCGCCAAGCCCTTAATCGCGTTGGTCAATCCGGCCCGATCCATCCGCCGGTTCACCCGGCGATCCCGCCACCGCTGCGCTCGCGCCAATGGAACGGCCCGGCCCGTTCATAGATCCACGGATACTGGTTGACCATTTTCCGTGCGATGGCGATGCGGTATGTGGTTGCGGTTATGGCGGCGATGACGATGGTGTGGACGAGGAAGCCCCAGGGGGCGAGGAGTTGTTCGCCCGCCAGGCCCCAGGCGA
>NZ_RXMA01000047.1 GCF_003966125.1 Azospirillum griseum
GACGGGCTCGCCATCGTACGCGCCGTCTGCCAGGACCGTACCGATCGGGCAGGTGATTTGGTCGAGCAGCGGCCCGACCAGCGAGGCGGGGTGACGCCATAGAACGGGCAGGAATATACGCTAAGCGGACAAAGCACGAACATCAGGCGGCGAGGGCTTCGGGCGAGGCTCGTAGCGGGCGATAAGCCGCAGCCCTCGACGGCTGCTCCGTCTCCCACAGGTAATCGCCGGTCAGGTTGATGTGCTGCCAGCCGAGGGGCGCCAAGTGGCCCAGCAGTTCATCGGGGATGTGCTCTCCCTGGGAACGCAGGAGGGCCACGGCCCGCTCCATGTACACGGTGTTCCAGAGGATGATGGCGGCGACGACGAAGTTGAGACCGTTGGCCCGATGCTGCTGGGCCTCCAGCGTCCGGTCGTGGATGCGGCCCAGGCGGTGGAAGCAGACGGCGCGGGCGAGGGCGTTGCGGGATTCGCCCTTGTTCAGCTCGGCGGTGGCTTGGCGACGAAGAGCCGGGTCTTCCAGCCAGTCCAAGGTGAAGAGCGTCCGCTCGATGCGGCCGACCTCCCGCAGCGCCAAAGCCAGCCCATTCTGCCGCGGGTAGGAACCGAGCCGCTTCAGCATGAGGGAGGCCGGCACGGCGCCGGTCCTGACCGAGGTGGCCAGACGCAGCAGGTCCTCCCAATGGGTATGGATCAGCGCCTCGTCGATGCGGCCGGCGATGAAGGGTTCGAGGTTTGGCCATGTCGCCGCTGGCCCGAAAGTATAGAGCCGCCGGTCATGCAGGTTCGGAATGCGTGGTGCGAAGCGAAAGCCCAGAAGATGGCAAAGCGCAAAGACATGGTCGGAAACGCCGCCGCCATCGGTGTGGTGGATGGCGATCTTGATGTTTGTGCCATGATTGAGCAGGCCGTCGATGACATGGGGGGCCTCGCCTTCGGTGACGGAAATGGCCCTGCTGCGATAGGGCGCGTAGCGGCCGGAGAGGTGGGTGTAGAAGGAGACCGCCGGATCGGCGTCCTTGTGGGGGTTGATGGCCCCGGTCACCTCTCCCCGCCCGCCAAGCGGGAAATGCTGGCCGTCGGAACTGGAGGTTTCCCCGCTGCCGAAGTGGGCGGCCAGAGGCTGCGCCTGTTGGGCGGCGACGAGCCGGGCCAGAGCCCGGCCATAAGTGTCCTCGCCGACATGCCACCCCGCCGTCCAGGCCAACTGCTTGTAGCTGGCGACGCAACAGGCTTCCGCCATGCGCGTCAGGCCGAGGTTGGTGGCGTCGGCCAGCACTGCCGTCAGGATCACGCGCCGGTCGTCGGCCGGCAATCCGGTCCGCAGATGGGTGAAGCATTCGGTGGCCCCGGTCCAGTCGGCGACCTCGTCGAGGAGATCGGTGATCCGCACCCGCGGCAAGAGTGCGTAAACCCTGTCGGCCAGCCGATCCGCCTCTTTCGGCGTCACCGCCTCGAGAGGGGTGATCTTGAGGGTGCCGCCGCTGAGGCGCACGTCCGGCAACAGGTCCTGCCCGGCCTTGTTGCCGACCTCCCGCAACCGGGGTTCCATCAGCGTTTTCCGGTCCCGGAGATAGCCGGCCGCGTCGAGTGGCACCGCCACCGGCAAGGGGCCGGCCGCCCGCATCTCGGCGAACAGGGTCCTGGTGATGAGTTGGTCCTCGACCGCCCGGTACTGCCGGCTGCCGACCACCCAGAGATCGCCGGCCCGCAGCCGGTCGCGAAGTTCCGCGAAGAGGCACAGTTCATAGGCCGGGCCGTCGATCTTCCCGTTCCGAAACACGGTGGTTCGCCAGCTTCGCCGGATGAAGCCGGTCGGGATGTCCTTCGGCAGGCTCCGCCGGTTGCCGGCGTAGAAGATCCGCATCGCCACCATGGCGCGGAGCAACCCGGTCACGGCGGCGGTGCCCTTGAATTCGAAGGCGTCCAGGAACAAAGGCCCGGCCCGCCGAAGAAGGGCATGGTTCGCCGCGGCAAGGGTGAGGTAGTCGGGACCGTCATCCCTGGCCAGGCCCTTGGCCTCGGCGATGACGTCGGCGAAGCGGTCCCAGGGGATCACCTTACCCACCGCCTCGAAGGCGTTGGCTCCGGTCTCCTTGGCCTCGATCAGTGCGTCGCCGATCTTCGTCAACAGGCGCACCTTGTCGTTGAGCGAGCGGGCATTGGTCTGGAGAGTGGCCGAGGCGCGCCGTTCGGCCCGGCGGAACAGCCGCCCGATCAGCCGGTCAAAAAGGCCGATGCCCTCGTCGGTCAGGCGCGTGATGGTTTCCAGCACCGTCACCACCAGGATGGCATGGCGGCGGCGCGGGCCGATCGCCGTGAGGTGCTGGGCGGTCAAACGGGCTCCCTGGCGTCCGAGTTGCTTTACCCGATCCGCATGGATGCCGCTGGCCGCTTCGGGGTCGATCCCGATCTGGCGCAAACGTTGGAGTTGCTCGACCAGGCGCGCCAGGGAGCGATGACCAGGAGCCCCAGGCGCCTGGCGTGCCCAGGCCAGGGTGCTGACGGCTGTTTCGGGATGGTTGTCCAACAGGGCATCCAGGGCCGTGCGCTGTTCGGCCGACAGAGTGCCGTTCAGTTTCGTCACCGCATGGCGGTCCGCCTGCAACAGGGCCGTGGCCACCATCCGCTCGATGATCGTGGCGCCGGGGGCGGCGGTGCATCGCCGCCGCAGTTCCCCCATCAGCGCCTCGGCGACAACCATTCCGCTGACCGTCGTCAGCGCGATCGGCGCCAGCCACGCCGACAGGTCCCGATGGTCGGGGTGGGAGAAGGTGCGGAAGCCGAAGATGTGGCGCAGGGCCTCCAGGTGTTCGTAGCGGGTCGGTGCCCGCGCCGCGTAATCGGCGAGAGCCGCCGGGTCGATGTCCAGTTGCTCGGCCACGAAGGTGACGGCTTCCAGCGGCACCAGCTCGCCAGGCCGGATCAGCCGGCCGGGGAAGCGCAGGGCGCACAGCTGAAGCGCGAAGCCGAGGCGGTTATAGGGCTGACGGCGACGGGCGATGACCGCCAGGTCCTCGGGGCCGAGGGTGTAGTGGCGGATGAGGTCGGCCTCGGCCATCGGCAGGGCGAACAGGGCTTCAAGCTGGGGTTCGGTGAGGACGCGGCGGCGCGGCATGGAGAAGCTGTCCCATTTGGAGTATTGTCTGTTTTGGATGATCGCGAGCCAAGCCGGAATGCGGCTTTCACGGCCATCCCGCCGGGAGGGTTCAATTGGGACAGCGCGCCGCGCTCTATTGCCGGGTGTCCACCGCTGACCAGTCCTGCGCGCGCCAGGAGCGCGACCTCCTCGCCTTCGCCGCCCGCGCCGGCTACGAGGTGGTGGGCGTCTTCAAGGAGACCGGATCCGGGGTGAAGCTCGACCGCGTCGAGCGCCGCAAGGTTATGGCGCTCGCTCAGGCCCGGCATATCGACGTCGTCCTGGTGACCGAGCTGTCGCGTTGGGGCCGCAGCACGCTGGACCTGCTGGAGACCTTGCGCGAATTGGAAGCTCGGCGGGTTTCGGTGGTCGCGCTGAGCGGCATGGCCTTCGACCTGGCGAGCGCCGCCGGCCGCATGATGGCCACTGTCCTGGCCGGCATCGCCGAATTCGAACGTGATCTGCTGCGCGAACGGGTCCGATCCGGCCTTGCCGCGGCCAAAGCCCGTGGCAAGACTCTCGGCCGCCAGCCCGGACAACGGCCGAAATCGGACCGCTTGGCGACCAAGGTGCTGGCTCTGGTCGACGCCGGACGCAGCTACCGCCTGATCGGCCGAGAGGTGGGGTTGAGCAAGAACACCGTGGCCGCGATCGTGAAGCGTCACCGTTTGAATCAAATGACGAAATAAGCCTACGGCGATCATGCAAGTGAATTATTACTCACTTGCATGATGGGGTGTTCGACCGGTGCCGGGAAACCCTGAAGACAATGTTGGAACATCCAGCACCCGCCCTACTTTCCTTTCCACACGCAAAAACCCTGAGCCGGAACGTCCAGAGCTGCATTGAACTTCGAGGAGAGATTCTGGAACGCGATCAGGCCCGTCAGTTCGACGATGGTGTCTTCGTCCCAACGGTCGCGCAGGCGACGGCGCAACTCCTCATCCGCGCCCTTTCCGGTGATCGTCATCGCCTCGGCATAATCGAGGGCGAGGCGTTCGTCAGCATCGAAGGCGGCGCAGGCTCGCCAGTCGGCCAGAGCCCCGATCTTTTCCAGGGGCACACCGCGTTTCACCAACGTCGCAGCGTTGATATCGACACAGAAGGCGCAATGATTGATCTGCGACACACGGACCGTCACCAGTGACCGCAACGCCGGCGACAGAGGGGACGATCGCCGGTTCAGGGCGCCGTACAGCAGCGCCACCGCCGCAAAGACGAACGGGCTGCGGCCCCACAACAATCCCGGTTCCAGGACCTGGCCATAGGTCTTCTTCTGCTTCCAGAACAGCAGGCGGGCGTACCACGGATACTGCGACAGGGGCTTCGGCGTGATCATCGGCTTCGGGTCCGTTGTCTGTGACGCATCAGCGAAGCGCCGTCATCGATATCGGCCAGGGTGTCGACCGTCGCCGTGCGATGGCGGGCGAGATTGGCCAGGGTGTCAGCCAAGGCATCGGGCGTCGACCAGCGGACACCGTCGAACGGATCGACGAAGCGCGGCCTGCGCTTCAAACCGACCAGCCAATAGCCGCCATCCTCCGCCGGCCCCAGCACCGCGTCGCGATCACCCAAAGCGCGGAAGGCGTCGGCGATATGGAAGGGGCGGATGTCGGGAACATCGCTGCCGACGATGAGCACCGGTCCGGGCGGCAGAGCTTTGGCAATGTGCGCCATGCGACGGCCCAGATCGCCCGCCGGCTGGATGATCCGCGGGAGATCGGCCGGCCAGGGGCCGCCTCCTCTCGGGGTCACCGCCAGCCATGTCCGCCATCGCGGATCCCTTCCAAGCCGCTTGATGGTCAGCGCCAGGGTGGCGCGCTGGAAGGTGAGCGCCATCACCGGACCGATGTCGGCTGCGAGCCGCCGTTTTCCTGTCCCCAGGCGGGGCAGCCGCGTGAAGATCACCAGATGTGGCGTGAGACTCATGAATCATCCATACAGTCTGCGGATCAGGTGGGGCGGCACTCCGGCACTGTAGAGGCCGAGGCAGGCGAGATTAATCGCCGAACGGCGGTACCAGCCATCGCGCCGCCACCGGGCTGCCGACGTCACCGCCGCCGCCTCCAGCGGCACGATGCGCCGGGCGCCGATGCGGCGCACCAGATCGACGTCCTCCATCAGCGGCAGCGGCCGGAAGCCGCCCATGCCACGATAGAAGATGCCGGCGATCAGCAACCCCTGATCGCCGTAGGGAAGCCCCAGCACCCGGGTGCGCCATGCCACCGCGCGTTCCAGCCGTCGTGCCGGGGGTGAGGCGTCATCAAGGGTGAAACGGAAGGCCGCCGCCCGTTCCCGGTTCTCGGGCAGGGCCATGAAAGCGTCGGCCTCGTCGCGCCAGCCGCTCGCCAGGACGGTGTCGGCGTGGAGGAACAGCAACCAGTCACCCGTCGCGCGCTCGGCGCCGACGGCCAATTGCCGCCCACGCCCCCGTTCCGCGATCAGGCAGGTTGCGCCAAGCCGGCGGGCGATTGCGGCGGTGCCGTCGGCCGAGCCGCCGTCCACCACGATGATCTCCGCGACGCCCGCCTTGGCTTGGTCGAGCGATGCCAGAACCGTCTCCAAACTGCCGGCCGCGTTCAGGGTGGGAATGACGATGGAAAGGGTCAACGCCGCCGCTCCTTCCAGCGGCGCACCGCCACCGGCAACAGAGCCAGCAGCCCTAACCCGGCCAGCCCGAAGAGGAGGGTCGGGCTGACGATGTCGGCCATGCGCAAGGCCGCTCCGCTGGCGAAGACGCCTCCCAAACCGGCACCGAAGGCGGCGAAAACGAAGGTTCCCGGAAGGATACCGACCGCGGTCGCCACCACGAACCCGCCGGCCGGCATGCCGAGCACGGCTGCGACCAGATTGACCGCCCAGAAGGGAAACACCGGCATCAACCGCAGGGAGAGCAGGTAATGGAAGGCGTCCGCCCGGAAGCCCGCCTCCATCCTGCGCAGGAATGGACCGGCGCGACGGCTCAGCAAACCACCCACCGCGCTCCGCGCGACGATGAACAGCAGCGACGCGCCAAGCGTCGCGGACAGAACGGCCAGCGTGCCTCCCAGCTCAACCCCGAACAGGAACCCGCCGGCCAGCGTCATGAGCGTGGCGCCCGGCAGGGACAGGGCAACCACCACGGCGTAGGCCGCGACATAGGAAACGGCCGCGACCGCTCCGTGCGCCGCGACAAAGCGCTGGAGCGCCTCCCGATTGTCGCGCAGGCTGTCGAGGCTGAGGGCATCAGGCACTCCCAGCGCCAGCATGGCGGCGGACAACGCGGCGAGAAACAGGAGCGGCAACAGCCGACGGGCCGTCATCCCAGCCTCGCCAGCAGACGGACCAACCAGCGGGTCCGCGGGCCGTAGAGGGTCGGGGTGTAGAAGCCTCCTGCCACCCGCTTGCTGATCTCTCCCAACGTCGGATAAGGCGCGATCACCCCGGCCAGGGTGCCGATTTTCAGCCCGCCCGCCATCGCCAGTCCCCAGGCCTGGATCAGTTCCCCGGCCTGGGGACCGACGATGGTGGCGCCGAGAATGCGCCCCCGCCGATCGGTGACGGCCTTGGCGAAGCCCTCGGCGTGGCGCTCGGCACGGGCTCGGTCGTTGTCGGCGAAGGCCGCCGACAACACGTGGATTCCGTCGCCGTGGCGGTCGCGTGCCTGTGCTTCGGTCAACCCGACCTGGGCCAGTTCCGGATCGGTGTAGGTCACCCAGGGCAAGGTCCGCTCCGAGACGCGGATCGGCAAGCGAAACAGGGCGTTGCGGATCACGACACCGGCGTGATGCCCGGCCCAATGGGTGAACTGCGGCCCGCCGGCGACATCCCCGGCGGCAAAGATGTGGCGGTTGTCGGTGCGCAGACGCTTGTCCACCGCGATCCCCTTCGCGGTGACGCGCACACCCGCCTCCTCCAGCCCAAGCCCTTCGACGTTGGCCCGCCGGCCGGCAGCGATCAGCAGATGGGAACCGATCGGTCGCCGTTCGTCGCTCAACGTCAGGACGATGTCCGTCCCGACCTGCTCGGCGCGTTCGATGCCGACATTCTCCAGGACAGTCACGCCGTCCGCCACCAGAGAGCGTCGAACCACCTCCGCCGCATCCGCATCGTCCTTGGGCAGGATCCGATGGCGCTGAATCAGCGTGACCTCCGCCCCGAGCCGGCGGAACGCCTGGGCCATCTCGCAGCCGATCGGGCCGCCGCCGACCACCAGCAGGTGGCGGGGCCGCTCGGCGAGGTCGAACACCGTCTCGTTGGTCAGAAAGGGCAACCGGTCGAGGCCGGGAAGGTCCGGCACGGCGGCACGGCTGCCGGTGGCAACGACGAAGCGCCGGGCGCGGACGAGGGTGTTTCCGGCCAGGACGGTCGAAGGGTCGAGGAAGCGGGCGCGCTCGCGAATGACGGTACAACCCAGCGCCCGGAACCGGTCTTCGGAATCATGCGGAGCAATGGCGGCGATGGTGCCGTGGACATGGCGGCGCACTGCCGCGAAATCGATGTCGGGCGCCTGCCGGCCAACACCGAACCCGTCGGCGCCGCGGACAGCCTGTGCGGCCTTCGCCGCCGCCAGCAGCGCCTTCGACGGCACGCAGCCGGTGTTGAGGCAATCGCCGCCCATGCGATGGGCCTCGATCAGCACGGTCCGTGCGCCCATCTGCGCCGCGCCGGCGGCAACCGACAGGCCGGCCGACCCGGCGCCGATGACGCAGAGATCGGCGGTCAGTTCTTTCCGGCCGGTCATGCCCGATCCCCGCGGGCGCTGCAGGAGGCGCCGCCGAGAACGCAGAACTCGGCGCAGTAGCGGTGGTTGAGCGGGACCGGCCTCGCCGCTTCAGCCAGGGTGGCGCCCATGTCAAAGGCTTCCTGGTAGGGCAGCAGGGTGCAGGACACCACGGTCGGCCGCTCGTCTCCCTTGTGCTTCACCACCATGCGCGAGGAGGCGCACATCAGCGCGTCGGGTGACTTGCCGAGGATGTCCCAGCAGCCTTCGGTGATTTCGGGAACATCGGCCCGGCCGTCCATCTCCGGGAAGATCATCAGGCTGGCGGGATCGTCGGCGTCGATGGCAAGTCCGAGCCGGGCGAACAGGGACCGGTATCCCGCACGCAGAACCGCAACGTCCTCGTCCGAAGGATTGCGCCCGGCCACCGCATAGGGGATGAGCTGATCGTCCAGCCACAACAAGCCTTCCAACGCCGGCTCCCAGCTTCGCGGCCCACGGATCTCCTCATGCCGCTCCGCCGTGTGGTGATCGAGCGAGACGCGGATCGACAGCTGTCCAGGAAAGCGGTGGTGAAGATCCAGTAGTGGAGCGCGAAGACGGCGCATCGGCGCCATGGCGTTGGTCAGCACCAGCACCCGCCAGCCGCCGGACAGCCCATCCTCGATGATGGCCAGAATGTCCGGATTCATGAAGGGTTCGCCGCCGGTCAGGCCGATCTCGGCAAGCTCGGGGCAGTTCGAACGGGCCTCGTCGAGAAATGCGGCCACTTCGTCCCGATGGATGTAGGACAGCCAGTCGTTGCGCGGGCTGGATTCGATGTAGCAATTCCGGCAGGCGATATTGCACAGGGTGCCAGTGTTGAACCAGAGAGTCTTCAGCCCGCCGAGCGGGACGACGGCCCGTCGTTCGCCGGTCGCGGTCAGGACGGGATCGGAGAATTTGGCGCGGGGCGGGACAGGGACGGTGGTCGCCGGACCTTCCTCCACGCCGTCGCTCCACAGGATGGCCGGAGGATGCAGCGGTTGACCGCGTCGGGCGATCTCGGCCGGGGGAAGGACGTCGCAGCTCGGCCACAGGCCGTTGCCCAGCGCCTGCGCGTAGGGCTCCGGCAAGCCGGCCGCCCGGATTTTGCGGGCGGCGAGGCGATGATCGTAATCGAGCGGGCGATGATGCATCTCCAGCCCGCCCGCCGTCGGCTCGATCAGGCTGAACCAGCCCCTGGGCGTTCCGTCGTTGGCGGGCATGCCGATCGCTCCGGCATTGTGCCACAACGCTCCCTCGACGATCCGGGTGAAGGGCAGTCCGCAATGCCCGCCGATCACGCCGTCCACCCCGGCGAGCGCTACCTGCCGGGCGATCCCGTCATCCGGCTCCGAAGCGAACAGGAAGGCGTTGATCCGCTCGACCGAGCCATGCACCACCGCCAATCGCCTGCCGCCGACGATGAGATCGATCCAGCGCGGCAGCGACCGCATCCAGGCGCGCGCGTCGTCGTCCAACTCCCGGTCGGCGTGGGCGAACCACGCGGCGGACAGCCGGTCGCAGGTTGACCCCTCCGTGAAGCCGCAGCCGCAGTCCTCGGCGCCGAACCCCAGGGACTCCTCGCAATTGCCCATCACCACGGCGACGCCCGACGCCCGGATCAGATCGACGGTCGCCTGCGGATCGGCGCAATAGGCGACCACGTCGCCGGTGCAGATCATGCGTTCCGGCGGAATGTCGAGTTCGTTTGCGGCATCCAGCAACGCCTGGGTTGCTTCGAGATTGCTGTAGCAGCCTCCGAACACAAGGACCGGCCCATCCATGATGAGAGCGGCGGAGAGGGCGGTGGTCCGCGATGTTTCCCGATGCATGACGTCTCCATGGCCCGTTCCCCCTCCTGTTCGTCGCAGCCCGGCAAAAGGTTTCCTGCGAGCACCATTTTTTACGGCCGCACGTAACCTTTGCGGCGCCGCAGTCGAACAGGGTGCATTGGACATCAGCCGGGGAACCGATCCGCCATGAGCATGAGCGCTGCCGCGCCCTGGGTGGTCTTGGCCGCCTATTGCGCCGTCACGTGGTGGGTGACGCCAAGGAGCGTCGACTCCCGTCAATTCTTCGATGGCCGGACCCGATCGGGGGCCGCACCCGGCGTGCTGCTGGTGGCGCTGTCGGCGGCGGTCACCTGGATCTTCGCCAAGTCGATCACCAACGCCGCCGATCTGGCTTACGCCTTCGGACTGACCGGCGGCCTCGGCTATGGCCTTTATTACCTGAGCTTCGCGGTCGCCGGGGTGGCGATCTACCTGCTGCGGACGCGGGGAGGCTACCGGTCCCTTGCCCATTTCCTGGTCGGCAAATACGGCGTCGTCTGCGCCCGGCTGTTCCTGCTGACCGTCGCCTTCCGCCTGTTCAACGAGGTGTGGTCGAACACCAAGGTGATGGCGCTGTTCTTCGGTCCGGAGGGCAGCGGCGCCTACTGGCTGTCGGCCGCCGCGATCACCGCCTTCACGGTGAGCTACGCCTGGTCGGGCGGCATGCGCGCCAGCCTGATGACCGACCGCGTGCAGACCGTGCTGGCCTTCGTGCTGCTGGGCGTGGTTCTGGCGGTGCTGTTTCCCGGTCTTGAGAGCAAGGGGTTGCCGGAGGTCTCGGATAGCGTGCGGCAGGCCGGGCTGACCTTCTGCCTTCTGGCCCTGGTGCAGGTGTTCTCCTATCCCTTCCATGACCCGGTGCTGACCGATCGCGGCTTCCTCAACCCGCCGCGCCAGATGCTGAAGAGCTTCCTGCTCGCCGGCGTGCTGAGCGGTGGTTTCATCGTCCTGTTCAGTGTCATCGGTCTCTACGCCAAGTCCTTCGGTCTGCCCGCCAATCCGGCGACCAGCGTGCCCGCCGCCTTCGGTCTGGTGATGATGCTGGTGTTCAACGCCATCATGCTGCTGTCGGGCGGCTCCACCATCGATTCCACCTTCACCAGCGTGGCCAAGCTGACGGCGCGGGACTGGAACGCCAGCAGCGGCGAACCGGACGCGCGTCACATGAGCCGGGGACGGATGGCGGTCATCGCCATCGCGGTGCTGGGAAATCTCCCACTGTTCACGATCTATCTCGGCGACCGTGCCGGCCCGGCGATCATCGCCGCGACGACGATCAGCGGCACCATGGTGATGGGGTTCGCGCCGATCTTCCTGCTGCCCTGGCTGAAGCCCGCCGGCCCGCTCAGCTTTCATCTCGCCTTCTGGCCGGGGCTGGCGTTCGGCGTTCTGCGCACGGTCGAAACCTTCGCCAAGGTTCAGATATTCCCGGCCGATCTGGCGCTCGGCGTCGGCAAATACGCGCTCGATCTCGGCGTGAACCTGTACGGCCTGCTGATCTGTACGGCGGGCTATCTTCTCGGTGCCGCCTTGGCGCCTCGGCGTCACGCGGTAGCCGTCCCGGCCGAATGAGAGGGCGAGGTGTGGCATGACGACAAGCGTCTTCCAGACCGCTTGCCCACCCGCAGGCGGCGGGGCATGGTTCGGCAGCGATCACAGGGTTGAAGATGGGGTCATGACGCCAACGGACGTCAGCGGCGGTGAGGACAGCGCGTGGTCCCGCCTGATGGCGGCGGCCCAACGCGGCGACGGAGCCAGCTATGTCCAGCTGTTGCGGGACATCACGCCCCTGCTGCGCCGGGTCGCCCGGCGGCGGTGGCCCGGTGCGGGCGCCGACGCCATCGAGGACGTGGTCCAGGACGTGCTGCTGTCGCTGCACGCCGTCCGCCACACCTACAGCCCCGGCCGGCCGTTCGAACCCTGGCTGATGAGCATCCTCCGCCACCGGCTCGCCGACAGTGTGCGGCGGTCCGTCCGGCATTCGGCCCGGGAGGTCGCCGTCGACAATCTGGAGGACATCGCCCCCGCGGTGCCGGTCCCGGAGCAGGAGGACTGGCGGCCCGACCATGACGCTTTGCATCGGGCCATTTCCGATCTGCCGCCGGCGCAGCGGCGGGCGGTCGAACTGCTCAAGATGAAGGAACTGTCGCTCAAGGAGGCGGCTGTGGAGACCGGAATGAGCATCACCGCCTTGAAGGTGGCCACACATCGCGCCGTGAAATCGCTGCGCGCCATGCTCGGCAGGGACGGGTGAGATGAAGACCGACGATCTGATCGCCGCACTGGGCGAGACGGTGACTCCGGTGCGGCCTCTGGCCTCGCCGGGCCGCCGCCTGTCCGGCTGGCTGGCGGTGTCGCTGGCGGCCATCGCCGTCGTGGTGGCGATGATGGGCCTGCGTGCCGATCTGACGGCGAAGCTTGCGGAGTGGACCTTCTCCATTCAGCTGGCGGCGTCCATGGCCACGGCGGTCGCCGCCGCCATTGCGGCGCTGTCGGCGAGCGTGCCCGGCGAAAAGCCGTGGAAGCTGTGGCTTCCGGCGGTTCCGATGACGGTCTGGTTGATCAGCCTTGGGCACCAGTGCTGGCAGGAATGGCTGCGCCTCGAGCCTAGTGTCGGCATGGAGTTCCGCCCCGACTTCGTCTGCATTCCCGGGATCGCCATGGTCGGCGCGGTGCCGGCGGTGGCGATGGTGGCGTTGCTGCGCCGGGGCGCTCCGGCCTTCCCCCGTCTGACCCTGGCTCTCGGGATTCTGGCCGCCGGCGCCCTGGCCGATTTCGGCCTGCGGCTGTTCCACGATGCCGACGCCGGCTTGATGGTGCTGGTGTGGCAGGTCGGATCCGTCATGCTGTTCACGAGCTTGGCGGGTTCGCAGGGTCACCGTTTGCTACCCCAGAAGCTTTCAACACGCAGGATGGCTCACCGATGATCCAGTCAGGCGCCCTTGCCACGACCCATGCTCCCAAACCACCGACCGCTATCGACGCTGGTATGCTCAAGCGCTCGCTGATGACGGCGGCGGCGGTGGGAACGCTGCTCAATCTGATCGCCAACTACGACCTGCTACTGGCCGGAGCCGTGCCGAACCCGCTCAAGCTCTTCCTGACCTATCTGGTTCCCTTTATCGTGGCGACCTATGGAGCGTTTGCCGCCAAACGTCAGATGGCTCGGGATTTCGATGTCTGGCGCGGGGCGGTGGTGACCCCGGCGAAGGGCCTGGACGAAACCAGGGACACCCAAGGGGCATTGCCGCCACCGGCAATGGACGCCGCATGCGCCACCGCCCTCGACACCGCGGCCGATCAGGCTGGGCAAATTCTCGCCAACGCCGAGCGCGTCAATGTGGCATCCCGGCAGCGGGCCGCTTCGGCGGAGGAGGCGGCGGCATTGGCGCAGCGTGTGGCGGCTGACGCCGAAGTGATCCGTTCGGCGGCCGAGCTCAGCGACACCAAGCTGCGGGAAGCGCGGGATCAGGCCACCCGGGTTGGCGAACGGCTCGACGGCTTGGCGGGGGCTGTCGGCCAGGGCGCACAATTGACGATTACGCTGGCCGACGCCATCGGCCGCTTCAACACGAACTTCCAGCAGATTCGTGGATTCGCCGAGGGCATCGGCGCCATCGCCAAACAGACCAACATGCTGGCCCTGAACGCGACCATCGAAGCGGCGCGCGCGGGTGATGCCGGAAAGGGTTTCGCGGTGGTGGCGAGCGAGGTGAAATCGCTGGCGCGCGCCTCCAGCGACTACGCCGACAAAATCTCCGGTCTGATTGCCGAACTGGCCAAGGCCGCCGGCGAGTTGACCGGGCGTGTCGACGCGCTCGACGCCTCCATGAACGCCGCCGCGACAGCCAGTCGGGACAGCCTCGCCGATCTGCGGAATGCCCGGGAGACCGTAATTGAAGCGGCGGCATCGGCTTCCGAAACATCCGGCCATGCCGCTCGACAGCTTGAGCGCATGGAAACAGTGGCAGAGAGGATTGGCACCTTGGCCCGCGACGCCCAGACCAGCATCACCGGCTCAGCGGCGAACATGGAGATTGCGCTGGGACTGAATCGTCACATCGCCACGATCCGCCGCAGCCTGCATTGATGTTGCCGCGCCGGTGGAACACCGAGGTGTGCGGCCGGTTGGATGGCGCCCGGCCCGCCCATCCTCGAACCATCAGCAAATTCACCGTCGCCAGGTAACCTTTCCAAACGTGCGCGGAATACCCTTTCGAGCGGCTGAGAACCACGGCCGCATCCGCATCCAGAAGGGGAATGCTCCATGCGCGTGCTGCCGTCCGTTTCCGGCCTGATCGCCGCCGCTGCGATCCTGCTGCCGCTGGCCGTACAAGCCGGCCAACCGTTCGACGCCGCGGCCTTCCAGCAGGCGCAGGCCGCGGCCAAGACCATTCTGGTCGACGTCTCCGCTCCCTGGTGCCCGACCTGTCAGGCGCAGAAGCCCACCGTCCAGGCCCTGGAGCAGTCTCAGCCCAGCCTGGTCGTGTTCGACGTCGATTTCGACACCGCCAAGGACGTGCTGCGGCGCTTCAAGGTGCAGTACCAAAGCACGCTGATCGTCTTCAAGGGAGCGACGGAGGTCGGCCGGTCGACCGGAGAGACCCGGCCGGACGCCATCCGGGCGCTGGTCGCCAAGGGACTGTAGCCGATCATGGGCGCCGCTCTGGCCCTGAGCTTCCTTGCCGGAACGCTGTCGACCCTGTCGCCCTGCGTCCTGCCGCTGCTTCCCATCCTGCTCGGCGGAGCCATCCGCCAGCACCGGCTGGCCCCGCTCGCCCTTGCCGGCGGCCTGGCCCTGTCCTTTACCGGCGTCGGGCTCTTCGTCGCCACGCTGGGCTTCGCGCTCGGCATCGACGGTGCGGCGGTCAAGCTGACCGCAGCCCTGCTGATGGGGCTGTTCGGGGTGGTGCTGCTGGTCCGGCCCCTGCAGGAGCGCTTCGCCCTGGCGGCGTCCCGCTTGAGCGGTGGGGCCAACAGCGCTCTTGCCGGGCTGTCCGGCGAGGGGCTGGGCGGCCAGTTCCTGCTCGGGCTGCTGCTGGGGGCGGCCTGGTCGCCCTGCGCCGGTCCGACCCTGGGGGCGGCGGTGGGGATGGCGGCGCAGAGCGGCAGCCTGCCGGCCGCCGCCGCGACCATGACCGTTTTCAGCGTCGGCGCGATGGCGCCGCTACTCGCCCTCGCCTACGGATCGCGCAAGGCGATGGCCGCCCGGCGCGACCGGATGGCCGGGCTGGCCGGCGTCGCAAAGCCGGTGATGGGCGGCGCGCTGGTCATCATGAGCGTCCTGATCCTGTCGGGGCTGGACAAGACGATCGAAGCCGCGTTGACCGCCGCGATGCCGCCCTGGCTGGTTGCCTTGACGACGAGTTTTTGACCGGACTTTCCCGCCACAAAGAAAAATTCGAAGACGGCGCGTAACCTTCACCGCCCAGCCAAAGAACTAGAAGCCGTGATCGCCGCAATCGGGCGCATCCTTCCCAGACGGAGACTTCTCATGAACCGCAGAATGCTTGCCATGTCGACGCTCGCCACCGCCGTCGGCCTCGTGGTCGCCGCCCAGTCCGGTGTTGCCAGTGCGCAGCAGAACGACCCCCGGGCGAAGACCATGGAGATGATGCAGAAGAACAAGCTGGTGAAGTGCTACGGCGTCGCCGCCAAGGGCAAGAACGACTGCGCCGAGGGCGCCCATTCCTGCGCCGGTCAGGCGACCCAGGATCACGACAAGGCCTCTTTCGTCCTGCTGCCGGCCGGCGCCTGCGACAAGATCGTCGGCGGCAGCCTCAAAAGCTCCTGACCGCCAAGGCAACCCCGCGGAGCCGTCATGACCACGCCGTCCATTTCCAGGCCGGCGGACGCGCCGATCCCCGCAGATGCGGGGATCGGGTTGCGTTTCGCACACCATCGCGCGGTGCTGGCCGAGAAGCCAGCCGTGGGATGGCTGGAGGTCCACAGCGAGAACTACATGGGCGGCGGCGTGCCGCCGGCTTGCCTTGATGCCATTCGCCGCGACTATCCTGTGTCGCTGCACGGGGTCGGGCTGTCGCTCGGCAGCGCCGAGGAGCTCGACGACGGGCATCTCGACCGTCTTTGCCGGCTGATCGACCGCATCGACCCCGGCCTGATCTCCGAGCACCTGTCCTGGAGCATCGTCGGCGGGGTCTATCTGGCCGACCTGTGCCCGCTTCCGCTCACCGAGGAGGCGCTCGCCGTGGTCTGCCGGAACATCGGGCGGGCCCAGGACCGGCTCGGCCGCCGGTTGTTGATCGAAAACCCGTCCTCCTACCTGCGCTACCGGCACTCGACCATTCCCGAATGGGAGTTCCTGGCGGCCGTCGCCTCCCGGACGGGATGTGGCCTGCTCTGCGACGTCAACAACATCGCCGTCAGCGCCGCCAACCATGGCTGGGATTCCCACCGCTATCTGGCCGCTCTCCCGGCGGACAGCGTCGGCGAATTCCATCTCGCCGGGCACACGCGCCGGGTGTTCGACGACGGACGCGAGATTCGGATCGACGACCACGGCTCGCGGGTCGCTGCCGACGTCTGGCATTTGTTCGAGGCGGCGGTCGCGCTGATCGGCCCGCGGCCGACGCTGATCGAATGGGACACCAATGTGCCGCCGCTCGCGGTGCTGGTGGAGGAAGCCGCCGCGGCCCGGCTGATCCTGAACGCCGCCAGGACATCGAAGACCGACCGGGAGGCGGACCATGCCGACGCTGCATGAGGTCCAGGGTGCGTTTGGCCGGAGCCTGCTGCTCGGCGAGGATGCGGCGGTGGCGGTGCATGTCGTCGAGGATGGCTTCACGGCGACCGAGCGCCTCGCCATCTATCGGAACACCAGCCGCTCGGTGCTCACCGAGGCGTTGCGGCTGAGCCATCCGGCGGTCGACCGCTTGGTCGGCCGTGACTTCTTCGACCTGCTGTCGGCCCGCTTCATCCGGGCGCAGCCACCGCGCAGCGGCGATCTCAATCTCTATGGCGTCGGTTTCGCCGATGTCATTGCAACGGTGCCCGAGGCGGCGACGCTCGCCTATCTGCCGGACGTCGCCCGTTTCGAATGGGGTCTGGCCTGCGCGGCCAACGCGCCCGACGGTCCCCGGCTCGACCCTGCGGCGTTCGCCGGCGCCATCGGCGACGGCCGAGGGGATGGCCAGGGGGACCTGATCATCGAACCGCATGCGTCGTTGCGCCTGCTGCACCTCGACCATCCCGCCGATGCCATCGCCGATGCCGTTCTCAGCGACGACGATGCGGCGCTGGGCGCGGTCGACGTGACGGATGGGCCGGTGTGGCTGGCAGTCCATCGCGGCCCCTTGGGCGTCGAGGCCGAGCGGCTGACGCCGGAGGACTGGCGGTGTCTCCATCGGCTCTGCGGCGGCGAGAGCCTGGGCTCTCTTCTGGAGACGTCCGACCGCGACATCGCGGGGTTGCTGGCCGGCCAGTTCCTGAAAGGGCGGTTCAGCGCCATCCGCTTCATTTCATCCAACGGCTCGGCCGTCACCCAGGAGTCCTCGCAATGACAGCGTCTTCAACCGGAACCCCGGCCACGGGCTTTTCATGCGGACGGCTGATCCGCCAGACGATCACCAAGCTCGACGCGGTGCCCTACTGGCTGCTGGCCTTGCCGCTGCGGGCTGCGGTGGCGCCGATCTTCTGGCGGTCGGGAATGACCAAGATCGCCGACTGGGACGCCACCCTCTACCTGTTCTCCGAGGAGTACCAAGTGCCGCTGCTGCCGCCGGAGCTGGCCGCCTACCTCGCCACCACGGTCGAACTGGTCACGCCGCCGCTGCTGATCCTGGGGCTGCTGACCCGTCCGGTGGCCGCCGTGCTGCTCGGCATGACCATCGTCATTCAGCTTGCCGTCTATCCCAACGCCTGGCCCGTGCATATCCAATGGGCGGCGATGCTGCTCATCCTCCTGTGCCGTGGCGCGGGAAGCCTGTCCCTCGACCATCTGCTGTCCCGCCGGATGGGAGCGACACGATCGTGAGAGGGGCCGGGATGTTCAACCATTTCGGGCGACTGGCCATTCCGGCCTTGCTAGGCACCTTCGGGCTCCTGCTCGGCGCGCACGCCCACGCGGAGTCTTTCGACCCGCCGCCATTGCGAAACGGCCAAGGTCAGTTCGTCCTGCTGGAGCCGCAGACGGCAGTGCCGTCGACGCCGCTCCACCGTCTGGACGGAAGCGTGACGACGATGGAAGAGTTTCGCGGCAGGATCGTCCTGATCAACTTCTGGGCGACCTGGTGTGCGCCCTGTGTTCGCGAAATGCCGGCGCTCGACGCACTCGCCGCCGCGGTGCCATCCGGCTGGTTCGTCGTCGCCGCCGTGTCGTTCGACCAGGATGACGGACAACGGGTGCGGGCATTCGTGGCCCGGCATGGCCTGAAGCATCTGACCGTGCTGCTCGATCCGGATCGACGGTTCGGGACCTTGGGCAAACCGGGAACGGCGTCGCGGCCCTTGCCGCTTTACGGTCTTCCGGCGAGCTACGTCGCCAACCGGTCCGGGCGTGCCACCGGATATCTGGTTGGTCCCATGGCCTGGGACACCCCCCAGGCCCGATCCTTCATCGACTATCTCCTCACCTTCGAGTGACGGCCTGAGCGCCGGTGTCATGAACCAACCGCGAGGCGCAAATGACTGTTTTGGGGGTACTCGGCGGAAGCGGCGTCTACGACATCGCCGGACTCAAGAATGCGGTTTGGCGCAGGGTGACCTCGCCCTTCGGCGAGACCTCCGACGATTTCCTGTTCGGCACGTTGGATGACCTGCCGGTCGTCTTTGCTTGAGGTGATGTGGTGGACGGCCCTTTCACCGGGAAACGGTGTCAAGCTGGGTGCGTCGAAGAAACCATGTGTGGACGGCCCTTCCGGTGCAAGAGTGAAATCCGTAGTGACGGCCGATAGGATGCATCCATGTGTCCGGCCTGTTTTCGCAGCCGTGGCTGCTGGCCTTGATGAATTCCGCGGATCGAAGCCCAAATCACCTCAACGCGCTCGAAGGCGCTTGGTCCCCGTGGGTTTGATCGATCCCCGGCCCAGCCGGTTCGTCATCACGTCTCACCACCCTGGCACATCCACCCGCCGAGCAATCTCTCGCTTTGCCGGGTGAACAACGACTACGCGGCGACCGGCGCCTCGTAGGTTTTTCCGCGTGTCATCACCGCCCAGGCGATGCGGGCAGTTTTGTTGGCCAAGGCTACGGCGGCCAGCTTCGCCGGCTTGCGCTCCAACAGCTTCGTCGCCCAGCTTCGGCTGGCGTTGTCTTTGCGGGCCAACCGCATGACCGCTGTGGCGCCGACGACGAGCAGGCGCCGGAGGTAACCGTCGCCCTGCTTGCTGATGCCAACCTGCCGCTCCTTGCCGCCGCTGCTGTGCGCCTTTGGTGTCAGGCCAAGCCACGCGGCGAATTGGCGACCGGATCGGAACAAGGTTCCGTCCGGCACGGCCGCCGCGATCGCACTGGCGGTGATCGGACCGATCCCGGGAATGGTCGCCAAGCGTCGGCTGACATCGCTGGCCCGATGCCAAGCCAGGATGCGCTCTTCCAGCCGTTCGATCTCGGCGCCGAGGTGGCGAAGTTGCTCAACGATCCCGTGCAGCGCCAGCCGTGCCAGCTCCGGCAATTGATCCTGTGCCTCATGCAGGGCCTCGATGATCGTCTTCACCCCGCCAAGCCCTTTCGCCGCGATGATGCCGAATTCCGCGAGGTGCCCGCGCAACCCGTTGACCAGCATCGTCCGTTGCCGGACCAGCAGATCGCGGGTCTTGTGCAGCATCAAAGCCGCCTGCTGGTCGATCGTCTTGATGGCGACGAACCGCATCGTCGGCCGGGTTACCGCTTCGCAGATCGCCTCGGCGTCCGCCGCATCCGTCTTGCCGCGCTTCACATAGGGCTTGACATAGGCGGGCGGCATCAACTTCACCGTATGCCCCAAGGCCGTAATCTCCCGAGCCCAATGGTGCGCCGTGCCACAAGCTTCGATCCCGACCAGGCACGACGGTACACCCTGGAAGAACTTCAGCACCTCGCCACGACGCAGTTGTCGGCGAACCAGAACCTTTCCCTCTGCGGTGATGCCATGAACCTGGAAGACATTCTTTGCCAGATCCAGACCGATCGTCACCAGCGTGGTCATCAGCCGCTCCTGTAAGGTGGTTTCTTCGACGCACCCAGCTTGACACCGTTTCCCGGTGAAAGGGCCGTCCACCACATCACCTCAGCTTCCCCGGCATGGTCGTGGGCATCGTCATTCGCCGGGGTCGATCAACTATCGCGCCAACATCGATGCTTTGAAACGAGCTGGTGTCACCGATCTTCTGTCGGTCTCGGCCTGCGGATCGCTGCGTGAGGACATGCCGCCAAGCAGCTTCGTCATCGTGGATCAATTCGTCGATCATACGGTCGCTCGATCATCCAGCTTTTTCGGTGAAGGCCTTGTTGCCCACGTCTCGATGGCACAGCCGACCTGCGGCCGCCTCGGAAGCATGGTGTACGGCTGTGCGGACGAGGCCGCGATCCCGGTGAGGCGCGGAGGAACCTACCTTGCGATGGAGGGGCCGCAATTCTCAAGTCTGGCCGAGTCCCGAATTTATCGCGCCTGGGGCTGCGATGTCATCGGGATGACCAACATGCCGGAGGCCAAGCTCGCCCGCGAGGCGGAAATGTGCTTTCTCACGGTCGCGATGGTCACCGATTTCGACTGCTGGCATCCGGACCACGCCCATGTCCAGGTTGCCGACATCGTTCGGGTGCTGGGCGAGAATGCGGAAAACGCCAAACGGCTCATTCGCGCTCTGGCGCCCCGGTTGAGGGAGGCGAGGCCAACCCCCTGTCCCCATGGATGCGACCGCGCGCTCGAAGGCGCCCTCGTCACCTCCCCCGGCGCACGATCGGCGGATATGGTCGCGAAACTCGACGCCGTCGCCGGCCGTGTCCTTCGGCTTTAGAAACCGGCACCCGAACCCCATTGAGATCGAGAACCCGCTCGGCTGTGCGGAGAGCGCTTGACAGTTTTAGAGCGTTCGCTAAAAATCAGCCCATCCACGAAAATGCTGGATGAAAGGACACGGCCTCCATGGTGCGCCCCCGGGCATTCGACGAAGCGGCGGTGATGGACAGCGCGATCCGGTGTTTCTGGAAATCGGGCTTTGCGGCGACATCGGTCCGCGATCTTGAAGCCGAAACGGGGCTGAAGATGGCCAGCCTCTACAACGCGTTCGGCGACAAGCGGTCGATGTTCCGCCTGTCCTTGGAGCGCTATGTCGGTGCCCATGTCGATGATCGCATCCGCCGGCTGGAGTCCGGGCTGTCCGGAAAGGCCCGCATCCACGCCTTCATCCGGGAGGTGATCGACCGCTCGTTGTCCGATCCGGAGCGCAAGGGGTGCCTGCTGATCAACTCGGCAGTTGAGGTGGCTCCCCATGACCCCGCACTCGCGGCCTTCATCGCGGACTGTCTGGCCGACATCCAGGGCTTCTTCCGCCGCGCGCTCGACTGGGCTGCACGGGATGGAGAGATCCCGCCCACCGTCTGCCCGGAGGACACCGCCAAGGCCCTGATGGCCCTGGTCTTCGGCCTGCGCGTGCTGGCGCGCGCCTGTCCCGAACGCACCCTTCTCGAGGGAGCCGCCCGCCCTCTGCTTGCTCTCCTGGACGAGGGCACCGCATCCACGGCTCCGCCCCTTCCGGCAGGGCCGGCGACCTGATCCCAACGACCGGACACCGGGAGTTACCGATGGCCCCTGCGACACTGACCTCCACATCACTGACGGGCATCAAGGCCTGCGTCTTCGACGCTTACGGCACGCTGTTCGACGTGGGATCGGCGGCGGCACGCTGCGCCGATGCCCTGGGCGAGCGGACCGCCCCGCTGGCCGCCCTCTGGCGTGACAAACAACTGCAATACACTTGGCTGCGCGGCCTCCAGGGTCGGCACGCCAATTTCTGGACGGTGACCGGCGACGCGCTCGATTACGCGCTTGCGGCGATGGGCATCGACGATGCGGACCTGCGCGACCGGCTGATGGGGCTGTACCGCACGCTCGACGCCTTCCCCGAGGTGCCCGCCCTGCTGCGGCGCCTGAAGGCGGCGGGCCTGCGCACCGCCATCCTGTCGAACGGCTCCCCGGCGATGCTGGAGGCCGCGGTCACCCATGCCGGGATCGCCGATCTTCTGGACGCCGTCCTGTCGGTGGAGGATGTCGGCGTGTTCAAGCCTCACCCCGCCGTCTATCAGTTGGCGCTCGACCGGCTGGGGCTGCCGGCGGACTCGATCTCCTTCCAGTCTTCCAACGGATGGGACGCCTTCGCCGCCTCCGCTTTCGGCATGCGCGTGGTCTGGTGCAACCGCTATGGCCAGCAGCGCGAACGGCTTCCGGGTGCGCCGGACGTCGAGGTCCGCGATCTTTCGGAACTGCCGGCGCTGCTTGGTCTGCGGGGCTGACCGCCCGCCCTTCAACACCGCGCCTCCCCCTAGCTTTTCTCTTGATCGATTGGAGAGCCAGATGTCGACGATCACCCCGCTCATTCCACGCCAGCCGGTCCCGGATCTCGCGGTCCAGACCGTCGGCGGCCCCCTCTGGCGCCTTGCCGACCAGAAGCCGGAGCATTTCACCCTCATCACGTTCTACCGCGGCCTGCATTGCCCGGTGTGCGCGCGTTATCTCGCCGATCTGGAGAGCAAGCTCGACGACTTTGCCCAGCGAGGCGTGTCGGTCATTGCGATCAGCAGCGACACTGAGGAGCGCGCCGTCCAGGCCAAGGAACGTTGGGCGTTGCCGCGCCTGACGATCGGGTGGGGACTGGATCTGGACGCCGCCCGACGCTGGGGGCTTTATCTGTCCGCCGGACATGGCAAGACCACCGCCGGCATCGAGGAGCCGGCGTTGTTCAGTGAACCCGGGTTGTTTCTGGTCCGCCCGGATGGCACGTTGTATTTCGCGACCGTCCAGACGATGCCTTTCGCACGGCCGAGCTTCGGCGAAATCCTGCAGTCGATCGATTTCGTGATCGCCAGGAATTATCCGGCACGTGGCGAGATCGCCGAATAAGTTCGCGCACACCGACATCCCCGACAACAATCACCATGCGGTCCTGACGCCGACAGGTGTCAGGACCTATTGAAGGGTATAACCGGGACTCGCGGGACGAGCTTGTTCCTGGCTCATCCGCTCGACGTATTTTTCGCCCGGTCTATAACGGGGGCCGTGACTGAACGACCCCGCCCTGCGGCGGCAGGCGACGGCGGAGCTGAACTAAGGGGGAGTCCCGCAACGCTCTGGCGCGGGCAGTGTGCTTCCACCGCCTCGGCCGGCTGCGCGACCGTACCCTGGAAAGCCAGCAACACCGGGCCAGCGGGCTCAATCTGGTGGTGGCGGCGATCATCTTGTGGAACACGGTCTACATGGAGCGCGTCATCCGGGGGCTCCGTGCCGCCGGCGACGAGGTCCCCGACGAGCTGTTGGCGTATTTGGCGCCGCTCGGCTGGCAGCACATCAATCTCACCGGCGATTACCTCTGGACGGAGCCTCCCCGGCTTGATGACGAGGGGTTCCGGCCCATCAGAGTGCCGGCCGAGCTGCTCGTGGCATGATGTTCCCGGTCTGTCCGCTTGGCGTGGTTTTCTGCCCGTCCTATGTCGCGACCCCGAGGCGTCGCCCTCCTCGTTGCTCGTCAGCTCCGAGGCGAGGATCGCGCCGGTCGTGGGATCGACGCCCAGATGCAATTTCCGCCAA
>NZ_RXMA01000048.1 GCF_003966125.1 Azospirillum griseum
GGTAGGCGTTGGTGCGCAGGGTGGCGCGCACCAGCGTGACGAAGCGGCGCAGGATGCGGTCGTCGTCCAGATTGGTGACGGCGTCCAGTGCGGAATCGATGGCCTCCAGGATCGGGGCCTCGTCCGCGCCCGTGCCCTGGCGCAGCTTCGGGTCGAAGCGCGCGGCGAACAGCCGGGCGATCAGGCGCGCGATCTCCGGATGGCTGGCCAGCGTGGCCTCCACCGTGTCCTGCGCGTAGGCAAAGCGCGCCTGCTTCAGGAACTTCGCGTAGGCCCGCAGAACCACCACGTCCCGCGCCGTCAAACCCGCCCGCAGGATCAGACGGTTGAACCCGTCATCCTCCATCCGGCCAGACCACACGGCGGCAAACGCGTCCTGGAAGATTTCCTTCACCTGGGCGGTGTCCACGGCGGCCCCGGTCTGGCTGCGCGCGGCGAAATCATGGATCCACACCGGTGCGTCGGCCCCGGCGGCGGTGACTTCGTAGGGCTGTTCGGTGATGACCTTCAGGTCCATGTGCTCCAGCATCGGCAGCACGTCCGACAGCGGGATCGGGCGGCCCAGATGGTAGAGCTTGACGTGGAGTTCGTCCTCCTCGGCTTCCAGCGGGTGGAACAGGGTGATGCCGAGCCGCTGTTGCGCGGTGGCCTGTTCGATGCGCTCGATGTCGTGAACGGCGGCTTCGGCGGTGAAATCCTCGCGGTAGCCCGCCGGGAAGGCGTCGGCGTAGCGGCGCAGGCGGGCGTTGCCGATCTCCTCGCCATGGGCGTCGATCAGGGCGTCGCGCAGATGGTCGCTCCAGCCGCGCGCGGCCTGAACCAGACGGGTCTCCAGTTCCGCCACGTCAAAGGCGGGCGTCTGGCCCGGTTCGGTGCGGATGATGAGATGAAGCCGGGCGAGCGCGCTTTCCGACAATTGCGTGTAATAGGAGGTGCAAACCCCCTTGAACCCGGCCTCCAGAATCGCCTGGAACTTGCGGCGCAGCGTGGTGTCGTAACGGTCGCGCGGGACGTAGACGAGGCAGGACACGAAGCGCTCGAACGGGTCGGGCCGCACGAACAGCGCCAACCGCTGGCGTTCCTGCAAATAGAGGATGCCGATGGCGGTCTCATAGAGTTCCGCCGCCTGGATCTGGAACAGTTCGTCGCGCGGGTAGGTTTCCAGGATGTTCAGCAGCGCCTTGCCGTCATGGCCCTGCGGGTCGAACCCGGCGCGCGCCATCACGTCGGCGATCTTGCGGCGCAGGAAGGGGATTTCGCGTGGGCTGCGGTTGTAGGCGACCGAGGTGAACAGCCCGACCATCAGCAGCACGCCGAAGACGCGGCCCTCCTCGTCGAACCGCTTGACCAGCAGCGCGTCGAGCGGGACGGCGCGGTGGACGGTGGCGAGCCGGGTCCCCTTCGTCACCAGCAGCGGGCGCGGCTGGTGCAGGAAGGCGCGGATTTCGGCGGGCAGGGTGGCGGCGTGGCCGTGTTCGTCGAAGACGGTGGTTTCGGGATCGCGCAGAACGCCCAGCCCGCTGCCCTCGACCAGTTCCAGCCACGGGTCATCGGGCTGGGCCGGGTGGCCCTGCGTGACCTTGTAATAGCGGCTGCCCAGCAGGGTGACGTTGCCGGCATCGACCCAGCCCATGAAATCGGCGGCTTCGGCGGCTTCCGCCGGATCCGGGGCCTTGGACAGATCATGCTGCGATCCGGCCACGCGGACGCGCATCGGTCCCCAATCCTGCACGGCGGCGCGAACGTCAGACAGCACCCGCTCCAGCCCCTCGCGCAGGCGGGCCAGCACCGCCGGATCCGATTGCGGATCGATCGAGCAGTGCATGAAGGATTCGTCGTGTGCGCCTTCCTGCGCCACGCCCGGTTCCAGCAGGCTGTCGAGCTTGCCGTCGGCGTCGCGCCGCACCCGCACGACCGGATGGATCACCAGGTGGACGGTGACGCCCTGGCGGTTCAGCTCCGCCGTGACCGAATCGACCAGGAACGGCATGTCGTCGTTAACGATTTCCACGACCGTGCGGTCGGATTGCCAGCCATGCTCGTCCAGCCGGGGGGAATAGACGCGCACGCGGGCGGATCCGGGCCGCCGGTGCTGGCCCCATTGCCACATCGCCAGCGCCGCGCCATAGAGCTGTTCCGGCGTGGCCCGCAGCAAATCGTCGGGGGGTACGTTGGCGTAGAAGCGCTGGACGAACTGTTCCGCCCGCGCGTTCGGCACCCGGCTGCGCACCAGCTCAGCCAGTTGCTTGCGCAGATCGCCCGCCAGATCCTTGGTCGCCGTCCGCATGATGGTGGTGCTCTCCCGTTTTTGAGTTTTGCTGGTAGTACCACCCTGACGCTGACAATTCGACGACAAATTAACGACAGTATGTCTGACTAATCGGCCGAAACCGGGCTTTTCTGGGGCGAAAGCGCCAGATCCTCGACCAGTCGGCGGGCGTGGGCGGACAGCTCGTCGAAGCGGCGGGCGCACAGAACCAGCAGGCGCGGTGCCCAGGAATCCGACAATTCCACCACCTGGATCGCCGAGGTGGCGGCGGCCCGGTGGGCGGCGGATTCCGGCACGATGCCGATGCCGACCCCGCGTTCCACCACCCGGCAGAGCGCGATGGGGCCGCGCACCCGCACGCGAAAGGACAGGCTGCGCCCGGCGCGCGCGGCGTGGGTGTCGAGATAGGCTTGCAGGGCGCTGCCGGTGTTAAGGCCGACGAACGGCTCGTCGAGCAGATCGGCGAAGGCCACGCCGGGTTGCGAGGCCAACCGATGACCCTTCGCCACCACCAGAACCAGACGGTCGGCGCGGAAGGGCCGGGTTTCCAGACCGCCCAGATCGACCATGTCGGCGACCACCCCCAGATCCGCCAGCCCGGCGGCCACCGCCGCCACGATGGCGTGGCTGGGGCGTTCCTCCAGGTCGATGTCGATGTTGGGGTTGGCGGCCAGGAACTCGGCGAGCGCGTCGGGCAGGAATTCGTTGATCGCGGCGGTGTTGGACAGCAGCCGGACATGGCCCTTCAGCCCGCGCGCGTACTCGTTCAACTCGCCGCGCATCCGTTCGATCTGGTGCAGGATCAGGCGGGCGTGGTGGATCACGGCGCGGCCCGCCGGGGTCGGACGCACACCCCGCCGCCCGCGTTCCAGCAGCGGGATGCCCAGCGCGTCCTCCATCCCCCGGATGCGCGCGCTGGCCGACGCGAGCGCCATGGCGCTGCGCTCCGCCCCGGCGGTGATGCTGCCGGTGTCGGCGACGTGCAGGAACAGGCGAAGGTCGGTCAGATCGAAGCGCACGGGCAGCCACCGCGATGGGGACACCGCATCAGCCTTCGGCTGTTCCGAAGGCAGGCTGCGGCAAAGCCACATTGTGACCTTTTGCCCCAGCGCGCAAGCTTCCCACCACAGCAACCGATGATGGCAGGCAAGGAGGGCGCGTCATGGCCTTGATCGAGCGGGAGCGGCGGAACGCGGAGCCTGTGGGCGAGGACATCGACCGCCGTCTGTTGGCCGTTGCGGTGGCGCTGGCCGGGCTGACGCTGCTGGCCATTCTGGATCTGGGCCGTCCGGTTCCCGGATCGGCCCCGCCGGTGGTGGTGCGCATCCCGCCCGTCGATCTGCCGCTGGAATCCCCGCCGGTGGCCGCCCGCCGTCCCCCGATCAACGATGATCTGTTGGGTCACGACTGAGCGGAACCGGCATCAGGCGATCACGGGGGCAATCACAGGGGAGCGGTCAGCGGCGGATCAGCGGTCCACCGGCGGGCTGTCGCTGCCGTCGCCCAACGGGCGTTCCATCAGCACGCTGTCGACCCAGCGGCCGAATTTGAAGCCGCTGGCGGGCAGGACACCGGCGGGACGGAAGCCACAGGCGCTGTGCAGGCCGATGGAGCCGTGGTTGTCGCTGCCGCCGATCACCGCGATCATCCGGCGGTACCCGGCGGCCTCACAGGCTTCGATCAAGGGCAGCATCAGGGCGCGCCCCACCCCGCGCCGGGCCTGCCCGGCGTCCACATAGACCGAATTTTCCAGGGTGAAACGATACGCGCTGCGGGCGCGGTAGAGACCGGCGTAGGCGTACCCGGCCAGCGCGCCACCAGCCTCGGCCACCAGATAGGGCAGGGCGCGCCCCAGAATTTCCGCTCGCCGTCGGGCCATCTCGGCCTCGTCCGGCGGGATCTCCTCGAACGAGGCGGTGCCGGTCAGGACGTGATGGCGGTACAGCGCGGTGATGGCCGGGATGTCCTCATCGCGGGAGGGGCGGATGGTCAAGGCGAGGGTCACGGTGATCAACTCCGATGATGCGGTCGAGAGACAGAAGACGATGCCGGGCGGTCCGACGACAGCAGCGCCGCGCACAGCGTGGCCATGCCGCCGCCCACCCCCAGCAGGGCGAAGCCCCACCCCCACCCGGCTCCCCCGGATCCGGGGGGGACGTGGTCCAACACCAGCCCGACCGCCAGCGGCGCGACACCCCCCGCACCAAAGCCGAGGATGGAGCGCACGGCCAGCGCCGCCCCCAACCGGTCGGGCGGGGTGGCTTCGGTCATCGCGGTGGACAGGACCGGGGAATCGCCCAACGCGGCGAAACCGTACAGCGCGGCCACCGGCAGGATCAACCAGACCGGCAGCGCGCCCATCCAGCCGATGGTCACGGAGCAGACGGTGCCCATCGCGCCCATCGCCACCAGCACCGCGCGCCGCCCCAGCCGGTCGGACGCCCGGCCCATGGTGAGCGACGACAGCGCGCCGGACAGATGGATGGCCCCGGCGATCCACAGGCCGGACGCCACCGCCCCGCCGGATCCGGTTCCGCTGGTGTTGGTGACGGCGGTTGCCAGGGTCGCGGTCAAAAAGGCGGGCAGCCACGCCCACATGCCCAGCAATTCCCAGGCGTGGGCGGTGTATCCGGCGGTCAGCAGGATCGACCGGCGGTCGGCGAGAAAGGCGAAAGCGTCGCGCAGCCGCAGCCCGCGCGCGCCGATCACCCGGTTCGGGCGGTGGCGCAGCCCCGGCCCGACAACCAGCGCGGCCAGCAGCGGACCCAGCCCGCAGGCGACAAAGGCGGCCTCGTAGCCGATGGCGTCGCTGAGGGCGGCGGCCAGGGCAATGGAGGCGAAATAGCCGAGCGACCCGGCCGCCAGCAGCCAGCCCACCGCCGCACCACGCCGGTTCGCCGCCACGCCCTGCGCCACCAGCATGATCGACGGGGCGTAGGTTCCGCCCTGGGTCAGGCCGAGCAGGCCGAACAGCCACAGCGCGCTGTCGGGCGAGCGGGCGAACAGGGCAAAGGCCAGCCCGGCGGCGGCGGACGCCCAGCTTGACCACAGGAACACCCGCTTGGCCCCCAGGCTGTCGGCGCACCAGGAGGACACCACCAGCGACAGGGCGTAACCGAAGTTGAAGGCGGTTTGGATCGCCCCGGCCTCCCCGCCGGACATGCCCCAGGCGCGCAGCGTCGCGGGGAGCGCGCCCGCATGCACCATGAAGGCCAGCGACGCCCCGAAGCGGCTGACGCACAGCGCGATCAACCAGAGGGGGGCACCCGTGTGTGCGGCGGTGGTGTTGGTGGGGTGAGGCATGGCCATAGGGTCGGGGGGGACGGACCAAAAGGCAAATTTATTGATTTGATCGGAATCATAAGGAAAACTGGCGGCATGCGTGGCATCAACCTCGACCAGCTCCTGACCTTCGCGATGGTGGTGGAGCATGGCGGCTTCACCGAGGCCGCGTCCCGTCTGGGCCTGACCCAACCGGCGGTCAGCATGCAGATCCGCAATCTGGAGGATCGGTTCGGCGTGCGTCTGATCGAACGGGTGGGCAAGCGCGCGCTGGCGACCGCCGCCGGGCGCGACCTGCTGCCCTTTGTCCATCGCCTGCGCGACGAGGCGGACGCGGCGGTGGCCCACATGATGCGCCACCGCGCCGGGGAGTTCGGGCGGGTGCGGATCGGCACCGGGGCGACGGCCTGCATCTACCGCCTGCCCGCGATCCTGACGACGCTGCGCGCCGCCCATCCCGGTTTGGAGATCATCGTCGTCACCGGCAACACACCGGACATTCTTGATGCGGTGGAGGCGGGGAGTTTGGATTTGGCGCTGGTGACGCTGCCCGCCGCCCGCCCGAGCCTGTCCATTGAGCCGGTCTGCGTCGAGCATCTGGTCGCCGTCGCCCCCCACAAGAGCGGGGACGGGATGAGCAGCAACGATGACCCGATCCGCCCGGCGGATCTGGCCGCCGCGCCGATGATCCTGTACGAGCGCGGCGGGACCATGCGCGCGGTCATCGACGCCTGGTTCGTCGCCGGGGGCAGCCAGCCCCGCCCGGCGATGGAAATGGGCAACGTCGAGGCGATCAAGAATCTGGTCGCCGCCGGGTTGGGCCGGTCGATCCTGCCGTCGGTGACGGTCGCGGGCGAGGTCGACCGGGGCCGCTTCCACGTCCGGCCCTTGTCTCCGCCGCTGACGCGCAGCCTGGGGCTGGCCCTGCGCCGGGACAAGACGCCCGACGCGGGTGTGCGGGCGATGGCCGCCGCCCTGCGCCGGTTGGACCGTGCGTAAGCCACATGGTCCAACCGGCGCGCGGTCGGGTCGCCGGGTGGACCGTTCAAACTGCGGGCATCAGCCCGCGCGCTTCAGATTCTGCGCCAAAGCCGCGATGTGGTCGGGGCCGATGCCGCAGCAGCCGCCGACGATGCCCGCCCCGCTGTCCACCCAGCGGGTGGCCCAGGTCAGGTAGTTGGGGGGATCGAGATCCTCGCGGATCGGATCCAACCCGTCGTTGGCCTTGGCCGTCTTCGGCTGCGGCGGGAAGGCGTTGGCGTAGACGCCGATGGTGATGCCGCTCACCTCGCCCAGGGTGGCGCGCGCCTCCCGCACGGCGGCTTGCATGACCTCCGGCTGGCTGCAATTGAACAGCAGGGCGGCGGCCCCCAGATCGCGCGCGGCCTCTGCGGCGTCGGCCACCCGTTCGCCCGAGCGCAGGGTCGGCGGCACCCGGCCCGCCGCAACCTCTTCCGCTGCGGTGTCGTCCAGGGTGAAGGACAGCCAGAGCGGGCGCGGGTCGTCGCCCAACGCCTGACGCACGGCGACCGCCTCGGCGATGGCGCTTTGCGTTTCGGCCAGCCAGTGATCGACGTGCGGGGCCAGACCGGCGATCAGCACCCGCAAAATTGCCCCCACCTGCGCGGCGTCGAACAGATCCGGACGGTAGGAGCCGAAGACCGGCGGCAGCGACCCCGCCACCGTCGCGCCGAATCGGTCGGCCACGCGGCGCGCCGCCGCCCCGGCCCGGGCCGCCAGGTCCTGCCCCTGGGCGGCGAATCGCTCCTCCCCGATGTGGAAGGGGACGACGGCGTAGCTGTTGGTGGTCAGCACGTCGGCCCCGGCCTCGGCAAAGGCGCTGTGGGCGCGTTCCACAAATTCGGGGGCTTCGATCAGGGCAAGGGCCGACCATTCCGGCTGGCGGAAGGGCGCGCCGATGCGCTGCAACTCCCGCCCCATGCCGCCATCCAGGATCCGCACCGTGTTTGCCATCGCGTCGCTCCATCGTTCAAAAAGAATGTCCATAGCCGAGGCTTTGGCGGTTGACAATCAATATGGAGAATATAGACAATTACTGTTCTTACTCGCACAATAACAAGGAAAATGTGTATGTTTCGTCGCATTGCCCTGGCCGCCGCTCTCTTCTTCGCTGTGCCGGCGGTTGCGCCGGTGGCGCAGGCGGGTGCCATTCTGGACCGCATCACCGCAAAGGGCGAGTTGAAGCTGGTCCTGCTCAACGATTACCCGCCCTTCTCCTTCATCAACGACAAGAACGAGCTGGCCGGGTTCGACATCGACGTGGCCAAGGCGGTGGCGGCCAAGCTGGGTGTGAAGCTGTCGATCGACACCCCGGCGTGGGAGGTGATCGCGGCGGGCAACTGGCATGGCCGCTGGGACATCTGCATCTGCTCCATGACCCCCACCGCCGAACGGGCGGAGGTGCTGGACTTCCCGGTCAAATATTACGATTCGCCCGCCGTGCTGGCGGTCCACAAGGACGAGACCCGCATCAAGGGGATCGGCGACATCTCCGGCAAGTCCATCGCCGTCCAGGCCGGGGCGTCCTACGAAAGCTATTTGCAGAAAAGCCTGAAGATTCCGGCACCGGGGGCCGAACAGCCGACCTTCCCGTTCGACAAGGTCACGGTTGTTCCGTATGAAACCGAGACGGTGGCGTTCCAGGATCTGGCGCTGGGCGGCGGCAAACGGGTTGATGGCGTCATCACCAATTTCGTCACCGCCAAGGAGCGGATCGACGCGACCAAGCTGTTCAAGATCGTCTCCGACAAGCTGTATGTCGAGCCGAACTGGGTGGCGGTGGAAAAGGGCGATCCGGCGTGGAGCGCCAAGGTGAAGGCGGTGATCGAGGGGTTGAAGGCGGACGGCACGCTGTCGGCCATTTCGAAGAAGTGGATCGGCATCGACATCACCGGCTGACCGGTGGGGGCGCTGCGGCCAGCAACGGCACGGGCAAGGGCACGGGTGGAGCGGGATGGCGGGTGATTCGGGAGTGGGGTGGCGTCGGTCCGGGCGCGCGGGGCGGACGTTCCGCCTGGGGGTGATCGCGGTCTGGGTTGGTCTGGCCGCGCTGCTGGCCCTGTTTTTCCAGAGCTTTGACCTGAAGCTGGCCCTTATTCTGGACAAGCTGCCCTTCCTGCTGGGGTTGCGCCTCACCCCGTCCGGCTTTGTCCAGGGGGCGGCTCTGACCCTGCTGGTCTGCACCCTGTCGATCGCGCTCAGCATCGTCATCGGGCTGGCGGCGACCATGGGGCGGTTGTCGTCCAACCCGGTGGCCTATGGCGTGTCGACCTTTTACGGCTCCTTCTTTCGCGGCACGCCGCTGCTGGTGCAAATCCTGCTGCTCTATCTGGGCTTGCCGCAGATCGGGGCGGTTCCCGCCGCCTTGCCCTGCGGCGTGCTGGCGCTGGCGCTGAATTACGGGGCCTATCTGACCGAGATTTTCCGCGCCAGCGTCCAGGCCGTGCCCGCCAGCCAGCGCGAGGCCGCCGCCGCGCTGGGTCTGTCGCGCGTTCAGATCGCCTGGACCGTGGTGTTTCCCCAGGCCACCCGCTTCGCCATTCCCCCCACCGGGGCGCAGTTCGTGGCGATGCTGAAGGATTCATCCCTGGTGTCGGTCACGGGGTTGTGGGAGATCAATTTCCTCGCCCAGTCCTATGGCCGGTCCAGCTACCGCTATGTGGAGATGCTGCTGACGGCGGCCTTCATCTATTGGATGTTGTCGCTGATGTTCGAATTCGCCCAGGCGCATCTGGAGCGGCGGTACGGCCGTGCCTATCAGGTCGGCTGACGCGCCGGTTCGCCCCGGTGGATTGTTCGGAACCAAGCCCTGCAAACCGTTGACAAGGCACCCATGCGTGGGTGCAATAGCCCCCGCGTTGGGTACGCCGTGGGGAACGCGACGCCACCCGAAAGACAACAAGCAGGTCGGGGCATCTCAATGAAAAAATTCGCTCTTAGCCTCCTCGGTGCGGTTGCGGCGGTCGCGATGGCCAGCCCCGCGATGGCCCAGGCCAAAAAGCCGGTCAACATCTACATCTGGAACGATTATCTGGGTGAAACCACCCTGGCCGACTTCACCAAGGCGACCGGGGCGGAAACGAAGGTTGATCTGTATGACAGCCTGGAGTTGCTGGAGCAAAAGGTCCTGGTCGGCAAGTCCGGCTATGACCTGATCGTCCCCACCGCCGAACCCACCCTGTCGCGCCTGATCCAGGCCAAGGTCGTCGGCCCGCTCGACAAGTCCAAGATTCCCAACATCAAGAACCTGGATCCCAAGGTTCTGAAGCTGCTGGAAAACTCCGATCCGGGCAACAAGTTCGCGGTTCCCTATCTGGGCGGGACCGTCGGCATCGCCATCATCCCGGAAAAGATCAAGGCGGTCGCCCCCGATGTCCCGCTCGATTCCTGGGACCTGATCTTCAAGCCGGAGGTGGCGAAGAAGGTCGCGGCCTGCGGCATCACCGTGATGGATTCCGCCATCGACGTCATCCCGTCGGTGCTCAACTATCTCGGCCTCGATCCGAACTCTGAAAAGAAAGAGGATCTGGACAAGGTCGAAAAGACGATGCTGGCGGTCCGCCCCTACATCAAGCAGTTCGTCACCGGCCAGAACATCAACATCCTGGCGGGCGGCGACGCCTGCGTCGTCATGGCCTACAACGGCGACGCCATCCAGGGTGCCGCCCGCGCGGCCGAGGCCAAGAGCGCCAAGGTGGAGTATGTGACGCCGAAGGAAGGCGTTCAGGTGTGGTGGGACACGCTGGCCGTTCCGGCCGATGCCCCCAACAAGGACGCGGCCTACCAGTTCATCAACTTTGTGCTGGATCCGGCCAACACCGCCAAGATCTCCAACACCGTGCGCTACGCCAACGCGGTCCCGGCCTCGCTGGCGGCGGTCGATGGCGAGATCAAGGGCAACCCCGGCATCTTCCTTCCCGACAACAGCAAGATCAAACTCTTCTCGCTGAAGCCGGTGAAGCAGGCCACCGACCGCGCCCGCACGCGCGCGTGGACCAAGATCAAAACCGGCAAGTAACCGCCCGCCCTGTGTGACGCGCCGCCGCGCCCCAGTCCACCCCTCGCGATCCGGGGGAGAGGGCTGGGGCGCGTTGCATTGATTGACGTGGCATTGATTGAGGAACGTGCATGGCCGGTCAGCCGCTTCGCAACCCCACCCGTCTGGCGCCCTGGCAGGACGCCGGACAGGCCCCCTATGTCCGCATCGACAAGGTGACGAAGGCGTTCGGTGATTTCGTCGCCGTGGACGAGGTCAGCCTGTCGATCTACCGCAACGAGTTCTTCGCGCTTCTGGGTGGATCGGGATCGGGCAAGACGACGCTGTTGCGGATGCTGGCCGGGTTTGAACAGCCGACCGAAGGCAAGATCTACATCGACGGCGTCGATATGTCGGGCATCCCGGCCTATGAACGGCCGGTCAACATGATGTTCCAGTCCTACGCCCTGTTTCCGCACATGACGGTGGAGCAGAACATCGCCTTTGGCCTGAAGCAGGACAATGTGCCCAAGGCCGAGATCCGCGACCGGGTGGCGGAGATGCTGGAGATGGTCCAGCTCTCCGCCTTCGGCAAACGGCGGCCCCACCAGCTGTCGGGTGGGCAGCGGCAGCGCGTGGCGCTGGCCCGCTCGCTGGCCAAGCGGCCCAAGCTGCTGCTGCTGGACGAGCCGCTGGGCGCGCTCGACAAGAAGCTGCGCGAGAAAACCCAGTTCGAGCTGGTCAACATCCAGGAAAAGCTGGGCGTCACCTTCATCGTCGTCACCCACGACCAGGAAGAGGCGATGACGATGTCGTCGCGCATCGCCGTGATGAATCACGGGACCATTGCCCAGGTGGGGACGCCGACCGAGATTTACGAATACCCGCATTCACGCTTCGTCGCCGAATTCATCGGTTCGACCAACATGTTCGAGGGGCGCATCGCCGAATCCACCACCGATCACGCGCTGGTCGTGTCGGAGGATGCCGGGTGCGAGCTGTACATCAGCCACGCCACCCCGGCCCCCATCGGCACGCCGGTGTCGGTGGCGATCCGCCCGGAAAAGATCGCCTTGTCAAAGGAGGAGTCGCCCGACGCCGCCGGGCGCAACTGCGCGCGCGGCGTGGTCCGCGAAATCGCCTATCTCGGCGACGTGTCGATCTATCTGGTGGAACTGCCGACCGGCAAGACGGTGCGCGTCACCGCGCCCAACATCACCCGGCGCACCGAAATGCCGATCACCTGGGAGGATGAGGTGTTTCTGAGCTGGCGGCCCTTCGCCGGCGTGGTGCTGGCGCAATGAGCGGCGTCGTCTCCGCACTCAGCCGCGTCGGGCTGTGGGGGCGGGGCGTGGTGATCGCCATGCCCTATCTGTGGCTCTTGCTGTTCTTCCTGGTCCCCTTCCTGATCGTCTTCGGCATCAGCTTTTCCGAATCCATCGTCGCCCAGCCGCCTTACGCGCCGCTGCTCGCCTGGCTGCGCGACGAGGATGCCGGAACGACCAAGCTTCAGATCCTGCTGAATCTGACCAACTATCTGCGCCTGACCGGCGATGACCTCTACATCCTGGCCTATCTCAACTCGGTCAAGATCGCGCTGGTGACGACGCTGCTGTGCCTGCTGATCGGCTATCCGATGGCCTACGCCATCGCGCGGGCCGAACCGGCGCGGCGCGGGCCGTTGATGATGCTGGTGATCCTGCCCTTCTGGACCTCCTTCCTGATCCGCATCTACGCCTGGATCGGCATCCTCAAGGGCAACGGCGTCATCAGCAACCTGTTGGAAAGCCTGGGCTTGACCAGCGGCCCGGTGGAGATTCTCTATTCCGATTGGGCGGTCTACATCGGCATGACCTATTGCTATCTGCCCTTCATGGTGCTGCCGCTCTATTCCACCCTGGAAAAGCTGGATCCGACGCTGCTGGAGGCGGCGGCGGATCTGGGGTGCCGTCCGTTCAAATCCTTCCTCACCGTCACCCTGCCGTTGTCGCTGCCCGGCATCATCGCCGGGTCGCTGCTGGTCTTCATCCCGGCGGTGGGCGAGTTTGTGACGCCGGAACTGCTGGGCGGACCCGACACGCTGATGATCGGGCGGGTGCTGTGGAACGAGTTCTTCTCCAACCGGGATTGGCCGGTGGCGTCGGGCGTGGCCATCGCGCTGCTGCTGCTGCTGGTGGTTCCGATCATGTATTTCCAGCATGTCCAAGGTCGTGAGGAAGGGGGGCGGTGATGAAACGCGGCGGTTTCCTGTCCTGGGCCTTGTGGTTCGGCTACGCCTTCCTCTATGTGCCCATCGCGCTGCTCGTGACCTATTCGTTCAACGAATCGCGTCTGGTCACGGTGTGGAGCGGCTTTTCAACCAAATGGTACGCGGAGTTGCTGACCAACGAACCGCTGCTGGAGGCCACCGCCCTGTCCTTGCAGGTGGCGGCGGTGTCGGCGACGCTGTCGGTGATTCTGGGCACCTGCGCGGGCATGGCGATGGCGCGCTTTGGCCGCTTCCGGGGGCGCACCCTGTTCGGCGGCATGATCACCGCCCCGCTGGTCATGCCGGAGGTCATCACCGGCCTGTCGCTGCTGCTGCTGTTCGTGGCGATGGAACAGGTGGTCGGCTGGCCCGATGGGCGCGGCGTGACCACCATCACCATCGCCCACACCACCTTCACGCTCGCCTATGTCGCCGTCGTCATCCAATCCCGGCTGGCCGGGATGGACGGCAGCCTGGAGGAGGCGGCGATGGATCTGGGCGCGCGCCCGGCCAAGGTGTTTTTCGTCATCACCCTGCCGATCATCGCCCCGGCGCTGGTGGCGGGCTGGCTGCTGGCCTTCACTTTGTCGCTCGACGATGTGGTGATCGCCAGCTTTGTGTCGGGGCCGGGATCGACCACGCTGCCGATGATGATCTTTTCCAGCGTGAAGTTCGGCATCAGCCCGCAGATCAACGCGTTGGCCACGCTGATGATTCTGGTGGTCGCCACCGGGATTTTCATCGCCAGCGTCGTGATGGCCCGGCAGGACCGCCAGCGCAAACGCGACGAGCAGATGGCGATTCAAGGAGGGTGATTGGGGCGGTTGATTGGGCCATCGCTGCTTGAACGAACGCTTGTCGTTACGCAAACAAGAATGGACGCGGATTTCACGGACAAAAGGTAAGGATTTCACGGATTTTCGACTCCAAATGCCTCCTGCATCTCGCCATGAGGTTTGTTGCACGATCGCAAGCAGCGCGGCTCTGGGGCGTGTTCTGCGAAATCCGTGAAATAATCCGTGAAATTCGTGTCCATTCTTGTTTTGACCGGGTACACGAGGCTTCAAGCGATTGCCCGGTCTGTGTCCCTCCCGCCACCGCCGCGTTGCAGACCCGCAACGCGGTGGGGTGGCTTTTGCGCGCGCCTTTTGTTAGGATGTTGGCATCGTCAACAGCACATGAGGTTGTGCCATGCGCGCGCTTTTGTGGTTTCCCCTGCTCAGGCTTGGTTTTTTCAGCAATCCGTCGGTTGGTTTTTCCACGCCCCGTTCTGTCACGGCCCGCCGCGCCCTGCGCCCGCCGTCCGGTCGTTGAGACCGCCCGCGTTCGTCAACCGCCCTTGCCGGTGAACGCGCCTTTTAAAAAATCCTCCTCCGGTCCCCTGGTTTTTATCGTCCGTTTGGCCGCGTTGCCAAACCCCGCTCCCCATGGTTAGGGTGATGCGAAGGGTTTCACAGGGCCATCTTGGCCATCTGGAATGATGCCGGGGGAAAGGACCGACGCATGACGACACCGACCGCCCAAGGCTTTCGGATGCCGGGAGAATGGGAACGCCACAGCGGTTGCTGGATGGCGTGGCCCTGCCGCCCGGACACCTGGCCAGACGGGGGCTTTGACGCCGCGTGCGACGCCTATGCCGAGGTGGCGCGGGCCATTTCCCGGTTTGAACCGGTGACGATGGTCTGCGACCCGGCGGACGTGGCCGAAGCCTCGCTGGCCTGCGGCCATGGCGTGCCGATTCTGTCCCTGCCGATCAGCGATTCCTGGATTCGTGACACCGGCCCCAGCTTCGTCGTCGATGGCAAGGGCGGGCTGGCCGGGGTTCATTGGGGTTTCAACGCCTGGGGTGGGAATTACGCGGATTGCGACCGCGACCGCGAGGTCGGGCGGCTGATCCTCGATCACATCCGGGTTCCGCGCTTTGCCGCCCCGCTGGTGATGGAGGGGGGATCCTTCCACGTCGATGGCGAGGGCACGCTGTTGACGACCGAACAATGCTTGCTGAACCCCAACCGCAACCCCGGCCTGACCAAGGCGGAGATCGAACGCCATCTGATGGATCATCTCGGCGTGTCGTCGGTGATCTGGTTGGGCGAGGGCTATCAGGACGACGAGACCGACGGCCACATCGACGAGATCGCCCTGTTCGTCCGCCCCGGCGTGGTGATGGCGATCACCACCGACGACCCCGGTGACGCCAATTTCAAGGCGTTCCAAGACAATCTGGACCGGCTGAAACGCGCCCGCGACGCCAAGGGGCGGGAACTGGAGATCATCACCGTCCAGCAACCGGCCCGCCGCGACGAAAACGGCGTGCGCCTGACCCTGTCCTACACCAACCTTTATGTTGCCAACGGCGGCATCGTCATGCCCGCCTTTGAAGATCCGGCGGACGACGAGGCGTTCCGCATCGTCCGCAAGGCCTTTCCGGACCGCGAGGTGGTGCAGGTCAACGCGCTCGACATCGTGCGCGGCGGCGGCGGCATTCATTGCATCACGCAGCAGCAGCCGATGGCCCTCTGATTACGGCGCAAACCCCGCCAGCACGCCGGTGTAGGCTTTGGGCAGGGGGGCGGCGTAGCCGCCGCGCTTGCTGGTGCGCAGACCCAGGGTGGCCAGCCCCTCCACCAGCGTCACGGCGGCGGACACGCCGTCCACCACCGGCACGCCGAATTCCTGGCGGAGCGAACGGGCGAGGTCGGCCATGCCGGCGCAGCCCAAGACGATGCACTCCGCCCCATCCTCATCCAACAGCCGGGCGATCACCGCGCGCATGCGGTCGAGCGCGCCGGAGGCGGGATCCTCCAACGCCAGCACCGGCACCTCGGCGGCGCGCACGGTGCAGCGGTCGGCCACGCCATAGCGTTGGGCCAGCCGCTCCAGGGCGGGAACGGAGCGGTTGAGCGTCGTCACCACCCCCATGGAGCCGCCGAGCAGCCCGGCGGTCTGCATCGCCGCCTCGCAAATGCCGACGACCGGCGCGTCGGCCACGCAGCGGGCGGCGTCCAGCCCGACATCGTCGAAACAGGCGATGACGATCCCCGCCAGCGCCCCGCCCTGGTCGCGCGCCGCGCGTTCGTGGCGGATGATGGTGTCGAGCAGGCCGGGAACGGCCAGCGCCTCGTCGTAATAGCCCTCGATGCTGGCCGGTCCCATGCTGGGGTTGACCGCCAGCACGCGGGTGGTCGGTGCGGCGGCGGCGCGGGCGGCGGCCCCGATGCGGTCGGTCATCGACGCGGTGGTGTTGGGGTTGACGACCAGAACGTCGCGGGGAACGGTCATCACGCGGCCCCTCCGGTGCGGCCCAGACGGCGGCGGCGCAGCCCCGCCAGCGTCATCAGGACCACCCCGATGATGGTGAAGGAAAAGACGGTGGTCAGCGATCCCAGCGCGTAGAGCACCGGCGTCGTGACGTTGGTGGTCATGCCGTAAATCTCCAGCGGCAGGGTGTTGAAGGACCCGGCGGTCATCAGCGTGCGGGCGAACTCGTCGTAGGACAGGGTGAATCCCGACATGCCGACGCCGATCAGGCTGGGCAGCAGGATCGGCAGCACGACGTGGCGCACCGTTTGCCACGGCGTGGCTCCCAGATCGCGCGCCGCCTCCTCATAGGCCGGGTTGAAGCGGTTGAAGATGGCGAAGACGATCAGCAGGCCGAAGGGCAGCGTCCAGGTCAGATGCGCGCCCATGGCCGAACCGTACCAGGTCGGCTCCAGCCCCAGGATGTTGAACAGCAGGCCGATGCCCAGGCTGACCAGGATCGACGGCACGATCAGGCTGGCGACCGTCAGATAGAACAGGGCGTTGCTGCCCACAAAGCGCCGCCGGAAGGCAAAGCCCGCCAGCAGCGAAAACAGCACCGTCAGCACCATCACCACCAGCCCCAGCGCCAGGGAGCGGCGGAAGGATCCGCCGAAATCGCCCACCGCCTGCTGCTGGAACAGGTTGCGGAACCAATGCAGCGACACCCCGTTCATCGGAAAGGTCAAGCCGCCCTCCGGCCCCTGAAAGGACAGGACCAGAATGGTCACGGTCGGCCCGTACAGGAACAGCACGAACAGGCCGAAAAAGGCGGCGAGCAGGTAAAAGGACAGACCGCGCCGGGCGCTGGGCATGGTTACAGCTCCTTCCGGATGTCAACGACGCGCAGCATGGCCGCGACCATCAGCAGCACCACGGCCAGCAGGATGACCGCGTTGGCCGCCGCCGCCGGGTATTGCAGCAGGGAAATTTCGTTGGCGATCATCAGCCCGATGGAGGCGCTCTGCCCGCCGCTCATCAGCCGCACGGTGATGAAATCGCCCATCACCAGCGTGACGACGAAGATGGAGCCGATGGCGATGCCCGGCTTGGACAGCGGCAGGATGACGTTCCACACCACCTGCCAGCCCTTGGCCCCGGCGTCGCGCGCCGCTTCCACCAGCGCGCGGTCGATCCGCATCATCGAATTGAAGATCGGGACCACCATGAACAGCGCGTTCAGGTGGACATAGGCCAGCACCACCGAGAAATCGGAAAAAAGCAGGAATTCCAACGGCTGGTCGATCACACCGGCGGCGATCAGGGTGGAGTTCAACAACCCGTTCCGCCCCAGAAACGGAATCCACGAGATCATGCGGATGATGTTGGAGGTCCAGAACGGAATCGTGCAGACCAGGAACAACACCATCTGCCAGACGGTGGATTGCACGTGAAAGGCCAGGAAATAGGCAACGGTGAAGCCGATCACCAGGGTGATGGCCCAGGTCAGCCCGGCGAATTTCAGCGTGTTGAGGTAGGTTTTCCAGGTGACGGGCGAGGTCAGCAACTCCGTGTAGTTCGTCAGCACGAAATCGGGGATGACCCGCACGCTGTCGTAATCCCAGAAGCTGACGACCAGGATGGTCAGGATGGGGATCAGCAGAAACAGGACCAGCGTCACCGTCAGCGGGGCCGCTTGCAGATAGGGGGCCAGCCGCCGCCAGCGGCGCGCCCGCACCGCGCCACCGCCCGGTTTGGTGGTTCGGGTGTGGCCTGTGGGAGCCTGGCCAGAGGGAACCAGGCCCGAGACGGCGGGATCCGGCGGGGCGTGGGTGGCGGTGGCGGTCATGGGCGGCACTCCCGGTGGACCGAACCGACCGCGCGGCGGATGGGGCCGCGCGGTCGGCTCGGTTCGGTTCAGCAACAGATCAGGCGGCGATGAACTCGTTCCACTTGCGAACCATGTAGCGGTCCTCGTCCATCACGGCGTTCCAGCAGGCGACGCGGCCCATGCGCTCTTCGAAGGAGCCGCCGTCGCGCACCGCACCGGCCTTTTCCATCACCTTGCCTTCGGGGCTGAGGATGTCGGTCTTGGCGGGTTTGCCCTCCATCCAGAAGGCCCATTCGTCCGCCGACATATGGTCCTTGGCGGTGTCGAGCACGGCGGAGTAATAGCCCTGGCGGTTCAGATAGGCCCCGACCCAGCCCGACAGATACCAGTTGATGTATTCATAGGCGGCGTCCAGCTCCAACCCGGTCAGATGCTTGGCCAGACCCAGCCCGCCGCCCCAGGCGCGGTAGCCTTCCTTCAGCGGCTGGTAGACGCAGGGGATGCCCTTGGCGCGCACGGCGGCGACGGCGGGCGACCACATGGATTGGATGATGACCTCGCCCGACGACATCAGGTTGACGCTCTCGTCGAAGCTCTTCCAGAAGGCGCGGAACTGCCCGGCCTTCTTGGCCTCGGTCATGATCGCCAGGGTCTTGTCGATCTCCTCCTTGGTCATGTTGCCCTTGTCGCCATAGCTGACGGCCCCCATGGCTTCGCAGACCATCGCGGCGTCCATGATGCCGATCGACGGGATGTTCAGCAGCGACGCCTTGCCCTTGAAGGCGGGGTCGAGCAGATCCTTCCAGCTCGAAATCGGGCGGCCGACCAGATCGGGGCGGATGCCCAGCGTGTCGGCGTTGTAGATGGTCGGGATCAGCGTCATCCATTGGGTGGGCGACTTGGCGAATTTGGTCGAATCCTTGCCCTCGACGAAACCGACCGTGTGGGGGGCGGTCCCCTGGGCGATGGCGCTGGACGGGGTCAGCTTGCCGTTGATGAAGATCGGAACGATCTTGTTGAAATTCTTCAGCTTGTTGACGTCCATCGGCTGGATCACGCCCGCCGGGAAGATCTTCTTGGCGATCCAGTATTCGATGTCGGCGATGTCATAGGATTTCGGCTGCGTCGCCGCGCGCTGGGTCACGGCGTCGGAATCCAGCGCCGTCATTTGCAGGGTGAAGCCCAGATCCGCCTTCACCTTGTCGGCGACGGCGTTCAGGTTCGACACGCCGGTGCCGATCTGGCGCAGGGTGATGTTCTTGATGTTCTGCGCCCAGATGGTCGGAAAGCCGGTGATCGCCCCGGATCCAACCGCCACACCAGCGGCGGCGGCGGTTCCCTTGAGCAGAGTGCGGCGGCTGACGCCAGTGGTGGTGGGGGAACCGGAACGCGTGTCGGACATGCTGAGCCTCCAGTGTGATCGGATAAGGGGATGATCGGAAACGGAAAACGGGTTGAGGCCGCTCAAGGACGGCAGCCGCATCAGGACGCCGGTCTTAGGACGCCAGGGGATGGGCGTCGGCGTGGTTCCAGCCGATTTGCACGGGCGCGCCGATGGCCAGCGGCGCGTCGTAAAAACGGGCCTCGTCGACGATCACGGCGAAGTCGTCGGCCCCCGCCACGTCCAGGCTGAGATGAACCGAGGTGCCGTGATACTCCAGCGCGCGCACGGTCCCGTCGGTGCGCAGGTCGCCGCCGCCCAGTTGGACGCGGTCGGCCCGCACGGCGCGCAGGCCGTCGGCGCTGCGGATCACGTTGTGGCCGCCGATGAAGCGGGCGACAAAGGCGGTGTGCGGGCGGTTGAACAGCTCGCGCGGCGGCCCGGCCTGTTCGATGCGGCCCTGATTCATCACCACGACCAGATCGGCCAGCGCCATCGCCTCGGTCTGGCTGTGGGTGACGTGGATGAAGGTGATGCCCAATTCGCGGTGCAGGCGCTTCAACTCCTCCCGCATGCGGTCGCGCAGGAAGGGGTCGAGCGCGGACAGCGGTTCGTCGAGCAGCAGCACGCCGGGGCGGGTGATGAGCGCGCGGGCCAGCGCCACGCGCTGCTGCTGCCCGCCGGACAGTTGGGCGGGCAGGCGGGCGGCGTATTTGCCCATATCCACCAGATCGAGCATCTCGCGCGCCTTGCGGCGGCGCTCCTCCACCGGCACGCCCTTCATCTTCAGGCTGAAGGCGACGTTGTCCACACAGTCCAGATGCGGGAACAGGGCGTAGCTTTGGAACATCATCGCCGTGCCGCGCGCGGCGGGCGGCTCGTCGTTCACCACGCGGTCGCCGATCAGCAGATCGCCGGTGCTGACATCCTCATGCCCGGCGATCATCCGCAGGGTGGAGGTCTTGCCGCAGCCGCTCGGCCCCAGCAGGCAGCAATAGGATCCGGCGGCGATGCGCAGGTCGATGGCGTTCACCGCCACGGTCGCGCCATAGGCCTTGGTGAGCTTCACCAGCTCGACAGTCGTTCCCGCGCCCGGTCCGGTGGTCATGACGCTCGATCCCATTTTGTGCACAATCGCGCTGCCAATTCAGCACAACACCGATTGTGCACACCGCGTGCCAGCCGATGGAGGGGCGGGAAACCGCCATTTCGCACGCACACCAACGGCGGCCTTTGACCAATTCCACGCCGCATTGCCTGAAAAAACGGCGTGATCGCTCAGTGGTCAGCCAATTCCACGGCTTGCGCGCGTTGGGCTTTCCAGTGGAGGCAATTTTGTGCACAATCATGCCAACGAAAAACGCCCAGACGGCTTGCACACCCATGAAGATCGCCTTGACCGCCTCCCCGCCCCGCCGTTCCCCCCGTGGACGCGGCGGGGCGGAGGCCCGGATCGTCCGCAGCATTGGCGAGGCCATCGCCGACCGCCGCCTGCCGCCCGGCACCAAGCTGGCCGAGGAAAGCCTTGCCCAGGTGTTCAGCGTCAGCCGGGAGCGGGTGCGCAAGGTGCTGCTGCTGCTGGCGCAGCGCCAGGTGGTGACGCTGATTCCCAACCGGGGGGCCTTCGTCGCCAAACCCACCGCGCAGGAGGCGCGCGAGGTGTTCGAGGCCCGGCGGGTGATCGAACGCGCGGTGATGGACAAGATCTGCGCCCTGCCGCGCCCGCTGCCGCCCGCGATGCTGGCCCGCCTGAACGACCACCGTGCCCAGGAAGAGGCGGCGGAACGGGCGGGCGACCGCAAGGCGCTGATCCGCCTGTCCGGCCAATTCCATTTGCTGTTGGCGGAGTTCGCCGGGAACGGCACGCTGGCGACGATCCTCGCCAGCCTGATCGACCGCTCCGGTCTGGCCATCGCCGCCTTCGAACGGCGGACCGCCCACACCTGCTCGGCCGAAGACCACCGCCGCCTGATCGACGCGCTGGCCGGAACCGGCGATCACACCCACGGCGCGGGCTGTGGCTGCGCCGACGCTGTCACCCTGATGATGACCCACCTCGACGCGGTGGAAGCCCAACTGGATCTGGACGCCACCCCCGACACGGCGGTCGATCTCAAATCCATCTTCGCCGAGGACGGGTGAGGCGCGCCCCGCCCGACATTCTGGGCGTCAAACCAGACTGTCGGGGCGGGGCCGGTGCGGATCAGGCAGGCCGGGTCAGGCTGGGCGGATCGCCTGCGGGTAGGTGAACAACATCCCCGGATCGACCGCCTGTTTCACCTGCGACAGCCGGGCCAGATTTTCGCCGTAATAGGCGCTGCGCCAATCGGCCAGCGACGGATCGGGAAAGTTCTGGAACGCGCCCACCGCCTTGGTGCGCCGGTTGACGTCCGCGTAGAAATTCTGCTGCCAGTCCAGATTGGCGTCGACCAGCGCCACCGGGTCGGTGGGCCGCCACCAATTGGCCTCGACGCTGAACAGCCAATCGAAGCCGCGATGGACATAGGCGGTTTCGGTCGGCCCCATCCGGTTGATGGCACCGCCGACCTGGAAGAATTTGAAGGCGGAGGGCATGGAGGTGCCGGGCATTTTCGCCGCCCAATCAAACATGGCGGCGATGGCCTCCTCGCTGATGTCCGCCGCCCGCATGTAGCTGGATTTTTCCTGATAGAAGTAGGGGTAGGTGGTTTCGGTCAGGAAATCCTGTCCGGCCCAATAGGCGACATCCTCCTTCACCGTCCGGTGATCGGCCAGTTCCCAGGTGGATTTGAAGATCTCCTTCAGCGTCGTTTTCGATGGGTGGAGCTGGCCCAGGATCGACAGAGTCGTTCCCACCTTGTCGCAGCGTTCCGACAGGCTGGGGATGGTGACGCTGATTTTGCTGCCGAAATCGTCGGGTGCGCTGGCCAGCTCGGTCAACAGCAGGCGCAGCACGCGGGGCAGATCCTTGGTCCAGGTCAGGTTGAACACCGTGACCGTGCTGACCGGCTGGGTTTGCAGGGTAAAGGCGGTGTTGACGCCGAAATTGCCACCGCCGCCGCCCCGGCAGGCCCAGAACAGGCTGGAGTCCCGCTCGGCGGTGGCGTTGACCAGACTGCCGTCCGCCGTCACCAGATCGGTGGCGCGCAGCAGGTCCGATCCCACGCCCCATTTGCGCATGTTGAAGCCGATGCCGCCGCCCAGCAGGAAGCCCGCCGCGCCGACGGTGTCGCACCGGCCATGGGTGATGGTGCGGCCCAGCCGCTCAAGCTGCTTGTAAACCAGGTTGTTCAGCGTGCCGCCCAGAACACGGACCAGCCCATCCGATCCCGGAATCAGCTCCGCCCCCGCCATCTTGGTCATGTCGATCAAAAGGCCGGGGGTGGTGGAATAGCCCGCGTAATTGTGGCCGCCCGACCGCACGGCAAAGGGCATGCCCTGTTGCTTGACCCACGCGATGCAGGCCTGGACGTCCTGCGCCGTCACGCACCGCGCGATGCCCGCCGGAAGGGTGGCGACGTAGCGCAGGTTGTTGGGACGGCAGACGTCGCCGAAGAAGGGATCGTCGGGGCGCAGCACGCCGCCACTGACCTTGCGGGCCAGATCGGTCCAGGCCGAGGGCGGTGGGCAATAGGCCTTTGCCCCGTCGTCGGCGAAGGCCCCGGCGGGCAACAGCCCGGCCACCGGCGCGGCGGCGGCGAAACGGCCAAGACCAACGAGAAAGTTGCGGCGCGAGGACGGCAGGAACGGCGGCATCTCGGTCTCCACAAATGGCGATGGCTGTTATTGTTTCGGATAATAATTATCAATGGATGTATCCCAACTCGATGGCCACCAAAACAGTTTTGCGGACGCATGATCGTGTCGCCTGGATAAAGTCACGGTTGAGACGAGAAGCGCGCGCCGTGGTCCACGGGAATCGCATTTGGAAAAGATGAGTAGCAGCGTTCGTTGAAATGGATTCTGTATGTCGGCCCTTATGGCGGGAGCTGGGTCGA
>NZ_RXMA01000049.1:0-18825 GCF_003966125.1 Azospirillum griseum
CCGTGCTGATGGTGGAACACAACCTGTCGGTCGTCGCCCATCTGTCGGACACCATCACCGTCCTGCGGCGCGGCGAGATCCTCGCCGAGGGGCCTTATGAGGTCGTTTCGAAGAATCCGCAAGTGATGGAAGCCTATATGGGGAGCGGGCATGCCTGACGGTTCGATCACGAAAACCGCCATGCTGGAAATCAGCGACCTTCACGGCTTCTACGGCGAAAGCCACGTCCTGCACGGCGTGTCGCTGGAGGTGCGGCAGGGCGAGGTGGTGACGCTGCTGGGCCGCAATGGGGCGGGCAAGACGTCCACCATGCGCGCGATCATGGGGATCATGGGCAAGCGCACAGGCTCCATCCGCTTCCAGGGGCAGGAGCTGATCGGCATGGCCCAGCACAGGATCCCGCGCCTGGGCATCGGCTATGTGCCGGAGGAGCGCGGGATTTTCTCCAGCCTCAGCGTCGATGAAAACCTGACCCTGCCGCCGGTCATCAAGGAAGGCGGGATGACGGTGGAGCAGATTTACGACCTGTTCCCCAATCTGAAGGGGCGCGGCTCGACCCAGGGAACCCGGCTGTCGGGTGGTGAGCAGCAGATGCTGGCCATCGCCCGCATCCTGCGCACCGGGGCCACTCTGATCCTGTTGGACGAACCGACCGAGGGCCTGGCCCCGGTCATCATCGAACAGATCGGCGTGGCGGTGCGGGCGCTGAAGCAGCGCGGCTTCACGATCGTGCTGGTCGAGCAGAATTTCCGCTTCGCCGCCACCATCGCCGACCGCCATTACGTGATGGAAGAGGGGCATGTCGTCGACATGATCCCGAACGACCAGCTCGACGCCAACATGGACAAGCTCCACACCTATCTCGGTGTGTGACCCGCTTTCGGGGATTCGCATCATGGGCATTGTTTTTGGAATCCCGTCGCAGGCGCTGTTCGGTCAGCTTCTGCTGGGGTTGATCAACGGATCCTTTTACGCGCTGCTCAGCCTTGGCTTGGCGGTGATTTTCGGAATGCTGAACGTCATCAACATGGCGCACGGTGCCTTGTACATGCTGGGAGCCTTCGTCGCCTGGCTGCTGCTGAGCGTGTGCGGTGTGGGCTATGGCTGGGCGCTGCTGCTGGCCCCGCTGGTGGTCGGGGGGATCGGGCTGGTGCTGGAACGCACGATGCTGCGGCGGCTGTACCGGCTCGATCATCTCTATGGCCTGTTGCTGACCTTCGGTCTGGCGCTGATGTTGGAAGGCGCGTTCCGCCATCAATACGGCGTGTCGGGCCAGCCCTATCCGATTCCCGACCTGCTGAAGGGCGGGCAGAATCTGGGCTTCATGTTCCTGCCGAATTATCGCGGCTGGGTGATCGCGGCGTCGCTGGTTGTTTGCTTCGGCACCTGGTTCGCCATCGAACGCACCCGGCTGGGGGCCTATCTGCGCGCCGCCACCGAAAACCCGGTGCTGGTTCAGGCCTTCGGCATCAATGTGCCGGTGATGGTGTCGCTGACCTACGCGTTCGGTGTGGCGTTGGCGGGTTTTGCCGGGGTGCTGGCCGCGCCGATCTATCAGGTGTCGCCGCTGATGGGGTCCAACCTGATCATCATCGTGTTCGCCGTGGTGGTGATCGGCGGCATGGGGTCGATCCTGGGGGCCATCCTCACCGGCCTGGGGCTGGGGCTGTTGGAGGGGTTGACCAAGGTCGTCTACCCCGAAGCCTCCAACATCGTCGTGTTCGTCATCATGGCCGTGGTTCTGCTGGTCAAACCGGCCGGCCTCTTCGGGCGGGAGAAATAAGCCATGGGCACCTCATCCTCAACCGGGGTGGTCACGTCCCCCGTGGCGGTCGCCGCGTTTCGCGCCCCCGGGTTGGTCGCGCTGTCGCTCGCCGGGCTTGTCGCGTTGGTCGCGGCCCCCTTCCTGCTGTACCCCATCTTCGTGATGAAGGTTCTGTGCTTCGCCCTGTTCGCCTGCGCCTTCAATCTGCTGATCGGGTTTGGCGGGCTGCTGAGCTTTGGCCACGCCGCGTTTTTTGGCGGTGCCGCCTACATCACCGCGCACGCGGTGAAGGTGTGGGGGCTGCCGACCGAGGTCGGCATCCTGCTGGGGACCGCCGGTTCCGCCGCGTTGGGGCTGGTGTTCGGCGCGTTGGCGATCCGGCGGCAGGGCATCTATTTCGCCATGATCACCCTGGCCTTGGCCCAGATGGTGTATTTCACCGCCCTTCAACTGCCCTTCACCCACGGCGAGGACGGCATCCAGGCGGTCCCGCGCGGCACCCTGTTCGGCGTGATCGATCTGAACGACCCGCTGGCGATGTACTACACGGTGCTGGCGGTGTGCCTGGCCGGTTGCGTCATCATCTGGCGCGCGGTGCATTCCCCCTTCGGGCAGGTGTTGAAGGCGATCCGCGAGAACGAGCAGCGCGCGGTGTCGCTCGGCTACCGCACCGACCGTTACAAGCTGGTGGCCTTCGTGCTGTCGGCGGCGCTGGCGGGGCTGGCCGGGGGCACCAAGGCGATCGTGTTCCAGCTCGCCAGCCTGACCGATGTGCAGTGGCAAATGTCGGGCGAGGTCGTGCTGATGACGCTGCTGGGCGGCATGGGGACGCTGTTCGGCCCGGTGGTGGGCGCGGCGCTGGTGGTGACGCTGGAAAGTTATCTGGCGGCCACCAACCTGCCGGTTCCGGTGGTCATCGGCGGGTGCTTCGTCGTTTGCGTGCTGCTGTTCCGCAAGGGGATCGTCGGTGAACTCTCCGCGCGTCTGCGCATCACCCCACGCCCGCCGGTCTGATCGCACGGCGGCTCAACGTTTCAGTTTCAATGGGAAGCTTTGCTCATGACCACCTTCACCGCGCCCCTGCGCGACATCCGTTTTGTTCTGGATGAGGTTGCCAATCTTGGGGCCGTCAGCGCCCTGCCCGGGTTCGAGGACAGCACGGGCGAGCTGGTCGATTCGATCCTGGGCGAGGCCGGGCGGATCGCCGAGGATGTGTTGGCCCCCTTGAACCGCACCGGCGACCGTCAGGGCGCGCGGTGGTCCGAGGGGCGCGTCACCACCCCCGATGGCTGGGGTGACGCCTGGAAGACGCTGATCGATGGCGGGTGGAACGGCCTGGCCTTCGAACCGGAGTGGGGCGGCATGGGGCTGCCCAACACGCTGAACGTCGCCGTGGGCGAATTGTGGCATGCGGCCAACATGGCGTTCGGTCTGTGCCCCCTGCTGACCCAGGGAGCGGTCAACGCCCTGCGCCAATTCGGGTCGGACGCCCTGAAGGCGGTGTATCTGCCGCCCATGGTGTCGGGGGTCTGGACCGGAACCATGAATTTGACGGAACCGCAGGCCGGGTCCGATCTGGCGGCCATCCGCACCCGCGCGGTGCCGATGGAGGACGGCAGCCACCGCCTGTTCGGCCAGAAGATCTTCATCACCTACGGCGATCACGATCTGACGGACAACATCATCCATCTGGTGCTGGCGCGCTTGCCGGACGCGCCGGAGGGGGTGAAAGGGATCTCCCTGTTTCTGGTGCCGAAGCGGTTGGTCAACCCCGATGGCAGTCTGGGCGCGCGCAACGACGTGTCCTGTGTGTCCCTGGAACACAAGCTGGGCATCCATGGCAGCCCAACGGCGGTTCTGGCCTTTGGCGAGCAGGGCGGTGCCCAGGGCTGGCTGGTGGGCGAGCCGAACAAGGGGCTGGCCCAGATGTTCGTCATGATGAACCACGCCCGCCAATCGGTTGGCCTGCAAGGGCTGGCCATCGCCGAACGGGCCTATCAGCAGGCGCGGGCCTACGCGCGCGATCGGGTGCAGGGGGTTCCCGCCGGGTGGCAGGGGACCTCGCGGGCGGCCATCATCCATCACCCGGACGTGCGGCGCACCTTGATGGGGATGAAGGCGCGGATCGAGGCCATGCGGGCCTTGGTCTACAGCACGGCCGCCGCGCACGACCGCCGGCACCGCCACCCCGACGCCAAAACGCGGGCGGAAGCCGCCGCGTTGGAAGAGTTGTTGACCCCGGTGACGAAGGGATGGTGCACCGAAACCGGCCAGGACATCGCCTCGCTCGGCATCCAGATTCACGGGGGCATGGGGTACATCGAGGAAACCGGAGCGGCGCAGCATCTGCGCGACGCGCGCATCACCACCATCTATGAAGGCACCACGGCGATCCAGGCCAACGATCTGGTGAACCGCAAGCTGCTGCGCGACGGCGGCGCGGCGCTGTCCGCCTACACCGCCGAGGTGGCCCGCAACGCCGACGCGATGACCGCAAGCGACAATCTGCATCTGCAAACGCTGGGGCGTGGTCTGGCCGACGCGTGCCGGAGCCTGAACGACATGGCCCGCTGGATTCTGAAGCAGGGCCAACACCCGGACCTGACCGCCGGTGCCGCCGGGCCGTTCCTGGATGCCTTTGGTCTGGTGGCCGGCGGGCATGGGCTGGGCATCGGCGCGCGGGCGGCGTTGCGGCGGCTGCAAGCCGGGGAAACCGACGACGGATTCCTGTCGGCCAAATTGGCGACGGCGGCGTTCTACGCCCATCACATCCTGTGCCGGGTGGCGGCCCACCGCGTCACCGTGATCGATGGAACGCAGGCGATCATGGATGTGGACGTGGATCAATTGTGAATTGTCGAAGTAAAAAATTCAGCGAACGTCATATCGATCCATTGACCATGGAATACAGCATCAGTTAAAAGAAGGCTGTTGCGCTTGTTTGTTCCTCCCTAGTGAAGCGCTTCGACTTGGAGCGGGATTGAGATATCCCGCTCCATATTTTATTTGCGAGGAAGAGTTTTTTATAAGAGAGCGATTTTACTGCATTTCAAGGATGTGGTCGGCGCAAATCCGGTCAATCGGTTCATCCAGCGACTTGCCGAGCAACTCGAACGCCTTTTTCCAATCGTTGAGATGCCGCCGCATCCACAGCACCGCCTCGGCCTTGTCGTGCTTGTGCAGGGCGTCCAGCAGCGCCGCGTGAGCCTTGAGATTGCGCTGCGCGGCGATCGGGCTGATCTTGAACAGCATCTCGTCCGACGGGTGAAGCAGGAGGTTGCTCGGCTCGCGGGCCAGTTGCAGCACCCGGTTTCCCGCCGCTTTGCTGACGATCGCGTGAAACTCGACATCGAGCTGGGCGAGATCGGCCGGGGAGTCGATCATCCTGGCGGTTTTTTTGAGATTCAGATCAAGCTCGCCGAGCAGATCGGGGGTGATGCGCTCCGCCGCCAGCTCGACCACGGCGGTTTCGATGGCCGTCATTGATTCCCACAGCTCGCGGAACGACACCTCGTGGAGGACGAACGCGCGGCTGATGCGGCAGGCCAGCCGGTCGTAACGCGGGACGCTGGCGTAGAGGCGGCGGCTCGAATCCCGGCGGATTAGCCCGCCCTGCTCCAAAAGGCGGATGCCCTCGCGCACGGTGGATCGGTTGACCCCGAATTTCTTCACCAGCTCCGCTTCGGTGCCGATCGCTTCGCCCGGCTTGACCTTTCCCGACACGATCAGCCGCTCCAGCGCGGCGGCCACCAGCTTGTAGGCGGGCGTGGCGTTGATCGGTTCGATCTCGTCCCGGCCATCGGTGTCCTGGGGCGGCGGCAATGTGTCCATGATGTCAACCCAACAGCCTGTGTGATCGCCTCCGCCCGGTGTGCGCGGGTGGTGGGCGCGTTGTGATTTTAAACCACGGCTACCGTAACACACAGTCCGTTTATCCGACAATATGACGCGGTGTGATCCGGTCTGTCCCGATGCGCAACCCGATGCGCGGCGCTTGGACCCGGTCCCGTTCATGCTCCAGGTGGCTGTTCACATCGGGCTTGACATTGCGAGTGTCTTCGACAACGATGTCTTTGTCCGACAAGCAGACAAACAGACACGAGCGCTCGAAACCGGGCCGTGTCCGGACGAACCCGAGGAAACGTTCATGCACCGCTCCCTGAAACCGATCATCGCGGCGGCCTGGGTCGCCGCCTCCGTGGGCGTGTCCCACGCCGACATTCCCGAACGCGGCGTCGCGATCGGGGTGCTCACCGATTTGAGCGGCGTCTACGCCGACCCGACCGGCAAAGGCTCGGTCGAGGCCGCCCGGATGGCGGTTGAGGATTTCGGCGGAACCATCGACGGCAAGCCGATCCGCGTGCTGATGGCCGACGGCCAGAACAAGGCGGACGTCGGCGCGTCGATCGCCCGGAAATGGATCGACCAGGACAAGGTCGATGCCATCGTCGATGTGCCGAACACGGCCATGGCGTTGGCGGTTCAGGAGATCACCCGCGCCACCAACCGTGTGCTGCTGACCACCGGTGCGGGGTCCAAGGTGCTGACGAACAAGGGATGCAGCCCGACATCCTTCCATTGGGTGTGGGACACCTACGCCCTGGCCAACGGGGTGGTGCGCTCATCGCTCGGTCAGGGGAGCGCCAAATGGTATTTCGTGACCGTCGATTACGGGTTTGGCCACGCGTTGGAAGCCGAGGCCGCCGGGATCGTCACGGCGGCGGGCGGCAAGGTCAGCGGCAGCGCGCGGCACCCGCTGAATTCGTCGGATTTCTCCTCCTTCCTGCTGCAAGCCCAGGCGTCCGGCGCGGATGTGATCGCGCTGGCCAATTCCAGCGGTGACATGATCAACGCGCTGAAGCAGGCGCGGGAGTTCGGCATCACCGAAGCCGGTCAACGCGTCGTGGCGCTGACCACCTGGATCACAGACATCCACTCCCTGGGTTTGGACACGGCCAAGGGCCTGATGCTGACCACGGGCTTTTATTGGAATTTCGACGATCAAGCCCGCGCCTGGTCCGACCGCTGGACCGAACGCATGGGCGACGGGCGTCGTCCGACCGAGGTTCACGCGGGTGTGTATTCGGCGGTGCTGCATTATCTGCGCGCGGCGCAGGCGGCCAAGGCGACCGAGGGGGATGTGGTGGCGGCCAAGATGCGCGAGCTGCCCATCCAGGACCCCTTCGCCCGCAACGCGTCGATCCGGCCCGACGGGCGCATGATCCACGACATGTATCTGGCGCAGGTGAAAACCCCGGCCGAATCCAAAGGGCCGTGGGACTATTTCAAGATCCTTCGCACCATCCCGGCCGCCGACGCGTTTCAACCGCTGGCGTTGAGCGAATGCCCACTGGTCAAGAAATAACCGGGACGCCCACGAGGCCGCAAGGATTGAAGGGAAAGTGACGCTATGCTGCTTGGCAACATGATGGATGTCCCGCTGTTGGTCTCCTCGATCCTGCGGTACGCCGAAACGTATCATGGCGATCGCGAGATCGTGTCGCGCACCGTCGAAGGGCCGATCCATCGCTACAGCTACGCCCAGGCGGCGGCTCGCGCGCGGCGGCTGGCCAACGCCCTGGTGGCGTTGGGGGTGGTGCCGGGCGCGCGGGTGGGAACCCTGGCCTGGAACGGCTACCGCCATCTGGAGCTGTATTACGCCGTGTCCGGATCGGGCATGGTCTGCCACACCATCAACCCGCGCCTGTTCCCGGAGCAGATCGCCTACATCATCAACCACGCCGAAGACGAGGTGCTGTTCACCGATCTGAGCTTCCTCGGCATGCTGGAGGGGATCGCCGATCAACTGACCCGGCTGAAGGCGGTGGTCGTCCTGACGGACGCGGCCAACATGCCCGCCGCTTCGGCGCTTCCGAACCTGCTGTGTTACGAAACGCTGCTGGCGGACCAGCCCGACGCCTTCGTCTGGCCGGAGTTCGATGAGAACACGGCGGCCGCCATGTGCTACACCTCCGGCACCACGGGACACCCGAAAGGCGTGCTGTACAGCCACCGTTCGTGCGTTCTGCACAGCATGACCATCTGCATGCCCGGCGCGCTGGGGGTGTCGCCGATGGATGTGGTGATGCCGGTCGTGCCGATGTTCCACATCAACGCCTGGGGCTTCATCTATTCCGCGCCGATGGTCGGGGCCAAGCTGGTGTTGCCCGGCCCGAAGCTGGACGGGGCCAGCCTGACCGACCTGATCGAAGCCGAACAGGTCAGCCTGACCGCCGGGGTGCCGACGGTGTGGATGGGGCTGCTGGCCTGGCTGGACGCCCACCCGGACCGGTCGATCGCGTCGCTGAAGCGGCTGATCATCGGTGGTTCCGCCTGCCCGCCGGTGATGATCGAACAGTTTCGTCAACGCGGCGTCAACGCCATCCATGGCTGGGGGATGACCGAAACGCACGCGGCCAGCTGCACCAGCCTGCCGAAGCCCAAGCACGCGCTGTGGTCGCCGGAGGAGCGCTCCGCCTTGGCCTTGAAGCAGGGGCGGCCGTTCTACGGCATTGAATTCCGTGTGGTGGACGAGGAGGGGGCCGAGGTCCCGCATGACGGCGAGTCCTATGGGCGGCTGCTGGTGCGGGGGCCGTGGGTGGCGGCGGGGTATTATGGTGTGTCCGACAGCCCCAGCCACGCCACACCCGGCTGGTTCGAAACCGGCGACATCGTGACCATGGACGCCGACGGTTACATCCAGATCGTGGATCGCGCCAAGGATTTGATCAAATCGGGCGGCGAATGGATCAGCTCCATCGAACTGGAAAACATCGCGGTCGGGCATCCGGCGGTGCGCGAGGCGGCGGTGGTGGCGCGGCCGGACGCCCAATGGAGCGAGCGCCCCCTCCTTGCGGTGGTCCTCAAGGAGGGGGCGGCGCTGACGGCGGCGGACATGATCGCCTTTTACGAGGGCAAGGTCGCCAAATGGTGCATCCCGACCGATCTTGTCGTGCTGGATGAGCTGCCGCACACGGCCACGGGGAAAATTCTGAAAACCGCCCTGCGGACCATGCTGATGACGCGGCTGGCCGAGGCGCAATGACGGGCCGCCACCGGGCGGGCCGTCGGTGTCCCACATGGGGGAAACGAACATGAGCGTAAGCGTGGACTTGAAGGGCCGGACCGCCCTCGTGACCGGGGCGTCCAGCGGGCTGGGGCGGCATTTCGCCAGCCTCCTGGCGCGCTCGGGGGCGGCCGTGGCCGTGGCCGCCCGGCGGGTTGAAAGCCTGAACACGGTCTGTGCGGAGATCGAGAGCGCCGGTGGAACCGCCCTGGCGCTGCCGATGGACGTGACCGATCCCGCGTCGGTGCGCGCCGGTGTGGCGGCGGCGGCGGCGCGGTTCGGCGGCATCGACATTCTGGTCAACAACGCGGGGACCGCCCAGACCAAAGCCTTTCTGGATCTGGACAGCGAGGATTGGGACCGCATCGTCGACACCAATCTGAAAGGGTGCTTCCTGGTTGGCAAGGAGGTTGGGGCCATCATGCGCGCCCAGGGCGAGCGTGGCGGCAGCATCGTCAACATCGCGTCGGTCGCCGGCCTGCGCGTTGCCAGCCAGATCGCGCCCTACGCCGTGTCCAAGGCTGGTCTGGTGCATCTGACCAAGGCCATGGCGCTGGAGCTGGCGCGGCACCGCATCCGCGTGAACGCCCTGTGCCCCGGCTACATCGAAACCGACCTCAATCGCGACTTTTTCGCCACCGACGCCGGGCAGACGATGATCAAGCGCGTGCCGATGCGGCGCTTGGGACGGGCGGAGGAGTTGGACGGGCCGCTGCTGCTGCTGTGTTCCGACGCCTCGTCCTTCATGACCGGTTCCGTCCTGGCGGTGGACGGCGGTCATCTCGTCAACACGCTGTGACGGTTGCGCGCGCACCAACAAGGAATTCAAGCGATGGACTTCACGCTGTCCCCGGAGATCGAGGATTACCGCCGCCGTGTGCGGGCCTTTGTCGAAGCGGAGATTCTCCCCTATGAGGCCGACCGGTCGCAATGGGACGAGCACGAAAACATCACCGAGGCGAAGACCGCCGAAATCCGCGCCAAGGTGAAGGCCGCCGGTCTGTGGGCCTTGCAGATGCCCAGGGAGCTGGGCGGGCAGGGGCTGTCGGTGGTTGGCATGGCGGCCTGCTACGAGGAGATGCAGCGCTCGCTGTTCGGGCCGGTCTGCTTCAACTGCGCCGCCCCCGACGACGGCAACATGATGCTGCTGAACAAGGTCGGCACCCCGGCGCAGAAGGAACGCTGGCTCCACCCGCTCGTGGATGGCCGGGTCCGCAGCGCCTTTGCGATGACCGAACCGCACCCCGGCGGCGGTTCCGACCCCACGATGATGCTGACCAAGGCGGAACGGCGGGGCGACCGCTGGATCGTCAATGGCCGCAAATGGTTCATCAGCGGGGCCGATGGTGCCCAGCATTTCATTCTCCTCGCCCGCACCTCCGACGACGCCCGCAAGGGCTTGACCGCCTTCCTGTTTGACAAGGACCAACCCGGTTGGCGGATCGAGCGGCGCATCCCGATCATGGGGCCGGAGGAGCATGGCGGTCACTGCGAGCTGGTGTTCGAAGGGCTGGAAATTCCCGACGAGAACATTCTGCTGAACGTTGGCGACGGGCTGAAGGTCACGCAAATCCGCCTTGGCACCGCCCGCCTGACCCATTGCATGCGGTGGCTTGGCCTGTCCAAGCGCAGCCTGGAGGTGGCGGCGGAGTATGTGAAGGAGCGCCGCAGCTTTGGCATGACGCTGGCCGAGCATGAAGGCGTCCAATGGATGCTGGGCGAGGCGGCGATGCAGATCGAATTGGGCCGCCTGATGGTGATGAAGGCCGCCTGGCAGCTCGACCAGGGCCGCTTTGCCAAGAAAGAGCTGTCGATGGCCAAGGTTCTGGTCGCGGACACCCTGCACAAATCCGTCGACACCGCCATGCAGCTGTGCGGCGGCCGTGGCTATTCCAAGGACACGGTTCTGGAATGGATCTACCGCTACGCCCGCGTGGCCCGTCTGGTCGATGGCGCGTCGGAGGTGCACAAGATGGTGCTCAGCGGCGCGTATCTGAAGGAAGGCGATGGGTTCTGGTCATGGAACTGATCGTTCATGAAAAGCGGCCTGCCTTGGAAGCCTGGCTGGCCGAGCGTTTCGGGGCGGACCATGTCCGCATCGACGACGTCGACCGGCTGGGCGGTGGCGCTGTGTCGGAAAACCTCGCCCTGGTCCTTCAGGTCGATGGCGGGCCGATGCAGGGCTGGCACGAGGCGGTGCTGCGGGCCGCCGCCGCCATGGGGGTGGACGCCAGCCTGAGCAAGACCGATGAGTTCGCCGTCCTGCGCGCGGCCTGTCAGGCCGGGGTTGCGGCCCCCGAACCCCTGGCGGTGTGCCTGGACGCCGGGTTGATCGGCCGCCCCTTCTATCTGATGCGCCGCGCCGAGGGGGTGGCCAGCGGGCATGTCCTGGTCAAGGCCGACGAACCGCTGCGGGCGCTGGCCCGGCAGTTGGGGCGGGAGTTGGGCAAGCTGCACCGCGTCCGCCCCGGTGCGGCGGGGCTGGAATGCTTGCCGCCGCTCACCACCGATCCGGCCCGCAAGGCGATCGCCACCTTTCGCGGCTGGGCGGGGGCGGAGGCCGGGCGCGACCCGGTTCTGGCCTATGGCCTGCGCTGGCTGGAACGCAACATTCCGGCCCGCCAGGAGGTGGCGCTGTGCCACGGCGATTTCCGCACCGGCAATTATCTGGTTCAGGACGGGCGGTTGACCGCCATTCTTGATTGGGAGTTCGCGGGCTGGTCGGACCCGATGGAGGATCTCGCCTGGTTCTGCGCGCGCAGTTGGCGTTTTGGCCGGATGGACCGCGAGGCGGGCGGCATCGCCGACCGCGCGGATCTCTACGCCGGGTACGAGGAGTCCGCCGGGCGGGCGGTTGACCCGGTGCGTGTGGCCTATTGGGAAACCGCCGCTTATGTGCGGTGGGCGATCATGTCGGTTCAACAGGGCCGCCGCCACACCTCCGGTGTCGAACCGTCGCTGCAACTGGCGCTGACCGGACGGATGCGCCCGGAAATCGAACATGACCTGCTGCTGCATCTGGACGCTTTGGAAGGGATGGGGGTGTGATGACCGATTTGCCCGACGCCCGTGGCCTGGTTGACATTGCGCTCCAGACCTTTCGGGCCGAGATTCTGCCGGTTCTGCCGTCAAACCGCCGGGTCGACGCGATGATGATCGCGCGCGCGCTTTCCATCGCCGAACGCGAGATGCAGGGGCCGCCGGATGTGGTTGGTCCGCTGCGCCAGCTTCTGGGCGAGGAGGGCGACGAAGACACGCTGTCGCGCCGCCTGTGCGCCGCGATCGCCGAGGGGCGGTTCGATGGATCGCCCGCGCTGCGATCCACCTTGTGGGCGATCACCCGCGCGCGGCTGGCCGTGTCCAACCCGCGATACGCCTGACCCGTCTCTGCGTTCCGCCCCTCCGTTCCTTCTGTTTTGTTCCCGTTTGTTCCAATGAGGTGAATCGTGTCGTCCAAAATCCTGATCGTCCTGACCGGTGTCGAGAAATACCCGTCGATGGATCGCGCCACCGGCGTGTGGTTGGGTGAAGCCGTGCATTTCGTCGAGCCGGTCGAAAAGGCCGGTTTCACCGTCGATTACGTCAGCCCGCGCGGCGGCTACACCCCGATCGACCCGCACAGCCTGGCCATGGCCAGCCCGGTTGACTGGGAATGGTACCAGAACAAGGCGTTCATGAACCGCCTGGGCGCCACCCTGAAACCGTCGGAGGTCAATGCCGACGAGTATGCGGCGGTGTATTACGTCGGCGGCCACGGCGTGATGTGGGATTTCCCCGACAACGAGGAGCTTCAGGCCATCAGCCGCCGCGTGTACGAGCGCGGTGGGGTGGTGTCCGGGGTGTGTCACGGCGTGGTCGGCCTGCTCAACATCCGCCTGTCGAACGGCGATCTGCTGATCGCCGGAAAGCGCGTGACCGGCTTCTCGAACGAAGAGGAAAAGCTGGCCCAGCTCGACCAGCATGTGCCGTTTCTGACCGAGGACACGCTGACCGCGCGCGGGGCCGTCTATGAAAAGGCCAGCCAGCCCTGGGACAGCTTCGCCGTGGCCGATCAGCGGGTTGTGACCGGCCAAAACCCGGCGTCGGGCCGCGCCGTGGCCGATCTGGTCATCGCGCAGCTGGGCCGGTGATCGGCTGACCTGCATGGGATTGGCGCTCCGCCGGAGCGTCAATCCCTGCGCTCCTCATCCGTCTCCCCTTTTCCACATCGTCCATGTTTTGAACGTCAGGGACGGCGGTCGCGCGGCTTGGCCGCCCGACAGCCAGTCGGCGTGCCGTTTTGACGCCGCCAGAGGCGAAACCCCGTCTCCGTCCTGCCCCGGTGAGGAACCCCCATCATGCCCAACGCTGTCGTCGTCGCCTATGCGCGATCACCCTTCACCCTTGCCTTCAAGGGGGCGCTGGCGTCCCTTCGCCCCGACGATCTGCTGGCCCAGCTCGTCAAAGGGCTGTTGACCAAGGTTCCGGTCAACCCCGCCGAGATCGAGGATCTGATCGTCGGCTGCGCCTTTCCCGAAGGCGAGCAGGGATACAACATCGCGCGCATGGTTGGTCTGAACGCGGATTTGCCGCGTGGGGTGGCGGGGGCCACGATCAACCGCTGGTGCGGTTCGTCGATGCAGGCGGTTCACATGGCCGCCGGGGCCATCGCCCTGGGATCCGGATCGCTGTTCATCGCGGCGGGCGTCGAAAGCATGAGCCGCGTCCCCATGATGGGTTTCAACCCGATGCCCAACCCGGCGTTGGCGGAGCGCGAACCGGGGGCCTATCTGCCCATGGGGCTGACCGCTGAAAATCTGGCCGACGCCTATGGCGTGTCGCGGGCCGAACAGGAGATCTACGCCGTCGGGTCGCACCGCAAGGCGGCGACCGCCCAGGCGGGCGGCGGTTTCGCCGACGAGATCGTGCCGATCCGCCTGCTGGACGGAACCGAGGTGGATCGCGACGGCTGCGTGCGCGCCGACGCCACGGTCGAGGCGCTGGCCACCCTGAAGCCCGCCTTTCGCAGCGACGGGTCGGTGACGGCGGGCACCTCGTCGCCCTTGACCGACGGGGCCGCCGCGCTGCTGATCGCCAGCGAGGAATACGCCAAGGCGCGGGGCCTGCCCTGTCTCGCGCGCATTCGCGCCACCGCCGTGTCGGGCTGCGACCCGGCCTTCATGGGCATCGGTCCGGTGTCGGCGACGCGCAAGGCGTTGAAGCGGGCGACGATCGCCGTGGGCGACCTGTCCGTCATCGAAAGCAACGAGGCGTTCGCGGTGCAAGCGATGGCGGTGGCCCGCGAGCTGGGTTTCGACGACGGGCGCGTCAACCGCGACGGCGGTGCCCTGGCCCTTGGCCACCCGCTGGGCGCGACCGGTGCCCGCATCGTCGGCAAGGCGGCGTCGCTGCTGGCGCGCGACGGCGGCGCGTTCGCCCTCGCCACCCAATGCATCGGCGGCGGGCAGGGCATCGCAACCGTTCTCGAAGCGCTTTGAACGCGGAAGGACCATCATGATGACCATCAATCGGGTCGCCGTCGTCGGTTCCGGCGTCATGGGCAGCGGCATCGCCGCGCAGATCGCCAACGCCGGGGTTCCGGTTCTGCTGCTTGACATCGTTCCGGAAACCGGGGCGGCGACCGGTGGCGACCGCTCCCGCCTTGCCAAAGCCGCGCTGGAACGCTTGAAGGGCGTGCAGCCCGCCGCGTTCATGAGCCGGGCGGCGGCGGCGCTGGTCACGCCGGGAAATCTGGAGGACGACCTGGGCGCGCTCGCCGACGCGGACTGGATCATCGAAGCGGTGATCGAGGACCCGGAGGTCAAGGCCGCGCTGTACCGCCGCATCGACACGGTGCGGCGGGCGGGGTCGGTGGTGTCGTCCAACACCTCCACCATTCCGTTGACGCGCCTAATCGATGGGCAATCCCCGGCCTTCGCCCAGGATTTCCTGATCTCTCATTTCTTCAACCCGCCCCGCTACATGCGCCTGATGGAGCTGGTGGCCGGTCGTCACACGCGCGCCGACGCGGTGGCGGCGATCACCGATTTCGCCGACCGGCGGCTGGGCAAGGGGGTGGTGTCGTGCAACGACGGCCCCGGCTTCATCGCCAACCGGATCGGCACCTACTGGATGTACAGCGCCATCGGGGCGGCCTTCGACCTTGGGGTGGCGGTGGAGGAGGCGGACGCCCTGCTGTCCCAGGCCATGGGCGTGCCGCGCACCGGGGTGTTCGGGCTGGTGGATCTGGTCGGGCTGGATCTGATGCCGCACATCGCCCGGTCGTTCCGCCAGACGCTGCCCCTGGACGATGATTTCCGGCAGGTCTATCGCGATCATGAACGGCTGCGGTGGATGATCGACGCCGGGTTGACCGGTCGGAAAGGCAAGGGCGGTTTTTACCGCACCGAGACGCATGGCGGGATCGCGCGCCGACAGGCGATGGATCTGGACAGCGGTCTGTACCGCCCCCTGGCCACGCCGACCCTGCCGAGCGTGGCGGCGGCCCGGCAAGGGCTGCGGGCGGCGCTGGCGCAGGAGGATCGCGGCGGGCGGTTCCTGCGGCGCGTGCTGCTCGAAACCCTGGGTTACGCCGCCGGTCTGGTCCCGGGCATCGCCGACAGCGTCCGGTCGGTCGATGAGGCGATGCGGCTTGGCTACAACTGGTCGGAGGGGCCGTTCGCCTTGATCGACCGCGTCGGGGCGGAATGGTTGGCCGACGCCCTGCGCGCGGAGGGGCGGTTGGTTCCTCCCTTGCTGGCGTTGGCGGACCGCCGACCCTTCCACCGCGTGGCCGATGGGCGGGTCCAGCATCTGACCGTTCGTGGTGACTATGCGGACGCGCCGGTCCGGGAGGGCGTGGTGGCGCTGTCGGACGTCAAGCGGGGCCGGGATCCGGTCGCGCGCAGCGAATCCGCCGCGCTGTGGGATTTGGGCGACGGGGTGTTGTGCCTGGAATTCACCACCAAATCCAACAGCCTGGATGTGGGCGTGATGACCATGATCCTGCACGCCGTCGAGGTGATCGGCGACGGTCGCGGGGCGTGGACGGCGCTGGTCATTCACAACGAGGGTGAGAATTTCTCGGTCGGCGCGAATCTGGATCAGGTGCGCAGCGCCGCGAAGGACGGGCGCACCGACGATCTGCTGCGCCTCAACAGCGTCGGACAGACCGCGCTGATGGCGATGAAGCGCGCGCCCTTCCCGGTGGTGGGGGCCGCCTGGGGCATGGCCCTGGGCGGGGGCTGCGAGATCCTGCTGCATTGCGACCATGTCCAGGCCCACGCCGACCTTGTCATGGGACTGGTCGAAACCCGCGCCGGTCTGATCCCCGGCTGGGGAGGCTGCAAGGAGTTGCTGGCCCGCCGATTCGGCGTGACGGACCGCCCCGCCGGGCCGATGGAGCCGATCAAGGCGGCCTTTGAGTCCATCCGCGCGGCCAAGGTCAGCGGCTCCGCCGCCGAGGCCAAGGAGTTGGGTTTCCTGCGACCGTCCGATGGTGTGACCTTCAACCGGGACCGGTTGCTGGCCGACGCCAAGGCCGCCGCCCTGGCGCTGGTTCCGGGATACAGCCCGCCGAGGCCGATCGAGCTGCGCCTGCCTGGTCCCACCGCCGCGCTGGCGCTGCGGATGGGCGTGGACGCGCTGCACGCGGTCGGGCGGGCGACGGTCCATGATGTCGCCGTGGCGAAGGAGTTGGCCGAGGTTCTGTCCGGTGGGCGCACCGACCTTCTGCGTGTGGTGGGCGAGGACGATCTGTTGGCGTTGGAGCGCACCCACATCCTGCGCCTGATCGACCAGCCCGCGTCCGTGGCCCGCATGGACCATCTTCTGGCCACCGGCAAGCCGCTGCGGAACTGAGGGATGGGGTGCACAGCCATGACGATGTTCGTTCCGCTGGATGGCACGCGCGCCCGCCGCCGCCTGTATCTGATCCGCCACGGGCATGTGGCGTATTACGACGACCAGGGGCGGCCGCTCAACCCGAAGGGGGTGGGGCTGTCGGAGCAGGGGCGGGCGCAGGCCGACGCGGTCGGGGCGGCGCTGGCCGGGATTCCCATCGACCGGGCCATCTGCTCCGGCCTGCCCCGCACCCGGCAAACGGCGGAACGCGCGCTTTCCGGTCGCGGGCTGGGGATCGAGGACGACCCGGCCTTCCTGGAAATCCGGGCCGGACGCGTGGATCGGGTCCCGCCGGGCGACCGTCACGCCGCCTACATCACCGGCTTCGACCGGGTGGACCGCTCCACCCGCTTCGCCGGGGGGGATGGCTTCGCCGAGGTCTATGATCGCGTCACCGCGCGGGTCGAGCGCCTGGTGGTCGAGCCGGGATGGACCCATCTGGCGCTGTTCGCCCATGACGGCGTCAACCGGATGATCCTGGCCTGGGCCTGCCGCGCCGGGTTGGCCGGTCTTTCGGCGTTCGAGCAGGATTACGGCGGTCTGAACATCGTGGATGTCGATGTCGTCGATGGCCGCCTGGACCGGTGCCTGATCCGGACGGTGAACAGCACCCCCGGCAATCCGGCCAAACGCGGTCTTCACAGCACCAGCCTGGAGATCGCCTTCACCCCGCTGCTTTCCCTGCCCTGACCGTTCGTCCCCCGACCGTCTCCCCCTCCCTGTTTCGACCTTTGCCAGGATATTGCCATGCCGCAGACCAACCACCCTGATTGGATGACGCAGATCGTCATCAGCGCGCCGGGGGAACCGTCCGTGCTCCGCGCCCAGGGCGCGCCGGTGCCAACACCCGCCGCAGGCGATGTTCTGGTGCGTGTGGAGGCGGCGGGCATCAACCGTCCCGATGTGCTTCAACGGCAGGGCCATTACCCGATGCCCCCCGGCGTCACCCCGGTTCCCGGTTTGGAAATCGCCGGTGTCGTCGTGGCGGTCGGTCCGGGTGTGGACGGGTGGGCACCGGGGGATCGGGTCTGCGGCCTGACCAACGGCGGCGGCTACGCGGAGTTCTGCCTCGTTCCGGCTGGCCAACTCCTGCCGATTCCGCGCGGCTTTGATGCGGTTCAGGCGGCGGCGTTGCCCGAAACCTTCTTCACGGTCTGGGCCAATCTGTTCGGCCTTGGCCGTGCCCGCGCCGGGGATCGGGTGCTGATTCACGGCGGCAGCAGCGGAATCGGAACCACCGCCCTGCTTCTGTGCCGTGAATTCGGCATCGAGGCGTTCGCCACCGCCGGGGACGAGGCGAAATGCGACGCCATCCGCGCCCTGGGGGGCACCGCGATCCAGTATCGGACCACGGATTTTTCCGAAACCATCCTTCAGGCCACCGATGGCCGGGGGGTGGATGTCGTTCTGGACATCATGGGCGGTTCCTATTTCGACCGGAACCTGTCCGTTCTGGCGCGGGATGGCCGCTTGGTCGTGATCGGTTTCATGGGCGGGCGCTACGCCACGTCGGTCGATCTGCAAAGCCTGGTGCTCAAGCGCGTCGTCGTGACCGGCTCCACCATGCGGTCGCGCTCGCCGGAGGAAAAGGCGGAGATCGCTCGTGAATTGCGCGAGCGGGTGTGGCCGGTGCTGGAAGCCGGGCGGTGCCTGCCCGTCCTGGACCGTGTCTTTCCGTTCCTGGAGGCGGCGGAGGCGCACCGCCACATGGAGTCCGGCGCGCATGTCGGCAAGATCGTCCTTCGTGTTTCGGAAACGCCGTCACCGCTCTGATCGGGCGTCAACCGGTGGTGTGAAAGGGTGAAGCAAGCGATGAAAGTTCTCGTCCCCGTCAAACGAGTGGTCGATTACAACGTGAAGATCCGCGTGAAGGCGGATGGCAGCGGCGTTGAGACCGCGAACGTGAAGATGAGCATGAACCCCTTCGACGAGATCGCCGTTGAAGAGGCCGTTCGGTTGAAGGAAGCGGGCACGGCGACGGAGATCATCGCTGTGTCTGTGGGTCCGACGGCGGCGCAAGAGACACTGCGGACGGCGCTGGCGATGGGGGCGGACCGCGCCATCCTGGTGCAGACGGACGCGGAAACCCAGCCGCTGGGCGTGGCCAAGGTGC
>NZ_RXMA01000049.1:18835-22498 GCF_003966125.1 Azospirillum griseum
ACAGGCGATTGACGACGATTGCAACCAGACCGGCCAGATGCTGGCCGCGCTGCTGGGCTGGGGCCAGGGGACCTTCGCGTCGAAGGTGGTTCCGGGATCGGGCAACGTTGCGGTGACGCGCGAAATCGACGGCGGTCTGGAAACGGTGGAGCTGGCCTTGCCCGCCATCGTCACCGCTGACCTGCGCCTGAACGAGCCGCGCTACGCCAGCCTTCCCAACATCATGAAGGCGAAGAAGAAGCCGCTGGAAACCGTCACGCCGGACGCGCTGGGCGTCGATGTGACGCCGCGCCTGACCACGCTGAAGGTGGCCGAACCGGCCAAGCGCAGCGCGGGTGTGAAGGTGGCCGACGTGGCCGCCCTGGTGGACAAGCTGAAGACCGAAGCGCGGGTGATCTGACCATGGCCATTCTCGTCATTGCCGAACACGACAACGCCGCGCTGAAGGCGGCCACCCTGAACGCCGTGACCGCCGCCGCCAAGATCGGCGGGGACGTGCATCTGCTGGTCGCCGGGTCGGGCGCGCAGGCGGTGGCGACCGCCGCCGCTGCGGTGTCCGGCGTGTCCAAGGTGCTGCTGGCCGACGATGCGGCCTATGAACACGCGCTGGCCGAACCGCTGGCGGCGCTGGTGGTGTCGTTGGCCGGTGGCTATGGCCACATCCTGGCCCCGGCGACCTCGGTGGGCAAGAATCTGCTGCCGCGCGTCGCCGCCTTGCTGGACGTCGCCGCCATCTCCGACATCACCGGCGTGGTGTCGGCCGACACCTTCGAACGGCCGATCTACGCGGGCAACGCCATCGCCACCGTCCAGTCCAAGGATGCGGTGAAGATCATCACCGTGCGCGGGACCGCCTTTGAAGCGGCGGCGACGACCGGCGGAACGGCGGCGGTCGAGAGCGTCGCGGCGGCGGCCAACCCCGGCCTGTCGCGTTTCGTCTCGGCGGAACTGTCAAAGTCGGAACGCCCCGAACTGACCTCGGCCCGTATTGTGGTGTCGGGCGGTCGCGGCATGCAGTCGGGCGAGAATTTCCCGCTGCTGGAGGCGCTGGCCGACAAGCTGGGGGCCGCCGTCGGGGCCTCGCGCGCGGCGGTCGACGCCGGGTTCGTGCCCAACGACTATCAGGTCGGCCAGACCGGCAAGATCGTCGCGCCAGACCTCTACATCGCCGTCGGCATCTCCGGTGCCATCCAGCATCTGGCGGGCATGAAGGACAGCAAGGTCATCGTCGCCATCAACAAGGACGAAGAGGCCCCGATCTTCCAGGTCGCCGATTACGGCCTGGTCGCCGACCTCTTCAAGGCCGTCCCGGAGCTGACCGCCGCGCTGTAAGCGGGGTGGTCGGCTCGGGCCGCGACACAGGTGAAGCGTGACAACGCCGCGATGCTGCGCGCGATACAGGGATGGAACGGGGCATGAAGATCGCAATTCCGCGCGAACGACGTGCGGGAGAACTCCGCGTTGCCGCGTCACCGGAAACGGTGAAGAAGTTGAAGGGGCTCGGGCTTGATGTGGTTGTGGAAAGCGGTGCCGGTCTTGGCTCCAGCCTTCCCGACGCCGCGTTTGAGGCTGCGGGCGCGACGATCGCCGCCGATGCGGCGTCGGCGCTGGCCGGGGCCGACATCGTGTTGAAGGTGCAACGTCCGCTCCTCTCGGGGGAAGGGTCGGACGGGGTGGATGAACTGGCGCTGTTGAAAAAGGGCGCGCTGCTGTTCGCCATCCTGAACCCGCACAACAGCCGCGACCATGTGAAGGCCTACGCCGCTGCGGGCGTGAACGCCTTTGCCATGGAGTTCATGCCGCGCATCACGCGCGCGCAGGTGATGGACGTGCTGTCGTCGCAGGCCAACCTCGCCGGGTACAAGGCGGTGGTGGACGCGGCGACGGAGTATGGCCGGGCCTTTCCGATGATGATGACCGCCGCCGGAACGGTTCCGCCCGCGCGCGCCTTCATCATGGGCGTGGGGGTGGCGGGCTTGCAGGCCATCGCCACGGCCAAGCGGCTGGGGGCCATCGTGTCGGCGACCGACGTGCGTCCGGCGGTGAAGGAGCAGGTCCAGTCGCTGGGCGGCAGCTTCGTCGCGGTTGAGAATGACGAGTTCAAGCAGGCCGAAACCGCCGGCGGCTACGCCAAGGAGATGAGCGACGATTACAAGCGCCAGCAGGCCGCCTTGGTCGCCGAGCACATCAAGAAGCAAGACATCGTCATCACGACAGCGCTGATTCCGGGCCGCAAGGCCCCGATCCTGGTGACGGCGGAGCATGTCGCCTCGATGAAGCCGGGGTCGGTCATCATCGATCTGGCGGTGGAGCAGGGCGGCAACGTCGAAGGCTCCAAACTGGGCGAAACGGTCGTCACCGCCAACGGGGTGAAGATCGTCGGCCACGCCAACTACCCCAGCCGCATCGCCGAGTCCGCCTCGCTGCTCTACGCCAAGAACCTGTTGGCGCTGCTGACGGCGCTGAACGACAAGGAGAAGGGCATCACCGTCAATTGGGACGACGAGATCGTGAAGGCCATCGCGCTGACCCGCGACGGGGCCGTCATCCATCCCGCCTTCGCCGGTTGAGCGGCTTCGAGGAGACCTTCCGCATGGATCAGAACCAACTCGCCGCCCGGGTCGCCGATCTCAAGGCGCAAGTGGCGGCTCTTGGCCAGCAGGCCGATCTGCTGGCCACCCAGGTCGCCAACGCGGCGCACCCCGCCGCCGAGGCCGCCGGGCATGGCAGCTTCTTCGTCACCGGCCTGACCGTTCTCGTCCTGGCCTGCTTCGTTGGCTATTACGTGGTGTGGCGGGTGACGCCCGCCCTGCATTCGCCGCTGATGGCCGTCACCAACGCGGTGTCGTCGGTCATCATCGTCGGCGCGCTGGTCGCCGCCGGACCCGCCGGGTTCGGTTTTTCCAAGGTGATGGGCTTCCTGGCCGTGATTCTGGCCAGCGTCAACATCTTCGGCGGCTTCCTGGTGACGCAGCGCATGCTGTCCATGTTCAAGAAGAAGGGCAAGTAAGACCATGGAAACCTTGTCCGCTCTTCTCTATCTGGTCGCGTCGATCTGCTTCATCATGGCGTTGCGCGGCCTGTCCAGCCCGGAAACCTCGCGGCAGGGCAACATCTACGGCATGGTCGGCATGACCATCGCCATCCTGACCACGCTGGCCTCGCCCATCGTCCAATCCTATTGGCTGATCGTGCTGGGCATCGCCATCGGCGGGGCCATCGGCTACGTCGTCGCCAAGAAGATCGAGATGACGGCGCTGCCGCAGCTCGTCGCCGCCTTCCACTCGCTGGTCGGTCTGGCCGCCGTCTTCGTGGCGTTGGCCGCCTTCTACTCGCCGGAAGCCTATGGCATCGGGTCCGCCGGGGCGATCGCCAAGGGGTCGCTGATCGAAATGGCGCTGGGCACGGCGGTGGGTGCGATCACCTTCACCGGCTCCATCGTCGCCTTTGCCAAGCTGCAAGGGCTGGTGACGGGCAAGCCGCTGGTCTTCCCGATGCAGCACCCGCAGAACGCGGCGCTGGGCGTGCTGAGCCTGCTGCTGATCGTCTGGCTGGTGCAGTCGAACTCCACCGTTGCCATGTGGCTGATCATCATCGTGGCGCTGGCGCTGGGCTTCCTGCTGATCCTGCCGATCGGCGGGGCCGACATGCCGGTCGTCATCT
>NZ_RXMA01000005.1 GCF_003966125.1 Azospirillum griseum
CGTCGCTTCGTGAAGCGCCGCCCCGTCGGTGGAGCGGGTTATAGTGGCACCACACCAAACCGCGCAACTCCTTTTTTGCGCATCCGTGAAAAAAATCTGACGCCTTTGTCAAACCTCGATCCGGAGGCCTTGGCCGCATCCATATAATGGCGGCGTCCGAAGATCGGGGTCATTCGCCCCGCGCGCATTGACAGCCCTGCCCATGGCGGGCATCGTCCGGTCGCAGCGCGGCCATATACGGGTCGCGCGCTGCGCTGGATTTCAAGCATCACCATGTCGAGCATCACAGGAGAATGACGATGCGTTCGAGGCTTTGCCGCCTTCCCACGCTCGCCGTGACCGTCGCCGGGTTGACCCTGGGCCTGGGCGGCCTGCGGAGCCAACCGGTCCTTGCCGCCGATGATGCTCCCACCACCAACACAATCCAACTCAGCGTTCCGTTGGACGACCTGCCCGCCGCCGCGCTGACCGCAACGCCCGAAGCGGAAACCGCCGTGTTCCAGCCCGTCACCGAACTGGAACGCGAGTTGGACGAGCGGCACCGCAACGTCGCCAGCCAAACCTTTGCCGGTGTGGATCGCCACACCCGCGCCGTCGGCCGTGGCGACACGCTGATGGATCTGCTGACCAACGCCGCCGTTCCGCGCAACGAGGCGAGCGACGCCATCGCCGCCCTGCGCGATGTGTACGACCCCAACAAACTGAAGGTCGGGCAGCAGGTCACGGTTCTGTTCGAACCGCGCCGGGGCGGCACCCGCAAATTCGTGGGCCTGGAGTTTCAACCCAGCGCCACCCGGTCGGTGTCGATTGCCCGCAAGCCCGACAGCGGCTTTGCCTCCAGCCAGGCGGAAAAGGCGGTGACGCGCCAGTTGGTGGCCACGCAGGGCATCATCCGCTCCAGCCTGTTCGAGGCCGGGGCCACCGCCGGGGTACCGACCGGCGTGATGATGGCCTTGATCCGCGACTATTCCTATGAGGTCGATTTCCAACGCGACCTGCAAGCGGGCGACCGGTTCGAAATCCTCTATGAGAAGCTGGTGACGGCGGACGGCACGACCGTCGGCGACGGCGATGTGCTCTACGCCGCCCTGGTTCTGAGCGGCGAGGAGATGCCGATCTACCGGCACAAGAGCCGCGATGGCCGCATCGATTATTACAACCGGGATGGCGAGAGCATCCGCCGCGCGCTGTTGCGCACCCCCATCGACGGCGCCCGCATCACCTCCGGCTTTGGCATGCGTCAGCACCCGATCCTCGGTTACAGCAAGATGCACCAGGGCGTGGATTTCGGCGCGCCCAAGGGAACGCCGATTTACGCCGCCGGGCGCGGGGTGATCGAAGAGGTCGGGCCGCACGGGGCCTATGGCAACTACATCCGCATCCGTCACAACACCGAGATGGCCACCGCCTACGCCCACATGAGCCGCTTCGCCCCCGCCAGCAAGCGCGGCGCGCGGGTCGATCAAGGCGACGTGATCGGTTATGTCGGGTCCACCGGCCGCTCGACCGGCGCGCATCTGCATTATGAGGTTTTGAAGGGCGGCCGTCAGGTCAACCCGCGCTCCGTCGATCTGCCAACCGGCGAGAAACTGGACGGGCGGGAGTTGCAGGAGTTCCTGCAAACGGTGCGCGCGCTGGACAAGAGCTTCGAGGAGACGCGCGGCGCGTTGCAACTGGCCCGCAACCCGACGGGTACGACGGCTGGAAGCGACAACAAGAGCTGCGCGAAGACCACCACCTGCTGACCGGGGACGCGGAACCGCCCCGCGCGCGGAGGCGGTCCCTCACTCCTGGTGCATCATTCTGCGGAGGGCACCGACCACCTGCTTGCAGTTGGCCTCGTCGTCCAGCATCCGCTGCAGTTTTTCGCGCATCAGCACGGCTTTCGGCTTTTGGTTCATCGCGCGCTCGATGGCGACCTCCACGTCGCTCTGCGTCGTCACGTCGTTGTTCGCCATGGCCCGGTGCCCTGAATCCAAAAGATGCGCTGAAATCATCCTGCGCCAAACCGCCCACCACCGCAACTGCGGCGAGGAGACCGCCCAGGGCGATGAACGCATCAACAACAGCCTCGCTGACCCGCATGCCCATGGCATCAGCGCTGTCCGATGCCATGTGATGAAACATCGCGGTGCGCAGGCGGTTCCTGCGTGGAATGACGTCAGTCGGTTGAGTTGCCATGGACCGCCATCGCCGGGCAACCACCTTTGGTCTGCCATCGCGCTTGTCGGGAACCAGCGCTTGGCTGCCGGTTCTGCGTCCGACTTTGATGGGCAGAACCGGCGGAGCCACAAGCCATCACACCATGCTGTTGAAATCGTCCAGCAGGGTGGCGATGCGTCCCAAATCGCTCTGATCCATGATGACGCGGGCGCGGCGGCTGGCCTCCATCAGGTCCAACCCCCGGATGCGCTTTTTCACCGCCGGGACCGACGGCGGCGACATCGACAGCTCGCGGACGCCCAGCCCCATCAGCAGGGCGGTGTAGCGCGGATCCCCGGCGATCTCGCCGCACACCGACACCGGGATGCGCGAGCGCAGCGCCGCTTCGATGGTGAACTGGATCAGGCGCAGCACCGCCGGGTGCAACGGGTCGTACAGGGTGGCGACCTGTTCGTCGGCGCGGTCGATGGCCAGCGTGTATTGCGTCAGGTCGTTGGTGCCGATGGAAAAGAAATCGGCGGCGTAGGCCAGGGCGTCGGCGGCCAAGGCCGCCCCCGGCACCTCGATCATCACCCCGACCGGCGGCAGGGGATCGGCGATCACCACCCCCCGGCGGCGCAGGCGACGGGCGACCTGCCCCATGATCTCGCGGACCTTCTGCACCTCCGACACCGATGAAATCATCGGCAGCAGGATGCGCAACGGCCCGTGCGCGCCCGCCCGCAGCATCGCCGCAAGCTGGGTTTCCAACAGCTTGGGTTCGCGCAGGCTGAGCCGGATGGCGCGCAGGCCCAGGGCCGGGTTCGCCGGTTCGCCATAGCGCCCGGCCATCCAGCCCGCCAGCTTTTCACCCCCCAAATCCATGGTGCGCGCGGTGACGGGTCGGCCCCCCATCCCCTCCACGATGGCGCGGAGGACGGTGTATTGCTCCTCCTCGTCGGGGAGATCCTCGCGGTTCATGAACAGGAATTCGGTGCGCAGCAGGCCGACGCCCTGCGCGCCGTTTTCCAAGGCGTGCTCCAGATCGCGCGGCAATTCCAGATTGGCCAGCAGAGTCACCGCCGTGCCGTCGCGGGTGACGGCGGGCAGCTTGCGCAGGCTTTTGAGCTGCTCGCGCTCGCGTTCGCGGGCGGCGCGGCGGGTGCGGTACTCCTCCAGCACCTCCGGCGACGGATCGATGATGACACGGCCCTGAACGCCGTCGACGATGACGGTCACGCCGTTGCGCACGCCCGCCAGCAGCCCGGTGGCCCCCAGCACGGCGGGCAGGCCCAGCGAGCGCGCCAGAATCGCCGTGTGGCCCTCCGCCCCGCCCAGCACGGTGGCGAAGCCGCCCACCGCCTTGGGATCCAGCAGGGCGGTGTCGGCGGGCGTCAGCTCCTCGGCCAGGATGATGCTGTTGGGCGGCAGGGTCGAAAAGGCGCGGTATTCCTGCTTCAGCAGGTTGCGGGTCAAGCGCCGTCCCACCTCGCGGATGTCGCCGATGCGGGCGGCGAGATAGGCGTCGTCCATCTCGGCGAAAGTCTGGGCGATGGTGGCGATTTCGGCCTGGATCGCGGCTTCGGCGTTGATGTGGTCCTGCTTGATCCGGCGTTCCACCCCCCGCGTCAGGCGGGAGTTGGTCAGCATCGACAGATGGGCGTCGAGCAGGAAGCCGATTTCCTCCGACGCCGAGTCGGGCAGGACCAGCGCCTTGCTCTTCAGCTTCTTGATCTGGCGGCGGGCCTTGGCGGCGGCCTCGTTGAAGCGCGTGACCTCCCCCTCCACCGCGTCGGCGGGCAGGCTGTATTCGGGGATGGTGACGGAACCGCTTTCCACCACATGGGCCGGGCCGATGGCCACGCCGGATGACACACCCAGCCCGCGCAGGCTGCGGTTGGGGCCGTGGGCCGCGCCCGGACCCTCGTGCTTGGCGTCACTCTTCATCGAATTTGCGATTGATGAGGTCGAGCAGGGCGTCCATCGCCTCGGTGGCTTGTGCGCCTTTGGCGCGCAGCTCGATGGTGGTTCCGGGACCGGCGGCCAGCATCATCAGCCCCATGATCGATTCGCCCGACACCACCGATTCGCCCCGGCGCACCGCGATTTCCGCGTTGAAGGTGGCGACCAGCTTGACGAATTTGGCCGAGGCGCGCGCATGCAGGCCGCGCTGGTTGGTGATGGTGGCGGTCCGTCGCAGCTCGTCGGCGGCCAAACCGTTGGCGGTGTCGTCCGTGTGGCTCATGCGGGGGTCAATCCGACAGCAGGGAAGAGGCGACGTTGATGTATTTCTGCCCGGCGTCGCGGGCGGAAATGACCGATTTGTCGAGCGATTCGGTCTTGCGGACGCTGGCGAGCTTGATGAGCATCGGCAGATTCATGCCCGCGATCACCTCGACCTTGGCCTTGTCCATGATGGAGATGGCGAGGTTGGAGGGGGTACCGCCGAACATGTCGGTCAGCACCACCACGCCAGACCCGTCATCCACCTCGGCGACCGAGTTCAGGATGTCCTGACGCCGCTGCTCCATATCATCGTCGGGACCAATGCACACGGCGCGCACCTGATCCTGTTCACCGACCACATGGAACAGCGCGGCGATGAACTCTTCGGCGAGATGCCCGTGGGTGACAAGAACCATACCAATCATGGGACATCCTTCAAGGTTGGATCCTCCCCGGAGATTTTCGTATCGCGAAACGTCATATCGCGGCTGCGGATTGTGCGTTTCTTTGGATCGTGGGTTGCGATTGAGTCGTCAAGGCGCAAATTGCATCACCCCGTTCCGTTGGGGCGGGCAGCCTGGCGGCTGAGTTCCCGGTGGTTCAGGTTGACACGGACCCCCAACTCCTTCAGCCACGCCGCCAACCGTTCGGCAACGAAAACGGAGCGGTGCTTGCCGCCGGTGCAGCCAATGGCGATGGTCAGGTAACTCTTTCCCTCCTGAACATAGCGTGGCAGCAGCGGGCGCAGCAGCCCGGTCAGATGCTCAAAAAAAGCTGGAAAGTCGCCGTCACCGGCCACCCGCGCAGCCACGGCGGGATCCAGCCCGGTCAGTGGGCGCAGGGCCGGATCGTAATGGGGGTTGGTGAGAAACCGCACATCGAACACCAGATCGGCTTCGCGCGGCAAACCCAACCGGAAGGAGAAGGAGGTCACAAACACCTGAAGGGCCGCCTGCGCGTCGCGTTGGAAATGCCCGGACAGGATGCGCCGCAAATCGTGAATGGACAGTTGCGTCGTGTCGATGGTGACGTCGGCCTGCTCCTTCAGCGGGTGCAGCAGCGTGCGTTCGCGGGCAATGCCGTCGGGAACCGTCCGGTCTTCGGCCAAGGGGTGGCGGCGTCGGGTTTCGGTGAAACGGCGCTGCAACACCTCGTCGCCGCAATCCAGGAAGACCAGACGGACGTCCAGGTCGGTGGTGGCGCGCAGGGCTGTCACCTCGTCCAGGAAGCTTTGGGCGGAAAAGTCGCGGGTGCGGCTGTCGATCACCAGCGCCAGCGGGCGGCGGCGCGGGTCGGCCTGCTGCAGCAGGGCGGGAACCAGCGACAGGCGCAGATTGTCCACCGCTTCATAGCCCAGATCCTCCAGCGCCTTCAGGGCCACGGACATGCCCGCCCCCGACAGGCCCGTGACCAGCACGATCCGACCGGGCGGTGCAGAGGCCAGCTGGTCGCCCGTCGTCGGTCGGGCCGCAGGTGGCTCTGCGGCGGAGGGGGCCAATGGCGGGGTCATGGAAAGGCCGCCATCGCGGCGGGGACGCATCCCAGCGTGCCGTCGCGCGCGGCGGCGGCGGCCAACCGCAGCTTGGCATCCGCCGAAGCGTCGAAGGGGTGCAGGGTCAGGCGGGGCAGGGCAACGCTCAGGATCGTCTCACGTTCCACGTCCGGCAACCGTTCAACCCGGTCGCGGGCGACCAGATCGACGATCAGGCGGAGGTCAGCCGAGGTGACGGACGGCGCGGGAAGGATGCCAACCCCCCGAACCTCCAGCCATCCGGCCAGCGACGGCGGCGCGGCGGCGATCACGCGATCACCGTCCACACGCACACACACTTGATCATCGGCGACCAGACGCGCGCCACGGTCGATCAGTCGCAAAGCCAGATCGGATTTTCCGCTTCCCGGTCCTCCTCTCAGCAACACGCCGATGTCGGAGACCAGAACGCAGGTGCCGTGCATCGTCACCATGATGGATCGAAGGTGAGACGTGCCGCGCGTTCTGTCAATGGACTCAAAAGTCGGGGGAGAAAGTCGGAGGAGCGGGCCAACCCGGCGGGCGGGACGGGCCGCCGGGGGCGTGGGGATGGCCCGTCCTGGAAAAAATCAGGTTCCCGTGGACTCGCGCGGGGTGCGGCGGATCGATTCCAACTCCCGCACCAGGGCGTCGCGGCGACGGATCATCTCGTCCAGATCCTCCAACTCGGCGGCTTCCTGGCAGGCGTCGCGAAAATCCTTTTCCCGCTTCAACCGCACAAGCAAGACCTTGTAGCTGTCGGCGATCCGCGCCAGATGCTTTTGCGCGCCGTTCAGCGCCTCGGCCAACTGTGTCCGCTCATGCGCGGAATCGCGCATCATGCGGGCCAATTCTCCCTGCTGCCGCCCGGCGTCGCTGATGAGTTTGGCGAGACGGTAGCGTTTGAGATCAATGACTTGAGCGGATCCGGACATGGAAACCTCACACAGTTGCCAAGGTCAGGCGCGCGCGCAAGCGAAAGCCACGGGCAGGGTGCGTGCGAGGAATGACCGTCAACAGGATTGACCTATACTCGGGCTTTGTCCATAGCATTGAGAGAGCGGTTACAACTTTTCCGCAAAAATTCACAGCAACGGCAGCGTGACGCGAAAGTCCGCGCCGTCAATACGACCATCGGCCAGCCGTCTGTTTTGTGCGTGTATCGAACCATTGTGGGCGCTGACTATCTGTTGGGATATGGAAAGCCCCAACCCTGAATGGGTTCCGAATTTTTCTCCTGCCGGGCGTTCGGTGTAGAAGCGTTCGAAGATGGCGTCTTCTTTGCCGTCCGGGATGCCGGGGCCATGGTCGGATACGACGATCTCCAACGCCCGGCCAACCCGGCGGGCGCGCACCCGCACCTCACCGCCGGGTGGGGAGAAGGACAGCGCGTTGGCGATCAGGTTCTGGAACACTTGCGTCAAGCGTCCTTCCAACCCCGGAACGACCAGCCGCTCGCCCACGGGCAGATCGATGACCAGATGGGGCGGACGCTCTGGATCGCCTGGATTGGCGGGGTCGTTTGAATCGGTCGGATCATCCACCCTTTCGGTGTCGACGCTGCGTTGCAGATCGGCCAGCGTTTCCAGCATGGCCCCAATGTCCACCGGCTCCGGTTCCGCCCGTGACAGTTCAGCGTCCAGACGCGAGGCGTTGGAAATGTCGCTGATGAGACGGTCGAGCCGCTGCACATCGTCGGCGATGATGCCCAACAGCCGGGCGCGCCGACCGGGATCCTCAATCCGCAGGACCGTTTCCACCGCGCTGCGCAAGGAGGTCAGCGGATTCTTGATCTCGTGCGCGACGTCGGCGGCGAACCGTTCGATGGCGTCCATCCGCGCCCACAGCGCGGCGGTCATGTCGCGCAGCACGCCCGACAGTTCACCGATCTCATCGCCCCGATGGGTGAAGTCGGGAATTTCGGTGTGCCGCCCGTGTCCGGTGCGCAGCCGGTCGGCGGCCTGGGCCAATTTTCGGATCGGTTGCGCAATGGTCCCGGCCAGATAGATGGACAAGCCGACCGTCACCAGCAGCGCCACGGCAAACACCCGCAGAATGTCGAAGCGGACGGAACGGATCGCGCGGTCGATTTCCACCCCGCCGCGCGTCAGCAGCACCGCCCCCAACACCTCGCGGTAGCGTTGAACCGGAACCGCAACGGTCAGCAGCAATTCAGGGTCGCCGTTCACCGACTCCACCCGCCAGACGGTGGCCCCGGTGTCGCCGGTCAGCGCGCGCTCGACGTCGGGGGAGGGTTTGCCCCGCTCCTCGCGGAACAGCGGCAACCCCTCGCGGCTGGGAACCACGTCGATCAGGCGGTTGTAAACGCTGTTCACCGCCTGGGACAGCGGATCGCCCGCCGGTGGGGTCGGCAATTCGCGGATTTCGATCCGCCCTTGGGAACCGGTCAGCACACGGCTGTCGGACAGCATCCGCCCGTCGATGTCGTAGAGGCGGGTGCGGGTCGCCGTCGCCTCCGCCAGGCGGCGGATCATCTGGCGGGCCAGTTCCGGCTCCAACTCGAAGCGCTCACGCCCGACATCTTCAACCACCCCGTCTGTGCTGGCGGGTGGTGGGGTCAGGATGCGGTTCACCGCCCCCTCGCCCAGCGCCGATGCGAAGATGCGGGCCTCGGTCGCCAGCGCCTCCATCTCCGCCTGGATCAAACGGTCCTGGTAGCGCCCGAGATAGAGCAGCCCGATCACCAGCAGGACCAGCGCCAGCACATTGACGGCCAGGATGCGCAGGGTCAGCGGCGACACCCAACGACGGGGATGGCGACGACGGTGGTGGCGGCGCGGCGTGGGCGCGTTATTCCTTGTAGCGGTATCCGACGCCATACAGAGTCTCGATCTGGGCGAAATCAGGGTCGATCGCCTTGAATTTCTTGCGCAGCCGCTTGATGTGGCTGTCGATGGTGCGGTCATCGACATAGACATGCTCGCCATAGGCGGCGTCCATGAGCTGGTCGCGGTTCTTCACATGGCCGGGCCGCTGGGCCAGCGCCTTGACCAGCAGGAATTCGGTGACGGTCAGGTCGATGGGTTGGTCCTTCCAGAAGCAGGCGTGGCGCGCGCCGTCGAGCAGCAGCGGCCCGCGCGTCAGGAGCTGGCCCGGATCGGTCACGGCGGCGGTGTCGCCGCGCAGCGCCTCCCGCCGCAGCAGGGCGCGGATGCGCTCGATCAGCAGGCGTTGGGAGAAGGGCTTCTTGATGTAGTCGTCCGCGCCCATGCGCAGGCCCATCAGCTCGTCCAGCTCGTCGTCCTTGCTGGTCAGGAAGATGACCGGAAGCTGGGAGGTCTGGCGCAGGGTGCGCAGCAGCTCCATCCCATCCATCCGGGGCATCTTGATGTCCAGCACGGCCAGATCGGGCGGGCGCTGGCTCAGGCCGCGCAGGGCCTCGGCCCCGTCGGTGTAGGTCCGCACCTCGAACCCTTCGGCTTCGAGCGCGATGGAGACGGAGGTGAGGATGTTGCGGTCGTCATCCACCAGGGCGACGGTGTGGGCCATGGTCGTTTGTCGGGTCCAAAAAGGGTGGGGCCATCGGAAAAGGACAACAGCCATTCCATCAGATTATGACAGACACGAGGCGCTCGCGGCAGTTTTCGCTTTTCCCGGGGCATTTTTCTGGTCCAATATGGCGGCAATGCGGCGCTGAACAACGGCACCGCGCGGGAGAGCGCACTCAATTTTCGGCATGAGTTCCACGCAAGCCCTTGGCGCGTCCGCCCGCGATGGGATGGACGGCGCGTCGCCCGTTGGGGCGAACCGGCCACACGCCGAGTCGGCGCGCCGCCTGATGCGCGCCTGCGACCGGGCGAGTCTGGCCACCGCCGGGCGGGCGATGGACAAGGGCGGGGCGAGTGACGGGACCGATGACGGGGCCGGTTGGCCTTATCCCTCCCTGGTGCTGGTGGCCTTCGATCTGGATGGCAGCCCGCTGCTGTTGCTGTCGGCGCTGGCCGAACACACCCGCAACCTGTCCGCCGATCCGCGCGTCGGCCTGCTGTTCGATGGAACCGGCGGGCTGGATCAGCCCTTGACCGGCGCGCGCCTGTCCGTGCTGGGCCGGGTGGTCCGCACCGACGATCCGCGCCACCGCGACCGCTTTCTGCGCCGCCACCCCGACGCCGCCCTCTACGCCGGTTTTGCCGATTTCGCGCTGCACCGCGTGGTGATCGAGCGGGCGCATCTGGTCGCCGGGTTCGGCCGCATCCATTGGCTGACCGCCGCCGACCTGGGCCTGCCGATGGCGGCCGAGGCGCTGGCGCAGGCCGAAGCCGAGCTGCTGGACGCGGGCAACGCCCTGCTGTCCGCCGCCGATTCCGCTTCTGATCCCGCGTCTGATGCCGATGCCGGGTGGAGCCTGACCGGTGTGGATCCCGATGGGCTGGATCTGCGCCGGGGCGGCCGTGTCGCCCGGCATGATTTTGAACAGACCACAAACAATCCGGAATCGGTTAGACTGGCGCTGTCCGGTCTGCCGCACTGGGTCCGCCATGGTGGAACCCCGGTCAACGCCCCCGCCGTTCCAGCGAATGCGGGGATCACTGGTGCAGCCTCATCCGACGCAACGACGACCGGATGAGGCGCTGCACCCAAGAAGAAGAAAGCACAGCCTGCAACCCCGACCCTTTTTTTGACGCCGCACCAAAAAAACAACGCGGCGCATGACCAGCGCAACCAGGAGATCACTTCAGTGGACCATAACGGATCGACCCGTTGTCCCTCCGGGCCTCTCGCCCTCGGACCACCCCTTGCACCGTCCTGTCCCGGCTTTGGGCCGGCGGGCGTTGGCGAACGCTGCGGCGACCGCCGATTTGCGTCCGCGCGCCAGCGCTGAACCCGGCGGCCACCGCCGCCTTTCGCACACGACACGACGAACACACCAGCCGGACCGACCGGACGCCATCGCATTGGCCGCGCCTGACGCGCGGGATGCGCCCTGTTGTCGCACACTGACGCCGCTCAACGCGCGGCGGCCGGGGATGCGCTTCGATGGGGCTGGGCGCGGGGCCGACCCGGCGCGCAAGGGATGAGAACGACGATGACTGGAAACACGCGGACGCGGAACAAGAAGCTCCTGGCCTGGGTTGAGGAAATCACCCTGAAGTGCAAGCCGGAGCGGGTCCACTGGTGCGACGGCTCGCAAGAGGAATACGACCGCCTGTGCAGCGAGATGGTGGAGGCCGGGACCTTCATCCGTCTGAACGAGGCCAAGCGCCAGAACTCCTTCCTCTGCCGCTCCGATCCGGGCGACGTCGCGCGGGTCGAAGACAGCACCTACATCTGCTCCAAGACCAAGGAGGAAGCCGGTCCGACCAACAATTGGATGGACCCGGCGGAGATGAAGGCCAAGCTGGACGGCCTGTTCGACGGCTGCATGCGCGGCCGCACCCTGTATGTCGTGCCGTTCAGCATGGGGCCGCTGGGGTCGGACATCGCCCACATCGGCGTCCAGCTCTCCGACACCCCCTATGTCGCCGTCAACATGCGCATCATGACCCGCATGGGCCAGAAGGTGCTGGACGTGCTGGGCGACGGCGATTTCGTGCCCTGCCTGCATTCGGTCGGCGCGCCGCTGGAACCGGGTCAGGCCGATGTGGCGTGGCCCTGCAACGCCGATCACAAATACATCGTCCATTTCCCCGAGGAGCATTCGATCGTCTCCTACGGGTCGGGCTATGGCGGGAACGCGCTGCTGGGCAAGAAGTGCTTCGCGCTGCGCATCGCCTCGTCGATGGGCCGCGAACAGGGCTGGCTGGCCGAGCACATGCTGATCCTGGGCGTGGAAAGCCCGACCGGCGAAAAGACCTATGTCGGCGCGGCCTTCCCGTCCGCCTGCGGCAAGACCAACTTCGCCATGCTGGTTCCGCCCAAGGAGTTCGAAGGCTGGAAGGTCCGCACCATCGGCGATGACATCGCCTGGATCAAGCCGCAGCCCGATGGGACCCTGCGCGCCATCAACCCGGAGGCGGGCTTCTTCGGCGTCGCCCCCGGCACCAGCGTGAAGTCGAACCCGAACGCGCTGAAGACGCTGGATCACAACGTCATCTTCACCAACGTCGCGCTGACCGACGACGGCGATGTGTGGTGGGAAGGTCTGACCGACACCCCGCCGGAGCATCTGATCGACTGGCAGGGCAAGGATTGGACGCCGGGTTGCGGCCGCGCCGCCGCGCACCCGAACTCGCGCTTCACCGCGCCTGCGGCGCAGTGCCCGTCGATCGATCCGGCGTGGGAGGATCCCGCCGGTGTGCCGATCAGCGCCTTCATCTTCGGCGGTCGCCTGTCGAAGACCTTCCCGCTGGTGTTCGAGGCGTACAACTGGCGCGAAGGCGTCTATTGGGCGGCGACCATGGGATCGGAAGCCACCGCCGCCGCCGTCGGCCAGGCCGCCATCCGCCGCGATCCGTTCGCCATGCTGCCCTTCTGCGGCTACAACATGGCCGATTACTGGAATCACTGGCTGTCGATGGAAGGCAAGATCGAAAGCCTGCCGCGCATCTACCGCGTCAACTGGTTCCGCAAGGACGAGAACGGCAAGTTCGTGTGGCCGGGCTTCGGCGACAACATGCGCGTTCTGAAGTGGATCGTGGATCGCGCGCGCGGCCGGGCCACCGACGTCGCCGCCTCGCCGTTCGGCTATTCGCCGCGCTACAAGGACCTCAACTGGGCCGGTCTGGATTTCGCGGAAGACAAGTTCCGCAAGATCATGGACATCGACCGCAAGGAGGCCGAGGCCGAAACCCGCGACCAGGAGGAGCTGTTCAACCGCTTCGGCAGCCGTCTGCCGCCGGAGATCGAGCAACAGCGTCTGGCCGTGGCGAAGCGTCTGGAAGATGTGCCGGAGGTTTGGCGCATCGGCTGACCGCCCGGTTCGGGTTGGCGTTGATCGTGAAGGGGGCTGCCGCAAGGCGGCCCCTTTTTCATTGTGGGTCGTGTGGGGTGGGCCGGATGGTGCGGGGCTGGTGGGGATGCGCCCCCGCCGCATATCAGCCATGGCGCTGGCGCGCAGATTGAAAGCGATCAATCATATTGCGCACAATTAAATGTGACGCTATCAATATCCCATCAGAACACGACACTCCCCGCGCCCACCGCCATCGGCGGCGCGCCCAACCGAAAGGAACACTCCCATGACCGCTCTCTACACCGCCCACGCCCGCACCTCCGGTGGCCGCGACGGCCAGGTCCAGACCGACGACGGCCTGCTGAACCTGAAGCTGGCCATGCCGAAGAGCCTGGGCGGCAAGGGCGACGCCACCAACCCGGAACAGCTCTTCGCCTCGGGCTACGCCGCCTGCTTCGAAAGCGCGGTGCGCCATGTTGCCCGCCTGCAAAAGCTGCCGCTGACCGACGCGTCGGTCGCCTCCAGCGTCAGCCTGTTCCAGAACGCGGAGGGTGGTTTCTATCTCGCCGTCGCGCTGGCGGTGACGGTGAAGGGGCTGGACGCGGCGGTGGCCGAAGAATTGGTTGCCACGGCGCATCAGGTCTGCCCCTATTCCAACGCTGTGCGCGGCAACATCGACGTGACCCTTTCCGTACAGGCGGCATGACCGACGATCAGGACCCGATTCGGGGGGCGGCTGGTCCGCTCCCCACCCCCACCATGACCGACGCGGACGACGCGGCTGGCGGCGAGCTGTTGCGGCTCGACCGCCAGCTTTGCTTTGCGCTCTATTCCGTCAGCAACCGCATCACCCGGCTCTACCGCCCGCTGTTGGACGAACTCGGGCTGACCTACCCGCAATATCTGGCGATGCTGGTGCTGTGGGAACGCGCGCCGCGCACGGTGGGGGAACTGGCCGACGCGCTCGATCTCGATTCCGGCACGCTGACCCCCTTGCTCAAGCGGATGGAGGGCAACGGGCTGGTGCTGCGCCGCCGCGACCCGGCCGACGAACGCCGGGTGATCGTGGAACTGACCGAGGCCGGGGCCGCGCTGCGTCAGGCCGCGCTGTCGGTCCCGCGCCGTCTGGCCTGCCATTTCGCCCTGCCGCTGGACGAGGTCGGGCCGCTGCGCGACCGGATCAAGGCGCTGCTGCCCCCCGACCAGAGTTGAGCGGCCAAGGCTGGATCGTCCGTGGCGGATCGCGGCAAACCCGCATCCGGCAGTCCTGTCGTGACAGGCGGCACCCGCATCGTTAGGATCGGGGCGCGGTGTCGCGCGCATGGCGAACCGTGCGGATCAGGGGGCAGGGCGCGCAACGCGTTGCTCAGCCTCGCGGTTTCGGGCACGGTTTCGGACACGAATTCCGGTTGCCAACCGCCGCCGCCGACAGTTGGGAGGAAAGTGACCCCATGTTCGTGATGATCGGTTTCGGCGTCGTGATCTTCTGCGTGTTCGGCGGGTATGTTCTGGGCGGCGGCCATATGGGCGTGCTGTGGATGCCCTTCGAGTTCATGATCATTCTGGGGTCGGCCGCCGGCGCGTTCTTCATCGCAAACCCTAAATCGGTGATCTCCCACACCGGCAAGGAAATCGGCCATCTGTTCAAGGGGCCGAAATACAAGAAAGAGGATTATCTCGAAGTCCTGACCATGATGTATCAGGTCTTCAAGATCGCCAAGACCAAGGGCCTTCTGGCCTTGGAACAGCATGTGGAGAAACCGGAAGACTCACCGCTGTTCCAGCAATTTCCCAAATTCTACGCCGACCATCACGCCATCGCCTTTCTCTGCACCTATTTGCGCCTGATGTCACTGGGGGCGGACAACCCGCACGAACTCGTCGATCTGATGGACGAGGACATCGAAACCATGCACCACGAACACCAGCGCGTCGCCGACGCCATCCAGGCGGTGGCCGACGCCGTGCCCGCGCTGGGCATCGTCGCGGCGGTGCTGGGCGTGATTCACACCATGGGATCGATTTCCGAACCGCCGGAGGTGTTGGGGAAGCTGATCGGCGGCGCGCTCGTCGGCACCTTCACCGGCATTCTCGTGGCCTACGGCTTCTTCGCCCCGATGGCCAGCGGGTTGAAGAACATCTACCACGCCGAGGGCAAATATTATCAGGCGATGAAGACCGGGATGATCGCCCATCTGTCCGGCTACGCCCCTGCCATCTCCGTGGAATACGCCCGAAACGTGTTGGAGCCGGAATACCGACCAACCTTCGCCCAGGTGGAAGAGGCAACCAGCGCCCTCCCGCCCGCCTGACCGGGGCTGATCCCTCATGCCGGATGTTTCCATCGCCTGGAACGAGGGCACGGTGGGCGAATGGGATGCGCTGTTCGCCCGTGTGACCCACTCCACCCTGCTGCAGAGCTTTGCCTATGGCCGGGCCATGGGCCGGACCTATGGCCATCTGCCGCGCTTGGGCGTGATCCAGCGCGATGGCGTGCCGATTGGGCTGGTCCAACTGCTGGAACGCCGCCTGCTGAAGATTTTCCACGACCGGCAATGCCATCGCGGGCCGTTGTGGCTCGACGGCCAGGAACCGGACGCGGAAACGGTGGAGGCCACCCTTCGCCTGTTGCGCAAGGCGTGCCCGCACTCGCTGCTCAGCCGCGCCAACCTGTTGCCGGAACTGCCCGCCTCGCCGGAGAACGAGGCGTTGCTTCAGCGTTGCGGTTTCCACCGCCATGGGCCGGGCTATCAAACCGTCTGGCTTGAGTTGGGCATGAACGAGGAGGCGTTGCGCGCCAATCTGGCCCGCGATTGGCGGCAGCGTCTGCGCGGGGCGGAAAAGGCCGGGCTGGTGCTGGACGTCGATTGGAAGGCGGACAATCTGCCCTGGCTTCTGAAGCAGGAGCATGACCAGGCGCTGGGCAAGGGGTTCCGCCCGATGACCGGGGCGCTGGCGGTGCGGTTGCGCAACGCGCTGGTCAAGGCCGGGGGGGCCGAGTCGGGGGCCTTGATGGTGACGGCGATGGACAAGGGCGCGCCGGTGGCCAGCGGCCTGTTCTTCCGCCATGGGGTGACGGCCACCAGCCAAATCAGTTGGGCCAACGAGGCCGGACGCGCCCACGGCGCGATGCGCCTGGTGCTGTGGCGCGCCATGCTGGCGCTGAAGGAACGGGGGGTGAAGCGCCTGGATCTGGGCGGCATCAACCCCGACACCGCCCCCGGTGTGACCGAGTTCAAGCGCGGCACCGGCGGCAAGGCGGTGGAGACCGTCGGGCAATACCGCTGACGCGATCGGCCCCAACACCCTCGTGACCATCGTCGCCTGTGTTGCTCTGCTCAACGTCTCTGTGGCGCCATCTGAAGCGACCAGAACCCCTTCTGTGATCAACGGCAAAGCCGCGCGCTGAAGCGGTGAGCCGTGATCTTGATTCGGAGGAACCGGACCGGCACTATGACCGGGTTCGCCGACCGCCGCGCACCGCCTGCCAACCGTCGGAAACGGTTGGGAAAGCCGGGATCGCGCGCGTATACTGCGGCGATCATGGCCCGCATGCTGTTCCTTCGCGACATTGCATCCGACGTTCATCTGCGTTGTTGCGCCTGCGGGCACAGCGGCGTGTTGCCGCGCACCATGCTGGAGCGCCGATTCGGCCCGAACTACCCGGTGCTGTCGATCGCCCCGCATTACCGCTGCTCCCGCTGCGACTCGCGCGACACCGAAAGCCGTCCGATGCAGGCGCAAGCCGCCGCCCTGGAAACGGACGACAGCGCCGATCCGTCCTTTGACGCCTCGCTGTCGGCGCTGAACGGGCTGTTGGCCTCCATCCGGGGGGAGGACGCGCCGCCAGCGCCACGCCGCGCCGATCCGCCACCCGAACGCCCCGCCTTCACCCCCGCGCCCTTTCCGCTGCCGGAGTTCGCCACGCTCCTGGACGACCCCGGCCAGGACGACCCCGGCCAGGACGACGCCGGGTCCGATTGGGATTTGGGAAGCCGCGCCCCGCTGGACGCGCTGCCGCCGGAGGAGGAGGCCGACCCGTTCGACGCCCCGCCACCGCCGCGCAAGCCCGTCTCCCCCTCTGCCCGCCCGCTGGAGGAACTGGTCGCCGATGGACCGGCGGACGATGCCGATCCGCTGTGGGAACCGGTGTCCCTCGCCGATATGGCCAGCCGCCAAGGGGCCGCCGCCCCGCCGCCAGAGGAGGGCGACGACGACGAGGATTGGGCACCGCCCCCACCCCGCCGCACCACCACCCGCGCCAGCAGCGACGAAGACGAAACGCTGGCGGCGATGCGCCGTTTCTTCGCCGAGTCGGACCGCGCCGATGAGGATGAGGACGACCGCGCGTTCACCCCAGCACCCCGCAACCCGGAACGCCTGGACCCGGAACGCCTTGGCCGCCACGCACCGCCGGATTTGGACGATCTGCCCCTGGAACTGGACGAGGAGGACGCGGTCAGCGACGCGGAGCCGGTTTTCTCGCACAAGGCGTTCGTCCGCCAGGATTTCGAAGACGATCCCGAGGACGAGGACGCCTTCGCCGACGGGCACGCCATGGACCGCGACTCGACGGATGGCGGTTTGAAGGACCCCGCCCGCCGTTGGGCCGATCATTTGGACGAGGAGGACGAGGAGGAACCGACCGACGCGGAAATCCTCGCCTTCGCCATCCGCGACCCGGAAATCCGCAGCCCGGCCCCGCCGCCACCGCCGCCGCCCGCACCGATCAAGGCCAAGACCGAACGGTCGCCCCGGCGCGCGGCCAGCACCGCCGCCGACGGCGATGAGGATGGCGGTTTCGACAAGACGCTGGCGGCTCTGCGCTCCATGATCGAGGACGCGGCGGTCGAGCCGAAGCCCAGCGCGCGCCGCAAGGCCAAGCCCACGCCGCCGCCCGATCCGGCACTGGACGATCCCGGTGAGGATCCCTCCGGCGCGGACGGCCTGGACGACGCGCCGCCGCCGCGCCGGTCCACTGGCAAGGCGTCGGCCAAGCCATCCGCCAGCAAGGGCGGCAACAGCAAGCAATCGGCGCAGGAGCGCGAGATCGAAGAGGCGATGAAGGCCCTGCGCGATCTGGTCGAGGATGACGAGGACGCCCCGCCGCCCGTAGCGCCACCCGCGCCCGCAAAAGCCGCGCCCGCCCGCCGCCCGCCCAACCATTCGTCCGACCGTCCGCTGTCCCGCCCGACCTGGGAGGAGGAGGACGATGATTTTGACGCCCCCATTCCCCCACCCCAGAGCCGCCCAACCCCGGCCCGGACGCCGGACCCGCTGCCCCTGATGGAGGCCCCGGATCCCCCGCCACGGCCAGCGGCGAAGGACACGGCTCCAAAAGACACGGTGCCCCCAAAAGACACGGCCCCCAAAGACAGCCCGCTGAGCAAAACCATCGCTGCCCTGCGCGGCATGCTGGAGTTGGACGGCCGCAAAAAGCGCTGATCCGTTCCAGAACCACACACGAAAAGGCCGCGCGCAGGATGCCCCGCGCGCGGCCTTTTCGTTCAGCAATTGACGGCGTTACCCGTTGTCGGCCAACACCGATCCGGCCAGATAGAGCGAGCCGCAAATCAGCACGCGGGCCGGGCCGCTGCGGCTGGCCACCAGCGACGCCAAGGCCGCCGTCACGCTGTCCGCCGCCGCCGTGTCGGCGATGCCGCAGGTCCGCGCGGCCTCCGCCGATTCCTCGGCGGTCAGCGACGCTTCCTCGCCCGGAATGACCACGGTGCGCATGGCGTGGGTGAAGGGGGCCAGAGGGCCAAGGAACTCATACGGGTCCTTGCTGGTCAGCATCCCATAGATCAGCAGCAGCGGGCGGGGGCCGTCCGCCTGCGTCCAATCCACCGCCTGCCGGGCCAGCACTTCGCCCGCCGAGTCGTTGTGCCCGCCATCGAGCCACAATTCCCAATCCGGCGGCAGCGCGTCGGCCAACGGGCCGCGCGTCAAGCGTTGCAGACGGGCGGGCCATTCGACCGAGGCCAGCCCCCGGCGGATCGCCGCCGCGTCCACCGCCAGCGGCAGATGATCCAGGCAGGCCAGCGCCAAACCGGCGTTGCCGATCTGGTGCGCGCCGGGCAGGCCCGGCATCGGCAAATCAATGGTCCCGCGCGCCGGGCTTTCGAACCGGAAACCGCCGGGCTGCGGCGTGACGCTCCAGCCCTTGACCGGCGCGCCGACGGCCTCGGCGTGGCGGTGCAGGGTGTCGCGCGCCTCCGCCGCCGGTTGATCGGCCAGCACCACCGGAACGCCCGGCTTGAAGATGCCCGCCTTTTCCCCGGCGATGGCGGTCAGCGTCTCGCCCAGGAATTGGCGGTGATCGTAGGATATGCGGGTGATGGCGGTGACGGCGGGGGTGTCCACCACATTGGTGGCGTCCAGCCGTCCGCCCAGCCCGGTTTCCAGCAGCACCACATCCGCCGGAACGCGGGAGAAGGCCAGGAAGGCCGCCACCGTCGTCACCTCGAAAAAGGTGATCGGGCCGCCCGCGTTGGCCGTTTCGCACTCTTCCAGCAGACTGGCGAGGTGGTCATCGTCGATCAACGTGCCCGCCAACCGGATGCGCTCGTGAAAGCGCACCAGATGGGGGGAGGTGTAGACGTGCACGCGGTACCCGGCGGCTTCCAGGATCGCCCGCAGAAAGGCGACGGTCGATCCCTTGCCGTTGGTTCCGGCCACATGCACCACCGGCGGCAAACGCCGCTCGGGGTGGCCCAACGCCGCCAGCAGCCGATGGACGCGGTCCAGCGACAGGTCGATGACCTTCGGGTGCAAGCCCTTCAAACGGTCCAGAACCGGGTCGGAGCGGTGTGAATCGGTCATCGCCTGTTCCTTGGCGTTGAAGCTGGGCGCGCGATAGGGCCGGGCGTCAGTCGTCGCCCGCCGCCGTCGGGGCCGGGGCGGCGGCCACGGCCACCGCCTTGCCCACCGGGGCCGCGTCCTCGAACTCGGCGTCGATCACCTCGTCGTCGGCGCGGACGCGCTGGGTCAGCAGATCGATCACCCGCGCCAGCGTGCCGCGCAGGTCGCGGCGGTGGACGACCATGTCGACCATGCCGTGTTCCAGCAGATATTCGGAGCGCTGGAAGCCTTCCGGCAGGGTTTCGCGGATCGTGCTTTCGATCACGCGCGCACCGGCAAAGCCGATCTGCGCGCCCTTCTCGGCGATGTGTATGTCACCCAGCATGGCAAAGGACGCCGTCACGCCGCCGGTGGTCGGATCGGTCAGCACGACGATGTAGGGCAGGCCGGCTTCCTTGACCATCTCCACCGCAATGGTGGTGCGCGGCATCTGCATCAGCGACAGGATGCCTTCCTGCATGCGGGCACCGCCCGACGCGGGCACGACGATCAAGGGGGCCCTCTTCGCCACCGCCAGCTTGGCGGCGGTCAGCAGCCCTTCGCCGACGGCGATGCCCATCGACCCGCCCATGAAGCCGAAATCGAAGGCGGCGACCACGGAGGGCAGCCCACCGACCAGCCCGCTGCCGACGACGATGGCGTCGGTGCGGCCGGTTTTGGTCTGGGCTTCCTTCAGGCGGTCGGTGTAGCGCTTCTGATCGCGGAACTTCAGCGGGTCGGCCACCGACTTCGGCAACTCCACCCCGTCATAGGATCCACCGTCGAACAGCGATTCCAGCCGCTTGATCGGGTCGAGCCGCATGTGGAAGCCGCAATGCTGGCAGACATGCAGATTCTCTTCCAACTCGCGATGGAACAGCATCGCCTCGCAGCTCGGGCATTTGTGCCAGAGGTTGTCGGGAACCTCCTTGCGGGCGTAGAGGGCGCGGATTTTGGGACGGACGTAGTTGGTAAGCCAGTTCATGGAACGCCTTTCAACGGCACGACGACGCGCTGGATGTGGGCAGCCGACGGGACCACATCAAGCGAGTGGGTCTGATGGTTGCCGCGAGCGGTTTTTGCTGCGGGTGTGGTAATGCGGTTTGACGCGCTTGTAAACCGTCCCGCCGGAGGGGGTGGGCCGGGCCGACCATCCCCAAACGCCGCGCAACACCGCGCAACGGGGGAATGGCCGCACCCGGACCGGTCGGACAGCGGGATCAGCCCCGCGCGCCGCGCACGCCGTCGGCCAGTTCGCGGACGAAGCCCAGCACATCCTCCACCACGCCCGGGCGCAGCGCGCCGGACTCGTCCAGCCCATCGGCCAGACGGGTGACGATGGCCGAACCGACGACGGCGGCGTCGGCGACGCGCGCCACCTCGGCGGCCTGGGCGGGCGTCTTGATGCCAAAACCGACGGCGACCGGCAGATCGCTGTGGCGCTTCAACCGTGCCACCGCCGCGTCCACGGCGGTGTTGGCCGCGCTGGCGGTCCCGGTGATCCCGGCAATGGAGACGTAATAGAGAAAGCCCGAGGTGTTTTTCAGCACGGCGGGCAGACGCTTTTCGTCGGTCGTCGGGGTGGTCAGGCGGATGAAGTTGATCCCGGCGCGGATCGCCGGAACGCACAACTCGCCATCCTCTTCCGGCGGCAGATCGACGATGATCAGGCCATCCACACCGCTGGCCTTGGCGTCCGCCAGGAAGCGGTCCACGCCATAGGCGTAGATCGGGTTGTAATAGCCCATCAGGATGATCGGGGTGTCGGCGTCCTTCTGACGGAAATTCGCCACCAGGGCCAGCGTCTTGCGCACCGTCATCCCGGCGGCCAACGCCCGCAGGGATGACGCCTGGATCGCCGGGCCGTCGGCCATCGGGTCGGTGAAGGGAACGCCCAGCTCGATCAGGTCGGCCCCGGCGGCGGGCAGCCCGTCGAGCAGGGTTTGGCAGGCCACCGGATCGGGATCGCCCGCCGTGATGAAGGTGACGAGACCGGCCCGCCCCTCGGCCTTCAGGGCCTGGAAACGGCGGTCAATGCGCGACTCAGGCGGACGGCTTTCGGCAACGGCGTTCACAGGCTCACTCCCAGATGCTGGGCGACGGAGAAGATGTCCTTGTCGCCACGGCCCGACAGGCACAGGACCATCAGATGGTCTTTCGGCAGGGTCGGGGCGCGCTTGATGACTTCGGCCAGACCATGGGCGGATTCCAGCGCCGGGATGATGCCCTCGGTCTTGGCGCAGAGCTGGAAGGCCTCCAGCGCTTCGGCGTCGGTGGCGGCGGCGTAGGTGACGCGGCCCACATCGTTCAGCCAGGCGTGTTCCGGGCCGACGCCGGGGTAATCCAGACCGGCGGAGATCGAGTGGCCTTCCAGGATCTGGCCGTCCTCGTCCTGCAGCAGATAGGTGCGGTTGCCGTGCAGCACGCCCGGACGCCCGCCGTTGATCGAGGCGGCGTGGTCGAGCGGCCCCTTGTCCAGCCCGCGCCCGGCGGCCTCGACCGCGACCATCGCCACCGACGGATCGTCGAGGAACGGGTGGAACAGACCGATGGCGTTCGATCCGCCGCCCACGCAGGCGACCAGCGAATCGGGCAGGCGGCCTTCCTGCTCCTGCATCTGGGTCTTCACCTCGTTGCCGATCACCGATTGGAAATCGCGCACGATGGTGGGGTAGGGGTGCGGCCCGGCGGCGGTGCCGATGATGTAGAAGGTGTCGGCGACGTTCGTGACCCAGTCGCGCAGCGCCTCGTTCATCGCGTCCTTCAGCGTCTTGGCGCCAGAGGTGACGGCGCGGACCTCCGCCCCCAGCAGCTTCATGCGGAAGACGTTCGGGGCCTGCCGGGCGATGTCGGTTTCGCCCATGTAGATGACGCAGGGCATGTTGTAGAGCGCGCAGACGGTCGCCGTCGCCACGCCGTGCTGACCGGCCCCGGTTTCGGCGATGATCCGGGTCTTGCCCATGCGGCGGGCCAACAGGATCTGGCCGATGCAGTTGTTGATCTTGTGCGCGCCGGTGTGGTTCAGCTCTTCGCGCTTGAAGTAGATCTTCGCGCCGCCCAGCTTTTCGGTCAGGCGTTCGGCGAAATAGAGCGGGTTGGGCCGCCCGACATACTGCTTGAGCTGCTGGAGCATCTCGCCTTCAAAGGCGGGATCGGCGCGGGCCTCGCGGTAGGCCTTTTCCACGTCGAGGATCAACGGCATCAGCGTTTCGGCGACGTAGCGCCCGCCAAAAATGCCGAAATGCCCCTGTTCATCGGGACCGGAACGGTAGGTGTTGGGTCTGGTCATCGTCTGGGGAACTGCCTGAAGCGGGTTGACGCGCCGTCAAAGGCGTCACCATAGCGGCGACGCGCGCCGATTTGAAGCGTTTGACGGATGATCGGCGGCCGGATCGGGATCCGGCCAATCACCATACGCGCCCGTCGCCCAAACGGATGACCGGAAACGACAGGCTCCTGCGGCGCTGGCCCCGTCCCAGCGGGGGAGGAAGCAGGGCAATCGCTTGAACGAACACTCATCGTCACGCACACAAGAATGGACGCGGATTTCACGGACAAAAGGAAGGATTACACGGATTTTCGACTTCAATTGCCTCCTGCACCCCGCCATGAGGTTTGTCGCAAGATCGCAAGCAGGGCAACTCTGGGACTCGTTCCGCGAAATCCCTGAAAAAATCCGTGAAATTCGTGTCCATTCTTGTTTTGACCGGGTGCACGGTGCTTCAAGCAATTGCCCTGGGGGAGGAAGGGTTTCCACCGACAGGCCAGCGGCACGCCCGGCGTTGCCGCCCGGAAGCGGGGCGCATAGAGTGGCGGTTCCTGCCCCGCTTCCGCCGCCCGTTTCGAAAGCACCGCCCATGTCCGCCGCCCTTCCCCCCATGGAACCGGAGCCGACCGCCCCCCGCCGCATCCTGGTGGTCGAGGACAGCCCGCTGAACCAGATGATCGTCAACGCCATCCTGTCGTCGGCCGATTACCGGGTGGAGATGGCCAACAACGGGTTGGAAGCGGTGATGGCGGCCCAGGCGGGCGGCTTCGACCTGATCCTGATGGATCTGTCGATGCCGGAGATGGACGGGCTGACCGCCACCCGGCTGCTGCGCGAACTGCCCGGCCCGGTCGGACGGGTCCCGGTGATCGCCATGACCGCCGACAGCGACGAGGCGGACCGCCAGCGCTGCCTGGATGTCGGCATGAACGACCATGTCGGCAAGCCGGTGGAGCGCGCCCAGCTGCTGGCCACCGTGGCCGAATGGCTGAAGCCCGCCGACCAGCGCAGCGCCACCGCCCCTTGCGGCCCCATCACCGAACCCAACGCCGACGCCGTGCTGGACCGGGAGGTGTTGCGTCAACTGGCCGATGATCTGGACGCCGAGTTGCTGGTGGAGGTTCTGGAACAGTTCCTGGCCGAAACCCAGGACCGCATCGCCCGCATCGCCCAGGAACCCGACCTCGACGCCCTGACGCGCGAGGCGCACACGCTGAAAAGCACGGCGGGGACCTTTGGCGCACACGCGCTCTGCGTCGCCGCCCGCGCGCTGGAAATGTCCTGCCGCGCCCGGGCGGAGGCCGAGGTGCGGGCGCTGCGTTTCGAGATTCCCCGCCTGGCGGAGGAAGCCATCGCCGCCTACCGCGTAGCGGGCTATCTGCCCTGAAATCCCCTCTCGTGGCTTGGACCTTAAAGGGGCCTTACAGCTTGCCTTCCGCCTGCCAGGCCAGACGCTTGCGGTAGATGGTCGAGGCGCTGATTTCCAGCAGCGCGGCGGCGCGGGGGATGTTGCCCTCGCACGCGGTGATTGCGTTTTCGATGGCGTCCTTTTCCACCTCCCACAGCGGCTTGATCGCCTCCGGCGTCAAGGGCGGCGGGAGCGGGGCGGGGGGAGGGGCGACCGCCTCAAGAACCGTCGCCATCGGCACGGGGGCCGCAGCGATCAAACCCGCCACGCCTCCACCCGGTGCCCCCAAAGGAGCCGGCAGCATCTGCGGCAACACCGTGTCGCCATCGTGCAGGACGGAGACGATGCGGACGACGTTCTGCAATTGGCGGACGTTGCCCGGCCAATGGTAGTGGCGCAGCGCCTGTTCGGTTTCGGGCGCGAACTGGGTGAAGCCCTTTTTCTCTTCCGCCGTGAATTCCGCCAGATAATGGCGGGCGATCTCCAGAACATCGTCCTCGCGCTCGCGCAGCGGCGGCAGATGGATGGGGATGACGTGCAGGCGGTAATAGAGATCCTCGCGGAAGCGGCCTTCCTCCACCTCGTGCAACGGGTCGCGGTTGGTGGCGCAGACGATGCGCAGATCGACCTTTTCCAGCTTCGACCCGCCGACCGGGGTGAAGGTCCCGGTCTGGATGAAGCGCAGCAGCTTGGTTTGCAGGTCGGGGGCGAGTTCGCAAATCTCGTCCAGGAACAGGGTGCCGCCGTCGGCCCGCGCCGCCGCCCCCTCGCGGTCCGCCACCGCGCCGGTGAAGGATCCCTTCATGTGCCCGAAGATCTCGCTTTCCATGAGATCCTTGGGGATCGCCCCGCAATTGATGGCGATGAAGGGTTTGGCCGCCCGCTGGCTCTGCCGGTGGATCGCCTCCGCGCACACCTCTTTCCCGGTCCCGGATTCGCCGGTGATGAAGACGGTGGCGCGCGAGGACGCCGCGCTGTCCACGATCCGATAGACCGCCTGCATCGCCAGCGACGAGCCGATGAAGCCGTGATAGCGCGCGCGGCCCAGATTCTGCTCCAGGCTGTCCACCATCTGGGCCAGCCGCAGCCGTTCCACCGCGTTGCGCACGGTCACGACCAGACGGTCCGCCGAGAAGGGCTTCACCAGGAAATCATAGGCCCCGTAGCGCATCGCCTCCACCGCCGCGTTCACCGACCCGTGGGCGGTGATGACGATGACGGCGCAGGGCAGGGCCTGGGCGTTGATGCGCTTCAGCACCTCCATCCCGTTCATGTCGGGAAGCTGAAGGTCGAGCAGCACCACCTTGGGCGCGCCATCGGCCAGTTGTTCGATGGCGGCGGCCCCGGTTTCCACCGCGATGACGCGGTAGGATTCCTTTTTCAGGAATTCCGTGTAGACGCGCGCCAGCGACGGCGTGTCTTCGATGAGCAGGACGGGGATGTGGCCAAGGGGCATGCGAAGGCAGCGCGCGGTCGTGGACGGGGAAAGGCGATTCGCCCTTCATGTCTACCAGATCTTTTGCGAAATCCCATCCGTTGCAATCGCAAAACCTGATGAAACACTCAAAAAGCCGTGCCGCAAGATTGCTGCGCCCGCGCGGCGGCCATGGACGCGCCGTTCGGGATGGATTATCTGCAACAGCCGGGGGACAGCCCCCGATCCAACGCAACAGGGGTGGGTAGGGTCATGGTCGATCACGCCAGTCTGACCGGCAAGCGCGTGCTGCTGGTGATCGCGGGCGGCATCGCCGCCTACAAATGCCTGGACCTGATTCGCCGCCTGCGCGAACGCGGCGTCACCGTCCGCGCCGTGCTGACGGAGGCCGGGGCGCGCTTCGTCACCCCGCTGTCGGTGCAGGCGCTGACCGAAGACACCGTCTACCGCGATCTCTGGTCGCTGACCGATGAATCGGAGATGGGCCACATCCGCCTGTCGCGCGAGGCCGACCTGATCGTCGTCGCCCCGGCCACCGCCGACCTGCTGGCCCGCATGGCTACCGGGATGGCCGACGATCTGGCCGCCACCGTCCTGCTCGCCACCGACAAGCCGGTGCTGGTCGCCCCGGCGATGAACGTCCGCATGTGGCAGCACCCGGCCACGCAGGACAACATGTCCCGGCTGGAACAGCGCGGCGTGCGCCGGGTCGGCCCCAACGACGGGGTGATGGCCTGCAATGAGTTCGGGCCGGGCCGCATGGCCGAACCGATGGAGATCATCGACGCCATCGCCGCCTTTTTCACCGAGTCGGGGCGCAAGCCGCTGGCGGGCAAGCGCGCCCTGGTGACGAGCGGACCGACCCACGAACCCATCGACCCGGTGCGCTACATCGCCAACCGGTCGTCCGGCAAGCAGGGCCACGCCATCGCCGCCGCGCTGGCCGCGCTGGGGGCCGACGTGACGCTGGTCAGCGGCCCGACCCGGCTGCCCGACCCGCCCGGCTGCACCGTGGTCGCCATCGAAACCGCGCGCGAGATGCTGGCCGCCTGTCTGGCCGCCCGCGACGCCGCCGTGCCGGTGGACATCGCGGTCTGCGCGGCGGCGGTGGCCGATTGGCGCGTGGCCGGGGCGTCCGACCGCAAGCTGAAGAAGGACGGCGGCGGTCCGCCCGCGCTGGCACTGACCGAGAATCCCGACATCCTCGCCACCCTGTCGCAGGCCGGGCCGCGCCGCCCGGCGCTGGTCATCGGCTTTGCGGCGGAGACCGGCGACGTGGTTGCCACCGCCACCGCCAAGCGGGCGCGCAAGGGCTGCGACTGGATCGTGGCCAACGACGTGTCGCTCGGCACCACCACCTTTGGCGGGACCGACAACACCGTGCACATCATCCGCGCCGACGGGGTGGAGTCCTGGCCGACCATGGGCAAGGACGCCGTCGGCGCGCGGCTGGCCGAGGCCATCGCCGCCCATGTCGCCGACTGAGTGTCCCCCTGATCCTGACCGGACGCCGCACCAATGACCGATCCGATGACCGATTCCCCGCCGACGCTGTCCTTCCTGCGCCTGCCCGGCAACAGCGACCTGCCGCTGCCCACCTACGCCACCGCCGGAGCCGCCGGGTTTGACCTGCGCGCCGCGCTGCCAGCGGGGGAGAGCCTGCGACTCGACCCCGGCCAACGCGCGCTGGTTTCAATCGGCTTCGCCGTCGCCGTGCCAGCGGGGTGGGAGCTGCAAATCCGCCCGCGCTCCGGCCTTGCGGTGAAAAACGGCGTCACCGTGCTGAACAGCCCCGGCACCATCGACAGCGATTATCGCGGCCCGGTCGGCGTCTGCCTCATCAATCTGGGCGCGGATCCCTTCGTCATCGCCCATGGCGACCGCATCGCCCAGGGCGTCGTCGCCCGTGCGCCGCAAGCCGCGCTGGTGGAGGTGGAGGCCCTGGACGAGACGGCGCGCGGCGCTGGCGGTTTCGGCTCCACCGGCGTGGCCTGAGACCCTGGTCTGAGACTGTTCCGGCGGATCAGCCGCCCAGCGGTGGGGCCTGGTGGAGGCCCCCGGCGTTCCACAGGGCGTTCGCCCCGCGTTCGATCCCCAGATCGGAGCGGCGGCCAAGGTGGCGGTCGTACAGTTCGCCGTAATGGCCGACCCAGCCGATCACCCGCAAGGCCCAGCCGTCATCCAGGCCCAAATCCTGGCCAAAGCCGGGGACGCCCCCCAGCAGGCGGCGGGTTTCGGCGTCGCCGGTGCTTTTTCGAGCGGCGGCGTTCGCGCTGGTGACGCCCTTTTCCTCCGCCGCCAGCAGCGCCAGCACGGTCCAGCGGATGATCGCCTCCCACGCCCGGTCGTCGTTGCGCACCATCGGCGACAGCGGCGTCCGGGTGATCGCGTCGGGCAAAATCGTGTAGTCCTGCGGGCTGGGCGCGCTTTGCGCCCGCTGCCCGTGCAGGGCCAGCCGGTGGCCGGTGTACAGATCGCAATGATGGTTGAAGAAGGCCCCCAGCGCCCCTTCGGTGGAGCGGAAGCGCTTGACCATCAGGCGGGTCCCGCTGCGGGCGATCCAACCGTCGATCCCGCTGGCCGCCATGGTCCCGTCCACCACGCAGACGCTCCCCCCGGCCGCCTGCGGCAAGGCGGCGATGCCCAAGGCGCGATGAACCATCACCGCCTGGGTGTCGAACAGATACACCACCGGAAAGGCAACGTCCTGGCTGTGCTCGCGCTCCTGCGTCCAGGTCGCGGCGTCCATCACCACATCGACCAGCCGGTCGCGCAGCACGGAAAAGCGGTTTTCCGCCCCGACCTCGACAAAGACCACCGGATCGTCCCGCCCCAGGGTGGCGATGGCGACGGCGCGGCACAGGTCGGGAAAGAAGCCGCGCCACACACCCGCCTCGTCCAGCGCCGACAGCCCCAGACCGGCGGCGGTGACGCCGCAGCGCAGAATCCCGGCCGCCCGCACCCGTTCCAACGTGCCCGCCGACGCGGGGGGCGTGGCGGCCAGACACAGCACGGCCAGACACAGCATCCGCAGCGCCAGACATCGGATCGTCCTCAGGATCGTCATCGGCCCATCCGTCCGGTGCGGACCGCCGCGCGCGGTCTTGCGCGCGGGACACCGGTCCATCGCGGCTGAGTCTATTTTTTGCACGGTGAATGCGTGATTAACGCCGGGGTTGCCGCCGCAGGCGCACGCCCCGGCTGACGGCCGGCCCCGGATGCCAATGAGAGAAAAGGGCGCAAACGAAACGGGCGCTCTTCCCATGGGCCACAGCCCCGGAAAGAACGCCCGATTCAGACCGTCACAGGCGAGACAGGCGCAAGGCCCGTCACCGCCCGAACCGGTCAGCGGATCATTCCGCCTTCTTGGTCAGATCCTCGCCGGTGGCCTGATCGACCTGCTTCATCGACAGCTTGACCTTGCCGCGATCGTCGAAGCCGATGACCTTGACCTTCACCGCGTCGCCCTGGGACACGATGTCCGACACCTTGGCCACGCGCTGCGGGGCCAGTTCGGAGATGTGGACCAGACCGTCGCGCGAACCGAGGAAGTTCACGAACGCGCCGAAATCAACGACCTTCACCACCTTGCCGGTGTAGACGACGTTCAGTTCCGGCTCGGCGACGATGCCCTTGATCCACTCGATGGCGGCGTCGGACTTCTTCTGATCGACCGCCGAAACCTTGACGGTCCCGTCATCGTCGATGTCGATCTTCGCACCGGTCTGCTCGACGATCTCGCGGATCACCTTGCCGCCGGAGCCGATCACGTCGCGGATCTTTTCCTTGGGGATGTTGATGACGGTGATGCGCGGGGCGTTTTCGTTCACGCCGTCGCGGGCACCGGTCAGCGCCTTGGCCATCTCGCCGAGGATGTGCAGACGACCGTCCTTGGCCTGGGCCAGGGCGATCTTCATGATCTCTTCGGTGATCGAGGTGATCTTGATGTCCATCTGCAGCGCGGTGACGCCGACTTCGGTCCCCGCCACCTTGAAGTCCATGTCGCCGAGATGGTCTTCGTCACCCAGGATGTCCGACAGCACGGCAAAGCCGTCGTCTTCCTTGATGAGGCCCATGGCGATGCCCGCGACCGGACGCGCCAGCGGCGCACCGGCGTCCATCAGCGACAGCGAGGTGCCGCAGACGGTGGCCATCGACGAAGAGCCGTTCGACTCGGTGACTTCCGACACCACACGCAGGGTGTAGGGGAAATCCTCCTTCTTCGGCAGCAGCGGGTGGATGGCGCGCCACGCCAGCTTGCCATGGCCGATTTCGCGGCGGCCCGGCGACCCCATGCGGCCCGCTTCACCCACCGAGTACGGGGGGAAGTTGTAGTGCAGCATGAAGTGCTCGCGGTATTCGCCTTCGAGCGCGTCGATGATCTGCTCGTCCTGGCTGGTTCCCAGCGTGGTCACGACCAGCGCCTGGGTTTCGCCACGGGTGAACAGCGCCGAACCGTGGGCGCGCGGCAGAACGCCGACTTCCGACACGATCGGGCGGACGGTCTTGGTGTCGCGGCCATCGATGCGGCGGCCGGTCTTTAGAACCGCGCCGCGCAGGATGTCGGCTTCCAGGTCCTTGAACTCGGTCGCGATCTGCTGGGCCTCATACTCGCCCGCCAGCGTCTCCAGGGCCTTGGCCTTGGCGGCCCCGACCTTTTCGTAACGGACCTGCTTGACCGTTTCGGTGTAGGCCGCCTCGACGTCGGCACCGACGGTGTCGCGCAGGCGGGCCTTCAGAGCCTTGCGGTCATAGGCCGGCTCCGGCATGTCCCACGGATCCTTCGCGGCCAGTTCGGCCAGCTCGATGATCGCGTCGATGACCGGCTGGAAGCCACTGTGGCCGAACATAACGGCACCGAGCATGACCTCTTCGGTCAGCTCCTTGGCTTCCGATTCCACCATCAGCACGCCTTCGGTGGTCCCGGCGACGACGAGGTTCAGATCGGAGTCGGTGATCTCGTCGGCGGTCGGGTTCAGAATGAACTGGCCATTCTTGTACCCGACGCGGGCCGCACCGATCGGGCCGAGGAACGGCACGCCCGACAGCGTCAGGGCCGCCGACGCGCCGACCATCGACACGATGTCGGGGTCGTTTTCCAGATCGTGGCTGAGAACCGTGCAGATGACCTGCGTTTCGTTGCGGAAGCCCTCAACGAAGAGCGGACGGATCGGACGGTCGATCAGGCGGCTGACCAGCGTTTCCTTTTCCGTCGGGCGGCCTTCGCGCTTGAAGAACCCACCGGGGATCTTGCCAGCGGCAAACGCCTTTTCCTGATAGTTGACCGTCAGAGGGAAGAAATCGATGCCCGGCTTCGGCGCCTTGGCGGCGACGGCGGTGCAGAGAACGGTGGTGTCGCCATACGTCACCATCACAGCGCCGCCAGCCTGACGGGCGATCTTGCCCGTTTCCAGAACCAGCTTGCGGCCGCCCCATTCGATTTCTTTACGGTGAACTGTAAACATTGAGTCTTTCCTTCCATCCGACACCCGAGACGACCGGATTGCCGCCCAGAGCCGGGGTCGTTAGTCGTAGGACCCCGTATTCAACACGATTTGATCGAAACGTTAAACATCTCGACCTTAGGTCGCTAATTGAACATAATTCCATATGTGATAAAAAGCAACGTAACCCATATTGGCTTCTTAACACAATATTTCCATATTGATAAAACACGAACTGCGAGTAATTTTAAGTCTTTACGATTTCTCGTTAGCTTTCTTCTCATCACTCTCGGTGTCAATGCTCGCGTATGCGGCCTTCACCAAAGTCATAATAGTGATTAGCATTCGAAGACGCCTAGAAAACGAAAAAGGTGGCTCTGGCTCGGTTATAATCCCACCATTGCGCCATCCCTCCTGAACCATATCAAGATCCAGCATAGAAATCATTAGCATGCTTCGCATTTCAACAGGAATGCGCTCCATGTCAATATCAAGAATACTAGCGCCGAGGGTGAGAGCAAAAAATGTGTTTGCAAATTGCACATTCGGAAGGTGCGCTACTGCATCAGATATATTTACGATGGGCTTTCGCTCAAGGACGCAAATTATTGTTAAAGCTGAAATTTTAGCGTGATTTATTCTACTTCCATCCATATCCATGGCGGACTTGAAACCGTCAAGATGCTGGAGATAAAGCGCAAATGCTTCCTCCAGCAAATCATGACGAAGAGCAAAAAGTTCGCCGTCAACGTCGCATTTATTTTTAACGTTTAAGGCAAGCTCATCACACACTCTTGCCGCTGCCCTATGCCAGGCGGCAAAACGGCGTTTTTGAAGTTCATCACTTTCCAAAAGAAACTGTTCTAATTCATCTGGCATTGTGAAAAAACAGCCCGGCACTGCCGGGCTGTTCCTTGAGAAGTTGGAAATCCGCAGGCAAGAGAACTATTGTGGCGCTTTACAACGCCTTTCAAGGTCCTCAAATGTCTCGCTCATTACGTTTCGCATTTTCCCTAAATTCGATTCAAGTCGACTCTCAAATCGAACATGGTCAAATGGGGGGGACCAATTTGACAAGAAAATCCTTCGCAATCTTTCTGCAAAAGGTATTTTCTTAAGTGCCTGCTCGGCCACTGTCATAAGCGTTTCCCTCGCTAACACCCTGTGAATTGAATCACAACAAGAGTCTGCTCGCAAGCCAATTCAATTAGCAATCAACGACGCAGGCCCAGACGCTCGATGAGCGTGGCGTAGCGGCCCTGATCCTTCTTCTTCAGATAATCAAGCAGGCTGCGGCGCTGACCGACCATCACGAGGAGACCACGGCGGGAGTGGAAGTCCTTCTTGTGGCTCTTCAGGTGTTCGGTCAGGTTGCTGATCCGCTCGGTCAGGATCGAGACCTGGACTTCCGGCGAACCGGTGTCGTTCTCACCGCGCGAGTATTCCTTGATCAGCTCGGCCTTACGCTCGGGCGTAATCGACATCGGGGTCTCCTACAAATTCAAAGGTTGAGCACGCGCACCGGACGGACCTCCGCCCCCTCGACCCGTGCCAGCGCCACCGGCGTCTCGCCGCAAAGCGCAATGACGGTGCCATCCCCGCCAACAGCCCCCCGAAGCGCCTCAAGGCGTTCGCGGTCCTGTCGGGTGAGGAGAGCCACCGTCTGGCCGTGTCTCAGTCGGTGCGCTTCCGCTTCGGTCAAGGCAAGCGCCGGGATGTCGTCCAGCGCGGTCTTGATCGGCAACAGAAGTCGTTCGACGGCGGCACCTTGCTCCATGGCCGCCAATTCGTCCAGGGAAATCGCGTTGTCCAGCGTAAAGGAGCCGACGCGCAGACGGCGCAGCAGTTGGACATGGCCCACCGTGCCCAGCGCTTCGGCCAGATCGCGGGCCAGCGAGCGGACATAGGTCCCCTTGCCGCAATCGACCTCGAACAGCGCGTGGTCCGCGTCGATCACCTCGACCAGGGCAAAGCGGTCGATGCGCACGCGCCGCGCAGCCAGATCGACCACATCGCCCTCGCGCGCGATGTCATAGGCGCGCTCGCCGTCGATCTTGATGGCGCAATATTGCGGCGGCACCTGATCGATCTCGCCCAGGAAGGCGGGCAGGGCGGCGGTGATGGCCTCGACCGTCGGGCGGTGATCGGACCGGTCGATCACCGCGCCCTCGCGGTCGTCGGTGCTGGTGCGTTCGCCCCAGCGGATGGAAAAGCGGTAGGTCTTGGCCCCGTCCATCGCGTAGGAAACGGTTTTGGTCGCCTCGCCCAACGCGATGGGCAGGATGCCGGTGGCCAGCGGATCGAGCGTGCCGCCATGCCCGGCCTTGTCGGCGTTCAACAGACGCCGCACCTTGGACAGCGCCTGTGTCGAACTCAGCCCTTCGGGCTTGTCCAGCACGACCCAGCCATGGATCGGCTGGCCCTTGCGCTTACGAGCCACGGCGCGCGCCCTTGCCGCTGTGGTCCCCGTCGGAGTCGGCATCGGAGTCGGCGTCCTCGCCGTCCTCCTCATCGTCCCAATCGTCGCCGTCCTCGTCGCCGTCATCATCACGATCGTCATCGTCGTCGTCGTGATCGCCGTCGTCATGATCATCGTCGCCGTTGACGCGGCCCAACCCCTTGCCGCTGAGATCGCGGGCCACTTCCGGGCTGTGCAGGATGGTGTCGATGTGGTGGGCGTAGTCGAAGGAGGTGTCGCCCTCAAAGAACAGGGTCGGCGCGTGGCGCAGATTGACCATGCGGGCGACCTGGCCGCGCAGGAAGACCGACGCGCGCTTCAGCGCAACCGCCGCCTCCTCCATCTGGCCGCCGCCCAGCGTGGTGAAGAACACGGTGGCGTTGGCCAGATCGGGGCTGATCCGCACCTCGGTCACGGTGATGTTGAAGGCGGAAAGTTCCGGGTCATAGAAATCGCCGCGCCGGAACAGCTCGGCCAACGCGTGGCGCAACTCCTCGCCGACGCGCAATTGCCGTTGGGAGGGGGGCTTTCCGGCGTTGACCGCGCCGCGCTTCTTGCTGGCCATGGGCAGATTCTTTCGTCGCTGTCGTGTCGTGTCGGACGGCGTCCGGGCGATCCGCGTCCGGTGGCGTCGCCGGAGAGGCGAGGGCGGGGCGCGTCGGTTCGGATGGCGTTGCCGCCGCTGGGGACCGCCCGGGGGCGGTCGGGACGGATCGGCGTTGATCGGGTTGTGCGACCCGCAGCGCGCGACCCGCAACAAGGGTCGTCAAAACAGGAAGGCCCGCCCGTCCCCGGCAACAGGCCGAAGACGGGCGGGCGATCCAACACCGCTTAGAGTTCGCGAGCGATCTCTTCGATTTCGAAGGCTTCGATCTGGTCGCCCGGCAGGATGTTGTCGTAATTCTCGAAGGCCATGCCGCACTCGTAACCCTCGCGGACGTCCTTGACCTCGTCCTTGAAGCGCTTGAGCGTCTTGAGCGTGCCCTCGTGGATGACGACGTTGTCGCGGAGCAGACGGACACCGGCACCGCGCTTGACCGTGCCCTGCGTGACCATACAACCGGCGACCTTGCCGACCTTGGTGATGTTGAAGACCTCGCGGATCGTCGCGTAACCGATGAAGCGTTCCCGCAGCGTCGGCGACAGCAGACCGGTGAGCGCCGCCTTCACGTCGTCGATCACGTTGTAGATGATCGAGTAGTAGCGGATTTCCACACCGTCGCGCTTGGCCAGATCGCGGGCCTGCGGGTTGGCGCGGACGTTGAAGCCGATGATCATCGCGTTCGACGCGTTGGCGAGCGTGATGTCGGATTCGTTGATCGCACCGACCGAGTTGTGCAGGACGCGGACCTTGACCTCGGTGTTCTCGGCCGTGAGCTTCTCCAGCGAGCTGGCGATGGCTTCGATCGACCCCTGCACGTCGCCCTTGATGACGACCGGCAGTTCCTTGGCCTCGCCCGCCTGGATGCGGCTGAACATGTCCTGCAACGAGCCGCGCGCGGTCGCCGCCACCGTCGCTTCGCGCTTCTTGCGCTGACGGAACTCGGCGATTTCGCGGGCGCGCGCTTCGGTTTCGACGACCGAGAAGTCGTCGCCCGCCATCGGCGTGCCGTTCAGGCCCAGCACCTCCACCGGAACGGCCGGACCGGCCTCGGCGACGTTCTGGCCACGGTCGTTGATCAGCGCGCGGACGCGGCCCCATTCGGCACCGGTCACGAACACGTCACCGACCTTCAGCGTGCCGCGCTGGACCAGCACGGTGGCGACCGAGCCGCGACCGCGTTCCAGCTTGGCTTCGATGACCACGCCTTCGGCGGTGCGGTTGGCGTTGGCGCGCAGCTCCAGGATTTCGGCCTGGAGGAGGATGGCCTCTTCCAGCTTGTTCAGGTTGCGCTTGGCCTTGGCCGACACCTCGACGTCGAGCACGTCGCCGCCCATCTCTTCGACGACCAGCTCGTGCTGCAACAGCTCCTGACGGACCCGTTCGGGCTTGGCGTCGGGCAGATCGCACTTGTTGATGGCGACGATGATCGGCACCCCCGCCGCCTTGGCGTGGCGGATGGCTTCGATCGTCTGCGGCATGACGCCGTCGTTGGCGGCCACCACCAGCACCACCACGTCGGTGACGTTGGCACCACGGGCGCGCATCTCGGTGAAGGCGGCGTGACCGGGGGTGTCGATGAAGGTGATCTTCGCCCCCGACTCCAGCGTCACCTGATAGGCACCGATGTGCTGGGTGATGCCGCCGGCTTCGCCCGACACCACGTCGGTCTGACGCAGCGCGTCGAGCAGCGAGGTCTTGCCGTGGTCGACGTGACCCATGATGGTGACGACCGGCGGACGGGCCACCAGGACGGCATCCGCCTCCTCGTCGGCGCGCAGGCCGATTTCCACGTCGGATTCCGACACGCGGCGGACGCGGTGGCCAAACTCGCCAATGATCAGTTCGGCGGTGTCGGCGTCGATCGTCTGGTTGATCGTCGCCATCACGCCCATGCGCATCAGCGACTTGATGACGTCAGCCCCGCGTTCGGCCATGCGGTTGGCCAGTTCCTGCACGGTGATGACTTCCGGCAGAACGACGTCGCGCGTGACCTTCGCCGTTTCCTGACGGCTCATCATGCGCAGACGTTCACGCTCGCGGGCGCGGCGGACGGCGGCCAGGGACCGGGTGCGGTCGCTGCTGCCATCGTCGCTGAGCGCCTGCGAGACGGTCAGCTTGGACCCCTTGCGGCGATCGCCACCGGCCGGAGCCTTGGCGGCGGGACGGGCCGGGGCGGCCTTCGCGGCACCGGGAGCGCCACGACCACCCTTGCGGCGGTTGTCGTCCTCATCCTCGGCGCGGGCCGGGTGAGCGGCGACGGCACCGGGGGCCGGGCGGGCGCTGTCGGTGGTGGCCGGACGGTTGGCCGGGGCGGCACCGGGACGGGCGTCGCCCGCGTTGCGGTTCGGACCGCCAGCGGTGCGCGGACCGGCGCCATCACGGCCAGCCCCGTCACGGCCCCCATCACGACCTTGACCGTCGCGGCGCGGGGCCGGTTCGGCTTCGCGGCGCTTGGCCTCTTCGGCCTCCTTGCGGCGGGCCTCTTCTTCCTTGCGGCGGCGCTCCACCTCTTCGGCGGCCTTCCGCTCCTCCTCCTGGATCGCGCGCAACTCTTCCAGCTCACGCTGGCGGAGGGTCTCGGCGTCCAGAATGATCGGCGCAATCTCTTCAACCGGGGCGGGGGCGCTCGCCGCGACGGCGGCGGCCTCAGCGGCCTCGGCGGCGGCGACCGCCGCGCGGGCGGCCTCGTCTTCCGCGTCGATGCGGCGCTGTTCTTCTTCCTGGGCGGCACCGCGCAGGGCGCGCATGCGAGCTTCCAGCTCCTCGCTGGTCAGCTTGCGGCCACCGGTCGGCGCGCCACCACGGGGGCGCTGCCCCGCCGGGCCACGGATCGGCAGGCCCTGAGCGGCCTGGCGAGCGGCGGCACCGCCGTCGGCGATGCCGGGAACCGCGCCCTTTTCAACATGGCGCTTGCGCTTGACCTCGACCGTCACCGCTTTCGACCGGCCATGGGAAAAGCTCTGCCGGACCTGCGTCTCGACCGGCTTCTTCGACTCCAGCTTCCCTTTGCCGGAGCCGGAGAGGTGCAAGACTTTTTTCTGGTCCTGGTCGTTGCTGTCGGTCATCGGTTCCCGAATCGTCAGTCGTTACATTGCAGGCCGGTCGGCACCATCGCCGACTCCCAAGCCCTTATCACACACAGCGGGGGCGTCTGCCCCCCGAAGGCCGGAGAGCCGGGCCGCATCGCGCGCCAGGCTCTTGGCCAACCGTCCTTGCGCGACCACCGCGTGCACCGCGTGATCGCGGCCCAACGCGGCGGCCAGATCAGCCGACGCGAACAGCGCGATCACCGGCAGGTTCGGCGCGAGCGCCGTCACCTTGCCGCGTTGGTCGAGCGAACCGTCTCGGGCTTCGACCAGGAGGGCGGGCGGGGGACCCGACCGACCAACCTGATTGCCGCGCAACGCTTCGCGCACCTTCTCATACCCGGCCAGAACATAACCCGCACGGCGGGCCAGCCCCAGCGCGTTCAGGCAGCGCCGTTCCAGCAGCCGGTCCAGCCGTTCGGCCAGATCCGGCGGCACCGTCACCGCCCGGCGCGCGGCCTTGGCGAAGACGGACTTCCCCATGGCCTTGGCCAGTGCCGCCCGATCCGCCGTGACCCACAGGCCACGACCGGGCAGCGTTTCCTCCAGGTCGGGAACCACCGTGCCGTCGGGGGCGATCACGAACCGGATCATGCCGCCCTTCGGTCCCACCGTGGCCGACGCGATGCAGCGGCGCAAAGGCCCCTTCTCGTCGTCCGCCGGGTGATGGTCCACCACCTCCGGGATCGTGTCGTCGGTGGCGTCCGGTGCCTCTGCGTCGTTCCGCTCGGTCATCCGTTCGTCATCCACCCGTCGCGATCCCCAAACTCAACAGCCGCGTTGCCGCAGCGGGACGTCATCACGCCGAAGCGCCTTGCCCCGACGCGTCGGCGTCACCGGCCGCCGCAGCGCCCTCGCCGTCGAACCAATGGGCGCGGGCCGCCATGATGATCTCGTTGGCTTCCTCTTCGGTCGGGCCGTCCTTGCCGAGAATCTCGACCAGTTCGTCGCCCGCCAGATCGGCCAGATCGTCCAGCGTCTTCACACCGTTTTCGCCCAGCTTGACCAGTTGCGCGGCGGTGCAGCCGGTCAGTTCGGCGACCACATCCTCCACGCCCAGCTCCAGACGGCGCTCGTTGGCCTGGCTTTCCTGTTCATCGAGGAAAGCCAGCGCGCGCTGCTTCAGCTCGTCGGCCACCGACTCGTCGAAGCCCTGGATTTCCGCCAGCTCTTCGGTTTCGACATAGGCGATTTCCTCGACCGAGGTGAAGCCTTCGGCGACCAGCAGATGGGCGATGACGTCGTCCACGTCCAGCGCCTGCATGAACAGGCCGGAGCGGTTCTGAATCTCGTCGCTGCGGCGTTCGGACTCTTCCTGTTCGGTCAGGATGTCGATGTCCCAGCCGGTCAGCATCGAGGCCAGACGCACGTTCTGGCCACGGCGACCGATGGCGAGCGACAGCTGATCGTCCGACACCACCACCTCGATGCGGCGGTTGTCGTCGTCGAGCACGACCTTGACCACTTCGGCCGGGGCGAGCGCGTTGACGACGAAGGTCGCCGCCTCGCTGGCCCACGGAATGATGTCGATCTTCTCGCCCTGCAACTCGCCGACCACCGCCTGGACGCGGCTGCCGCGCATGCCGACGCAGGCACCGACCGGGTCGATGGAGCTGTCGTTGCTCAGCACCGCGATCTTGGCGCGGGAACCGGGGTCACGGGCGACGGCCTTGATCTCGATGATGCCGTCGTAGATTTCCGGCACTTCCTGGGCGAACAGCTTCGCCATGAACATCGGATGGGTGCGCGACAGGAAGATCTGCGGGCCGCGCGGCTCTTCGCGCACGTCGTAGATGTAGGCGCGCACGCGGTCGCCGTTCTTGAAATGCTCGCGCGGCAGCAATTCGTCGCGGCGCAGGATCGCTTCGGCGCGGCCCAGATCGACGGTGACGTTGCCATACTCGACGCGCTTGACCAGACCGTTGACGATTTCGCCCTTGCGGTCCTTGAACTCGTTGAACTGGCGCTTGCGCTCGGCGTCGCGCACCTTCTGCACGATGACCTGCTTGGCGGTCTGCGCGGCGATGCGGCCGAAATCGATGGGCGGCAGCGGATCGATCAGGAAATCGCCGATCTTGGCACCGGGCTTACGGCGCTGGGCGTAGGCCAGCGTGACCTGCGTCGCCTCGTTCTCCACCGTCTCGGCCACTTCGAGATAGCGGGTCAGGTGGATGTCGCCGCTCTTGCGGTCGATGCGGGCGCGGATGTCGTGCTCGTGGCCGTACTTGGACCGACCGGCCTTCTGAATCGCCTGCTCCATCGCCTCCAGGACTTCGTCCCGGTCGATGTTCTTTTCGCGAGCGACCGCGTCAGCGACTTGCAGCAGTTCCATCCGTTACACTTCCTGGGTCGGCGTGTGGTCTTGGGGGCGGGGCAGGGGCTGGATCAGCCCTGCGACTCCTGGCTGGCACGGATCAGTTCGTCTGTCAGAACCAGCTTGGCGCGCAGGATGTTGTCGAATTCCAGCCGGGCGGCTCCCTGTTCGGTGTCGATGCACACAAGGCCGTCTTCGACGCCCTTCAATATGCCTCGGAAGCGCTTGCGGCCATCGCTTGACGCCAGCCGGGTGTCCAGCTTGGCTTCGAAACCGGCAAAGCGCGCGTAATCCTTCAGGCGGGTCAGCGGGCGGTCAATGCCCGGCGAGCTGACCTCCAGCGTGTAGGCGTCGCGGATCGGATCCTCGACGTCGAGCAGGGCGGAGACAGAGCGGCTGATGTCCGCGCAATCCTCCACCGTCATGGCCGCGCCATCGGCACGCTCCGCCATGATCTGGAGAACCGCCCGCTGGCCGCCCGAAATCTGGACACGCACGACTTCGTAGCCCATGGCCTCGACCGACGGCGTGATGATCTGTTCGATGCGACCTGATGCGTCCATGTTCAACCAACCTGCTGCCTGCGACCGGGATTGGACCGGGCCAGGCTCCTGCCCGTGCGTTGCCGCACGCTGATAAAAAAATAAGTGGGCAAAAGCCCACCCGCAATGCGTCCCGACGGCCTGGTTTCCCGGACCGCCGTTCCGTATGGGTTTACGAGGCTGACTATAGTCATTCCCACCGACGCCGCAAGCTTTTTCCCTGGCCTTGTCCCGCGCATCAAGCAAGGCTGGGGTGGCGACATGATGATGCCGGGGATGACGAATGATTTTGGAAGCCGCTTTGCTGATGGTTCGCCCAGGACAGGAGCCGGATTTCGAACGCGCGATGGACGAGGCCCGGCCCTTGATCGCCGCCACGCCCGGTTTTCGTGGGATGGAGGTGCGGCGTTGTCTGGAGGTTGCCAACCGTTACCTTTTGCTGGTCCATTGGGACCGGCTGGAGGACCACACGCAAGGCTTCCGGGGGTCTGAGCGCTACGCGGGTTGGAAGGCGCTGCTTCACCATTTTTACGACCCGTTCCCGCTGGTGGAGCATTTCGCCCCGGCGGTGGTCGCGGTTCCCGATCCGGCATCACCCGCCCCGACCTGATCGGGATGCGGCGGGACGGGTGAACCCCTCGCCCCGCCGACACGGGTCAGCGCGGGTTGCGGAGGAAGCGCAGGAAAACAGGCTTGCGGCCCGCCTCGATCGCCTTTTCCTCGTATCGGGTGGCGGGCCAATCCGCCGGGCGCACGCGCCAATCCGACGGCACCCGCGCGGTCCAGGTGAAGTCCGGGTGCTTCATCAGGTGTTCCAGGCTCCAACGCACCAGCCCCATGTCGTCGCTGGCCACCCGCAGCTCGGCCCCGTCCTTCAGCACGCGCGACAGGCGGGCCAGATTCTCCGGCCCGATGAAGCGGCGGCTGTGGTGGCGGGTTTTCGGCCAGGGGTCGGCGAACAGCACAAAGGCCCGACCAATGGACGCGTCGGGCAGGGCATCGATCAACGGGCGGGCGTCGTCGGCCAGCACGCGCACCCGCGACTCCAGCCCGGCGTCCTCGACCAGCGCCAACAGGCTGGCCACGCCGTTGATGAAAGGTTCGGCCCCGATCACCCCGACCGACGGGTTGTCCGCCGCCACCCGCGCCAGATGATGGCCGCCACCAAATCCCACCTCCAGCCAGACATCCGTCACCGGAACAGCGAACAGGCCCGGCGGATCCAGCCGGTCGCCCCGCTGCGGGGTGGGAATGCTGAGCGTCGGCAACAGCGTGTCGAGCAGGCCGGTCTTGCGCTTGTGCAGCGGACGGCCCTTGCGGCGGCCATAGACGCGGTTCTTGACCCCGCCGGACTCGGCGTCATCCGAGGTCGCGGGATGGGTGGGATCGGCGGATTGGATCGGGTCGGTCATGGCGGTGAAACGGGTCTCAAGAAAATCCAGACTTCATAAAACACAACAGGGGCCGCGAACGGCCCCTGTTGCGTCAACATCGCCCGAAACCGGACGGAACGGATCAGAGCAGCGCGCTGCGCAGATCGCCGACCAGATCGGTCTTTTCCCACGAGAAGCCGCCGTCGGCGTCCGGGGTGCGGCCGAAATGGCCATAGGCGGCGGTGCGGGCGTAGATCGGCTTGTTCAGGCCCAGATGCGTGCGGATGCCGCGCGGGCTGAGATCGACGAGCTGCTGCAACACCTGCGACAGACGATCCTCGTCCACCGCGCCGGTGCCGTGGGTGTCGACATAGACCGACAGCGGCTTCGACACGCCGATGGCGTAGGACACCTGGATCGTGCACTTCTCCGCCAGTTCCGCCGCGACGACGTTCTTGGCCAGATAGCGGGCGGCGTAGGCGGCGGAGCGGTCAACCTTCGTCGGATCCTTGCCGGAGAAGGCACCGCCACCGTGCGGGGCGGCCCCGCCATAGGTGTCGACGATGATCTTGCGGCCGGTCAGACCGGCGTCACCGTCCGGGCCGCCGATGACGAAACGGCCGGTCGGGTTGACGTAGAGGTTCGCCTCGTCGCACATCCAGCCTTCGGGCAGGCAGTTGACGATGTGGGGGCGGACGATCTCGCGGACCTCGTCCTGGCTCAGCCCCTCGGCGTGCTGGGTGGACAGCACGATGGCGGTGGCCCCAACCGGCTTGCCATCGACGTAGCGCAGCGTCACCTGGCTCTTGGCGTCGGGGCCAAGCTGCGGGGCGGCACCCGAATGGCGGGCCTCGGCCAGCGACTTCAGAATGGCGTGGGAGTAGTAAATCGGGGCGGGCATCAGCGCCGGGGTTTCGCGGCAGGCGTAGCCGAACATGATGCCCTGGTCGCCAGCGCCTTCGTCCTTGTTGCCAGCGGCGTCAACGCCAACGGCGATGTCGGCGGACTGGGAATGGACCAAGCACTTGACGTCCATCTTCTGCCAATGGAAGCCGTCCTGTTCGTAACCGATGTCCTTCACCGCCGCGCGGGCGACCTCGACCAGTTGATCGGCCTTGATGCTGTCCGGACCACGGACTTCGCCGGCCAGAACAACCTGATTGGTGGTGGCGAGAGTCTCGACGGCGACGCGGGCCTGCGGGTCGTGCGACAGATACAGGTCGACAATGGCGTCGGAAATGCGGTCGCAGACCTTGTCGGGATGGCCTTCCGACACGGATTCGCTGGTGAAGACGTAGTTCAGCTTAGCCACGGGGAACCTCGGCTTTTGGCGGTGCGCTATTTCACAAGTCGAAACGACAGATCGGTACAGCGCCCGCAGGACACCGACCCACTGCGTATGTGACAAGGATTCGCTCCGGGGTCAAGCCATCTCCCCGATCAACACATTCGGCGTGTCAATAACGACATCCGTACTGATAATGTGTCGCAGTATTTTCATCATCGAATGGGGAATGCGTGGAAAAATCGCACTCCCCTTCGATGGTCGGCATGATCCGGCTTATTCGGCGGCGTCAGCGACGGCGGCGTTGGCAACCGCCTTGGTCAATTCAAACAACCGCTTGCGCACGGACGGATCATTGATCTTGTAATAGGCGCGCACCAATTCCAGCGTCTCGCGCTTGGCCATCGGATCGGGTTCATACCCACCGGTCGCGCGCTCTTCACCACCGGCCGTCTCGTCCTCATCGTCCACACGGGCGGCGGCGGCGTCGGCCGGCATGTCGTCGAAGAAGAAGGACACCGGCACGTCCAACACGCGGCTCAGGTCGAACAGGCGCGACGCACCGATGCGGTTCGCCCCACGCTCGTACTTCTGGACCTGCTGGAAGGTCAAACCGATGGCTTCACCCAGCTTTTCCTGGCTCATGCCCAGCAGAGTCCGGCGAAGCCGAACGCGCGATCCGACATGCACGTCGATGGGGTTGGGCTTTCCGGTTTTCGGACGACCGGCACCCGGACGGCGCCCCCGTGGCGCCCCTGTCGCTGCTTGCATCTGGCTAATCCCTGTAACAGTTGTGCAACTTAGATATGGCATATCCACGTATGCAGTCAAGCCCGCCGCGATTCATTCCCCAGGACTAGGAAGAGAGATCGTTAAAGCGACTGCGCGGTGAATGGCTTCGGGAGAAGATCGCCACAAGAAAACACGCCAGAAGCCCAAAACCGAAGAGCACATCCCCAGCACGGCTATAAAGAGTGGTTTCATCCGGCGCTTTCGGCAACGTGGTATCGATGATTCCCCGTTCCCCCAACCCGAGTGACTGTCTCACACGCCCATAGGCATCCACCAGCCCGGAAATACCCGTATTGGCGACGCGGACCAACGGCATCCCTTCTTCGACCGCCCGCACCTGATTGATGGCGAAATGCTGATAGGGTCCGGCGGTGTGCCCGTACCAGGCGTCGTTGGTCAAGTTGAGCAGCCAGCGCGGGCGCTCCACCGGGTCGGCGACGGCACCGGGGAAGATTCCTTCGTAGCAGATCAGCGGGCTGACCGGCGGCAGGCCGGGCAGGGTCAGCGTGCGCGGTCCGGGGCCTGGGGAGAACTCCGCCCCGTTGCTGGCGATGGCGTCCACCGGGATCCAGCGGCGCAAGGGCATGTATTCGCCAAACGGAACCAGATGGGCCTTGTCGTAGCTGCCCACCACAGCCCCGCTGCCGTCCACCGCGACCAGACTGTTGAAATAGCGCCACCCATTGTCGTCGGTCCGCTCCGACCGGGGCGCGCCGGTGATGAGCAGCCCGCCGGACGGCGTCACCGACGCCAGCGCCTGCCGCACCCGCGCGTCGCGCTCGATGAAGAACGGCACGGTGGTTTCCGGCCACAGGATGTGCGTCACCGGTTCGGGCGCGGGCAGGGCGGACAGCTCCAGATTCTCCCGGACATTCTGTTCCCGCTGGCCCTCGGCCCATTTCAGCCGCTGGTCGATGGCGGCCTGCACCAGCCGCAGCCGCACCCCCGGAACCACCGCGTCGGACGCCGTGGCCAGCCGCCAGCCGCCCCAGCCGCCCAGCAGCGCCAGCGCGGCCAGCCCAACCACCAGCGCGCCCCAGGCCCGACGCGGCCGCGCCAGCGGGTCGGCCAGCGCGGCGGGGAGGGCGGCGACCAGCACGGTCAACAGCGACAGCCCGTAAATGCCGACCAGCGACACCCCTTGCAGGACCGGCAGCACGCCGACCCAGCCATAGCCGATGAGATTCCAGGGGAACCCGGTGAAGGCGTGCCCCCGCACCCACTCCATCAGCCCCCAGGCGGCGGCGAACAGGCAGGCGGAGGCCACCCCGCCGCCAGCGCCCCGGACGCGCAGCGCGTGGAACAACCACCCCGCCACCCCGGCGAACAGCCCCAGCAGCACGGGCAGCCCCACCGCCGAAAAGGGCAAGGCCCACCAGAATTGATGGATGTCGGTGAACAGCGCGGCGCTGATCCAATACAGCCCCAGCAGGTGATGACCAAAGCCGAAGCACCAGCCGATCGCAAAGGCGCTGCGGCCACGCGCCGCCCCCTCCAGCAACCAGATCAACCCGGGAAACGCCACCAGCAGCACCGGCAGGGCATAGGCGGGGGGCAGGGCAAAGGTCGCCAGCCCGCCCAACGCCATCGCCGCCAACCACCGCCGCCGCCCGGACAGCGCCATCAGCGCGGCGCGCGCACGCGCAGCCGAGGCCAGGCCGACGGGGGTGTCAGAAGGGATCACCGCACACACTCCAGAACAACGGGCACAACGCGCCGGAAACAGGGCGCGCCCCAGACTTGGCGCAACCCATGACAAACACAACCCTGCCGCGCCCGATGTCACAGGCGGGGCAGGGTTGCGCGAAGACGGATGAAATCAGGCGGTTTCGGCCAACGGAGCGGCGCTGTTGGCGGGCGCGTTGCGCACCCGCAACCGCTTCAACCGGCGCGAATCCGCATCGACGATTTCGAACTCCAGGCCCGAGGGGTGGGTCAACAGCTCGCCCCGCCCCGGCACGCGACCGGCCAGCGACACCACCAGACCGCCCAGCGTGTCGATGTCCTCCCGCTCCTCGTCGGTCAGGACGGGACCGACGCGCTCCTCGAAATCCTCGATGGGCAGGCGGGCGTCCACGATCAGGCTGCCGTCGGGCCGCTCGTCCAGCCGGGGGGCAGCGGCCTCGTCATGCTCGTCCTCGATCTCGCCGACGATCTCCTCGACCAGATCCTCGATGGTGACAAGCCCGTCGATGCCGCCGAACTCATCCACCACCAGGGCGAGATGGCTGCGGCTCTGCCGCATGTCCACCAGCAGATCGAGCACCCGCATCGACGGGGCGACGATCTTCACCGGGCGCAGGATGCCTTGCAGATCGGCCGCCACCGCGTGCCCCGCCGATTGGCGGGCCATGATCGACAGCACATCCTTGATGTGGATGACGCCGATCACCTCGTCCAACGTCTCCCGGAAAACCGGCAGGCGGGAATGGCCTTCCTCGGCGATCTTCTGGATCAGATCGGGAAAGGGGGTGTCGATGTCCAGCGCGACGATGTCGGCGCGCGGGACCATCACATCGGCCACCGTGCGCCCGCGCAGCTTCAGAATGTTGGTGAGGAGCGCGCGTTCGCCAGCGCCCACCGATTCTTCCGCCCCGTCGGGATCGTCGATCATCCCTTCGATCGTGGCGCGCAGCGAGGAATCGCCGCGCCCCCCCATGACGGTGCGGAGCCACCCCTTGAACAGGTGGCCCAGGGAGTGTTGGTCTTCGGCCCCGTCTTCACGGGGCGTGCGACTGTCGGAAAGATCGCTCATTGGTCCGGCGGTTCGTGGTTGTCGGCGTACGGGTCGGCGATGCCGAGCGAGGCAAGCAGCCGGGTTTCCAGCGCTTCCATCTCCTCGGCCTCGTCGTCCGTTTCGTGATCGTACCCCAGAAGATGCAAAACACCATGCATGACGAGATGCGACAGGTGATCGTCGGGGGATTTGTTCTGTTCGGCGGCTTCGCGCTGGACCGTTTCATAGGCCAAGATGACGTCGCCCAGCAGGACGGGCGCGCCCTCCTCCGGGTCCGGTTCCTCGGCTTCGGTCAGGGCGAAGGACAGGACGTTGGTCGGCTTGTCCTTGCCGCGATAGTCGCGGTTGAGTTGCTGCACCAGCGCGTTGTCGGCCAGCACCAGCGACAGTTCGGCCGGGCCGTCGTCGGGCGGGTAGGTGGCGGCCAGCGTGGCGCGGGCGACGCGCTCAACCAGCGTTTCGGCGTGGTCGGGCCAATCCCCGGCTTCGCGGGACACGGCGATCTCAAGCTCCGGCATCGCTTGATGATCCGGCTGTGTCTGATCGGGGGCGGAACCGGTCATCGTGTCGTCTCCCAGGCGCGCGACGGGGCGGCGGCGGCGCGCTGCGCCTCGGCCCGGTCATAGGCGCGGATGATGCGCGCCACCATCGGATGGCGGACCACGTCGGCGTCGGTGAACTGGATGAAGCGGACGCCCTCGACCCCGGCCAGAATCTCCATGGCGTCGCGCAGGCCCGACCGGGTGCCGTTCGGCAGATCGATCTGGGTGATGTCGCCGGTCACGGCCATCCGCCCGCCTTCGCCCAGGCGGGTGAGGAACATCTTCATCTGCATCGGCGTGGTGTTCTGCGCCTCGTCCAGGATGACGAAGGCGTTGCCCAGCGTCCGGCCGCGCATGAAGGCCAGCGGGGCGATTTCGATCTCGCCCGATTCCAGCCGCTTCTTGACCTGCTCGGCGGGCAGCATGTCGTGCAGCGCGTCGTAGAGCGGCCGCAGATAGGGATCGACCTTGTCCTTCAAATCGCCGGGCAGGAAGCCCAGACGCTCCCCGGCCTCCACCGCCGGGCGGGACAGGATGATGCGGTCGACCTGCCCGGTGGTCAGCAGCGCCACCGCCTGGGCCACCGCCAGATAGGTCTTGCCGGTGCCCGCCGGACCCAGCCCGAACACCAGCTCGCTTTCGGCCAGGGCCTGGAGATAGGCCGCCTGCATCGGCGAGCGCGCGGTGATGGCCCCGCGCCGCCGGGTGCGCAGGGTGATTTCGGTGGACGCGACGGTGGCCAGTGTCTGCAACCGGGTTTCCTCGTCGGTGTCGGAGGTGGCCATGCGCACGGCGGCGTCAACCTCGCCCGGCCCGACCGGCAAACCACGGCTCAACCGGGCGTACAGCGCGTTGAGGGCGGAGCGGGCGGCGTCGGCGGCGTCGGACGGTCCCGCCACGATCAGCGTGTTCCCGCGCGAGGAGAGCGACACGCCCAACAGCGCCTCGATCCGGGCCAGATGGCGGTCATGCTCGCCATACAGCATCGGCAGAAGCCGGTTGTCGTCGAACTGGACGTCGATCCGCCGGGCGGTCAGGTCGCTGGTCGGGCCGGTCAAGCGCGGGCCTCCGCGTGATCGACCGCGCGGCCCGCCGTCGACGCGAATTCGCCGGTGACGATGCGGCCCGCCAGGCTGTTGGGCCGGGCGTCTTCGATCCGCACCTCGACGATCTGGTTCAGCAGCCGTTCGTTGGCGTCGGCGTGGACCGACTGCATCCACGGGCTGCGGCCCAGAAGCTGGCCGGGACGGCGGCCCTTGCGGTCGAACAGCACCGGCATGGTCCGGCCAACGAAGCTATGGTTGAAGGCGACCTGCTGCGCGCCGATGAGCTGTTGCAGGGCCTGCAAGCGGGCCTCCTTCACATCCTCCGGCACCTGTTTGCTTTCCAGCGCCGCCGGGGTTCCCGGACGCGGGCTGTATTTGAAGCTGTAGGCCTGGGCGTAGCCGACATCCGTCACCAGCTTCAGCGTCGCGGCGAAATCGGCGTCGCTTTCGCCGGGGAAGCCGACGATGAAGTCGCTGGACAGCGCCAGATCCGGGTTCACCGCGCGCAACCGGTCCACCAGACGGCGGTAATCGTCGCCGCTGTGTTTGCGGTTCATCGCCGCCAGGATGCGGTCCGATCCCGACTGCACCGGCAGATGCAGATAGGGCATGAGCTGCGGCACCTCGGCGTGGGCGCGGATCAGCTCGTCGTCCATGTCGCGCGGGTGGGAGGTGGTGTAGCGGATGCGGGCCAGCCCGTCGATCTCCGCCAGCGCGCGGATCAGACGACCGAGTCCCCAGCTCGACCCGTTCGGGCCGTCGCCGTGCCAGGCGTTGACGTTCTGGCCGAGCAGGCTGATTTCCCGCGTGCCGCCCGCCACCAGACGCCGCGCCTCCGCCAGAATCTGGTCGGCGGGGCGGGAGAACTCCGCGCCACGGGTGTAGGGGACGACGCAGAAGGTGCAGAACTTGTCACACCCCTCCTGCACCGCCAAAAACGCGGCCACGCCCTGGCTGGTCGCCTCTTCGGGCAGGAAATCGAACTTCGATTCCGCCGGGAAATCGGTGTTCAGCACGCTGCCCGCCGCGCGGCTGGCCTTGGCCACCATCTCCGGCAGGGTGTGGTAGGTCTGGGGACCGAACACCATGTCGACATAGGGCGCGCGGGCGACGATCTCCTCGCCCTCGGCCTGGGCGACGCAGCCGGCCACGGCCAGGATCATCTTGCCATCGCCGCCCGTGTTGGCGACGGCCTTTTCGTCCTTCAGGATGCGCAGCCGCCCCAGCTCCGAAAAGACCTTGTCGGCGGCCTTTTCGCGGATGTGGCAGGTGTTGAGGATGACCATGTCGGCCCCCTCCGGCTCATCGACCGGACGATACCCCAGCGGCGCCAGGACATCCGCCATCCGGGCGGAGTCGTAGACATTCATCTGGCAGCCCCAGGTCTTGATGAACAGCTTCTTGCTCAACCCACACCCTTCCGCGCAAAAATCCGCGCCGATCCCGTCGGCACAAAAACGAATGGCGCGCCACACGGCAGGGCGTGGCGCGCGTCACGCCGAACGGTCGGCGTCGCTGATGAGAAAGATGGTATCTCAGGCGGGGAAAAGCGAGTCAATGCCCGTTCGCCCCGCCATCCGTCACGCCATCAAGGCCGCGACCCGTGCCGGAATGGCCCAAACCGCCATGGTCTATGCCGCCATGACCCATACCATCAGGCCCGCTCACGCGGCGCTGGCCGCTTCCGGCCACATCCGCTCCCGCCAGGTCCGGGAGAAGAGAAAAGACAGGGGGGCCGACGCCTCCATCGCCACCGGCAGCGCGACCGGGCCATGGGCCGGGCCGATCATGCCCGCCACGCCCTGCAACGCGCCGTCCACCAGCTCCAGCCCCAACAGCCGGTTCATGTCCACCGGGCCGGGCATCTGCATGCCCAAGGTCAGCGCCCGGGTGAAGCCGAACCGCTCGTAATAAGGGGCGTCGCCCACCAGGATGACGGAGCTGTAGCCCAGCGCGACCGCCTTGTTCAGGCTCATCCGGATCATCTTGCTGCCCAGACCGCCGCCCTGGAGATCACCCGACACGGCGATGGGGCCGAGCATGATCGACGGGGTGTCGCCGATCATCACCGGCCAATAGCGGATGGTTCCCAGCAGAACTTCGTGGCCATGTTCGTCATGGTCGATGGCGACGAGGTTCAACTCGGGGATCGAGTCCACGCCCTCCCGCAGCCGGTAGGCGGTTTTCTTGAACCGGTCCGGCCCGAAGGCGGAGTCGAGCAGGGCTTCGATGGCGCAGGCGTGCTTGGGCTGTTCAACCGTGATGATCATGCGATGGCTCCCGGCGGGAAGATGGTCTTCTGCTGCGGGGTCGCGCCGTCGCCGGTTGCCGTGGGGATCAGGTCCCGCTGTGGCCTTTGGCGTTCGCACGCGACCCAAGGACGGCCGCACCCGCGTTCTGCGGGGCGAGGCTCCGTCGTCGGATGCGAAGGGCGTGCGAACGAGACATTGCGTAGGCTCATGGGCCGTTGCTGGGACTTGCGCGTATAACACCCTTGCCCCCCCGGTGCAAGACGATGTTGACCCGCAGGGAACGCATGACTGCATCCCCCCGCCGACCCCGATTTTTCACAGGCTTTCCAAGCGGCTCCGCAGTTCCTCCACAGCGCCGTCCAGCGCGCGCGGCGGTGGGCAAGGGCTTGCAAGTCGCTTCCAACCTCTGCTGGTATGGTTGCGGCTGTTTGGCCGGTTTTTGGGAGTGGACGGCATGAGGCAGGCGATCGTTCTGGGCGCGGGCATGGTCGGCATCGGCACCGCGCTGCACCTGCAACAGCGGGGATGGGCGGTGACGGTGGTGGACCGCCGGGGACCGGGGCAGGAAACCAGCTATGGCAACGCCGGAATCATCCAGAGCGAGGCGGTCAGCCCCCACGCCATGCCGCGCGGGGTGCGCCGCCTGCTGGCCATGGCCACCGGCCAGACCAACGACGTGCATTATCATCCGGGCGCGCTGCCCGACCACGCCGAGCCGCTGGCCCGCTATTGGTGGCATTCCGAGCCGGACCGCCACCGCCGGATTTCCGACGCCTACGCCCGGCTGATCGCGGCGGCGACGGCGGAGCATGGGGCGCTGATGGCGGGCTGCGCCGCCAATGGGCGGCCGGTTGACGGTCTGGTCCGGCGCGAGGGGTTCCGCGCCATCTTCCGCGATCCCGCCGATTTTGACGAGGCGGTGGCCGAGGTGGAGCATCACCGCCAGCGCTGGGGGGTGCGGTACGCCACCCTGACCCCGGCGGAGCTGGCGCGGGCCGAACCCGCCCTGACCCAGAGCGGCGTCGCCGCCATCCATGGCGCCATCCATTGGCTCGACCCCTGGACCCTGTCCGATCCGGGGGCGCTGGTCGCCGCCTACGCCCAGTCCTTTGTCAAGGCCGGGGGGCGGCTGGTCCAGGGCGACGCGGCGACGCTGACCGCCGGGCCAGGGGATGGCTGGTCCGTGACCACCGACGACGGCCCGGTGGAGGCCGACGCGGCGGTGGTGGCGCTCGGTCCCTGGTCGCCCGCGCTGTTGCAGCCGCTGGGCTACCGCTTCCCCATGGTGCGCAAGCGCGGCTATCACCAGCATTACAGCGGCGGCGGCCTGTCCCTGCCGCTGCTGGACGCGGATTTCGGCTGCGTGCTGGCCCCGATGGCGCGGGGGCTGCGGATCACCACGGGCGCGCAACTGACCCATGCCGACGCCCCCGCCGACCCGGTGCAGTTGGCGCGGGCGGAGGCGGCGGCCCGCGCCCTGCTGGATCTCGGCGATCCCGTCAACCCGACGCCCTGGTTCGGAACCCGGCCCTGCATGCCCGACATGCTGCCGGTGATCGGGCAGGCCCCGCGCCATCCGGGTCTGTGGCTGCATTTCGGCCATGGCCACCAAGGCCTGACCATGGGACCGGCCAGCGGCCGCCTGTTGGCCGAGTTGATGAGCGGCGAGCGGCCCTTCACCGATCCCGACGCGTTCCGCCCGGAACGCCGCTGACCCCGGCCACTCCCGTCGGCCATTCCCACCCCCGGCGCGGCGCGTTGGTCCCGGACGCGTCGGGGGTGTCTGGACAGTTGGGGAGTCCCGCCTTTATGGTGGCCCGACCGATTGATCCCGCCAATCCTTCAGGCCGTCCGATGTACACCGCCGTCACCCGCGCGATCCGCGTCACCGTCCAGCCCGCCTTTCTGGAAGACCAGTCCGCCCCCGCCGAGGGGCGTTACGTCTGGGCCTATCACGTCCGCATCGACAATGAGGGCGAGGAAACGGTCCAGCTTCGCACCCGCTATTGGCAAATCACCGACGCCATGGGCCGGGTGCAGGAGGTGCGCGGCCCCGGCGTGGTCGGCGAACAGCCGGTGTTGGAGCCGGGCGGTTCCTTCGAATACACCAGCGGCACCCCGCTGGGCACGCCATCGGGCATCATGGTCGGCAGCTATGGCATGGAGGACGCCGACGGGGTGCCCTTCGACATCGCCATTCCGGCCTTTTCCCTGGACAGCCCGCACCAGCCGATGCGGCTGAACTGATGGGTCGAGCGGATAACCCCGCGATTTTGTGGTCTTTGAGTCCCTTGAAAGTTGTGGGGCTTGTGCAATTTTGGGATTCCGGTCGGATGTCCTGACGGGTCCGATCGAACGGCGGTGGTGATCCAAGCCGCCATGTCCCGCGTATCGACGCGCAGCACGCCGGACCGATCCGCCCCACGGCCGGGCGGAGCCGGAACCGCGCATCAGCATCGGCGCACCAGCATCGAAAGGTTATCCCCGTGACGGCTTCCAAGACCCAGTTCGCCGAAAAGGTGGTTCCCGGCCCCGGCCTGCCGCGCGCGACCGCCGCCAACACCGCCCGCCCGTCCCGCGAGGAGGCCGAACAGGCGGTGCGCACCCTGCTGCGCTGGGCGGGCGACGACCCGACGCGCGAGGGGCTGGTCGGCACGCCCGACCGCGTCGTCCGCTCCTACGAGGAATTCTTCGCCGGTTACACCGTCGATCCGGTCGATCTGCTCCAGCGCACCTTCGAAGAGACCGACGGCTACGACGAGATGGTGATTCTGCGCGACATCCGCGTCGAATCCTATTGCGAGCACCACATGGTGCCGATCATCGGCAAGGCCCACGTCGCCTATCTGCCCAAGCACCGGGTGGTCGGCATCTCCAAGCTGGCGCGCGTGGTCGAAGCCTACGCCAAGCGCCTGCAAATCCAGGAGAAGATGACCGCCCAGATCGCCAACACCATCAACGAGGTGTTGCAGCCCGAAGGCGTGGCGGTGGTGATCGAGGCGCAGCACCAATGCATGACCACGCGCGGCATCCACAAGCCGGGCGTCAGCATGGTGACGAGCCGGATGCTGGGCGCGTTCCGCAACGACCCCTCGACCCGGCGGGAGTTTCTGACCATGATCGGCAACCCCTCCTCGCGCGGCGAGTGACCGGGGCGCAGCGATCACGGACAGGAACAGGCGGTTATGGCGGCGAAGGTGACACCGGCGGTCAACGCGGCGAAGGCGGCGGGCGTCGCCTTCCGCGTGATGGAGTATGAGTACGATCCCTCCGCCGACGCCATCGGCCTGCACGCCGCCGCCGCCCTGGGGCTGGATCCGGCCATCGTCTACAAAACGCTGATCGTCCAGTTGGAACCCAAGGCCCTGGCCTGCGCCGTCATCCCGGTGGCGGCCAAGCTCGATCTGAAAGCCATCGCGGCGGCGGCCAAGGCGAAAAAGGCCGATCTGGCCGATCCCGCCCTGGCTGAAAAGACCACCGGCTATCTGGTCGGCGGCATCAGCCCGCTGGGCCAGAAAAAAACCCTGCCGACCTTCATCGACGCCAGCGCCGGTGCCCTGCCCGACATGGTGGTGAATGGCGGGCGGCGCGGCCTGCAACTGATGCTGGCCCCCGCCGACCTCGCCCGGTTGGCCAAGGCCACCGTCTGCCCCATCGCGGTGGGCTGACCGGAGCGCGCCGCCATGTCGCGCGCCGAACGGCTTCTCGACCTGATGCAGATTCTGCGCCGCCACCGCCAGCCGGTCAGCGGCAACGCCCTGGCGTCCGAATTGGGCGTCAGCCTGCGCACGCTCTACCGCGACATCGCCACGCTGCAAGGGCAGGGGGCGGGGATCGAGGGGGAACCCGGCGTCGGCTACATCCTGCGCCCCGGCTTCCTGCTGCCGCCGCTGATGTTCACCGAAGAGGAGGTGGAGGCGCTGGCCCTTGGTTCGCGCTGGGTGGTGGACCGGGGCGACAGCCGTCTGGCCGGGGCCGCCCGCAACGCGCTGGCCAAGATCGCGGCGGTGCTGCCGCCCGACCGGCGCGAGGGCATGGACGCGTCCACCCTGCTGGTCGGCCCCGGCGAACCGATCGCCGCCGGAGACGCCGAACTGGCGGCCATCCGCCACGCCATCCGCAGCGAACACAAGCTGGAACTGCTGTACCGCGATGGGCGCGGTTCGGACAGCCGCCGCGTCGTCTGGCCCTTCGCCCTGGGCTTTTTCGACCGGGTCCGCGTGGTGGTGGCCTGGTGCGAGTTGCGTCAATCCTTCCGCCATTTCCGCACCGACCGCATCGTCGCCCTGACCGCCACCGACACCCGCTACCCACGCCGCCGCCACGCCATGCTGAAGGAGTGGCGCGCGGCGGAGGGCATCCCCACACCCCGGTGACGGTCGACGATGGTTCCGCCACCCACCACCATGCTGACAGAATCTGACAGTGGGTCCGCATAAGGTTGGTGTCACCGGACGGGGCGCTCCCGACCGGGCCACACACCAAACCGAATGGATGCGACCATGCTCGATCTCGATTTCGTCCTGCTCTACGTCGACAGCCCGACCGCCAGCGCCGCCTTTTACGCTGATCTGCTGGGCAAGCCGCCGGTCGAAGCCTCTCCCACCTTCGCCATGTTCGCGATGACCTCCGGGACCATGCTGGGCCTGTGGTCGCGCCACACGGTGGAACCAGCCCCGGCGGCGGGCGGCGGCGGATCGGAAATCGCCTTCACCGTGGCCGACGCCGACGCGGTGCACGCCACCCACGCCGATTGGGCGGCGCGCGGCCTGCCCATCGTGCAAGTCCCGACGGCGATGGATTTCGGCCACACCTTCGTGGCGGTCGACCCCAACGGGCACCGGCTGCGCGTGTTCGCGCCGTCCGCCCCGCCCGCCGCCTGATGCCAACCACCTGACGCCTGCCACCCGACAGCTGAGAGGGAACCATGGGCCGGAACTGGATCGCCGTCGCCTCCGCCGAACATGTCCGGCGGGGCCGCGCCGGGGGCTTCATGCAAGTGTGCCACGGCAAGGCCGCACCGCTGCGCCGGATGCAGCCGGGCGACCGCGTCGCCTACTATTCGCCGACCGAGAGCTTCGGCGGCAAGGACCGCGCCCAATCCTTCACCGCCATCGGCGTGGTGCAAGACCGCGAGCCGTACCCCTTCGACATGGGCGGCGGCTTCGTTCCCTTCCGCCGCGATGTGATCTGGATGGGCGGGGCGGAAACGCCGATCCACCCCCTGCTCGACCGGTTGGAGTTTTCCGCCGGGCAACGGAATTGGGGCTATCAGCTTCGCTTCGGCCTGTTCGCCATCAGCGACCACGACATGGAGCTGATCGCCCAGGCGATGGGGACCGCCGTTCCGGTTCCGGCCCAACCGACCCTGCTGTAACGATTTTTTGACACCGACGCGCCGGGGGGAGGGATGAAACGCCCACTCCCCGGCGTCGCACGTTCAGGCCCCGTTCATCGGCCGCACACCATCGTCTGACCCGTCATCGGATCCGGGATAGACAGGCGGCCCCACCTGACCAAGATCAAGGCGAAACTCCTCGCGCTCCGTCATCCATGGGCTTATATCCTCGACACGAGCGCCCGAAGGCCACCACCCGCAAGGCCCTGCACGATGCACCGTTTCGCCAATCCCGCCCGCTTCCTGCGCCTGTCGGCCCTGCTGTTGCCATGGACCGCCGGGGCCACCGTGATCCTGCTGATCGCCGGGCTGTATCTCAGCCTGTTCGGCTCCCCGCCCGATTACCAGCAGGGCGACACCGTGCGCATCATGTACATCCACGTCCCGGCGGCGTGGATGAGCCTGTTCGTCTACACCAACATGGCGATCGCCGCCGCCGCCGGGCTGGTGTGGAAACACCCGCTGGCCGACCTGTTCGCCAAGGCCGCCGCCCCCATCGGGGCCGGTTTCACCCTGATCTGCCTTGTCACCGGCTCGCTGTGGGGCGCGCCGATGTGGGGAACCTGGTGGGTGTGGGACGCGCGCTTGACCAGCGTTCTGATCCTGTTCTTCCTCTATCTCGGCTACATGGCCCTGGTGAACGCCTTCGACGACCCGCAGCGTGGGGCGCGGGCGGGCGACGTGCTGCTGCTGGTTGGCATCGTCAACGTGCCGATCATCAAATTTTCGGTCGATTGGTGGAACACGCTGCACCAGCCCGCCAGCGTTGTGCGCATGGGCGGCCCCACCATCGATTCCAGCATGCTGATTCCGCTGTTGGTGATGGCCGTCGGCTTCACCACTTATTTCATCACGGTGGTGATCCTGCGCCTGCGCGCCGAACTGGCGCAGCGCAAGATCCAGACGCTGCGCTTCAGCGTCGCCGGAGACGGAGCGACGGGGTAACGGCATGACCGAATTTTTCACCATGGGCGGCTACGCCGCCTTCGTCTGGCCCGCTTACGGCCTGGCCGCGCTGGTGCTGATCGGCCTGCTGGTCGTCAGCCTGAAGGGCCTGCGCGAGGCCGAGGCCACCGTGCGGGCGCTGGAAGGCGTGCGCACCCCGCGCCGCCGCGCGCGCGCCGCCGCCCACTCTGACACCGCCCATTCCCACACAGCCCCCTCCAGCGCCCCCGGATTGCCGGGGAAAGCGAGCGAAGGATGACCCGGAAGAAACGCCGCCTCTACATGCTGGGCCTGGCCCTGCTGGGGCTTGGCGCGGCCACCGCCCTGACGCTGACCGCGTTCCAGGACAACATCGTGTTCTTCTACAGCCCCAGCCAGTTGCAGACCCAGCAGGTCGGCGACCGGAATTTCCGGTTGGGCGGGCTGGTCGAACAGGGCAGCGTCCGCAAGCTGACCGACGGCGTGACCACCGAATTCCGCGTGACCGACACCGCCCACACCATCGGCGTCCGCTATCGCGGCCAATTGCCCGACCTGTTTCGCGAAGGGCAGGGGGTGGTGGCCGAAGGCAAGCTGACCGGCGGCGTCTTCGTCGCGCGCGAGGTGCTGGCCAAGCACGACGAGACCTACATGCCGCCGGAGGTGTCGGAGGCGTTGAAACAGGCAGGCGTCTACAAGAACCCCGCCGAGGGCAAAACCGCCGCCAACACCAACGCCCCCCCGGCGGCGACCAAGAAGGAGTAGCGGGACCGTGATCCCCGAACTCGGCCATTACGCGCTGGTGCTGGCGCTGTTCGTCGCCTTTGTCCAGGCCGGTCCGCCGCTGGTCGGGGCCGCCACCCGCAACGCCGCCTGGATGAGCGTGGCCGGACCCGCCGCCATCGCCCAGATGCTGCTGGTGCTGGTCGCCTATGGCGCGCTGACCTGGGCGCATGTGGTGTCCGATTTCAGCGTGCAGAATGTGGTGCAGAACAGCCACTCGCTGAAACCGATGCTCTACAAGGTGTCGGGCGTGTGGGGAAACCACGAAGGCTCGATGGTCCTGTGGATCGTCATGCTCGCCGTGTTCGGGGCCGCCGTCGCCGCCTTTGGCCGCAACCTGCCGCCGACGCTGAAGGCGCGGGTCCTGGCGGTGCAGGGGCTGATCGGCATCGGCTTCCTGCTGTTCATCCTGACCACCTCCAACCCCTTCATCCGCGTGGTCCCGGCCCCGCTGGACGGCAACGATCTGAACCCGCTGTTGCAGGATCCGGGGCTGGCCTTCCACCCGCCTTTCCTCTACGCGGGCTATGTCGGCTTCTCGATGGCCTTTTCCTTCGCCGTCGCCGCCCTGATCGAAGGGCGGGTCGATCCGGCCTGGGCGCGCTGGGTGCGGCCCTGGACGCTGGCGGCCTGGTCCACCCTGACCATGGGCATCGCGCTGGGATCCTGGTGGGCCTATTACGAATTGGGCTGGGGTGGCTGGTGGTATTGGGATCCGGTCGAAAACGCGTCCTTCATGCCGTGGTTGGCCGGAACGGCGCTGCTGCATTCCGCCATCGTGGTGGAAAAGCGCGACGCGCTGAAAAGCTGGACCATCCTGCTGGCCATCGTCACCTTTTCGCTGTCGCTGATGGGGACCTTCCTGGTCCGGTCGGGCATTCTGACCTCGGTGCACGCCTTTGCCGTCGATCCGGCGCGCGGGGCCTTCATCCTGGTGCTGCTGGCCATCGCCACCGGGGGTTCGCTGCTGCTCTACAGCCTGCGCGCCCCGGCGTTGAAGGCGGGCGGCCTGTTCGCCCCGGTCAGCCGCGAAGGTGCCTTGGTGCTGAACAATCTGCTGCTGTCCACCGCCACCGCCACCGTCTTCATCGGCACGCTCTACCCCCTGTTCCTCGACATTCTGAAGGCGGGCAAGGTGTCGGTCGGCCCGCCCTTCTTCAACGCCACCTTCGTGCCCATCGCCATCCCGCTGGTGGCCGCCATGGTCGTCGGCCCCTTCCTGTCGTGGAAGCGGGCGGATCTGGGGGCAGCGCTGACCCGGCTGTGGGTGGCCGGGGTGGTGGTGGTCGTCTGCGTCGCCGTCACCGCCTATGTCACGGCGGGCGGCGGGCCGCTGCTGGCGCTGGTCGGGGTGGCGCTCGCCGCCTGGGCCATCGTCGGCTCGCTGGTGGAGTTCGCCGAGCGCATCCGCCTGTTCCGCGTGCCGCTGGCCGACAGTTGGACCCGCGCGGTGCATCTGCCGCGCAGCGCCTGGGGCATGACCATCGCCCACGCCTTCCTCGGCGTGTCGATCATGGGCATGACCGCGACCTCGGCCTGGCAGAGCGAGCGGATCGACTCGATGCGTCCGGGCCAGACAGCCAGCCTCGCCGGGTATGACTTCCGCTTTGACAGCGTCGGGCCGGTGGCGGGCGAGAATTACAAGGCCGACCGCGCCATCTTCACCGTGACGAAGGACGGCCAGCCGGTCGCCACCCTGACGCCGGAGCGGCGCAGCTACCCCGTCACCCGGATGACGACGACGGAATCGGCGATCCACACCACGCTGTTCTCCGATCTCTACATCGCGCTGGGCGACCCGACGCAGAACGGCACCGCCTGGATCGTCCGCATCTATCACCACCCGATGGTTCCGTGGATCTGGATCGGCGGCGTCGGCATGATGCTGGGCGGGCTGGTCAGCCTGACCGACCGCCGGTTCCGCATCGGCGCGCCCGAACGCCGCCGCGCCGCCAAGGCCGGTTTGGTCCCCCCCGCCCAGCCTGCCGAGTGAGGAGAGACGCATTCCCATGCGCCGCGTGCTCTATCTGCTGCCCTTCCTGCTGTTCGTCGGCGTTGGCGTGGCCTTTTACCTGGGGTTCGAGCGGGATCCGCGCGACATCCCGTCGGTGCTGATCGACAAGCCGGTCCCGTCCTTCTCCCTGCCGCCGCTGCCGGGACGGACGGAAGGGCTGTCGTCGGCCCGGCTGACCGGCGATGTGACGCTGGTCAACGTCTTTGCCTCCTGGTGCATCCCCTGCAAGGCGGAACACCCGGTCATCACCCGGCTGGCCCGCGAACAGGGCGTGACCGTGCGCGCCATCAACCACAAGGACAAGGCGGAGGACGCGTTGGCCTGGTTGACCCGCAACGGCGATCCCTACGCCAGCATCGGCGTGGATCTGGACGGGCGGGTGTCGATCGACTGGGGTGTGTATGGCGTGCCGGAAAGCTTCCTGATCGACCGCCAGGGCCGCATCCGCTTCAAGCATGTCGGCCCGCTCACCCCGCAGGTGGTGGAGGAGCAGATCCTCCCCCTGGTCAAGCATCTGAGGCAGGGATGAGAACGATTGCGCGCGCGTGCGCCCTGTCGCTGGCGCTGGGTCTGACGCCGCTGGCCCTGACATCGTTGGTCTTACCGGTGGGACCGGCCTGGGCCGTTCAACCCGACGAGGTGCTGGCCGATCCGGCGCTGGAGGCCCGCGCGCGGGACATCAGCAAGGATTTGCGCTGCCTGGTCTGCCAAAACCAATCCATCGACGACAGCAACGCCCCCTTGGCCCGCGATCTGCGCGTGCTGGTGCGCGAACGGCTGAAGGCCGGTGACAGCGACGCGGGCGTGATGACCTATGTCACCGACCGCTACGGCGATTACGTGCTGTTGCGCCCGCCCTTCAAGGCGACGACGCTGGTGTTGTGGGTCGCCCCCTTCGCCATCCTGCTGCTGGGCGGGCTGGCGACCGCGCTGTTCCTGCGCGGGCGGCGCGGCGCGACGGCGGAGGCCGACACCGCCCCCCTGACCGAGGACGAGCGCCGCCGTTTGGACGCGCTGCTGCGGAAAGACGATCTCTGATGCTGTTCTGGATTTTCGCCGCCGCGATGACGGCGGCGGCCCTTCTGCTGATCCTGTGGCCGCTGTTCCGCGCCGCCCCTCCGGTCGCCACCCGCGCCCAGTACGACCAGGAGGTCTACCGCGACCAGCTGGACGAGGTGGAGCGCGACCGCGCGCGCGGTCTCATCAACGACGCGCAGGCCGAAGCGGCCAAGGCGGAAATCGCCCGGCGCATGCTGGCCGACAGCGACAGCGCCGCCAGCGCCCAGCCCGCCGTCCCCCACCGCCCCACCGCCCCACGCACCGCCCGCGCGCTTGCCCTGCTGTTGGCGCTGCTGGTCCCGGTCGGGGCAGTGACGGTCTACGCCCTGTTGGGACGGCCGGAGGTTCCGGCCCAGCCGCTCGCCGCCCGCGATCTGGCCAAGGAGCGGGGCGGCCCGCCGCAATCGGTGCTCGCCGCCGTGGAGTCGCTGAAAAAGCAGCTCGCCGAGAACCCGAACGACCCGCAGGGCTGGACCATCCTCGGCCAGGCCTATGTCAAGATGAACCGCCCGGCGGAAGCGGTGGACGCCCTGCGCCGCGCCGCCGCCCTCAGCCCCGACGATGTCGAACTGCTCGGCCTGTTCGGGGAGGTGGCGACCGACGCCAACGACGGCGCGGTGCCGGAGGAGGCGCGCGTCGCCTTCGACCGCGTGCTGACCAAGGATCCCAAGGACGCCCGCGCCCGCTTCTTCGCCGCCCTGGCCCGCTATCAGGCGGGCGACCAGCGCACGGCGCTGGACCGCTGGCGTGCCCTGATGGCCGATTCCCCGGCCAACGCCCCGTGGGTTCCGGTCCTGCGCGACCAGATCCGCGAGGCGGCCATCGCCCTGAAGCTCGACCCCGCCGCCGTCACGCCGGAGCCGCTGCCGCCCGAAACGCCGACGGCCCAGGCCGACCAGGGGCCAAACACCCTCCCGCAAACCACCCCACCGCAAGCCGGGCAGCCCAGCCCCGATGAGCGTGACCAGATGATCCGGGGCATGGTCGCCAACCTCGCCAGCAAGCTGGAGGCCGACCCGTCGGACATCGACGGCTGGCTGAAGCTGATCCGCTCCTACGGCGTGCTCGGCGAACGGGCCAAGGCGCTGGAGGCCGCGACCAAGGCCAAGGAGCGCGCGCCCAACCGCCCGGATGTGCTGGTCGCCTACGCCGGGGCAATCCTGCAAGGCATCCCGCGCAGCGACACCCCCGCCCCGATGCCCGGCGAGGTGACGGCCGCCTTGCGTCAAGCGTTGGCGGTTGACGCAACCAACCGCGACGCCCTGTGGCTGTTGGGTCTGGACGCCATGACCACCGGCCGCAAGGCCGAGGTGGAGGAGTTCTGGGGCCGCCTGATCGCCCAGTTCAAGCCCGGCGACCCCGAACACACGCTGTTGAAGGCGCGTTTGGACGCGTTGAAGGCGGGCGGCTGACAGGCCGTTCCCACCCGGCGGTGAGCGCGGTACACTGCCGTCATGATCCTGCTGTTCACCGATTTCGGCCTGTCCGGTCCCTACACCGGACAGGTCAAGGCGGTGTTGACGCAACAGGCCCCCGGCGTGCCGGTGATCGACCTGTTCGCCGACGCACCGGCCTTTGACCCCACGCTGTCGGCCTATCTTCTGGCCGCCTATGCCCCCGCCCTGCCGGTCGGCAGCCTGTTCCTGTGCGTGGTCGATCCCGGTGTGGGCACCGACCGCGCGCCCGTGATCGTCGAGGCGGATGGGCGGTGGTTCGTCGGCCCCGACAACGGGCTGTTCGCCCAGGTGGTCCGGCGCGCGGCCACCCGGCGGGCGTGGCGGATCGATTGGCGGCCCGACCGTCTGTCGGCCAGCTTCCACGGACGGGATCTGTTCGCCCCGGTGACCGCCCGCTTGGCGACCGGGCAGACGGTGACGCGCACGGCGCTCGATCCCGTCGCCCTCGACCGCCCCAATTGGCCGGACGACCTCAGCCGCATCGTCTATGTCGATGTCTATGGCAACGCCATGACCGGTCTGCGCGCGGCGACCCTGCCCAGCACCGCGATCCTGCGGGCGGGCGACCGGGTGGCGCGCCGCCACCGCACCTTCGCCGACGCGCCGCGCGGGGAGGCGCTGTGGTACGAGAACGCCAACGGCCTGGCCGAAATCGCCGTCCACGCCGGTCGGGCCGACCGCGATTGGGGGCTGTCCGTCGGCGACACGATCACGGTGAAGCAGGCATGAAAAAAGGGGACGCAGCGGCGTCCCCTTTGGCATTCCTCTCCATCCCCGCCATGACTGGAGGGGGGAAGGCGACCCAGATCGATTCAGATCGATTTGGTGTCGAGCGCGTAGCCCGCCGACCGCACGGTGCGGATCAGATCCAGTTCGGTGTCCTCGTTCATCGCCTTGCGCAGGCGGCGGATGTGGACGTCCACGGTGCGCGGTTCGACATACACGTCGTGCCCCCACACCAGATCAAGAAGCTGTTCGCGCGAGAAGACGCGCCCCGGATGCTGCATGAAGTGGCGCAGCAGGCGGAATTCGGTCGGGCCGAGATGGATGTCGCGCCCGTTGCGGCGCACCCGGTGGGCCGCCAGATCCATGGTGACGTCGGCGAATTGCAGCGTCTCGTCGGTCATGCCGGGCGAGGCGCGGCGCAGCACCGCGCGCATGCGGGCCACCAGCTCCGTCGGCGAAAAGGGCTTGGTGATGTAATCGTCGGCCCCGGAATTCAGGCCGCGCACGCGGTCGCCTTCCTCCCCGCGCGCGGTCAGCATGATGATCGGGATGTCGCGGGTCTTGCTGTTGCGGCGAAGCTGGCGACAGACCTCCAGCCCGCTCATCAGCGGCAGCATCCAATCCAGCAACACGATGTGCGGGGTCTGCTCACCGGCCAGGAGGAGGGCCTCCTCCCCATCGGTGGCGGTCACGACGCGGAAGCCATCCTTTTCCAGGTTGTACTTCAGCAAGGTGACGATGTCGGCCTCGTCCTCGACGATCAGGACGAGCGGCTTCAGCGCCGCGTTCATGGTGGCTCCGTTCACTGCGCGCGCTTCGACGTTACCCAGCATCTTCGCTTCCTTCAACATTGCTCGGCGGTCACGCCAACCTGACACGCCCCCTCCCCAACTCCGGGGGAAGGGGGCGACCCTTCACCCGATCAGCCGTAACGGCCGGTGATGTAGCCCTGGGTGCGCTCGTCGCGCGGGTTGGTGAAGATTTCCTCGGTGTCGTCGCACTCCACCATGTCGCCCAGGTGGAAGAACGCGGTCTTTTGGGACACGCGGGCCGCCTGCTGCATGTTGTGGGTGACGATGACGATGGTGAAGTTCTCGCGCAGCTCGTCGATCAGCTCTTCGATGTGGGCCGTCGCGATGGGGTCGAGCGCGGAGCACGGCTCGTCCATCAGGATGACTTCCGGGCTGACCGCGATGGCGCGGGCGATGCAAAGGCGCTGCTGCTGGCCACCCGACAGGCCGGTCCCCGGCTCGCGCAGGCGGTCCTTGACCTCGTTCCACAGGCCGGCGCGCTGCAACGACTTCTCGACGACCTCGTCCAACTCTTCACGACCCGTGGCCATGCCGTGGATGCGCGGGCCATAGGCGATGTTGTCGTAGATCGACTTGGGGAAGGGGTTCGGCTTCTGGAACACCATGCCGACGCGGGCGCGGAGCTGCACGGCGTCGATGCCCTTGCCGTAGATGTCCTCACCGTCGAGCGCGATCAGGCCTTCGACCCGGCAATTCTCGATGGTGTCGTTCATCCGGTTCAGACAGCGCAGGAAGGTGGATTTGCCGCAGCCCGACGGGCCGATCAGCGCCAACACCTTGTTCTCCTGGATCTCGACGTTGATGCCCTTCAACGCCTGCTTGGCGCCGTAGAACACCTTGACGTCGCGGGCCACCATCTTGTTCGGCACGGCCGGAGCGGTGCGCGCGGCGGCTTGCGGCTTGGTGTGGATCTGGGTCTGGACGCTCATGGCTTACCACCGCCTCTCGAATTTCTTGCGCAGGAAAACGGCCAACCCGTTCATCAGGATCAGGAAGCCCAGCAGGATCATGATCGCCGCCGAGGTGCGTTCGGTGAAGGCACGCTCGGGGCTGTCGGCCCACATGTAAATCTGCACCGGCAACACGGTCGCGCTGTCGGTCAGGCCGTGAGGAATGTCAACGATGAAGGCGACCATGCCGATCATCAGCAGCGGCGCGGTTTCGCCCAGCGCGCGGGCCATGCCGATGATGGTACCGGTCAGGATGCCCGGCATCGCCAGCGGCAACACATGGTGCGTCACCGTTTGCAGGGGCGACGCGCCGATGCCCAGCGCGGCTTCGCGGATCGACGGCGGCACCGATTTCAGGGCGACGCGGGCCGAGATGATGATGACCGGCAGGGTCATCAGCGCCATCACCAGACCGCCGACCAGCGGGGCCGAACGCGGCAGACCGAAGAAGCCCAGGAACACCGCCAGGCCCAGCAGACCGAAGATGATCGACGGCACGGCGGCGAGGTTGTTGATGTTGACCTCGATCAGGTCGGTCCATTTGTTCTTCGGCGCGAACTCTTCCAGATAGACCGCCGCCGCGACGCCGATCGGCACCGACAGCAGCATCGTCACCATCAGCGTCAGCATGGAGCCGACGATGGCCCCCCAGATGCCCGCCTGTTCGGCCTCGCGGCTGTCGCCCGCCGAAAACAGGGTGGTGTTGAAGGCCTGGACCAGCGTGCCCTTGGCGGTCATCGCGTCGATGGCGGCGATCTTGGCGTCGTTCAGGCGGCGTTCGGATTCCGGCGCGGTGCGCGGGAAGTTGCCCTTCACGAACTGGTCCACCTCGTCGTCCGCGCGCACCCAGACGGTTTGGGTGGTGCCGACGATGGCCGGGTTCTGCTTGACCAGCGCCTCCAGCTCATAGGGCGCGCCGGACGACAGAAGCTCGTTCAGCGTGCGCTTGCCGGTGCGGTCGGTGATCTGCGGGAACTGGGCGTAGAGCGCCTGGCGGAGAATGGCGGTGTAGTTCCGCTCCTCCACCATCGCCTTGTCCAACGTCACCTCAAGCCGCACCTGCGCCTGTTGGAAGGCGGTGTAGCCCTTGGAGACGATGGAGGTCAGCAGCACCACCAGCATCATCGACGCCAGCGCCAGGGCCGCGATGCCCGCGATCTTGAAGTTGCGCTCGGCGGCGTAGCGACCGCGCAGCCGACGGGCGAACTCCTCGCTCTGGTAATGGGATTTGGAAGCCGTGACGGTCATGGCCCGCGTATCCTGTTGCACGAGATCAGTCATATTTCTCTCGATACTTCTGGACCACCCGCAGGGCGACCATGTTGAGGGAGAGCGTGACAACGAACAGCACCAGACCGAGGCCGAAGGCCGACAGCGTCTTGGGGCTGTCGAATTCCTGGTCGCCGACCAGCAGGGTGGCGATCTGCGTCGTCACCGTGGTCACGGCGTCCAGCGGGTTGGCCGTCAGGTTGGCGGTCAGGCCCGAGGCCATGGTGACGATCATGGTTTCGCCAATCGCGCGGCTGACCGCCAGCATGATGGCGGCGACGATGCCGGGCAGGGCGGCGGGGATCACCACTTGGCGGATGGTTTCCGACTTGGTCGCCCCCAGGCCATAGGAGCCATCGCGCAGCGCTTGCGGCACGGCGTTGATGACGTCGTCCGACAGCGAGCTGACGAAGGGGATGATCATCACGCCCATGACGATGCCCGCCGACAGCGCCGATTCGGAGCTGACATCCAACCCGATGCTGTGGCCGATGGAACGGACGAACGGGGCCATGGTCAGCGCGGCGAAGAAGCCGTAGACGACCGTCGGGATGCCCGCGAGAATTTCCAAAATCGGCTTCAGCCAGGTGCGCACGTTCGGGTTGGCGTATTCCGACATGTAGATCGCCGACATCAGCCCGACCGGAACCGCCACGATCATGGCGATGGCGGTGATGAGCAGCGTGCCGGTGAACAGCGGGATGACACCGAAGGAGCCGGACGAACCGACCTGATCGGCGCGCATCGCCATCTGCGGACTCCAGTGGGTCCCCAGCAGGAAATCGATCGGCGACACGACGGAGAAGAAGCGCAGCGCTTCGAACAGCAGCGACAGGACGATGCCGATGGTGGTCAGGATGGCAACCATCGAGCAGATCACCAACCCGATGTTGACGACCCGTTCCACCCGGTTGCGGGCGCGCAGGTCGGGGCTGATGCACTGACGGCCATAGGCCAGACCGGCCACCGCGAGGCTGGCCCCGATGGCCAGCAGACTCCAGTCGCTGATCGCGCGCAGGCTGTTGTAATGGGCCGCCGCCGCCGTCACCGCCGGATCCACATCGCGGCCGGTCGAAATGCCGTGCGCGATGTTGAGGATGTCGGCCTTCAGCAGGTTCAGCGTCTGGGGATCGCCCGCGACCAGGCGGTCGGGCAGGGCCGACATCACCATGCGCATGATGAGCCAGCCTTCCGACGCCGTCCACAGGGCGAACAGGAACAGCGCAGGCAGACCGGCCCACAAGGCGACGTAGAAGCCGTGATAGGAGGGGACCGAGTGAAGCTCAACCAGGCGACCGCCGACGGAGGCGACCGCACGCGACCGGCCCATCTGGAAACCGGACACGGTGAGCAAAGCCAGGATGAGGACTAGAACGGTGATCTGCATGCGGAACCGCCGGGTGAGGGGCCAATGCGCCCACGCGGACGCGCGCAGCGGCGGCCCCGATCAGAGCCGCCGCCCGCGCGTCGCTTGAGGGTCAGAGCTGGAGCGGCGTCAGGTTGATCGCCGAGGTGCGGGCCGCCTCGCGGGCGTCCTTCGGCTCGGGGATCAGGCCCTTGTCGACCAGATAGCCATCGTCGCCCACAGCGCGCTCGGCGGTGTATTCGGCGATGAACTCGCGGATGCCGGGGATGACGCCCGCGTGCGCGTTCTTCACATAGACGAACAGCGGACGCGACAGCTCATACTTGCCGGCGGCGACGTTCTCGGCGGTCAGATCGACGCCGTCCATCTTGGCCGACTTCAGCTTGTCGCGGTTCTGGTCGATGTAGCTGTAGCCGAACACGCCGAACGCGCCGGGGTTGGCGTTCAGCTTCTGAACGATCAGGTTGTCGTTCTCACCGGCTTCGACATAGCCACCGTCTTCGCGGATGGTCATGCAGGCCTTTTCACGGGCCTTTTCGTCGGCGATGGCGGCCTTGACTTCCGGCACCTTCTTGCAGCCTTCGAGCATGGCCAGCTCGTTGAAGGTGTCGCGGGTGCCGGAGGTCGGGGGCGGGCCGATGACCTCGATCTCTTCGTTCGGCAGCTTGGCGTCGATGTCCGACCACTTCTTGTAGGGGTTGGCGACCATCTTGCCGTTGACCGGCACTTCCTTGGCCAGCGCCTTCCAGATCACGGCGGTGGTCAGGGCGACGTCCGGGGCCTTCTTGGAGTAGGCCAGCGCGATGCCATCATAGCCGATCTTCAGCTCGGTGATCTGGGTGACGCCGTTGGCGGCGCACTGCTCGACTTCCGACTTCTTGATGCGGCGCGAGGCGTTGGCGATGTCCGGGTGCGCCGGGCCGACACCCGCGCAGAACAGCTTCAGCCCGCCGCCGGTGCCGGTGGATTCGATGACCGGGGTCTTGAACTTGCCAGCCTTGCCAAAGGCTTCGGCGACGGCGGTGGTGAAGGGGAACACCGTGGACGAGCCGACGGCGCGGATCTGGTCACGCGACTGCGCCTGCGCGCCGGTGGTGGCGCCAAGGACGGCGACGGACAGAGCCACAGCCGCCGCTGCGGTCATCAGGTGCTTGCTGGTGTTCACGGGAAATCCCTCCGATGGAACCGATGGATCGCGAGCGCGGCCCGCTGGCCTTGCCCCGCTTGCGGAAGCGGGGATCAGGACCCCATCCGCGATTGCCGGGACCTTAGTCGGGGAGGGAGACGCAATGATTACGGATTTATGACAGTTTGGTGACACCGTGCGCGGGCGGGATGCGGGGCATGCCACAATGGCAGAGGTTTGCCCCACCGGTGCCGTCACCCCGCCTTGCGGCGCGCGGCGGAGTCCGCCGCGCCAAGGGACTCGTCGGTCGCCGGAAGATAAACGGTGAAGGCGCTGCCGACCCCGACCTCGCTTTCGATGGTCAGGCGGCCGCGATGGCGGTTGACGATGTGCTTGACGATGGCCAGACCCAGGCCGGTCCCGCCCATGGCGCGCGACCGCGCGGCGTCCACCCGGTAGAAGCGTTCGGTCAGGCGGGGCAAATGGGTGCGGGCGATCCCTTCGCCCTGGTCGCGCACCGCCACTGCCACCATCCGCGCCCCGCCGCGCCCGCCCCGCCGCCCCGAAGCGGGCAGCCCGGCAAAACCGACCGCCGCCCCATCGACGACCGTGACCTGAACGGTCACGTCGCTGTCCTCGCGGGTGTATTTGATCGCGTTGCTGACCAGATTCTGGAAGACTTGCGTCAACTGGTCGTCGTCACCGGCCACGCGCGGCACGCTGTCGGGCGCGTCCAGGATCAGCCGGATCCGGCGTTCCGCCGCCTTCAGCTCCAACGCGGCGATGACGTTCTCCAACTCATCAAGCACATCGACCCGCCCGTTGGGCAGCATGTGTTCGTCCAGCTCGATGCGCGACAGCGACAGCAGGTCGTTCACCAGACGGCTCATCCGGCTGGCCTGATCGTGCATGATGGCCAGAAAGCGGTCCTGCGCCTCGGGATCGTCGCGCGCCGGGCCGCGCAGCGTCTCGATGAAGCCCAGCAGCGACGACAGCGGCGTGCGCAGTTCGTGGCTGGCGTTGGCGATGAAGTCGGCGCGCATCTGCTCCGACCGCCGGGCGGCGGTGACGTCGTGCAGGGTCAGGATCGCCATGCGGATGGTCTGCGGAACCGGAGCGGGGACCGACAGCCCATCGTTCGCGGAGTCGGCCACCGGATCGGCCAGCGGATCGGCGGCGGGCAGGGTGCGTTGAAAGGGCTTCACCTGGGCTTCGAAGGTGCGTTCGACCGGAACCGGCAGGGTGAATTCGAACACGCGCGTCGCCCCGCCGCCCAGCACGGCGTCCACCGCCTCCAGCACCGCCGGGGTGCGCAGGGTGGCGGCCAGATCGCGGCCCAGCACCTTGTCGCCGAACAGATCGCGCGCCATCAGATTGGCCCGCGTCACCTGCCGCGCGGCGTCCATCACCAGCAGCGGGCTGGGCAGCGCGTCGAGAATGGAGTCGTTGGCGTCCAACTGAGCCTGGACGCTTTCCGTCCGCCGGGCGGCGACCCGGTGCAGGCGGGCCACCGCCGCGATCAGGCCGCCCAAGGCCACCGGCGCGCCGGTGGGCGGGGTGGGGCTGCCGCTGTGGCTCAATTGCGCGGCGTAGTCGGCCACGGCGGCGGCCTCGCGCTGGTGCAGGCGAAGGGCCAAGCCGGCCCCCAGCAGCGGCAGCAGGCCGACCAGGGCGGCCACGCCGGAGGACAGCGCTTCGGAATGCACCGCCGCCGCCAGCGCCACCACAAGCGGGGCCAGCATCAGGCCAACGGCGATCATCAATCGAAGGGGCGGCATCGCCTTCAGGCGCATGGCAGACCGGTGCGTTGTGGGCAGGACAGGGGATGCGCCGTTCTACACCATCCCAACGCGACCCGCGCAGCGGTCACAAAAGATTAACGGACGCAGAGAGGGTCGGGGTGATCGGGGCCGCCGCCGGGGGGTTGCGTCAACCACCCCCGGCACGCGGCCCCGGTGTCACCTCACACGCTGCCTCTTCACCAGGGCAGCGAATCGTGGGCCGCCAGCGCGGCGGCGGTCACGATGTCGTTGACCGACGACCCCATGCTGACGATCTGCGCGGGCTTTTCCAAACCGATCAGCAGCGGGCCGATCATCTGGCCGCCCGCCATCTTGTTCATCAGCTTGGCGGAGATGTTGGCCGAATGCAGACCCGGCATGATGAGGACGTTGGCCGGACCTGACAGACGGGCGAACGGGTAGACCCGCTTCATCAACTGGTAGTCCAGCGCCACATCGGCGGACATTTCGCCGTCATACTCGAAATCGACGCGCCGCTTGTCGAGGATGCCCACGGCCTCGCGGATCGGGTCGGTGTTCGGGTGCGGCGTCTGGCCGAAGTTGGAGAAGGACAGCAGCGCCACGCGCGGCTCATGCCCCATCTGCCGCGCCTTGGCCGCCGCGCCCACGGCGATGTCGGCCAGGGTGGCGCCGTCCGGGCGGACATGCACGGTGGTGTCGGCGATGAAGACGGTGCGGTTGCGGGTGATGAACAGGTGCAGGCCGAACACCGGCTCGTTGGCCTTGGGGTCGATGACCCGGCGCACCTCTTCAAAGGCCACGCCAAAGCTGCGGGTCAGGCCCGTGACCATGGCGTGCGCGTCGCCCTGCGCCACCATGCAGGCGGCGAACACGTTGCGGTCCTGGTTGACCATCCGCTGGCAGTCGCGCAGCAGCGCGCCCTTGCGCTGCAAACGGCGGTAGAGGTGATCGCTGTAGCGGCGGTTGGCGTCGGACAGGCGGGCGTTGTGGACCTCGAACGTGACGTTCGGTTGACCCATCGCGGTGAGCTGCTCCTTGATCACCTCTTCCCGCCCGATCAGCACCGGGGTCCCATAGCCCGCGTTGCGGAAGGCCATGGCGGCGCGGATCGTCCGCTCCTCCTCACCCTCGGCGAAGACGACGCGGCGCGGGTTGGTCCGCACTTTTTCCAGGATCAGTTCCAGGCTGTCGGCGGTCGGATCCAGGCGGGTGCGCAGGGTGTGGCGGTAGGCCGACAGATCGACGATCGGCTTGCGCGCCACCCCGGATTCCATCGCGGCCTGGGCGACGGCGGCGGGGATGGTCACGATCAAACGCGGGTCGAACGGGACCGGGATGATGTAGTCCGCGCCATAGCGCAGGCGGCGGCCGGAATAGGCGGCGTCCACCTCGTCCGGGACATCCTCGCGCGCCAGGGCGGCAATGGCCTTGGCGGCGGCGACCTTCATCGCCTCGTTGATGGTGGTGGCGCGGACGTCGAGCGCGCCCCGGAACAGATAGGGGAAGCCCAGGACATTGTTGACCTGGTTGGGGTAGTCGGACCGGCCGGTGGCGACGATGGCGTCGCTGCGCACCGCCTTGACCTCCTCCGGGGTGATTTCCGGGTCGGGGTTGGCCAGCGCGAAGATGATCGGCTTGGCCGCCATCGACTTGACCATCTCCTGGGTCATCGCCCCCTTGGCCGACAAGCCGACGAAGACGTCCGCCCCGGCCACCGCCTCCACCAACGTGCGGCGGTCGGTGTCGACGGCGAAGGCCGACTTCCACTGATTCATCCCTTCGGTGCGGCCGCGATAGACCACGCCCTTGGTGTCGCACAGGATGATGTTTTCACGTGAAACGCCGACGGTGCAGAACAGTTCGGCGCAGGCGATGCCCGCCGCACCCGCCCCGTTCACCACCATCTTGACGTCCTTGATGTTCCGCCCGGTGATGTCGCAGGCGTTGATCAGACCGGCGGCGGCGATGATCGCCGTCCCATGCTGGTCGTCGTGAAACACCGGAATGTCGAGAAGCTCGCGCAGCCGCTCTTCGATGATGAAGCAGTCGGGGGCCTTGATGTCTTCCAGATTGATGCCGCCAAAGGTCGGGCCGAGGAAGCGGACGCAGTTGACGAACTCGTCCACGTCGCGGGTATCAACCTCCAGGTCGATGCCGTCCACGTCGGCGAAGCGCTTGAACAGCACCGCCTTGCCTTCCATCACCGGCTTGCCCGCCAGCGCGCCCAGATCGCCCAGACCCAGCACCGCCGTGCCGTTGGAGATGATGGCGACCAGATTGCCCTTGGCCGTGTAGTCGTAGGCCAGCGACGGATCGTCGGCGATGCGCAGGCAGGGAACCGCCACGCCGGGCGAATAGGCCAGCGCAAGGTCGCGCTGCGTCGTCAACGGCTTGGTCGCCGTGATCTCCAGCTTTCCGGGCCGCCCGCTGGAATGCAGCAGCAGGGCTTCTTCGTCGGTGACGCGCTTGTTGTCAGACATGGGTGTCGTGTTCCTCAACGGAAGAGCTGGCGTCCGTCGGTCGTCATTGGACCTTCTGCGGTTGTGCGCCGTTGGGTCGCGCTGCCGACGGTGGGGCAACGATGTTAGCCTTGCCACCGCAGCCTCGCCAAGCCCACTTTGACGTTTCCCGCACGAAAAATGCAAAAAAGACGGCTTCCGCGACATAAGACGTCATAGGACGGCAACAAGCGACGCCTCTGCCCTTGCCATTCCAGCGCGCGTTTGCCGCATGGCTCCCCCGATAGGCCCCGATTTGGTCGAACGGCCGCGCGTGGGTAGAGTGGTGCGACCACGCACCGCATCCCAACCGGTGCACCCCACCCGGCGAACCCCGCCGAACGCGTCCCGTCCGCCCCATCCCCGGAGCCACCCGCCTTGTCCCTGACGCCACAGGAACGCCGCCTGACGCTGGTCATCGCGGCGGTGCAGTTCATCAACATCCTGGATTTCATGATGGTGATGCCGCTCGGGCCGGATTTCGCCCGCGCGCTCGACATTCCGGTCGCCCACATCGGCTACATCGGGGGCAGCTACACGGCGGCGGCCAGCCTGGCCGGGCTGCTCGGGTCGCTCTTCCTCGACCGCTTCGACCGCCGCCGGGCCTTGGCCGTGGCGATGGCCGGGCTGGTTGGCTCCACCGCGCTGGGCGGGCTGGCCTGGGATCTGCCGTCGCTGCTGGCAGCCCGCGTGCTGGCCGGGCTGTTCGGCGGCCCGGCGGTGGCCATCGCCATCGCCGTGGTCAGCGACAGCGTGGCCCCGGAGCGGCGCGGGCAGGCGACCGGCATCGTGATGTCGTCCTTTTCGCTGGCCGCCATCGCCGGGGTGCCGGTGGGGTTGGAATTGGCGCGTCTGGGCGGCTGGCGGCTGCCCTTCTTCGCGGTCGCCGCCGCCGGGCTGGTCGTCGCCGCGATCGCCATCAAAATCCTGCCGCCCCAGCGCGGCCACCTGAGCCACGAAACCGGCCCCGGCGCGTGGGTGCGCTTCACCGCCCTGCTGACCCGGCGCAAGGTGTGGCTGGCCTACGCCACCGTCGCGCTGGTGCAGATTCAGCAATTCATGATCATCCCCAACATCGCCGCCTATGTTCAAGCCAATCTGGGCTTCCCGCGCGAACATCTGGGACTGTTCTACCTGATCGGCGGCTCCTTGAGCTTTCTGACCACCCGCTGGGCCGGGCGGCTGGTGGACCGGGTCGGCGCGTCGCCGGTGACGCTGGCGGGGACGGTGGGGCTGTGCGTGGTGATCGACCTCGCCTTCATCCACCACCCCGCCTGGCTGCCGGTTCTGGTGATCTTCCCGCTGTTCATGATGTTCGTCGGCATCCGCATGGTGGCGAACGGCACCGCCCTGTCGCGGGTCCCCGAACCGGCGGAGCGCGCCGGTTTCATGGCCCTGGTGTCCGCCGTGCAGCACATGAGTTCGGCCTTTGGCGCGTTCCTGTCGGCCCACATCCTGGACAACGCGCCCGACGGCGCGCTGGTCCATGTCGGCTTCATGGCCGGTCTGTCCATCGCCATCGGACTGGCCGTGCCGCTGCTGACCCATTGGCTGGAACGCGCCACCCGCCAGCCCCCAGCCGCCGCGCTGGACGCGGTGGGGCGGAGTCGCTAGCTTGCGCCGACGTAACAACCGACCGTTTGGATGATGCCCATGCGCCCCTCTGGCCGCGCCCTCGATCAACTGCGCACCGTTTCGCTTGAACCCGGCTTCAGCAAATACGCCGAAGGGTCCTGCATGGTGCGCTTTGGCAACACGCATGTGCTGTGCACGGCCAGCGTGGACGAGACGGTCCCGCGCTTTCTGAAGAACACCGGCCTGGGCTGGGTCACGGCGGAATACGGCATGCTGCCGCGCTCCACCCACAGCCGCACCGACCGCGAAGCCGCCAAGGGCAAGCAATCGGGCCGCACCCAGGAGATTCAGCGCTTGATCGGCCGCGCGCTGCGCGCCGTGACCAACCGCGCGGCGATGGGCGAGAAGCAGATCAAGATCGACTGCGACGTCATCCAAGCCGACGGCGGCACCCGCACCGCCGCCATCACCGGCAGCTACGTCGCCCTGCATCTGGCCTTCCAGCACCTGATCGACATCGGCGCGCTGAAGACCATGCCGCTGACCGATCAGGTCGCCGCCGTCTCCTGCGGCATCTACAAGGGCAACGCCGTCCTCGATCTGGATTACCCAGAGGATTCCAACGCCCAGGCCGACGCCAATTTCGTGCTGACCGGCAAGGGCGGCATCGTTGAAATCCAGGGCACGGCGGAGGAAACCCCCTTCACCCAGCCGCAGTTCCTGGAGCTGCTGGAGCTGGCCCGCAAGGGCGTGGACGAGCTGGTGGCGCTGCAGAAAGCCGTTCTCAAGATCCAATAAGGGCCGACGACCATGACCATCCCCCGCCGTTTCACCGGCGACACCCTGGTGATCGCCAGCCACAACGCTGGCAAGGTCCGCGAGATCGCGGAGCTGCTTGGCCCCTACGCGGCGCGTTTCACCACGGCGGGGGCGCTGGGCCTGCCGGAACCGGAAGAGACCGGCGACAGCTTCGTCGCCAACGCCGAGTTGAAGGCGCGGGCGGCGGCGGCGGCCGGTCACGTCGCGCTCGCCGACGACAGCGGTCTGGTGGTTCCGGCGCTGAACGGCGATCCCGGCATCTACTCCGCCCGCTGGGCCGGACCGACCAAGGATTTCGCCCTGGCGATGCGCAAGGTGGAGGATGGGCTGGTCGGCCAGACAGACCGTTCCGCCTATTTCGTCTGCGCCCTGTCGCTCGCCTGGCCCGACGGCCATGTCGAAACGGTGGAGGGCCGCTGCTATGGCACGCTGGTGTGGCCGCCGCAGGGGCTGCACGGCTTCGGCTATGACCCGATGTTCCGCCCCGATGGCCACAGCCTGACCTTTGGCGAGATGGACCCGGCGGCCAAGCACGCGATGAGCCACCGCGCCGACGCCTTCGCCCAGTTGGTGGAGCGGTGTTTCCGGTGATCCCGTCTTCAGGCCAAACGGACGTTGCCCACCCGGGCGATCCCCATCCGGATCCGGGCTTTGCCGTGTATGTCCATTGGCCGTTCTGCAAGTCGAAATGCCCCTATTGCGACTTCAACAGCCATGTGCGCGAGCGGGTGGACCATGACCGTTGGCGCGCCGCGCTGCTGCGGGAGCTGGACCATTACGCCGACCAGACTGCCGGACGGCGTGTCACCTCCGTGTTTTTCGGCGGCGGCACGCCGTCGCTGATGGACCCTGCGACGGTCGGCGCGGTGATCGACCGCATCGCCCAGCGCTGGACGGTCGCCGACGGGCTGGAAATCACGCTGGAAGCGAACCCGACCTCGGTCGAGGCCGACAAGTTCCGCGCCTTCCGCACCGCCGGGGTCAACCGGGTGTCGCTGGGCATCCAGGCGTTGGACGACACGGCGCTGCGCTTTCTCGGCCGTCAGCACAGCGCGACGGAGGCCACCGGGGCCATTGCCCTGGCCGCCCGGATCTTCGACCGCTTTTCCTTCGATCTGATCTACGCCCGCCCCGGTCAGAGCGTCGCCGCCTGGGAAGCCGAGTTGACGCAAGCGCTCGACCACGCCGTCGGCCATCTCTCGGTCTATCAATTGACCATCGAGGAGGGGACGGCCTTTTTCCCCCTGCACGCGCGCGGCGATCTGGTGTTGCCGGACGAGGATCTGGCCGGTGATCTCTACGAGGCCACCCAAAGCCTGCTGGGCCGCGCCGGGCTGCCCGCCTATGAGGTGTCGAACCACGCCCGCCCGGGCGAGGAAAGCCGCCACAACCTGACCTATTGGCGCTACGGCGACTACATCGGCGTCGGGCCGGGCGCGCATGGCCGCCTGACCCTGGACGGCGCGAAGGTCGCCACCCGCGCCCACCGCGCCCCGGAAATCTGGATGGAGCGGGTGGAGCGCGACGGCCATGGGGCCGCCACGCCCGATCCCATCGACCGCAGCGCCCGCGCCACCGAATTGCTGATGATGGGCCTGCGCCTGACCGAAGGCGTGCCGCTGGCCCGGTTGGCCGAGGAAGGCGGGCGGGATCCGGCCGATCTTCTGGACGCCGACGCGCTCAAGCGCCTGACCGATGGCGGGTTCCTGACCATCGACCACGCCACCCTGCGCGCCACCCACGAGGGGCGGCAGCGCCTGAACGCGGTGTTGGCCGCCTTGCTGGCCTGACCAGCAGAGTCCCCGTCAGCAGCAAAAGCCGTCAAACCAGACCGGAGCCACCCCCCATGCGCATCACCCCGATTCGCATCACCCCCATGCGTATCACCATGGTTGTCGCCGCCGCCGCCAATGGCGTGATCGGCAAGGATGGCGGTCTGCCCTGGGTTCTGCCCAGCGACCTGAAGCGGTTCAAAGAGGTGACGATGGGCAAACCGATCCTGATGGGCCGCAAGACCTGGGAATCGCTGCCCCGCCGCCCGCTGCCCGGACGCGACAATCTGGTCGTGAGCCGCCAAGTCATCAGCCACCAACCCAGCGCAGCGGGGGAGGGCGCGGAGATGGAGGGGGCGCTCTGGTTCTCCGGCCCGGATCCGGCCATCGCCTGGGCCGAACAGGCCGGGCGGGAGGAATTGTGCGTGATCGGCGGCGCGGACCTCTTCGCGGCGGTGTTGCCGCGCGCCACCCACCTGCGTCTGACCCTCATCGACCAGGAGATCGACGGCGACACCCGTTTGCCACCGTTGGGCGACGAGTGGACCGACCGCTGGGTGAGCGCGCCGCAGAGCGAAAACGGTCTGACCTTCCGATACATCGACCGCGAGCGCGGTTGACGCAAGCGGGGCACGCTCATTCCGCAAGCGACTCCACAACCGATGACCGTTCAGCCCTCGCCACCCAAGCGGTGCAGCACGTCGTCGAGCTGGTCCAGGGTTTGGTAATGGATGGTGATGGTCCCGCGTTGGCCCTGCGGGTTGATCGCCACCTTCAGACCGATGCGGGCGGAAATTTCCTCCTCCAGCGTCAGCAGATTGACGTCCTTCATCGCCGGGGCCTTGGCGGCGGATCCGGCCTCGCCCTTGCGGGCCTTGGGCTGATCGCCGCGCATCAAATCTTCGGTCTGGCGGACATTCAGGCCGCGTGACACCACCTCGCGCGCGACCGCCACCGGATCCGGGGCGGTCAGCAGGGCGCGGGCGTGACCGGCGCTCAACGCGCCGTCCTGGACCATGCCCTTGACCGGGTCGGGCAGGGCGAGCAGGCGGATCATGTTGGCCACATGGCTGCGGCTCTTGCCCAACGCGCGGGCCAGATCCTCTTGCGTGTGGTCGAACTCGTCCATCAGGCGGCGGTAGCCCTCCGCCTCTTCCAGCGGGGTCAGATCCTGGCGCTGGATGTTTTCGATCAGGGCGATTTCCAGCGCCTCGCGGTCGCTGAAATCGCGGATGATGACCGGAACCTCGTGCAGGCCGACGATTTGCGCCGCCCGCCACCGGCGTTCCCCGGCGATCAGCTCATAGGCGTTGCTGGAGTCGCCGTCGCGGCGGACGAGCAGGGGTTGCAGAATGCCCTTGTCGCGGATCGACTCGACCAGCCCCTGGATGGCTTCCTCATCGAACTTCCGGCGCGGCTGGTATTTGCCGGGATGGACGAACTCGATCGGCACCTGCTTGGACTGGCGCGCCTTGTCGAGCGCGGAGTAATCCTCCGTCACCTCGCCGAAGAGGGCGGACAGGCCACGGCCGAGGCTGGCGCGGCGCGCGCCCCCACCATCCATACGCTTGGCGTCGTCGATCATGCGCACAGCCTCTTTTCCCGGCGCAGCACTTCGCCCGCCAAATGGATGTATGCCTGCGATCCGGGGCAACGCATGTCATAGATCAGCACCGGTTTGCCGTGCGACGGCGCTTCGGAAACCTTGACGTTGCGCGGGATCACCGTGTCGTAAACCTTTTCACCAAAAAAGCCGCGCACGTCGGCGGCCACCATGTCCGACAGATTGTTGCGCTTGTCGAACATGGTCAACACCACCCCGTGAATGTCGAGGTTGGGGTTGAAGGCGCGCTTCACCCGTTCGATGGTGCGGACCAGATGACTCAAGCCTTCCAGCGCGTAGAACTCGCACTGCAACGGGACCATGACGGCGTGGGAGGCGACCAGCGCGTTCAGCGTCAGCAACCCCAGCGCGGGCGGGCAATCGATCAGGACGTAATCATACTCCAGCGCGCTGTTCGCCACCGCTTCGCGCAGGCGGAATTCGCGGCGCTCCGCCCCGACCAACTCGATCTCCGCACCCGACAGATCGACCGAGGACGTGATGATCGACAGGTTGGGAACGGCGGATTCAATCGCCGCGTCTTCCAACGGCACGTTGTCGAACAGCACGTCGTAAATGCCGACGCGCCGGTCCGAACGGGGAATCCCCAGCCCGGTGGACGCGTTGCCTTGGGGGTCGAGGTCGATGACCAGCACCCGCTTGCCAATGACGGCGAGCGCGGTGGCCAGATTGATGGTCGTCGTCGTCTTGCCAACGCCACCCTTCTGGTTCGCAATGGCGACCACGCGGGCGGGGGCGGTGAGGACGTCGGACATGGCAGCCTCTCGGGAAGCCTCAGGACAGGAAAGCGATGGCATCGCGGGGACTCAGACCGCCGCGATGCCGCTCAAACGCACGATGGTTCCGGTGGGGTCGCTGCGGCTGTCGAAGCGTTCGACCCGCATCGTCCACGCCTTGGCGGCGGCGCTCAACTCCTCGTCCAGCGCCTGGCCCTTCAGAAACAGGCCGACTCGTTGCGGCCCCATCAACGGAACCCCCCAGGCCAGCAGATCGGCGACCGGAGCCAAGGCGCGGGCGGTGACAACATCCGCCGCCAGCCCTGTTACCGTTTCGATCCGCTTGTTGTGAACCGTCACGCTGGTCCCCGTCACCCGCGCGGCTTCGCGCAGGAAGGCGGCCTTGCGGGAGTCGCTTTCGACCAGTTGCACCTCCGGCACGCCCAGGATCGCCAGCACCAAACCAGGGAACCCGGCCCCGCTGCCCAGATCGACCAGCACGCGGGCCGGATCCGGCAACAGGGGAAGGAGTTGGGCAGAATCAAGGAAATGCCGCCGCCACAGATCGGGCAGGGTGGAGGGGCCGACCAGGTTGATCTTGGGCTGCCACTTGCGCAGCACCGCTTCATAGGCGGTCAGCCGGTCGAGTGTTTCACGTGAAACACCGGTGGCCTCCTGGAACGCCGACGCGTCTAACACCGCCATCACTCAGCCGCCTGCGCGTCGCGCCGCTTCACGTGGCGCAGCAACGACACCAGCGCCGCCGGGGTCATGCCGGGAATCCGCGCCGCCGCGCCCAAGGTGGCCGGGCGGGACTGACGCAGCTTCTGCCGGATTTCAGCCGACAGGCTGCCGATGCCGTCCACGTCCAAATCCTCGGGCAAGGCCAAAGACTCGTCCTTGCGGAAGGCGCGGATGTCAGCCTCCTGCCGCCCGAGATACCCGGCGTATTTGCCGTCAATCTCCAACTGCTCGCCAATCTCCGGGCTGATCTCCGCCAGTTCCGGCCACAGCCGGGCCAGCACCGACAGGTCAATGTCCGGGTAGCGCAGCAGATCCGCCGCGCTGCGCCGCACGCCATCCTGATTGACCGTCACCCCTTGCCGGGCCAGTTCGACCGGAGTGGCCTGGAGCGCGTGGACCAAGGCACGACCCGCTTGCAAGGCCGCGTCCTTGGCGGCGAAGGCGTCGCGGCGCTGCGACCCGACACAGCCGATGGCGATGCCCTTCGCGGTCAAACGCTGGTCGGCGTTGTCGGCGCGCAGCAACAACCGGTATTCGGCGCGCGAGGTGAACATGCGGTACGGCTCGTTGGTGCCGCGCCCGGTCAAATCGTCGATCAGCACGCCGATGTAGGCGTCGGCGCGGTCGAGCACGAAGCCGTCCTGCGAGCCACCCGCCACCAACGCGGCGTTGATGCCCGCCATCAGCCCTTGCGCCGCCGCTTCCTCGTACCCCGTGGTCCCGTTGATCTGTCCGGCCAGGAACAGGCGCGGCGCGCGACGGGTTTCCAGCGTCGGTTTCAGCTCGCGCGGATCGACGTAATCATACTCGATGGCGTAGCCGGGTCGGATCATCACCGTGCGTTCCAAACCGGGCATGCTTTTCAGAATGCCAAGCTGGACGTCGCGGGGCAGGGAGGTCGAAATCCCGTTCGGGTAGACGGTGGGATCGTCCAGCCCCTCCGGCTCCAGGAAAATCTGATGACGCTCCTTGTCGGCGAAGCGCACCACCTTGTCCTCAATGGACGGGCAATAGCGCGGGCCGGTCCCGGTGATCTGGCCGGAATACATCGGCGCGCGGTGCAGGTTGGCGCGGATCAGCGCGTGGGCTTCCGGCGTCGTCCAGGTGATGGCGCAATCGATCTGCGGCGTATCGATCCGCTCGGTCAGATAGGAGAAGGGCGGTGGCGGCAGATCGCCCGGCTGCTTTTCCAGCGCGTCCCAATCGATGGTCCGCCCGTCCAAACGCGGCGGGGTCCCGGTCTTCAAGCGGCCAAGGGGAAAGCCCAAACGCGCGAGCGTGTCCGACAACCCAAGCGAGGGGGCCTCGCCAACCCGGCCCGCCGGGGTGCGTTCCTCGCCGATGTGGATCAGGCCGCGCAGGAAGGTTCCGGTCGTCAGCACCACGGCCCCGGCGGCGATGCGCTCGCCCGATCCGGTGACAACCCCGGTGATGCGCCCGTTGGCGTCCACGATCAGGTCTTCCGCCCCGCCGGGCGCCAGAGTCAGGTTCGCCTGTTCGGCCAGCAGGCTCTGCATCGCCTGCCGGTACAGCTTGCGGTCGGCCTGGGCGCGGGGGCCACGGACCGCCGGTCCCTTGCTGCGGTTCAGGATGCGGAATTGAATGCCGCCCCGGTCGATGGCCTTGGCCATCACGCCGTCGAGCGCGTCGATCTCCCGCACCAGATGGCCCTTGGCCAAACCGCCGATGGCGGGGTTGCAGGACATCTCGCCGATGGTTTCGATTTTGTGGGTCAGCAGCAGGGTGCGCGCGCCCATGCGCGCCGCAGCCGCAGCCGCTTCACAGCCGGCGTGACCGCCGCCGACAACGATGACATCAAAGCTTTGCATGGCCGCGACCATACCCGAAGCCATCGCCGTCGCCAAGGGGATCTCCCGAACGTCAATGGGATCTCCCGTGACATCGCCCGTTCCACGCACCGGAAGGGGCGATGTTTCACGTGAAACACCGTCCATCCCGACGGCGGTCAAAGGGTGGTCACACACCGATGCTCATTTGCCGATGCAGAAATCGCGGAAGATGATGTCCAACAGATCCTCCACATCGACCCGCCCGGTGATGCGGCCCAGCGCCCGGCTGGCAAGGCGGACATCCTCCGCCGCCAGTTCCGGCAACGGCGCGGTCAAGGCACGGTCGAGCGCGACCCGGCATTCCTCCAACGCCGCGCGGTGACGGGCGCGGGTCAAGGACGGGGCGCTGCCCACCGCCAGACGGTCGGCGCTAAACGTCGTTAAACGCTCCTCCAGATCGCGCAGGCCGGTGCCGCTGCGCGCCGACAGCAGGACCGGAACCGCACCCGCGATGGTCGGCGGGGCAACCGCCGCCATGTCCGGACAGGCGTCGATCTTGTTGAGAACGACCACGGTGTCGCCGTCGATCAGGGCGATGGTGGTGGGGTCGAGGTCGGGCAGGGCGGTGGCGTCGAACACCGCCACCTTCACATCCGCCCGCGCCGCGCGGTCACGGGCGCGGCGGATGCCTTCCTCCTCCACCTCATCGGCGGCGGCCTCGCGCAGGCCCGCCGTGTCGGCCAGCACCACCGGATAGCCCCCCACATCCAACTGCACCTCGATCACGTCGCGGGTGGTTCCGGCGCGGGCGGAGACGATGGCGGCGTCGCGCCGGGCCAGCGCGTTCAGCAGGCTGGATTTGCCCGCGTTCGGCGCGCCGACGATGGCGATGTGCAGCCCCTCGCGCAGACGCTCGCCGCGCCCGCCGTCGTTCAGATGCGCGGCGATCTCCGCCCGCAAGGTCTCGATCACCGGGCGCACGGCGTCGGAGACACCGCCCGGCAAATCCTCGTCGGCGAAATCGATGTCGGCTTCGAGATGGGCGAGCGCGCGGGTCAGGCGGTCGCGCCAACCGTCGTAGAGACGCCCCAGCGCGCCGTCCATCTGGCGCAGCGCCTGCCGCCGCTGGGCGGTGGTTTCCGCGTCAATCAGGTCGGCGACGGCCTCGGCCTCCGTCAGGTCGAGCTTGCCATGTTCGAAGGCCCGCCGGGTGAACTCGCCCGGTTCGGCCAAGCGCAGGCCGGGCCGCTCGGCCAAGGCGGCGATCACCCCGGCCACCACCGCCCGACCACCATGGAGGTGGAGTTCCACCACATCCTCCCCAGTGAAGCTGGCGGGGGCGACGAAACGCAGCGCCAGCGCGTCGTCCAGCGGATCGCCGGTCGCCGGATCGCGCAACGTCACCAGCGCGGCGCGGCGCGGTTCGGGCAGGGGGCGGGTGGTCAGGGCGGCCAGCGTCGCGGCGGCGTCCGGCCCCGAAACGCGAACCACCGCCACACCGGAACGTCCGGGGGCGGTGGCGAGCGCGAAGATCGTCGCGGTCATGTCGGTGTCACGGTCATCGGTTCGATCGGTTCCGGCTCATCCCCGCTGGTCCGGCCGCAGCTCCCGCTGCTCGGTGGTCAGCATCAGACGGTCGACGCGGCCCCCTTCGACCAGATGGGTTTGCAGGATGGCGTCCACATCCGCCGTCGTGCGGTAGGTGTACCAGACGCCCTCCGGGTAGACGACCAGCGTCGGCCCCAGCTCGCATCGGTCCAGGCAGCCGGCGGCGTTGACGCGCACCCGCGCGTCCAGCCCCAATTCACGGGCACGCACCTTCATATAGTCGCGCAGCTTTTCCGATCCTTCCGCCGCACAGCTTCCCCGCTTGTGCCCGTCCGGGCGGCGGTTGGTGCAGCAAAACACATGGGCTTCGAAATAGGGCTTCGGGTCGCTCACTTTCGTCCTTCCTGTCCAAGGGCCGTGGCCATCTGGGTCCAAAACATCTTCTGAAACTGCTCCACACCCTGAATCCCGGCGGGCAGCCAGGTCTTGAGCATGGTGTCGGGGTCCATCGCCTGGAGATTGGCGCTCATCCGCTCCTGAATCTCCCGCATCATCGCGTCCTGCATCGGTTTGACATCGGGAAGACCCAGGAAATGCCGGGCCTCCTCCGGGGTGCAATCGATGTCGATGGTGATCTTCATGCCCGCCCCCTGTCCGTGTCCGCGCCGGTGGCGGCGCGGCGGTTGCGCTTATTCGCGCAACAGAATTTTTAGGGTTGAGCGCCGAAACGGCTCATGCCCCACTATACAGATAGGATGCACTGGCGCAACGCCACCCCCGCACCACCTTATGGGCACCGCCTTCACCCATCGCCCGCATCAGGCCCAAACCGCCGGAACCCCGCCATGACCGCCAATCTGCTGGCCCGCGAAACCAGCCCCTACCTGTTGCAGCACCAGGACAACCCGGTCCATTGGATGCCCTGGGGGCCGGAGGCCTTCGCCCGCGCGCGCGCCGAAAACAAGCCGGTCCTGCTGTCCATCGGCTACGCCGCCTGCCATTGGTGCCACGTGATGGCGCATGAAAGCTTCGAGGATCCGGCCATCGCCGCCCTGATGAACGAGCTGTTCGTCAGCATCAAGGTGGACCGGGAGGAGCGGCCGGATCTGGACCAGATTTACCAATCGGCCCTGGCGATGCTGGGCCAGCAGGGCGGCTGGCCCCTGACCATGTTCCTGACCGCCGACGCCGACCCCTTTTGGGGCGGAACCTATTTCCCGCCGACCGCGCGCTATGGCCGCGCCAGCTTCCCCGACGTGCTGCGTGGCGTGGCCGACAGCTATGGCCGGGAAGCGGACAAGGTCGCCCGCAACGTCACCGCCCTGAAATCGGCCTTGGGCCGCCTGTCGGAAAACCGCTCCGGTGGGCCGCTCGATCCCTTGGCCATCGACTCCATCGCCGCGCGCCTGCTGCACGAGGTTGATCCGATCCATGGCGGCGTCGGCAGCGCGCCGAAATTCCCGCAGGTCCCGCTGTTCGAACTGCTGTGGCGGGCCTGGCAGCGCACCGGGCGCGACGCCTACCGCGAGGCGGTTCTGAACACCCTGACCAATATGGCCCAGGGCGGCATCTACGACCATCTCGGCGGCGGCTTCGCCCGTTATTCGACCGATGAGCGGTGGCTCGCCCCGCATTTCGAAAAGATGCTGTACGACAACGCCGCCTTGCTCGACCTGATGACCCTGGTCTGGCAGGAAACCCGCAGCCCGTTGTTCGAGGCGCGCATCCGCGAAACCGTCGGCTGGCTGCTGCGCGAGATGGTGGCCGAGGGCGGTGGTTTCGCCGCCACGCTCGACGCCGACAGCGAGGGGGAAGAGGGCCGCTTCTACGTCTGGGACGCGGCGGAGATCGACCTGCTGCTGGGGGCGGACGCCGCGCTGTTCAGCCGTGTCTACGACGTGTCGCCGCGCGGCAATTGGGAAGGGACCACCATCCTGAACCGGCTGGGCGCGCAGGACCTGTTGGACGACGCGACCGAGGCGACGCTCGCCACCGCCCGCGCCACGCTGCTGCGCGCCCGCGACGGCCGGGTGCGGCCCGGCTGGGACGACAAGGTGTTGACCGACTGGAACGGGCTGATGATCGCCGCGCTGACCAACGCCGGTTTGGCGCTGGACGAACCGGATTGGATCGCGGCGGCGGGCCGCGCCTTCGCCTTCGTCCGCGATCATCTGGGGCAGGGCGACCGCCTGCGCCACAGTTGGCGCAACGGGCAGGCCAAGCACGCCGGGATGCTCGACGATTACACCGCGATGGCGCGCGCCGCGTTGACCCTGTTCGAGGCGACCGGCGATCCCGCCCTGTTGACGCAAGCGCGGGTGTGGGTCGATGCGGTGGAGGCGCATTTCTGGGACGCCAAGGACGGCGGCTGCTTCTTCACCGCCGACGACGCCGAAGGGCTGATCGTGCGCAGCAAGAGCGCCTACGACAACGCCACCCCGAACGGCAACGGCCTGCTGCTGGGCGTGCTGGCGACCCTGCACAGCCTGACCGGGGAGGCGCGGTACCGCGACCGGGCCGACGCGCTCGTCGCCGCCTTTTCCGGCGAGGCGGCGCGCAACGTCTTCCCGCTGCCGACCTTCCTCAACGCGGTGGAGCGGCTGCACCGACCGGTGCAGATCGTCATCGTCGGCGCGCCGGACGGGGCCGACACCCAGGCGCTGCGCCGCGCCGCTCTGGGCTGCTCGCTGCCCAACCGCATTCTGACCCTGCTGCCGCCGGGGACGGATCTGCCCGCCGGACACCCGGCCCAGGGCAAGACCCTGCGCGACGGAGCCGCCGCCGCCTATGTCTGCGTCGGGGCCAGCTGCTCGGCCCCGGTGACGGTGGCGGCGGATCTGGTCGACACGCTCACCCACCGCCACGCCTGACAATCCCCACGCCCGACTCACGAGGCCCTCCCATGCCCAGCCGGATCATCGACAGCCCGCTTGGACCCCTGCGCCTGAAGACCGACGGACAGGCCCTGGTCGCGCTCGATTGGTGGAGCACCCCGCCGGAGGGGGCCGACGCCGGGGATGGCGGTGATCCGTTGCTGGAGGAGACGGCCCGGCAGTTGGACGCCTATTTCGCCGGGCGGCTGCACCGCTTCGACATCCCGGTCGATCCGGCGGGCACGCCGTTCCGGCGGCGGGTGTGGGATCTGATGCTGACCATCCCCTATGGCGAGGCGGCGACCTATGGCGGCATGGCCAAGGCGTTGGCCAGCGGACCGCGCGCCGTCGGCGGGGCCTGCGGGGCGAACCCGATCCCGATCATCATCCCCTGCCACCGCGTGCTCGCCAGCGGCGGCGCGCCCGGCGGCTATTCCGGCTTCGGCGGGTTGGACACCAAGGCGTTCCTGCTGGGTTTGGAGCGCCGCCACACCCCCGCGCGCACCGAAACCGCCGCCGTGCCGGGCCGCGAAAACGCGCTGTTGTAACCACCCTTTCCGCTTCACCCACGACACGAAGGATTGACGACGATCATGGTTCACGCCATCCGCATCCACGAACACGGCGGGCCGGAGGTTTTGCGCTGGGACAGCGTCGAGGTGGGCGATCCCGGCCCGGGTCAGGCCCGGATCCGTCAGACGGCGGTCGGGCTGAACTACATCGACACCTATCACCGCTCCGGTGCCTACAAGCTGCCGGTGCTGCCCGCCACGCTGGGGACCGCCGCCACCGGTGTGGTTGAGGCGGTCGGGCCGGACGTCACCACGGTCAAGGTGGGCGACCGGGTCGGCTACGCCATGCTGATCGGGGCCTACGCCGAAGCCCGGCTGGTCCCGGCCGACCGGCTGGTCGTGCTGCCCGATGGCGCGGACGATGCCTCGATCGCCGCCATGCTGTTGCAAGGGCTGACCGTGCAATATCTGGTGCGCTCCACCTACGCCGTGCAGCCGGGCGACACCATTCTGGTGCAGGCGGCGGCGGGCGGGGTCGGGTTGCTGCTGTGCGAATGGGCCAAGCATCTGGGGGCCACCGTCATCGGCACCGTCAGCACGGCGGACAAGGCCGAACTGGCCAAGGCCCATGGCTGCGACCACACCATCCTGTACACGCAGGAGGATTTCGTCGCCCGGGTGAAGGAGTTGACCGACGGCAAGGGCGTGCCGGTCGTTTATGACGGCGTCGGCAAGACCACCTTCCTCAAGGGGCTGGACGTGCTGCGCCCGCGCGGTCTGATGGTGCTGTTCGGTGCCGCGTCGGGCGCGCCCGATCCGCTCGATCTCGGCGTGCTGGCGGCCAAAGGGTCGCTTTACGTCACCCGTCCGACCCTGGCCACCTACATCGCCGCGCGGGCGGATCTGGTGGCGTCCGCCGCCGATCTGTTCGGGACGATGGCGGCGGGCGGGTTGACCGTCACCGTCGGCCAGAGCTTTGCCCTGCGCGACGCCGCCGACGCCCATCGGGCGCTGGAAGGCCGGGCCACCACCGGATCGACGGCCCTGATTCCGTAAGCGTCGCGGCCAACGTCGCCCCGGATCCGGCAGCGCTCCACCGGATCCGGGGCGGCCTCAGCCCCCGTCCATCACGTCATCACCCGCCCGGCGCAGCCAATCGAGCAGCGCCGACGCCCGGCCTGACAGCGGATCCGGCGACAGCAGGTGATAGGCCGATCCATCGGCGACAAAGCCCAACGGTGCCGCGAGGATGCCGCTCGCCACCTCGTCGCGCACCAATTGCCAGGGGCCGATGGCCACACCCAGCCCGGCGGCGGCGGCCTGAAGGCTGAAATAGAAATGATCGAAGCTCTGGGACGGGGCGGGGGGCGACGGCTCCACCAAACCGACCGCCGCGAGCCAGTGCGACCACGCCGCCGGACGGGTCCGGCTGTGCAGACGCGGAGCGTTCGCGCGCAGGCGGGCGGATCCGTCCGGGCCATGATCGAAAAAGTCACCAACACGGTCGGCGCGGCAGACCAGTCCGACCCGCTCCGCAAACAGCCGGTGGGCGTGCAGCGCGGCGGGCCATTGGAAATCGTCGCGGCGGATCGCCAGATCGACGCCGTTGCCCAACAGCACCGGGCCACCGCCCGCCGTCAGATGGATAACGCAGTCGGGCTGTTCGGCCTGAAAGGCGGGCAGGCGGGGGATCAACCAGCGCATCAACAGGGTGGGTTCGCAGGACAGCGTCAGCGGCGCTGCGCGGGCGTTGCGCCGGATCCGGTCGGTGGCCGCCGCGATGGTGCGCAGCCCGTCGCGAACGGCGGCGGCCAGATCGCGCCCGGCCTCCGTCAGCACGACCCGGCGGTTGCGCCGTTCGAACAGCGCCACGCCGACATCCTCCTCCAACGCGCGCACCGCCCGGCTGACCGCGCCGTGGGTCAGATGCAGGGCGTCGGCGGCTTGGCTGAAGCTTTCCAACCGCGCCGCCATCTCGAAACAGCGCAGCGCCCCCAGCGGCGGCAAGCGCGCCGCCCCGATGGGGCTGGCGTCGATCTGTGAGTTCGGCTCACCCATTCCGTCAGAAACCATCGTTATTCCGCTGCGCGCAAACCGGGTATCCCGGCGTGACCCTCACCCATTGGAGACACGCCGATCATGACAGAGCTTTTCACCGTCATCACCATCACCCTGCTGGCGGTCATCAGCCCCGGCCCCGATTTCGCCATGGTGTCGCGCAACAGCCTGCTGCTGTCGCGCCGCGCCGGGCTGCTCACCGCGCTGGGCATCGGCGGTGGGGTGCTGGTGCATGTGGCCTACACGCTGATGGGCATCGGTCTGGTGATCCAGAACTCGATCCTGCTGTTCAACGGGCTGAAGCTGGTGGGGGCGGCCTACCTCATTTGGCTGGGCCTGCGCATGCTGATGCAGACACCCGCCGAGGCGACCGAGTCCACCACGCCCGCCGCGCTGTCCGATGGGCAGGCGCTGCGGGTCGGTTTTCTCACCAACGCGCTGAACCCGAAAACGACGGTGTTCATCGTCAGCCTGTTCTTGCAGGTGGTCGAGCCGACGACGGGCTGGGCGGTGCAGATCGGTTACGGCCTGTTCATCGCCGCCGCGCACATCCTGTGGTTCGCCCTGGTCGCCCTGGTGCTGTCCGCCGACGGGGTGCGCCAGCGGGTGTTGATGATCCGCCCCTGGATCGACCGCAGCTTTGGCGCGCTGCTGGTCGGCTTCGGGGTGACGCTGGGGGTCAGCGGCCTGTCGAAATGATCACGAGAAGCTGATCAGGACTCGGCCAGCCACAGCGGGTTTTTCAGCTTCTTCAGCAGCTCGGCGTGGGCGGCCAATTCCTCGGGGCTGGCGGTGAAGGGGCGGGGGTCGCGGTGGGGGCGTTCGATCCGCGCCACCGGCACGCCCGTCGCCGACACCGGGCCACCGGCCAGAGCCAAGCCGGCCTGACGCCCGCCCAGCAATTCCAGATAGACATCGGCCAGAAGCTGGGCGTCGATCAACGCGCCGTGAAGCGACCGGTTGGTGTTGTCGATGCCAAAGCGTTTGCACAGCGCGTCCAGGCTGGCGGGCGATCCGGGAAACTTCTGCCGCGCCATGATCAGCGTGTCGATGGCGCGGTCCTTTGGCATCGTCGGGTATCCGGCGATCTTCAGTTCCCAGTTCAGGAACGTCATGTCAAAGGCGGCGTTGTGGATGACCAGCGGCGAATCGCCGATGAAGGCAACGAAATCGGCGACGATGTCGTTGAACACCGGCTTGTCGGCCAGAAACTCCGCGCTCAGGCCGTGAACGGCGAAGGCCTCCGGCGGCATGTCGCGTTCGGGGTTGATGTAGACGTGGAACCGCTCGCCGGTCGAAACATGGTTGATGAGTTCGATGCAGCCGATTTCGACCAGCCGATGGCCTTCTTCCGGCTTGAAGCCCGTGGTTTCGGTGTCGAGAACGATTTCGCGCATGGCATCACTCTGAAAAAGGAACGGCCCAAAAGCGGGCCGGGATCACACGGGGGCGTAGCCGCGCGGCGGCCAGCGACGGCCCGGCCGCCCCTTCACCACCCGCAATGCCCGCGCCAGGGCGCGCCGCGTCGTGAGGCGTCCGGCCCCGCTGGGGATCACCCAATCGGCCCGCCGTCGTTTTTCCACGTCCGGAGTCTGGCGGGCAAGGATTCCGGCGAATTTCTCCGCCGTCATGCCGGGACGGGCCAACACGCGGGATGTTTGCACGCGCAAGGGGGCCGACACCACCAAAACCGCGTCCACCCGCTTGTCACCGTGGGTTTCGAACAGCAGGGGAATGTCGAGCACCGCCACCCGCACCCGCCGCCGCGCCGCCCGCGCCAGAAAGCGGCGCTGCGCCGCCTGCACCATCGGGTGCAGGATCGCTTCCAGCCGGGCCAAAGCGGGCGGGTTGCCGAACACCGCCGCGCCCAAGGCCCGCCGGTCCACCGCACCCTCCACCACCGCGCCGGGAAAGGCCGCCGCGATGGCCGGGACTGCTGTTCCGCCCTTGGCGAGCAGGCCATGGACCAGCCGGTCGGAATCGCAGACTGGCGCGCCCATCGCCGCCAGCATCTTAGCCGCCGTGCTCTTGCCCATGCCGATGGATCCGGTCAGCCCCAGGACGAACATCGGCCCGTCAACCTTCCAGGACGAAGCGGGTCAGATCCGGCGTGACCTGCGGCTCCACCCCGAACCACGCCTGGAAACCGGGGCGGGCCTGATGCAGCAGCATGCCGATCCCATCGACCACCGGGTTGCCGCGCGCCCTGGCCGCCGCCAGCAACGGGGTTTCCAACGGCGCATAGACGATGTCGTTGACCAAGGCCGACACGGGCAGGGCGTCCAGCCGCAGATCCAACGGCGGTTGCCCGGCCATGCCCTGCGTCGTCGTGTTGACCAGAAGCCCGGCCCCGTCGAGCGCGGTTTCACGTGAAACCCAATCCACCACGGTGACGCGCCCGGTGGTGGCCGGATCTGACCCCAAACCAGCACCCGGATCCGCACCCAGATCCGCCGCCAACTCTTCCGCGCGTGCCGCCGTGCGGTTGATGAGCCGGACCTCCGGCGCGCCCGCGTCGAGCAGCGCGACGACAACCGCGCGCGCGGCCCCACCGGCCCCAACCACCACGGCGGGACCGCGCTCGGCGCTCCAATCCGGGCAACCGGCCTTCACATTTTCCAGAAAGCCAAAGCCATCGGTGTTGCCGCCGACCAGCGCGCCATCCTCGTCCACCACGATGGTGTTGACCGCCCCCATCCGCCGCGCCACCGGATCAAGCAGGTCCACGGTGCGAAAGGCGATCTCCTTCAGCGGCACGGTGACGTTGCAACCGCGAAAGCCCAGGGCGGGCAGGGCGCGGATCGCCTGTTCGGCCCGGTCGGGCGCGACGGCCAACGGCACATAGGCCCCATCGATGCCATACTGCGCCAGCCAATAACCGTGCAGGCGGGGGGAGCGCGAATGACCGATCGGCCAGCCCATCACCCCGGCCAGCTTCGCCTTGCCCGTGATCATCACCCGGTTCGTCACCGTGGTCGTCATTCCGTTCCCACTCCATGCACGCGCAGAAATCCCAGCAGGGGCAACAGGGGCAGCCCCAGAATGGTGAAGAAATCCCCCTCCACCTTCTGGAACAGCTGCGCCCCCAGACCTTCCAACTGATAGGCCCCGACCGACTGCGTCACCTCGTCACCGACCGCGTCGAGATAGCCGTCAAGAAAGGCGTCGGAGAAGCGGCGCATCGTCAGGCGCGCGCGGTCGATCTTGTGCCAGATCCGCTCCCCGTCGCGCACGATCACCGCGCAACTGACCAGCTGGTGCGTCTTGCCGCGCAGCGCCAGAAGCTGGGCGCGGGCCGACTCCCGGTCGGTCGGCTTGTCAAACCAGACGCCGTCGCACTCCAGCATCTGGTCGGCCCCGATCACCAACGCGCCGGGGTGGCGGCGGGTGACGCGTTGGGCCTTCAATTCGGCGAGCGCCTCGGCCACCGCGTCGGCCCCGACGCCTTCGGCCTTGCCGGCAAGCTTCACCTCCTCTTCGTCCACCAGCGGCTTGTCGAGGATGGGGCGCAGACCGACCCGTTCCAGCATCAGCGCGCGCGTGCGCGAGCCGGAGGCCAGGACCAGATCCGGCGCGTGCGCCTCGCTCCCAATCATCCCGGTCATGGCAGGGTTCCATCGGGCTTGCTGCCGTCGGGCAACAGGCCGCTGCTCTGCCGCCGAGCCAGCAGCATCATGATTTCCGCCGCCGTCTCCTCGATGGAGCGGCGCGACACGTCGATCACCGGCCATTTTCGGCGGCTGAACAGGCGGCGCGCCTCCGTCACCTCGTTGCGGACGATCTCGGGATCGACGTAGGTGGAGGTTTCGCCCTGGTTCAGCAGCTTCAGCCGGTTGCGGCGGATCTGGACCAAACGGTCGGGGTCCTTGGTCAAACCGACGATCAAGGGCTTGGTCAACAGATCGACCTCGGCGGGCAGGCTGGTGCCGGGAACCAGCGGGATGTTTGCCGCCTTGATGCCCCGGTTGGCCAGATAGATGCAGGTCGGGGTCTTGGAGGTGCGCGACACGCCGATCAGCACGACGTCGGCCTCGTGCAGATCCCAATTGGATTGGCCGTCGTCGTGCGACAGGGCGAAATCCACCGCGTCGATGCGGCTGAAATATTCGGCGTCCAACACATGCTGGCGGCCCGGTTGGCGTTGGGATTCCACGCCAAGATAGGCGGCGAGCGCGTTGATGAGCGGGTCGAGCACCGGGATGCAGGGGACCTGAACCTCTCGGCAGAACTCCTGAAGCCTGCGGCGCAACGTCTCATCCACCAGGGTGAACATCACCAGCCCGGGATTCTCGCGGATCGCCTCCAGAACAAGGTCAAGCTGCCGATCGGTGCGCACCAGATTCCAGAAATGCTCGACCGGCCGCACCGCGTCGAACTGGATCACGCAGGCGCGCGCCACGCTGTTGATTGTTTCCCCCGTGGCGTCCGACACGAGATGTAGGTGGAACTGTTTCATCCGTCCTCAACATGCTGTGGAGAAAACGGCTGTTTTTGTGGACAACCGGATCCGCCCTCGTTCCATCCCGAATGGGGGACTCCCCATCCCCGTTCGGACCCCCCGGCGAACAAGTCGGCCGACCGGTTCGCGACCTGGGAGAATCCTGGGTTCATCCCCATGTTATCCACGGGACTCCCGTGGTTCCAGCTATAGCATTTCCGCCATTTCCGGCGGTAGCCCTCCGATTCATCCACAGGATCGCGCACAGGCCGGATCCGGGGTCCGGATCTGTGGATGAATCCGGTGATGACGGGGATTACCGTTATCCACAGGCATCCTCTACCTCTACTTCCTTTCCAAACCTAAAAAGAATAATGAATGGGTTTGTGAGAAACCCGATCAGGAAGCGTGCCGCCTTGTCCGTGACCACCCCCGCCCGCAAGCCGATGCTCGCCGCCCTCGCCGGTGAGGCGCGCGCCCGTCCGCCCTTCTGGCTGATGCGTCAGGCCGGTCGTTACCTGCCCGAATACCGCGAGCTGCGGGCCAAGGCGGGCAGCTTCCTCGACCTGTGCTACAACCCTGACTTCGCGGTCGAGGTCACGTTGCAGCCGCTGCGCCGTTACGGCATGGACGCCGCCATCCTGTTTTCCGACATTCTGGTGGTTCCCCACGCGCTGGGCCAGCCGCTGGCCTATCTGGAAGGCGAGGGGCCGAAGCTGGACCCGATCCGCAACGTGGCGGAGCTGTCGCGCCTGTCGAAGGACCGCTTTCACCAGACGCTTGCCCCGGTCTATGAGACGCTGCGCCGCCTGACCACCGCCATCCCCGATCAAACCACGCTCATCGGCTTTGCGGGCGCGCCCTGGACCATCGCCTGCTACATGGTGGAGGGGGGTGGCTCCAAGGAGTACGCCCACGTCAAGCGCTGGGCCTACGGCGATCCGGAGGGGTTCGCCCGTCTGATCGATCTGCTGGTCGAGGTGACGGCGGATTACCTCTGCGCCCAGATCGAGGCCGGGGCGGAAACCGTCCAGCTCTTCGACAGCTGGGCCGGGGTGTTGCCGATCGGTCCCTTCCGCCGCTGGGTCATCGAGCCGACGCGGCGGATCGTCGCGCTGGTCAAGGCCCGTCACCCCAACACGCCGATCATCGGCTTCCCGCGCGGGGCGGGCCACGCCTATGAGGATTATGTCGCCGACAGCGGTGTGGACGCCGTCGGCCTGGACACCACGGTGTCGCCCCTGTGGGCGGCGCGCAACCTGCAAACCCGCCTGCCGGTTCAAGGCAACCTGGACCCGATCATGCTGGCCGCCGGTGGCAAGGCCCTGGCCGCCGCGACCGACGAGATCCTGGAGGCTTTCGCCAACCGGCCCTTCATCTTCAACCTGGGCCATGGCGTGATCCAGACCACCCCGCCGGAGCATGTGGCGGATCTGGCCCGGCAACTGCGCCGTTGGCCGGAACGGGGCTGATCGGCGCGGCGGGATCGCATCAAGTCTTTGGTCGAAAAGCGCAAGAGGGGGCTGGACAGGGGCGGGGGAAGACCCCAGTTTAGCGAACCATGTCCACGCCCTCCGCTTCTCCGCGACGCACCGCCGTCGTGCTGTTCAACCTCGGCGGCCCTGACGCTCCCGAGGCGGTGCGCCCGTTCCTGTTCAACCTGTTCGCCGATCCGGCGATCATCCGGGTTCCCAACCCCTTCCGCTTTCTGATCGCCAGCCTGATTTCCGGGCGGCGGGCAAAACCGGCGGCGGCGATCTACGCGCAGCTTGGCGGGAAATCGCCGCTGCTGGAGAACACCGAGGATCAGGCCCGCGCGCTGGAACAGACCCTGACCGGGGCGGGGGTGGAGGCGCGGGTTTTCATCGCCATGCGCTATTGGCACCCGATGAGCGCCGAAACGGCGGCCAAGGTGAAGGAATACGACCCGGATCTGGTCGTGCTGCTGCCGCTCTACCCGCAATTCTCCACCACGACCACGGCGTCCAGCTTCAAGGCGTGGGACGAGGCGGCGCGCACGGTCGGGCTGATCGCGCCGACGAAACGCCTGTGCTGCTACCCGACCCAGACCGGCTTCATCGACGCGATGGCCGACCAGATCCGCCCGCTCTACGAAGCGGCGTCGGCGCACGGGACCCCGCGCGTGCTGTTCTCCGCCCATGGCCTGCCGAAAAAGGTCGTGACCGGCGGCGATCCCTATCAGTGGCAGTGCGAACGGACGGCGGAATCCATCGCCGCCGCGCTGGGGGTGGAGCATCTCGACTGGGTCAACTGCTACCAGAGCCGCGTCGGCCCGATGGAGTGGATCGGCCCCAGCACCGACGCGGAGATCAAGCGCGCCGGACAGGATGGCGTGCCGGTGCTGGTCGTGCCGATGGCCTTCGTGTCGGAGCATTCCGAAACGCTGGTCGAAATCGAGGTCGAATACCGTCATTTGGCCAAGGAAGCCGGGGTTCCGCACTTCACCCGCGTGCCGACGGTGGGCGTCAACCCGGTGTTCATCCAGGGGCTGGCTGGGTTGGTTCAACACAGCGTCGCGGCCAAGACCGCCTTGTGCAGCCACAGCGGCGGCCGGATCTGCCCGTCCAGCTTCTCCGGCTGTCCGCACGCTGGACGCTGATCACGGGCGCTGACCGGTCCGCCAGGGCAAACCACCAAACCGGCGAGCCATCACACACGAGCACAAACGGGGGATTTCGGTGCTGTATCTGTGGATCAAGGCGTTGCACGTCATCAGCGTCATCGCGTGGATGGCCGGACTGCTCTATCTGCCGCGCCTGTTCGTCTACCACACCCAGGCCGCCCCCGGATCCGAGGCGTCGGAGACCTTCAAGGTGATGGAACGCCGTCTGCTGCGCGCCATCATGAACCCGGCGATGATCGCCTCCTACCTGTTCGGCGCGACCATGATCGCGCTCGACCCGTCGATCTTCAAGCAGGGGGGATGGCTCCACGCCAAGCTGCTGTTCGTGGCCCTGCTGACCGTCAGCCACATGCTGATGGCGCGGTGGCGGCGCGAGTTCGCCGAGGACCGCAACCAGCGGCCCCAGCGCTTCTACCGCATCGCCAACGAGGTGCCGACGCTGCTGATGATCGGCATCGTGATCTTTGTCATCGTCAAGCCCTTCTGATCCGGCCATCCCAGCGCCGCCCGGCTTGCTGCCGGGCCGGGGTGTGTAAAGGGCTGGTTGTCGGACCGCTTTCGTTTGACTTGACGCGGTCCTTCCGATAATCCTGTTGTCACCACGGGGTTTTTCGCTCCGTGGCACCCATCCCCACATCCGCCATTCCGACGCTCACACCTTGAGCCGGACGCGGTGGCTGGCGAGTCTGTTCAACTCGGTCACGATTCCACCCGCTGTCCAACCGACGCCACCATTCCCATGCGCGCCGTCGGCCGGGATTTCAGGCACTCCCCCGCATGATGATTTCACAGGCACACCCATGCATCTCCAAGAGCTGAAGTGCAAAAGCCCCGCCGAACTCCTGGCGTTCGCGGAGGAGTTGCAGATCGAGAACGCCAGCACCCTGCGCAAGCAGGACATGATGTTCGCGATTCTGAAGCAACTGGCCGAAAACGACATTCCGATCTTCGGCGACGGGGTTTTGGAGGTTCTTCAGGACGGTTTCGGTTTCCTGCGCTCGCCCGAGGCGAATTACCTGCCCGGTCCCGATGACATCTATGTCAGCCCCAGCCAGGTCCGCCGCTTCGGCCTGCGCACCGGCGACACGGTGGAAGGGCAGATCCGGTCGCCCAAGGACGGCGAGCGCTATTTCGCCCTGTTCAAGGTCAACACGATCAATTTCGACGCGCCCGACAAGGTCCGTCACCGAATCAACTTCGACAACCTGACCCCGCTCTACCCGGAAGAGCGGATCCGGATGGAGGTCGAGGACCCGACCAAGAAGAACCTGACCGGCCGCATCGTCGATCTGGTTTCCCCCCTGGGCAAGGGACAGCGCGGCCTGATCGTGGCACCGCCGCGCACCGGCAAGACGGTGATGCTGCAAAACATCGCCCATTCCATCGCCACCAACCACCCGGAAGCCTATCTAATCGTCCTGCTGATCGACGAGCGGCCGGAAGAAGTCACCGACATGGCCCGTTCGGTGAAGGGCGAGGTCATCAGCTCCACCTTTGACGAACCGGCCACGCGGCACGTCCAGGTCGCCGAAATGGTGATCGAAAAGGCCAAGCGGCTGGTCGAGCACAAGCGCGACGTCGTCATCCTGCTCGATTCCATCACCCGTCTGGCCCGCGCCTACAACACCGTGGTTCCGTCGTCGGGCAAGGTGCTGACCGGCGGTGTGGACGCCAACGCGCTGCAACGGCCCAAGCGCTTCTTCGGTGCCGCCCGCAACGTCGAGGAAGGCGGGTCGCTGACCATCATCGCCACCGCGCTGATCGACACCGGCAGCCGCATGGACGAGGTGATTTTCGAAGAGTTCAAGGGCACCGGCAATTCGGAAATCGTCCTGGACCGCAAGCTGTCGGACAAACGCACCTTCCCGGCCATCGACATCTCGAAGTCGGGCACGCGCAAGGAAGAGCTGCTGGTGGATCGCGGGACCATGTCGAAGATGTGGATTCTGCGCCGCATCCTGATGCCGATGGGCGTGACCGACGCGGTCGACTTCCTGGTCGACAAGCTGAAGCACACCAAGTCCAACGCCGAATTCTTCGACAGCATGAACCAGTAACCCCGCCGTCGGCTCGGCCGCGCAGCGGCCCAGCCAAGCGGGAAGCGAAAAAGCGAACAGGAAAAAGGCGGGACCCGGTTGGGATCCCGCCTTTTTCATGGCTGCCTGTTCTGGCCCGCCTGTTCTGGTCGAAGCGTCCCGGATCCGCGTCCGGGACGGTCGGAACCTCAGAACGGGGGCTGGCTCGGCTGTTCGGCGTTCGCGGCCTGGCCCTGGCGGCGGTACAGGTCGGCGAAGTCGATCGGGTTGATCATCAGCGGCGGGTAGCCGCCCTCGCGGGTCGCCGTGGAGATGATGGAGCGGGCGAAGGGGAACAGCATGCGCGGCCCTTCGATCATCAGCACCGGGCGGTGATGCTCCTTCGGCAGGCCGGGAAGCTGGAACAGAGCGCCATAGCTCAGCTCGACCAGGAAGGCGACGCTGTCTTCCTGGCGGGCTTCACAGCGCAGTTGCAGGATGACTTCGTAGATGTCCTCGCCCACGGCCTGGGCCTGGACGTCCACGCCGATGCTGACCTGCGGCTGCGGCTGGTTCGGCAGCAGGCTTTGCGGCGCGTTCGGGTTTTCGAAGGAAAAATCCTTCACATACTGGGCCAGGATGTTCATCGGCAGCGAGGACGCCTGCGACTGATCGGCGTCGTTGCTCTGCTGGTCGGACATTACGGACTCCTGAATCATCGGCCCGTCCGTCCTGGGGGCGGCGGCCCGCGATGGGGGTGGGGTGGAAAGGATGTTCGCCGTGTCCGGCGATCCTGGATCGCTACCATGGATCGCGGGGGCCTGCCAACGGAAAGCGCGCGGTCAATCCCGCCCGTCCGGGCGGGGCTTTCCCCATTGGGAATCCGACAGGCGCGGTGTGCCGGGCGCGCTGGACGGCGGGGGATCGGACAGGGTCACGAACTCCCCATCGATCACGCCGGGATCGGTTGCACCGGAAGGGCGCGCACCGGGGCGGGGTGCATGGGGATTCGTCTGCCCATCGGGTCGGGAAAAGCCGCCTGGATGGGCAAAGCCACCGGCGTTGACGAAGCGGAAGGCGTTGCCCGCCGCCAAGCGGCCGATCAACCACCGCCCCAACCCCCGGCGCAGCGGCGGGACCAGCAGCACCAGCGCCACCAGATCGCTCAGGAATCCCGGAACGATCAGCAGGATGCCCGCCAGAACCACGCACACGCTGTCCAGCACCCCGCCCAACGCGGCATCCGCCCCCAGCGCGCCGCCTTGCAGGCGGGACAGGCTGGTCAGGCCACGATGGCGGATCAGCAACACACCGATCACCGCCGACAAGGCCAGCAGGCCGATGGTCGGCCCGGCCCCGATCCAGTCGCCAACCTGGATGAAGCCAATGATTTCCAGGATCGGCAACAGAAGGAACCACAACAGGATGGGCATGGCTGTCCTTGCTCTTCGGGGCTGCACGCCCTATCTACAGAAGGCTGTGAGTCTTCGGGGCTGTTTTGCGGACCGAAGGCGCGCCGTTTGCGTGGCCGCCGATTACAGGTAATGTGGCGCAGGCGTTGGGGCAAGCCGGTGCGTTGATCCGCCAGGACGTGCCGCAATGGATGAAACCGGAAGGATGTTGGCTATGGGGGATGGGATCGTGTTCATCGAAATCGTCATTTTTGCGATGATCGCGGCGTTTCTCGTCTACCGCCTGCGCAGCGTCCTGGGCCGCCGCACGGGCGAGGAGCGGCAACGCCCCAACCCCTTCACCGCGTCGGCCGGACAGACCGACAACGTCATTCCGCTGCCCAATCGCGACCGCCCGCGCGCTGACGCCGTCGTGTCGCCGGACGAACCGCTGTCGCTGGCCGCCTCCATCGACCAGATCGCCGCCGCCGACAGCACGTTCGAGGAAAAACACTTCTTGGAAGGTGCCAAGGCCGCATTCCAGATGATCGTCGAGGCGTTCGCCCGTGGCGATGCCGCCGCCCTGCGCCCGCTGCTGGCCGACGATGTGTTCGCCAGCTTCGACCGGGTGATCCGCGAGCGCCAGAGCAAGGGCGAAACCGACGACACCCGCGTGCAGCGCGTGCGCGAGGCCGAGGTGGTGGAAGCCCGTCTCGACCAGGGCCGCTACGCGCTGGTGACGGTCCGTCTGGTGTCCGACCAGATCAATGTTCTGCGCGACCGCAACGGCGCGGTGATCGACGGCGACCCCAACACGGTGGTCGAGGCGAACGACATCTGGACCTTCGCCCGCGACATCCAATCGCGCAACCCGAACTGGGCCTTGACCGAAATCCGCGCGGTTCCTTGATCGTGGGGTCTCGCGGTGCGGCGCTGGGCCGGTCAACCCTCGCCATTCTGGCCGTAACCTTCGCGCTGGTCGGCTGTGACCGCAAGGAGGAGGAGGCGAAGGCCCCACCTCCGGCACCGGCCCAACCGGCTCCCGCCCCGCCGCCGGACGCGTTGACGCTGACCCGGCTGGCCTTTGCCGATTTGCCCGGCTGGACCGCCGACAGCCAATCCGCCGCGCTGCCCGCCCTGGCGCGCTCCTGCAAACGGATGATGACGCTGTCGCCCGACCGCCCGGTTGGGCCGGGGGGCGTGGCCGGAACCATTGCCGATTGGCAAGCGCCCTGCGCCCGGCTGGGCACGGTTCCCGCCGGGGATGACGCCGCCGCCCGCGCCTTTTTCGAGACCGAGTTCGTGCCCTACGCGGCGGGCAACAACGGCGAGCGGCAAGGGCTGTTCACCGGCTATTACGAAACGGAGCTGGAAGGCTCCCGCCAACCGGATCCGGCCTACCCGGTCCCGCTCTACAAGCGGCCTGCCGATCTGGTGATGGTCGATCTCGGCGAGTTCGCCGACCGCTGGAAGGGCGAGCGCACCGCCGGGCGGGTGGTGGACGGACGGTTGAAGCCGTTTGAGGATCGCGCGGCGATCGAGGCCGGTGCCCTGCGCGGCAAGGGGCTGGAACTGCTGTGGGTCAAGGACCCCATCGCCGCCTTTTTCCTGCACATCCAGGGGTCGGGCCGCGTCCGTATGGCCGATGGCAGCGAGGTGCGCGTCAATTACGCCGGGCAGAACGGGCACAAATACGTCGCCATCGGCAAGGAGCTGATCGAGCGCGGCGCGCTGAAAAAGGAGGAGGTCTCCCTCCAGACCATCCGCGCCTGGCTGAAAGCCAACCCGGATCAGGCCCAGGCGCTGATGAACAAGAACCCGTCCTATGTCTTTTTCCAGACCGTGGCGGGGGAGGGGCCGATCGGGGCGCAGGGCGTGCCGTTGACGCCGGGGCGCAGTCTGGCGGTTGATTCCAAATTCATGCCCTATGGCGTGCCGGTCTGGCTCGATGGGGAAGACCCGCTGGACTCCACGCAGCCCTTGCGCCGGTTGCTGGTGGCCCAGGACACCGGCGGGGCCATCCGTGGCCCCGTGCGCGGCGATGTGTTTTGGGGCCATGGGGCCGACGCCGAAGCCAAAGCCGGGGTGATGAAAAGCAAAGGTGGTTATGGAATCCTGTTGCCGCGCACGGTGGTGGTTCCGGTAAAACCCTAACCTCAATCTTCGCTGGAAAGACCGCGAACCGTTTTGCTCTCGAACCGTCTTTCCGCTACTCTGTGGGGGATACGCCAGCCCCAACGGGAATGCCATCGGGAATGCGGCTGAAGACTCCCTCCCTGACCAGTTTGCAGCGGGAAAGCTTTGTTCTCCGCATGGTGGCGGGTGTGATCGTGGTCAGCCTGCTGGTCGGCCTTATGGTGGTTGTGGTGCTGGTGCAAAGCTACCGCCTGCATCAGGAGCAAGCGGTCGTCACCGCCGAGAATCTGTCCTGGGTTCTGGAACAGAACATCACCGGCTCGGTCAACCTCATCAACCAGGCGCATTTGGCGGTCAGCGACGAGGCGACCCGGCAATTGGCGGCGGGTGGCATTGATTTCGCCAGCTTCAACGCCTTCATCCTGCGGCAGGACGCCCGACTCACCAACGCCGACGGCGTGCACGCCACCAACGCCGCTGGTCAAACGCTGTATGGCACTCGGGTGTCGCCCACCAGCAACGTTGTTGGACGGGATTATTTCAACCGGCTGCGCGACGATCCCAACGCCGGTTTGGTGATGTCCAAGCCGCTGGTCGGGCGGATCAGCGGCAAATGGGCGGTGGTCTTTGCCCGGCGCTTGAATCACCCGGACGGCGGCTTTGCCGGGGTGGTGTTCTCGTCGGTCAACCTCGAATCCTTCGCCAAGCTGTTTTCGGCCATCAATGTCGGGCCGCATGGGGTGGTGTCGTTGTTCGATGGCGACGCGACGTTGCTGGCCCGTTACCCCGACAGCTCCGGACCGGGCGGAGGCGTCGGGAAAAAAATCAATTCGCCCAAGCTGTTGGAACGGCTTGGCAGCAATGAACTGTTGAGCACCTACCGTGTCCATTCCGGGGTGGATGGGATCGACCGGATTTTTTCGAACCGCAAGGTCACGGGGCATCCCCTCTACGTCGCCGTCGGGCTGGCCCAGGAAGACATCCTGGCGGGCTGGTGGACCGACGCCCTGACCCTGATCGGGGTGTGGGGGTTGTTCACGCTGCTGCTGTCGGTGGTGGCGGTTCTGCTGGTCAAGGGATGGCGGCACCGTTTGGCGGCGTTGAAGACGATGGAGGAAAACGCCGAACTGGAAGCCAAGGTGGCCGACCGCACCCGCGATCTGGAGGAATCCAACCGCAAGCTGTCGGCGTTGAGCGCCACCGATGGGTTGACCGGCATCGCCAACCGCCGCCGCTTTGACGAAACCTACGCCCATGAATGGAATCGGGCGGTGCGCACCGGGCAGCCCTTGGCGCTGGTGCTGTTCGACGTCGATCTGTTCAAGAACTACAACGACCATTACGGCCATCTGAAGGGCGACGATTGCCTGCGCAAGGTGGCCCAACTGCTCAACGGCCACGCCCGCCGCTCGGGCGATCTGGTCGCGCGCTATGGCGGGGAGGAGTTCGCCTTCATGGCCCCGGCGATGGATTCATCCTCCATCCTGGCCCTGACGGAGACCATCCGCAAGGCGCTGGAGGCGCTGGAGATGCCGCACGACATGTCGCCGCTGGGGCGGGTGACGGTCAGCGCGGGGATCGCCGTGCGGGTTCCGGTGATCGGCGACGCCCCGGATCTGCTGGTGACTCTGGCCGATCAGGCGCTGTACCAGGCCAAACGCGACGGGCGAAACCGCAGCGTTCTGGCCGAAGAGACCCCCGTCCGGGTCGAAGTCACGGCGGATTGACGCGCGCGACCCGTCGAATCACAAAACACATCGGACCAAAAAACAAACGGGGAGCGACCCAGCGCTCCCCGTCTGACAATTGGAATGGCTGTGGGCGGAACGGCTGTGGATCAGTCCCGACCGATCATCCGGCCCAGGTCGCGCCCGGCGAACAGGTGGATGTGCAGGTGCGGCACCTCCTGGTGCGCTGCCTCCCCGCAATTGGACAGGATGCGGTAGCCGGGTTCGGCCGCCCCGGCCATGCGGGCAACCTCGCCCACGGCGCGGAACAGACCGGCGATTTCCGCCTCCGACGCCTTGGCGGTGAAATCATCCATGTCGACGTAGGCCCCCTTGGGGATCACCAGCACATGGGTGGGGGTCTGCGGCTGGATGTCGTGGAAAGCGAGCGCGTGCTCGGTCTCCATCACTTTTTTGCAGGGGATTTCGCCGCGCAGGATGCGGGCGAACACGTTGTTGCTGTCGTAGGTCTTGGCCATGGAACGGGTTTCCCTGTCTCGCGCTGCGGTCTCGCGGTTTGGTCAGGCCTTGCGGGCCTTTTTCTCGTCCAGCCCGCTGGTCCCTTCGCGTTGGGCCAGCTTGTCCCAGACGGTGGCCGGATCCAGACCGGCGTCGGCCCACAGCACCATCAGGTGATAGAGCAGATCCGCCGACTCCGCCGCGAGCGCGGCCTTGTCGCCGCGCACCGCCTCCAGGATGGCTTCCACCGCCTCTTCCCCCACCTTCTGGGCGATCTTGGCGGTTCCCCGGCTGTAGAGCTTGGCGGTGTAGGAGCTTTCCGGATCCGCCCCCTTGCGGGCCAGCACGGTGGCGTAAAGCCGGTCCAGCGTTTCGGCGGTGGCCTTCTCGCCAGATGGCTTGTGCGTCTTGCCGTCACCCATGGCGGTTGCTCCCCGCGCTCTTGGCCGGGCGCACCGGGATTCCGGCGTCGCTCAGGGCCTGCTTGGCCTGGCCGATGGTGTAGGTGCCGAAATGGAAGATGGAGGCGGCGAGCACGGCGGTGGCGTGCCCCTCGCGGATGCCCTCCACCAGATGGTCGAGCGTGCCCACACCGCCGGACGCGATGACCGGGACCTTCAGGCTGTCGGCGACCTTGCGGGTCAGCGCCAGATCAAAGCCGCTCTTGGTGCCGTCGCGGTCCATCGAGGTCAGCAGGATTTCGCCCGCCCCCAGCGATTCCATCCGCTTGGCCCATTCAATGGCGTCGATGCCGGTGGCGTTGCGCCCGCCATGGGTGAAGACCTCCCACTTGTCCGGGCCGGTCTGCTTGGCGTCGATGGCGACGACGATGCATTGCGCGCCGAACTTCTCGGCGGCTTCGCGCACGAAATCGGGCCGATGGATCGCGGCGGTGTTGATCGACACCTTGTCGGCCCCGGCCAGCAGCAGCTTGCGGATGTCCTCCACCACGCGGACGCCGCCGCCGACGGTCAGCGGCATGAACACCTGTTCGGCGGTGCGGCGCACCACGTCATAGATGGTGTCGCGGTTTTCGTGGCTGGCGGTGATGTCGAGGAAGGTCAGCTCGTCGGCCCCCTCGCGGTCGTACACGCGGGCCTGTTCGACCGGATCGCCGGCGTCCACCAGATCGACGAAATTGACCCCCTTGACCACCCGGCCGTCCTTGACGTCCAGGCAGGGGATGACGCGCATCTTCAGCATCAGTCGGCGTCCTCGATGGCGGGGGCGGAAAGCAGGGCAAGCGCCTCTTTCGGGTCGATGCGCCCGTCATAGAGCGCGCGTCCGCAGATGACGCCCTCGATGCCGGTGTCCTCCTCGGCCTTCAGCGCCACCAGATCGTCCATCGACGACACCCCGCCCGACGCGATGACCGGCGTGGTCAGGTGGAAGGCAAGGTCGGAGGTGGACTCGACATTCACCCCGCCCATCGCGCCGTCGCGGTTGATGTCGGTGTAGATGATGGCGGCAACCCCGCAATCCTCGAACTTCAGCGCCAGATCCAGTGCCTTGATGTCCGACGTTTCGGCCCAGCCCGCCACGGCGACATAGCCCTCGCGCGCGTCGATGCCGACGGCGACCTTGCCGGGGAATTCACGGCAGGCGGACTTGACCAGCTCGGGATCGCGCAGGGCGACGGTCCCCAGGATGACGCGGCTGACGCCCTTTTCCAGCCACATGCCGATGGTCTTCAGGTCGCGGATGCCGCCACCCAACTGCACCGGGATGGTCACGGCCTTCAGGATGCTTTCCACAGCGGCACCGTTGACGGGCTTGCCTTCAAAGGCCCCGTTCAGATCGACCAGATGCAGCCATTCGAAGCCCTGGCTCTGGAACAGGCGGGCCTGATCGCCGGGATCGGTGTTGAAGACGGTCGCCTGGCTCATCTCGCCGCGCAGCAGGCGAACGCACGCGCCGTCTTTGAGGTCAATGGCGGGATAGATGATCATGGCGGCGTTCCGTCCTGTGGCGTGTTGGGTCCAAGGTCTTTGGAATAGAAATGTCCGGCGATCGGGGTTCCCCGGACCAGCGCGTAAAAGGGATGGGTTCCCCAGCGCTTGAAGCCCAGTGTTTCGTAAAGCGTGATCGCCGCCGTCTGGGTTTCGCGCACGTCGAGGTTCAGCACGCGGAAGCCCAGCGCGCGCGCCTCCTCCTCCACCGCCTGGGTCAGGCGGCGGGCCAAGCCATGGCTGCGCGCCCAGGGGGCGACGAAGGCGGTGGTCAGCGACGCCGCGTGGGCCTGTGCCTCGTTGTTGCGCGGCGGGCGGACCAGTTGGGCCGATCCGGCGATCACCCCGTCGAGCCGGGCGACGAACAACACCCGCTCCGGGATCATCACGACGCCCTTCCAATAGCGTTCCATGACGTCGCGCGGCGGCGGATCAACCCAGCCAAAGCCACCGCCGACCTTGATCGCCTCGTTGGCGGCGTCGCACAGATCGTGCAGATCAGCAGGCTTCAGCGCGTCCGCCCGTTCAATGGCGATGTCGGCCATGCGCTCAGACCTTCCAGCGCAGGAAGTTGCCGATCAGGGCAAGCCCGGTGGCCTGGCTTTTTTCCGGGTGGAACTGGGTGCCGACCATGTTGTCGCGCCCGATCACGACGGGGAACGGCCCGCCGTAATCGACCGAGGCGATCAGCGTGTCGGGATCGTCCAGCGTGAATTGATAGGAATGAACGAAATAGGCGTGTGCCCCCTCCGGCAAACCGGCCAGCAGGGGATGGGGACGGTGAATGACCAGTTCGTTCCAGCCCATGTGCGGGATCTTCAGGGATGGGTCGGCGGGCTGAAGCTTCACCACCTCGCCCTTGATCCAGCCCAGCCCCTCGGTCACGCCGAACTCGCGGCCGCGTTCGGCCATCAGCTGCATGCCGACGCAGATGCCCAGGAAGGGGCGGGCGCGGCGGTGGACCACCTCGTCCAGCGCCTCCAGCATGCCGGGAACCTCCGACAGGCCGCGCTTGCAATCGGCAAAGGCACCGACACCGGGCAGAACCACGCGGTCGGCGCGGCGCACCGCGTCGGCGTCGGAGGTGACGAGGATGTTGTAGGAGGCTTCGGCTTCGCCGGCGGCGCGCTCGATCGCCTTGGCGGCGGAACGCAGGTTGCCAGAGCCGTAATCGATCAGCGCGACCGTTTCCATGAACGTTTCAAACCCCAATCAGACGGGTCCGACCGGACGGGCCGGACCCTCACAAGGCGTCCACCCCTGGCGCTGAGGCCGGGAGCTTACAGGGACCCGCCCAGGGTCCCCTTGGTCGACGGCACGGCGTCTTGCTTGCGCGGATCAATCTCCACCCCGGCGCGCAGCGCGCGGGCAAGCGCCTTGAAGCAGCTTTCGATGATGTGGTGGTTGTTCTCGCCATACAGGTTTTCGACGTGCAGCGTCACCCCGGCGGCCATGGCGAAGGCCTGGAACCATTCCTTGAACAGCTCCGTGTCGAACTCCCCCAGCTTGTCGCGGGTGAAGGACACCTTCCAGATCAGATAGGGGCGGTTGGAGAAGTCCAGAGCCACGCGGGTCAGCGTCTCGTCCATCGGGACATAGGCGTGTCCATACCGCTGGATGCCCTTGCGGTCGCCCAGCGCCTTGGCCACCGCCATGCCGATGGCGATGCCGCTGTCCTCGGTCGTGTGATGATGATCGATGTGCAGATCGCCGTCGGCGCGCACGGTCAGATCCATCAGGCTGTGACGCGACAGCTGTTCCAGCATGTGGTCAAGGAAGCCGATGCCGGTCTTGACGTCGTAAACGCCGGTGCCGTCCAGGTTCACCGAGGCCCGGATCCGGGTTTCGGTCGTGTTCCGCTCGATCGAGGCGCGGCGGCCGCCGTTGGTAAGGCTCTGGTCCATGCCGGTTTTGTAGCAGGAAGCGGGCAGGCGCGCCAGCGGCGGCGCAGCTTTCCTGCGTTGCAACAGCGTGAAGCGATCCATTCCGGCGATTGCCGGGGGCGTCCGCGTGATTTACAGTGCAACACACGTATTGCGAGCATAACCCGATATGACCTTCCCGCCGAACCGGATCGCCGAGACCCGTCGCCGTTTGCCGTGTTGTTTGAGGCTGTTGGCTCCGCTCGCGCTGCTCGTCGCGTGCCTGTCCGGGTGCCAGACATCCACCACGGCAAACCGCCCGGACCCCGCCCCCCGGGTGGCACCGGGCAGCACCGAACCGCTGCGCTTTGCCGGGCTGTCGATCACCGCGATGCGGCGCGGGATGGAGATCGGGCGTTACGTCTGGGGCCTGGACTGCGCCCCGCCCTATGACCCCGTTCATTGGACCAGCGGGGCGGATCTGCGGCGCGGATCCACCATCGACGCCCGCTTTGCCGAAATTCTGGCCGACACCGGGTTCGATGTGGTGGGCCGCGCCGATGGGCCGGACGCGCCGGGGCAGGGGCGGGACCGCGCCCGCTATGTCATTCAGGGCGCGTTGCGCGACGTCCGGCTGGAGCTGTGCCACCGCAACGATTGGCTGACTGGGGCCAGCCGGGGCGTTTCGGGCAGCGGCAGCGCGCGGGTGGATTGGTCGGTGTCCGACGCGCGCAGCGGGCAGGTGGTGCTGCGCGTCACCACCAGCGGCGTCAGCCGCCAGACCAGCGGGGTCCCCCAGGGCGACATTCTGTTGATCGAGGAGGCGGTGACGGCGGCGGCGGACCGGCTGGCCGCCGACACCCGCTTCCGCGACACGGTGCGGCGCGGTGGAGTGGCCGGAATGCCCGCCGTCGGGCTGGCGGGACCAGCCCATCAACCGGGGGCGGATCCTCCCTCCGCATCCTCCCTGACCTTGGCCGCCGCGCCCGTGCGTTTGACCCCGGTGGACACCGACCCTGGCGTGACGTCCGGGGTGGCTTCGGTCGCGGCTCCAGACGGCGGGACCGTTCGCGCCCCGTTGAGCGTTCACACGCCCATCCCCGATCGTGGATCGGCGGCTGACCCGATGGTGCTGGCCGGATCCGCTCGGATCCGGGCGGGTGATGGCTATGGTCTGGTCATCGGGGAGACGCAGGGTGAAGGCGGATGGCGGTCGGTTCTGGTCGTGCCGAACCCGGGATTGGCGGACAGTCTGCTGGTCCGTCCGGCGGCGGGGGTGACGTTGACCGGGACCGTCGAGGCCCGTGACCCGGTCAGCGGCTTTGCTCTGCTGCGCGTTCCCGCAAGATTGGCCGCCGTGCCGGTGCGCGGTGGGGCGTTGCGGGTCAGCGACCGGATCCGTTTGGTGGCGGGCCGCAAGTCGGCAACCGGAATCATCGCCGGTTTGCCACGCGACCCGCAACGCGGCGTGACGGTGATCCAGGCGGATCTGGGCCTGGCCGAAGCGGCGGGCGCGCGGGTGGAGGCGGGCGATCCGTTGCTGGATGCGGCGGGGGCGGTGATCGGTGTGGCGCTGGGACCGTCGGCCACCGCCGCCGTGACCCCCCAGGGGTTGGCGCTGTTCCTGCCGGTGGGGGATCTGTTGGCGCGACTGGGGGTTGATCTGCTGGATGGTGGTGTGGTTCCGGCGCTTCCGCACGCCCAACCGACGCGGCGGGGGAACGCATCCGGCGCAGGTCGCGGAGCGGTGGAACCCACCCCCGCCGACCTTGAAGAGCTTGACGGGGAGGACGCCCCTCCCACATAGACCGCAGGTCCGCGCGCGTGGTCCGATCAACCCGCCGCGCCCGGGTCCGGTCTGCCGGTTGTCCGGCTTGTCGGTTTTCTGTTGTCCCCAGCCACGAGCGCGCCGCCCATGTCCTCTTCCCAATCCAATCCCCACGACCCGATCCAATGGCACGGCACGACCATCTTGTCGGTGCGCAAGAACGGTCAGGTCGTCATCGCCGGTGACGGTCAGGTGTCGGTCGGCTCGACGGTGATGAAGGGGAACGCGCGCAAGGTGCGCTGGCTGGCGGGCCGCAGCGTCATGGCCGGGTTCGCCGGGGCGACCGCCGACGCGCTGACCCTGTTCGAACGGCTGGAAGCCAAGCTGGAGCAGCATCCCGGCCAATTGACCCGTGCCTGCGTGGAAATGGCCAAGGATTGGCGCACCGACCGCTATCTGCGCCGGTTGGAAGCGATGATGGCGGTGGCCGACAAGAATGTCAGTCTGGTGTTGACCGGCAACGGCGACGTGCTGGAACCGGAAGACGGGCTGATCGGCATCGGGTCGGGCGGATCCTACGCCCTGTCGGCGGCGCGCGCGCTGGTCGATCTGGACGGCTTCGACGCCGAGGCGGTGGCCCGCAAGGCGATGAAGATCGCCGCCGGGATCTGCGTCTACACCAACGAAAACGTCACGCTCGAAAAGCTCTGATCGGGAACGCCGCCATGACCGCCGCCTTCAGCCCCCGCGAAATCGTCTCCGAACTCGACCGCTACATCATTGGGCAGGCCGACGCCAAGCGCGCCGTCGCCATCGCGCTGCGCAACCGCTGGCGCCGCCAGCAGCTGCCCGACGCCCTGCGCGACGAGGTGCAGCCGAAAAACATCCTGATGATCGGCCCGACCGGCGTCGGCAAGACCGAAATCGCCCGCCGTCTGGCCAAGCTGGCCCAGGCCCCCTTCCTGAAGGTGGAGGCGACCAAATTCACCGAGGTCGGCTATGTCGGGCGCGACGTGGAACAGATCGTCCGCGATCTGGTCGAGGCCGCCATCGCCATGACTCGCGAGAAGCTGCGCAAGGAGGTGGCGGCCAAGGCCGAGCTGCGCGCCGAGGAACGCGTGTTGGACGCCCTGTGCGGCGACAGCGCGAGCCCGGACACCCGCGCCAAGTTCCGCAAGATGCTGCGCGAAGGCACGCTGAACGACAAGGAGATCGACATCCAGGTTGCCGACAGCGGGGCCGGGGCGATGCCGACCTTTGACATTCCCGGCGTGCCCGGCGGCCAGATGGGCATGCTGAACCTGAACGACATGTTCGGCAAGATGATGGGCGGGCGCACCAAATCCCGCCGGATGACCGTGGCCGACAGCCACACCGTGCTGATGGCCGAGGAATCCGACAAGCTGCTGGATCAGGACACCGTGGTGGCCGAGGCGATCCGCGCGGTGGAGCAGAACGGCATCGTCTTCATCGACGAGATCGACAAGATCACCGCCCGGTCGGACACGCGCGGCGGGGCCGACGTCAGCCGCGAAGGCGTGCAGCGCGACCTGCTGCCCCTGATCGAAGGGACGACGGTGTCGACCAAGCACGGGGCGGTGAAGACCGACCACATCCTGTTCATCGCGTCGGGGGCCTTCCACGTCGCCAAGCCGTCGGATCTGCTGCCCGAATTGCAAGGCCGTCTGCCGATCCGGGTGGAGCTGAAGGCCCTGGGGCAGGAGGATTTCAAGCGCATCCTGACCGAACCCGAAGCCAGCCTGATCCGCCAGTACAAGGCGCTCTTGAAGACCGAGGAGGTCGATCTCGTCTTCACCGACGACAGCCTGGACGAGCTGGCCCGGCTGGCGACGGAGATCAACGCGTCGGTCGAAAACATCGGTGCCCGCCGCCTGCACACCGTTCTTGAACGGCTGCTGGAGGACATCAGCTTCACCGCCACCGACAAGAGCGGCGAAACCATCACCATCGACGGCGCTTACGTCCGCGACCGGGTCGCCGGTCTGGCCAAGAACGCCGATCTGTCCAAATTCATCCTGTAAGGGGGCTTTTCCGGCCAAAAGCCCCTCTGTCCCAGCGGACGAGGGGCATTTCCGTCAATAGTCGCTGGGCCAGCTGGCTTGCGAAAACACGCCGCCATCCACCCACAGCGTTTGGCCGGTGACGAAGGCCGCGTCCGGGCCGGTCAGGAACATCACCGGGCCGACGATGTCGTCGGGCGTGCCCACCCGGCGCAGCGGCGTCAGTTGCGCCCATTTGTCGGCGTAGCCCGCCGCTTCGCCGTTGGTGCGTTCGGTGGCGATGGCCCCGGGGGCCACGCAATTGACCCGGATGTGGTGCGGCCCCAACTCCACCGCCGCCGCCTTGGTGAACTGCTCGATTCCACCCTTTGACGCCGTGTAGTCGACCAACTTCGGGAAGGCCAGCTTGTTGCAGCCTGATCCGATGTTGACGATGGATCCGGGCTTGCCCGCGTCGATCATCAGACGGGCGGCGGCCTTGGTGTTCAGGAAGCAGCCCTTCAGGTTGGTGCGGATCACCCGGTCCCAGGAGTCTTCTTCCAGCTCCAACAGGCCCGCCCAGGTCTGCACACCGGCGTTGTTGATGAGCACGTCCGGTGCCGTTCCGAACCAATCGGCCACCTGCTGGTAAAAGCGCTCAACCTCCGGGCCGACGCCAACGTCGCAGGCAAACCCGCGCACGGATCCGCCGCGCTGTTCGGCCTCCGCCACCAGGCTGTCGGTGGAATCCGACAGGGATCGGTCGCTGAACGCGACGGTGTAGCCCGCCTCGGCAAAGGCCAGCACCAGCCGCCGCCCAATGCCCGAACCGCCCCCGGTGACAACGGCGCATCGGTTCATGTTTCTTTTCCCCCATCGGTCCGGTCTGGTTGGAACGGCCGTGGCGCGTCAGGCCGCCGTCGTCGCGGCAACCACGATGGTGAGGCGTTCGGCACGGGTCAACCGACGTTTGAATCCGTCGGCGTCCGCAGATTTACGCAGCCTCCTGCATCATTCCAGCTACCACGGTGTACATCTCGACCCAGGCGGCCTTGATGTCGGGGGTGAAGGCGTCGCCCAAATTCTTTTCAACCGCGAACAGCAGCGCTGTGGCCACGGTTTGATAGTCCTTTTTGGTCACTCCATAGGTGACATGGCGCTTTCCCAGATTGACGACGGTGTTGCGAATGGCGTCAGGGTTCTTCAGGTTGCTGACCGCAATCGAGATTGTCATCATCAGCTTTTCACCTTGCGCCTTCATATCCGATTTGAAGAGCTTGCGCAGAGAGGGATCGATTTCAAAGAGACGCTTGTAAAAATCCTCTGCAACCTTCGCTTTTGACAGGGCAAGGCGACCAAAGGAAACCGTGACTTTTTCTATGTTCTGAGGCGACATCATGGCTGGAATCCCCATTTTGTAATATTTTGATGGGGGGACGGTAAGAAATACGCAGAGGCCGCACAAGAGTAAGAATCTATATGTTATTCACACGTAATCAAATTATAGCGCTGTCATGAAGGGCGTGAGTTCCGCCGGGTCGGCGTGATCGGTGCGTTCGCCATTCCCTCACCGCCGCCGCCCGGCGATGCGCCGTGTTCCGGCGGTCTTGCGCGGCGGCACGGCGTCGATGATCGTCAGCAGGCGGTCGAGCGTCTCGTCGTCCAGGTCGCCGATGCGTTCGGACAGGCGGTTCGCCAACTCGGTCGCCCGCGCGCTGAGGCCGGAGGTGTCCACGGTGACGCGCGGGTGCGACAGGTCGGCCAGCCGCTCCAGCGCCTCCGCCTCGTCCCAGATGATGCCGAAATAGGCGCAGATCTGGCGGACAAGCTGGGGGGAGGGTTGGCCGCGCTTGCCATGCTCCAGCGCCGAGAGGTAGGCGGACGAGATGGACAGGTCGCTCGCCATCTGCTTCAGCGTCACGCCCTTGGCGTCGCGCAGCGAACGGACCCGTTCGCCGAACGGTGTCATCGGATGTCTTCCAAAAGGGTTGGCCCAAAGGATCAGAACCGGCCCACGGGAGTCCGCCCCGCGTCACACGAACCGCCGGAGGAGCCGTGTTTCACATGAAACGGAGGACGCCTTGGGCGTTGGAACGGAACGCGGATTCCGCGATCCGGCGCTCTAGTCCTTACGGTCGCGCCGCCGTTTAATCAAGACATACAACGCGCCGTCGCCGCCGTCCTTGGGCTGGGCGGTTTGGATGGCGACGACCAGCGGGCGCAGGGCCGGATCGCCCAACCAGCGCGGGACCGCCTGGCGCAGCACGCCAACCCCGCCGGTGAAGCTGCCCTTGCCGGTGATGATCAGCACGCAGCGCCGCCGCTCGTGCCACGCCCGGTGAACGAAGGCGGCGAGCGCGGTGTGGGCCTGGGTCTGGGTCATGCCGTGCAGGTCGATCCGCCCTTCGATCGGCAGTTCGCCGCGCCGGAACCGGTCGCTGGTGCGCCGGTCGATGTTGGCGGTGGATCCCATGGTCAGCGGCGACAGGGCGTTGCGGCCCGGCCGTTCCGCTGGGCTGTGCGCCCGCGCGGTGGGTGGCGGGGCCAAACGGGTGGCGACCGGTTCCTCCCCACCGGCATCGAGCGGATCCGGTCCAGGGTCGGCGTCCTCGGCCCGGCCCGGCATTGGCACGGCGTCGCGCATGGCGATCCGCCACAGATACCGCTCCTCGGGCGTGGGCAGGCGGCGGCGGGTCATCGGCGCGGAACTCTTTCATCAGGGCGGGGGGTGATAGGGATAAATCGCGCGCGCCGCCGCGCTGTCAATCGTTGATGCGGCCGCTGATGCTGCGACGCACCCGTTTCACGGCGCGCCGGATCCGGTTAGCTGGCGGTCAGGCGGCGCTCAGGCGCTGGTCAGCGGATAGTCGGCCAACACCTCGTACCGCGATCCATGGTCGCTCAGGTGGCTGCGGTACAGGGTCAGGCGGTTCACCGGCATCGGTCCGGCGCGGAACAGGCCGTGATCGGACAGGTAACGGCCCAACCGCTCCGCCGGGGCGTCGCGCAGCCGGGCGAGCGTGACGTGGGGGGTGAAGGCGTGGGCGTCGGCGGGCAGGCCGCAGCGGACCAGCGCCGTTTCCACCTTGGCCTGAAGATGGGTCAGGGCGTCGTTCCGCTCCACCCCGGCCCACAGGATGCGGGCGCGGCGCGCCGATCCGAACAGCCCGACACCGTCCAGCGTCAGGGCGAAGGGGGCGGTGCGCAGGCCCAACAGCGCCTCGTCGATGTCGATGGCCTGATCCTCCGGCACCTCGCCGATGAAGCGCAAGGTCAGATGCAGGCTGTCCGCCTCCATCCAGCGCGCCCCCGGCACCCCGCCGTGCAAGGCGGCGAGGCGCTGGCGGATTGGCTCCGCGATGGGTATGGCGACGAACAGGCGCATCATCGGCGGGCGGATCCGGGATGGGGTGGGGGGCTGACCCCAGTCTTACGGGCAGGGGTCGGGGATGCGGTTGTGCACCGCGTTGATCTCCGCCAGCACCTCGTCCGACAGGGTCAGATGAACGGCGTCGATGTTCGACAGCAGCGTCTCCATCGTCGTCGCCCCGATCAGGGAGGACGCGACGAAGGGCTGATGCAGGGTGAAGGCGATGGCCATCTGCGACGGCGACAGGCCATGACGGCGGGCGATGTCGAGATAGGCTTCGGTCGCCGCGTCGGCGTTGACGGTGGCGTAGCGCGAGGTCCGGTGATCGATCGACCGGCGCGACCCCGGCGGGACCGCGCCGTTCAGGTATTTCCCGGTCAGCGTCGCCGCGCCCAACGGCGAATAGGCCAGCAACCCGACCTCCTCGCGCAGGCTGACTTCCGACAGGCCCTGTTCAAAGGTCCGGTTCAGCAGGTTGTAGGCGTTCTGGATGGAGACAACGCGCGGCAGACCGGCGACCTCGGCGGCGCGCAGGAAGCGCATGACGCCCCACGGCGTTTCGTTCGACAGGCCGACATGGCGGATCTTGCCCGCCGTCACCAGTTCGCCGAAGACGGCCAGCGTCTCTTCGATCGGCACGCCGTCCTTGTCCGGCTGGTGGCTGTGGACGCGCGCGCCGAAACGGGCGGTGGCGCGGTCGGGCCAATGGAGTTGGTAGAGATCGATGTAGTCGGTCTTCAGCCGCGCCAGGCTGGCGTCCACCGCCGCGACGATGTTGGCGCGGTCAGGGCGCGACCGGCCGTCGCGCACCCATTGCATGCCACCGCCGCCACCGATCACCTTGGTCGCCAGGATCACCTTGTCGCGCTGGCCGCGCGACTGGAACCAGGAGCCGATGATCGCCTCGGTCTTGCCATAGCTGTCGGCGGTCGGCGGGATGGCGTACATCTCCGCCGTGTCCCAGAAATTGACGCCACGCTCCAGCGCCGCGTCCATCTGGGCGTGGCCTTCGGCCTCCGTGTTCTGTTTGCCCCAGGTCATGGTCCCGAGGCCGATGGCGCTGACCGACAGGCCGCTGCGGCCAAGCAAACGATACTGCATCCGAAACGATCCTTACAGGAAAAGGGTCAAAACGCCTGTGTAACCATACAGACGGTTGTGAGAGATTTCGCCCGAGGCGTAGAATCCGACGATGGGCAGGTCGCCGAACGCCTCGCGGATCATCGACAGCTCGGCGTCGGCGTCATTGAACAGGCTGGGGCCACGGGCGATGCAGCTGATGTAGACCGCCCCCTTGGGCGGCGACGTCACCCGCTTTTTGAGCGTGGCCAGCGTCCGGCGCATGTCGGCGGCGGCGTTGGCGGCGTCGCGGCGGGTGAACAGGATGCCTTGGCCGGTCGCCACCGGTTCGGCGATGGACAGCCACCCGGCGCGCGGATCGATGGCGACCAGATCGCGCACCAGATAATCCTGGGTGTCGGATCCGGGGATGGGCAACCCGGCGCAGATCACCCCGGCGACGCGGCGCAGATTGTTGGCCAGATCCGGGCCGATGTCCTCCTTGAACACCTCCAGCGCCGGGCGGCCGTCGATCTCCAAAATCACGTTGTCGTCGCTGGCGGTGATGGTGCGTTTCGGCCCGATGGGCTGGCAGCCCTGGGTCTTGGCGGTGGCGACCGCGACCGACGGGGCGAACAGCGCGCCCGACAACCCGCCATCGGCGACCACGCTGCCGCCCAGCCCGACGTCGGCGGGCAGGCAGAATTGCGGAAACTCCCCGCGCGACGCGCTGGTCCCGCCGACCAGAAAGGCGCTGGCGCTGTCGGACAGGCGGGCGACCAGATCGGGAAGCTGCTGGTTGCGCGGGTCGGCGTGGACCAGGGCGAAGGCCGCACCATGCTTGTCCAGCCAGCCGCCCGCCGCCCGCCGCAGCGGGTCCAGGTCGGTCGTCAGCATCGGGAACAGGCGCACGGCGTCTTCCGGCAGCCGGGCGACCATCACCGCCATCGCCGGTTCGTCGAAAAACACCGCGTCGCGGCTGACCACGCCGATGCCGACGGTTCCCACCCAATCGCGGATGCCGGTGACGCCGCGCAGCAGGGTCAGGATGCTGGCCGCGTGCGGGGCCAACCCGTCGGTCAGATACAGGAACCCCAGCGTGCAGCCCGCCACCGGCCCGAGCTGATCGAGGCAGGCTTTCGCCGTCAGCCCCCAATCGGCACCGGCGGCGCTGGCGGTGAGAAAAACGGGGCCGGGCGGGGCAGAGGCGGTTCTCATCGGCGGGTCAGCTTCCGGATTTGGGCAGGGAATCGAGCAGGCGGGTGACGGCGGGCAGGATGCGCTCCACGATCACCGCCACCCCGTTTGCGGTCGGGTGCAGCCCGTCGTTCTGGATCAGCGCCCGGTCGGTCGCCACCCCATCCAGGAAGAAGGGGTAGAGCGGCACCCCGTGGCGGGCGGCCAGATCGGGATAGAGCGCGTTGAAGGGCTGGGTGTAGGTGGGGCCAAGGCTGGGGGTGGCCAGCATGCCCGCCAACAGGGTTGGAATCTTCTGGTCCTTCAGCCGCGTCAGGATCGCATCCAAATTGGCTTTGGCGGCGGCGGGGTCAAGCCCGCGCAGCATGTCGTTCGCCCCCAGCTCGACGATGGCGGCGTCGGGGCGGTCGGCCAAGGCCCAATCCAGCCGGGCCAACCCGCCCGCCGTGGTGTCGCCCGACACCCCGGCGTTGATGACGGTGACGGCGTAGCCCTTGGCGACCAGCGCCCGTTGCAGTTGGGCGGTGAAGCCCTGCGGCTCGGGCAGGCCGTACCCGGCGGTCAGGCTGTCGCCCAGCGCCAGCAGCTTGATCGGCGGCGCGGCCATGGCCGGGGGGAACGGGGTCATGAGGGCGGCCATCGCCGCGAGCGCTGCGGCAAACAGGGCGCGGCGGTTGAAAGCGCTGGGAGCCGTGCCATATGGCGAAGGTCCTTTCCGCACGATCGAGTGACGCATGTCCAAGGTCCAATCCATGTCAACGCCGTCCGAAACCATCGTCGATCTCGACGACGTCCATCTGAGATTGGACAGCGGGGCCGGACCCGTCAACATCCTGCGCGGCGTTTCCCTGCGCGTCGAACGCGGCGAGCGGGTGGGCATCGTCGGCCCCAGCGGGTCGGGAAAATCGACGATGATGATGGTCATGGCCGGGTTGGAACGGGCCACGGCGGGCCGGATCCGGGTCGCCGGTCAGGATTTGGCCGGGTTGAGCGAGGATGGTCTGGCCCGTTTCCGCCGCGACCGCGTCGGCATCGTCTTCCAGGCCTTTCATCTGGTCCCGACGATGACGGCGCTGGAGAATGTGGCGATCCCGCTGGAGTTCGCCGGGGTGGCCGACGCCTTCGAACGGGCGCAACGGGCGCTGGAGTCGGTTGGTCTGGGCCACCGCATTCACCATTACCCCGGCCAGATGTCGGGCGGGGAGCAGCAGCGCACGGCGCTGGCCCGCGCCTTCGTCACCGAACCGGCGCTGCTGCTGGCCGACGAACCGACCGGCAACCTCGACATCGACACCGGGGCGACCATCGTCCGTCTGCTGTTCGATCTGGCCGAACGGCGCGGCACGACGCTGGTGCTCATCACCCACGATCCGGCGCTGGCGGCGCGCTGCGACCGCACGGTGCGGCTGGCCGACGGGCGCATCGCCGACGACGGCCTCGCCACCCGGCGGGCGCGCCCCGTTCTGGTCGGGGAGTGAGCGGGATGAGCGACCCGACCGTGCCGCCGGATGCCGTGCCGCCAGGCACCGTACCGTTTGGCGAGCCGCGCGCCGACCAAAACCCCTTTGCCCACCGGCTGTTCACCCTGCGTCTGGCCCTTCGGCTGGCGCGGCGGGAGTTGCGCGGCGGGTTGAAGGGATTCTGGATTTTCCTGGGCTGTCTGGCGCTGGGGGTGGCGGCCATCGCCGCCGTGCAATCGGTGTCAAGCGGCCTGAAAGCCGGTCTGGTTCAGGATGGCCGGGTGATCCTGGGCGGCGACGTCGCGGTGCGCCAGCTCTACACCCCGCCAACGCCGGAGCAGCGGGCGGATCTGGTTGGCTCCGCCCGGTCGTCCACCAGCGCGGAAATGCGCGGCATGGCGCGGGCGCTGGACGAAAGCCGGTCGTCGCTGGTCGAGCTGAAGGCGGTGGACGACCCCTATCCGCTTTACGGCGCTGTGACCCTGACCGGCGGCGCTTCCCTGGCCGAGGCGCTGGCCGAGCGGGACGGGCTGTGGGGGGCGGTGGTCGAAGCCAGCCTGACCGACCGGCTGGGCGTGGCGGTGGGCGACCGCCTGCGGCTGGGCGACCGTGTTTATCGCGTCGCCGGGGTGCTGGATCGGGAGCCGGACCGCGCCTCCTCCAACGCCTTTTCCCTGGGGCCGCGCCTGCTGGTGTCGCTGGCCTCGCTGGAGGGAACCGGCCTGCTGCAACCGGGCAGTCTGGTGTGGTGGACGGTGAAGATCGCCTTGCCGCCGGGAACCGACGCGCGGGACTGGCAGGCGGCGGTGAAGGCCCGCTTTCCCAACGCGCCCTGGACCATCCGCGATCTGTCGAGCGCCTCCCCCCAGATCGAACGCTTCATCGAACGGATGACGCTGTTTCTGACGCTGGTCGGATTGACCGCGCTGTTGGTCGGCGGGGTCGGGGTGGGCAACGCCGTGCGCAGCCATCTGGAATCCCGCGCCCGCACCATCGCCATGCTGAAATGCGTCGGCGCGCCCGGGGCGTTGGTGTTCCAGCTCTATTTGGTGCAAATACTGGCGCTGGCCGTCTTGGGCGTGGTGGCCGGTCTGGCGCTGGGGGCGTTGGCCCCGCTGGCGCTGGGCCATCTGCTCGACGGCGTGTTGCCGGTGACGGCCCGCATCGGGATTTACCCCGGCGCGCTGGCCTTGGCCGCGCTTTATGGCCTGTTGACGGCGCTGGCCTTCTCGCTGTGGCCGCTGGGCCGGGCGCGCGAGGTTCCGGCGGGTGCCCTGTTCCGTGACGCCATCACCCCGGCGCGGGGCCGCCCGCGCGCGCCCTATGTCATCGGCCTGGGCCTGACCGTGCTGGCGCTCGCTGGTCTGGCGGTGGCGACGGCGGATAACAAGCCCTTCGCCCTGTGGTTCGTCGGCGGGTCCATCGCCACCTTTGCCCTGTTTCGTGGGGCGGCCGCGCTCATCACCTGGGGGGCGGCGCGGGTGGGGCGGGTGCGCCGACCGGGCTTGCGGCTGGCGCTGGCCAACCTGCACCGGCCCGGCAACCCGACCGGGGCGGTGGTGCTGTCGCTGGGGCTGGGGTTGACCGTGCTGGTCGCCGTGGCGCAGATCGAGGCCAATTTCGCCCGCCGGGTGTCGGACACCATTCCGAAGGACGCCCCGGCCTTCTTCTTCGTCGACATCCAGCGCGACCAGTTCGCCGCGCTGCGCGACACCGTCACCGCCGTGCCGGGAACCAGCGCCTTCGAAGCGGTCCCCAGCCTGCGCGGGCGGATCGAGCGGGTGAACGGGACGGAGGCCGAAAAGGCGCTGGTCAACCCCGAACAGGCGTGGATTCTGGCGGGCGACCGGGGGATCACCTATTCCGCCACGCCGCCGGAGCATTCGCAGATCGTCAAGGGCCAGTGGTGGCCCACTGATTATCGCGGCCCGCCCCTGATCTCCATCCACCAGAGCGTTGCCGACGCCTTCAACATCGGGCCGGGGGCTAGGCTGACGGTCAACATCCTGGGCCGCAGCATCGAGGCGACGGTCGCCAGCGTGCGCGCGGCGGAATTCAGCACGATGACGATCAACTTCACCATGGTGTTCGCCCCCGGCACGCTGGAAGGCGCGCCGCAAACCTGGATCGCCACCGTCCGCGCGACGCCGGAGTCCGAAGCGGCGGTGCAAAAGGCGGTGCTGTCGCACTTTTCCAACATCACCCTGGTGCGGGTGAAGGACGCGCTCGACACCGTCGCGGGGATGCTGGGGAACATCGGCACGGCGGTGCGGGTGGTGGCCGCGATCACGCTGGTGGCGGGCACGCTGGTGCTGGCCGGGGCGGTGGCCGCCGGGCACCGCCGCCGGGTCTACGACGCCGTGGTGCTGAAGGTGCTGGGGGCGACGCGGGCCGATGTGCTGCGTGCCTTCCTGGTGGAGTATGGCTTGCTGGGTCTGCTGACCGCCGCCATCGCCGGGGTGATCGGCACGCTGACCGCCTGGGCGGTGCTGCTGTTCCTGATGCGGTGGGATTGGGCGTTCCAGCCGATGGCGGTGATCGGCACGGCGCTGTTGAGCACGGCGATCACGCTGGCCTTTGGCTTTTTTGGCACCTGGCGGGCGTTGGGCCAACCCGCCGCCCCGCTGCTGCGCAACGAATGACGGTGTGCGTCGGCAAACAAAGCGCGGCGCGGTCAAAGAAGTTTCACAGAGCTGTGTTTCACGGTTGGGGAGTCACGCGCGCGAATTTATCCGACGAATCCTGTTCGGATTCCTATTGAACGGTTGGGGGGACACGCCAATATGGGAATGCAACGGGACCACCCATTTTGACCGAGGATTGAACCATGGCTGACCCGACCTTTAACCGCTTCGCGACCATGGGCCGCGCGACAGATCGGGGCTATTTCGACGAAGGCCTGCGCCAGCACATGCTGCGCGTCTACAACTACATGGGTGCCGGTCTGGTGCTGACCGGCCTCATCGCGGCGCTGGTGTCCACCAACGCCACCCTGATGGCGGCCATTTTCGGCACCCCGCTGAAGTGGGTTGTGATGCTGGCCCCGCTGGCCTTCGTCATGGTCTTGTCGTTCGGCATCAACCGGCTGTCCTTCGCGTCCGCCCAGCTCGTGTTCTGGGCCTATTGCGGCGCGATGGGCCTGTCGATGGCGTCGATCTTCCTGGTCTTCACCGGGGCGTCGATCGCCTTGACCTTCTTCGTCACCGCCGCGACCTTCCTGGCGATGAGCCTGTACGGCTACACCACCAAGGCCGACCTGACGAAGATGGGGTCGTTCCTGATGATGGGCGTGCTGGGCATCGTGATCGCCGGTCTGGCGAACATCTTCTTCCAGTCGCCGGCCCTGCATTTCGCGATCTCGGCCATTGGTGTTCTGGTCTTCACCGGCCTGACCGCCTATGACACCCAGTCGATCAAGGAAAGCTACGCCGAAGCTTATGACCGCGAGAGCAGCGGCAAGCTGGCCCTGATGGGCGCGCTGACCCTGTATCTCGACTTCGTGAACCTGTTCCAGTTCCTGTTGCACTTCCTGGGGCAGCGCGACGAGTAACACCGTCTGAAGACCCGTTACGGTGATATGAAACCGCCCGGAAGCCACCGCTTCCGGGCGGTCTTCGTTTGGGGCGGCTCTTGATCGGCAACCGGGGCAAGGCGTCCGGGGGGATCAGGCCGACGCGTCCGCCGATGCGGCGCTGACCACGCGGTTCTTGCCGCTCTGCTTGGCCTGATACATGCGCTGGTCGGCCAGATCGACCAGGGCTTCCCAATCGAACAGGCGGTCGGTGTTCTGTTCGGCCACGCCGACGCTGGCGGTTTGCAGGCTGCCGTCGGGGCGCTTGCCAAAGCCCGCCGTCCGCATCCGCTCCACCGCGATCATCGCGCCGCTGACCGGGGTGTCGGGCATGATCAGCAAAAACTCCTCCCCGCCCCAGCGCACCAGCGCGTCGGATTCGCGCAGCATGCTGCGGATGGTGGTGGCGGCGTGGCGCAACACACGGTCGCCCTCATCGTGGCCATAGCGGTCGTTCACCGCCTTGAAGTCATCCAGATCGACAAAGACGGTGGACAGGGGTTGCCGGGACCGTTGGGCGTTGGCGACCTGAAGCTTCAACAGCTCCTCGCCGATGCGGCGGGAAAAGGCCCCGGTCAGCACGTCGTGCGCGGCCTGTTCCAGCAGGGCGATCATGAAATGGAGCTGGCTCATCGCCGCCAGCGTCGCCACCACCGCGATCAGCAGCAAAAGCCACAGCGCGCTGAGGTAGGACGGGAAGGGCAGGACGAGCGAGCCGTAGAACCCCGCCCCCAGATGGGCGGCCAGCATCGGGGTGGCGAACAGCGCGCCTTCCAGGGCCGTCAGCGGAAAGACGCTGAGGCCCGCGACCATGACGAAGGGCAGATAGCCATAGCCCGCCGTCACCGCCACCCGCAGATCGTCGGTTCCCTCGGCGTAGAGCAGGGGGTGGGAGATGGTGAAAAACAGGGTGGGAATCGCCAGCAAGGCCCCCAACCGGATCCAGGCGCTGCGGATGTCCTCGCACGGGTGGGACTCCCAGGCCAGGGTCAGGAACGCCGCGCTGGCGGCCAGCCGCAAGCCCATCAGCTGCCCCGACAGCGGCCAGGAAAACACCATCATGTCGATGGCGATCCACAAGGGGGTCAGCAGGCCGAAGACCAGGGCCACCATGCGCACGCGCGATTGGATCATCGCGGCGCGCCGCCGCCCCAGGATCGGGGTGTGTTTGGTGGGATGGATCAGGTGGCGGAGTTGGTGGCCGCGCAGCAGGTCCGCAAGTGGCAAGTCACCGAGCATGTGGCGGCGTTTCCCCAACAACAGCCGATGGATCCATGGTCTTGGGTGATTACACGCGCATTCACAGCCCGGCAACGGCCTTTTGCGGCAGTCGGGGTCAAGTCAGGGCTGTCCCCCTGCGACAAAGCGCGCCCAAACGAAAAGAAGCGGCTTGCGCCGCTTCTTTTGTCTCATCCCGGTTGATCGAAAGGATCAGTCTTTCAAGTCGGACCAGAGTTCTTTGACTTTTGCAAAAAATCCTTCCGATTGCGGATTCGATCCTTCCTTCCCGCCACTCTCGAACTCGCGCAGCAATTCCTGCTGGCGCTTGGTCAGGTTGACCGGGGTTTCGACCACCGCCTGGATGTACATGTCGCCGCGCTGCGGGCTGCGCAGCACCGACATGCCCTTGCCCTTGATGCGGAACTGGTGGCCGGATTGGGTGCCGGGCGGGACCGTCACCTTGGTGCGGGTTCCGTCGATGGTCGGCACCTCCACCGCGCCGCCCAGTGCTGCCGTGGTCATCGGGATCGGCACCCGGCAATGGATGTTCGCCCCGTCGCGCTGGAAAATCGGGTGCGGCTGGATGGCGAGGAAGATGTAGAGATCCCCCGCCGGTGCCCCGCGCAGGCCCGCTTCGCCCTCCCCGGCCAGGCGGATGCGCGTGCCGTCCTCCACACCCGCCGGGATGTTGACCTGAAGGGTCTTTTCCTTGCGCAGCCGTCCGGCCCCGCCGCAGCTCTTGCAGGGGTCCTTGATGACCTTGCCGGCACCGTGGCAGCCGGGGCAGGTCCGTTCGATGGTGAAGAAGCCCTGCTGGGCGCGCACCTTGCCGTGGCCCTGGCAGGTCGGGCAGGTGATCGGTTGCGTGCCCGACGCGGCACCGCTGCCGTTGCAGCTGTCGCACTGGACGGAGGTGGGAACGCGCACGGTGGTTTGCGTGCCCTTGAACGCCTCCTCCAACCCGATTTCCAGGTTGTAGCGCAGATCCTGGCCGCGCCCGGCCGATCCGCCGCCACCCCGGCGTCCGCCCATGAACTCGCCGAACATCTCGTCGAAGATGTCGGCAAAGCCGCCCGAGCCACCGAAATCGAAGTTGAAGCCGCCGCCTCCGGCCCCCGGTCCGCCGCGCCCGCCGCCATTTTCAAAGGCGGCGTGGCCGAAACGGTCGTAGGCCGCGCGCTTCTGGTCGTCCTTCAGAACGTCATAGGCTTCGCTGACTTCCTTGAACTTGTGCTCGGCGTCCTTGTCACCCTGGTTGCGGTCCGGGTGGTACTGCATCGCCTTCTTGCGGTAAGCCTTTTTCAGCTCGTCCGCGCTGGCGCCCTTTTCCACCCCGAGCAGCTCGTAATAATCCTGTTTCGCCATGGGATCCGACCGCCTTCACATCGTTCCGGGTCCGGCGTTCCGGGTCCGGGGTGCGCCGCCGCCTGGCCGCCGTTCACCCGTTCCGCCCACCGTCCCATCATACCGAAGGCCCGCCGCCGGTCACAGGCGGCGGGCCATCGATGCTCGCATCACATACGGATCAAAAAGAAACGGCTGGCTTAGGCCGACTTCTTCTTGTCGTCGTGCACTTCCTCGAAATCGGCGTCAACCACACCGGATTCGTTGGGCTGTTGCGGCTGCGCGTCGCCGGTGGCGGCACCATCGGCCTGACCGGCCTTGTAGATGGCCTCGCCGAGCTTCATCGAGACCTGGGCCAGAGCCTCGGTCTTCGCCTTCAGCTTCTCCAGATCGTCGCTGTCCATCACGCCCTTCAACTCGGTGACGGCGGCCTCGGCGGCGGTCTTGTCGGACGCCGGGATCTTGTCGGCGTTCTCCTTGATCGTCCGCTCCGTCGTGTGGATCAGGGCGTCGGCGTGGTTGCGGGCGTCGACCAGCTCACGGCGCTTCTTGTCCTCGGCGGAGTGGGCCTCGGCGTCCTTGACCATCTTCTGGATGTCGGCGTCCGACAGGCCGCCCGAGGCCTGGATGCGGATCTGCTGCTCCTTGCCGGTCGCCTTGTCCTTGGCGGTGACGCTGACGATGCCGTTGGCGTCGATGTCAAAGATGACCTCGATCTGCGGCACGCCGCGCGGGGCGGGCGGGATGCCGACCAGATCGAACTGACCCAACGGCTTGTTGTCCTGCGCCATCTCGCGCTCGCCCTGGAACACGCGGATCGTCACCGCGTTCTGATTGTCCTCGGCGGTCGAGAAGACCTGGCTCTTCTTGGTCGGAACGGTGGTGTTGCGGTCGATCAGGCGGGTGAAGACACCGCCCAGCGTCTCGATGCCCAGCGACAGCGGGGTGACGTCGAGCAGCAGGACGTCCTTGACCTCGCCCTTCAGCACGCCGCCCTGAATGGCGGCGCCGATGGCCACGACCTCGTCCGGGTTCACGCCACGGTGCGGCTCGCGCCCGAAGAACTGCTTCACCGCGTCGATGACCTTGGGCATGCGGGTCATGCCGCCGACCAGGATCACTTCGTCGATTTCGGCGGCCTTCAGACCGGCGTCCTTCAGCGCGGCCTTGCACGGCTCGATCGTGCGCTGCACCAGATCATCGACCAGGGCTTCCAGCTTGGCGCGGGTCAGCTTGATGTTGAGGTGCTTCGGTCCGGTCTGGTCGGCGGTGATGAAGGGCAGGTTGACTTCGGTCTGCGTGGTCGAGGACAGCTCGATCTTCGCCTTTTCGGCGGCTTCCTTCAGACGTTGCAGGGCCAGCTTGTCCTTGCGCAGGTCGATGCCCTGCTCCTTGTGGAACTCGTCGGCCAGGAACTCGATGACGCGGCTGTCGAAATCCTCACCGCCCAGGAAGGTGTCGCCGTTGGTGGACTTCACCTCGAACACGCCGTCGCCGATCTCCAGGACGGAGATGTCGAAGGTGCCGCCGCCCAGATCATACACGGCGACGATGCCGCTGCCCTTCTTTTCCATGCCATAGGCAAGGGCGGCCGCCGTCGGCTCGTTGATGATGCGCAGAACCTCAAGCCCGGCGATCTTGCCCGCGTCCTTGGTGGCCTGGCGCTGGCTGTCGTTGAAATAGGCGGGGACGGTGATGACGGCCTGCGTGACCTTCTCACCCAGATAGTTTTCCGCCGTCTCCTTCATCTTGCCCAGGATGAAGGCGCTGATCTGGCTGGGGCTGTACTTCTTGCCGTGGGCTTCGGTCCAGGCGTCGCCGTTGTCACCGGCAATGATCTTGTAGGGAACCAGACCCTGGTCCTTCTTCGTCAGCGGATCGTCGTAACGACGACCGATCAGACGCTTGATGGCGAAGAGGGTGTTTTCCGGGTTGGTCACGGCCTGGCGCTTGGCGGGCTGGCCGACCAGACGCTCACCACCCTGGGTGAAGGCGACCATCGACGGCGTCGTGCGCGCGCCTTCGGCGTTTTCGATGACCTTGGCGGACCCGCCTTCCATCACGGCAACGCAGGAGTTGGTGGTGCCGAGATCGATACCGATGACTTTGCTCATGTTCAGCCTCTTGTGTTCGGCAGATGCGTAGCGGCCCGTCGCGTCCGGCACCGCTGCGATCCCCTCCGGGTCGGTGGAACGGTTTCGAATGGATCACTGCTGGCCGAGATATAGGCGGGTGCGTTTCGGCCTGCAACGGTGTGGTGAACAGATCCCGACGCAAAATCAGGGAAATCCTGTGTGGGCGTGGCGGCGGGGGTTCGATCCCGAAGCCGATGGTCGCGAATAGAATACCATGGTATTCAAGCAGCATCGGCTATATACCCGGGTATTCACCCAACATGAGACAAATTGTAGCGCATGTTACAAGTCTTTCATCAAGTCAATGGAGAGAGAAGACGATGCTTAACTGTTTATTAACAAGCATACGCGTGAAATTTAGCCGCCAATCAATTCGCAGTTGCTGTGTTTATTAAAGATTTTTTGAATCCATGGGTGAAACAGACAAAAGACTGTGTTATCTCCTTTGACATGCACGACGGTGTTGCTGCGCGTCGGCTTGTGAACAGCGTTGGGAAAGCCTGCCGTGTGGCTGGGATGCGCGGTGGTGCGCGTCAGCGACGCGGCGCGGTCAAGGACGGTTTTGCAGGGAGGGGAAGTGCAATGATGGATGAACGACGCGATGTGGCTCTGGCGATCAAGTCCTGCCTGGACAGCCTGATGTCCGACGCGGCCCGCTGCGATTTGGGGGACCTCGCGCATTTCATCAGCCTTGCCGCCTTGGCAGCGGAAGACGCGGCGGCGGCCTCCGATCCCCAAACGGCGCGCCTGAAGGCCATGATGGCCAACGACGTCGGCCATTGCTGACTCTCAACCCGTTCGCGTGACGGCTTGCGGAGTCAGGATGAGGCGCTGCCGGTGAGGTGGAGCGTGGCCGCAAGACCAGGACATGGCTGGCCACAGCAACCAGGATCTGGGCAGCGCCCGCAAGGGTGGGCCAGCAGCGCGGGTGGACTGGTTCGGTTGAGCTGGTTACAGAATCTCCGCCGTGCGGATCGCCTCGTCGACCTGGCCCAGCATGGCGGCACAGGATTCATCGCCGTCCAGAATGGCGGGCAGGGCGACGCTGAACATGGCGACGGCGGCCACGCCCGCGCGGTTGGCCCCGATCATCCACAGATAATGCGTTTCGGCCCGGCCATCCTCCTCGGTGCGCATCATCGCTTGCGCCAGCAGGCCATCGTCGCCGCGCGCTTCGACCGTGCGGTCGCCCGCGCGCTGGTCCTGCGGCCGGACGAAGCGCAACGCCATTTCCTGCAAGGTGGCGTCCACCCCGCCGGACTCCGGCTTGGGAACCACCCGGTCCGTGACCAGCCGCAGGGTGCCGCCAGCGGGCGGCGGTGGGCGGAAGGTGGCAACCGGCTGGCCTTCGACCTCCTCCACCTCGGCGGCCCAGCCGGGGGGCAGACGGAACCGCACCGTGTCGTTCCAACCGATCATCCGGCCTTCCGGCGCGTCGGCGTTCAGCGGGGAAAAGGGATCGGTCATGCGGGGCGGTCCTGATCGGGGGTGGTCGGTGCGGCGGCACTGTAAGCGGTGTGGTGGTGCGCTCCAACCCCTCAGGCCATGGGGCTTTCGTGGGGCTTTCGTGGGGCCTTCAGAGGGCTTGCCGGTATCGGGGGCGGCGGGTCATGGTGGGGGATGATCGTCTCCGCCAGCTACAAGACCGACATTCCCGCCTTTTACGGGCGCTGGTTCCTCAACCGGCTCGACGCCGGGTTCTGCACCATGGTCAATCCCTACAACGGCAAAGGCCTGCGGGTGGAGTTGACCCGTCCGGCGGTGGACGGGTTCGTGTTCTGGACCAAGAACATTGGCCCGTTTCTCGACGGGCTGACCCAGGTGGCGGCGCGCGGCTTTCCCTTTGTCGTCCAGCACAGCGTCACCGGCTTGCCGGGATCGCTGGAACGCTCCGTGCCGGATTGGCGGCTGACGGCGGAGCGGCTGGCGGGGGTGCGCGACCGTTGGGGGCCGCGCGCGGTGGTCTGGCGGTACGATCCCATCGCCCTCACCGCCGACACGCCGCCGGCCTGGCACCGGCAGACCTTCGCGGCGCTGGCGCGGGCCATGCGCGGCACGACGGACGAGGTGGTGGTGTCCTTCCTGGAACCCTACCGCAAGACGGCGCGCAATCTGGCGGCGGCGGGGGTGGCGTGGCGCGATCCCGATCTGGCGGACAAGCGCGCCCTGTTGGGCGATCTGGCGGCTGTCGCGGCGGGGGAGGGGATGCGGCTGACCCTGTGCACCCAACCGGATCTGATCGATCCGGCGGACGCGTCGTCAGGCCTGGGGGCGGGCATGGGTGTGGGCTGGGGGCCTGCGCGCTGCGTGGACGCCGCCCGCCTGTCGGACGTCGCCGGGCGGGCGCTGGCGGCGCGGGAGAAGGGCAACCGCCCCGGCTGCCTGTGCGCCGAAAGCCGGGACATCGGCGATTACGACAGTTGCCCGCACGGCTGCGTCTATTGCTACGCCGTGGCGGGCCGGGCGGCGGCGCAGCGGCGCTTTGCCCGGCACGACCCGGCGGGGGAGACGCTGGTCCCGCGCCCGCTTACGGGCACACCTTCTTGACGGTCTCGACCAGCTTTTCCGGGTTGAAGGGCTTGACCAGCCAGCCGGTGGCCCCGGCCTCGCGCCCGGCGGTCTTCTTGGCCGGGTCGGCCTCGGTGGTCAGCAGCAGGATCGGGGTGGCGCGGTTGGTGGCGGTCCCACGGATCGCCTTGGTCAACGCCAGACCGTCCATGCCCGGCATGTTCAGATCGGTGATGATGCAGTCGAATTTCCGCTGATTGACCAGCTGCAACGCCGCCGTGCCGTCCGCCGCCTCGGCGACAGTGTAACCGGCCTTTTGCAGGGTGAAGCCGACCATGTCGCGGATGGTCTTGGAGTCATCAACGGTCAGAACGCTTTTGGCCATCAGGCTTCTCCAGGCGGTTCCCATGGGGTTCCCGTGGGCGGGATCGCGTCCCTTGGGGGGGCGGCACACGGCCAAGCCCTAGGCAATTTTGCGAGCGCGGTCAACAGGACGGCGAACCGGACCAGGGCATTCGCTTGAACGAGCGAGTGTCGTCACGCAAGCAAGACTGGACACGGATTTCACGGATAAAAGGATAGATTGCACGGATTTTTCCCCAACAGCTTCACCCGTCCGGTCACGAGGTTGGTCGCAAGCTCGCAAACAGGATGGCTCAGAAACACGCTCCGCGAAATCCGTGAGAAAAATCCGTGAAATCCGTGTCTATTCTTGTTCCGGTCGGGTGCACGATGCTTCAAACGATTGCTCTGGCAAACCGGACGGGGGCGGCTGTGGGGCCGTCCGCCGTCCGGTTGCGTCTCGGTCAGGCGGTGGTGTTGATGTGCTGGCCACCGGCGTCGGTCGGGCTGGCCTTGGCCACGCCGACCATGGCTTCGCGCAGCAGGCGGCCATGGATGGTGTAGCCGGGTTGGAGCACCTGGACGACGGTCCCCGCCGGTTTGCCGGTGTTTTCGATCTCGAACATCACCTGATGGAAATTCGGGTCGAACATCTCGCCGGTCGGGTCGATGCGCTTGATCCCGGCGCGGTCGAAGGCGGCGAAGAGCTGGCGCTCGGTCGCCTCGACGCCCACGGCCAGCCCCTTGACCATCTCGTCCTGCTCGCGGCCTTCGGCCGGAACGGCGTCCAGCGCGCGGCGCAGGTTGTCGGCCACCGATACCAGCTCCTTGGCGAAGCTGGAGACGGCGAATTTGCTGGCGTCCTCGCGATCGCGCTGGGCGCGGCGGCGGGTGTTTTCGGCTTCCGCCATGGCGCGCAGAACCTGATCCTTCAGGTTGGCGACCTCGGCCTCCAGCGCGGCGACGCGGTCGGCGGGGGCGTCGGTGGCGGTCTCGGCGGCGGGGGTGTCCACCTCGGTCTCGGCGGGCTTGGTCTGCTCTTCGCTCATGGAATTCTCGGCTTCTTGGTTCGGTCGATTGAGGCGGGTTGCGGGTGAAAACCGGTCAGCCGACCAGACGGCTGACCACCTTGGCGGTGTAATCCACCAGCGGGATGATGCGGGCGTAGTTGATGCGGGTCGGGCCGATGACGCCGATGGCCCCGATCACCTGTTCCCGGCTGTTCTGAAAGGGCGAGATGATCATGGTGCAACCGCTGTGGTTGAACAGCACATTCTCCGCCCCGATGAAAATCTGCACGCCGTCGCCCCGTCCGGTGGCGTCGAGCAGGCGCAGCATGGCTTCCTTGGTCTCCAGCGCTTCGAACAGCGACCGCACCCGCTCCAGGTCGGAGATGGCGGTCACGTCCTCCAGCAGCTTGGATTGGCCGCGCACGATGAGTTGCCCGGAATCCATCCCGGCGCTGCCCGACCAGGTGGCCAGACCGGCGGCGACGACGCGGCGCGACAGCTCGTCCAACTCGGTCTGCTGCTCCTGGATTTCGGTCAGTACGTCCTGGCGGGCCTCGTCCAGCGTGCGGCCGACCAGCCGGGCGCTGAGGTAGTTCGACACCACTTGCAGGGTGGAGGCGGGCAGGCCGACCGGCACCTCGATCACGCGGTTTTCCACCAGCCCGTTTTCGTTGACCAGCACGACCAGCGCCCGGCCCGGCCCCAGGGCGACGAATTCGATGTGCTTCAGCGGCCGGTCGGTCTTGGGGGCCAGCACCAGCCCGGCGCAGCGCGACAGACCGGACAGCATGCCGGTGGCTTCCGACAGCACATCGGCCAGGGCGCGCCCGGATCCGGCGCATTGCGCCTCGATCGTCACCCGCTCCTCGTCGGTCAGGGCACCGACCTCCAGCAGGCCGTTCACGAACATGCGCAGCCCGGCGTCGGTGGGGATGCGACCGGCCGACGCGTGCGGGGCGTAGAGCAGCCCCTGCTCCTCCAGATCCGCCATGACGTTGCGGATGGTGGCGGGCGACAGGGTCATGCCCAGCCGCCGCGAAATCGTGCGCGACCCCACCGGTTCGCCCGACGCCACATAGGCATCGACGATCAACCGGAAAATGTCGCGCGACCGCTGGTTCAGCTCGGAGATCATGGCCTGGAACATTGGAACGGGGTTGAGGCGAAGCGCCTCAACGCCGTCCGAATTTAGGGAGATCAGACCGCCGAATCAACGTGTCGGGCGCGCTTGTCCTCACGCCTCGGCAACAAAGGCGCGGTATTGGGTGGCGATGGCGCTGACGGCGGCGTCAAACAGGCGCTGGCCGTGCTCCGGGCTGGCCAGACCGGGGGCCGATCCGATGCGCCCGTCGGGGTAGCGGCGGCGGAAATCGCGGGCGTCGTGGAAGCCGCCCGCCGGGGCCTGTTCCGGCTCCATCGCCACGCGCTTGATCGCCTCGGGGTGCGCGAACTGGGTCAGCGACACCTCGCTGGGGGTGGCGTGCGAGCCTTCCTTGCCCTGGTAGAACTCGCGCGACAGGCGGCCGATCTCCGGGTTTTCCCACCAATTGACCAGGGTGCAGCGCAGATCCGGGGCGTCGCGGCCGCGCAAGGCCCGCTGTTCGGCGTACACTTCGTAAAAGGCGGCGCGGATCGACGGGATGTTGCCGCCATGGCCGTTGATGAAGAAGAAGCGCTCGAACCCGTGTTCGGCCAGCGAGCCGACGTAATCGCGGATCACCGCGATCAGGGTGGACGGCTTCAGGGTCATCGAGCCGGGGAACTCCATGTGGTGCACGGCCATGCCCACCGGGATGTTGGGGCCGACCAGCGCGCCGGTGGCCTCGCCCACGCCGCGCGCGATCACCTCGGCGCAAATGGCGTCGGTGCCGACCAGCCCGTTCGGCCCGTGCTGTTCGGTGGAGCCGATGGGCATGACGATGCCCTTCGACGTCTTCAGATAGGCTTCGACCTCGATCCAGGTGCTGAGATGCAGTTGCACGATGGTCCCGTCCCGCTGGGGTGATGGAGAACCCCAACCATACGGTGACGGACCGATCCCACCAACCCCGCCCGCTGCGGCGGGTGCCATGCGGGGAACGCGGGCGGGGCGGGGAACGCGTGTGAGGGGAACGGGTCAGCGGTTGGTGGTGCCCTGCCGCGCCCGGTCGGCGATCCAGCCCCCGGCCAGCAGGGCGACGATGAACAGCGCGATGGCGGGCGCGTCGGCCCCCAGCAGAACCAGCGCCGGGCCGGGGCAAATCCCGGCCAGCCCCCAGCCCACCCCGAACAGGGCCGATCCGCCGATCAACGGCGCGTCGATCCGCTGGCGGTCGGGAAGGGCGATGGGGTCGCCCAGCCACGCGGTGGGGCGGCGGCGGACGATGGCGAAGGCCGGTGCGGCCACGGCGATGGCCCCGATCATCACCAGGGCCAACGTCGGATCCCAGGCCCCTGCCAGATCGAGGAAGGCCAGCACGCGGGCCGGGTCGGTCATCCCCGACAGGATCAGGCCAAGGCCGAAGAGCAGGCCGAACAGACCGGCGGACAGGCTGCGCATGGCGTTTTCCCTTTCACAGCAGATGACGGGTGACGAAGACCGTGGCGGCGGCCACGGCTATGAAGGTCAGGGTTGCCGCCAACGAGCGGGGCGAGAGGTTGGCCAACCCGCACACGCCGTGGCCGCTGGTGCAGCCCGACCCGATCCGCGTGCCCGCCCCGACCAGCAGCCCGGCGGCGAGCAACCACAGCGGTGACAGGCCACTGAGCGCCTCCGGCGTCGGCACGCCCGACCAGCGGGCGACCAGACCGGCCAGCAGCAATCCGGCGATGAAGGCCACGCGCCAGCCCATGCCCCCGGGTTGCAGCGCTCCTCTCAGGATGCCGCTGATTCCGGTGATGCGGCCGTTGATCAAGATCATCCCCGCCGCCGCCGCGCCGATCAGCGCCCCACCGGCCAATGCCGTCACAGGTCCCGTCACGCTCCCGCCCTCCCTTTTGCGTCCGCGCTGCCGCGCCACGGACTTCACTTATACATTAGAAAACACTTATTCAATAGGGTTCCGGCGGAATCCGAACCGGCTCCCCATCCTGCACGCGCATCCGCGTCGTGATGATCGCGGAACAGGATTGACCGGCGATGCGACCACCCGCCATACACAGGTGTTCATCGGCACTCTGCAACGAGGCTCGCGCGTGGTCGCTCGCATCAACACCGTGGCGTTTCAGGGCATCGAGGTGCTGGGCATCGACGTGCAGGTGCAGATGTCCGGCGGCATCGTCGCCTTCACCATCGTCGGGTTGCCGGACAAGGCGGTGGCCGAAAGCCGGGAGCGGGTGCGCGCCGCGCTGCACGCGCTGGGGCTGGCGCTGCCCGCCAAGCGCATCACCGTCAATCTGGCCCCGGCGGACGTGCTGAAGGAGGGCAGCCATTTCGATCTGCCCATCGCGCTGGCGCTGTTGACCGTCATGGGGGTGCTGCCGGACGCGGAGATGGCCCGCTACGTCGCCCTGGGCGAACTGGCGCTGGATGGGGCCTTGACCCCGGTGGCCGGGGTGCTGCCCGCCGCCATCGACGCGCTGGCCCACGACCGGGGCCTGATCTGCCCGGCGGCCTGCGGGGGGGAAGCCGCCTGGGCCGGGCCGGATCTGGAGGTGCTGGCCCCCGCCACCCTGTTGGCGCTCATCAACCATTTCAAGGGCAGCCAGGTGCTGACCCCGCCCAAGCCGCGCCTTCAGGAATCCGGGCCGCCGCCGCTCGACCTGCGCGACGTCAAGGGCAACGAAACCGCCAAGCGGGCGTTGGAGGTGGCCGCCGCCGGATCCCACAATCTGCTGATGATCGGCCCGCCCGGATCGGGCAAATCCATGCTCGCCGCCCGGCTGCCCGGCCTGCTGCCGCCGCTCGACCCGGCGGAGGCGCTGGAGGTGTCGATGATCCACAGCGTCGGCGGGCTGTTGGAGGACGGCAAGCTGTTGCGTCAACGCCCCTACCGCGCGCCGCACCAATCGGCCAGCCTGCCCGCCCTGGTCGGCGGCGGCACGCGGGCCAAGCCCGGCGAAATCTCCCTGGCGCATCAAGGCGTTCTCTTCCTTGACGAACTGCCGGAATTTCCCCGCCCGCTGCTGGAGGCGCTGCGCCAGCCGTTGGAAACCGGCAGGGCGGTGGTCAGCCGGGCCAACCACCACGTCACCTACCCGGCGCGTGTCCAACTGATCGCGGCGATGAACCCGTGCCGCTGCGGCCATCTGGACGACGCGTCGCTCGCCTGCGCCCGCGCGCCGAAATGCGCCCTGGACTATCAGTCGAAAATCAGCGGTCCCTTGTTTGATCGCATCGATCTGCACATCGACGTGCCCGCCGTCAGCCCCGCCGATCTCAGCCTGCCGCCACCCGCCGAGGGCAGCGCGGAGGTGGCGGCGCGGGTGGCGGTGGCCCGCGCCATCCAGGCGGAACGCTACGCCGGTCACGCGGGCGGCGCTGGCCCGGCGGTGCGCACCAACGCCGAAGCCGATGGCGAGCTGCTGGAACGCGTCGCCGCCCCCGACGCCGACGGGCGCGCCCTGCTGACCGACGCGGCGGAGCGGATGAAGCTGTCGGCGCGCGGCTATCACCGGGTGATGCGGGTGGCCCGCACCCTGGCCGATCTGGGCGGCGGCGGCGGGGTGCGGCGGCGGCACATCGCCGAAGCGCTCAGTTACCGCCGCATCGCGCCGGGGCGGTGAGGGTGGCTGACTCAGGGTGTGCTTTTGGCCAGGGCAATGGCGGCTTCGATCGCCTTGCGGGCTTGTGGGCTGTTTTTCCAACAACTGCTGCCAACCGCGACCGCCGCCGCCGCGCACAGGGTGGCGGCATCCTGTTGGGCGAGCGTGGACAGGCTGTGGATGCCAAGCTGCTCCAACCGCGCGATCACCGTCGGACCAACCCCTTTGACGGCCAACAGGCGATTTTGTTCGTCCGCTGTGAAGGGCATGGGTCTGCGTCCTATGGCCGGTCGAAGCTGGGCGGTTTGCCCGCAGCGGGGCAGGCGTTGGCGGGCAGGGTTTCGCTGTCGATGAAGGTGACGGCGGCGGTGATCGCGCATTCTTCGGTCGCGGTCACGAGATGCCCGGCGCTGCGGAAGACCAGATGGCGGCTTTTCGGCAGGGTGGCGGCGGCGCGGTCGCCCCAATCCGGCGGCGTCACCGGGTCATAGGCCCCCGACAGCAGCAGCACCGGCACCGGGCTGGCCACCGGCAGGCGTTCGGACGGTTCCTGTTGCCCGGCGGGCCACAGGCGGCACACCCGTTGCCCCGGATCGTCGGCCAGGATGGAGCCGTAGGGGGAGTAGCGCCGCGCGCTTTCCGCCTGCTTGACCGGGTCGGTGGGATTGACCGTTTCGCGGCATTCGGTGGAAAAGGCCAGACCGTCGGCGGTGTCGGGATCGCCCAACCAACTGGTCGGTGCCCATTCGGCCACCGCGTCGTAGCGGCCACGGATGGCGCGGTCGAGCATCGCCGGAACGCTGGGAACCGCCTCGCCGGTGGCCATGGCCTCCAGCCCGGCGGCGATCAGCGAGGCCCCGCTCAGGCGCAGGGCGCGGCGGGATTCGAACTCCCCCACCACCAGATCGACCGGGGTGGCGTTCAGCCGCTCCACCAGCGCCAGAAAGCGCTTTTCCAGATCGGGGTAGGCCGCCCGACAAGCGCGGTTGGTGGCGCAATCGTCGAACAGCCGCCGGAAGGCGCGGTGGGCCAGCCAGGGCGCGTCCTCCTGCGCGTTCACATCGGGCGGGTAGACCGAATCCAGAACGGCGCTGCGCACCCGCCCGCCGGGGCGGCGCAAAATCTCCAGCGCGACGCGGGTCCCATAGGACACGGCGAACAGGTTGACCCGCTGCGCGCCCAGCGCGCTGGCGATGTCCAGCGCGTCGTCGGCGGCGATGGGGGTGGAGAACAGGCCGCCGTCCAGCCCCATGGCCTTGAAGCGGTTGACGCAGGTGGTGACGGCGGCGCGTTCGGCCTGCGCCCGCTGTTCCCGCGTCACCGGGCGGGCGCGGGGGGAGGCCCCGACGCTGTCCAGCTCCGGGCAATCGGTGTCGGGTTCGGCCCGGCCAACACCGCGCGGGTCGAACAGGATGACGTTGCGGGTCCGGCGGAAGGGAGCGGACAGCTCCCACCACACCTCCATCTTTTCCTCGGTCGCCTCGCCGCCGCCAAAGGGGGAGGCCCCCGGCCCGCCTTCCAGAAACAGCACCGGATCGGCGGCGGGCTGGCGCGCGCTGCTCAACAGCACGGCGACGGGCAGGCGGAAATGGCCCGACCCGGCGCGGTCGCGCCGTTCCGGCACGGCGACGGTGCCGCACAAAGCGGCCTCGCCATCCGGCACGGTGAACCAGCAGGGTCCGGGGGTGAAGCGCGCCTCGGCCCGCAGCGGTGACGCGCCCGGCAGCGCGGCGGCGGCCACCGCCACCACGGCGAAAGCGGTCGCGCGCGCCGCTGGAACCAATTTGGGAACCAAATTTGGAACCAAGCGGGCAATCGACGGCCACCGGGGCCGCGCGGAGGGGGCGCAGACAGGCACGGCTACAGGCTCCCGGACGAAAGGGAGGGAGGACGACAAGGGGCGGGACGCATCCCGCAACACGGGTGCGGATTGTTTGACCGCCCGCCCGCCGCTTGTCCAGCCAAGCCGCTGCGCGCGCCGGGCCACCGGAAAACGCCGTCGCTGCGGTGCAGAAATGCCACAGACGGCGGGCGCGGCAACGTTCAATCCGGTCTCAATCCGGTGTTGAACCACGCAGCACGCGCAAGGATCCGCTGGGGCTGTCGCCCAGGGCGCGCGACAGGGCGGCGGGGCTGGCGTAGCCGACCTCCGCCGCGACGCGCTTCAGCGGTTGACCGGCGGCGATCCCGGTGCGGGCCAACTGCAACCGCCATTCGCGCAGGTAATCGCCCGGCGTCACCCCGACCACGCTGCGGAAGCACTCGGCGAAGGCGCTGCGCGACATCCCGGCCTCGTCCGCCATCCGCTCCAGCGTCCAGGATCCGGCGGGGTTGGCGTGCAGGGCGGTCAGCACGCGCGACAGCGCCGGGTGCGCCATCCCGGCCAACAGACCGGCGTCGCTTTGCCCGCTGTCGATCAGGCGGCGCAGCAGGTGGATCAGCACAACCTCGGCCAACCGGTCCAACACCACCTGCCGCCCGCTGCCCTGGCCCATCGCCTCCCCGAACAGCAGGGCGAGCGAGCCGGTCAGCGTGTCCGCCGGGTCCAGCGGCAGGGCGATCAAGGCGGGCAGGGCGCTTTCCAACGGGTTGCCCGCCCCGCCCAGGTCGATTTCGGCGCAGACCAGATCGGCCCCCTCCGGCCCGACGACGAAGCGGTGATCCTCCGCCCGGGGCAGAAACAGCGCGGTCGGCTGGTCGAGCCTGCGGTGGGTCGGGCCGGGGCCATGCACCTCCAAATGGCCGGAGCGGAAAAGATGCAGATGGCCGGTTCCCCCCGCCGGGAAATCAACCTGTTGGCACAGCAGCCCGGTGTGGAACACCCGCGCGGTCAGGCGGACCCGGCTGAACATGACGGCGAGCTGGTCGGTGGCGAGCTGGTCGGTGGCGGTGGGAGAGGGCGGCGTCATTTGGACGATCTGCAATCTCTTCGGGACGATGTGTAGCGCAGGGTACGGCATTCTCCATCCTGTGTCGAGCGGATGGCCGCTCCGCCCTCTTCCTCTCCAAACGCTAAGGAACCTGTCCGATGCCGCGCATTCTCCCGCTGGACCGCAACGCCCCGCCCGCCTCGGTCGCCCCGCAATTCGCCGCCGTCAAGGGCAAGCTCGGCATGGTCCCGAATCTGGTGGCGACGCTGGGTCAGTCGCCGGTGGCGCTGAACGCCTATCTGGGTCTGGCCGAAACGGTCGGTGCGGGTCTGCTGTCCGCCCCCGATCGTGAGCGCATCGCGCTGGCCGTGGCGGAGGCCAACGCCTGCGACTATTGCCTGGCCGCCCACAGCCTGATCGGCAAGGGCGCTGGCCTGACGGCGGACGAGATCGACGCCGCCCGCCGGGGTGAATCCGTCGATCCGCGCGGTCTGGCGGTGGTCCGGCTGTCCCGCGCCATCGTCGCCGATCACGGCAAGCTGTCCGATCACGACCTCACCGCCGCCCGCGCCGGTGGCCTGAACGACGGCGAAATCCTGGAGGTTCTGGCCAACGTCGTCCTGAACATCCTGACCAACTACGCCAACCACATCGCCGAAACGACCGTCGATTTCCCGGCGGTGCGCCCGCTGGCCGTCTGAACCGTTCCCACACCCCGACCCGTACCCTGACGCGAGAGAACCGACATGACCATGAGTGTTTCCGCACTGCTGCGCCGCGCCGCCTTGGTGGGCCTGACCCTGGCCGGTCTGGCGATTGTCGCCGCCCCGATGCCCAGCCACGCCTTTGATCCGGCCTCCACCGCCGCCATCAACCTCGACAAGGACGCGGTGATCCTGCACGGCTACGACGCCGTCGCCTATCAGACCCAGAACAAGGCGGTGAAGGGGATGGCCGATTACACCGCCACCCACAAGGGCGCGACCTACCGCTTCGTCTCGGCGGCCAACCGCGATCTGTTCAAGGCCAACCCGGCGAAATACGAGCCGGCCTATGGCGGCTTCTGCGCCATGGGCGTCGCCCTGGAAAAGAAGCTGGACGGCGATCCCGAGCTGTTCCGGCTGGTCGATGGCAAGCTGTACCTGAACGTCAACGCCGACGTTCAAAAGGTCTGGAGCGGTGACATCCCCGGCAACATCGCCAAGGCCGAAACCAATTGGCCGGAGATCAAGGCGAAGGCCCCCAAGGATTTGAACTGACCACTCGCCTGACCATCAGGCTGACCAACGGCGCGACCGGGGCGGTTCCCCTCCCCCCACACGTCCCGGTTGCTCCCACCCTTCCCCGTCTGTGTTTGGAGACCCCCATCATGAATCGTCGTGATTTCCAACTGGCGCTGGCGGTGTCGCTGGCCAGCACGCTCGCGCTCGCCACGCTGCCCGCCCAGGCGGGAACCACCAGCGGCAAGGAGAAATGCTACGGCGTGTCGCTGGCCGGTCAGAACGATTGCGCCACCCCCGGAACCAGCTGTGCTGGAACCTCGAAGGTCGATTACCAGGGCGACGCCTGGAAGCTGACGCCGAAGGGGACCTGCTCCAGCATCTCCACCCCCTTCGGGCCGGGATCGCTGGAACCGGTGAAGCGGCCCGCCTGATCGGCGCTGTGGCAAGGATGCAAGACGGAGTGCGGGCGATGACCATTCCTTTTTCCGGCGCGGGTGTGGCGCGCGTGGCCGACGCGCTGGTTCCGCTGGCCGCCCGGCTGTTCCCGGCGGCGCTGTTCTGGCAATCGGGCCGCACGAAGATGGACGGTTGGCGGCTGTCGGACAACGCGCTGTTCCTGTTCGAGGAGGAATACCGGTTGCCGCTGATCGACCCCGCCATCGCCGCCCATCTGGCGGCGTTGGCCGAGCATCTGTTCCCCCTGCTGCTGGTGCTGGGGCTGGCCACCCGCCTGTCGGCGCTGGCCCTGCTGGCGATGACCGCCGTGATCCAGATCTTTGTTTACCCGATGGCCTGGCCGACGCATGGAGTCTGGGCCGTCGCCTTTCTGGCGCTGATCGCGCGCGGGGCGGGGCCGTGGTCGCTGGACGCCCTGCTGGCCCGCCGATCCGGCCCAGCGTGACCAGCCCCGTTGCCGAAACCACACAGTTTGAAAAATCGCGCGCGGCGTGCAGCGTTGGACGGATGGCTTCTTGACGAAACACATCCGACTGCGGAACTATTTCAGACGCAGGAGGCGACCAGCCCGGTCGCCTCTTTTGCGTTTGGCGGTTTCGTCGGGTCGAAACCGTGTGGACAAGAAGGAGAAACACCATGCCGACCCTGTGGACGGCGTTGCGGAGTCGCTGGTTGGGATCCGGTGACAGCGGCGCATCCGATCGTTTGATGGGCCTGGACCATCTGTGCGAGCATCTGCGGCGCGACATCGGGCTGAACCGGAACGACAGCCTGTTCGTCGCCCCGGTCCCGCACCGGGACCGCAGCCCGGCCGACCTGTGCAGCGTTTTCACGTTGCAACCCTATCGCTGACCGGCGATACCCGATCCAGCCCGTGCACGCCCGTGCCGGGTGTCCCTTATCCCTCATGCTTTTGTTCAACCTCTGGAGAACCACGATGAAAACCGTCGTACCCGCCACTTGGACCCGCCGAACCGGCGGTCCGGCCAATCGCGCCGCAACCCCAGCCCATCAACGCACCCATCGCCTTGACCCCTTGCCCCTACCCGACCTTCGGACATCAAGAGGATCCCATGTCAGTGTTTCTGGGCTTTTGCGGCCATCGTCTCTTCGTTGAGCACGCCCACTGGGCATCGCCGGACGGGTTGTTCGACCTGCGGCGGGAAAACGGGGAATTCATCCTATGGCTTGGACGTTTGAACGTCATCTACACACCGGCCCGTTGGGGACCACCGTCGCGCTCCGCGTAGCGCTGGACGGCGCGGAGGCGATCTGATGCCGAACCGTGTTCGTTATGACGAGGTCGCCACCGTCGTCCAGGTGCTTGAGGCGTTCCGCAAGCTCGACCCCGACCTGCCGATTCAATACGCGTTGAGTTTCATGACCATCGCGCAGAGCGAAGGCATTTCGATTGGCGAGCTGGCGGAGCGTCTGGGCATCGCCCAATCCTCGGCCTCGCGCAACGTCGCCGCCCTCAGCCGTTGGCACAGCTTCGGCAAGGCCGGGCTGGATCTGGTCCAGGCGCAGGAAGACCCGCGCGAACGCCGCCGCAAGATCGTGACGCTGACCGACCATGGTCGCGCCTTTCTGGCCGAGCTGCGCGGCATTGTCACGCCGCCCGACAACCGTCGGCCCGCCGCCGTCAAGCTCGCCTGAGCGTTTTTGTTTGAGAGTTTCCCGCGCCGTTGCGCGGGCGGGAGACGTCAGGTCCGGGGGGCCAAGGCGTCGCGCAGCATCACCGCCAGCGTGCGCACCGCCAGTTCCTGCCGTTCCAGCCCCATGCCCAGCCGTCCCGGCACGCCGGTCGCCTGTTCGGGCAGCAAGGGCAGGTGAAAAAAGCCCATCGGCACGTCCAGATCGGCGGATTCGATGGCGTGGCGGGCGCGGTAAAACAGATGGTTGCCGAGAAATCCCCCGGCGAAGTCGCTGAAGGTCACAGGCACCCCGGCCATCGCCAACTCCCGCATCACGCGGGGCAAGGGCAGGGTGGAGCCGTAGGCCGTCGGTCCATCGTCGGCGATGGTCTGGTCGGTGCGGACGGTTCCCGCCGCGTCGGCCCGTTCGCTTTCGTCGCGGTTCCAGGCCAACCGCTCGATCTGCACGCTGTCGCTGTCGGCGGACACGGCAAAACACAGGGCGGCGGCCGGTTGGTGTTCGTCCAACAGCGCGGCGAAGGCGTCGCCGCAAGCGTCGTACAGCGGCGGCAGCAGCGCCGCGACCACCCCCGGCTCCCCGGCCAGCCGATCCATCAGCAGCGCGGATGAATCGACCGCATCCTCGCCGATGGGCAGGAAACCGGTGAGCAGGATGGGGGCGGTCATGGCGCGACCCTCATGGCGCGAAACGCTCCCTTACGGACGCAGCAGACCGATGATGTCCTTGACGTCGTTCAGGTTCTTGTCGGCGATGGCGGCGGCGCGCTCGCCGCCCTTGCGCAGCAGACGGTCGATTTCCCCCTTGTCGGCCAACAACTCCTTCATGCGGCTGGTCATCGGGGCCAGCTTGGCGACCGACAGATCGACCAGGGCCGCCTTGAAGCCGGAGAATTGCGCCCCGGCGAACTCGGCCAGCGTCTGTTCGCGGCTCTGCCCGGCCAAGGCGGAATAGATGGTGACGAGGTTGTCGGCTTCGGGCCGGGCCTCCAGCTCCGTCACCGTGTCCGGCAGGGGTTCCGGGTCGGTCTTGGCCTTGCGGATCTTCTGCGCGATGGTGTCGGCGTCGTCGGTCATGTTGATGCGCGAATATTCGGACTCGTCCGACTTCGACATCTTCTTCTTGCCGTCGCGCAGGCTCATCACGCGCGTCGCCTCGCCCAGGATCTGGGGTTCGGGCAGCGGGAAGAACTCCGTCTCATAACGGCGGTTGAAGGCCCCGGCGATGTCGCGGGCCAATTCCAGATGCTGTTTCTGATCCTCGCCGACCGGCACATGGGTGGCCTTGTACAGCAGGATGTCGGCGGCCATCAGGGTGGGGTAGGCGTACAGGCCCAGATTGGCCATGTCCTTTTGCTTGCCCGCCTTTTCCTTGAACTGGGTCATCCGGTTCAGCCAGCCGAGCGGCGTGTGGCAGGACAGGATCCACCCCAATTCGGAATGGCCGGAGACAAAGGACTGGTTGAACAGGATGTTCTTGTCCGGGTCGATGCCAGCGGCGATGTAGGCCGCCGCGACCTCGCGGATGTTGTTGCGCAGAACCTCGGGGTCCTGGTCGATGGTCAGGGCGTGCAGATCGACGACGCAGAAAATGCATTCGTAGCTGTTCTGCAGCTCAACCCAATTGCGCAGCGCCCCCAGATAGTTGCCGAGGTGAAGCTGCCGGGTCGGCTGCATGCCGGAAAAGATGCGGTTCACGGATCGTCTCGCTCGAAAACTCTGGGAGGCGGCAGTTATCGCCCCCCGACGTCCGCCGGTCAAGGCGCGGTGCGAAAAAGCGGATGGTTTGGCGGGGTGTGGCGGTTCAGGGTCAACACCCCCGGGATGCATGGTTTTGGTTGTTGCGCACACAGCCGTGCGCTACCGCCAATGTGTGTGGTCGGGAGGGGGCGGACCGTCCGCCCCCGCCACACGAAGAAGGACTTGAGGATGAAGGAGTTCCTCACCCTTCTGGTCCTGATCCTGGACGTGATCAAGCGGTTGCTTGAGCTTCTGGGCTAAGGACCGGACCGGGGGAGCGGCGTGGCAAGACGTCGCTCCCTTGATCCAGAGATAGGACGACGCCCGGTTGATCGCAAGAGGGGGGCATCGTCGAACGCACGACAAGATTGCAGACGATTGGACCTCAAGCCGCCGCGCGGCGGCGTTCGATGGCGTCCCACAGCAGTGCTTCCAGTTGAACGTTGTTCAGGCGGTTGATTTCCTGGATGCCGGTGGGGGAGGTGACGTTGATTTCGGTCATATAGTCGCCGATCACGTCCACGCCGACGAAAATCAGCCCCTTTTCGCGCAGAACCGGGCCGATGGCGGCGCACATGGCGCGTTCGCGTTCGGTCAGCTCGGTTTTCTTGGCGCTGCCACCGGCGTGGAAGTTGGCGCGGGCCTCGCCGTCCTGCGGCATGCGGCTGACGGCCCCGACCGGTTCGCCATCGACCAGGATGATGCGCTTGTCGCCCTGGCGGATTTCGGGGAGGTAGCGTTGCACGATCACCGGCTCGCGGTAGAGCTGGGTGAACATCTCCAACAGGGAGCCGAGATTTTCGTCGTCGGGCTTCAGGTGGAAGACTCCGGCCCCGCCGTTGCCGAACAGCGGCTTGACGATGATGTCCTTGTGCTCCGCCCGGAAATCCAGGATGGCCTGCTTGTCGCTGGTGATGAGCGTCGGCGGCATCAGATCGGGGAAGCGGGTGATGAACAGCTTTTCCGGGGCGTTGCGCACCTCCGCCGGGTCGTTCACCACCAGAACCTTGGGCTGCACATGCTCCAGCAGGTGGGTGGAGGTGATGTAGGCCATGTCAAAGGGCGGATCCTGCCGCAGCAGGATGACGTCCATGGTGCTGAGATCGGTCAGGACCGGTTCGCCCAGCGTGTAATGGGCGCCGCGCTGGCGGACCACGGTCATCTCACGGACGCGCGCGGTCAGGCGGTTGCCGGTCAGGATCAGGTCGCGCGGGTGGTAATGGTACAGGCGATGGCCGCGCTTCTGCGCCTCCAGCGCCATCATGAAGCTGGAATCGGTGTCGATGTTGATCGACTCGATGGGATCCATCTGGAACGCAACGGCAAGGCTCATGGCGACTCTCCGGCCTTCAAAACGGCCCTTGGGAATGGGTGGGGGTGATTCCGGGTGTCCGGCGTATGAAGCTGTTCAGTTCAACCGCTTCTTCAAGGTCTGGATCAGCGAGGCGGTCTGATGGCGCTGGTGCTGGTCGCCGCTCAACGCCATGAAGGTTTCCAGCGCGGCGATGGCGTCGGTCAGCTTGCCCGCGTGGGCCTCCAGCAGCCCGGTTTCCCGCCACAGCGCCGGTTCCTGCGGGGCGAGCAGGCGCATGGCCTCCAGCACCTCCAGCGCTTTGGCCACGTCGTGGGCCGACAGATGGCGCAGCTTGATGTTGTTTTGCAGGCGCAGCAGCACGTCGCGGTTCGACACCGGGCGGTAATGCTCGGGCGACAGCTCCGCCTCGCCGCCCGCCGTGGCCTTCAGCAGCTCGCGAAGATCGGCCGCGCTGCGGATCTGGCCGTCGTTGAACGGGTCGATGATGGCGCGGGCGGGTCCCAGATCGACGCGGATCAGGAAATGGCCGGGGAAATTCAGACCGACGATCGGCCAGCCCTGCGAACGGGCGGCGTGCATGTAGAGGATGCCCAGCGCCACCGGCAGCCCGCGCCGCCGGTCGATCACCCGCATCAGGTTGGCGTTCTGCAAATCATCGTAGGTGTCGTGATCGCCGGAATAGCCGTGCCGCTCGCCGATGACGTGGCGCAGCAGGTCGATGCGGCTTTCCAGGCTTTCGGTTTCGCGGAAGCGGTCGTCCACCCGGTCGGCGACATCGTCCAGGATCGCCCGGATGTGACGGCGGTAGCCGGAGAGGTCGGCGTCGGGCGTGTCCAGCGCGGCCAGGGCCAGGGCGGCTTCGGCCAGATCGATGGCCTCGTCGGGCAGCTCCCCGGTGTGGCTCAGGATCGCGCGGGCTTCGGCGTGGCGGGTCAAAAGCCTGTCCTTCCGTGCTGTGGCGGGACGGTTGTCCGCGTCCCGTCCGGTCGTCAGAGCCGCCACGCGTCGATCAGGTGGCGGGGCCAGGACCAAGGCGTAACCAGCATCACGTCGAAGCGCAAGACATAGCCCGCATATTGCGGGTTGGCCGCCAGATAGACATGGGCCGCGCGGGCCAAACGCCCACGCTGGCGGGCGTTCACCGCCTCGTTGGCGGCGTCCCAGTCGGCGCGCGCCTTCACCTCGACCACGGCGATGGTCTGGCCGCGCCGGGCGACGATGTCGATCTCGCCCATCGGGGTGCGCAGCCGGTTGGCGAGGATGCGGTAGCCCTTCAGCCGCAGGGTCCAGCGGCACAAGCCTTCCGCCCAGCGCCCGAAGCGTTCGGCGTGGCTGCGCATCGCGTCGGGATCAGCCATGGCCCGGCCCTTCACCGCGTGTCAATTCGCCTCGGGTCAATTCGCCTCGGGTCAATTCCAGGGCGCGGGCGTAGACGGCGCGTTTGGGCTGGCCGGTGCGGGCGGCGACGTCGGCGGCGGCGTCGCGCACCGACAGGCGGGTCAGCGCCTCGCGCAGCAGGCTGTCGATGTCGGCCTCGCTGGGGGCTTCCTCCGCACCGGGGGGACCGATGACGAGCACCACCTCCCCGCGCGGCGGACCGGCCTCGGCGTAATGGGCGGCCAGCTCGGGCAGGGTGCCGCGCCGCACCTCCTCGTACAGCTTGGTCAACTCGCGGGCGACGGCGGCCTCGCGGGAGCCAAGAATGTCGGCGAGATCGGCCAGCGACTCCGGCAGGCGCTGCGGCGATTCAAAGAACACCAGGGTGGCGGGGACGTTTTTCAGCTCCCCGGCGGTGGCGCGGCGGGCGCTGCTCTTGTTCGGCAGGAACCCGGCGAACAGGAAACGGTCGGTCGGCAGCCCGGACAGCACCAGCGCCACCAGCGGGGCCGACGCGCCGGGCAGGGTGGTGACGGCCACCCCGGCTGCGACACACTCGCGCACCAGCTTGTAACCGGGATCGGACACCAGCGGCGTCCCGGCGTCGGTGACGAGCGCGATGGCGTCCCCCGCCTGCATCCGTTCGATCAGGATCGGGCGCATCTTGGCGGCGTTGTGCTCGTGATAGGACACGAACGGGGTGTGGATGCCGTGGATCCCCATCAGCTTGGCGGTGACGCGGGTGTCCTCGCAGGCGATGGCCGTGGCGCGGGTCAGCGTGTCCAGCGCGCGCAGCGTGATGTCGGCGGCGTTCCCGATCGGGGTGGCGACGACATAAAGGCCGGGCGCGAGTTTACTTAAGGACTCCGTGCCGCTACCTTGGGCGTCGGTTTGAGCCTTAGCGGATGTGGAGACGATCGGTGGCGCGCTTGGCAACAGCTTTCTCACTGGGTCTGAAACGTCACGGGGGTCTGAAACGTCACGGCGTGGCGGCCTTGCTGGTCGCCGTCGGGCTGTCGGCGTGCTCGACTGTAACGGCCCCGCCGCCCGTGGCACAAGGGGCGCGGCAAACCACGCAACCGACCGCAGCCACCCCGGTTGTCGACCCGTCGCAAAACGTCAAGGTCGCCTTGCTGGTCCCGCTGTCGGGGCCGAGTGCCGCCATCGGGCAAAGCATGCTGGACGCCGCGCAACTCGCCCTGTTCGACATGGCGGGCGACCGCTTCGAACTGCTGCCGCGCGACACCAAGGGAACCCCGGCCGGGGCCGCCGACGCCGCGCGTCAGGCCCTGGCGGAGGGCGCGCGCCTCATCCTCGGCCCGCTGTTTGCGGCGGAAGTGGCGGCGGTCAAGCCGGTGGCCCAGCCCGCCGGGGTCGATGTGCTGGCCTTCACCACCGATTGGAACCAGGCGGGCAACGGGGCCTTCGTCATGGGCTTCGTGCCCGGCGATCAGGTCGAACGGGTGACGGGCTTCGCCAAATCGCGCGGCATCAGCCGCTTCGTCGTGCTGGCCCCCCGCACCCCCTATGGCGACGCGGTGGTCGGCGCGATGCAGGGGGCGACGCAGAAATTCGGCGCGACCGTCCAGGTCGAACGCTACGACGCCGCCGCCACCGATCTGTCCGGCCCGGCCCGGCAAGTGGCCCAGGGCGCTGGCCAGCCGCAGGCGGTGCTGTTGGCCGAAGGCGGCAGCCGCGCCCAAGCGCTGGCCGCCGCGCTGGCGGCCAACGGCGTGTCGCCGCAGCAGGTCAAGCTGTTGGGAACCGGCCTGTGGGACGATGCCCAGCAGGGCAGCAGCCTGGGTCAGGAACCGGCCCTGGTCGGCGGCTGGTACGCCGCGCCGACGCCGCAGGCCCGCGCGGCCTTCGAAGCGAAGTTCGAGCAGACCTATGGCCGCAAGCCGCAGCGCATCGCCACCCTGGCCTATGACGCCACGTCGGTCGCCGCCGTGCTGGCCCGCGCCGGGCGTGGCGTGGACCGCAGCGCGATGACCAACCCCAGCGGCTTCGAAGGGTTGGACGGGCTGTTCCGCCTGCGCGCCAACGGCGCGGTCGAACGCGGTCTGGCGGTGCTGGAGGTGGCCCCGACCGGCGCGCGGATCATCGACCCGGCCCCGTCCAACTTCGACGTTCTGGGCCAGTAACAGACCGTTTCCCCCCGGTTCCGCGCGTTGCGGGGCCGGGGGAGGTCCGTGGGTGGGGATTCAGCGCCGCGCGGCCAGCGAAGCCAGTTGGAACAGCACCCGCGCGCAGATGGTTTCGTCGGGCATGTGGGTTTTCTTGCAATCCGCCTCGGCGTCCACCAACCGTTCCAACGCCTGACGCACCAGATTGGGCGACCAGCGCCGGGCCTGCCCGATCAGGCGGCTTTTCAGCTTGAAAAACACCGGCGGGCGCAGCGACTCGACGGCGGCTTCGGCGGATTTGCCCGCCGCGATCTGCCCGCCGATCAGGTGCAGGCGCTGGAAATGGCGCTGCGCCCCGCGCAGGATCGGCACGGGCGAGGTGCCTTCGGCGAACAGCCGGGCCAGCGAGCGGTCGAGCGTGGCGAAATCCCCCTCCGCCGCCGCCCAGATCGGTTCATCCATCGACAGGGCGGCGCTGTCGCCGATGCAGGCCTGGACATCCTCCAGCCGCACCCGCTTGGCCGCGCCGACATAGAGCGCCAGCTTGTCCACCTCGCCGCGCGCGACCATGCGGTCGCCGACCAGATGGCCGCTGAGAAACTCCAGCGCGTCGGGGTCGGCGGACAGGCCATGGGCGTGCAGCAGATCGGCGATGACCCGGCCCAGCGACGCCTCATCCTCGACGTAACAGGGAATGGCGACGGCCTTGTCGGCCCCTTCGAACAGCAACCGCAGCTTGGAGCGCGCGCCAAGATCGCCCGACTCGACAACGACCAGGCTGTCGCCGGGCGGCGGCGGGTCGAGAAAGGCGGCGAAGGCGGCGGCGCTGTTGTCCTCCGCCTCGCGCACGCGGATCAGGCGGCGTCCACCGGTGAAGGACAGGGCGGCGGCCTCGTCGGCGAGCCGCGCGGGATCGTCGGCCACCGCCCGCCCGAGGAATTCGGCGACGCGGAAGGGATCGGCCAGATCCTCCACGACTTTGCGGCCCAATTGCTGGGCGCGGTCGCGCACCAGCCCGCCATCCGGCCCATAGAGCAGGACGGCGCGGATGGCCGGATCCGGGTTGCGCAAAAACCCGTCGATGGCTCTGGCTTGCAGCTTCACGGACGGCGTTCCTGCACCGGTCGGGGGAGCGGATCGACCGGGCCGATCCGCCGACCGGTGTGTTTAGGGCTGGCGGCCAAGATGCATGGCGACGCGGGTGGTGATGTCGTTGGAGATCTCCTCCAACGCGCGATCATAGGCGTTTTCGACCGTCACCACGCCCGCGTAATGCTGCTCCAGGATGTTGTAGCTGATGAGCGACCGGGCGCGCGACTGGAACACCACGGCCCCGGTGGCCGTGTCGGTCAGCGTGTAGGGAGCGGTCACATGAAGCTGTGCCCGCACCGCCGACGCATCCTTTTGCAGAGCGAGCTTTTCCTCGGTCGCCGTCAGGCTGACGGCCAGACGGTAGCGCGTGCTGCTGGGGCGGCTTGACGGGTAAAAGCGGTCGATCAGCAGGTTGCGCAGTTTTTGGCCTTCCCGGTCGGGAATGCCGGCGATGTCGACGTTGGCCAGCATCTCCGTCGCCCCCGCCCCATAGCTCTTGTCGCCGTAGAGCGGCTGGAAGCCACAGCCCGACAGGAGGATGAGCGCACACGCCAACGCCCAACCCTTCCGGGCCGGACGTTGATCACGACGGAACAGGCTGGGGTCAGACGACGACATTGATCACCCGGTTCGGGACGACGATGACTTTGCGGACAGGCTTGCCCTCCAACGCACGTTGCACGTTGGCGTCGGCCAGGGCAACCCGTTCGGCGGAGTCCTTGTCCAGATCGCGCGGCAAATCCAGCGTGGCGCGCAGCTTGCCGTTGACCTGGACGGCGATCTTGACGCTGTCCTCCGTCACCAGGGCGGGGTCCGCCTCCGGCCAGGGCTGGTCGGTCAGCAGGCCCTGATGGCCCAGCGCCACCCACAGCTCTTCGGCCAGATGGGGCATCATCGGGCCGATCAGGCGGACCACCGACTCGAAGCCTTCGCGCAGCACCCAGGCCTCGCCCTCACCGCTGCCGTCCAGTTCGCCGAGCGCGTTGGACAGTTCGCGCACGCGGGCGACGGCCTTGTTGAAGCGGAACTTGTCGAGGTCCTCCGACATCCCGGCGATGGTCTTGTGGACCAGACGGCGGGTCGCTTCGGCCTTGGCGCTCAGCGCGTCGGGTTTGGGCGCGCCAACCGGGGGCAGGGCCACCGGGGCGTCCGTCACCATGCGCCACAGGCGGTTGATGTAGCGCCACGCGCCATCAATGCCGGATTCCGTCCATTCCAGATCGCGTTCCGGCGGGCTGTCCGACAGCATGAACAGGCGGGCGGCGTCGGCCCCGTAGGTGCCGATGATGTGCGCCGGGTCCACCACGTTCTTTTTGGACTTCGACATCTTTTCGACGCGGCCGACGTTGACCGGGACCTTGGTGTCGCGGTGCACCCACTGGCCCTGGTCGTTCTTTTCCAGATCGGTCGGGGCCAGCCACGCGCCGCTGTCGGCGTCCTTGTAGGTTTCGTGGTTGACCATGCCCTGGGTGAACAGGCCGGTGAACGGCTCGTCCAGGTTCAGATAGCCGCATGTCTTCAGCGCGCGGGTCCAGAAGCGCGAATAGAGCAGATGCAGGACGGCGTGTTCGATGCCGCCGATGTACTGGTCCACCCCCAGCCAGTAATCCACCGACTCACGGGTGAAGCCGGTCGAGTCCTCCTTGGGCGAGCAGAAGCGGGCGAAATACCACGACGACTCGATGAAGGTGTCGAAGGTGTCGGTTTCGCGCAGCGCCGGTTTGCCGCAGCTCGGGCAGGCGGTGTGTTTCCAGCTCGGGTGATGGGACAGCGGGTTGCCCGGCTTGTCGAAGGTCACATCCTCCGGCAGCACGACGGGCAATTGATCGTCGGGAACCGGGACGATGCCGCAGGAGTCGCAATGGATGACCGGGATCGGGCAGCCCCAATAGCGTTGGCGCGACACGCCCCAATCGCGCAGGCGGAATTGGGTGGTGCGTTCGCCCTGGCCCGCCGACTCGAGGCGCTTGCCCACCTCCTGCTTGGCCGACTCGACGTCCAGCCCATCCAGGAAACGCGAGTTGCGCAGCACGCCGGGGCCGGTGTAGGCCTCCGTGTCCACGGTGAAGCTGGCCGGGTCGGCGTCGGCGGGGATGACCACCGGCAGCACCGGCAGGCCGTATTTGCGGGCGAAGTCCAAATCGCGCTGGTCGTGCGCCGGGCAGGCGAAGATCGCCCCGGTCCCGTATTCCATCAGCACGAAATTGGCGACATAGACCGGCAATTCCCACGACGGGTCGAGCGGATGCACCACCTTCAGGCCGGTGTCGAACCCGCACTTCTCCGCCGTTTCAATCGCTTCCTCGCTGGTTCCCAGCCGGTTGCATTCGGCGATGAACTCCGCCAACTCCGGGTTCGACGCGGCCAGTTCGGCGGCCAACGGGTGGTTGGGCGAAATGGCGGCGAAGGACGCGCCGAACAGCGTGTCGGGCCGGGTGGTGAAGACCTCCAGCGTGTCGGCCCGGTCCTTCAGCGCGAAGCGGAAGCGCACGCCGGTGGATTTGCCGATCCAGTTTTCCTGCATGATGCGGACGCGCTCGGGCCAGCGGTCCAGCGTCTCCAGCCCCTTCAGAAGATCGTCGGCGAAGGCGGTGATCTTCAGGAACCATTGGGACAGCTTGCGCTTTTCGACCAGCGCGCCGGTGCGCCAGCCGCGCCCGTCGATCACCTGTTCGTTGGCGAGCACGGTGTTGTCCACCGGATCCCAGTTGACCCAGCTTTCCTTGCGATAGGCCAGACCGGCCTTCAGGAAATCCAGGAACATTTTCTGCTCGTGGCGGTAATATTCCACGTCGCAGGTGGCGATTTCGCGGTCCCAATCGATGGACAGGCCCATCGTCTTCAACTGGCCGCGCATGGTCGCGATGTTCTCGCGCGTCCAGCTCGCCGGGTGGGTCTTCTTTTCCAGCGCCGCGTTTTCAGCGGGCAGGCCGAAGGCGTCCCAGCCCATCGGGTGCAGGACGTTGAAGCCCTTGGCCCGTTTGAAACGGGCGATCACATCGCCGATGGTGTAGTTGCGGACGTGGCCCATGTGGATGCGCCCCGACGGGTAGGGGAACATCTCCAGCACATAATATTTGGGACGGGACGCGTCCTCGCGCGCGGTGAAGCAGCCCTGGCTTTCCCACAGGCTTTGCCACTTCGCTTCGGTTTCCTTGACATTGTAACGCGACATGGAGGACGCCGTTTCCCGTTGTATCGTTCAGCTTGCGATGAAAGCGGACGGGCGCATCATGGCCCGCCCCATTCGTGTGATGTCTGGCCGTGTGATGTCTGGCCGTATGGTCACTGGCGCGTGGCGGCCTGGGCGGCGACCCGCAGCTGGCGGGCGCGGGTCAGAACCGCGTCTTCCAGCGTGCCCGCCGTGTCGTTGCCGACGGTGGTGTCGCGCCAGTCGTTGCCGGTGCGCTGCTGCTTGAACACCGACACCCGCACGCCGTCGGCGCGCAGCTGCTTGTCCATGATGTACAGGTTGACCTTGAACCGCTCGTTCGGGGTTTCCGGGGCGGTGTACCAGTCGGTCAGGATGACGCCGCCGAAGGGATCGGCCGAGGCGATCGGCATGAAGGACAGGGTGTCGAGCGCGGCGCGCCACAGGAAGCTGTTGACGCCCAGACCGTTGGCGCTGTCCTGCTCCCCGGTGCCACGCTTGTTCTTGCCGAACAGGTTGAAGCCACCCTCGGTGCCGAGGATGCTGCCGTACTTATAATCCTTCTTCATTTGCTCTTCCATCGTCTCGGTCTTGCCGCCCCAACTGGAGCAGCCAGCGGTCGCGAGCGACCCGACGACGAGGACGGAGAGGAGCTTCAAGGCATGGACACGGCGCATGATTTGGAAACCCAACGTCAAGAATGGGGATGTGCGCACGATGCCGTGCACAGGTGCCGCTGAAAAGACCATAAAAACCCGACCGGACGCAACAGGGGAGAGTGTGGCCACCAGGGCAAAAGCCGGGTCAAAAAAAAGCGGCAGCCCGAAGGCTGCCGCTTTCCTGGAACCATCCAACAGAGATCGGTTGATCTCTATTAGAAGGAGAGCCAGCTGCGAACGATGAAGACGTTCGCCTTGTCGTCGTTGGCGGCGAGGTTGGTCTCGTCGTCGAACTTGACGTAGGCGTACTCGGCACCAACCACCAGACCCGGGGCGACCTTGTAGTTCGCACCGATCGAGTAGTAGTCCTGCTTGTCCTTGCCGGCGATGGCCTGGCTGCCCTCTTCCGAACCGTGGGTGTAACCAACGCCGACCGTGATCGGGCCGGTGACGTACTGCGCACCAACGTTCCAGACCTGGAAGTTCGACTTGCGGGCCGAAGCCTTGGTCAGGCCGGAGTCGTACTTGTTGATGTAACCACCGCCCAGCGTGAAGCCGGCGTAGTCGATCGACAGGCCAGCCTGGAGAGCCGACAGACCTTCGACAGTCGACAGCTCGTTGCGGCCACCGGTGTAGCCAACGCCAGCCTTGACGCCAACGCCCGAGAAGGTCTCGGCGTAGTTCAGGCCCAGTTCCCAGATGTCCTGGTAGCCAGCGGTGGTGTTCTTCACGCGGTCAATGTCGGTGAAGTTGCTGCTGGGCTGCGGGGTGAACGAACCACCGACCTGGAAGCCCGAGAAGCGCGGCGAGGCGTAGAACACCTTGGTGCCACGGCTGTTGTCGGTCAGGGTCAGATCGGCCAGACGGGTGGTGATGCCCGTGCCGTTGCCGGTCGAGGCCCAGTTGACCGGCTCGTCCCAGAAGCCCAGGAACGAGTAGTCGATCGGACGGAACACCGCACCCATATCGTCGCTGTAGCTGTTCGACACGCCCAGACGGACATGGCCGAAGCTGCCGTTCAGGAACATGTAGCCACGATCCGCTTCGGTGACGCGGTCGTTGGTGTTGTTGCGCAGACGCAGACGAGCGCCGTACTCAAGGCCGTTGTCGGCCTTGGCCGAGGCAACGATGTTCAGGCGGAAGCGGTTGTTGAACTCGGTCGAACGGCGGTTGGTGTCGCGGTCCTGGTCGACGAAGCCGGCCTGGAAGAACGCATCGCCACCGATCTTGAGATCGAACTTCGCCTGGGCGTTGGCGGTCCCGGCGCCCAGCGCCAGCGCAATGGCCGCAGCGCCGGCCAGAAGATTACGGTTCATGGTGTTGTCTCCATCCTGGCAACAATATTCATACAGCCCGGTTTGTTCCGCAGCCATGCCCAGTGGTACGCACAGCCGAGGCGAGCGACAAGCGGGAAACACGCCGCCCGCTGCGTTGATGGAACAGTGTGGCAAGTTTAGCACAATTTCACAGGGTCCCGCTCTCCAGGCCCGGTGCGCCGCAAACGATGGAACGGCACGGGCAGTGAAACGAGGCGGGGTGGACACACCCCCTTTGGTTTTGGACTTGTGTTCTTTGCCGTGCAACGGGACGAAAACGCGGAACGTGCTGTTTTCGACTCGGTCGAGAGCCTTTGTTGCATTGCAATGACTCCCGCCATGTCCTGACATCACGCAAGACGACAGCGCAGTGACTATTTAATCGGCAAAAAGCCTAAAAAATGACACACAGGAATATCAAGTTGCAGCAGAGCATAGATTGCTGAAGTATCCAACAAATTGGCTGTGTCGAAAGTGCAACTTGTTCAACCGATCATGCGGTGGTTTTGTTTCAACGCTTGTAGGAAATATGACAACCGCGTTTATTCTCAAAGCTCACCCGAGGGACGGGTTTGGATAAGAAGGACAACATCATCATGAAGCGCTCACTCCTCATTGGTTGCGCCGTGTCGGCCATCGTTTGCGCCGCTGGTGCCGCTTCGGCCCAGACCAAGTCGAAGTTCGACATTCTGGTCGGCGGTGACGCCTATTTCCTGGCCGCCTATGCCAAGGAAGATGTGACGACCAACGCCAACGGCCGCACGACCGAGTTCAGCAACCGTTTCCGTCTGCACTTCACCCCGACGGCCAAGGCTGACAACGGTCTGGAATATGGTGCCCGCCTGCGTCTGCGCGCCGCGAACGCCAACCGCACGGTCGATGCCGATCGCGGCTTCCTGTTCGTCAACGGCGCCTTCGGGACCGTCCAGGCCGGTGTCATCAACGGTCTGGGCGACGAGTACGGCAACATCGGCCCGAACGTTGACGGCATTGGCGGCACGCCGGACGGCAACGCCCTGAACTTCTACGCGGGCAGCCTGCCCTACGCGCTGGGCAACCTGCGCACCCAGGAATCGGGCGACAACGCCACCAAGCTGGTCTATCTGACCCCGACCTTCTCGGGCCTGCAGCTGGGTGCCGCCTACACCCCGCGCACCGGTGACTATTACACCTCGATCAACCGCACCAAGAACACCACCAACTACTTCGACACCGGCGAAGTCGGTGCCTTCTACAAGGGCGCTTATGGTGCGGTGTCGGTTGACGCCAGCGTCGAGTACATCTTCGGCAACGCCGGTGTTTCGACCGTCCAGGATCTCAGCTCGGTCCACACCGGTGTGACCGTTGGCTATGGTGCGTTCAAGATCGGCGGCAGCTACGCCTACAGCGGCAAGAGCGGTCACGCCACCACGGCGCGGAACCTGGACAAGAATCAGGTTTGGATCCTGGGTGCGCAGTATGCGACCGGCCCGCTCACCTTCGCCGCCACCTACACCGACGCCAAGGGCGGTGTTGAGAGCTTTGCGGCGACCACCAACGCCAAGGCTCATCTGTGGCAAGCGGGCGTCACCTACGCCGTTGCGCCCGGCCTGACCACCAGCCTGGAATACAGCTTCCTGGACAACAAGGTTGGCACCGTCAACAACGACGCCAACATCGTCCTGATCGACACGCGCATCGCGTTCTGATCGACAGCGGGGCTGTTGCGGAAAAAGGCGGCGGGGCAACCCGTCGCCTTTTTTCATGCCGTCGCGTCGCTGCTCCCGTCACATATGGTGCCGTGAGCGTCATTGGTCGCCGAGTCGCTGCGACCACGCAGCGTTCACTTGGGCTTTTTGGTGCTTGCGGTTTCACACAGCATCAACAGGGCGGCGTCCTGCATGGGAACCCAGACCAACAGGATGTTGCGTTTGCTTTTGTCAGCGAACTGGGCAACGGTTTCCTTGTCGGCGATGGCCGCCGAGGTTGAGGCGGTGATTTTGTAGCCGTTCTTGGCCAGAGCCGATTGCGCGGCCGAAAAAAGGCTGTCGAGGGTGGCCTGGCTGCCCTTCTCGAACTCCCACCCAAATTGCTCCTGCTTGCCGCACTGCCGGTTGTCATCGGCGGCGATCTTGTTCAAATAGGCGCGGTAGGTGCCATCATCCGTCAGTGGAAAGGCAGGAATGGCGAACGGGATCTGCGTCAACGGCGATCCGGCCATCACGCGCGGCTTGTCGGATTTGCCAGAGGGGGCCTGACCGGCCTGCGCCTGCCCTTGGGCGGCGGCTTTGGTTTCGGCCTGAACCTGTTGAGCGGTCATGAGCATGACCATCGCCGCCAATGCTGTGGCGGCTGCTGAACGGGCCGTCCGGTGCAACCGATTCCGCATGGGGGAACTCCTTTGGGTGCTTGCGTTTGAACAGGCTGTCCGCTACCACGCCGGACGGTCTCCTGTACACCCCACCGACCAGAAAGGGCTTGCCATGACGGGCGCTCAGGCCATGGATTCTCACCAGAACGCCGATGGTGCGGTGGCCGCGCGGTTGCGCGAGGTCCGCCGCCGCATCGCCGAGTCGCTGGCATCGGCGGTGGGGGAAGCACCACTGTCGACCACGCTGGTGGCGGTGTCGAAAACCCATCCGGTGGAGGCGGTTGAAGAGGCGTTGGCGGTTGGGCAGCGCGTGTTCGGCGAAAACCGCGTGCAAGAGGCCAAAAGCAAGTTTCCTGACTTGAAGGCGCGGTTTCCAGACCTGGAGTTGCATCTGATTGGCCCGCTTCAAACCAACAAGGTCAAGGACGCGGTCGCCCTGTTCGATGTGATTCAAACGTTGGACCGGCCCAAACTGGCCGAAGCGTTGGCCGATGAGATGGCGAAATCCGGTCGCCGCCCGCGCTGCCTGATCGAGGTCAACACGGGAGAGGAACCGCAAAAGGCCGGGATCGCTCCGGCGGACGTCGAGTCGTTTCTGGCTGATTGCCGGAATCGCCTGGGTTTGCCGGTCACGGGGTTGATGTGCATCCCGCCGGTGGACGAGGAACCGGCGATGCATTTCGCTCTTCTCTCCGACATGGCCCGCCGTTTGGGTCTGGCCGAGATCAGCATGGGGATGAGCGGCGACTATGAGACCGCCATCCGTTTCGGGGCCACCCATGTTCGAGTCGGCACGGCGATTTTCGGTTCCCGCCCTTATCCGGCGGGCTGACCGGTCGGATTTGGCCCGATGGGGGGCGGGACCGTCAGCGCGCTCCCCGGTCCACAATCGGCCAGCAGCGCCAGCAGATCGTCCAAGGCCAGGGCGACGCAGCCCGCCGTTGGGTCCCAATCCGGGCGGGCGATGTGCAGAAACACCGCGCTGCCCAACCCGGCGATCACCGGGTCGTCGTTGTGGCCCATCACCACGATCACGTCATAGACACCATCCTCCCGCCACAGCGCCTCGTGGCTGGTCGGGTGCGGGCGCGTGACCGGGCGGTTGTAGGCCGGATCCTCCGGCGCGTCGCACCAGCCATCGCTCGGATTGATGGGGCGGATGGGCAGGCCGGTGGCGGGTTGCGTCAACCGGTCGGCCCGCCACAACACCCGGCGCAGCGGAAAGCGACCGACTGGCGTGGCCCCATCGCCCTCGCGCTTGTCGGTGCGCACGCCGCCGCGTCCCAGCGCGCAGCGGGCACGGCGATGGTTCCACATCACCCAGCCGTCCGGATCGACGGTGATCTCCACGGCCCCGCTCATCCGGACACCCGCAGGGCCGGTGCGGCGGGCTGCGCGGTTTTGCGCGACTGTTCGTATTTGGCGAGGTTGCGCATCATCGTTTCCGACAAGGCTTCGGGGGTGGCCGCCGTCGGCGCGTTGCCATTGGCCGCCTGCGCGTTGACCATCGTGGAGCCGGTCATCGGCGCGGCGAACTTCGGTGCGCTGTGCTTGGCCAGGGCGGAACTGGCCAGCGGGGTGTCGCGCGCGGGCATCTTGCTGGGTGTCGGCACCGCTCCACCGGACAGGCTGCTGACCGGCGTCGGTCCCGGCCCGGCGGCGGACAGACGGATTGGGCCACCGGCCCCGCCGTTGGCCTCGGTTGCGGCCCGCTGCGGAGCGGCGGCGCTGGGCGTGGTGGAGGCGGCCGCCTGGGGGGTGGCCATCTGGGGGATGGTCTGCGGCGGGGTGGGGGTGGTCTGCGCGACTTGCACCGCCGCGCCGTTGGTCGTGGGTGCGGTGGAAGGAACCACGGGGGAGCCGGTGGTGGAGGCCGTCGCCGTCCCCCCCGTGGTGGTCGCAACGGCAACCGGGGCGGCGGGATGGACGCCCTCCCCGAAGCCGAGCGAAGCCATGACGTGATCGCCCACATCTTTGCCGCTGGATTGTTCGATCACCGCGTTGGTGACAGACACCAGACCGCCGACGACGCCGCCATACAAGAAGCCACCCATCACCCGCGCGGCGGGATTCAGGGTGTCACCGGTCAGGTTGCGGTAGAGCGTGCCAATGATCGGCAGATGCTGAAGCGGGTTGATGACGTCCAGGATGTCGCCAAAGGACAGATCGTTCGGGATCTCAACCCGTTCGCCGTCGCGGCTGACCATCGTCGTGGTTTCACGCTCGCGGGCAACCACCGGGCGGGTGGCGGCGGTGCTGTCGTAGGACGCGGCGTCGATGGCCATGGGCGTGTCTCCCGGCGAAGGTTGCTGACCAGGAAAGCAAGGGGTGTGCCAACAACAGCAAGGGATTTCGGGAGCAACGACTCGGTGAAAAGGGCGGATTTCACCGCTCCAAAGCCACGGCCACCCGGAATCGGATTCCCCCAGGGGAGGGCGGCGGCAAAAACTGCCGGTCGGTCGGGCGCGCTGGGGCGATTCCTGCCCGCCGCGCTCAACCGACGGCGGCGCGGTCAGAACATGTGGCCGCTGCGCTCCGCCTTCGTCCGCAAATACCCCTCATTGTGGCCATTCGACGGGAAGATGTGGGCAACGCGTTCGACGACGTTGATGCCGCACCGGCCAAGCTGGCGCAGCTTCTCGGGGTTGTTGGTCATCAGCCGGACGGCCCCATAGCCCAGTTGACGCAACATTTCGGCGGCGGGGAGATAGACCCGCTCGTCGGCCTCAAAGCCCAGAATCTCGTTTGCGTCCACGGTGTCGAATCCCTTGTCCTGGATCCGGTAGGCCCGCAGCTTGTTGACCAGCCCGATGCCGCGCCCTTCCTGGGCCAGGTAGAGCAGCACGCCGCTGCCCTGGCGGGCGATCTCGGCGATGGCCCCGCGCAGCTGGTCGCCGCAGTCGCAGCGCAACGATCCCAGCAGATCGCCGGTGAAGCATTCCGAATGCAGCCGGGCCAGAACCGGATGGGCGGGATCGGGGTCGCCGATGACGATGGCCAGATGCTCCGGCCCGCCATCGGCGGGGCGGAAGGCGAAAATCCGGGTGTTCTCGGCCCCGCTCAACGGCACGCGGGCGTCGGCCACCCGGCGCAGGGTGCGCACGACATGGCTGCGGTAATCGGCGACGTCGCGGGCGCGCACCAGCAACAGATCATGCTCGGCGGCCCATTCGGCGGCGCTGCGGCTGGTGTCGGCCACCGCCGCCGTGATGGCGGCGGGCAGCAGCCTGGCCAACCGGACCAGATCGACCGCCGCCGCGTCGCGGCTGTGCGCGTCCATGATCCGGGCGGTCAGGCCGGGCGGAACGACGATGCCCTTGGGCGGTTGTTCGGGATCGGCCAGCGCGTGGGCCTGGTCGGCGGTCAACCCACCAGCACAACCCAGCGCCACGACGCTGCCCGACAGGGCGGGGGAGTCGTCCTCCCCCTCGGTCAGCAGGCCCAGCACGATGGCGCGGCGGCGGGTGATCGCGAGCCCGGCCACACCGCCGGTCAGGCGCTTGAGCCGTTGCACCGCGTCGATGGCCACCGATTCCACCGACACGGCGGCCCCGACGCTGCCGTCGGTGTTTTCAATCGCGACCACCTCGCCCCGGCGCAGCGCGGCCAGCGCGCGGTCCACGGCGCGCACGGCGGCCTCGTCGATCGAAGGAATCTGGTCTGGGCGGCGTTCGGGCTGCATGGTCGGGGTACTTCGTGGCGTGTGCGGAAGACGGGTGCGCGAGCGACTCGACAGAGATGGTGCGCGGGGCGGGCGAAGCAAAGCGCAGGTGGCGCGCCCCTGTCCAGCGTTTCCCGCGCGCCAGACCGTTGCCGGGAACGCAACGGTGGGCGAGTGCGCGCAAAATGCCCGATCGGCCGACTCAAGATTCGGGACAAACGGCTGAACCGGCCCCGAGCTTCCGGGGCTTGCCGTGGGCTGGTGCTGGCGCGCTATGATGCGGCGGTGCGCAAGGCGCGGGCCGATGGCACGCTGCCGCGCATCGTCGCCAAATGCATCTGATCCCACACTTCCGGGGGCCGCACCCGGGAATCAACCAAGGAACCCATTGTCGTGGTGTTGCACGCCGTGCTGTCCAGCGTCCCGTCGCCCGATTCCTACGCCCTGCGGATGCTGGCGGCGGTGGAGCGGGCGGGTGGTCCGTCGATCACCGTCCACCGTTTGCCCGGTCCACACCCCCAGGTCGATCCGTCGGCGATTTTGGCGGCGGAGCTGTTGACGCCTCGCCTGCCCGACGGCGCGGTGGTGTTGGTGGATGCGCTGGCGCTGCCCAATCTGGCGGCGGCGCTGGCGGTGGAGGACCGGCGTTTGCGTCTGGTTGCTCTGGTGGACCGGCTGCGCTGGGCGGATGCGGGGGATGGGGGCGACGGTGACACAAACGGCGCGGCGGCGGCGCGGCGACATCTCGAACAGGGGGTGTTGGCCCTGATGCGGATGATCGTGGTTCCGGACCGCGCGGTGGCCGATGCGGTGATCGCGCTGGGACTGCCGTCCGCCATTCTGTTGCGGGTGGAGGATGACGAGCCGGGCGGGCGAGCGCTGGTGGAGCGGCTGGAGGTCTTGGCCGGTGCGTTGGCGCTGTCCGGCGCGGACTGACGGCGTGTGATGTGGACCAAACGAGGTCTGACGTGGACCAAACGAGGTCTGGCGACAAGGAGTTGCGGCCCGTGCTAAGGTCCCGGCGGTGTTCCCGGTATGGTTTCTTGCGCTCATGACCTCTGTGAAACGCATTCTTCTGGTCGATGACGACAGCGCCCTGCGTCAATCGCTGGCCGAACAGCTCCGCCTGTTGGAGTCGTTCGAGACGGTGGAGGCGGGCGACGGGGCCGGGGCGCTGGCCGCCGCGCCGGAGGGTGGGTTTTCCGCCATCCTGCTCGACGTCGGGCTGCCGGATATGGACGGGCGCGACGTGTGCAAAAAGCTGCGGCGCGACGGGGTGCGCTGCCCGATCATCATGCTGACGGCGTCGGCCACCGATTCCGACACCATCCTGGGTCTGGAATCCGGGGCCAACGACTACATCGCCAAGCCCTTCCGGCTGGGGGTGCTGCTGGCCCGGCTGCGCGCGCAGCTCCGCCAGTTCGAACAGACCGAGGACGCGGTGTTCGCCATCGGTCCCTACAGCTTCCGCCCTGCGGCTAAGCTGCTGCTGGACGAGGCGAAGAACCGCAAGATCCGCCTGACCGAAAAGGAAACGGCGATCCTGAAGCATCTGTACCGCGCGGGCGATCAGGTGGTGGGGCGCGACGTGCTGTTGGGCGAGGTGTGGGGGTACAACGCCGACGTCACCACCCACACGCTGGAAACCCACGTCTACCGCCTGCGCCAGAAGATCGAAAGCGACCCGTCCAGCGCGCAAATCCTGGTGACGGAACCCGGCGGCTACCGTTTGGTGCCGTAAGGCGAGCCGCCGCGCGCGTCGGTCTGGCTGCCGCGCCCGGCGATGGTGATCTGGGCGGTGATGGCGGGCCAACGCTGGCGGCCACGGCCCAGGCCGACCGGCGGCTTGCCCGGCAACCCCCACAGGCCGCGCCCGCGCGCCACCACCGGCAGCAGCCGCATCTTGCGCCCGACGATGGCCAGCCGTCGCCGCCAATGGCCGACGATGTGCGCCGACAGGCCGATCCGCCGGGCGATCTCGTCGTCCGACAGCAGGGCGCTGGCGGGATCCTGCAACAGCTCCAACGCGGCGCGGCGCTTGTCGCTGTCGGTGTGGCGGGAGTGTTTGCGCTCCAGCGCCTTGCCGATGTCCCACAGCTTTTCCGCCGTCTCGCGGGCCAGACCGCGCCAGCGTTCGGCCTCTTCCTTGTGGCGGTCGAGGTCGGTGGCGGCCTTGTCGAGCTGGCGGCGCAGGGTCGCCAGTTCCAGTTCCAGATCCTTCACCTGACGGCGCAGGCCGTGCACCAGCTCGTCGGGCGGGGGCGGTTGCGCCGGGGCGCTGGGGGTGACGACGGTGGGCGGCGGCTCCGGGGCCGGTCGATCCTCGCGGGCGCGTTCGGCCAGATCGCGGAAGGTCATTCCGGCGCGGGACAGCATGATGCGGGCGGCGCGCAGGGCGGACAAGGCTTCCCCCTGATGCTCCGACTCGGCCATCGCCAGGACTTTGGCAAGCTTGTCTGGATCCATCCGTCGTCAGGTCCGTCCTCTGGCCCGTCGGCCCCCTCGGGCGAGGGTGGCGGCGAGCGGGAAACCGCGCTGTGCGCGATGACCGGCACGCTACCACATCTTATGCGTTTCACCACATTCCGATCATTGGGGAAAGCCCGGTCTTGGGGGCGGCGCGCGTCACCGGGCGGGGTGGAAAATCCTCGACTTGGGCGGCGGTCCCCGCCAACATGACCGGGCTATGACCGCCGGACCCGCGCCCCTTTCCGCCTCCGATGCCGCCCAGGCTGCCGCGCCCTTCACCGTCCGGTTTTGGGGCGTTCGCGGCAGCATTGCCTCCCCCGGTCCCGACACCGTGCGGTATGGTGGCAACACCGCTTGCATCGAGGTCCGGTGCGGCGACGCCCACATCGTGTTTGATTGCGGCACGGGCATCCGCCCCTTGGGCGAACGGCTGGCGCGCGGCGGGCCGGTGGACATCGACCTGCTGCTGACGCACAGCCACCTGGACCACATCTGCGGTCTGCCTTTTTTCGCGCCCGCCTTCCATCCGGACAGCCGTCTGTGTTTTTGGGCCGGGCATCTGCCGCCGGACCGGCCTTTCCGCACCGTGCTGTCGGGGATGATGACGGCCCCTCTGTTTCCGGTCCCGGTCGAGATCTTCCGCGCCGATTGCTGTTTCCGCGACTTCACCGCTGGGGAGACGTTGGAACCCAAGCCCGGTGTGACCGTCCGCACCGCACCGCTGAACCACCCCGACGGGGCCACCGGCTACCGTGTGGAGTGGGGCGGCCGCAGCCTGTGCGTGCTGACCGACACCGAACACCCCGCCGAGGGCCGCGACCCGATCATTCTGGAGCTGCTGCGCGGGGCGGACCTGATGATCTACGACAGCACCTACACCGACGCCGAATACCCGGCGCGCGTCGGCTGGGGGCATTCGACCTGGCAGGAGTGCCTGCGCCTGGCCGAGGCCGCCGGAGTCGGGCGCGCCGTGATCTTCCACCATGACCCGGCCCGCACCGATGACGAGTTGGACGCCATCGCCGCAGCCGCCCAGGCCATGCGCCCCGGCTCGCTGGTGGCGCGCGAGGGCATGGAACTGACGCTCTGACCCGTTTTCCCCGTCTTTCGCATCCCTGCCACCCGTTGGGGAGTCGATGTCACAGTTTCGGCCTGTGACAATTCTGGTAGAAACAGGGGAGGGGCCGCGCGGAACGCGTTGGGCGAACCGCGATGGGGCGGGGGCCGTGCGGCGTCGGGGGTGGGGGAAAAGGATGCCGAAGGGGCTGCGGGCGCTCGCGCCGCTGTGTCTGATCGCCGCCGGGTTGGCGGGTTGCGCCTCGCAACCGGGGGCGGGGCTGGGCGACGGGCCACGCTCCATCGTGATGACCCATCCCAGCGGCGAAACCGTCGCCGCCACCTATTGGCGACCGGGAACCGGGTATGATCCCGACGCCATGCGCGAGATCGCCATCCTGTTCCGCGACCGGCGCAGCGGTGAAACCATCCCGGTCGATCCCGCCCTGATCGACATGCTGGTCGAGTTGCGTCAACGCACCGGCGCGCCTGCAGAGGCACCGATCCGCCTGACCTCCGGCTACCGTTCGCCCGCCAGCAACGCGCTGTTGGCCAAGACCAACGCCAACGTCGCCGACAACTCCTATCACATGCGCGGGCAGGCGGCGGATTTCTCGATTCCCGGCGTGTCCCCGGCCCGCTTGGCCGAAGAGGCGGCGGCGATGCAGCGCGGCGGTTACGCCATGTACCCCAGCACCGGCCACGTCCACGTCGACACCGGCCCGTTCCGCACCTGGACGCCGAAGGGCGGCGGTGGCGAGCCGCGCGGCGGCCAGGCCGTGCAGGAGGCCCGCGCGCCGCAGAAACCCGCCGCCGTCGAGCGGGTGGCGCTGGCCGATCTGGCCCCGCCGCCCCGCCCGACTCCGGTCCCGAACCGACCGCTGCCGACCGGGCCGATCGTCATTCCCGCCGCGCTGGTCGCCCCAGAGCCGACGCTCCCAACTCCGGCGAAGACCGTGCCCAGCAAAGCCCCGGTGGCCAAGGCCCCGGTTCCGCCCGATTTGGGGCGGGTGCGTGCGGTGCTCGTCCAGTTGAAGGAGCAGCCCGCTCCTCCCCCGGCCAAGAAAAAGCCGCAACAGCAGCCCTGACCCCGCTTTTCCACCCGGTCGGGCGGAAAAGCGGCGCGGTGTCCGCGTCACCGATCCGGAATCACCGATCCAGGATCACAGATCCAGATCGATCAGAACCGGCACGTGGTCGGACGGCTTCGGTTCCCAGCCGCGCGCGTCGCGCAGAACGCGTTGGCCGCGCAAGGCGTCCTTCAGCGGCGGCGTCACCCAGACGTGATCCAGGCGGCGGCCCCGGTTGGACGCCGCCCAATCCTTCGCCCGGTAGCTCCACCAGGTGTAGAGCTTGTCCGTCGGCGGCACGAAATGGCGCATCGCGTCCACCCAGCCGACCGACGCCTGCAGCGCCCCCAGCTTTTCCACCTCGACCGGGGTGTGGGACACGACGGAGAGCAACTCCTTGTGGCTCCACACATCCTGTTCCAGCGGGGCGATGTTGAGATCGCCGACCAGCACCATCTTTTGATCGGCCCGGCGTTCCGCCGCCAGCCACGCCGTCATGTCGTCGAGGAACTGGAGCTTGTGGGCGAATTTGTCGTTCACCGCCGGGTCGGGGATGTCGCCGCCCGCCGGAATGTAGACGCAATGCAGCTCCACATCGCCGGGCAGCGTCACCAGGGCGTGGCGCCGGTCCTCCTTGCCGCACCAATGGCGGACGGCGGGGGCGGTGAAGGGCAGGCGCGACAGGATGGCGACGCCGTTGTAGCTCTTCATCCCGTGGATGTGGGTGTGGACGTAGCCCTGCGCGATCAGGGGATCGAGCGGGAAATCGGCGTCCACCACCTTGGTTTCCTGCAAACAGATGACGTCCGGCTGCTCCTCCGCGATCAGGCGCAGCAGCAGGTCCAGACGCATGCGGACCGAATTGATGTTCCAGGTGACGATGCGCATGGTCGGGCCGCTCACGCGCTGGTCGTGGTGGTGCCGTGCGAGGGGGCGATGGTCAGGGTCAGCGTGCCGACCCCCTCGACCGCGCCGCTCAGCACGTCGCCGCTCACCACCGGGCCGACGCCCTCGGGCGTGCCGGTGTAGATGAGATCGCCGGGTTGCAGCTCGACCAGCCCGGACAGATAGGCAATCGTCTCCGCCACCGACCAGATCAGATCGGCCAGATCGCCGCTCTGCCGCAGCGCGCCGTTCACCGACAGGGTGACGGCCCCGGCGCTGGGGTGGCCGATGTCGGCGGCCTTGCGGATGGCGCTGCACGGGGCCGACTGGTCAAAGCCCTTGCCCATGTCCCAGGGCTTGCCCTCTTTCTTGGCGGCGTTTTGCAGGTCGCGCCGGGTCATGTCCAGCCCAACGGCGTAGCCGAACACATGGTCCAGCGCGGCCTCGACCGGGATGTCGCGCCCGCCGCGCCCGATGGCGACCACCAGCTCGATTTCATGGTGCAGGTTGGCGGTCTTGGGCGGGTAGGGGACCGTCGCCCCGTCCGGCACGATGGCGTCGGCGGGCTTCATGAAGAAAAAGGGCGGCTCGCGCGTCGGGTCGGCCCCCATCTCGCGGGCGTGGGCGGCGTAGTTGCGGCCGACGCAATAGATGCGGCGAACGGGAAACGGATCGCCGCCGGTCACGGGAACGGTGGGCTGGGACCACAGGGGAACGGCGTAGGCCATGATCGGACGGCTCTTGCGGTGGTGTGGAGCGGGTGGACTCCAGAGGTACCCGAAACCACGCGGCGGACCAAGCGCCCAACGGAGGGGCGCGATCACCGCCTTGATCCGACCAGGACCGACTCGATGGCGAGGGGGCGGCACGAAGACGCCCGGTCTGGGGGGGACCGGGCGTCGGAAGCTCCGAATGTCGGAACCCGCAGGCGGCAGGGGAAACCGCAGGGCGGGCGATCATTGCCGAAAGCGAGTCTGATCGCTTCTTAATGCATCAAGGTGGCGTTTGTTTGATGCACAACCAATGCGTAAATCGCATGATAGGTATGCGTTTGCTGTGCGCCGTGCGGTTCTTGCTGACAAAGCGGATGGTTCACCCCATGTTATGCATTCATCTTCCATGATCATACAACGACGGCACTTGCGGTGACTGACAACGAGCGTTCCACCCCCGCCGACCGGCGTTCGCGCCTGCGTCCCGGCAAAAACGGCAAGCTCGCCCTTGGCCCACTTCCCGACCTCGTGGGGTACAACCTCCGCAAGGCGCAGGTGGCTTTGTTCCAGAGCTTCCAGAACGCGGTTTCCCCGCATGACGTGACGCCCGGCCAGTTCGGCGTCCTCATCATGATCCGCGAGAACGAAGGCCTGTCCCAATCCGATCTGGGCACGGCGGTCGGCATCGACCGGTCGACCATGGTCGCGGTGATCGACCGTCTGGAGTCGCGTGGCCTTGTCGTGCGCGCGCCCTCGCCGAACGACCGCCGCTCCTACGCCCTGCGCCTGTCGCCGGAAGGCCAGGCCCTGATGGATGACCTGATCCCCCGCGTCCAGGCGCACGATCAGGGCATGGTCAAGGACCTGACCCCGGAAGAGCAGGGCCAGTTCATCGACTTCCTGCGCCGGGTGTCCCGGTCGAAGTGACGCCGGTTGGCGCGGCTGTGGCCGACGCCGCTGCGCACGGTTCAGCAAGAATGCTAAGCAAAAAGGGGACCGTGCGATGCGCGGTCCCCTTTTTCGTTGGCCAAGACCCCTTCGTTGACCAACAGGTGATGCCGATCACCGCTTGCGCTGCGCGTGCGCGGCGGCGGCTTGGCCGAAGGCGTGCAGCAGGGCGGTGGAGAGGGAATCCTCCCAGAACCGCCACTCGGGGTGCCATTGCACGGCCAGGGCGAAGGCCGGGGCCGCCGTCACCCGCACGGCTTCGACCAGACCATCGTCGGCGCGGGCCTCCACCGACAGGCCGTCGGCCAGCCGGTCCAGACCCTGGGCGTGCAGGGAGTTGACCATCACCGACCCGGCCCCGTTCGCCAAGCCGGCCAGCACCCCGCCCGGCGTCAGGTGGACACGGTGGGATGGACCGTATTGGACGGTGAGAGGGGCCGATTTGTCCTCGCGGTGGTTGGTGTATCCGGGGATCTCGTGCACCCGCTGGTGAAGCGTGCCGCCCAGCGCGACGTTCAACTCCTGAAAGCCCCGGCAGATGCCCAGAAGCGGCACGCCCATCTCCAGAGCGGCGAGGATCAGGGGCAGGGTGGTGGCGTCGCGGGCGGGGTCGTGCAGGGTCCCGGCTTCGCTGGCCGGGCCACCGTATCGGTGCGGTTCGACGTTCGACGGGCTGCCGGTGATGAGCAGGCCATCCAGCCGACCGACCAGATCCTCCATCTCCAAGGCACCGCCCAGCGCCGGGATCAGCAACGGCACGCCCCCGGCCCCGTCGGAGACGGCGCGCACGTATTTGTCGCCGCAGACGTGGAACGGGCTTTCGCCGATGCTGCGGAAGCAGGCGGGAACGCCGATCAGCGGCTTGTGCGTCATGATGGGCCTCCGGTGGCGCGCCGGAACGGGCGGGCGCGGTGGATCAGTTGCTCTTACCGTAATCCGATCCGGCTTTGGGTTCCTTGAAATAGAACAAATCGGATGGGAGGGTGACATCGGTGCGCGGGTTCAGCAAGGCGACCTCGGTCGTCAGACCCTGGGCGTCGAGCACGCGCCATTTGCGCAGTTGGAAGGGGCGATCCTCGAACACCAGCGTCATGGTCCCTTTGCCCGCCTCCTTGGTTTCAACCAGGCTGACCTCGACGACGCCGGGGGCCTGGAACACGTTGGTGACGGTCACGTCGCCCGACAGCTTGATCGCCTTGCGCAGGATGACGTCGGCCATGGTGGTGCCGATGGGCGCGCTCGACTGCTGCCGCATCTCGCCGTCCCAATAAAAGATGAAGGTGCCGTCGGCGACGACGAAGTCGGTGATCGGCTTGTCGTACTCCAGCCGCATCTTGCCGGGCCGCGACAGATAAAAGGTGCCGGTGGCCTGCCGTCCGTCGTTGGCGACCTGGACGAATTTGGACTGAAGGCTTTGGACGCCGTTCAGATACTGCTCGACCTGGGCGATGGCGGCCTTGTCCTGCGCCGACAGCGTGGCGGCGACGGGCGGGGCGGCAAGGGCCGGGGCGGGCGCGGTCAGCGCGCCGGCGGTCAGCAGAAGGGCGGCGAGGAAGCGGGCAAGCACGGGCGGTCATCCCTGGACAGCATCAACCCGACCGTCATAACCGGGCGTTGTGGCGGACATAAGGCGGACGGGCCGGAAAGCCAAGGGCTGATTTGCCGGTGTGGACGCCCCCGGTGCGAAGACCGGGGACGCCCATCCGTGCCTTACAGCGGCTGGCCGCGAATCATCCGGGGCAGGTCGCCGACGATGCCCATGGCGTGGCGCATGAAGAAGCGTTTGACCGGCGGCAGGCGGTTGACCAACCCCATGCCCAGATCGCGGGCCAGCCGGATCGGTGGGATGTTGTTGGAGAAGAGATGCACCAGCCCGTCGCACACCGCCGCCAGCAGCACGGTGTCGAAACGCCGCCAGCGTTGGAAACGGGCCAGCACCTCCGGCCCGCCAACGTCCAGCCCCAGCCGGTGGGCGTCCACGATCACCTCGGCCAGGGCGGCGACGTCGCGCAGCCCCAGATTCAGCCCCTGGCCCGCGATGGGGTGGATGGCGTGGGCGGCCTCGCCGATCAGGGCCAGCCGGTCGGCGATGAAGCGTTCGGCCAGCAGCACCGACAGCGGCCACGCCTCGCGCCGGGTCGCCAGGGTGATGTCGCCCAGATAGCCGCCGGAGCGCCGGGTCAGCTCCTCGATGAACTGGTCGTCGGGCAGATCGAGGTAGCGTTTGACCAGCGCCGTCTTTTCGCTCCACACGATGGAGCAGCGGTTCTCGGTCATCGGCAGGACGGCGAAGGGGCCGTTGGGCAGGAAATGCTCCACCGCGATGCCCTTGTTGGGCTGGGAATGGCGGATGGTGCAGATGATGGCGCTCTGGTCGTAGGCCCAGCGCCGGACCTTGATGCCCGCTCCCTCGCGCGCCAGCGATTTGCGGCCGTCCGCCCCGATCACCAGCTTGGCCCGCACCGTCCGCCCGTCGGCCAGGGTCACGCTGGCCCCGCTGCGGTTGCGGGTGACGGCGGTGGCCTTGGCCGGGGCGATGTGGATCAGGCCCGGCAGTTCGGCCGCGCGGGCGAACAGCGCGCGGCGCATGTCCTTGTTGTCGAGAATCCAGCCAAAGGGCCGGTGTTCGCCGTCCACCGCGAGTTCGGTGTGGTCGTAATGGACGAACAGCGGCGAAAACTGGTCGGCGATGCGGATGTCGAGCATCGGCCCGGCGTGGTCGGCCATGTGTGTCCACACGCCCGCCCCCTCCAGCACCTTCATCGAGGCGTAGGCGATGGCGGTGGTGCGGATGTCATAGGCCGCGTCGGCCTGCCGGTCGGGGCTGTCCTGGTCGATGCAGACCACCGGGACGCCCGCCGTCGCCAACGCCGCCGCCATGGAAAGACCGGCCAGGCCGCCGCCCAAAACCACCACATCGGTCGTCACCACATCGGTGGACGGCGGGGTGCCGGTGGCGTCGGTGGGGGGCGTCTGCGCGCTCGGGTTGCCCGATTCGGCCATGATGTGCTGTCCTTTGCTTCGCGATCCTGGCGTGAGGTGCGATGGACAATTGTCCTCCGCCGGGCCGATGTCCAGTGCGGCGGCGCGCATCCAGCGACGGACAGATTGTCGCTGAACAAAAAAAAGGCATATGATGCCGTTTTAAGCGCCCAATCCGCAGGCATCCCCTCGCGCTTGCGGTAGAAATCTTGCGGCACGATTCTTGAAGCCATTGATTTTTGCGGTCGAGACGAACAGGCTCGAATCCGAACGGGACGCCCCCCGCCAAACCGGCGGACGGGAAGAACCCAGACGGGTCGATCTGATCGGCCAGGACCGGAACAACGCTTTTTAGGGGAAGCCACATGAAACTGGTTATGGCCATCATCAAGCCGTTCAAGCTCGACGAAGTGCGCGAGGCGCTGACGTCGCTTGGCATCCAGGGCTTGACCGTCAGCGAGGTCAAGGGTTTCGGTCGGCAGAAGGGCCAGACGGAGATCTACCGTGGTGCGGAATACTCGGTGAGCTTCCTGCCCAAGGTGAAGGTCGAGGTCGCCGTGTCCGACGACCAGTTCGAACAGGTGGTCGAGGCGATCCAGAAGGCCGCCAACACCGGCCGCATCGGCGACGGCAAGATCTTCGTTCTGGAAATTGCCCAAGCCGTGCGCATCCGCACCGGCGAGACCAACGGCGAGGCGCTCTGATCCTTGTCCACCGTGGCGGCCCTGTTCCGGTGTGCCGGGGCGGCGGTCGGTGGTGGATGATTGTCGGCCCTGGTCCGGGTTCGCCTCTGCGGGGGGCGGATCCGGACGGCGCGCTGTGTGTCTTTTCGAATGGTTCTTGCCTGGATTCGGCGCGACCGGACCGGCTTTGCAGACTTGTTCCCTCCCGGTTCCGCCGATAGGATCGACCGCGTTGTCGCGGGGGCGGTTTTCGACGTCGGTTTTCGTCGAAAAACCGGCCTGTGCGGCGACGTGGGCCTGTGCGGATTGGGAAAGGTGTGCGGCGTTATGGTGTCTGCCGATTTCAGCGTTCATTCCGGTGCCGTGTTCAGCGAGGCGATCGGCAACGACCGTCTTGACCGGCTGACCGATTATCCCTTCACCCGGCTGGCCAATCTGCTGGCCGATGTCACGCCGCGCGCCAACGTCGCCCCGGTCATGCTGTCGGTTGGCGAACCCCAGCACACGCCCCCCGCCCTGATCGACGAAACGCTGCGCGCCCACACCGCCGGGTGGGGCAAATACCCGCCGGTTGGGGCCACCCCCGAATTCCGCGCGGCCGTTGGCGATTGGCTGACCCGCCGCTACGCGCTGCCCGCCGGGCTGCTGCACGCCGACTCCTCCGTTCTGCCGGTCTCGGGCACGCGCGAGGCGCTGTTCATGCTGGCCCTGCTGGCGGTTCCGCCGCAAAAGGCCGGTCGCCAGCCCGCCGTTCTGATGCCGAACCCCTTCTACGCCCCCTATGAGGGGGCCGCCGTGCTGGCGGGGGCCGAGCCGGTCTTCCTGTCGGGCACGCGCGAGACCGGCTTCCTGCCCGACCTCGACGCCCTGACGCCGGAGCTGCTGGAACGCACCGCCCTGTTCTACCTCTGCACCCCGGCCAACCCGCAGGGGGCCGCCGCGTCCGCCGCCTATCTCGCCAAGGCCATCGGGCTGGCGCGGGAGTATGGCTTTGTCCTGGCGGTGGATGAATGCTACGCCGAAATCTATCTGGACCGCCCGCCGGTCGGCGCGCTCCAGGTCGCGGCCGCGCTGCCGCACGGCGGCACGCCCTGGTCGAACCTGCTGGTGTTCCATTCCCTGTCCAAACGGTCGAGCGCGGCGGGGCTGCGGTCGGGCTTCGTCGCCGGGGATCCCGTGCTGTTGGGGCGTTTCTCCCGCCTGCGCAGCTACGCCAACGCGGGCATGCCGCTGCCGGTGGTGGCGGCCAGCACCGCCCTGTGGCGCGACGAGGCGCATGTGGAGGAGAACCGCCGCCTGTACCGCGCGAAGTTCGCCGCCGCCGAGGCCGAATTGCAGGGCCGTTACGGCTATTACCGCCCGGATGGCGGCTTCTTCCTGTGGTTGGAGGTGGGCGACGGCGAAGACGCGGCCAAGCGGCTGTGGGCCGACGGCGCGCTGCGCGTGCTGCCCGGGGCCTATCTGGCCCGCAACAACCCGGGCGAGCCGAACCCCGGCGCCGCCTTCATCCGCGTGGCGCTGGTGCAGGACGCCGACACCATCGCCGCCGCCTGCGCGTCCATCGTCCGCATTCTGGGCTGATCCTGGGATGACCCTGGGGGGCTGATCCGGGGCGGCTGACGGCGGTCCAAGGCGCTGTTCCCCCGTTGCGCTGTTCCTGTGAGTTCGTGTTTCGATCGTTTGTGTTTTGACCGCTGCCGTCCGCCCCGCTCCCGATGAGCCGGGCGGACCGAGAACGAGGTTTCGACCCATGGCCCGACCCGCCGGTCCTCCTTCCGCGCGCCCCCGGCCCAGCCTGGGGCGGACCGCCGCCGCCCGTCTGGGCGCGCGCGATGAAAAGATCGCCGAGCAAAAGATTGTCGGGCAGGACGCCCCCAAGGACCGCGCCCGCGCGCCCAGCGCCCGCGAACAGGCCGCGCCCTTCTTCTCCCCCGCCATGCGGCGGCTGGTGGTGGCCCGCGCCCGCGAAGCGATGGGCTTTGTCATGGGTCTGTTCGGGCTGATGCTGATGGTGCTGCTGGGCAGCTACGACCCGTCGGATCCGTCCTGGAACTCGGTCCCCGCCGAGGTTGAAACCATCCACAACCTGTTCGGCCTGCCGGGGGCCTATCTGGCCGATGTGCTGATCCAATCACTGGGCTGGGCGTCCTTCGTCATCGCGCTGGTCCCTATGTTCTGGGGCTGGCGGCTGGGGGCGCAGCGCAGCCTGGGCAACCCGATGTTCCGCACGGTGCTGGCGCTGTGGGGCGTGATCCTGGTGGCGATGGCGCTGGCCGGGCTGACCACGGTGTCGTCCGACCCGCTCGCGGCCCTGCCCGGCGGCAGCGTCGGCGCGGTGATGCTGCGCGGCGTGACCAACCTGTTCGGCGGCACGCCGATGGTGGCGACGGTCGCCGCCTTTTCCGGCGGCTTCGTGCTGTTCCTGGCGGCGGGCCTGTCCATCGCCGAATGGGTTTCCGGATTCAAGGCGTTGGGGTCGGGTACGGTCAAGGCCAGCCGGTACGCCGCGCGCGGCGCGCATTACGCCGTCAACACGGTGGGGCGGCGCGGCGTGGCGGCGGCGCGCAACGCGGCGCAATCGGCGCTCCAGACCGCCAGCGGCGCGGTGGACGAGGCGCTGGTGCGCCGTTCCCCCGGCCTGGAGCGGCGCACCCGCGCTGCGCCCAGCTTTGGCGAGGAGCCGCGCACCGACGCCCACGGCCCGGCGCAGGTTCCCCCCGCCGGTCTGGACGCCGCCCCGCTTCGTCCCTTGACCGCTGATGAAGACGACAAGGCCGTGCGCCCGATCCCCATCGTCACCCGCAAGCCGGAGGCCCCCCCGGCCCAACGCTCCCTGCCGCTGGATCTGATGGAGGAGGACGAGGAGGAGAGTTACGAGCTGCCGCCGCTGACCCTGCTGCAAGCCCCGCCCCCCGGCGTGCGCGGCGAGCAGGTGGACGAGGCGCAGTTGCAGCGCAACGCCCGCCAGTTGGAAAGCGTCTTCAGCGATTTCGGCGTGCGGGGCGAGGTGCGGAAGGTCCATCCCGGCCCGGTCGTCACCCTGTACGAGCTGGAACCCGCCCCCGGCACCAAATCCTCGCGCGTCATCGGGCTGGCCGACGACATCGCCCGTTCGATGAGCGCGGTGTCGGTGCGCGTCGCCGTGGTGTCCGGGCGCAACGTCATCGGCATCGAACTGCCCAACGCGCGCCGCGAAACCGTGCTGCTGCGCGAGCTGCTGGCGTCGGAGAGCATCGAGAAGAGCGGTTGCAAGCTGGCGCTGGCGCTGGGCAAGGACATCGGCGGGCACCCGGTGGTCGCCGACCTCGCCCGCTTCCCCCATCTGCTGGTCGCTGGCACCACCGGGTCGGGCAAGTCGGTTGCCATCAACACCATGATCCTGTCGCTGCTGTACCGGCTGCCGCCGGAGCGCTGCCGCTTCATCATGGTCGATCCCAAGATGCTGGAACTCTCGGTCTATGAGGGCATCCCGCATTTGCTGACCCCGGTCGTCACCGATCCGAAAAAGGCGGTGGTCGCCCTGAAATGGGCGGTGCGGGAGATGGAGGACCGCTACCGCAACATGTCCAAGCTGGGCGTGCGCAACATCGAGGGCTACAACGCCCGCCTGCGCGAAGCCCGCGAGGATGGCGAGTCGCTGACCCGCCGGGTGCAGACCGGCTTCGATCCCGACACCGGCAAGCCGCTGTTCGAGGAACAGCCGCTCGATCTCACCGAACTGCCCTACATCGTCGTCATCGTCGATGAGATGGCCGATCTGATGCTGGTGGCGGGCAAGGACATCGAGGCGGCGATCCAGCGCTTGGCCCAGATGGCGCGCGCGGCTGGCATCCACCTGATCATGGCGACGCAACGCCCGTCGGTGGACGTCATCACCGGCACCATCAAGGCCAATTTCCCCACCCGCATCAGCTTCCAGGTGACGAGCAAGATCGACAGCCGCACCATCCTGGGCGAACAGGGGGCCGAACAGCTTCTGGGTCAGGGCGACATGCTCTACATGGCCGGGGGCGGGCGGGTGACGCGCGTCCATGGCCCCTTCGTCTCCGACAGCGAGGTGGAGCAGGTCGTCCGCTTCCTGAAGGCGCAGGGCGAGCCGAACTACGTCGACTCGATCACCGAGGACGAGGACGGCGAGGGCGGTTACGACGAGGGTGGGGCGCTGTCGGCCACCGGCGGCGGATCGGGCGACGATCTCTACGACAAGGCCGTCGCCGTCGTCTGCCGCGAGCGCAAGGCGTCCACCAGCTTCATCCAACGGCAATTGCGCATCGGCTACAACTCCGCCGCCCGCCTGATCGAACGGATGGAGACCGAGGGCGTCGTCAGCAAACCCAACCATTCCGGCAAGCGCGACGTCCTGGCCCGCAACATCGACGAGTGACGGCGAGCGCGGAGCCTGCGTGGTGCATGAACACAGCGGTCAGGCCGTTTCTGACCGCGTGCAGGTTGTTGGGGCGTGGATTGACAACCGCCGGTTCGCTCACCAATATTGGGGGTAGGCGGACAGGGGCTGCTTTCCCCCGTCCGCCCGCCCGATCTTAGTGCAGAAGGTCAAGCAACCGCTTGACGATCTCCAGCACCAGGATCAGGAGAGCGAGGATCTTCTCCATCCTCAGCACCTCCCGGTAGTGCGGCGGCGATGGCGGCCAGTCCGCCATCGCGTCCGCCGCCTGATTTTGACAAAAATGCGCAAGAACACAATTGTGTTCCACCGAGGGATGTTCCCTCGGCGGCTGTTACCCGCGCATCGGCAGCAGCGATCCGGCCAGGAACAGGCTGGCCGCCGCCACCACCACGCTGGGGCCGCCCGGCAGATCCCAGGCCAGCGAGGCCAGCAGACCGGCCACCACGGCGGCGACGCCGAAGACGGAGGCCAGGGCCGCCATCTGTTCGGGCGTGCGGGTGAAGCGGCGGGCCGAGGCCGCCGGGATGATGAGCAGCGAGGTGATGAGCAGGATGCCGACGATCTTCATGGCGATGGCGATCACCATGGCGATCAGCAGCATGAAGGCCAGACGCAGGGCGTCCACCGGCATGCCTTCCACCCGCGCCAAATCCTCGTCCACCGTGACGGCCAGCAACCGCCGCCACAGCAGGGCCAGACCGGTCAGCGCCACCGCCCCGCCGCTGTAGATCCACACCAGATCGTTGACCGTCACCGACAGGATGTCGCCGAACAGATAGGCCATCAGATCGACGCGCAGCGTTTCCAGAAAGGCCAGGGCCACCAGCCCCAGCGACAGCGAACCGTGCGACAGGATGCCCAGCAGCGTGTCGGCGGCCAGCGTGCGCCGCCGCTGCAAGGCCACCAGGGCCAGGGCCAGGGCCACGCACACCACCATCACCCCGATCATCGGGTTCACGCCCAGCAGAAAGCCCAGCGTCACCCCCAGCAGGGCGGAGTGGGACAGGGTGTCGCCGAAATAGGCCATCCGCCGCCAGACGATGAAGGATCCCAGCGGCCCGGCCAGCAGGGCGATGCCGCACCCGGCGGCGAGCGCGCGGATCAGAAACTCATCCATGGCAGCAATCCCCATCGTGACCGGACACGACGCCACGGTCGGGATCGTGAGCGTGGTCGTGGTGGTGCAGATAGACCGCCAGTTCCGCCGCGTGGCGGCCGAACAGGGCGTGGTATTCGGGGTGGCGGCTGACATCCTCCGGCCGTCCGTGGCAACAGACATGGCCGTTCAGGCAGATCACCCGGTCGGTGCGGGCCATCACCGTGTGCAGATCGTGGCTGACCAGCAGCACGCCGCAACGGTGGCGGCGGCGCACCTGCTCGATGCGGGCGAAGAGTTCGGCCTGACCATGGACGTCCACCGCCTGGTCCGGCTCGTCCAGCACCAGCAATTGTGGGTCGCCCAGCAGCGCGCGGGCCAGCAGCACCCGCTGCATCTCCCCGCCCGACAGGGTTTGCACGGCGGCGTCGGCCAAACGGGTGACGCCCGCCTCCTCCAGCGCCTCGGCGATGCGCTCCGGCGTCACCGGACGCCAGAGGGCGAGGAAGCGGCGGACGGTCAGCGGCAGGGTGGCGTCCACCGTCAACCGCTGCGGCATGTAGCCGACGCGCAGGCCGGGGCGGCGCCGCACCCGCCCGTCGGACGGGCGGACCAGACCCAGCACGGCGCGGGCCAGCGTGGTTTTCCCCGCTCCGTTCGGGCCGATCAGCGTCACCACCTCGCCCGGTTGGACCGCCATGGTGATACCGGACAGGACAAGCCGCCCGCCCAGCCGCACCGACAGGTTTTCCGTCCACACCAGCGGGTCGCCCGGCGGCGTCCCCCCGCTGGGGGCGGGCGTGGCGGGGGCGGGTGTGGCATGCGTGTGACGGTGGGGGTGGGTGGTTGACATGTTATGTTATAACGTGACACATGGGGGCGGGTTTTCTCCTATGCGCTCAAAGCGTGGCCCTGTCCAGAATGTCAAAAAGGATTGCTCCCATGCGCCGTATCGCGTGCTTTTCGGCGGTTGCCGCCCTGATGCTGGCGGCGGGGTCGGCTCTGGCCGACGCGCCCAAGGTCGTCGTGTCGATCAAGCCGATCCATTCCCTGGTGGCGTCGGTCATGCAGGGCGTGGGCGAACCGGCGCTGCTGGTGCGCGGCGGGGCGTCCCCCCACACCTACACGCTGAAACCGTCGGACGCGAAGAGCCTGTCGGCGGCGGATCTGGTGGTGTGGATCGGGCCGGAGATGGAAGGCTTTCTGGAAAAGCCGCTGTCGTCGAACGCCCGCAAGGCCACCGTTCTGACGCTGATGGAGGCCAAGGGCATGCGGCTGCTCGACGCCCGCGAAGGCGGGGCGTGGGAGGCGCACGACCATGGGCACGAGCACAACCATGGCCACGACCACAAGCACGAGGCCAAGGGCAAGGACGCCAAAGCGGCCAAGCACGACGACCACGATCATGACGAGGTCAACACGCACATCTGGCTCGACCCGACCAACGCCCGCCGCATCGTCACCCTGACTGCCGACGCGCTGGCGGCCAAGGATCCGGCCAACGCCGAAGCCTACCGCACCAACGCCGACAAGACGTTGCAGGCCATCGATGCGCTGGACGCGGAGTTGAAAGCGGCGCTGGCGCCGGTGGCGGGCAAGCCCTTCGTCGTCTTCCACGACGCCTATCAGTATTTCGAGGACCGCTACAACCTGTCGGCGGTCGGCTCCATCACCGTCAACCCGGACCGCCGCCCGTCGGCCAAGCGCCTGTCGGCCATCCGCGCCAAGATCAGCGGCCTCGATGCGGCCTGCGTCTTCGCCGAACCGCAGTTCGAACCGGCCCTGATCCGCACCGTGGCCGAAGGGACCAAGGCCAAGACCGGCGTGCTCGACCCCGAAGGGGCGGAACTGGCCGAAGGCCCGGCGCTCTACGCCACGCTGCTGCGCAATCTGGCGGCGTCGCTGCGCGGTTGCCTGGGGGCGTGACGGTCTGACTCTGCGACGCCGGGTGTCTCCCCGCCGGATCGGTCAAAGGGGGGTTAAGCCCGGCCCCTCCCTGTGCTAAAGCCTTGAGTCCGGAATGTCCGGCTGTTTGGTCAGGGAGTGTGGCGTCATGAAGATCGGTGTCATCGGCTGCGCGGGGCGCATGGGCCAGATGCTGGTTCGGGAAATCACGGCGACGGCGGGCTGCACGCTGATCGGCGGCACCGACAAGGTGGGCGGCTCCGCCATCGGCAAGGATCTGGGCCTGCTCGCCGGGATCGAGGCGCAGGGCGTGACCGCCATCGATGATCCGGTGGTGCTGTTCGCCCAGGCCGACGCGGTGATCGATTTCTCCACCCCGGAATCGACGGAGCGTCACGCCGCGCTGGCCGCCCAGGCGGAAACCGCGCTGGTGATCGGGACCACCGGCCTGAACCCGGCGCAGCAGGCGGCGATTGTCCAGGCGGCGACCCACACCGCCATCATCCAGTCGCCCAACATGTCCTTGGGCGTCAATCTGCTGTTGGCGCTGGTCGAGCAGGTGGCCAGCAAGCTCGATGACGGCTACGACATCGACATTCTGGAAATGCACCACCGCAACAAGGTGGATGCACCGTCGGGCACCGCGTTGGGGCTGGGCCGCGCGGCGGCGGCGGGGCGTGGGGTGGCGCTGGAAGACGTGTGGCAGAAGACCCGCGACGGCATCACCGGCGTGCGCCCGCGCGGCGAGATCGGCTTTGCCACCCTGCGTGGCGGTGACGTCATTGGCGACCATGTCGTGATCTTCGCCGGGGATGGCGAACGGATCGAGCTGACGCACAAGGGATCGGGCCGCCAGATCTACGCCAAGGGCGCGGTGCGCGCCGCGCTGTGGGCGCGCGACAAGACCCCCGGCCTCTACAGCATGAAGGACGTTCTGGGCATGTGAGGTTTGGCTGTGTTGCGGGCGGCGTGCGGTGGGCGGCGGTCCGGGCGACCCTGCCCGGTCAGGCCACCTGCGGCAGCCCGTCGCGCGCCAGCACGGCCAGGAAGGCGTCCACCACGCGCGGGTCGAAATGGCGGCCCGACTCGCCGCGCAGCAGATCCAGCACCTCCTCAGCCTCCCACGCCTTTTTGTAGGGGCGGCGGTGGAGCAGCGCGTCGAACACATCGGCGACGGCGACGATGCGCCCGGCCAGCGGGATGGCGTCGCCGCTCAGGCCATGGGGGTAGCCGCTGCCGTCGAACTTCTCGTGATGGCTTTCGGCGATCTCCGCCCCCATCGTCAGGCAATTGCGCTCCCCCGCCCCTCCGGCGTCCCGCAGGATGCTGCCGCCGATGGCGGCGTGTTCGCGCATCTGGGTCATCTCGTCAGGGTCGAGCCGCCCCGGCTTGCGCAAAATGGCGTCGGGAATGGCGACCTTGCCCACGTCGTGCAGGACGCTGGCCAGGCCGATCATGCCGCAAAACTCGTCGTCCAGCTCGTCGGTGAACAGGTTGCGGGCGCGCAGCTCGTGGGCGATGGCGGTGGCCCAGCGGCCCAGCCGCTTCACATGGTCGCCGGTGACTTCGTCCTTGTATTCGGCCAGCTTGCCCAGCGCGTGGACGGTGGCCACCTGCGCCTCTTGCAGCCGTTCCAGCAGATGCAGCGTGTCCAACCCGCTGCCGGCCTTGCCCGCGTACAGGTCGATCAACCGTTGCTCCACCTCGGGCAGCGGGGTGTCGGTCAGAACGCACAGGGCGTGCGGGGCCTGTCGGCGGTTGCGCAGGGGAACCACGGCGTGACCGTCGGTCCAGCGGGGCAGACCGTCGCGCAGGGTGGCGTGCACATCCGCCTGCGCGGCGTCCGGCACGGTGGGCGCGGGCGCGCCGGGGCCGGTGGTGGCCGCTGACAACCGACGGGGGCCGTCCGGGCCATCGGCGCAGAGCAGGACCGCGCCGGGTTGCGGCAGCAGCGCGGCCAATCTTGCGGTCACAGCCTCGCAAAAGCGGGCCTGGGTGGGTTGGGCGAACAGATGGTCGGCGGCCTCCAGCACCGCTTCCATCCCCTGCCGCCCACGCTCGATCAGCGAAATATGCTGGTAGGAGCGCAGGGCGGCGACGGTGGCGGTGTAGAGCTTTTGCGCGGTCAGCTCGCTCTTGGCCTTGTAATCGTTGATGTCGTAGGCGGCGATGACCTGCCGTTCCGGTGCCTGGCCCGGCTGGCCGGTGCGCAGGATGATGCGGACCTGACGGTTGCCCAGATTGTCGCGGATGTGGCGGACCAGGGTCAACCCGGCGTCGTCCGTTTCCATCACCACATCCAGCAGGATCACGGCGATGTCGCGCTGGGCGGCCAGAATCGCGCGGGCGTCCTTGGCGGAATAGGCGGACAGGAACCGCAGCTCGCGGTTTTCAAAGCTGGCGTCGCCCAGCACCACACGGGTGATGGCGTGGACCTCGTGGTCGTCATCGACGATCAGGATCAGCCAGGGCGGGTTGCGGCGTCCGTCCGTCGCGTCGCCGTCGGAAGACTCGTCGGCGAACAGCAGATCGTCGTTGGCGTCTTCCGCCGCTGCCGGGCCGACCATCGATTCCGTATCCTTTGCGTTCTAAGACCTTGCCCCACGACCGCGCCGCCGCGCACCGGGAGTGACAATTTTCGGATTAGCAACGCAAGGCTGTCAACGGCGGACTGCCCCTGAGTGTGGATCGTCTTACGCCGCCGCCTTTTTCCAGGCGGCGGTCAGCAGCCCGGCCCCGATCAGCAGCGACCCGCCGGTGCGGTTGACCGCGCGCTGGACCGACGGCGTGCGCACCGCCTTGCGCGCCGCCGCCGCCAACAGGGCGTACAGCGTGGCGTTCAGCGTTGCCAGCACCAGGAAGGTGAGTTCCATGACCACCATCTGGGCGGCCAGCGGCTGGGCGGTGTCCAGGAACTGCGGCAGGAACGCCACGAAGAAGACGATGCTTTTCGGGTTCAGCGCGGTGACGGCGTAGGTGTGCAGCAGCATCCGCAACGGTGCGACGTCCGGCTGGTCGGCGGAGTCGGTCCCCAGCGTGGTCGGCGCGCGCCACAGCTTGACGCCGAGATAGACCAGATAGGCGGCCCCCAGCCATTTCAGCCCGGTGAACAGCGCGGCGGAGGTGGAGAGCAGAACGCCCAGCCCCAGCATGGAGGCGGTCATGGCGGTGAAATCACCCAGCGCCACCCCGGCCACCGTCGCCATCGCCGACCGGCGGCCATGACCCAGCGCGTAGGACACGACGATCAGCACCGTCGGCCCCGGAATCAGCAGCATGATGGTGGAGGCGGCGGCGAAGGCCAGCCAGAGTTCCAGGGACATCGGACGGATCCTCAATCGGCGGCCGGGCCACGGATCGGGCCACGGATCACGCCGGGGGTGGGCACACGAACCCGTCCATCAATCCACAGCCCGGTCCGCCACGCAACCACAGCGTTGCGCGGCGGACCGTGTCTTGCGGGATCAGCGCTTGGCCGTCAGCACCCCGGCGGCGTAGGGGATCGCCAGCAGGGCTTGCAGGGCGGCCCAGGCCAGCGCCTCCCGGTTCGGCTGGGTCCAATCGACCTCGTGCAGCGCCTGCAGGAAGGGAAGCTGGCCGTAAATCAGCGATTCCAGCGGCACAAACCCTTCCGCCAGCACGGTCAGGGCGGCGGTCAGCAGCAACCCGGCGGCGAGCAGCGACTCGACCGGCAGGCGGCGGACGGCCCCGCACAGGCAGCGGGCCGGGGCGTCGGTGGTCGGGACCGCCGGGCGGAACAGCCCGTCGATGGCCCAGGCCGCCGCAACACCAGCCCCCGCCGGACGGCGCGCGGCGCGGATCAGGCCCAGGGCCAGCAGCCCAACCACCGGCATCACGGCGTAGACGTTGGGGAAATCGCGGTAGCGGCCATCCCAGACGATCAGGGCGGCCCAGACCAGCGACAGGCCGGTGATGGCCAGCGCGGTCCACCGGCCCAGCGACTCGACCCCCGACAGCGCCGGGCGCGGAACCCGCAACCCGGCCAGCGGTTCGCGCGCCAGACCGCCGCCCGCCAGAGCGCGTTGCGCGCTCAACAGCACGGCCAGCGACAGCAGGGCGGTGACGGTCAGCATGACGGCGGCGAGCGCGGTGTCGTGCCAATAATGCTTGCCGTGCAGCGCGGCGTGGACGGCGTGGACAAAGGCGCTGGACAGCGCTTGCGTCAACAGCGCCAGCCCCAGCCACCCGGCGTTGCTGACGCGCCCGCCGCGCAGGGCCAGCCCGGCCAGCAGCAGCAGCGCCAGCCCGCTCGACAGGCCATAGAGCCGGGGCCAGTCGCGGTTTTCCACCACCGGTCCGGCCAGGGAGAATTTCGCCACGCGGTCGGCCCCATACAGGCCCCAATGGCCGCCGACGGTCCCCTCCAGCTTGGCTTTCCATTCCTGATCGAAGGCTTCGATCACATTGTAATCAAAGCCTTCCTGCGCGGCCAACCGGACGAAGCCGTTGACGAACAGCGCCTTGTTGACCAGCCCCGGCACGGCGGCCCCGCGCGATCGGCCCGCCGTCGGCCAACCGGTTTCCCCAACCAGGATCGGCTTGCCCGGAAAACGCTGGGCGATGACGTGGTAGGAGGAGCGGATGCGCTCCGTCGCCCCGGCGACTCCGGCCGGGACGTCCTCCCAATAGGGCAGCAGATGAATGGTCAGGTAATCGACATGGTCCGCGATCTGCGGGTATTTCAGCCACCATTCCCAGACGTCGGCGTAGGACACCGGCTGTTTGACCGCCGCCTTGACCCGGTCGATGTAGCCCGTGACCTGTTCGGGCGTCAGTTCGCGGCGCAGCAGCACCTCGTTGCCGACGATGACGCGGGTGATGGTGTCGGGGTAGCGGTTGGCCAGATCGATGAGGGAGGCGATCTCCGCCTCGTTCTTCTCCGCCTTGGACGACAGCCACGCCCCCATCGTCACCTGAAGCCCGTGCTTGCGCGCCAGTTCCGGCACGATCTGCAAGCCTTCGAGCGAGGTGTAGGTGCGGATGCCCGCCACCTGCGGGGCGAGTGCGGCGATGTCCTCCTCGATCTGCGCCGGGCTGGGGAAGACCTGCGTCAGCGGGCTTTGGCCGTCGCGGAAGGGGGCGAAGGACACGCTTCGCAGCTTGCCGCCGGGCGGCGGTTCAAGGGGAACCGGCCGGTTCGGCAAGGACCACACGGCGAGGTTCGCAAGGCCGACGACGAGAATCGCGGCAAGGATCGGGATCAGTCGCATGGGCGGGATGTCTACACCAAAGACGGGGCGGGTTGAAGACAGGGTAGGGCGGCGCAAACCGGCAAAAGAAAGGCGCGTTTCCCATCTGGGGGAAACGCGCCGGTTCCAGGTTGGGGATGGTTGTCCCCGATCAACAGCGGGCGGACCCGCTCTATTCCATCAGTGTGCTCGACAGCGTTTCGATCAACGCTCGACGAACGCCTTTTCGATCACGTAATTCCCCGGCTCGCCGTTGGTCCCCATGACGAAGCCCTTGCGCTCCATCATCGCCGAGGTTTCGGCCAGCATCGCCGGGCTGCCGCAGATCATCACGCGGTCGTGCGCCGGATCCAGTTCGGGCAGGCCGAGATCGCTGTACAGCTTGCCGGTTTCCATCAGCGTGGTCAGGCGGCCGCTGTTGCGGAACGGCTCGCGCGTCACGGTGGGGTAATAGAGCAGCTTTTCCTTCACCTGCTCGCCAAAGAACTCGTTCTCCGGCAGCTCGTGTTGGATCAAATCGTCATAGGCCAGTTCGGCGACCGTGCGGGTCCCGTGGGTCAGGATCACCCGCTCGTACTTCTCGTACAGCTCGGGGTCCTTGATGATGCTGAGGAAGGGGGCCAGACCGGTGCCGGTGCTGAGCAGATACAGGTTCCGCCCCGGCGTCAGATTGTCGGAAATCAGCGTGCCGGTCGCCTTGCGGTTGACCAGAACCGTGTCGCCTTCCTTCAGGTGCTGAAGCCGCGAGGTCAACGGTCCGTCCGGCACCTTGATGCTGAAGAACTCCAGAGTCTCTTCGTAATGGGCGCTGACCAGGCTGTAGGCGCGCAGCAGCGGGCGCCCGTTCACCTCAAGACCGATCATCGTGAACTGGCCCGGCAGAAAGCGGAAGGACGGGTCACGGGTGGTGGTGAAGGTGAACAGCGTGTCGGTCCAGTGGTGAACGCGCAGCACGCGCTCCTGAATGAGGTTGCTCATGGAGATTCCAAAGACTGTGGCGATGCCAGGGCTGGCTTTCGGGGCCAGCTTTCGGGTTCGGGCGTGCGTTCAGGTGGCGGAACGGGGGCTGCCTCCACGCAGCGGCCAAAACCTAGCAACAATTCCGCCCGAAGGCCACGGCTTTATACCAAGCCAGCGGGCGAGTCTGGACACATACAACACTGAAATCAGCGTGAAACCTTGATCCAGATCAATCCATCCGTCATTCCGCGCTGGGCGGGGCGAACAGATAGGGGGACAGGCCGCGCAGGTTCTCATCCACGATAAGCCGATGATTCAACGGCGGAAACGCCCGCTGAGAACAATCCAGGCGCGGGCACAGGCGGCAATTCACACCGATGGGGGTCGCCGCTTCGGTGTTGGCCAGATCAATGCCATCCGCATAGGTGACGTGCGCGGCGTGGTGGGCGTCGCAGCCCAGCGCGATGGCGAATTGCTGCGGCGGGCTGCGGTGGCCACCCCCGGCCTTGACCACGGTGCGGGCGATGGAAAACCAGGTGGTCCCGTCCGGCATCTGGGCGACCTGGCTGTGCACCTTGCCCGGTGTTCGGAACGCTTCGTAAACGATCCAGCGCGGGCAGCCGCCGCCAAAGCGGGCGAAGTGGAATCCGGCCCCGGAGAAGCGCTTGGACACGTTGCCGGCGCTGTCCACCCGCATGAAGAAGAAGGGAACCCCCTTCGCCCCGCTGCGGTGCAGGGTGGTCAGGCGCTGGCACACCTGCTCAAACGACGCATCGAACCGCCTCCGCAATATTTCGATATCGTAACGAACGGCGGTGGCGGCCTCGTGGAAGCGTTGGTAGGGCATCAGCACGGCGGCGGCGAAATAATTGGCCAGACCGATGCGGGCCAACCGCCGGGCCTCGTCGTCCGACAGGTTGGCGGCCTCGACGATGCGGTTCAGCAACTCGCGGTGCCGCAACAGGGCGATCTGACAGGCGAGCTGGAAGCTGCGCCCCGACGGGGCCAGCATCTCCGACAGCAGCACCCGGCGGCTGTGGCGGTCGAAGCGGCGGACGGCGTAGCCCATCACCTCCGACGGCAGCAGGCGGACGCGGACGCTGTGCTGGGTGTTCAACCAATCGACCAGACCGCGATAGAGATCGCCGCGCTCCAGATTGCCGTCCTTCCACAGCGCGTCGGCGGCGTCCTCCAGTTCCGGGAAATGGTTGGAGTGGGCCTGGAACAGGTCGCGGACCTCGTCCTGGGGAAAACCGCTGCCCTGGACCAGATGCAGCTTTTCGCGGTCGGCCACCCGTTCCGACAGGGCTTGCAGATCGTCGCGCGCGCTGCGGAAACCGCGATAGAGCGCAACCACCGCCTGCCCCAGCGTGGGGGCAACGGCGGCCAGTTCGCGGAAATCCTGGTTCTTGATGTCGGAGCCGTTGAACAGCGGGTCGGCGAACACCTCGCGCAGACCGGCGACAAGGCGGCTTTCCTCATCCTCGGCGAAGGCCTGGAGGTCGACGCCGAAATTCTGCCCCAGCTTCAGCAGCAGCGGGACCGTGACCGGGCGTTGGTTGTGCTCGATCAGGTTCAGATAGCTGGGGGAGATGCCCAACTGGTCGGCCATCTGCGCCTGGGTCAGGCCCTGATCGCGGCGCAGCCGCCGCACCTTCGGCCCCAGCATCGCTTTTTTGTCCATGCCCGTCGCCCCCAACCGCCGCCCGGCACCGCCTGTGCGGATTTACAAACTTTACCGATTTACAAAAAGTTTGAGACAGCAGTTTACAAACGGACCTTTTTACAAACAAGGGCTTATTGCAACGCACAGGGGGCGGGCGTAACACTTTGTCCATGGCCGCGCTGCAAAGCCAACGGCACCCAAACAAGGCTCGGCAACGAGCGTCGGGACCGAAAAAAGGCCCGCCCCGAGGATTTTCATTCGCCCCCTGAACCAGGGCAAAACCGGACAGAGAAGGACACCGATCATGTCGCTCGACGAAAAGACCAAGGCCGCCCTCCGCGCCGCCCGTTACGAAGGCATCCGCCGTGACTACACCGAGGAGGATGTCAAGCGTCTGAGCGGCTCGGTCAAGATCGAGTACACGCTGGCCGAAATGGGCGCGCAACGCCTGTGGGAACTGCTCAACACCGAGCCGTACATCAACACGCTGGGCGCCTTGACCGGCAACCAGGCGATGCAGGCGGTCAAGGCCGGCCTGAAGGCCATCTACCTGTCGGGCTGGCAGGTCGCCGGTGACGCCAACACCGCCGGTCAGATGTACCCCGACCAGAGCCTGTACCCGGTCAACTCCGTCCCGGCGGTGGTCGAGCGCATCAACAACACCTTCAAGCGCGCCGACGAAATCCAGACCGCCGAAGGCAAGGGCGACACCTATTGGTTCGCGCCGATCATCGCCGACGCCGAAGCCGGTTTCGGTGGCCCGCTGAACGCCTTCGAACTGATGAAGGCCATGATCAAGGCCGGTGCGGCGGGCGTGCACTGGGAAGACCAGCTCGCCTCGGAAAAGAAGTGCGGCCATCTCGGCGGCAAGGTGCTGATCCCGACCCAGCAGCACATCCGCACCCTGAACGCCGCCCGCCTGGCCGCCGACGTCAGCGGAACCTCGACCCTGGTGATCGCCCGCACCGACGCGGAGTCGGCGCAGCTCATCACCTCGGACATCGACGAGCGTGACCATCCCTTCATCGATTTCGCCTCGGGCCGCACCACCGAAGGCTTCCACCGTCTGAAGACCGGCGTCGGCGTCGAGCATTGCATCGCCCGTGGCCTGTCCTACGCCCCCTACTCCGATCTGCTGTGGTGGGAAACCTCCAAGCCGAACCTGGACGACGCCCGCAAGTTCGCCGAAGCCATCAAGAAGGAATTCCCGAACAAGCTGCTGGCCTACAACTGCTCGCCGTCCTTCAACTGGAAGGCCAACCTGGACGACGCGACGATCGCCAAGTACCAGCGCGAGCTGGGGGCCATGGGCTACAAGTTCCAGTTCGTCACGCTGGCGGGCTTCCACTCGCTGAACTACGCGGCCTTCACGCTGGCCAAGGGCTACGCCGCCCGTGGCATGGCCGCCTACTCCGAATTGCAACAGGCCGAGTTCGCGGCCGAGAAGGACGGTTACACCGCCACCAAGCACCAGCGCGAAGTCGGCACCGGCTACTTCGACGCGGTCGCCACGGCGATCTCGGGCGGCACCTCCTCGACCACCGCCTACAAGGACTCCACCGAGGCTGACCAGTTCCATTGATCGGGAGTTGGTCCGTGATCCGGTGTGCGAGCCGGATCGTTTTGAACGGCTGATGCTTTGACTTTTCAACGGCCGGGGGGAAACCTCCGGCCGCTTTTTTTTCACGCCGATCCGATGGGAAAGCCCCGCCCTTGGGGTATGGCTGCCCTGCACCGTGTCGTACCGGGATGGTCGACCACCGCGTGAAACAGCGTTATCAATCTGAAAAATATGAGATTTTTCCGATAGGAAACGTTGCCGTCTTTCGGTTGCGGCGCGGAATCCGTTGTTGACTTGAGAACGCTTCAAGACCACTTACATCGCATGCTGAAAACAAACCGATCCGGGACGTAACGGTCCCTCCACGCCGGGCACCCCACACGGAGTCCGGTGGCGGGTCTGACCCCTGTGCCGCTCGCGCGGCGCGGGACGGGTCGACACCGCCGCCGAGTCGTTCCGTGGCGGAGCCGCCGCCGGATGATCCGGCCCCGGCGTTTCTGATCGACATGATGAAAGGACAGTGCAGTATGGAATATTCGCTCACAGGAAAGTCCATTGCCATTCTCGTCTCCAACGGCTTTGAAGAAGCGGAGATGACCGAACCCCAACGCGCTCTGCTGAAGACCGGCGCGACCCTGCGCACGATCTCGACCGAGACGGGTCTGGTGAACGGCTGGCATGGCAAGTCCTGGGGCCATTATTTCCCGGTCGACAAGCCGCTGGGCGAAGCGCTGGGCGCGGATTTTGACATGCTGCTGCTGCCGGGTGGCGAGCGCAGCGTCGCCAAGCTCCAGCAATCGGCCCACACCCGCCGCATCGTCGGCCATTTCCTGGACGCCGGGAAGCCGATCGCCGCGATCGACCACGGCATCCAGCTGCTCGCCATTCCCGGCAAGCTGCGTGGCCGCCTGCTGGCCGCGCCGGAAGCCTACCGCGCCAACCTGATCGCCGCCGGTGGCAAGATCAGCGACGACGGTCTGGTCGTCGATGACATCACCGTCAGCGCGCTCGGCCAGGACCAGCTTGCCGAGTTCGTCGAGGCGGTTGTGAAGCTGTTTGGCGAATCGGCGGCCCTGCGCGCCGCCGCCTGATCGCTTCGGCGTCCGCGACACTCGGTCTGTGGTTGCAAACGACCGCCGTGCCTTCGGGTGCGGCGGTCGTTTTGCGTTTTGGCGCAAGATCTGTGTTGATAATATTAAACGCTTCCCGTAAGAAAATTAGACACCGAAGGATCGGAATCATCGAACATCCATCGCTCTGACATTGCGCGCGGAAAAGGCAGGGAAATGGCTAAAACACAGGCATTTTCACGATTCACCATCCGCGCCAAGATCATGGCGGCGGTCGTTGGCACGGTGGTGATGGCGGGCGGTTTTGGCCTGTTCACGCTGGATCGCATCGACATTCTAAACAGCGCGGCGGAGATTTTGCGGGGCCGCTCGCTGCCGGGGACCCAACTGGCCGGGCAGTTGACGGCGGCGGCGCAAAGCTACCGCATCGCCGAAGCGGCCTACGCCCTGTCGAACAACGCCATGCAGATCGATCAGGTCGAAACCAACCTGAAGGCGGCGGAGTCGAACGTCGCCCGCCTGCGCGCGGCGGCCGGGCCGCAATTTGCCAGCGGCGAACTGGCCGAACGGCTGACCGCTTTTGACGAGGCGTGGAAAAACTACACGACCGCCGCCGACCGGGTGCGCACGCTGGTGCGCGACAACCAAAGCCAATCCGCCGCCAGCGTTTTCAAACGCCCCAGCGCCGTGGCCTTCGCCCGCGTTCAGGAAACCCTCAACGCCCTGATGGATGGCACGATTCAAGAGGCGGGAACGGTCGCCGACCGGGGGGCGGAGGTGTACAGCACCGCGCATGGCATGGTGGTTGGGGCGGTGGCGCTCTGCACGCTGCTGTCGCTGACCTTTGGCTGGGCGCTGGTGCGCAGCGTGTCGCGGCCGATCCTGGCGGTGGCCTCAGCGTTGGAGCGTCTGGCCGCCCGCGACTTCTCCGCCAGCTTCGAGGATGGCCGCCGCGACGAGATCGGCCGCATGGCCGCCGCCGCGCGCGTGTTCAAGGACAACATGCTGGAGGCCGAACGGCTTCAGGCCGAACAGGAGCGGCTGAAGGCCGCCGCCGCCGAGGAGCGCCGCCGCGAGCTTCAGGGCTTGGCCCAGGGGTTCGAGGCGACGGTCAAGCGGCTGGTTGAAACCTTGACCGAGTCCACGGGCCGCCTGTCCGGCGCGGCCAGCGGCATGGCGGTCAGCGCGGCCGACACCGCCAGCCACGCCGGTGCGGTGGCCGACGCCTCGGCGCGCGCCTCGGCCAATGTGGACAGCGTGGCGGCGGCCACGGCGGAATTGTCGGCGTCCTTTGCGGAGATTGCCCGTCTGGTTGGTGATTCGGCGGGGATTGCCGCCACGGCGACGCGCGACGCCGAACGCGGCACGCGGGTGATGGGCAGTCTGGCCGACGCGGCGGCGGAGATCGGCAAGGTGGTCGATCTGATTTCCGGCATCGCCGGACAAACCAATCTGTTGGCGCTGAACGCCACCATCGAAGCCGCCCGCGCCGGGGAGGCGGGCAAGGGCTTTGCCGTCGTCGCCAGCGAGGTGAAAACCCTGGCTGGTCAAACGGCCAAGGCGACCGGCGAGATCCAGGCCCGCATCGCCGACATCCAAGCGGCGTCGGGCACGGCGGTGGACAGCATCGCCGCCGTCACCCGCACCATCGCCAAGCTGAACGAGATCGCCGGGGCGGTCGCGGCGGCGGTGGAGCAGCAGACCGCCGCCGTCGGCGAGATCGCCGCCAACATCCACGACGCCGCCGACGGCACCCGCGCGGTGTCGGGCAACATCGCCGCCGTCACCGGGGCGGCGGCGGCGGCGGAACAGGCGTCGTCGGTGATGGTCGCCACCGTCACCGACGTGGCGGATGACACCGCCCGCATGCGGACGGAGGTCGATGGCTTCCTGTCGGCGCTGCGCGCGGCCTGAACCGGGATCGTGTGGGGACAACGGGCGGGTCAGCAGACCCGTTCCTCCACACCCACCCGGTCGGCGGGGAAGGTCAGGCGCACGGTGGTCCCCTGGCCCGGCGCGCTGTCGATGTCCAGCCGCCCGCCGTGCAGGGCCACCTGCGCGCAGGTCAACGGCAGGCCCAGACCGGTTCCCACCTCGTCCGTGGTCATCCGGTCATGGGCTTGGGAAAAAGCCGTCAGGGCGAGGGGGATTTGCTCCGGCGTCATGCCGCGCCCGGTGTCGCGAACGGACAGGGTCAGCGTTCCATCCCCGTTCCGGTGGGCCGCGACGGTGATCCGCCCGCCCGGTGGGGTGAATTTCAGGGCGTTGCCGACCAGATTGGTCAGCATCTGCCGGATCATTGTGGGATCGCCGTACAGGCTGGGCACATCCGCCCCGACATCGCAGCCCAACGCCACCTCTGCCGCGTCGGCCCGCGCCGCCATCATGGCAAAGGTGACGTCGATCAGGCTGGTCAGATCGCTGGCTTCTTCATACAGCTCCATCTTTCCCGCTTCGATCCGGGCGAGGTCGAGCAGGTTGTTGATGAGTTCCAGCATGTAATCGCCAGCGGTGACGATCTGGGCGGCGGCCTCGCGGTAGCGTGGGTTGGTCAGCGGCCCCATCACCTCATCGCGCAGGATTTGGGCAAAGCCCATGACCGCGTTCAGCGGCGTGCGCAGCTCATGGCTGAGATGGTGGACATAGTCGGATTTCCGCCGGTTGGCCTGTTCGGCCGCGTCGCGGGCGGCGGCCAATTCAAGCGCGCGGTGCTTCAGGTCGGTGATGTCGGTGCGCACGCCGACGGTTCCACCATCGCTGGTGCGCCGCTCCTCGATGCGCATCCAGCGGCCGTTGCTCAACTGCACCTCCATCGCCGGGCCGCCCTTGCGGTGCAGTTCCAGCCGCTGCTCCACCCAGGCCTCCGCCTCTTCCGGCGAAAGATGGTAGAGGCCGTGGGCCGAGGTCTCGCGCAGCAGCGGCTCAAACCGGGTGCCCGGGGTCAGCTCGTCGCGGCAATCGCTGAACAGGTCCTGGTAACGCTGGTTGCACAGCACCAGACGATCATCGGCGTCGAACAGAACGAATCCTTCGGCCACGCTTTCGATGGCGTCGAGCAGCCGGGCGTGGCTTTGCCGGGCCTCCCGCTCGGCGCGCACGCGTTCGCTGACGTTGCGGACGCTGCACAACACACGGTCGCCGTCCATCAGCGCGACCAACCGCGCTTCAAAGGTGGCGTCGCTTTGGTTGGAAGACGGGGCGGGCAGGGTGAATTCGAATCCGACGACCGGCTCCTCCGCCGACAGGCGGGCCAGCGCCTCGTCCAACTGCGCTCCGGCGGGATCGGGCAGGACCTCTTGCGCACGACCGTTGAGGAAGCGTTCGGCGGGAATGTTCAGTTCGGTCGGGCTGGCGGTGGCGAAATCCAGGATGGTCCCGTCGCGCCGCAGTTCGAACCGCAGATCGGGATAGGCGTAGGACAGGGCGACAAGCTGTTCGGTCAGCCGGGCCATCTCCTGCCGCGCCGCGCGGTCGGCGGTGGCTTCCAGCAACAGCAGCGGGGGGCTGCTGGCGGACAGGCGCGCGGGCGCGCGCGTGACGCGCACGTCGAGATCATCGATGCGGACACGGTCCCCGGCCTGAAGGGCGACGGTGGCCCGACCGGGCCGTCCGCTGTCGCGGCAGCGCGCGAGCGCGGCGCTTGCCGCCGCGTTGGCCTGGACACGGAGCACCGTCTGCCGGTCGAGCGCGGGGAGGTCGATCAGGCCGGCAGCCGCCTCGTTCAACCACACCACCAAACCGTCCGCGCCCACCAACCACAGCGGAGCCGCCAGCCCGACCAACAGGTCGAGACCCAGACACCCCGGATCATCGTGGTGGGGAACGGTCATTGACGCTCCGTGTGGCGATCCATGACACCGATTGTCCCGTCAGCTTACTACGGTGCAACGGTGATTGCAGCCGTTGCCTTGGCAGGTGTGTCTACGGCGTGTCCCAGTAATGGCAGGCGACCGCGTGGCCGGGGCCGACCGGCTCCAGCGTCGGCACCGCCTGCGCGCAAAAGCTCCGCGCCTTGGGGCAGCGCTGGCGCAGGGTGCATCCATCGGGCTGGCGCAGCGCCGAGGGGGGATCCCCCTCCAACGCCGGGCGGTCGCCGCGCGCCGCGCTGAGCATCGCCTGGGTGTAGGGGTGGCGGGCGTGGTGGAGCAGATCGTCGGCGCTGCCGCGTTCCACCACCCGGCCCATCAGCAGCACCAGCGCCCGGTCGGCGTGGCGCAAGCCCTCCTCCGCCCGCTCCGTCGTCAGGATCAGCGACAGATGGCGGCGGTCCCGCGCGGTCAACAGATCGTCCCAGAACTCCGCCCGATCCTCCGCCGACAGGGTGGCCAGCGGCTCGTCGCAGACCAGGGCGCGGGGATCGGGCATCAGGGCGCGGGCCAGGCCGACGCGCGCGGCCTCCAGCGGGCGCAGGCTGGCGGGCCAGCGGGTGGCCGTGTCGGTGGGAAGGCCGACCGCGCGCAGCGTCTCGACCACCCGTTGGGGGCGGCGGTCGGCGGGGATGTCCGGGCGCAGCGATTCCAGCACCGCCGTCAATTGCGCCCCCACCGTCATCGCCGGGTCAAGCGACCCAGCCGGATCGGGAAACAGGGGCTGGACGTCGCGGCGGACGCGGCGCAGCGTCGCGTCGTCGGCCTTGGTCAGGTCGCGGCCCATCCACACCACCCGGCCCGTGCTGGGGGCCGGAAGGTGCAGCAGGGCGCGGGCCAGCATGGCCTTGCCGCTGCCGCTTTCGCCCAGCAGCACCAGGGTTTCACCGTCGACCAACTCCAGATCCAGGCTGTGGACGGCGGTCAGGCGGCGCGCCTCTCCCGTCGGGCCGGTGCCCATTGGAAAGGACATGGTCAGGCCGTGGGCGGTCATCACGGCGGCCCCGGCGGGATGATGCGCGTGATCGGGGGCGGGCAGCGGGTCGGGGATGGGCGGGGTGGGCAGCACCCGTCCCTCGTGCAGGCACAGACGCGCGTCGGCGGGGCCGTCCAGCCCGTCTTCCGGGCGTCCGGCCAGGATCAGGGCTGTGGCGCTGCTCCGCGCCCACTCGGCCAACCGGTGCAGCAGCCGCAAGCGCACGGTCGGATCCAGCCCGGCGGCGGGCGCGTCGGCCAGCAGCACCGCCGGGCCGACGGCGATGCCCAGCGCGAACAGCGCGGCCCAGCGCAGGGAGTCCGGCAACCGTTCCGGCGGCAGGTCGAAGCGGCGGGCGGCGGGGGGAACGCCCATGCGGTCCAGCGCGTCGGCCATCCGACGCAGCGCGGCGCTGGCGTCCAGCCCCAGATGATGGCCGATGACGTCCGCCGCTTGCAGCGCCAAGGGGCGTTGCGGGGCCAGCCGCCCCCCTTGGGCGATCAGCAGGCGGCGACCGTCGGTCCGCGCCTGTCCGGCCAGGGTGACGCCGGGCAGCGGCAACCCGGCCAGGGCGCGCAGCAGCAGGGTCTTGCCGGTTCCGGCCCCGCCGGTCAGCGACAGCACCTGTCCGGCGTCCAGACGCAGGTCGGCGCGGTCGATCAGCACGCGGTCGCCCGCCAGCAGGGTCAGGGCCTGGGTCGAGACGGGCGCAGCGGCGGTGTGCGGCGATGGGGCGGTTGCGGCGTGGGTGGGTGGAGTCATGGCCGGTCCATCACGGGCGGGCATCGGGGGCGGAACCGCCCGGCAGGCCGTTTGACGGGCCGCCGTGCGGTCCCTCGGCGGCCAGACGCAGCGCCTCGTCGGCGACGGCGTGGAACGCCCACAGCGACAGGGCCAGCAGCAGGGCGGCGGGAACCAGCGCCAGGCCATCCCCCAGCCGGGCCGCCACCCCCACGGCCCCGCCCCAGCTTCCCACCGACGACGGCAGGCCAAGACCGAGCAGGCTGGCAAGGCTTTCCACCGCCAGCGCGCGCGGCAGGGCGATCGCCCCGGCGGCCAGCAACGGCCGCACCGCGTTGGGCAGCAGGTGATGGAGCAGCAGCGCACCCTTGGACCGCCCGGCGGCGCGGGCGGCGGTCAGGAAATCGCGGCGCAGCAGGGCGCGCAGGTCCTGATGGGCCAAACCGGCGACCAGCGGCGCGGCGCTGAGCGCCACCAGCGCGGTCAGAACCGGCAAACCGCCGCCGGTCAAGCCAACCCCCAGCGGGACCAGCAGCGCCAACGGCAGCGCCACCAGCCGGGCGGCGGCACCCATCAGCCGACGTTCGGCGCGGTCGCCCAGCGCGATGGCCAGCCCGCTCCACGCCACCCCCAACCCGGCCCCCAACAGCCCGCTGAGCAGGGCAAAGGACAGGCTGCCGCGCCCGTCGGTCAGGGCGGTCAGCACCGGGTCGCGGTCGGCGCGCAGCGGCCCCGCCCCGTCGTTCAGCAGCGGGGCGACGGTGCAGGCCAACGCCAGCGCGACCAGCAGGGCCAGCCCGGCGGCCCCCTTGCCATGGTGGGTGGTGGTGGGAAGGGGCGGCGGCGCGCTCATCGTCCGGCTCCGGTCACGCGTTGCAACCAGCCGCCCAGCGCGGACCCCAGCGCCCGCAGCAGCCCGGCAAGGCCGCACAACGCCATCAGGGCGGGCAGGCTGCCCGACAGAGAGCCGACGCGGGCGGCATCAATCAGCAGCGCGCCCAGACCGGGCAGATCGAGCAGGCTTTCCACCGCCGTCGCCCCGGCCAGCGCGGACAGCGCGGCGTTGGCAAAGCCCCCCGTGACGGGGGCCAGGGCGGCGGGCAGGGCGAGGTGGCGCAGCACCGTGCGGTCGTCCAGCCCCAACCCCTCGGCCATGCGCAGCGCGTCGCTGGTCAGTGCGGCGGACATGGCCGGGCGGGCCAGCCGGGCGGCGTGGCAGGCGGCGGGCAGGGCCAGCGCCGCCCAGGCCAGCGGGGCAGCGGCGGCCCCGGACCGCACCGCCAGCGCGGCCAAGGCGGCCAGCAGAAAGCCCGGCAGCAGCGGCCCGGCGGCGATCAGGGCGCGCCCGGTCCAACCGCCGCCGCTGTGCGGGGGCAACCCGGCCCAGGCGCCGGCCAATGCTCCCAACCCGGCCCCCAGCAGCAGGGCGGGGGCGACCAGAAGCAGGGTGAAGGCGGTGGCGGCCAGCAACCCACGCGCGGCGTCCAGCCCGCTCAACCCCACCGCCCACGCCACCGCCCAGGCCAAGGCCGCACCGGCGGCGATGGGCAGGAGCGTGGCGGGCAGCGTGTCGATCAGGCGGCGGACGGCGGTGCGCGGCATCGGGTCGGAGCGGTCTCGGCAAAAGCGGGGGAATTCGTGGGGAGCGGAGGGGGTGAAGCGGGTGAGGAACCGCCCATTCGCGACCGTAAGCGCGCCCGCCCCGGATGGGCAACGAAATTGGCGTGGGTGCAGACGCGACGGGCGCAAAATTTTCATCCGGCACGGCGGCGCGATGGCGGCGGCGTCCCCACATCAGTCAGGATGCCACCCTGTTCCCTTTCCCGACGGATCGCTCCGTGATGACCGCCGACCCGCTTTTGCCCGTTCCGCTCGCCACCGCTGCGGAGCCGATTCTGGCCCCTGGGCGCAATTGCTGGCGGGTGGAGCGGGCCGACCGGCTGGCGGTCATCGTGGACGCCGAGGATTATTTCCTGCACGCCAAGACGGCGCTGCGCCGCGCCCGCCGCAGCGTCTATCTGACCGCCTGGGATTTCGACGCGCGCATCCGCCTGACTCCGCAATCCCACCGGGTCCAGCGTCCCGACCGGCTGGGCCGTCTGTTGAACTGGTTGGCCACCACCCGCCCGGACCTGCGCATCCATGTGCTGAAATGGGATTACGCCGAGGTCTTCGATCTGGCGCGCTGGAGCCGCCCCTTCCTGCTCCGCAACGGCCTGACGCACCGGCGGCTGCAATACCGGCTGGATGGCGACCACCCGACCGGGGCCTGCCATCACCAGAAGCTGTTGGTCATCGACGATTCCCTGGCCTTCTGCGGCGGGTTGGATCTGACCGCCAACCGCTGGGACACCCGCGCCCATTTGGGGCAGGACCGCCGCCGCCGCCAACCCGACGGGACCCCCTATGACCCGTTCCACGACGCCATGATGGCGGTGGACGGCGACGCCGCCCGCGCGTTGGGGGAGCTGTTCCGGGGGCGCTGGCTGCGGGCCACCGGGGAAAGCCTGGAGCCGCCCGCCCTGCCGATCCTGGTTCCGCCGCCGCGCCGTTTCGCCCACCGCCGGTTCCTGCGCCGCGCGTCGCCGGACCCCCGTGTGGCGGCCGACCCCTGGCCGCCCGCGCTGGCGGCGCTGGCGCGTGGAACCCGCGTCGGCATCAGCCGCACCGATCCCGGCGGCAACGGGCGACCGGAAGCGCGCGAGGTCGAGGCGCTGTTCCTCGACGCCATCGCCCGCGCCCGCCGCGTCATCTATCTGGAAAGCCAGTATTTCGCCTCCACCGCTGTGGCGCGGGCGCTGGCGGCGCGCTTGGCCGAGGCCGACGGGCCGGAGGTGGTGGTCGTCAACCCGGTGCGCTCCCCCAGTTGGTTGGAAAACGCGGTGATGCTGGGCGCGCGGGCCAACCGCCTGCGCGAGCTGCGGGCGGCGGACCGTTATGGCCGCTTCGCCGTCTATTGCCCGCGCGCCGACGATGGAACCCCGATCACCGTCCATTCCAAGGTGATGGTGGTCGATGACCGGCTGTTGCGGATCGGGTCGGCCAACCTCAACAACCGCTCCATGGGGCTGGACAGCGAATGCGATCTGGCGTGGGAAGCCAACCCCGGGGCCCCCGCCGAGGCTGAGCACTGCCGCGCCATCGCCCACAGCCGCGACGATCTGATCGCCGAGCATCTGGGCGTGGTGCCCGAACGGGTGGCGTTGGAAACGCGCCGTCGCGGGTCGCTGATCGCCGCCATCGAGGCGCTGCGCCGCCCCGAAGGCCGTCGGCTGGAACCGCTGGCCGATGGGGAACCGGAGGGGGCGGGCCGGACGGTGGCCGACACCGGCCTGTTCGACACTGGGCTGCTCGATCCGGGCCTGTTCGATCCCGAGCGGCCGGTCGGCGCGGTGGAGCTGTTGCGCGGCGTCCTGCCCTCGCGCGTGCCGCGCCGCCACCGCTGGCTGCTCGTGGCGCTGGGGCTGCTGGCCCTGCTGCTGGCGCTCACCCCCGACCACGCGGAAGGGTTGGAGGCGGCGGACCCGACCATGGTCGGGCTGGCGTGGCTGTGGCAGGCCGCCATCCTGAGCCTGCACCGGGCGGAAGGCTGGGCGTGGGGCCTGCTGGTCGATTATGGTGGTTGGCTGGCGGCGGCGCTGGCGTTGGTGTGGTTGGCCCGCGCGGCGACACGGCGGGCGGGGATGAACAGGGGAAGCGATCAACCGTGATCCAATTCAGCCGTGACCGAGTTGAACGCATCGCGTCCGCCCTGCGCGCCGCCGGTGCCCGGCGTCGTCCCCGTCGGCCGGAGCGGCGCGACGATCCGGTGCCCGCCGGGGCGACCGCCTTTTCGGTGGCGACCTGGAACATCCACAGCTGCGTCGGGCTGGACGCCCGCTTTGCCCCCGACCGCATCGCGCGGGTGATCCGCGATCTCGATGTCGATCTGATCGGGCTTCAGGAAATCGGTTGGCACCATCGCGGCGAACCGGGGTTGGACCAGTTCGCCCATCTGGCCGAGGCCACCGGCCTGACCGCCTACGCCGCCCCCACCAAGCACCATGAGCGCGCCCATTACGGCAACGCTCTGTTGACCCGGCTGCCGGTGCGCGACTTCACCACCGTCGATCTGTCCATCGGGCGGCGGGAGCCGCGCGGGGCCGCCGACGCGGTGGTGGAGGTGCAGGGGCGGCCCGTGCGCGTCATCGTCGCCCATCTGGGCCTGGACCCGTGGGAGCGCGCCGAACAGGTGGGGATGATCCTTGACCGGGTGGCAGCAAAGCCCGACCTGCCCACCCTCTTCATGGGCGATCTCAACGAATGGACGCCCAATTCCCCCCGGCTGCGGCGGCTGGGGGCCTTCTTCGCCGACGCCGCCGACCCGCGCAGCTTTCACGCCCGCTTGCCGACCCTGCGGCTTGACCGTCTGTACGTCACCGCAGGGTTGAGCATTCCCGCCTTCGACAGCGTGCGCACCGCCCTGACCCGGCGGGCGTCAGACCATCTGCCGGTGCGCGCCACTTTGGCCTTGTCTTGACGGAACCGTATGGTTTGGTCATTTAGACCAATGGCGATAGGGGTTGGCCCTAGGTCTTTTGCAGCCCAGCAAAATGACGCGTTGCAATGTTCTTTGCACAACAGAGCCTTGCGTCGTGGAGGGGGGCGAAAGACCGTTGACATCGCCGCACTGCAAGATACAGTTGGCCATACGATCAATTCGTAACACGATCATCACACGGCCCCGAAGCCACCACCGCCGGGGATCAGCACGACGCGAGGACGGGATTTGCTGTACCACCTGTACGACATGCAACACGCGGCCATGCGGCCGATGCGTTTCTGGGCCGAAGCCGCTCAACACACCTTTCAGAACCCGCTGATGCCGCTGTCTTACACCAAGCTCGGGCGCGCCGTGGCGGCCAGCGCGGAACTGGTGGAACGGACGACCCGGCGCTTTGCCAAGCCCGCCTTCGGCCTGGGTGAAACGAAGATCGACGGCCAGACCGTGGCGATCACCGAACGCGTCGTCACCACGACCCCCTTCTGCCATCTGCTGAACTTCGCCAAGCCCGAGGGCACGCCGCGCCAGCCGCGCGTTCTGCTGGTCGCCCCGATGTCGGGCCACCACGCCACCCTGCTGCGCGGCACGGTCGAAGCGCTGCTGCCCGATCACGACGTGTTCATCACCGACTGGATCGACGCCCGTCTGGTTCCGCTGGCCAAGGGCAGCTTCGATCTGGACGACTACATCGAGACGGTGCAGGAGTTGGTCCGCTTCCTGGGCGAGCGCACCCACATCATCGCGGTGTGCCAGCCCGCCGTTCCGGTGATGGCGGCGGTGTCGCTGATGGCCGCCGGGGACGAGGCGGTGCAGCCGCGCAGCATGACCCTGATGGGTGGCCCGATCGACCCGATGGCCAACCCGACGACCCCGGTCAAGCTGGCGGTGGATCGCCCGCTGAAGTGGTTCGAGCGCAGCGTCATCACCACGGTTCCGGTCTATTACCCCGGCGCGTTCCGCCGCGTGTATCCCGGCTTCATCCAATTGTCGGGCTTCATGTCGATGAATCTCGACCGCCACATCGGCGAGCATGTCGGCCTGTTCCGCCATCTGGTGCGCGGCGACGGCGATTCGGCCGAACAGCATCGCCGGTTCTACGACGAATATCTGTCGGTGATGGATCTGTCGGCGGATTTCTACCTGCAAACCATCGAAACCGTGTTCCAGAAGCACGCCTTGCCCAACGGCACCTGGGTGTCGCGCGGGCGCAAGATCGCCCCGTCGGCGATCACCAAGACCGCGCTGATGACGGTGGAAGGCGAGTTGGACGACATTTCCGCCCCCGGCCAGACCATCGCGGCGCAACGCCTGTGCTCGGCCTTGCCCGACAACATGCGCAAGACGCATTTCCAGAAGGGGGTCGGCCACTACGGCATTTTCAACGGCCGCCGCTGGCGCGAAAGCATCCTGCCGGAGATCCGCAGCTTCATCCAGGCCCACGACGGCGAGTGACCGTCGGCAGGGGAGACGAACAGGGGCGGCGGTGTTGCGTCGCCCCCTTTTGCGTTTCCTGTTCCACTGCGTTGTCCCTTTTCCTGCGAGGCTGGGCGCGCGATGCTGGACCCGCACAACCCCGTGGTGGTTCCCAACCATGACCGAGGATGATGAGACCGTGACCTCGCCCTGCGTGCGGCGCTGCACGTTGGACGACAACGACGTGTGCGTCGGCTGTTTCCGCAGCCTGGACGAAATCCGCGATTGGACCCGTCTGACCGCCGCCGGGCGGCGCGCGGTGTTGGACCAGGTGGCGCGGCGGCGGGCGGCGTCCCCGAAACCCTGGTGGAAGGGGTTGGAGCGCCGCCGCTGACGCGGTCAGGGCAATCGCTTGAAGCATTGTGCACCAGACCAAAACAAGAATGGACACGGATTTCACGGATTTTTTCACGGATTTCGCGGAACGCGCCTCAGAGCACCCTGTTTGCCATTTTGCGGCAACCCTCCTGACGGGTTGTGGGAGGCAATTGGAGTCAAAAATCCGTGCAATCCATCCTTTTGTCCGTGAAATCCGTGTCTATTCTTGCTTGCGTGACGATGACCGCTCGTTCAAGCGATTGCCCTGTGACGCGGTTATCGTTTTGACGTCGGAGCGCTGAGTGTGGCCTGTGAGCGTGGCGGATCACTCCGCCGCCAGACCGCCGCCCAGCTCGATTCGCACCTCCACCACGCCGGGTTCGTCCATGTTTTCGCGGCGGACAAAGCCCAGGGCGCGGCACATGTTCAGCATGTTGGTGTTTTCGCGCAGCACCTCGCCATAGACCTCCTTGATGCCGCGCGAGCGGGCGTAATCCAGAATCTTGTTCATCAGGATGTAGCCCAGCCCCTGGCCCTTCATGTCGGACCGCACCATCACGGCGTATTCGGCGCGCAGATTGTCGGGGTCGGCGGTGATGCGGACGACGCCGTACATGATGGTGGTGCCGGTCTCGGGATCGGGGCCAACGGCGATCAGGCCCATTTCGCGGTCGTAATCGATCTGGGTCAGGCGCGCGGCGGCCTGGTGCGACAGGCGCTTCAGCGGCGCGAAGAAGCGCAGACGCAGATCCTCCGCCGTCTGGTTTTCGACCAGATGATGCACCAGCGGTTCGTCTTCCGGCAGGATCGGGCGGACGAAGAACTGCCGACCGTCCTTGATGGTGATGCGGTCCTCCAGCGCCTTGGGGTAGGGGCGGATGGCCAGCCGCTTGGCCCCGGACAGGGCGGGGGTGGCGACCTTGATGCGGGCGTCGAGCGCCAGCACGCCGTCGGCGTCGGCCAACAGCGGGTTGATGTCCAGCTCGGCGATTTCCGGGAAATCGACGATCAGTTGCGACACCTTGTTCAGCGTCAGCGCCACGGCATCGAGATCGACGGCGGCGCGGGAACGGTAGCCCTGCAACTGCTTCCAGATCCGGGTCCGGCTCATCAGGTCGGTGGCCAGCCGCATGTTCAGCGGCGGCAGGGCCAGCGCGCAATCCTCCACCACCTCCACGCCGATGCCGCCCTCGCCGAACAGCAGGACCGGGCCGAACAGCTCGTTCTCGGTCATGCCGACGATCAGCTCATAGGCGTCGGGCCGCACCGCCATTTCCTGCACGGTGAAGCCCTCGATCCGGGCGTCGGGGGCGTGTTCGCGCACGCGGTCCAGCATGGCGTCGGCGGCGGCGCGCACCTCCTCCGGGCTGCTCAGGCCCAGGGCGACGCCGCCCACGTCGGATTTGTGGGTGATGTCGTGCGACAGGATTTTCAGGGCGATGGGGCCGCCGATCAGCCGGGCGGCGGCGGCGGCCTCCTCCGGCGTTTCGGCCACGCGGGTGTCCACCACCGGCACGCCATAGGCGGCCAGCACGCGCTTGGCCTCATACTCGCTCAACCAATCGCGCTTTTCGGCGATGGCGCGGGCGATGATGCGCTTGACGGTGATGCCGTCGGGCTGGAACTCGTCGGCCACCGACGGCGGGGTCTGCATCAACAAATCCTGGCTGCGGCGGTAGCGCACCAGATGCAGGAAGGCGCGCACGGCGTTGGACGGGCCGTCGTAGGTCGGGATGCGGTTGGCCGCGAACAGTTGGCGCGCGTCCGCCGCCGATCCGTCGCCGATCCAACTGGTCAGCACCGGGTGGCGGCGCGACTTGTTGGCCAGCACCGTGTCCGTCACCGCCTGGGCGATGGCGGCGCTGTCGGTCAGGGCCGACGGGCAGTGCAGCACCAGAACAGCGTCGTTGCTGGTGTCCTGCATCAGGGCGTTGAGCGCGTCGGCGTAGCGTTTGGGGCTGGCGTCGGCCCCGACCAAAATCGGGTTGCCGCGCGCGGCCCCGCCGGGCAGGGCACCCAGCGCGGCGGTGATCGCCGCTTGCGTCTCCGGCGACAGGCTGGCGAGGCGGCCCCCGGCGTGGATCAGCTTGTCGGTGGCCATCACCCCCATGCCGCCGCCGTTGGTCAGGATGGCCAGCCGGTCGCCGACGATCGGCACGCCGGTTCCCAGCGTTCCGGCGGCGTCGAACAGTTCGGCCAGATCGTTCACCCGCAGGATGCCGGCGCGGCGGAACACGGCGTCATACACCGCGTCCGACACCGCCAACGCCCCGGTGTGGGAGGCGGCGGCCTCCTGCGCCTCGTCCGACCGGCCCGCCTTGATGACGATGATCGGCTTTTGCCGGGCGGCGGAGCGCGCCGCCGACATGAATTTGCGCGCGTGGCTGATGCTCTCGATGTAGAGCAGGATGGCGCGGACGGTGACGTCGGAGGCGAGATAATCCAGCAGGTCGCCGAAATCCACGTCGCCCCGGTCGCCCAGCGACACCAGATGCGAAAAGCCGATCCCGCGCGAGGTCGCCCAATCGGCGATGGAGGTGACGACCATGGAGGATTGCGCCACCAGCGCCACGTCGCCCTTTTTCGGGGCCACCGGGCCGAAGCTGGCGTTCAGCCCCCGCCCCGGCACCATCGCCCCCAGGCTGTTCGGCCCCAGCACGCGCATGACATAGGGTTTGGCCGCGTCCAGCATCGCTTGCGTCTGTTCGGCGGTCATCCCGCTGGTCATGACGATGGCGGCCTTGGTCCCGCGCTTGCCCAGCGCCTCGATCGTGGCGGGGACGCTGGCGGGGGGCGTGCAGATCACCGCCAGATCGGGGGTGATCGGCAGGCTGTCCACCGTCTTGTAGGTCAGAACGCCCTCAACCGACCGCTCGGTCGGGTTGACCGGCATCACCGGCCCGTCGAATCCGGCCTGGAACAGGTTGCGGGCGACGACCGCCCCGACGGTGCCCGGCTTTCGGCTGGCCCCGATCAAGGCGATGGAGGCGGGCTTGAACAGCTTGTCGAGGTTGCGAACGGTCATGACCGGATCCGGTGCAAGGGTGGCCGCGTCGGCGCAGCATACCCCGCGACGGCGACGGTTTTTGTGACGAACAGCGCACAGGGGCAGACTCATCCCGTTTGCTGCGTCGCAACATTACGGGTTGGTATGACCATTGGACAAGGGGACGTTTCGTCGCGCCCGGTCGAAAGTGAGAGGACTCGCGGTTGCGCGGGGCGGGCTTGCGTCGGCGCGCTGCCGGTCGCAGGCTGAGGGTATAGACTGTGTGCGACGATTGGGGGATCGGGTCATGAAGGTTGGCATCGTCGGGGCCGGGTTTGTCGGCAGCACCGCCGCGTTTGCGATGGTGACGACGGGGGCGGCGAGCGAGATCGTGCTGGTGGACGCGAACGCGGCGCTGGCCCAGTCCCAGGCGCAGGACATCGCCCACGCCGTGCCCTTCACCCACGCGGTGACGGTGCAGGCCGGCCCCTATGAGGCCCTGGCCGGGGCCGGGGTGGTGGTGCTGTCGGCCGGGGTGGGGCAGAAGCCGGGGGAAACCCGGCTCGATCTGCTGGAGCGCAACGCGCGGGTGTTCGCCGCCGTGATCCCCGCCGTGCTGGCCGCCGCACCCGACGCGGTGTTGCTGATCGCCACCAACCCGGTGGATGTGATGACCCAGATCGCCACCCGCATCAGCGGCCTGCCGCCGCACCGGGTCATCGGGTCCGGCACCGTGCTGGACACGGCGCGGTTCCGGGCGCTGCTGGGCGCGCGGTTGGGGGTGACGCCGAAGTCGGTCCACGCCCACGTCGTCGGCGAGCATGGCGACTCGGAGGTGCTGCTGTGGTCGGGGGCGACCGTCGCCGGGGTTCCGGTGGACCGCGCCGCCGCCCAGCTTGGCCGTCCTTTGAGCGCGGAGGACCGCGCGGCCATCGACGAAGGGGTGCGCCGCGCCGCCTACCGCATCATCGCGGGCAAGGGGCACACGGCCTTTGGCATCGGCGGCGGGCTGGCCCGGCTGGTCGCCGCCATCGCCGGGGATGAAAATCTGGTGGCGACCTGCGCGGTTCTGAACGATCAGGTGGTCGGCGTGCCGCAGGTGGTGCTGTCGCTGCCCCGCGTCATCGGCGCGCGCGGGGTGGTCGATACCATCCTGCCGGATCTGTCCGCCGACGAGGAAACCGCGCTCCGTCGCAGCGCCACCATCCTGAAGGAGGCCGCCGACGGGGTGGAACAGCGGATGGGCTGGTCTTCCTAAGCCGCGTTTCCGTTGGACTCGCCCCCGCTTTCGGCCACATAGGCGCTCAACCCCGCGACCAGCCCGTCGAACACGGCGCGGCAGCGGGGGGTGGAGCGCAAATCCTCGTGCATGGCGATCCAGACGCCCAGCGACAGCTCCAGCGCGTCGGGCAGCAGGCGGACCAAGGCCGGGTTGCGGCGGGCGAGCCGGACCTGACAGACACCCGGCCCGAATCCGGCCTCGATGGCGGCCAGTTGGGCGAGGTCGCTGTCGGTGCGCAGGGCAAAGGGCAGGTCGAGAAAACCGGGAAAGCGCCGACCCATGGCGCGGATCGCCGGGCTGGGCCGGTCATAGCCGATCAGGCTGTGCCCGCTCAGGTCGGCCAGGGTTTGCGGGCGACCGTGACGGTCCAGATAGTCCCGGTGCGCGTGCAGGCCCAAGGCGACGCTGCCGATCTTGCGGACGACCAACGCCTGCTGCTCCGGCTCCACCATGCGGACGGCGATGTCGGCGTCGCGCTGCAACAGATTGTCCACCCGGTTGGACAGCACCAGCTCGATCACCAGGGCGGGATGGGCGGCGCGCAGGGCGGCGAGAATCGGCGGCAGCACGCGGGCACCCGTCACCTCGCTGGCGGTGACGCGCACCGGGCCGCGCACGGGATCCGCCACTCCGTCCGCCCGGCTCAACCCCGCCGCCGTGCGCCACAGCGCCGCCGCCGCCGATTCCAGCGCCTCCGCCTGCGTCTTCAGCGCCTGGGCGGCGTCGGTCGGCTCCAAGCCTTGGGGGGAGCGGACGAACAGCGCGCCGCCGACGGCCTCCTCCAGCGCGGCGACGTGGCGGGCCAGCGTCGGTTGCGTCAAGCCAAGCGTCCGCGCCGCCGCCGACAGCGACCCGTCGCGCAGAACCGCCAGAAAGCTGCGGTAGAGATCCCAACTGGGCGGGGTGGCGTTCATCGATTTGAGTATAGCCATCCAACAGAGTTCGACAATTCCATTCATCCCCGGCGCTGTCATCCTCTCCCCCGAACACGACGCAACCCAGGGGGATGGATGATGAGCGGTGAGGCGAAAGAGGACGCGCGGAAGACGGGTACGCAGGCGGCGGGTCGGCGGGCGCTGGTGCTGGGGGCGACCGGCGGGATCGGCGGTGAGCTGGCCCGGCGGTTGGTGGCGGCGGGGTGGCGGGTGCGCGCCCTCCACCGCAACCCGATGCGACTCGGGGTGGATGCCGATGGGGTGGAGTGGACGCGCGGCGACGCCCTGTCCGCCGCCGATGTGCGCGCCGCAGCCGATGGCGCGTCGCTGATCGTCCACGCGGTCAACCCGCCGGGCTACCGCAACTGGGGCGAACTGGTGTTGCCGATGGTGGACGCCACCATCGCCGCCGCGATTGACCAGGGTGCCCGCGTCCTGCTGCCCGGAACCGTCTACAATTACGGCCCCGACGCCTTTCCCCTGATCGACGAGGACGCGCCGCAGCGCCCGTTGACCCGCAAGGGGGCGATCCGGGTGGAGATGGAACGCCGCCTGGGCGACGCGGTCGGGCGCGGGGCCAAGCTGCTGATCCTGCGGGCGGGCGATTTCTTCGGCCCTCGTTCCGGCAACACCTGGTTTGCGCAGGGGCTGGTCACGGCGGGCCGTCCCGTGGCGCGGGTGACGCTGCCGGGCCGTCCCGGTGTGAGCCATCAATGGGCCTATCTGCCCGATCTGGCCGACACGGCGGTGCGGCTGCTGGACCGCCCGGAGGGGCTGGACGACGCCGCGCGCTTTCATGTCGGCGGGCATTGGGATCCGGACGGAACGGCGATGGCGGCGGCGATCGCGCGGGCGGTGGGCCGCGCCGACCTGCCGGTGCGGCGGCTGCCGTGGGGCCTGTTCCGTCTGGCCGCCCCCTTCGTGCCCTTCATCCGCGAGGTGATGGAGATGCGCTATCTCTGGGAACAGCCGGTGCGGCTCGACAACCGCCGCCTTGTCGCGGCGCTGGGGGCGGAACCGCACACCCCGTTGGACGAGGCCGTGCGCCGCAGCCTGATCGGGATGGGGTGCCTTCCGGCGGCGTGATGGGGGTGTGTCAGGAGTCCGACGGCGTGCCGGGCGATTGGGGGGCAGGCGTTTGCGGGTCGGTCGTTTCGGGCTGTTGCGTGGGATGGCCGGGGCGGGGCAGGGCCGACAGCGGCAAGCGACCGGTGGCGACCAGCGCCAGCAACAGCGCCGGGTGCATGGTGTGGGCGGCGCCCGCGACGGGGGTGGCCGACTCCGGACCGGTGTTCAGCGCCTCGTTGATGCGGGCGAACGCCTCGATGTCCTTGATGTGCAGCATGATCCGCTCCCTCGGCTCGACATTGTGCGTCGCAGCAAAAGCGAACCTATCAGCGTTGAGCCGGAAAATCTCTCAGTTTGCGGCGTTCTGACGCGGGGCAACCGGTTCCCGCACCCCCAGCATCAGGACAAAACCGATGACGAAGAAGGCCAAAACCGTGGCCATGCCCGCGCGTTGGCTGGCAAAGGCCTCCGTCGCCAGCCCGAACAGGAACGGTCCGAAAAAGCCGACGAAGCGGCCGGTCAACCCATACAGGCCGAACATCTCGCCGGTCATGTCCGGCGGCGACAGGCGGGCCATCAACGACCGCCCCGCCGCCTGCGCCGGGCCGAAAAACAGCCCCAACCCCAGCGCCAGCACCCAGAACCACAGTTTGTCCGTCACCAGCAGCAGCGGCAGGCCGAACAGGGTCATGCCGACCAGTGCCGCCAGGATCACCGGCTTGGCCCCCGCCCGGTCGTCCATCCAGGCAAAACCGATGGCCCCCGCCCCGGCCACCACGTTCAGGGCGATGGCGAACAGGACGATCTCCTCAAAGCTCATGCCGAAGCTGCCCGCCGCGAACAGCCCGCCAAAGGCGGTGATGGTGTTGATGCCGTCGCGGAAAAAGGCGCTGGCGATCAGAAAGCGCAGCGTCTGGCGGTGCCGCCCGGCCTGCCGCAGGGTGCCGACCAGCGTGGCCACCCCCTCCCGCGTCGCCTGGATCAGGGATTGGCCGTTCGACGGCGCGTCCGGCACCCACAGAAAATAGGGCAGGGCGAAGATCCCGTACCACAGGGCGACCAGCAGCGCGGTGGCGCGGATGTTGGCCTGCGGCCCCCAGGCGTCCCAACTCAACCCGAACAGACCGAACAGCGGGGCCTCGGCCTTCACGAAGCCGAACAGGGCCAGCACCAGACAGGCCAGCCCGCCGAAATAGCCGATGCCCCACCCCCAGCCCGACACCCGCCCCAGCAGACGGGCCGGAACCAGCGCGGGCAGGCTGGCGTTGTAGAAGACGTTGGCCAGTTCGAACGCCACGGTGGCGACCACGACGCAGACCAGCGCGAACAGCGCGTCGGCGGGATCGGGCCGCACCCACCACAGCGCGGCGCTGAACGCCACCGTCACCCCGGTGAACAGGGCCATCCAGGGTTTGCGCCGCCCGTGCCGGTCGGCAATCGCCCCCAACAGCGGGCTGAGCAGGGCGATGGCGACCCCGGCCAGGGTCATCGCCGCGCTCCAACGCGCGGTTCCTTCCACCGGATCGCCCACCACGCCACGGGCGAAATAGACGGAAAAGACAAAGGTGGTGATGATGGTGTTGTAGGCGGAGTTCGCCCAATCATACAGGCACCAGGACGCAACCGCCCGGCGGTTGAGGGGGGCCGGGGTTTGGGACGGGGGAGCCACCCCGCTCACCCGCCGATGCCGAACGAGATCTGGTTGTTGTCGTAACGGGCGACGACGGTCAGGCGGTCGCCGGGGCGGACCTTGATCGGCAGCTCCAGGAAGGTCATCGCCTGTTTCCAGTGGTTGGTCCGCGACAGGCTTTCGGACTTGTAGACCACCTCATCGTCCATGAAGAGGTCGAACCAGAAGGCGACGCCGTGGCAGGTGCCCTCCGCCGTCACCGTGACCGCGATCTCCTCTTCGCCCTCCTCCGGCATGTTGCGGGTGAAGTCGAAATCCAGCGCGGTGAAGCGGTCGGACAGCGGGGTGTGGGCATCGGCGGCCAGATCGATCTGCTGATAGCCGGGGGAGCGGAAGACGTCGAAGGCCGACATGTCGAAGCCGTCGATGCGCTCCACCGGGTTGATGCGCGCCAGCTCCGGCGTTTCCACCAGCATGGCGTAGACGGTGGAGGCGCGCGGGATGATGGCACCGCCGGGCTTCACCAGATGGGTGCGGGCGTGTTGCAGGACCGACAGCATGCGCGGGGCCAGCATGCCGATGTTGATGAGTTCGGACACGAAGACGTCGGCCTTTTCCGGCAAATCGCCGTCCTCGCCCACGGTCAATTGCGTGGACAGGCGCGGCACGACGCTGATGCGGTCGGCGTAGCCGTTGCGGGCGACGGTTTCCTTGGCCACACGGGCCAGGATCGGGTTCACCTCGCAGGTGACGACCTGTTTGGCCCCGGCGCGGGCGGCCATCATCGACACGATGCCCGATCCGGTCCCGATCTCCAGCACCAGCGAGTCCGGCGTCACCGCCCGTTCCAGCGCGTGCTTGTAGGCGTCGTTGCGCTCGAAATCATTGATCATCGGCAGATGCCAGCCGGGGACCGCGCTGGAGTAGATCAGGCGGCGGGTGAACTGGATCATCGGGTGATCGGGGGCCTGTTCGCGCGCCGCCTCGATCGCGTCGATGGCCTCGGACGCGCGATCCAGGCTTTGCAGCGCGTGGGCCAAGCCGACCTGGGCGGGGACGAAGCGCGGGGCCGCCTCCAGCACCTTGCGGAACGATTGCTCGGCCATTTCCAGACGCCCTTGGGTGGAGAGCAGTTCGGCCAGGCTGTAATGAACGTCCAGATAATCGGGGGCCAGTTCCAGCGCCTTGCCGAAATGCTGTTCCGCCGCCTCCAGGTCGCCCAGTTCGCGCAGGGTGGCGGCGAGGAAATGATGCATCTCCGGCGCGTTGTCCTTCAGCGCCAGCGCGGCGCGGAAGCTCTCGGCGGCTTCCTCCAGCCGTCCCAGCGCCTTCAGCGCGTTGCCAAGATTGCCGTGCAGTTCCGGGTAACGGTCGTTCACCGCCAGACCGGCGCGAAAGGCGGCCTCCGCCTCCGTCGCGCGACCCAGTTGGAACAGCAGGCTGCCCCGGCTGTTGTGAAAGGACGCGTCGGTGTCCAGCTCGGCAATCGCCTCGGTGAACAGGGCCAGCGCGTCGTCCGGGTGGCCGGTGTGGGCGGCGACCAGCCCCAGCAGATGGACCGCCTGCGCGTCGTGCGGGTTGACGGCCAGCATCGCCCGGCACGCGGCTTCCGCCCCTGCCAAATCGTTGGCCCGGAACAGACGGGCCGCGTCGAGCAGGGTGGGGGCGGGCGTGTCGGTCATCGCGGCGGCTCCGGTCGGCAAAGGCACGAAGGTGATGCCCGCACCATAGCGGGAATTTCCCCATGGCTACAGCGTTTCAATGCGGCGGGGACGGCGGCAAGGATCGGGTCAAGTCCTTGGTGTTTGACGCAAATACCGTTCATCCACGCGCGGTGATTGCGTTGGGGCGATTATCTCCGTCACAGTTCGCGCAATGGATGATTGCAGCGGGGAGGATGGGATGAACGGGGTGTTTGCGCGTTGGGCCAGCCCGGCGCTGGCGGCGATTCTGCTGGCGGGCTGCGCCACCACCACGATGGGGCCGACCGTGACGACGGTCCTGCCCAAGGACGACGCCCAGCCCGCCGTCGCCGCCGACTCGGCGGCCGCGCGGCGGTTCGAGGCGGTGCGCCACAGCCCGCCGGAGCTGCGCGCCTTCCTCTACCGCATGCCCAAGGGGGCCGATCTCCACAGCCACCTGACCGGCGCGGTCTATGCCGAAACCTATCTGCGGCTGGCGCAGGCGGGCAATCTCTGCTTCAACGTCGCGGCGAAATCCCTGGTCGCCCCGACCCAGGAGAAGCCCTGCGGAACCACCAAGGACAGCCCGCAACCGGCGGCCAGCGTGGTCATCGGTGACAGCGTGCTCTACCCGATGGCGCTGGACGCCCTGTCCACCCGCGACGCGCTGCCCATTTCCGGCTACAGCCTGCACGACCAGTTCTTTGCCACCTTTGGCCGGTTCAGCGCGGCGACCGGCTCCACCGGCGATCTGCTGGCCGAGGTGGTGGACCGCGCCGGGCGGCAGGGCGAACAGCATGTCGAGCTGATGGTGTCCTTCCGGACCTGGGCCGCCGCCAACATCGGCAAGGCCACGCCCTGGACCGGCAGCGTGCCCCAGATGGCCGACACGCTGACCGCCGCCGGTCTGTCCGCTCTGGTGCCACAGGCCAAGCAGGACATCGACGCGGCGGAAGCGCGGATGCGCAGCCTGCTGGGCTGCGGCACCCCGGCGGCCAAACCCGGCTGCGGTGTGTCGGTGCGCTACATCCAACAGGTGTCGCGCACGCAGGCCCCCAGCCCGGTGCTGGCCGTCACCCTGTTCAACGCCATGCTCGCCGCACAGGAACCGCGCGTCGTCGGCCTGAACTACGTCGCGCCGGAAGACAACCCGGTGGCGCTGGCCGACTACGACCTGCACATGGCGATGATCGCCGAAACCCGCCGCCGCTTCCCCGACACCAACGTCGCCCTGCACGCCGGTGAACTGACGCTGGGGCTGGTCCCGCCGGAGGAGCTGCGCAACCACATCCGCAAGGCGGTGGAGATCGCCGGGGCCAAGCGCATCGGCCATGGCGTCGATCTGATGTATGAGGACGACCCGCAGGGCCTGCTGCGCCAGATGGCGGCGCGCAAGGTCGCGGTGGAAATCAACCTGACCAGCAACGACGTGATCCTGGGGGTGGCGGGCAAGGACCACCCCTTCCCGATCTACCGCGCGGCGGGGGTGCCGACGGTGATCTCCACCGACGACGAGGGCGTCAGCCGCATCGACCTGACCAACGAGCTGGAGCGCGGCGTCACCGAATTCGGCCTTGGCTATGGCGATCTGGTCCGTCTGGCCCGCACCAGCCTGGAACACAGCTTCCTGCCCGGTGACAGCCTGTGGTCGGCCCGGCTCTGCACCGTGGGCGAAGCGCCGTCGGCGGCCTGCCAGGGCCTGTTGGACCGCAGCGACAAGGCCAAACGGCAATGGGCGTTGGAAGAGGCGCTGCGCCGCTTCGACCACGAGGTTGCCGAAGGCAAGATCTGAAGAAACTTGCCGAGGGCAAGATCTGAAGAAACAGAACGGGGGCTGCGTTGCCGCAGCCCCCGGTTCCGCGTCGCCTTGCGGCTCAACCGTCGATCAGACGACCACGCCCGGCTTGCCCTGGTTCGCGTCGTTCGCGCGGGCCAGACCCTCTTCGATCAGCTTGGCGGCGGCCTCGGCATCGCCCCAACCCTTGGTCTTCACCCATTTGTTCTTTTCGAGATCCTTGTAGTGCTCGAAGAAGTGGGCGATCTGGCGGACCAGAATCTCCGGCAGATCGGTGTAGTTCTTCACGTCGCTGTAGAAGGGGTGGAGCTTGTCCACCGGAACGGCCAGCAGCTTTTCGTCGATGCCGGCTTCGTCTTCCATGTACAGCACGCCGATCGGGCGCGAGCGCAGGATCGCCCCCGGAACGACCGGGACCTGACCGATGACGCAGACATCCACCGGGTCGCCGTCGCCCGACAGGGTGTGCGGGATGAAGCCGTAGTTGCAGGGATAGTACATCGCCGTGTGCAGGAAACGGTCGACGAACACCGCGCCCGATTCCTTGTCGACTTCGTACTTCACCGGATCGCCACCGACCGGGATTTCGATGACGACGTTCACATCCCAGGGCGGGTTCTTGCCCACGGCAACCTTGCTCAGATCCATCTTCTCTCGTCCTTCGACTGGCGTAACAGGGCACGTTTTTCTTGGGCGCCGACGCGAAGACCGGCACCGCCGGGGGCGGAGTTTAGGCGCAAGCGCGCCCAAGGCCAAGGCACTCTTGCGCGGGTGCGGCAAAGGAGCAACCTTGACGCCATGATCCGCTCCCTCCTCCTCGCCCTGGCGCTGCTGGCCGCCCCCGGCGGTGCCATCGCCGCGCCGCCGTCCATTGCGGCCAGCACCGTCCCGCCCGACACGGCCACCCACGGCATCGCCATGCACGGCGATCTGCGGCTGCCGCCGGATTTCGCCGCGCTGCCCTACGTCAACCCCGACGCGCCCAAGGGCGGGACCATCCGGCAGGCCGTGACCGGGTCTTTCGACTCGCTGCACCCGCACATCGTCAAGGGCGTTCCGGTCCAGGGGCTGGGCTTCACCTTTGAAACCCTGCTGACGCGGTCGTGGGACGAGCCGTTCTCGCTGTATGGCCTGCTGGCCGACCGGCTGGAGGTGGCCCCCGACCGCTCCGCCGTGACCTTCCACATCAACCGGCTGGCGCGCTGGCACGATGGGACTCCGGTGACGGCGGCGGATGTCCTGTTCTCGCTGGAGATCCAGCGGGTGCACGGCACGCCGAACCGGCGGCTGTTCTACGCCAAGGTGGCGCGGGCCGAGGCGCTGGATGCGCAAACCGTCCGTTTCGTCTTCGCCGCGAACGAGGATGGCGGCATCGACCGGGAAATGCCGCTGCTGATGGGGCTGATGCCGATCCACAGCAAGGCGTGGTGGGCGGACAAGCCGTTCGACCGCACGACGCTGGACCCGATCCTGGGCAGCGGCCCCTATCGGGTGGCGGCGGTCGATGCCGGTCGGCGCGTGGTGTACGAGCGGATTCCCGATTATTGGGGCCGCGATCTGCCGATCCGGCGCGGCCAGTTCAACGCCGACTGGTTGGAGTATGTCTATTACCGCGACGACTCGGTCGCGCTCGAAGCCTTCAAGGCGGGAGAGGGCGACATCCGCCGCGAGATCGATCCGGCCAAATGGGCAACCGGCTACGACGGCCCGGCCCTGCGCGACGGGCGGATCGAGCGGGAGGAACTGGCCCACCGCCGCCCCGACGCGGCGCGTGGCCTGATCTTCAACACCCGCCGCCCGCTGTTCGCCGATGTCCGGGTGCGGCAGGCCCTTGGCATGGCCACCGATTTCGCCTGGATTGGGCGCACCCTGTTCCACAACGCGCTGACCCGCACCGCCAGCCACTACCCGAACTCCGAACTGGCCGCCCAGGGCGTGCCGCAGGGGGCGGAACTGGCCGCGCTGGAGCCGTTCCGCGACCGGCTGCCGCCCGCGCTGTTCACCCAGCCCTTTGCCCTGCCCATCACCGACGGCAGCGGCCCGGCGGGCGCGCGGGCCAACCGGCGGGCGGCGCTGCGCCTGCTGGCCGAGGCGGGGTGGACGATCCGCGAGGGGCGTCTGACCAACGCGGAGGGCCAGCCCTTTGTCTTCGAAATCTTGCTGTCCGATCCGGCGGACGAACGGGTGGCGCTGGAGTTCGCCCGCTCGCTCGACGGGTTGGGCATCGCCGCCCGCGTCCGCGCGGTGGACAACGCCCAGTTCCAGGCCCGCTTGGACCGCTTCGACTTCGACATGGTGGTGCGCTGGTGGGCGTCCAGCCTGTCACCGGGCAACGAGCAGCTTTACTATTACGGCTCCGCCGCCGCCGGGCAGGAGGGCAGCCGCAATCTGGCGGGCATCCGCGACCCGGCGGTGGACGCCATCGCCCAATCCATCGCGGAGGCGACGACGCGCGCCGATCTGGTGGCGCGGGTCCACGCGCTCGACCGCGTTCTGATGTGGGGGCAATACATGGTTCCGCTGTTTTACAGCCCGGTGGACCGTCTGGCCCACTGGTCCCACCTGCGCCGCCCCGCCGTCACCCCGCTCTATGGCCCGCTGATCGAAAGCTGGTGGGTGGATCCGGCCAGACGGTAACAGAGAGAGGCGGTATGAGAGGGGCGGTTACAGCCAGCCGCGCCGCCGGAAATACCAGAGCGGGCCGACCGCCGACAGCACCATCAGCAGGATCGCCATCGGGTAGCCGTATTCCCAATCCAGTTCGGGCATGTGTTTGAAATTCATGCCATAGGCCGAGGCGATCAGGGTCGGCGGCATCAGGGCGACGGCGACGACCGAGAAGATCTTGATGATGGCGTTCTGTTCGATGTTGATGAGGCCCAGCGTGGCGTCGAGCAGGAAATTCGCCTCGTGCGCCAGGAAACCGGCGTGCTCGTTCAGCGACCGCAAGTCGCGCGTCATCGTCTTCAGCGCGGTTTTCTGGTCCTTGGTCAGCCGCCCGCCGCTGACGGAGGTGAGGAACACCACCAGACGGTCCAGACCGGCCAGACTGTCGCGCACCTTGTGGGTCAGGTCGCCCGCCCGGCCGATGCCGCGCAGCACGTCCTGCAACTCGTCGGGCTTCTTGGCCGCCTTGCCAAAGCCGCCGCTGTCCAGCGAATCGTCGAAAATCCGGGTGGACAGCTCGTCGATGCGGCCGCCGACCAGCTCCAGCACGTCGGCCACCCGGTCGATCACCGCGTCGAGCAGGCCGAACAGCGCCGTTTCGCTCGACGCCAGCAACTCCGGCTGGCGGACGCAGCGGGCGGCGAAGGTGATGACCGGCAGCGGTTCGGTGTAGCGCAGGGTGATGAGGTGGCGCGGCGTCAGGACAAAGGTCAGCTCCCCCTGTTCGGGGTGGGGGGAGGTGGCGCGCGAGATGATTGGCGAGGTCATGTAAACGCCGTCGCCTTCGGTGTAGAGCTGGCTCGACGCCTCGATCTCGCGCATTTCCGCGCGGGTCGGCAGGTCGCAACCGGTCAGCGCGCCGACATGGGCGCGCTCCTCCTCGTCCGGGCGCAGCAGGTCGATCCACACCGCGTCGGGCGGCAGCGCCTCGCCCAGCGCCAAGGGCTGGCGGACGACGCGGCCATCGACGCGGGTGTGAACCGTAATCACAGCCCGGCCTCGGCGGGGACCGGGGCACCCGCCGCGCGGCAGGCGGCGGCCAGCGTGTTCAGCATCAGGCAGGCGATGGTCATCGGGCCGACGCCGCCGGGGACCGGGGTGATGGCCCCGGCGACCGTCACCGCCTCGGCAAAATGAACGTCGCCGACCAGCTTGGTCTTGCCCGGTTCGGCCGCCGGGACGCGGTTGATGCCGACGTCGATCACCGTCGCCCCCGGCTTGATCCAATCGCCGCGCACCATCTCGGGCCGACCGACGGCGGCGACCAGGATGTCGGCGCGGCGGCATTCCCCGGCCAGATCGGCGGTGCGCGAATGGGCCAGCGTCACCGTGCAATCGGCCTGGAGCAGCAGTTGCGCCATCGGCTTGCCGACGATGTTGGACCGGCCCAGCACCAGCGCCCGCTTGCCCTTCAGATCATGGCCCAGCGTGTCGCGGATCAGCAGCAGGCTGCCCAGCGGGGTGCAGGGCACGATGGCCCCCGGCTGGCCGGTGGCGAGCAGACCGGCGTTGACGACGTGGAAGCCGTCGGCGTCCTTTTCCGGCACGATGCGGGCCAGGACCTTTTGCGTGTCGATGTGCTTGGGCAGCGGCAGTTGCACCAGGATGCCATGGACCGCCGGGTCGGCGTTCAGCCGGTCGATCAGGGCCAGCAGGTCGGCTTCGGCCATGTCGGCGGGTTCATGATGGTCGAAGGAGTTCATCCCCAGCTCGACCAGCGCCCGTTCCTTGGACTTCACATAGACCTGGCTGGCCGGATCCTCGCCCACCAGCACCACGGCCAGACCGGGGGTGACGCCATGGCTGGCCTTCAGCGCGGCGACGCCATCAGCCACCCGCGCCCTGAGACCGGCCGCGAAAGCCTTGCCGTCGATGATCTTTGCGTCCGCCATGGTCGCCTCCACACTCACTCTGCTGCGCTGTCAATCAAGGCCGTCAGGCGGGGCATCAGCGCCGCCGGATCGCCGGCCACATGGATGATCTTGTTGCGGTCGGTGGCCCCGGCCACCACCGTCAGGCTGGTTTTCGGCAGTTTCCACGCCTTGGCCAGCAGTTTCACAACGGCGTCGTTGGCCTTGCCGTTTTCCGGCACGGCCGTGACCGTCACCTTCAGCACCCGCCCGCCGTCGGCGGTGTCCGCCAGCCCGGCGACGGCGTTGCGCGACGCCTTCGGCGTCACCCGCAAGGCCAGCCGCAGCCCGTCGGCCACCGGCTCCAGCGGGCCGGGCATCAGAAGCGCGGCCAGTATTGCGCCAACAGGTTCTGAACGAAGGAGATCCCCAGCAGAACCACGATGGGCGACAGATCCAGCCCGCCCATGTTGGGCAGAACGTTGCGGATCGGGCGCAGCACCGGTTCGGTCAGGCGGTGGAGCGCGTCACCGATCAGATAGACCGCGCGGTTGCGGGTGTTGACGACGTTGAACGCCACCAGCCAGCTCAAGACCGCCGAGAGAATCAGGACCCAGAAGAAAAGGTCCAGAATGGTGTTGATGAGCACATACAGCGCGATCATGCCGGGCCTGCTCCGTGTCGGTTTTGGGACGGCCGCGTCCGTCACGGCGGCCCGATCCGGCGGCCCGATGCGGGCGCCTGCGTTTGGGCCGCACCCTAACCACAGGCGCGCAACGCTGTCCAGTCCCGTGGCTTTTCCGCAGCTTGTGGGCTGGGGTGCGCGTGGCGGCGTGGGAGCTGGTGTCGATTTTTCTGAATCAGCCGCTTGACAGCCCCGCCGTGAATGGCTAAAAACCGCGCCACGCCGGACGCAAGCCGCGTGCGGATCGTGTGTGTGGGGCCGTAGCTCAGCTGGGAGAGCGACGCGTTCGCAATGCGTAGGTCGGGAGTTCGATCCTCCTCGGCTCCACCAATTTCCCCCGAGACAATCAGACGTTCCAGCGGGCAAATGTCCGCTGACAGATTGTTGTGCCTGACGGAGAGATCCGTTCGGGTTTTTTGCCTTTGTGCGCTTGGCCATGGTGGTTGAGCGCGCTCGGCGAGGCGCGCGGCCTGTTTGGCGGGGTTTGCTCCCAGCCGTGTTTGGCCCTTACAAGTCTTGTGGAATCACAAGGGTCACGCGGGTTCCCTGGCCGGGTTGGCTGTCGATGCTCAGACGCCCGCCCATTGGACCGGTGACGGTGTTGAACACCACGGCCAGGCCAAGCCCCTTGTGGCCGCGCCCGCGCGCGGTGGTGAAAAAGGCGTCGGTCAGAACCGGCAGGTGGGCGGCGGCGATGCCGACCCCGTCGTCGCGCAGGGTGATCCGCCACGCGCGCTTGCCCTCCAGCGCGGCCGGATCCAGCGCAATCGTCAGACTTCCGCCCCCGTCCGGGTGGGCGTGGGCGTGGACGTTGTCGATCAGATGGTGCAGAACACGGTCCAGATGGGCCGCGTGGCCCAGCCACGGGCAGGGATCGCCGGGGAGAACGGTGATGGACAGCCCGCAATCGGGGCGCTGCGCCCGGAACAGGGCAATGGCGTGCTCCACCACTTCGCGCGCGTCCAGCGCGTCCAGCGGGCCGGTGTGCTGGCAAGCGGCGATGGCGGTGAAGGCCTCCACCAGTTCGACCGCGCGGGCAAGGTTGGATTGCAGGAGCGCGGTCGGTTCCCGCACATCCTCCATCCCCATCACCGCCAAATCCTGCAAATGGCTGGCGGCGGTGACGCAGACGCCCAGCGGCGTGTTCAGCTCGTGCGCCAGCCCGGTGACGGCCTGGGTGATGGCGCGGTGGCGGGCCAACGCGGATTCGGCCAGCCGGGCGCGGCGCTCCAGATCCTCGCGCACCACCCGTTCCGACACGTCGCGGATCATCCGGCTCAACTCGCGCAGCAGCTTGGCCAGCAGATCGGGCGAGGGCGAGATCAGCGACAGGAACAGGTCGCGTTCCAGTTCGAACACCGTGACCGGCGTGGCGGCGATGATGGAGGCCGACCGGGTGCCGCCATCGACCAGCGCCATTTCGCCGAAACATTCCCCGGCCTGCCGGAACCCGACCTCCACCTGCCCGCCGACGCCGTCGCTGCGGACCACGCGCACGGTTCCCGACAGCAGGACATACAGGGATTGCGCCTCCGTCCCCTCGCTCATCAGCACATGACCGGGAGGGGCGTCAAACACCCGGCCCTGCGCCTCCACCGCCGCGCGTTCGGCGGACGTGAAGGAGTCGAACAGGGAAATCCCGTCGAGAGCGCCACAAACGGTGGGCATGGTGGTCGGTGACTCCGGACTTATGATTTCCCAAGTATAACCACTGGCCGGGGCGTGGGCGAGACGCTATCGGTCCCGATTCGGCATTGAATCTTACAAATTGCCCCCTCCGTCAGCGGTCGGGACGGACGCGGGCCAGCCATGCGGCGGCCCCCCGCTCGCACAGGTCGAACACCTGTTCGAAGCCACGCGCGTCGCCGTAATAGGGATCGGGCGTGTCGCGCAGGCCGCTGTCGGGCAGGACGTCCAGGAACAGCGACAGGGTGGCCGTGGCGTCCGCCGGGGCCAGCCGCCGCAGCTGCTCCAAATGCCCGCTGTCCATCGCCAGGATGTGATCGAACGCGTAGAAATCATCCAGCGCCACCTTGCGGGCGCGCAGGCCCGACAGGTCGACGCCCCGCGCCTTGGCTGTTTTCACGGTGCGCGGGTCGGGCGGTTCGCCGATGTGATAGCCGTGGGTACCGGCGGAGTCCGCGCCGATGCGCCCGTCCAACCCGGCCTGGGCGACGAGGTGACGGAACACCCCCTCCGCCGTGGGGGAACGGCAGATGTTGCCGGTGCAGACGAACAGAAGCTTCACCATGGCGTGGACTCTCGTTGCCGGACGCGTCGGGCCGCAGGCTATCCGGTTGCGGGCGGTTTGAAAACGAACGACGTCGTCGATGGGTTCGGTTGAGAAAATCACGTCTCGACAGCGCCGTCCGTTCCGCCACAATGCCCGCCGACCGCGACGCGAAGGAGAAAGACTGATGCCGGTGTTGGACTCCCTTCGACTGAATCAGACCGATTCCATCGTGATTCTGACCGGGGCCGGGATTTCCCAGGAATCCGGGTTGGACACCTTCCGCTGCGCCGGGGGCATCTGGTCCGAGGTGGATTTGGAGGATGTGGCGACGCCGCGCGGCTTTGCCCGGAACCCCGATCTGGTCCACCGCTTTTACAACGACCGCCGCCGGGGGCTGCTGGACCCGGCGATCCAGCCCAACGCGGCGCACGCGGCGCTTGCGGCGCTGGAGCGGGGGTGGCGTGGCTCCGTCACCCTGGTGACGCAGAACATCGACGATCTGCACGAGCGCGCCGGTTCCGCCGATCCGATCCACATGCACGGCGCATTGCTGAAGGCGGTATGTCAGCGTTGCCACGCGGTGACGGACTGCCACGACGATCTGTCGGTGCATGACCTGTGTTTGAGCTGCGGGGGCAAGGGCGGTTTGCGACCGGATGTCGTGTGGTTCGGTGAAACGCCGTACCACATGGACCGCATCCAGGCGGCCTTGGAGGATTGCGACCTGTTCCTGTCCATCGGCACCTCCGGCCATGTCTACCCCGCCGCCGGTTTCGTGGCGGAGGCCGGGGCCAACGGGGCGGTGACGGTCGAACTGAATTTGGACCCGTCGGAGGGCGTCAGCCGCTTTGACCGGGCGATCCAGGGACCGGCGACCGCCCTGGTTCCGGCCCTGGTCGCGGAGCTGCTGGCGCTGTGACGCCGCCCACCCCGCCCGCCACCTCGGACGCGCTGGCGCGTCTGTTCGCCGAGGCACGGGCCTGCACCCGTTGCGCCGACGCGCTGCCGCACGGCTGCCGTCCGGTGCTGCGCGGTTCGACCACCGCCCGGCTGTTGATCGTCGGGCAGGCGCCGGGCGCGCGGGTGCACGCCAGCGGGATCCCGTGGAACGACCCGTCGGGCGACCGGCTGCGGGCGTGGCTGGCGATGGAGCGGACGGCGTTTTACGACGAATCGCGGATCGCCATCGTGCCGATGGGGCTGTGCTACCCCGGAACCGCCGCCAAGGGGGGCGATTTTCCGCCCCGCCCGGAATGCGCGCCGCTGTGGCACCCGCCGTTGCGGGCGGCCTTGACCGGGGTGCGCCTGACCCTGTTGGTCGGCGGTTACGCCCAGGCCCGCTATCTCGGCGCGCGGCGCAAGGCGACGATGACCGACACCGTGGCGGCGTGGCGGGAGTATGAACCCGACTTTCTGCCGCTGCCGCACCCCAGTTGGCGCAACAGCGGCTGGTTGGCCCGCAATCCCTGGTTCGACCGCGATCTGGTCCCGGAGCTGCGGGCGCGGGTGACGGCGGTTCTGGACGGCGGCGAGGGCAAGGGCAGGGGCGGGGCGTAGCAGTCCGTCAGCCCATCGCCTCGATCCGCTCCATGTCCTCGTCGGAATGGCCGAAATGGTGGCCGATTTCATGGATCAGGACATGGCGGACGATGGCGGCCAGATCCTCCCCCGTCTCGCACCAGTAATCCAGGATCGGGCGGCGGTAGAGGAAGATCATGTCCGGCCCGCCGCGCACATCGGCCACGCTCTGCCGGGTCAGATCGACGCCGCGATACAGGCCCAGCAGGTCGAAGGGGCTTTCCAGCTCCATCTCCTGCTCGGTCTCCTCGTCGGGAAAATCCTCCACATGGATGACCAGATTCTGGATCGGGGCCAGCAGCTCCGCCGGAATGGTGTCCAGGGCGGCGTCGGCCAGACGTTCAAGGTCGGCGAGCGTGGGGGCGGTGCCGTAGGGGGGCAGGGGCTGGGTCATGAGGGGAAGATAAGAGTGGGCGGCGCGTCCGCCAACCCCTTCTCCCTTGGTTATGCTCTCCGCGTCGCGCGGAAAGATTCCCGGATGGAAATGCGCGCGGTAGCGAGATCCATGTTGCAGGGCGACAAAAGATTGCATAAAGTTGCCGACAACATACAGATAATAATGATTAAGAGGATCTCCATCTCCTAAGCGAGATCAACATATGGTGATATGCACCTCTTCGTAGTCATATGATTGCTTCTGCCAATCGACCAGGGTGAGCGTGTGGCGGACGTTCCAATCCAGGGCGTCTGTCATCATGGGCTTTGCGTTGCTTCGTGCCATCGGGGCGTGCCTTGAGTCCTTCACCCTTGGTTATCCCACGATCATCCCTCACCGTTCGACTGCCAAGCGCGGCTGCACGAGGATCGGTCGATTCTCGTCTCTGCCTGTGCGCCGAATCAGGCGGGGGAGGCCACCCCACCCAAGGAAGATTCGATGCGCGCCCCGTTCCAAACCGCCTCGCTTGCCACTCTCGGCCGTCTTGCGCTTGCTGTTGCGTCCGTTGTCGCCCTATCGGCGGGCCATACCGCCACCGCGCAGGCGGAACCGCTGCGGATCGCGGTGATCGAAAGCCTGTCGGGCATGCAGGCCTCCACCGGCCGCCCCTATCTGATCGCCGCCCGTTATGTGCTGGACGCGCTGAACGCCCGGGGCGGCTTCAATGGCGAAAAGGTCATCGTCACCGAATACAACTCGGGCGGCAAACCCTCGGGCGCGTCGGAAAAGTTTCTGCAAGCGGCGGCGGAGGGGGCGCACATCGTTCTGCAAGGCTCCTCGTCCCTGATCGCCGCCCAACTGTCCGACGACATCCGCGAGTACAACAGGAAGAACCCGGGCAAGGAGGTGGTCTACCTCAACGTCGGGGCCGAGGCGATGGAACTGACCGGCGAGAAGTGCCATTTCCACGCCTTCCGCTATTCGGCGACGGCGCCGATGCGGATCGGTGCTCTGGTCAGCGTGATGCATCAGGAAGGGGTTCTGGGCAAGCGTGTGTACGCGATCAACCAGAACTACTCCTGGGGCCAGGATGTCGAGGCGGCGATCAAGGCCAACGCCGCGCGCGGCGGGTACGAGGTGGTGGAAAGCGTCCTGCACGACGTGGCCCGCATCCAGGATTTCTCCCCCTTCATCGCCAAGATCAAGGCGGCCAACCCGGACACCGTGCTGACCGGCAACTGGTCGAACGATCTGTTGCTGATGATGAAGGCGGCGGGCGACGGCGGGTTGAAGGTGCGGTTCGGCACCACCTTCCTTGATCAGGTCGGCAACATCAGCAACGCGGGCGAAGGGGCGTTGGGCCATTACGTCGCCCACCCCTACAACATCGAACTGACCGACGGAATTTTCGCGCAGGATTACCTGAAGGTGACGGGACACCTGCCGGTCTATGTCGAGCCCAACACGGTCAACGCGTTGCGGGCGCTGGCGGCGGCCCTGGACACGATCAAACCCAACGGCGGCGCGATCAAAGGCAACGACATCGCCCAAGCGTTGGAAAACACCACCGTCACCACCGAAATGGGACCGCTGGCCATCCGCAAGGAAGACCATCAGGCGCTGTTGCCCATCGTGGTGTCGCGGGTCGAGAAGGGCGTGAAATACCCGGTGGATGGCACCGACATCGGTTTCAAGCCGGTGAAGGTCATCCCGGCGGCGGAGGTTGTCTATCCCGTGCAAGCCAAATGCGTGATGCAGCGCCCCTGACTGGCGTTGTGACGGGGCGTCCGGTTCACCGCGACGCCCCGCGTTTGGGAGATGGGGACAAGGTGAAAGTCATCACGTCATGATGAACCGAATTGCAAACGCGGGGCGCAGCCTGACCGGCAAGCTCATCTTGTGGGCTGTGGCCATGCTGGCGGTCATTTTCGCCGGCGGCGTGGCCGCCCTGTCCACGGTCAACACCAGCATCATCGGCGATCTGGCCCTGCGCCACAGCAGCGAGGTGGGGGAACATCACGCCGCCAGCGTCGAAGGCGATCTGAACCGCGCCATGGCGACGGTGGAGGCGCTGGCCAACGCCTTTGGCATGATGCGCCGCAGTTGGGTCAGCGACCGCAACGCCTACAACGAGGTGATGCGGGCGATGTTCGAAAGCGATCCGAATCTGTTCAGCCTGTGGGCCGGGTTCGAGCCGAACGCCATCGATCCCGACAACGACCACATCGACGACATCGGCTGCAACAGCAAAGGGCGCTTTCTGGCCCAATGGTTCCGGGAAAAGGGGCAGATCGACGTTCGCGCCTTTGACGAACCGAAGGCGGGCGATCCGGGAGCGGCCTTCTATTTCCAGCCCAAGGAAACCCGCAAACCGGTCGTCACCGAACCCTATGAATACATGGTCGGCAGCCGCAAGGTGCTGATGGTGTCGCTGGTCGCCCCGGTCATCGTCGACCGCCGGGTGATCGGCGTGGTCGGTCTCAGCCTGCCGCTTGACCGTTTTTCCGAATCGTTGGGCCGGGTTCGTCCGCTCGACACCGGCCGGATCAGTCTGGTGTCGCACAAGGGAAGCTGGGCGGCCCACCACCAGAGCGGCGCGCTGGGCAAGCCGGTGACGGCCTCCGCCCCGGAACTGTCGGGCGTGGTCGATGCGGTGAAGGCCGGACAGCGCAGCGATTTCGTCACCGAGGATTCCGTTCTGGGCACCGTCCAGAACGTGCTGACGCCCATCACGATCGGGACCACCGGCACACCGTGGGGCATGCTGACCACCATTCCGTTCGACAAGGTCAACGAACCGGCCCGGATGATCCAGAACTGGACCCTGGCGGGCAGCGTCGTGACGCTGGTCATTCTGGCGGCCCTGCTCAGTCTGGTCGGCATGATGGTGATCGGGCGACCGCTCGCCCGCACCGTCGCCGTCATCGGGCGGCTGGCGAACGGCGAATATGGCTTTGCCATCGGCGGGGTGGAGCGCAAGGACGAGATCGGGCAGGTCAACCGCGCGTTGGAGGTCTTCCAGCGCAACATCGTGCGCGTTGCCGAAATGGAAAAGGAGCGGCGCGAGCAGGAGGAGCGTGCGGTGGCCGTGCGCGCCGCCGAAATGGCGCGTCTGGCCGACAGCTTCGAAGCGGCGCTGTCGGGCATCGCCGGGGCGGTGTCCTCCGGCGCGGGGGATCTGGAATCGAACGCGGTGTCGTTGACCGGCATCGCCGAGGAAACCAGCCGCCAGAGCGTGGCGGTGGCCGCCGCGTCGGAACAGGCGACGACCAACGTGCAGACGGTGGCGGCGGCGGCGGATGAATTGGTGTTCTCGATCAACGAGATCACCCGGCAGATCACCCTGTCCGCCGACACCGCGCGCACCGCCGTCAGCCAGATCGACCGCACCAACGAAACGGTGGAAGGTCTGGTGATGGCGGCCCAGCGGATTGGCGACGTCACCGGCTTCATTCAGCAGATCGCCAGCCAGACCAACCTGCTGGCGCTGAACGCCACCATCGAAGCGGCGCGGGCGGGTGAAGCGGGCAAGGGTTTTGTCGTCGTCGCGTCGGAGGTGAAGAACCTTGCCAACCAGACGGCGAAGGCAACCGATGACATCCGCGTGCAGATCCAGCAGATGCAGGATGTCACCGGCGCGGCGGTGGAGGCGATCCGCGAGATTGCGCGGATGATCAACACGGTCAACGACAACGTCGTCGCCGTCACCGCCACGGCGGAGCGGCAAAGCCTCGTCACCGCCGAGATCTCCGAAAACATCCGTCAGGCCGCCGAAGGGACCCGCGACGTCACCACCAACATCGGCGGTGTCACCCTGGCGTCGGGCGAAACCGGGCGGATGGCGCAGAATGTCCTGGATGCCTCGCGCACTTTGACCGAGCAGTCGGTGCATCTGCGCAACGAGGTGCAGGCCTTCGTCGGAAAGATCCGCACCGCCTGACCTGACCTCGATTCTTGTGCCTGCATCAGCGGCGGTGGTCCCATCCTGGGGCACCGCCGTTTTTCGTTTGGCTGCGACGGCAGAGCGCAAGTCTGAGGGTTCACCTCAATTCCCCCGGATGCCCAAATGCGTTAGGGTTGTGGCCGCTGCATCAATGTCTTGGAAAAGCAGAGGAAACGATGACGCTGGTTCGATGGATGCGCGCTGTGGCGGTTCTCACCCTGTCGTTGACAGCGTCGTTGGTGGCGCTTTCCACCTCCGCAAGGGCGGCGGAGGAGAAAGTCTACAAATTCTCCCCGGTCAATCAGTTCGGGATCGAGCTGACCGCGTCCTACTGGAACCCGATCATCCAATACATCTCGTCCAAATCCGGGGTGAAGCTGTCCCTGAAGATCGGGCGCACCTCGGCGGACACCACCAGCTTTGTGCTGGCCAAGGAGGTGGAGTTCGCCTTCACCAACCATCTGTTCAACGAAAACCGCCGTCAGATGGGGTGGAAGCTGCTGGTCCGCCGCGATTATCCGGCGGTGTACGGCCAGATCCTGACCGCCGCCGACTCGCCGATCACCGATCTGGCGCAGTTGGCCAACAAGGAGGTCGTTTTCCCCGGAAACGAGGCCTTCATCGCCTACAAAGTCACCTACGCCCATCTGCTGGAACAGAAGATTCCGGTCAAGGTGGTGTTTGGCGGCAACCATGACGGGGCCTTTGCCCAACTGTTCAGCGGCAAGGCGCAGGCGGTCGGCGTCAACTCCCAGCTTGTCGATGGCTACGCCCGCCGGGAGAAAAAGAGCTTCCGCACGCTGTGGACCTCCGGCCCCTTCAACGATCTGGCGCTGATGGCCTCGCCGTCGGTTCCTGCGGCGGACGTGAAGGCCGTGACCGACGCCTTTCTGGGCATGGCCAACGACCCAGCGGGGGCGGCGATCATCAAGCGGGTGTCGGAAACCGTGAAGCTGGAACCCTTCCGCACCTTCATTCCGGCGTTGGAAGAGGATTACGCCTCCTACATGGAGTTTCACCGGACCTCGCCCGATTTCCTGAAGTGAGCGGACCGGTCCCGGACCGTCCCCCATCGCCACGGCCCGTGGGAGCGCAGTCTTGAAAATCCTGCCGCAGTCGCTCGGATCGCGCTTGTTCCTGCTGTATGCGGCGGTTCTGTTGATGGCGCTGGGGACCGGCCTGTTCCTGTTCTACCGCTATCACCTGTACCAGCGGTTGGAGGATGTGCAGGCCACCGCCACCGTGCTGACCGACGTGATGGCGCGCACCATCCAGGAAAGCGTCATCATCGGCGATTACGACACGGTCAAGCGCATGCTGGAGACCGTGGTCAGCCAGACTCCCTTTGACCGCGCCGCCTTCATCGACCTGTCGGGGGCGACGATCCTGGTGGGGGCGGAGGGGCAGACGCGGGGCTATGTGCCGCCCTGGCTGTTGGAGCTGCTGGCGGATCGGCTGTTCGACGTCAACCGGGTCATCGCCGCCGGTGGGCAGGATTACGGTGTGCTCCGCCTGTCCTTCGACATCGCCACGGCGGCGGAGGAATTGTGGGGACTGACCAAGGCGGCGTTGGGGTTGGCCTTGGCCAGCCTGCTCTTGGGGTTGACGGTGGTCCGCATCCTGCTGATGCGCTGGTTGACCAACCTCAGCGACCTGAAGGCGTTGGAGGAGCGCATCCGGGTCGGTGAGTTGGACGCTCAGGCCCAGTTGACGCAAGACGCGCCGCTGGAAATCCGGCAGGCCATCGAAATGGTCAACCGCACGGCGGCCAGCCTGCGCAACCAGTTCGGCCAGCGCATCGACGCGCTGATGGACGCGCTGGTCCAGCACAAGAACGCGCTCGACCAGACCGCCATCGTCAGCGAGATCGACGGGCAGGGCCGCATCAGCGTGGTCAACGATCTCTATTGCGACACGGTCGGCGTGGCCCGTGAACAGGCGGTCGGTCAGGCGATGCGCAGCGGCGACGCGCCCTTTCTGCCGCCCGATGGTGTGTGGCGGGGCGACGTCTGCACCGTGCGCGGCGACGGCAGCCCGCTGTGGCTCAGTCGCACGGTGGTCCCGATCTATGACAGCGCCCGCGCCATCGAGAAATGGATCTGCATCGATGTGGACATCAGCGCCCAGAAGCAGGCCGAGGAGGATTTGCGCACCGCCTATCGCGAGTCGCAGGAGTTGGCCAAGCGGCATCTGAAGGCGATTCTCGACGCGGTGGGCGAGGGCGTGGTGATCGCCGACCGGAATGGCGTGATCCTGGACGTGAACCGCGCCACGGTGGAGATCTTCGCCGCCGACCGGGCCGCGCTGGTGGGGGCGTCGCTGAACGATCTGGTCGTCAGCCGCGCGGCGGCGGCCACCGCCGCCACGGTCGCCAGCCTGACCGGCCCGCCCCCCGCCGCCGCTGTTGCTGGCGCCGATGCGGACGGCGCGGTGGCTCCGCCAACCGGTGACGCAAGCATGGCTGGGCGCAGCCATGAGGAGGTCGGGCGGCGCGGCGACGGCGCGCTCTTCCCCATCGAATTGGCCTTGGGCGATCTGAACGCGGTCGGTATCCCGCAGGTGATCGGCATCATCCGCGACATCACCGAACGCAAGAAATACGAAGAGACCCTTCAGCTTGCCAAGGAGATGGCGGAGGCGGGCAGCCGGGCGAAATCGGACTTCCTGACCACGATCAGCCACGAAATCCGCACGCCGATGAACGGCGTGCTGGGCATGTTGACGCTGCTGGAATACGAAGCGCTCGCCCCCGACCTGCGCGACAAGGTGCTGGTGGCCCGCCAGTCGGCGGAAGCGCTGCTGCGCATCCTCGACGACGTTCTGGATTTCTCCAAGCTGGAGGCCGGGCGGATCGACATCGAGCCGGAACCCTGCGACCCCGAAGCGGTCTGCGAGTCGGTCGTCCATCTGCTGCGGGCCAAGGCGGAGGACAAGGGCCTGACCCTGACCAGCCGGATGCTGCCGTCGGTCCCGCCGCTGATCGTCGCTGACCCGGCGCGGTTGCGGCAAATCCTGCTCAATCTGGTGGGCAACGCCATCAAATTCACCAGCAGCGGTTATGTCGCTGTGCGGGCGCGGCGTGGGGCCGATCTGCCCGATGGTCGCTTCATGATGGAATTCGAGATCGAGGACACCGGCATCGGCATTTCGCCGGAGGCCGAACGCACCCTGTTCCAACGCTTCACCCAGGCCGACAGCACCATCACCCGCCGCTTTGGCGGCACCGGGCTGGGGTTGGCGATCTGCAAGGATCTGTGCCGTCTGATGGGCGGGACGATCCGGGTGGACAGCGCGCCGGGCCAGGGCAGCGTCTTCACCTTCACCATCGCCTGCCGGGCCGCCGATTCCACCACGGTGCTGACGGTCGCGGCGGTCAACACCGGAACGGCGCTGCCGCCGTCGCTCCCGCATTCTCTCCCGCATTCTCTTCCCATGTCGCCCCCGGCCCCGCCGCCGGGCGGGGCGAACGGTGTTCCGTCCGCCGATCCGGCGCTGCCCCCCTTGCGGGTGCTGGTGGTCGATGACAACGAGGTCAACCGCAACGTCGCCGCCGCCATGCTGACGCGGGTCGGTCACAGCGTCGCGTTCGCCACCAACGGGATCGAGGCGGTGGACGCGGTGATGCAACAGCCGTTCGATCTGGTGCTGATGGATTTGCAGATGCCGGAGATGGACGGGCTGATGGCGACCCAACGCATCCGCCAGATGCCGCCGCCGCAAGGCACCCTGCCGATTGTGGCCTTCACCGCCCACGCCTCCAGCGGCACTTGGGCGACCTGCGCGGAGGTGGGGATGGACGCGCTGGCGACCAAGCCGGTGCGGCCCAAGCTGCTGTTCGCCGCGATGGCCGAGGCGATGGAAAAAGCGGCCACCCGCCCGCTGGCCCCGGTTCCGGCACCAACTGCGCCCGATGCGGTCCTTGAAGGGCTGCCCCCGCATTGACAGGCTCGCGCCCCCCGGCCCGGTGCGCTATAGAACGGCGCTTCACGGTTGGGGGTCCCCAAGACGGCCAGGTGGTCGGGGTGGGGCGGCCGGAGCGGGACGGTCAGGGAGCGTTGGGCATGAAGGTCGGCATCGACATGGGGCGGACGAACACGGGGGCCGCCGCGACGCTCGATCTTGAGGAGTTGCTGGCCACCCGTTTGCTGGTGCAGGGCAATTCCGGGTCCGGCAAATCCCACCTGCTGCGCCGTCTGATCGAACAGAGCGCGCCGTGGGTGCAGCAGGCGATCATCGACCCGGAGGGGGATTTCGTCACGCTGGCCGACCGTTTCGGCCATGTCGTGGTCGAGGCCGACGAGCACACCGAAGCCGCCCTGCAAGCCGTGGCCGCGCGGGTGCGTCAGCACCGGGTCTCGGTGGTGCTGAATCTGGAGGGGCTGGATTCGGACATGCAGATGCGCGCCGCCGCCGCCTTTCTGGGCGGGCTGTTCGACGCCGACCGTGATTACTGGTATCCGATGCTGGTGGTGGTGGACGAGGCCCAACTCTTCGCCCCGTCGGCGGCGGGCGAGGTGTCGGACGAGGCCCGCAAGGTGTCGCTGGGCGCGATGACGAACCTGATGTGCCGAGGGCGCAAGCGCGGGCTGGCCGGGGTGATCGCCACCCAGCGCCTGGCCAAGCTGGCGAAGAATGTGGCGGCGGAAGCCTCCAACTTTCTGATGGGCCGCACCTTTCTAGACATCGACATGGCCCGCGCCTCCGACCTGTTGGGCATGGAGAAGCGGCAGGCCGAGATGTTCCGCGATCTGGAGCGCGGCCATTTCATCGCGCTGGGGCCGGCCCTGTCGCGCCGCCCGTTGTCCTTGCGGATCGGGGCGGTGGAAACCCAGGGCCGCACCGGCAGCCCGACCCTGATGCCGCCGCCGACCACGCCCAGCGAGGACGCGCGCGACCTGATCTTCACCGCGACGGAGAGCGAACCGGCGCGCTACCCGGTGCGCCGCCCCTCCACCTCCGCCAGCGCCGATCTGATGGCGCAACTGGCCCGTGGCCGCGCCAGCGCCCCGCCGCCGCCGATGGACGACGCGGCGGACGACGCCATGCCCCCGCCGCCGCCCGAACCGGAGGAAACCGCCGAGGAGATCGCCGCGCGCGAGGCGCTGTACGACGCGGTGCTGCGCGACGTGCTGGCCGACCCGGAGGCCGCCTACCGCTCCATCGCCGTGCTGTATCAGGATTTCCTGGTCCGCTGCCGTCGGCAAGGGGTGGAGGGCGACCGGCTGGCGCTGCCCGCGTTCCGCCGTCGGCTGGCCACCGCGCGGGCCGGGGCGGGAACCGACGCCGATCCGGCGTGGGAACGGGCCACCGCCACCGCCGCCACCCTGCCGGAGGACATCCAGCCGGTGTTCCTGCTGCTGGCCCGCGCCGCGCTGGATCACGCGCCGTGCCCGTCGGACGCCGACGTGGCGCGGGCCTGCGGCAGCCGGTCCAAGGGGCGCGGGCGGCGTTTGCTGACCTATATGGAGCAGCGCGGCTTCATCGCCGCGCGCAGCGGTCTGGGCAACACCCGCGCCATCAGCCTGCCCGCGTTGGGGTGGGAAACCGCGCTGGGTGATCCCAACGCCGACGATTGGGCCGACGCCCCCGCCGACGGCGACCTGTTCGCGGCGGGGTGACGGCTCAGGTCTGGAGACTGTTTTCGGCGGGTGTCGGCGGCCTAGCCCGTTCAACCCAGCCGTTGGCGTCCTCCAACGACAGCGGGCGGGCAAAACGGTAGCCCTGGGCGTAATCGCAGCCCAGCGTGTTGAGCAGCGCCTGTTCGGCGTCGGTTTCCACCCCTTCGCCCACCACGTCCAGCCCCAGATCATGGGCCAGATTGACGATGCCGCGCACCAGCCGCGCCCGGTCGGACTCCGGGGCGAGGTCGCGGACGAAGCTCTTGTCAATCTTCAGCACGTCGAAGGGAAAGCGGCCGAGATAGGACAGCGAGGAATAGCCGGTGCCGAAATCATCCATGCACAGCGGGATGCCCAGATCGTGGAAGCGGCCCAGAATCGCCAGGGCGCGGTCCGGGTCGGTCATGGTCATGCTTTCGGTGACTTCGATCTTCAGACCGGCGCAGCCGGTGCCGCGCAACCACGCCAGCATGTCGTCCACGTAACCGGCGTCCCACATCTGGCGGGCGGACAGATTGACGTTGACCGACAGCGGCAGACCGGTGTCGGCGCGCCAGCGCGTCAGGTTGCGCACCGCCTCCTCCAGCACGAAGCGGCCCAGCGGCAGAATCTGGCCGGTTTCCTCGGCGATGGGGATGAAACGGTCGGGGCCGATCAGGCCAAGCTCGGGATGCCGCCAGCGCACCAACGCCTCGAAGCCGGTCAGGCGACCGTCGGCCAGCGACACGATGGGTTGGTAGAGCAGGAAGACCTCCCGCTCCTCGATGGCGCGGGTCAGGTCGTTTTGCAGGCGGTGGCGGATCAGGATGGCGTCGCGCAGGGCGGCGGTGAACACCTCCGTCCGCGCCCGGCCATGCTCCTTGGCGCGGTACAGCGCGATGTCGGCGTCGCGCAGCAGGCTGACCGGGTCGCTGGCCAGCCCGTCGTCGATGGCCACGCCGATGCTGGTGGAGGTGCGCAGCTCCATCTCGTCGATGCGGAAGGGGGTGGTCAGCGCCTGTTCCAACCGTTCGGCCCCGGCGAGTGCCGCCTCCTCCCCGTGGGTGACGACGACGAACTCGTCCCCGCCCAGGCGCACGGCGAATTCCCCCGCTGCCAGATGGGCGGAGATGCGGTCGGCCACGGCGATCAGCAGCCGGTCGCCGACGGCGTGGCCCAACGAGTCGTTGATGACCTTGAAGCCGTCGAGGTCGAGGAAGAGCAGGGCGATGCCGTGCCGTTCCGCCCGGTCGCCTTCCATCGCCGCGCGCAGCCAGTCGATCAGAAAGGCGCGGTTGGGCAGGCCGGTCAGGTAATCGTGGGTGGCCTGATGGATCAGCGCCTGTTCGGCCGCCTTGCGCCGGGTGATGTCGGTGGACGAGCCGACGATGCGGATGGCGTGGCCCTGCTCGTCCCGTTGCACGACGCTGCGGGTCAACATCCAGCCTTCACCACCATCCGGCTGGCGAAAGCGGAACTCCAACTCGAAGCCGTTGCGCCCGCAATCGTTGGTGACATCGCGCCACTGCTGGCGGACGCGCTCCACATCGTCGGGGTGGATGACGCTCAGGAACCGTTCAAAGGAGTTCAGCGCGCCGTCAGTCAGCCCCAGCATCTGGTGCAGACGGGGCGATGCATAGCCGTTCCCCCTCACCGAATCCCAATCCCACAGGCCATCGTTGGTGGCGGCGGCGGCCATGGCGTAGCGCTGCTCGCTGTCGGTCAGGCGCTGGGTTTTCTCATCGATGGCGGAAAACAACGCGGCGAGCGCGGAGCGGCTGTCCTCCAGCGTGCGGCCCAACTGGCCCAACTCGTCCCGCCGGGTCCAGACAAAGGGCTGGTCCAGTTGACGCCGGGCCAGACGGCGCGATTCCTCCATCAACCGGGCGAGCGGGACCAGCACACGCCGGTGCGTGACGACCACCAGGAAGACGGCGAGCACCAGCAGCATCACCGCCGCCACCCCACCGCCGACGGCGAGAATCCGTTGCTGGCGGTCGATGACGGCGCGGTTGGTCGCCCCCAGCGACGCCCGGTCGCGGCTGAGCTGGCCATCCAGCAGGCGCAACGCCTCCACCGTCGGGCTGAAATCGACGGCGGTGTCGCGCAGCAGGATGTGGGTGTACTGGTTGGCGGCGTGTCCGGCCTCGATCTGCGGCAGGCGGGTGATGACGGCGTCGAGCGTGTCGCTGATGGCGGTGATCGCCCGCTCCTCCTCCGCCGAGGTGGTGGTGGTGTAGCGGTAGGTTTCCAGATTGGCCCGCGCCAGCCCGACCGCGCGCTCCACCTCCGCTCGCGCGCCGCGCGGCCCCTGGACTTGATATTCGTGGAACAGATCGACCACGCCCCCCGCGCCCAGATAGGAGCGCAGCTCCGACAGCGCGTCGGACTTGGTGGCGGCCCCGAGATCGTAGGCGTTCCAACTCTCTTCCACGTCGCGGATGCCGTTCAGCATCATCGTGCCGATGATCGCCATCACCGCCAGAACGATCACCAACCCGCCAACCATCAGGTTGGCCAACCCGCGCAGGGTCATCCTCCGGCGGCGGTCCCGCGTGTGTCGGGCCTGCGTCATCGCCACGCTTGTCATCGCACTTGGTCTTTCCGTGCCCTGTGGTCTTGCGCTGTCATCAATTGCGCTGTGTGGGCCTCTATCACCGTTCCTGCCCCAGGATGCCGCACGCGTCAACGGCGCTGTCATCAACTCCCGGTGAGCGGGGCACTGACCGGCTGGCCGGGCCGGTTCAGGCTGTCGATGAAGGGGCGCACGCCGGGGACCGCCATCATGTTGGCGTCCTTCACATACAGGATCTGTTTCGGTCCCAGCTCATAGGCGGTCAGCGTCACCCCCTTGCTCTGGCAGAGTTTGCGTTCCGCCGGGGTGATCGGGCGGTCGGCGGCGACGATGTCCGGGTGGTCCAGCCCGACCCCGGCGCAGAAGGCGCGGAATCCGGCGGCGGTGCCCCCGGCGGTCAGGCGCGGCTTGGCGTCGGGACCGCCGTCGAAGGCGGCGGCGGCCGTCTGGACCGCTCCGCGCAGGGCCGGGCTGCCGACCAGCCAGATCCCGCGCGCCTCGGGCGGGGGCCGGGTGGGGGCGGGGATCACCGGGGTGGTGATGGTGTTGGGCCGGGTCGGCTTGGTGTCGAAGGCGGGGAACTGGCAGGCCGACAGCGCCAGGGCGCTGGCGGGCAGGGCCAGGAACAGGGCGATCCGTCGGTTGGTCATCGTCGAGCGGTCCGTGCAAGCGGCGGAAGGGAATGGCACGGTAGCACGGCGGGCCGCGTTGGGAAGGACTCGCCATCCATCCGAAACAGCGATAGGCTCCCGGTCATCAATTTGTTTCAGGAATGACCGAAGCGAGGAGCGCCTGGCGATGACGATTCCCGATCTGGACATCGACGCGCTGCGCGCCTTTGTGACGGTGGCCGACGCCGGGGGCTTCACGGCGGCGGCGGAGCGGTTGGGCCGCACCCAATCGGCGATCAGCGTCAAGATCAAGAAGCTGGAAGACACGCTGGGGCGGCGGGTGTTCGCCCGCACCAGCCGGTCGCTGGCCCTGACCCACGATGGCGAACTGCTGCTGGGCTACGCCCGCCGTCTGCTGGATCTCAACGACGAAACGGTGCGCCGCTTCCGCGAACCGGGGGCGGAGGGGGAATTGCGGCTTGGGGTGGCCGATTACTTCCTGTCCGAACATCTGCCGCGCGTGTTGACGCAATTTGCCCGGATTTACCCACGCCTGCGCATCGATCTGCGGGTGGGGATGTGCGGCGATCTGGTGACGGGGCTGGAGTCGGGCGATCTCGATCTGGTGATTTCCCGGCGCGACGCGGGCGAGCCGCGCGGCCGGGTGATCTGGCGCGAGCCGATGCGCTGGGTGGCCGCCGACACGCTGGAGATCGACCCGGCGCTGCCCCTGCCGCTGTGCGCGCTGCCCGCTCCTTGCGTGTTCCGCAACCGGGGGGTGGAGGCGTTGGGGGCGATCGGGCGGCCCTGGCGCATCGTCTACACCAGCGGCAGCGTCATGGGGGTGCAGGCCGCCGTCCGCGCCGGTCTGGGAGTGGCGGTGTTGAGCGAATCCTCCGTTCCCGACGGCGCGCGGCGGTTGGGGGTGGAGGAGGGCTTGCCGGAGTTGGGCGAGGTGGACATGGCGATTTTCGGCGAGACGGCGCGCAACCGCCGCCTCGCCGAACCGCTGGTCGGCTTCATTCTGGACAGTCTGGCGACCATGCGTCGCGCCGGTCGCCCGGCGCTGGTCCCGGTTCCCGACGCGGCGTGACGCCGGGCGGATGTTTCGTCGTCAGAAGCCTTCCAGCACGATCTTGCCGCGCGCGGTCCCGGTTTCGATCAGCGCGTGCGCCCGGCGCAGGGTGGCGGCGTCGATCCGGCCCAGCGTGTCGGTCAGCGTCGTCCGCAGCGTCCCGGCATCGACCAGTCGCGACACCGCGCGCAGCAGCGCCTGCTGTTCGGCCATGTCGGCGGTTTGGAACAGCGAGCGGGCGAACATCATCTCCCAATGCAGCGACACCGCCTTGCGCTTCAACAGGCGGACGTCGATCAGGCCGGGATCGTCGATCAGCCCGATGCGGCCCTGCGGGGCGACGATGTCGGCCAGCGCGGTGAAATGCTGGTCGGTGCCGGTGGTGACGAAGATCCGGTCGACACCGTCCAGGCCCAGGGCGCGGATCTGGTCGGGGATCGAGGCGGAATGGTCGATCACGTCGTGCGCGCCCAGCTCCCGCACCCAGGCCGCCGTTTCCGGGCGGGAGGCGGTGGCGATGACGCGGATGCCGGTCAACCGCCGGGCCAACTGCACGGCGATGGAACCGACCCCGCCCGCCCCGCCGACGATCAGCAGGGTGCGCCCGGCCTCCGCCTCCGGCCCCTGCTGCAATCCCAAGCGGTCGAACAGCATTTCCCAGGCGGTGATCGCGGTCAGCGGCAGGGCGGCGGCCTCGGCGTCCGACAGGCTGGCGGGGGATGGGCCGACGATGCGCTCGTCCACCAGATGGAATTCGCTGTTGGTGCCGGGGCGGTCGATGGCCCCGGCGTAGAACACCCGGTCGCCGGGGCGGAAGTCGGTGACGTCCGGCCCAACCGCCTCGACGGTTCCGGCGGCGTCGAAGCCCAGAACGCGCAACGCCCCGTCGGCGGGGGCAACGTTGGCGCGCAGCTTCACATCCACCGGGTTGACCGACACGGCGCGCACCCGCACCAGCAGGTCGCGCCCGGTCGGCTTGGGGGTGTCGAGCGTGACGTCGATCAGGGAGTCGGGGTTGGTGACGGGCAGGGACGCGCGGTAGCCGATGGCCTTCATGGTCGGATCATCCAGTGTGTGGGGGAATGACCCGCAGCCTGCCCCGTTTCCTTGAATTTCAGAAATTCATAGTTTTTCTTTCATCAATGCGATTTGTGAATTTATTGGACCAAAGGCCATGCGGCCCGTCGCGGTGGGAATAGGCGCTCCGGCGGCGTGTTTGTTCAGACACGGCCCTATTGGCTTTCCCGCACACGCTCCCGTTTCAACCGGTTCCGCCCAGCAGGTCCACCGCCATGCGCACGCTCCCCAACCCCCTTCGCCTTGCCGCCCTGTCCGCCCTGCTGCTGATGGTGACGGGCTGCGTCCACCATCACCGCGCCTATTACGCGGATCCCGTCCCGGCCTACCGGCCGCCGGTCGTGGTTGGCCCGCGCTACTACGCGCCGCCGCCGCCCGTGGTCTATGAGCGTCCGCGCTACGCCCGGCCCTGGCATCACCACCATCGTCACGGTTGGTGAGCGTCGGCAAAAAAAAAGCCGGGCGCTTGCGGCACCCGGCTGTCAAGGGAAACCTCTCCCCAGGAGATTGCGAGAGGCTGGAGGACAACACCACAAAGAGACGTTCATGAGCCGTCAGGCCCATGGACGCGATCCGGGCCGACGCCGACGGCGCACCGTGGCGACGCCGACCCGAACCGCTGCAACAACCGGCCCACGTCTCGAAAAAGGCCGGTCGAGCCTCAATCCGCCGACGATCAGAAGGCCAGGTTGGTGGTGAACAGCACCACGTTGCCCTTGTCCTTGTTGGCGGCGACGTCGGAGTTCAGCTTGAAGTAATTGTACTCGCCGCCGACCGACAGGCCGGGGGCGATGACATACTTCGCGCCGACGACGTATTGCTGGAACTGGTTCTTGCCCGCGACGGTCAGGCTGCCCGCGTCCTGGGCGTTGAGATAGGTGGCACCGACCGTGATCGCGCCGACGGTGTATTGCCCGCCGAGCGTCCAGACGTTCTGCGCCTCGCGGCTGGTGGCCGCCAGGGTGGTGGTGCGCTTGGCGTAGCCGCTCTTGCCCGACCAGGCGTAGCTGCCGCCGACCTTGAAACCGCCATAGCCGACCGAGAGGCCCGCCATGGTCGAGGACAGGTTTTCAAAGGTCGCGGTCGAGGTGGAGGAGTTCTTCGCCGTGCCGCCGAGATAATACAGGCTGGCCCCCAGGCTGACGTCGCCGAAGGTCCCGGCGTAGTTGCCGCCGACTTCGTACACGTCGCTGTAGGCCCCGGTCAGGTTGCCGCTGGGGGCGGCGGTCTTCCGGCGGTTGATGTCGGTGTTCTGGCTGTCGGTGGTCGGTTGATAGGTGACACCGAACTGGAAGCCGGAGAATTTCGGCGTCAGGTAGGTGATGCGGGTGGCAACATTGCCCGACACCAGCGTGCGCAGGTTGCCAGCCGTGCCCGGCAGGTTGCTGCCGGTGCCGCCCAGGAATGCCTGCATGTCGCCGTCCACGCCGCCCGTGCCCCAATCCGACGGGGCGATGATGGCGTATTCGTCCGACAGGCCGTTCTGCTGACCGGCGCTGACCGTGCCAAAGCCGCCATTGACGAACATAAAGGCACGGTCGCTGACCATGCTGCGGCTGGGGTCCGTCACCAGACGGATGCGCCCGCCATACTCCAGGCCGTTGTCGGCCTTGGCAACCGGGGTGACGACCAGGCGCAGACGGTTGCGGAATTCGGTGGCGCGCAGACCGCTGTCGCGGTCCTGGCCGGTGATGCCCGCTTCAAAGAACGCATCGCCGCCGATGGTGATGTCGAACTTGGATTTCGACTGGGCAAAGGCCGGGGTCGCCGCGCCAGCGGTGAGAGCGACGGCGGCGACGCCGAGCGAGAGAACCAGACGTGACATTCAGTGTTCCTCCATGGGTAATGCGCAGTGTGTTTCCTGCCACAGCCGTGATCGGCTGTTTCGTGACCGCGTGTTCGGCCCGGAGGCCGTCGCGATGTTCCGGTGTGTCGTTTGGGGCTGGCTCACCCGCCCGGCCGGTCGTGATCGTCGATCCAGGTCCGGCCGTCGCGCTCGATCAGGGCGATGGCGGCGGACGGCCCCCAGGTTCCGGCGGTGTAGGGGTGCGGGCGGCGCGGGTCGCGCGCCCAGGCGTCCAGGATGGGTTCGGCCCAGGACCAGGCGGCCTCCACCTCGTCGCGGCGCATGAACAGGGTGGGGTTGCCGCGCACCACGTCCATCAGCAGCCGTTCATAGGCGTCGGGGAAGCGGCTCTTGAAGGTTTCGGCGAAGCTGAGGTTGAGGGCGGCCTCGCGCAGGCGCATCCCGCCCGGCCCCGGCTCCTTCGTCATCAGATGCAGGCGGATGTGTTCGTCGGGTTGCAGGCGCACGACCAGCCGGTTCGGGACCACCCCACCGGCGGCGGCGGGGAAGATGCTGTGCGGGATCGGTTTGAAGGCGATGACGATTTCCGAGACTTTCGCCCCCAGCCGCTTGCCGCTGCGCAGGTAGAAGGGAACCCCGGCCCACCGCCAATCGCGGATTTCGGTCTTCAGGGCGACAAAGGTTTCGGTCGCGCTCTCCGTCCCGACCAGCGGTTCGGACAGATAGCCGGGGACCGGCTGCCCATCGATCGCCCCGGCGCGGTACTGGCCGCGCACGGTCAGCAGATCGACGTCGGCCCCTTCGATGGGGGCAAGCGCGCGCAGGATCTTCAGCTTCTCGTCGCGCACCGCGTCGCGGTCGAGCGTGGCGGGCGGGGCCATGGCGACCAGGCAGAGCAACTGCAACAGGTGGTTCTGCACCATGTCGCGCAGCGCGCCGGAGCCGTCGTAATAGCCGCCGCGATTTTCCACCCCGACGGTCTCGGCCACGGTGATCTGCACATGGTCGATCCAGGCGCTGGACCACAGCGGTTCGAACAGGGCGTTGGCAAAGCGCAGCGCCAACAGATTCTGCACCGTCTCCTTGCCCAGATAATGGTCGATGCGGAAAATCTGGGATTCGGTGAAGACGCGCCCGACCTCGTCGTTGATGCGGCGGGCCGACGCCAGATCATGGCCCAGCGGCTTTTCCAGCACCACGCGCGACCGCGCGGTGATGGCCCCGACATCGTGCAGGCGCTGGCTGATCGGGCCGAACAGGTCGGGTGCCGTGGCCAGATAGAAGACGCGGACGCGTTCGGGGTGCTGGTCCAGCGTCGCGCCCAGCGCGCGCCACCCCTCGCCGCTGCGCGCGTCCACCGCCGCGTAGGACAGGCGGCGGGCGAAGGTCGCCCACGCCTCATCGGTCAGCGCCGCGCCGACATGGCGGTCGAGCGCGTCGCGCACCTGGGCGCGGTAGGACTCCTCGTCCATCGCCCCGCGCGCGACGGCGATGATCCGCCCATCGGTCGGCAATTGGCCGTCCAACTCGCGGTGAAACAGCGCGGGCAGCAGCTTGCGCATCGCCAGATCGCCGGTTCCGCCAAAGACGACGTAGTCGAACGGCGCGATGTGGGGGGACGGAGAAGACATGAGCGGGGCCTCGCGCCGCCGGGGGGCCGGCGTCGTCAAACGGGAGCTTCGGGAGGAAGGGCTGGGAAAGCGGGCGGTCAGCGCCGGGGCGTTGCGGTCATTCAGGCGGCCTTGATGTCGCGCAGGAAGGTGGCGATTTCCGCCTTCACGCGGCTGGTTTCGTCGGACAGGGCTTGCGAGGAGGCGAGCACCAACCCCGCCGCCGCGCCGTTTTCGGCGGACGCCGCGCTGACGCTGGCGATGCTGGCAGCGGCCTCCTGCGTGCCCAACGCGGTGGTCTGGATGTTGCGGGCGATGTCGGCGGTGGCGGCGGATTGCTGCTCCACCGCTGCGGCAATGGCGTTGGTGACGTGGTTGATCTCGTCGATGCGCTGGACCACGCGGGTGATGACGGCCACCGACCCTTCGGTCGCGCTTTGCAGGGCGGCGATCTGGCGGATGATGTCGTCGGTGGCGCGGGCGGTCTGCTGGGCCAGGGTCTTCACCTCGGTCGCGACCACGGCGAAGCCCTTGCCCGCGTTGCCTGCCCTTGCGGCCTCGATGGTGGCGTTCAGGGCCAGACGGTTGATCTGCGCGGTGATGGCGGTGATGACGCCCACCACGTCGCTGATGCCGATCGACCGTTCGACCACGCTGGAGATGGCGGTGTTGGCCTGCGTCACCTCGTCGATGGCCTGCCGGGTGCTGCGGGTCGATTGGCCGATCTGGCGACCGATCTCGCTGATCGAGGCGCTCAACTGCTCCGCCGACGCGGCGACGGTCTGGACGCAGCCCGAGACCTGCGCGGTGGCCGAGGTGACGGTCGCCGCCTTGTCGGTGCCCACCGCGACGCTGTTGGCCAGCCCATGGGCGACCTCCGCCATCTGGGCGGCGGCGTCGGCCATCGCGTGCAGCTTGCCGGACACCGCCTCGTCGAACGACTGGGCGAGCTGTTCGATGGTCTGGGCGCGGGCCTCGCGGGCCAGACGGTCGCCCTCCTGCTCGGCGGCCAGACGGCGGGCGGTCAACGCGGTGGTCTGCAACACGGCCGAGGCGCGGGCAATGTCGCCCAGCTCGTCCTTGCGGGTGGTTCCGTACAGCGTGATGTCCAGCGCGCCGTCGGCCAATTGCATCAGGTCGCGGACGATGGCGCGCACCGGGTTGGTCAAGCCGAGCTTGGCGACGATCAGGCCGTAGAGCGTGCTCAACAGAATGCCGCCCAGCGCCACCGCCGCCATGGCGATGGTCAGGGTCTGGCGCTGCTCCGCCGCCGCGTCGTTGATGCGGATGCCGTCGGTGTCGAGCGCGTCGGTGAACGTCTTGATCTTGCGGTCCAGTTCGCTGACCAGTTCGCTGGATTTCTGCACGCTGGCGACCACGGCGGCGCGGTCCTCCTCCCGGCGGGAGTCCTTGGCCTTGCGCGCCAACTGCATGGTTTGCAGGGTCTGGCCCATATAGGCGCGGTGGGCGGCGGTGATCGCGGCCAACGCATCCTTGTGCTCCGCCGCGACCATGCCGTTGAGCAGCGCGACGCGCTGGGCGAATTGGCGGCTGGCGTCCTGGAGGGCGAGCGACGCCTCGGCCGTCTCCGCCGGGTTCATCGCCATGCGGCCCTCCGCCCGGTTCATCGCCACCACGTTGGTGCTGAGGCGGGCGCCGGTCTTGATGACGTCGCCGGACAGGGCGATGCGCTCCGCCGCCGCGCCGATCTCCGTCATCCCGACCACGCCGATGCCGCCGACGACCCCGCACAGCAGGGCCATCGCCGCGACGATGATGATGATCTTCCCTCTCATGCGAAGCGTGGCGAGCATGGCGGAACCCTTTGGGACAGGACGGCCCGTTGCCGCCGGGCGGCGTTGGCCCGGCGGGGGAAAGGCAGGTCGGTTGCGGTGTGCGGGGGCGGGTCAGGCGGCGGGAGGCACCGGTGCCTTGGCGGGATCGGCGGCGAGCCAGCCGCCCTCAACCCAGGTGCCGAGAACCTGGAGGTCGTCGGTCAACAGAACGAGGTCGGCTTGCCAACCGGGGGCGATGCGGCCCAGCCGGTCGTCCAGGCCCAGGAACGCCGCCGGGTGGCGGGAGGCGAGCGCCAGCGCGCGTTCCACCGGCAGGCCCAGCAGGTCGCGGCAGTTGCGCACCGCCTGGGCCATGTCGATGTCGGCCCCGGCCAGCGTGCCGTCTTCCGTCTCCAACCGGCCGTTGCGGCGCAGGACCCGGCGGCCCTGGAGGTCGAATTCGCTGACATCGGTGCCGGTGGCCAACATCGCGTCCGTCACCAGCATCATGCGGTCGAACGGCTTGGCCGCCAGCGCCAGACGCAGGGTGCCCGGATGGACGTGGATGCCGTCCACGATCAGGCCGCACCAGCTGTTCGGGTCGAGCAGCGCGGCGGCGATCAGGCCCGGTGCCCGCGCGGTCAGGGGCGGCATGGCGTTGAACAGATGGGTGAAGCCGCGCACGCCATGGGCCAGCGCGTCGGTGGTCTGTTGCCAGTCCGCCGCCGAATGGCCCGCCGACAGCAGGATTCCGGTCCCGGCCAAGCGGTCGAGCGTGGCGCTGTCCACCGTTTCCGGGGCCAGCGTCAGCAGCACGCGCCCCACCGCCGGGTCCGCCGCCAGATCGGTCAGCAAGGCCAGATCCGCCGCCGTCGGGCTGCGGATGAAGCGCGGATCGTGGACGCCGGGGCGCTGCGGGCTGATGAACGGCCCTTCGAAATGCACGCCCAGCACGCCGCTGCCGGGGATGGCGCGGGCGGCGATCACCGCGTCGGCGGCCCGGCTCAGCCGGTCGGGGGCGTCGGTGATGATGGTGGGCAGCAGGCCGGTGGTCCCGAACCGCCGGTGGGCGGCGGCGATGGTCTGCACGCCGGTCTGCGTCGGCTCGTCGTTGAACAGAGTTCCGCCGCCGCCGTTGACCTGCACATCGATGAAGCCGGGGGCGAGCAGGCTGCCCGGCGGCAGATCGACCGGGGTGGCCCCGTCCGGGTCCAGCCCCGGCCCGACGGCGACGATGCGCCCGTCGGCGATCAGCAGGTCATGGCCATCGACGATCCGCTCGTCGAGCAACAGCCGCCCGCCGCGCAGAAGCTGGGCCATCAGATCGTCTCCGTGACTTTGCGCAGGTTGGCGGGAGCGTCGGGATCCAGGCCGCGTTCGCGGGCGATGCGCCCGATGGCCATGTAGAAGCTTTGCAGCGCGGCCAGCGGAGCCGTTGCCGGGCCGACGTCCGGCACGGTGGGCAGGGTGACGCTGCCCGCCACGTCCGGCACGGTGGTGAGAACCGGGCCGCCCAGCCCGACGATGCGTTCGACGATGTGCCGCGTCGTGTCCGCCGAGGCGTCGGGCTGGGACAGGGCCAGGACCGGGAAGCCCGGGCCGACCAGAGCGAGGGGGCCGTGCAGCACCTCGGCGGCGCTGACCGCTTCGGCGTGCAGGCGGGAGGTTTCCTTGCACTTCAGGGCCATTTCATTGGCCACGCCGAATCCAGCCCCGCGCCCGACGATGTAGAGGTCGCGCACGGCGGTCAGCGCCTGCAAGGGGGTGTGCCAATCCAGCGTTGCGGCCTGGCGCAGCGTGTCGGGCAGGGCCGCGATTTCCGCCAGGAGGGCAGGATCGCGACTCCACTGCGCGGTCAGCAGCAGGAAGGCGGCCATGGCGGACAGGCAGGATTTGGTGGCGGCCACGCTCAATTCCGGCCCGGCCGACAGCGGCACGCACAGGTCGCACAGCGCGGGCAGCGGCGAGTCGAGGTCGTTGACGAAGCCGACGACGATGGCCCCGGCCTCCTTGGCAGAGCGGGTCAGGCTCAGCAGATCGGGGCTGCGGCCCGACTGCGACACCGCGATGAACAGCGCGCCGGTCATGCTCAGGCGACGGCCATAGATCGAGGCGATGGAGGGGCCGACCGAAGCCACCGGGATGTCCAGATGGGTTTCGATCAGGTATTTGCCGTACAGGCTGGCGTGGTCGGAGCTGCCGCGCGCGCAGGTGATGACGACGGGGGGCGGGTTGGCCCGCAGCCGGTCGCCGAGCGCGGCCAGGGCCGGGGTGGCCAGTTCGGCCAGACGGGTGACGGTGTCGGCGGCCTCGGCGGCCTCGAAGGCCATGCGCGGGTCGGACGCCGAAAGGGTGAAGAGGGTCATGAACCGGCCTCGCTGTCGTGTCGGCTGGGTATGGAAGGGGCGGAGAGTTGCAGCTCCACGACGAAGTCGTAGGCGTCTCCCCGGTAATGGGACCGCACCAGCTCCAACATGCCGCCGGTGGGCAGGAAGGTGCGGCGCTCGATGTGCAGGGCGGGGCTGCCGGGCTGGGTGTCCAGCAGCTTGGCGTGGTCTTCGGACAGGGACGTGGCGCTCAACCGCTGGAGCGCGCGGTGCGGGATGTGGCCGCGCGTCCGCAACACGTCGTAAAGGGATCCGGTGATGGCACCGGGATCGGGCAGGAAGCGGCTGGGAACCACGGAATTCTCGATCGCCATCGGCACGCCGTTGGCCAAGCGGATGCGGCGCAACCGGCTGACCCGCTCGCCCAGCGACAGGCCAAGGATCAACGCCTCGTCCGACGTCGCCGTGCCGGTGGTGCGGTCGAGCCAGACCGATCCGGCGGTCAACCCGCGCGACTGCATGTCCTCGGTGAAGCTGGTCAGCACCGACAGCGGCTGTTCGACGCGCGGCGGGGCGCTGACGAAGGTTCCGGCCCCCTGGCGCTGTTGCAGCAGCCCTTCGTCGGTCAGCGATTGCAGCGCCTTGCGCACGGTGACGCGCGACACGCTGAAGCGTTCGGCCAGCTCGCGTTCGGCGGGCAAGGCGTCCTGATCGTTGATGGCCCCGCCCATGATGAGCTGGCGCAGATGCTGGGCCAACTGCATGTAGAGCGGCAGCGCCCGCGCCGACGACACGGCTTGATTGTTGAACAGCGGCTCGGCAGCGTTGGGGGCAGGGTTACGCATCGCGACGACTCCGTAAGACCAGGCGGGCGGCAACCGGACCAAGGGCAGGGACCGGGCGGGGGGATGCGCCGCTCATGAGCGGTGCGCCTCGGCCAGGGCCGGGCCGAGAACGCCGCCCGAGCGCGCAAGCGCCGCGCGGGCCTGTTCCAGACTCATGCCGCTGACCAGCAGGACGGCGTGCTTGGCGTCCCCGGCTTCCGCCAGGGCGGCTTCCGCCTGCGTGGCCTTGCAATCGGTGATTTGCTGGATGATGGCAATGGCCCGTTGATGCTCCTTGTCGTTTTCCGGGCGCAGATTGACCATCATGTTGCCGTGGACGGCCCCGGTGCGGACCATCAGCGTCGTTGAAAACAGGTTCAGGACCACCTTTTGCGCGGTTCCCGCCCCCAGGCGGGTGGAACCGGCGACGACCTCCTCCCCCGTTTCGGTCAACAGGGGAAACTCGACGCTCTGCATCAGCGGGCTGTGGGCGACGCTCGACAGCCCGATGGTCAGGGCACCGCGCGCCCGGCCTTCCTGCACCGCGCTGGTGGTGAAGACGCTGGCCCCGCTGGCCGACACGCCGATCACCACATCCTGCTCGTTGCAGCCGCAATCCAGCATGCGCAGGCGTCCGGCGTTGGCGTCGTCCTCATGCCCGCCGGGCATGCCGCGCGAGAAATCCAGGCCGCTGGCCAACAGGATGATGGTGCGCGCTGCCGGGAATCCGAAGGTCGCCCGCAGCTCGATCCCATCGATCGCCGCCATGGCACCGGCCGACCCCGCCCCGACGTAGAACAGCCGCCCGCCGCGCGTCAGGCGCGCCGCCGCCGCCTCCACCGCCGCGACCAGCGTCGGCAGGCAGGGCAGGCAGGCGGCCACCGCGTGCGCCTGGCTGGCCCACAGGGTTTGAACGATCTCCTGCGGATTCCACTGATCGAGCGTGGCGTATCGGGGGGAGATCGCCTCGGTGCGCATGGACGGGTCCCTTGCTGGGTCATTGGTATCTGATTGGTCTTATGTTTAGGACCAATCCATCAGACTGTCAACAGGCTTGATTGTTGGGGAATTCGCTTGTTTCTCACGCCGCGCAATTTTCATGAACATGTTGATTTTCATAGAGTCCGTTTGCGGAAACCGGTTGCCGACGCACGTGCATGCTGGGTGTTGTGGGAAAAATCGGGGCAAAAATTTTTGGTTGGCAAAAAAATGGTTTCCTTTTGGTATTGTTTTGGTATCGTCCTAGTACAGCTGACGTGGCCGGGACGGCGTGTCGGCAGGCGGGCCGCAAGGGGTCCGAACAACCGGCTCAATCCAATTTTGATTCGAACGGGCCAATTTCATTCGAACGGGAGGGTACGCACGATGAAGCGCGCTTTGACGATGTCGGCTGCGGTGGTGGCGGTGTGCGCCAGCTGGGCCCCGATGGCCCAGGCGGCCAGCACTCTGGTGATCGAAAGCTGGCGCGCCGACGATCTGGCCATCTGGCAGGACAAGATCATTCCGGCCTTTGAAAAGGCCCATCCCGACATCAAGGTGACGTTCGCGCCGACCGCGCCCAAGGAATACAACGCCGCCCTGAACGCCAAGCTGGAATCCGGCACCGCCGGTGACATCGTCACCTGCCGCCCGTTCGACGCCTCGCTGGAGCAGTTCACCAAGGGCCGCCTGGCCCCGCTGAACGACCTGCCCGGCATGAACAACTTCAGCGCCGCCGCCAAGCTGGCCTGGAGCACCGACGACGGCAAGACCACCTTCTGCGTGCCGATGGCCTCGGTGCTGCATGGCTTCATCTACAACAAGGAAGCCTTCGACAAGCTGGGCCTGAAGGAGCCGAAGACCGAGGACGAACTGTTCGCAGCGCTCGACAAGATCAAGAAGGACGGCACCTATGTGCCGATGGCCATGGGGACCGCCGACCAGTGGGAAGCGGCCACCACCGGCTATCAGAACATCGGCCCGAATTACTGGAAGGGTGAGGAAGGCCGCAACGCCGTCATCCAAGGCTCCCAGAAGCTGTCCGAAGGCGGTTGGGTGGAAACCCTGCGCACACTGGCCAAGTGGGCACCCTATCTGGGCGACGGGTACAAGGCGCAGTCCTACGCCGACAGCCAGAACATCTTCACGCTCGGCCGTGCGGCGATCTATCCCGGCGGGTCGTGGGAAATCTCGGGCTTCAACGCCCAGGCCACCTTCAAGATGGGCGCGTTCCCGCCGCCGGTGCGCAAGGTCGGCGACACCTGCTACATCTCCGACCATCCCGACATCGCCGTCGGCATGAACACCAAGACCAAGAACCCCGAAGCCGCCAAGAAGTTCCTGACCTGGGTGACGACCTCGGACTTCGCCAAGATCTACGCGAACGCGCTGCCGGGCTTCTTCAGCCTGCAAACCGCCCCGGTGGCGGTGGACGATCCGCTGGCCCAGACCTTCGTCGGCTGGCGCAACGGCTGCAAGTCCACCATCCGCTCGACCTATCAAATCCTGTCGCGCGGGGCCAAGCCGAACCTGGAGGACGCCACCTGGGGTGCCTCGGCCAACGTCATCAACGGCACCGAAACGCCGGAGAAGGCCGCCGAGCGTCTCCAGGCCGCCCTGGCCAATTGGTACAAGCCGCAGCAGAAGTAAAAATCCGCAGCGTGTGAGTGCCTGTTTTGAGTGTCCGCTGTTGATGGTCTTTTGTTGAGGGCCTGCTGTTGAGGCTTTACCGGGCCGCGTTCACGCGCGGCCCGGCTCTCTTCAAAGACCACCGTTTTCTCACAACGAAAGGGTATGCCGTGGCGACGTCGGCACAGCGCAAACCAATCCGCTGGCACATTGGGGTGTTGCTGGCGCCCGCGATCCTCATCTACACGGTCATCATGCTGCTGCCGGTCTTCGACAGCCTGCGGATGTCGCTCTACGGCAAGGGGCCGGATGGCGCGCCGGTGTTCGTCGGGCTGGCCAACTACACCACCCTGCTGACCGACAGCTATTGGCAGGGGCCGTTCTGGAACGCGTTGTGGAACAATGTGGTGTTCTTCATCATCCACATGCTGGTCCAGAACCCCATCGGCATCCTGCTGGCGGCCCTGCTGTCGCTTGGCAAGCTGCCGGGGCGCGAGTTCTACCGCACGGCGCTGTTCCTGCCGACCATGCTGTCCTTCGTCATCGTCGGTTTCGTCTGGAAGCTGATCCTCAGCCCGGCCTGGGGCGTGTCGAAAACGCTGCTGGGGTCGGTGGGGCTGGGAAGCTGGTTCGCCCCCTGGCTGGGCCAGCCGGACACGGCGCTGATCACGCTGGCGCTGATTTCGGTCTGGCAGTTCATCGGTTTGCCGATGATGCTGATCTACGCCGCGATGATCGCCATCCCCGACGAGTTGATGGAGGCGGCCTCCTGCGACGGCGTGACCGGGATCAACCAGTTCTTCAAGATCAAGCTGCCGCTGATCTGGCCGTCGATCGGCGTGGTGTCGATCCTGACCTTCGTCGGCAACTTCAACGCCTTTGACCTGATCTACGTCAGCCAGGGCGCGCTGGCCGGGCCGAACTTCTCCACCGACATCCTGGGCACGCTGCTGTACCGCACCTTCTTCGGCAACCAGCTGCAAGCGGGCGACCCCTTTATGGGGGCGACCATCGCCGGGGCCATGTTCCTCATCATCCTGTGCGGCGTCTGCGTCTATCTTTATGGCGTGCAGCGTCGGCTTGCCTACTACCAAATGTAAGGATTTCGGCCATGACGCAACGCATCGCGCGCCGTTTCCAGATATCGACGCTGGCCGCCCATCTGGTTCTGATCGGCTTCACCCTGTTGGCGCTGGCGCCGACGCTGCTGGTGATCATGAACTCCTTCAAGCCGCGCAAGGAGATCTTCGGCGCACCGCTGGCCCTGCCCAGCTTCGAGACGATCACCCTGATCGGCTACGACACGGTGCTCAAGCGCGGCGACATCCTGAATTACTTTCAGAACAGCCTGATCGTCACCGTCTGCGCGCTGTTCTTCATCATCCTGTTCGGCGCGATGGCGGCCTTTGCCCTGTCGGAATACCGCTTTCCCGGCAACCGGCTGATCGGCCTGTTCCTGGTGATGGGCATCATGGTCCCGATCCGGCTGGGCACGGTCGGCATCCTCAAGCTGATGGTGTCGCTGGGGCTGGCCAACACGCTGTTCGCCCTGATCCTGGTCTACACGGCCCAAGGTCTGCCGATGGCGGTCTTCGTGATGTCGGAGTTCATGCGGCAGGTGTCCGACGATCTGAAGAACGCGGCCCGCGTCGATGGCTTGTCGGAATACACCATCCTGTTCCGGCTGGTCCTGCCGGTGGTCCGCCCGGCCATCGCCACCATCGCGGTCTTCACCATGGTGCCGATCTGGAACGATTTGTGGTTCCCGCTGGTGCTGGCCCCGGGTGAAAGCACGCGGACGATGACGCTGGGCGCGCAATCCTTCATCGGTCAGTTCATCACGGACTGGAACGCCGTCCTGGCGGCCCTGACCCTGGCCATCGTGCCGATGCTGATCCTGTATCTGATGTTCTCCCGCCAGTTGATCCGGGGCATCACCGCCGGCGCGGTGAAGTGAACGAACGCCCGACGCGGCACGGGACTTGAGAGGAAATCATGGGCAAACTCGTTCTCGAAGGCATTTCCAAGCGCTTCGGCGCGGTCGAGGTTCTGAAGACGGTCGATCTTGACGTCGCCGACGGTGAGTTCATCGTCATCGTCGGCCCCTCGGGCTGTGGCAAATCCACCCTGCTGCGCATCATCGCGGGCCTGAGCGACCAATCCACCGGCAAGGTGCTGATCGGCGGGCGCGACGTCAGCAGCCTGCCGCCGTCCAAGCGCGGCATCGCCATGGTGTTCCAGAGCTACGCCCTCTACCCCCATCTGACCGTGGAAGGGAATCTGACGCTGGGGCTGAAGCAGGCGCGCACCGCCGCGTCGCTGATCGCCGAGCGGGTGGCCGAGGCCGTGCGCATCCTGGCGTTGGAACCCTTCCTGAAGCGCCGCCCCGGCGAATTGTCGGGCGGGCAGCGCCAGCGCGTCGCCATCGGCCGCGCCATCGTCCGCCATCCCGAGGTGTTCCTGTTCGACGAGCCGCTGTCCAACCTGGACGCCGCCCTGCGCAACCAGGTGCGGGCGGAGATCGCCGATCTGCACCGGCGGCTTGGGGCCACCATGGTCTATGTCACCCACGATCAGGTCGAAGCCATGACGCTGGCCGACCGCATCATCGTGATGAACGGCGGCATTGTGCAGCAGATCGGCACCCCGTCGGAGCTGTACCGCCGCCCGGCCAACGCCTTCGTCGCCACCTTCATCGGCTCGCCCGGCATGAACATGGTCGCGGGGACCGCCGGGGGCGGGGTGCTGACGCTGGCCGGGTCTGGGCGTCTGCCGTGCAGCGCGGCGGCCAACGGGGCCGTCACCGCCGGCATCCGCCCGAACGGCTTCGAGATCCTGCCCGGCGGGAACGACGGGCTGGCGGGCACCGTCATCGCGTCGGAGTATCTGGGGGCGGAGAGCTTCTTGCGCGTCCGTCTGGCCGATGGCACGGTCGTCACCGTGCATGAACACCCCGATCACGGGTGGCTCATCGACCAGCCGGTGACGCTGCGGCTGCGTCCGGGCAACCTGCATCTGTTCGACGCGGCCAGCGGCGTGCGGATCGCCGAGGGGCCGGACGCGGCGGCCCAGCCCGCCGCCGCGCGGGTCGCCTGAGCGCCCGGTCGGTCCCGGCCATAAGGACCTTCGCGCCATGACCACCGCCGCATCCCCCGCCCAACCGCCCCTGGGCAGCGAGGCCGTTCCCGTCGTCACCGTCGCCGCCCGCGACGGCGCGCGGCTGGCCTTCGCCCGCCAGGGCGGCACGCTCTGCCAATGGTGGGGGCGCGATGGGGCGGAGCGGCTCTATCTCAGCCCGGCGAATCCGTGGGTGGCGACGGACGCCATTCGCGGCGGCGTGCCGGTCATCTTCCCGCAATTCGCCGCGCGCGGGCCGTTGCCCAAGCACGGCTTTGCCCGGACCGCCGTGTGGGCGGTGGTGGGGCAGGGCGTGGACGAGACCGACGGCTGCGGTTGGGTGACGATGGCGTTGGACGACACGCCGGAGACGCGCGCCGTCTGGCCGCACCCGTTCCGCCTGGAACTGACCGCCCGCTTCGACGACGACCAGCTGTCGATCCGTCTGGACGTGGTCAACAGCGGGAGCGCGGCCTTCGCCTTCACCACCGCGCTGCACAGCTATCTGCGCGCCGAGGTGAGCGACCGGGTGACGGGGCTGGGAGGGTTGGAGGTGATCGACAGCGCCGACGGCGACCGTCGTTTGCGCGCGGATGACGCGCCGATCCCGCTCGACGCGCCGATTGACCGGATTTTCCTGAACGCCCGTGCGCCGGTCACGCTGGCGCGGGGGGACGCCGGGTTGCGGGCCGGGTTGCGGGCCAGTTTGCTGATCGAGCAGAGCGGCTTTTGCGACGCCGTGGTGTGGAAACCCGCCGCGACCGACCGTCTGCCCGCCCTGCCGCCCGACGGCCACAGCCGTTTCGTCTGCGTCGAGGCGGCGGTGATCGGCGCGCCGGTCGCGCTCGATCCCGGCCAGCGCTGGAGCGGCACGCAAACCCTGCGGGCGTTGCCGTAACCCGCGCTCGACCCTGCTTTGCTTTTGTGGATGAGGAGACGTGGTTCCCATGACGTCCGCTGTCTATTTCTGTGTCGATGGCGGCGGTACGCGCAGCCGTGGCCGTTTGACCGACGCCGATGGCGTGACGCTGGCCAGCGCCGTCGATGGCCCCTGCAACCCGAACACCGATTGCGCCCGCGCGGTCGCCAGCGTCATGGCGCTGTGGCGGCGCTGCGCCAGCGACGCCGGGCATGACCCGGAGGATCGGGCGGGCATCACGCTGGCCATCGGGTCGGCGGGGTTGAACGTGATGCGCTCCCGCGCCGCCTTTGTCGCCGCCTGTCCGCCCTTTGGCCGCATCCTGCCGATCAACGACGGTTACGCCGCCCTGATCGGCGCGGGTGGCGGCAAGCCCTGCGGCATGGTGGCGGTGGGAACCGGGGTGACGGCGCGCCGCCTGCTGCCCGATGGCACGAACTTTTTCCGCGACGGCTGGGGCTGGACGGTCGGGGATCGTGGCGGCGGGGCGTGGATCGGCGTGCAGGCCTTCCGCCACGCGCTGGAGGTCAAGGACACGGTGGCCCCGCCCTGGCCGCTGGCCGATTCCCTCATCGCCACCATCTGCGGGGCGGAGACGCTGGACGACATCCTGGCCAACCCCAACCCGGAACGGATGGCCAGCCTGACGCCCTTCGTGCTGGCGGCGGCGGATGAGGGCGACCCGGTGGCGCTGGGCATCCGCAACCAGGCGGTCGATCATCTGGTCGCGCTCGCCCGCGCGCTGCGGCTGGAGGACGCCGACACGCTGTATTTCTCCGGCGGTCTGGCGGTCCCGCTCTGGCCGTTCCTGGTCGAACGGCTGGGCCGCCCGATTTCCGAACCCTTGGCCGACGCGATGACCGGTTCCTATCTGCTGGCCTCGGGCCGCGCCCCGGCGGAGGTTGAGATTTCGGTGTGAAGACAGGCCGGGGGCGGCGGTCCGCCCCGCTCCACCGTCTCGCCCCCGTTGCCGCGCATCTCCCTGTGCTCTCACCGGACGCGCGTGTTTTGTTGTTTGTGTGCGTCACCGCTTTAAAACCCGGTGTCTCAGTCACGAAACCGCAACGGTGATCTGCTAAAAGCCCGTGTGAGCCATCGGGTTTCGGCGCGCGGCGGTCGCGCGCACCACAGCGGGCGGCGGTCGCTTCATGACCTTGCTATCCACGGATGACACAGCGGACGGACGTCCGGCCCCGTTGGGCCGCGCGGTCGCCCCGTCGTCCGTGCCGTTGGATTGGCCGCCGGTGGTCGCGGCGCTGACCTACGCCTTTCAGCCCATCGTCCAGACCCGCAGCGGGCGCTGCCACGGCTATGAGGCGCTGTTGCGCGGCTTTGACCGCACGCCCTTCGCCGATGGGGACGCCCTGCTGGACGCCGCCGCTGCGGCGGGGCCGGTGGTTCTGGGGGCGGTGGAATCGGCCCTGCACGCCAAGGCGGTCACGGTCTACCGCACCATGGCCGGGTGGAACGACGCCAAGCTGTTCCTGAATCTGGACGCCCGTCTGGTTGGCATGCCTGATTCGCCGTGGCTGCCGCGCGATGGTGGTGGGCGGCGGCAGAGCGGCATCGTGCTGGAGCTGTCCGAACGGCGCGCCATCCCGCCCGGCGTGGTGGTGGAGGAGGCGGTTGAGCGCTACCGGCTTGGCGGGCTGGGCATCGCCATCGACGATTTCGGCGTCGGCTTTGCCGGGTTGCGCCTGCTGTTCGAAGCGCGGCCCGATTACGTGAAGCTGCACGCTTATTTCATCCGCAACATCGACAGCGACGCGCGGCGGCGGGCGCTGGTCGCGGCGATGGTCGGCCACGCCCACGCGCTGGGCATCCAGATCATCGCCGACGGGGTGGAGACGGCCAGCGAGTTCTACGTGTGCCGGGATCTGGGCTGCGACTTCGTGCAGGGCTTCCTGATTTCCCGGCCGCGTGTCGGCGTTGGCGCGCTGCCCACCAGCTACGCCACCGTCACCGATCTGAACGCCCGCGACCGCCGCCAGCCGAGCGAGGCGCACCGCCGTTTGGCCGAGGTGATCGAACGGCTGCCGCCGCTGCGCGTCACCGCGCGCAAGACGGAGCTGCTTGACTACTTCAAGGGCGATTCCAGCGCCTCCATCGCCCCCATCGTGGATGAGCATGACCGCCCGCTGGGGCTGGTGCGCGAGCGTGACCTGAAGCGCTTCGTCTATTCCCGTTTTGGCGGCGAACTGCTGCGCAACCGGGGCTTGGGCGACCGGTTGGACGATCTGGTCATCAAGATGCCGGTCTGCGACATCTCCACCCCGCTCGACCGGGTGATCGAAGCCTTTTCCGCCGAGTCTGCCGAGGATGGCATCGTCATCGTCGAGGGCGGTGTCTACGCCGGGGTGCTGTCCAGCAGCGCGCTGCTGCGGCTGGTGCACGAACGCAACCTCGCCATGGCGACCGATCAGAATCCGCTGACCCGCCTGCCCGGCAACGCCGCCATCGTCCGCCACATCGAAACGGCGTTGGCCGACGGCGCGCGCGCCCACGCGCTGGCCTATCTCGATTTCGACAATTTCAAACCGTTCAACGACAATTTCGGTTTCCGCCAGGGCGACCGCGCCATCCTGATGTTCAGCGAACGGCTGAAGGCCTGGGCGGCGACCGCGCCGGGCGACGCTTTTGTCGGCCACATCGGCGGCGATGATTTCTTCCTGGGCGTCAGCGGCGGCGAGGAGGAGGAGGTCGTGACCCGGTTGGCGGAGCTGCTGGCGCAATTCCGCTCCGACGCGGAAAGCCTCTACGATCCGGCCACCCGAGAGGCTGGATCGTTTGTTTCCAAGGATCGTTACGGAACCGTTCGGTCCTATCCGCTGCTGTCGGTCAGCGGTGTGGTGGTGGCCATCGCCCCCGGCCCGCACAGCCTGACGCCGGAGGCGATCAACGCCACCATCGCCGACAACAAAACCAACGCCAAGAGCGCGGCGGACAAGCTGTGCGTCATCCGCCTGTCGGGGGCGGGGCTGTGGTGAGGGCGTGAGACACCGAAAGAACCGTTTCGCGTAAGAAACGGTGCGCGGGGGCGCCGTGCTGGCGCGGGGTGGCGCTGGGGGCCAACGTCGCCTTCTTCGACCTCGCCATCGCGCTGGCGGCCCCCGGCGGTGGGGCGCTGGCCGGTCTGTGGGGCTACGACGCCGTGTTTCTGGCCGGGGCCGCCGCGCTGTCGATGCTGCTGATCGCGACCGACCGGCGGGCGTGAGGCCACCCCGGCAGCCCCGCACCGGCCCCGCGTTGAACGACGAGTCACGGTTGCGTTACGCTGAACCGGTCATGGCGATGGCGGAGGGGGCATGACGCTGCCGGTCCTGCACAGCGACCGTTTGATCCTGCGCCCGCGCGGGGTGGCGGATCTGGTGGCGATCCTGGCGATGGACGCCGATCCGGCGGTGACGCGCCATGTCGGCGGCCCGCCGACCGATTGGGCGGCGCACGCCCGTTCCGTGGCCGACCGCCTCACCGCCCGCCAGCCGCCAGGGTTGGGCGGCTGGTCCTTTGTGGAGCGGACCGATCCCGCCCGCTTTCTCGGCTGGGTGTCGCTGACCCCCTATGACGGGGCGGTGGAGATCGGTTGGCGTCAGATTCCGGCGGTCTGGGGACAGGGCTTCGCGACGGAGGCGGCGGCGCGCCTGCTGCGCCACGCCTTCGCCGACCTCGGGCTGTCGCGGGTGGTCGGTATCCCTCCGGGGAGTGACGCCTTGCGGGTTTGGAACGTTTTCCCGATGTTTTGCGAGATGGCGCGATAGCGCGGACGCAAACGTG